>NZ_JAQPPK010000025.1 GCF_029952445.1 Paenarthrobacter nitroguajacolicus | reverse complement strand
GATGTTGAGCTGGTCCAGTTCGCCTGCGCCGAGTTCGGGGAGGCGTTCGACGGCGGTGAGGAACCGTTCGATTTCGGTCTCCTCGACGAGCCCGGCGGCGAGGGTGCGGAACTTGGTGATGTATTGTGCCCGGGCGAAGGGCCGGGCCCCGAGGGGGTGCGCGTCGGCGACGGCGATCTCGTCGGTGATGACCGACCCATCGGTGAGTGTAATGACAACAGTGCCGCCGAAGGCTTTTTCTGCGATGTCCAGGGAGTGGTAGCGGCGGGTCCATTCGGGGTCTTCGACGGTGGTGACTTTGTGCCAGAGTTCCACGGTGTCCGGGCGGGCGGCGCGTTCGGGGGCGTAGGAGTGAACGTGGTGCCAGGTCCCGTCCTGGAGGGCGACGGTGAAGATGTAGGGGATGGAGTGGTCCAGGGTTTCCCGGGACGCGGTGGGGGAGTATTTCTGGGGGTCGTTCGCGCCGGAACCGATGACGTAGTGGGTGTGGTGGCTGGTCTTGATCAGCACGGATTCCACGTTGGCCGGGTTGGTGGTTTCGGGGTGTTCGTTGTGGAGTTTGCGGGCGAGGTCGATCCAGGCCTGGGCCTGGTATTCGGCGGAGTGTTCCTTGGTGTAGGTGTCCAGGATGGCGCGCTTGGCTTCACCGGGAAGCGGCAGGGGTACTTCGTAGGAGGCGTCGGGGCCGTCGAGCATCCAGGCGATGACACCGTCTTCGCCTTCGTAGATCGGCACGGGGGAGGTTTGTCCGCGCATGGCCCGGTCCACCGCTTCGACGGCCATTTTGCCGGCGAAGGCCGGGGCGTGGGCTTTCCAGGTGGAGATTTCGCCTTTGCGGGACTGCCGGGTGGCGGTGGTGGTGTGCAGGCCTTGGCCCACGGACTGGAAGATCGTCTCAACATCCAACCCCAGCAGGGTGCCGATGCCGGCCGCGGCGGAGGGGCCGAGGTGGGCGACGTGGTCGATTTTGTGCTTGTGCAGGCAGATGGCTTTGACCAGGTTCACCTGGATTTCGTAGCCGGTGGCGATGGCCCGGACCAGATCCTTGCCGTTGGAGCCGACGTGCTGGGCGACGGCCAGGATCGGCGGGATGTTATCGCCCGGGTGGGAGTAGTCGGCGGCGAGGAAGGTGTCGTGGTAGTCCAGTTCACGCACGGCCACACCGTTGGCCCACGCAGCCCACTCGGGGGAGACCTGCTCGCTGATACCGAAAACGCGGGCGCCCTTGCCGTTCGCGGACGGTGCGTGGGTCAGGGCCTGGGCGCGGGCCGCGACGATCGGTGCCCTGTTGAGCGAGGCAATGGCTACGGAGGCGTTGTCGATGATCCGGTTGATCACCATGTCAGTGACCTCGGCGGTGACCTCGACGGGGTCGGCGGCGACCACGGCGATCTTGTGTGCCAACTGCTCCTCGCGGGGGAGGTTCTCTTCGGACTTGTAGACACGGACGTGATGGTTCTTGACCATGATGCTCCTTCTGATGGGACGTATTACCGGTGGACCTATTACTGGTGGGAGGCTGTGGCGGCCGGATGCGTGGCCTTGAGATGGGTGAGACTGCGGTGCAGGTGCAAGGTGGTCGCCGCTTCTGCCAGCCGTGGGTTGCCCGCGGCGATGGCCTCAGCGATCGCCGCGTGCTCGGCCGCTGCGGCGGTCAGCCTTTCGGCGTCGTTGGCAGCCAGCCTGCGGATACGGACCAGGTGGACCCGAAGGCCGCGCATGGCCTGGGCCATGTAGGAATTCGAGATCGAGGCATCAATGGCCTCATCCAAACGGCCCACCAGCGCGTAATACTCGCGTCGGGCAGGATCCTTCTCATCCAGCAGCTCCGGTGCCCGCAGGAGTTGGCGGTACAGCTCAGTGAAAACACCGGGCTCGCCGCGCTGGGCAGCAAGCGCGGCGGCCCTCACCTCCAGGGTTTCCCGCAGTTCGAACAATTCATCGATGCTCTCCAGCGAAATATCGGTCACGACGACGCCGCGGCCCCCCGCCGCCGCCGTCAAACCTTCCGCCGTGAGTCGTCCCAGCGCCTCCCGGACCGGTGTGCGCGAGACCCCGAGGCGTTCGGACTGCTCCACCTCGGCCAAAACAGTGCCCGGCCGCAGGCGCCATTCCATGATGTCCTCACGAAGGGCCGCGTAAGCCCGATCACCAGCTCGCATGCCCCCAGTGTATACACAAGCCTCCGCCAGCGCTAGATTCTTGGTTATTTTCTGGTCCAATGTATACAGGACGAGCGAGGGTGCGAACATACGTCAGAGACTCGTCACAGATTGCTGGAAAGGACCTGATTCCTGACCTCGGACCAATTGTCGGCACCAAGCGGGCCCGCGTACGACAGCTGGGTCATGGGCATCCGTACCGGCGGGATGACGCCAATTTGCCACTGGTCCTCGTAGACAATTCGACCTGGATCATCCGAGACTGACCGTTGCCATGTGACGTCATTTGAATCCAAAATCGATAATAGAGGCTGTAACCGGCCTGTCATCGAGTCGCTAGTGTCCCGGAACCACGTGACCGCACCAATGGAGTTTCCGTCGTCGTAAAAGGGCGGGTTGGGAAGGTTCTCCTGAAACCACACATCCGTCATGGCGTAGAGGACAATCTCTTGTTCGCTGAGCTTTCCTGCCCGCCGGAGATGATCAACGGCAACGAACACCCCCACTGCCACGCCTGTCCGCCCAACGTAGCCGGCGTGAAACCGCTGAAATGCTCCCATTGCGTCATGCTGCCATAAATCACGGAGTTAGAGCATTTCCCTCTGTAGGGACGCTTCTGTGGAATTTTTACGGCTGGGAGCGACCGACTAACTCCGGTTCCAGCCGTACTCGTTCTCAGGCCGGCCCGGGGTGCCGTACCGCGGCGCCCGGGTGACCGTACCGGCGTCGGCCAGATACTCCAGATACCTCCGGGCGGTAACCCTGGACATGCCCAGCGCGTCCATGACTTCGCTCGCGGAAACAGGTTCCTGCCGCGCCCGCACCAGGTCCTTCACCGCTTCGAGGGTGGAACCGGACAAACCCTTGGGCAGCGGCAGTTCCGTTGGGGCACGGAGGCTCGCGAACGCCTGGTCCACGTCGCTTTGTGACGCTCCGGCCTTGGAAATTCCGGACATTGAACCCGCCAGCTGTTCCCGGAAGGTCCGGTAGCTGCGGAGTTTGTCAGCGAAAGTGGCGTAGGTGAACGGCTTGATGAGGTACTGCACGACGCCGATGGATACGGCACTGCGCACAATGTTCAGTTCCCTGACAGCCGTGATCGCGATAATGTCGGCAAAGACCCCTGCGGAACGCATACGCCGTGCGACGTCCAGTCCGTGCAGGTCCGGAAGGTTCATGTCCAGCAGGACCAGGTCCACGGGGGAGCCGGACGCCGCGAACTCGCCCAGGATACGCAGCGCCGATTGTCCGTCCGGTGCAGTACCCACCAAAGTGAACCCGTCAAGGCGGCCAACATAGATGGAATGGGCATCCGATGCTATCGGCTCGTCCTCCACAACCAGGACGCGGATCTCTGTCATGCCTTCTCTTCCTCGGGAACCGGCGCGGGCAGCACAACGTGGAACTGTGCGCCACCGGGATTGCTGATGGTCATCGTACCGTTGAGTCGCTGGACGGCCTGCCGGACCAGTGCCAGACCAACGCCACGTCCGTGCGCACCACGCGGGCCGCCGTCGGAGGACTTCGTGCTGAACCCATACTGCAATACGTCGTCAATTGAGTCCGGGTTGATGCCGCCTCCCGAGTCGCGCACCGTGAATTCGACGGCGGCAGCGCCAGCATCCACGTCCAACTCCACCTGCCGGCGGAAGTCGCCGGCCGCCGCGGCATCGATCGCATTGTCCAGCAGGTTACCCAGGATGGTGACGAGGTCCTGGATCTCAAGGCCGCGGACACCGCTGCTGCCTGACGTGCGGACAACCAGTTCCACTCCACGCTCGTGTGCTTCGGCCGCTTTACCCATCACCAGCGCGCTCATCACCGGTTCATCCACGGAGGCCACCATGTCATCGGTGAGCTGCTGGCTGAGTTCAAGGTCCTTGGTGGCAAAATCCAATGCCTGCGGGGTCCGGCCCAGCTCCAGCAGGGAGACGATCATATGGAGGCGGTTGGCATGTTCATGGGTCTGGGCGCGCAGCGCGTCAGAGAGGGTCTTCATGGTCTGTAGTTCAGTGCCCAGGGACTCGATTTCCGTTCGGTCCCTGATGGTTGCCACGGTCCCGTACACCGCTGGTTTCTGCCGGCTGCGCGCGGGAACCGGTCCAACGGCCGGCGCTTGGTTGACTACCAAGATACGGGAGCCCGTGAGATGGATTTCGTCGTGGGCGGGCCGGCCGGATTCAAATAACGCCCGCAGGCTGCCGTCGAACGGAAGGTCCGCCAGCTTCGGGGCAGCATCCGGTGACCTGTCGGCGTCGGACGGCTCCAACCCCAGCAGCTCCGCTGCCTGGTCGTTGTACATCACGGCCTTGCCGCGGGTATCGATCAGGATCACGCCTTCACGTACCGAGTGCAGCACCGATTCGTAGTACGCGAACAGTTGCGCAAGCTGTTCCGGACCCCAACCACGGGTGACCGAGCGCAGGTAGCGCCCAAGGAGCCAGGCGGCGAAGGAACCGAAGGCCAACACCACCAAGGCGATGCTACCAATCACGCCCAATCGTTCAGCAACATCGGTGTCCACGGTACGCACCGTAACTCCGGCGGCGACCAGAGCCTTGATGGAACCGTCCGGGGCCCTGACCGGAGCGATGGTGCGTACCGAGGGGCCCAAAGTTCCAGCAGTGACCTCCGTGAAAGTCTCTCCCCGAAGGGCGGGCTCGATGGTCCCGATATAAGGCTTGCCCAGCTCCTCGGTCCTGGGATGGGTCCACCGCGTCCGATCCGGCGCCATGATCGTAATGAAATCCGCGTCGGCGTCGTGCATGACCTCCAAAGCGTAGGGCTGCAGGACCTCCGACGGGTTGGCGGTGGCCGCAGCCTGAAGCACCAGGGGATTGTTGGCAATGGACGTGGCAAGGGCCAGCATTCGTCCGCCCGCATTGTCGTAGGCCCTGTCCCTGGCCTCCACCACGGAGAAGGTCCCGAAGACCGCTGTCATCACCAGGACGAACAACAGGTTTGCCACAAACAATCGGCGGGCAATGCTCCAGCTGTGAAACAAAAGGACCTCCATGACCAATATGACCGCAACGGTGATGTATGTCACCAGCGGCTCAATGATGGATATCACACAAGGGCAGCGGATTGGACATCAGTGCAGGACCGCAGCGCCTTACACAGTATCCAGAAGGAGAATCCCATGACCTCTCAACGAGGAGAGTCGGCAGTAGCTGCCAAAAGCGGACGCAGGGGGCTCGACAAGTCGCACTACCTGTACATCGCGGTCATCCTGGCCGTAGTGCTCGGCGCTGTAGTCGGACTCATGTTCCCGGAGGTTGGAAAGTCGCTCAAGCCCTTGGGTGACGGCTTCATCAAACTTATCAAGATGATGATCGCCCCGGTGATCTTCTGCACCATCGTCCTGGGCATCGGCTCCATAGCCAAGGCCGCAACGGTCGGAAAAGTCGGCGGACTTGCCCTGGGCTACTTCGTGGCGATGTCCACCTTCGCGCTCGCCATCGGCCTGGTGGTCGGAAACCTCATCCACCCCGGCGAAGGCCTGAAGCTGACCCCCTACGATCCCAACAAGAAGGCGGCCACGGACAGCACCGTTGACTTCCTCCTCGGCATCATCCCCGGCGACATTCCCGTCCTGCCCACCCTTCTGGCAGCCATCCTCGTCGGCTTCGCCCTTCAGAAGATGGGCAAGCAGGGCCAGCCCATCCTTACAGCGATCGGCCACGGCCAGCGCCTGGTCTTCCGGATCCTGATCATGATCATGTGGCTCGCACCCGTTGGTGCCTTTGGTGCCATTGCAGCCGTCGTTGGCGCAACCGGCGCGCAGGCAATCCTCAGTATGTTCACTCTGATGGTCGCGTTCTACATCACCTGCATCCTGTTCATCGTGGTCATCCTGGGCACCCTGCTCCGCGCAGTCGCCGGCGTCAACATCTTCCGCCTCATGAAGTACCTGGCCCGCGAATACCTGCTGATCTTCTCGACGTCCTCCTCCGAAGCAGCGCTTCCCCGCCTGATCGCCAAGATGGAACACCTGGGCGTCTCCAAGCCGGTAGTTGGCGTTACCGTTCCCACGGGCTACTCCTTCAACCTGGACGGCACGGCCATCTACCTGACCATGGCTTCCCTGTTCGTCGCCAACGCCATGGGTACCCCGCTGGACCTCGGCGCCCAGATCTCCCTGCTGGTCTTCATGATCATCGCCTCCAAGGGCGCTGCAGGGGTAACGGGTGCCGGACTGGCTACCCTCGCCGCCGGCCTCCAGGCACACAAGCCTGAACTCCTGGGCGGGGTAGGCATGATCGTCGGAATCGACCGGTTCATGTCCGAAGCCCGCGCCTTGACCAACTTCACCGGCAACGCAGTGGCCACCGTCCTCATCGGTACCTGGGTCAAGGAAATCGATAACGGCCAGGTTGAGCGGGTGCTTTCCGGAAGCGAGCCGTTCGACGAGCAGACAATGATGGCCCACGGCGATGAAGAGGCAGCGACGGAGGCCGAAACCCGCACCAAGGAAACGGTCTAGCCGCCCCTGCGCCACAGCAGTAAAACCATGGCTGAAGGCCGGCACCGCCCAGGTGCCGGCCTTCGGCGTTTCCTTTTGCCGCATGGAGTTCCGAAACCGAACCTTCGACCTCAACTAGAAGGTCAAGGCTCAAACAGGGGACAAAGTCAAGTTCCCCGAATAACCGTGTCGGAACCTGTAGCCTAAGTGGGTAGTAGCGCTGCGGCCGGGGGTACAGCGGCAGGGAAGATCGTCGTCGAAAGAGTGGTTAGATACGTGAGCATCGAACGGGGAACAGCTACGCTGGAAGGCACCGAGCTCGATCTGGAAGACGCCGTCATGGGGCCTACGGGCCGCCCTCACCGCGAATTCCCGGAACCCGCCCCGCTTGCCTCCCATGGTCCGGCGAGAGTCATCGCCATGGTCAATCAAAAAGGCGGCGTGGGTAAAACGACGTCCACCATCAACCTGGCAGCGGCGCTCGCAGAATACGGCCGGCGTGTCCTGCTGGTGGACTTCGACCCCCAGGGTGCCTTGTCGGCAGGACTGGGTGCCAACCCGCACGAACTTGACCTCACCGTTTACAACGTCCTGATGGACCGTAAGGTCAACATCCGCGATGCCATTCAGCAGACCGGAGTGGAAGGCGTGGACCTCCTTCCCGCCAACATCGACCTCTCCGCTGCAGAAGTTCAGTTGGTCAATGAGGTCGCCCGTGAACAGGTCCTGGACCGTGCCCTTAAGAACGTGGAAGACGACTACGACGTCGTCCTCATCGACTGCCAGCCGTCCTTGGGCCTGCTGACCGTCAATGCCCTTACCGCCGCCCACGGTGTCATCATTCCGCTGATCTGCGAGTTCTTCGCCCTTCGTGCCGTGGCCCTGCTGGTGGAGACCATTGAAAAAGTCCAGGACCGCCTCAACCCGCGTTTGCAGGTGGATGGCGTCCTCGCCACGATGTACGACGCCCGCACCCTGCACAGCCGCGAAGTGATCTCCCGCCTGGTGGAAGCTTTCGGAGACAAAGTCTTCGAGACCGTCATCAAGCGTTCCATCAAGTTCGCCGATGCCACGGTGGCCGCTGAGCCCATTACAAGCTACGCAGGCAACCACATTGGGGCCGACGCTTACCGCCGACTGGCCAAGGAACTGATCTCGCGCGGCGGCGCGCCGTAACGGACGGTGGCACCGTCACTTGCCCCGGCTCCGGAAGCGGTGGCCGAAGGGGGAACGCCCGACGCCGGTACCTCCCAGGCGTCGAAGGCCGGCTTTGAGGTTCGGCTGGCCAACTTCACCGGGCCCTTCGACCTCCTTCTTGGCCTGATCTCCAAGCACAAGCTGGACATCACCGAAGTAGCGTTGGCTACCGTCACCGATGAGTTCATCAAGTACATCCGCCGCCTGCAGGAACTGGGCGAGGATTGGGCGCTGGATGAGGCCAGCGAGTTCCTGGTGATCGCTGCAACGCTGCTTGACCTCAAGGCGGCACGTCTTCTGCCCGCAGGAGAGGTAGAGGACGCCGAGGACATCGCCCTCCTTGAGGCAAGGGACTTGTTGTTCGCACGCCTCCTGCAGTACAAGGCCTTCAAGCAAATGGCCGGGATCATGGGCGAAACCCTGGAGCAGGAAGCCCGGAGGTACCCGCGGCAAGTGGCCCTGGAAGCGCATTTTGCTGCATTGCTCCCTGAGCTCGTCTGGCGGCATACGCCGGAGCAATTCGGGGAACTGGCGGCTAAGGCGCTCAAGCCCAAGGACGAGGCCCCTGAAGAAGTTGGCTTGGGCCACCTCCATGCTCCGCCTGTAAGTGTCAAGGAACAGGCTGGAATATTGGGGCACCGCCTCAAACTTGGAGCGCCCCTGTCCTTCCAAACCCTGATTGCCGACGCAGACACCACCCTGGTGGTGGTGGCACGTTTCCTGGCCCTGCTGGAGATGTTCCGTGACAGGGTAATTGCCTTCGAACAGCCCGAACCGTTGGGCGAACTGATGGTTCGCTGGACCGGCGACGACGCGGAGTGGGACAGCTCCAGCCTGAGCGAAGAATATGAGGCGAGCGATGATGACTGAACAAGAAGTGGACCAGGACGGCCTGGCGGAACTTGAGGAGCTGCCCGGTGGCGCCCGGGCTGCGCTGGAAGCCGTCCTCATGGTCATTGACCAGCCGGCCACTTCCGAAGAGCTGGCCGCGGGCCTTAACGTAACGGTCGCCGTCGTCGAGGATTTGCTGGAGGACCTGCAGCGGGAGTATAGCGGCTATACTGTTAAAGCCCCGGACGTGGATGCTGTCGGCTTTGCCGTTGCCAGCACTGCACCCCGGGGTTTTGAATTGCGGAACGTCGCCGGTGGGTGGCGGATCTATTCACGGTCGGATTTTGCCGACATCGTGGGCAGGTTCGTCCTCGAAGGGCAGACCACCAGGCTTACTCAGGCAGCGCTTGAAACACTGGCGGTCATTGCTTACAGGCAACCGGTCTCCAGGGCCCGGGTTTCCGCCATTCGCGGTGTCAATGTCGATTCTGTGGTCAGGACCCTCACCCAGAGGGGTTTGATCGAGGACTCCGGAACGGATCCCGAATCCGGGGCTGTGCTGTATCGGACAACCTCGTATTTCCTGGAACGGATGGGCATTGGATCGGTGGCGGAATTGCCACAGCTCTCGCCGCACCTTCCAGGCCTGGAAGGTATCGAGGAGTACTACGACGCAAGCCGGATGTAGCCATGGGCTCCTGCCGGCCATGCGAAACAACTTCATACTGATTTAGGGCACCTTAATAAGGTGCATAGCGACAAGGGGCAGACGATGTCTGCCCGGCTGGCTAGTGTTGATTGCAGCACGGATTGCCGGCCATTACTACACAAGGACGGGTCATGACACAGGCGGGACGCCAGAGTTCACCACGTAACGGTTCGGGACGCAACAGCTCCGGACGCAATGAGGCCAAGGGCGGCGCAGGCCGCTCCAACGCAGGCGGCTTCTCCGGCCGCGGCGGCAGTGCCGGCGCAGGCAAGCGCAACTTCACCCAGGGGGAGGGACGCCCCTTCAAAGCTTCGAAGCCTCGCGAAGCTGCTCCCTTCGATCCCGACAACCCCACAACGGCGGGCGACTTCGACCGCGGCCAGGCCGCCAGGTCGGCAAAGCCGTTCCGCAAGCCCGGCTCAAACAAGCCCGGCTTCGGCAAGGCTCCCGGCACGCCCGGCGCCTTGAAGCCCAAGCCAAAACAATCCAAGCAGTTCGGTTCCAAGGCCTTCGGCAGTGAGCGTTTCGGCCAGAACCTTGGTCCCGTACGCAAGCCGGGCCGCAACCGCGGGCCACGCCAGGAGGTCCCTCAGTCGGACCTTCACGACGTCGACGGCGTACGCCTGCAGAAGGTCATGGCCCAGGCCGGCGTCGCATCACGCCGTGTCTGCGAGGAAATGATCCTCGAAGGACGCGTTGAAGTTGACGGCGTGGTCACCACCGAACTCGGAATGCGCGTGGACCCCACGTCCGCAGTGATCCACGTTGACGGAATCCGCATCCAGCTCGATGACACCCTGGTCTACATGGTTTTCAACAAGCCCAAGGGCGTTGTTTCCACCATGGAAGACCCCGAGGGCCGGCCCTGCATCAGCGACTTCCTGAAGAACAGCAAGAACAAGGGCGAACGCCTGTTCCACGTCGGCCGCCTGGATGTCGCCACCGAGGGGCTGCTGCTGCTGACGAACGACGGCGAGCTCGCCAACCGCTTGACGCACCCTTCCTACGAGGTACCCAAGACGTACCTGGTACAGGTGCGTGGACCATTCCCGCAGGGTGTCGGCGCCAAGCTGAAGAGCGGCGTTGAGCTTGAAGACGGCGTTGCAGCCGTGGACTCCTTCCGCCTGGTGGACTCCACCCCTGGGCACGTCCTGATCGAGGTTGTCCTCCACTCCGGAAAGAACCGCATTGTGCGCCGCATGTTCGACGCCGTCGGTTTCCCGGTTGAACGGCTTGTCCGCGTCAAGGTTGGCCCCATTGGCCTGGGTGACCAGCGCCAGGGAAGCATCCGCAACCTCGGCAGGCAGGAAGTCGGACACCTCCTGGCATCTGTGGGGCTCTAGGGCATGTCGGCATTCGGTACGCACGGCCGGGGCCATCTTGATGGCCCGGTCGTCGTTCTCGGTACAGGCCTGCTGGGCGCCAGCATTGGCCTCGGGCTGCGCGGGCGCGGAGTCCCGGTCTTCCTATTCGATCCTTCTCCCACCAACCAAGCGGTTGCCGTGGACATCGGGGCGGGTAGGCCCTTGCCGGAGCTGGGCGAAGAACCCCAGCTGGTAGTTGTTGCTGCCCCGCCTGACGTAACGGCCGACGTCGTTCAGAAAGCTTTGTCGGACTACGCGTCCGCCGTCGTGGTGGACATCGCCAGCGTCAAGGCAACAATCCTGGCGCAGCTGCGCGAACGCGGCGTGGATCTCTCCCGCTACGTTGGGACGCACCCCATGGCTGGTCGTGAGAAGTCCGGGCCCGTTGCGGCCAGGGGCGAACTCTTCACCTCCATGCCGTGGGTCGTTTGCCCGTCGGAGGAGACCTCACCCGGGGCCGTGCAGGTTGCGCGTGCACTGGCCGGCGATCTGGGAGCGATTGTTTCCCAGTTCAGCGCGGACGAGCACGATGAAGCTGTTGCCTTGGTCTCGCATTTGCCGCAGATCATGTCTTCCCTGCTGGCCAGCCGGCTTCAGGGTACGCCCTTGCACGCCCTTTCTTTGGCGGGGAACGGGCTCCGGGACACTACCCGGATCGCTGCCAGCGATCCGACCCTGTGGGTGCAGATCCTGGGAGGCAACGCAGACAAAGTGGTGTCCATCCTTCATGGTGTCCGTGAGGACCTGAACCGGCTGATCGGTACGTTGGAAGCTCCGTCGGCACCGGGGGCAAGGCTCGACCTTGCCCAGCTGATCAGCGAGGGCAATGCGGGCCAGGCCCGTATTCCTGGCAAGCACGGCGGCCCACCGCAGGCGTATTCGTGGCTCACCATCCTGGTGGATGACAAGCCCGGCCAGATCGCCCGGCTCCTGACGGAGATTGGCGAGATCGGCGTGAACCTTGAAGACCTCAGGCTCGACCATTCGTCGGGACAGAACGTGGGCATGGTGGAGCTTTCCGTGCTTCCCAGCAAGCACGACCTCCTTGTTGAAGCTTTGACTGACCGTGGATGGCGGGTACTCCAGTAATGACACGTGAATTCTTTGGTCCCGAAACGGTTGCCCGGCCCGGCAAACCCTTGGTTATTGCGATCGATGGCCCATCCGGATCCGGAAAATCAAGTGTCAGCAAGGAAGTTGCCAGGCGCCTGAAGCTGGCCTACCTGGACACGGGTGCCATGTACCGCGCCCTGACCTGGTACTGCCTGAAGACAGGCGTGGACCTGCACGACGGCGCCGCTGTTGAGCATGCCTCCAAAACCATGCCGTTGGAGGTCAGCACCAGCACCTCCAAGGAGTACGTCGCCGTCGATGGCACCGACATCACCGACGAGATCCGTGAACCGCTGATTTCCTCCTCCGTCAGTGCCGTGGCCACCACCCTCGGCGCACGGACTGAACTGATCCGCAGGCAGCGCGAGCTGATCGGCCAGCACCACCACCGCATGGTGGTGGAAGGACGCGACATTACCACCGTCGTCGTTCCAAATGCAGAGGTCCGCATGCTCCTGACCGCCAGCGAGGAAGCAAGGCTCCGGCGTCGTGGAATCCAGCTGGGCGGCACGCAGACCAAGGAGCAGCTCGCTGCCCAGGTGATCCAGCGTGACGCCAAGGACTCCACGGTGGTGAACTTCACCCAGGCGGCCGACGGCGTTGTGACGCTTGATTCTTCCGACCTCAATTTTGAGGAAACCGTCGATACCGCGTTGGCGATCGTCAGCAAGGTCATCTATGGCGACTAGGAATCAGCTGCCTCCAGCATGGACGCGACTGTGGAGCCGCCCGGTGGGCTGGTTCCTGGACCATGTCCTCTACCGGACTGTGGTGTCAGGGAAAAGCAATGTTCCCGCGGCCGGGCCGGTGGTTTTCGCAGCAAACCACATCAGCTTCCTGGACGGGCCAGTGATGTTCGGCGCTTCGCCGCGCCCCATGCACATACTGGTCAAGAAAGAGATGTTCAAAGGTTTCCTGGGCAAAGTCCTGCGGGGCTCCGGACAGATTCCGGTGGACCGGACCGGCGACCGCACCGCACTGCACATCGGCAAGCAACTGCTCGACGACGGCCGTTGCGTCGGGATTCTTCCTGAAGGAACCCGGGGGAGCGGCAACGCCGAAAACATCAGCAACGGAGTTGCCTGGCTCGCCATCAACTCCGGAGCAACAGTCATCCCGGTCGCCATCCTCGGAACCCGCCAGGGCGACGAGCACCGCGACCATATCCCCAAACTGCGCCGAAAGCTTCATGTGAGCTTCGGCGAACCCATCACGGTGAAGCGCCGGAAGGGCGAACCGGGGCGTGTTTCAATGGACAGGGCGGCAGCGGAAATCCGTGAAGCCCTCGCCGGACACGTCCAGGATGCCATCCGGGCCACGGGCCAGGGACTACCCACGGAGCCTGTGCCCGGGGTACCCAGCCAGCAGCACCGCCCATCAGAAGTAGCCGGGACGCCGGCAGACCACCACTAAGGAAAGTGCAATGAGCGATACGACTCAAAAATCCGGCCTCCACGGAGCCGGCGACGACGAATACACGCCCACCGGCACCGACCAGGTGGCTGAAAACCTGGCTGCCCTGGACGACGACGAGGCCGAGCTTCGCGCGGCCACCCTCCGGGCCGGCCTGGACGATTACGAACTCGACGAAGAAGACGCTGCGCTGCTCAGCGGCGAGTACGGCGATGAAGGTGACGAAGGTCCGCTCAAGCTGGATCCCGTCTTGGCCATTATTGGCCGTCCGAACGTCGGCAAGTCCACGTTGGTCAACCGCATCCTGGGCCGCCGGGAGGCCGTCGTCGAGGACACCCCTGGCGTAACCCGCGACCGCGTCATGTACTCGGCCCGTTGGAATGGCCGCAACTTCACGCTGGTGGACACCGGTGGATGGGAACACGATGCCAAGGGCATCCACGCCCGCGTGGCCGAGCAGGCGGAAATGGCCGTTGAGCTCGCTGACGCCGTTCTCTTCGTGGTGGACTCCGCCGTTGGCGCCACCGCCACGGACGAGGGCGTCATGAAGATGCTCCGCAAGAGCAAGAAGCCGGTCATCATGGTGGCCAACAAGGTGGACGACTTTGCGCAGGAAGCAGACTCCGCAGCTTTGTGGGGCCTGGGCTTCGGTCAGCCTTACCCCGTTTCGGCCCTCCACGGCCGCGGTGTTGCCGACCTTTTGGACCACGTCATGGATACGCTTCCCGAGTACTCCTTGGTGGAAGGAGTGGAGCGCTCCGGCGGTCCGCGCCGTATCGCCCTGATCGGGCGCCCGAACGTGGGCAAGTCCTCGCTGCTGAACAAGCTTGCAGGCTCCGAGCGCGTTGTGGTGGATCCGCTTGCCGGCACCACCCGCGACCCCGTGGACGAGTTCATCGAGCTCGGTGACCGCACATGGCGCTTCGTCGACACCGCCGGTATCCGCCGCCGCCAGCACATGGCACAGGGAGCCGACTTCTATGCGTCCCTGCGTACGCAGGCCGCGCTGGAAAAGGCGGAGGTCGCCGTCGTTCTCCTGGCCGTGGACGAAGTCCTCAGCGAGCAGGACGTCCGCATCCTTCAGCTGGCCATCGAGTCCGGCCGCGCGCTGGTCCTCGCCTTCAACAAGTGGGACCTGCTGGACGACGAGCGACGCCGGTACCTGGAGCGCGAAATCGAGCAGGACCTGGCGCACGTAGAGTGGGCGCCGCGCGTGAACATCTCGGCCAAGACCGGCTGGCACAAGGACCGTCTGGTCCCTGCGCTGGACATCGCCTTGGAGAGCTGGGACCGTCGTATCCCCACCGGTCGCCTCAACGCATTCCTGGGTGAACTGGTGGCAGCTCACCCGCACCCGGTCCGTGGTGGAAAGCAGCCGCGCATTCTCTTCGGCACCCAGGCTTCGAGCCGCCCGCCGAAGTTCGTGCTGTTCACCACCGGCTTCCTGGACCCGGGATACCGTCGCTTCATCACCCGTCGCCTCCGCGAAACGTTCGGCTTTGAGGGCACTCCCATCGAGGTCAACATGCGTGTACGCGAGAAGCGTGGCAAGAAGCGCTAAGTGAGACGCGCATCACAGCCGACTTTGGCTGTGATGGCGTCTCCGACCTCCAACTTCGTGTAAGCTTTTGGAGGTGGTTCGGCCGGACTGCTTAGGTGAGACTCTTCGGAGGAAAACCTAGGCGGAGAACGGTGGAACCAGCGGGCTGTAGCGCAGCTTGGTAGCGCACTTGACTGGGGGTCAAGGGGTCGCAGGTTCAAATCCTGTCAGCCCGACCAACATGCCCTGGTGAGGAATGTTCCTCACCAGGGCTTTGTCGTATCCGGAGTCTTTGGCGGGCTGCCTGCCTTTGGCGGGCTGCCGCTCCTCATCGAAGTGCTACATTGGCCGCATTAGACCGTAGCAAGGAGTGGCCAGTGTTCGGTTTCGGGAAGCGCAGACAGCCCATCGGTGATCTTGTGGGACTCCTTAGGCCTGATCTGAGCCGGGATTCGCTCGGCGTCGGTCCTGATTTCCCTGGCGTGACTCCGAATCCTTTGCTCAGCAGCAGTGCGAGGCAAAGGAACAGGGAACTCCGGGTTGGGGCACTCGCGATAGGCACGCTGGTCGACTGGCGCGAAGTGAGCGCCGACGGTCAACCGCGGGTAGTACTCATGATGGACGTGGACACTGTTGAGGGTCTTTCGTTTCGAGGAATCGCCGACGAGTCGCTCACCATCACCGAACTAACGCGCCTGGACCCCGGGCAGAAACTGCCGGTGCGTTATCGCCCTGCGCGCCTGGACCACTACGTTGCGCTGGCCCGCGATGCAGACCCTGCCCAGGTGCAGCAGCTCATCGACCGAATCGCTGACCGCCAGAACACCTGAGTCAATAACACCTCAGTCAAGCAGCGCCGGACGCCTAAACCACCTGGAGGGCCCCGAGCGCCCGGACCAAGGGCTCAAGTTCCGGCACGGCCTCTGCGGCTTCGAGGGCTGAAGCCAAGGTCTCGTCATGGACGGGCTTGGCTGCTTCAAGAAGCTTCTGGCCGGCGCCCGTAAGCTCCGTGTAAATCCCGCGACGGTCGTCGGCGCAGAGGATACGGGTGAGCAGCCCGCGGTCTTCCAGGCGATTGACCAGGCGGGTCGTGGCGCTGCTGGAGAGTGCGGTGGCGCGGGCCAGCTGTTGCATCCGCATGTGCCAGCCATCCTGGCGGCTCAGTGCGTCGAGCACCGTGTACTCCACAACAGAGAGTTCGTTCGAGGCCTGGAGTGCCCTCTCCAGTTCGGCTTCGATGCTTCCGTGCAGGGCGGCAAGGGTCCGCCAGCCCTGTGCCCTTACTTCTACGGCGTCATCCTTGATGCCCATGTCTGCTGTGCTCCTGCCTAGATGTTGAGTCGATCGCGACGCATTCAAAAGTAGTTGCTTGCGCAAGTATCTAGCGTGTGCAACTATATATGAAGCGTCTGCAACTATTATTCTACGGTTCCCGGCGACGCACTTCCAGTTTCCAGGGGAATCGGCCATTTAAGGAGTTCCACATGCCCGCAGGGTTGATTGCCCTTGCCCTCGGCGGATTCGGTATCGGACTGACCGAATTCGTGATCATGGGCCTCTTGCCGGAGGTTGCCGCAGACTTCAACGTCAGTGAGGCTTCGGCCGGTTGGTTCATCTCCGGCTACGCCCTCAGCGTCACGGTTGGCGCCCTTCTGGTGACAGCCGCCGTAACCCGGTTGCCGCGCAAACCGGTACTGATGGGCCTGCTCGTGCTGTTTATCGCCGGCAATTTCCTCTCGGCCATTGCCGATAGCTATACGGCGATGCTGCTGGGACGTATCGTTGCCGCCTTGTGCCACGGCGCCTTCTTCGGCATCGGCTCCGTGGTTGCTGCGAGCCTCGTGCCTGCCCACAAGAAGGCCGGCGCCATCGCGATCATGTTTACCGGCCTGACCGCCGCCAACGTCCTGGGCGTTCCGTTCGGGACCCTGCTGGGCCAGAACTTCGGCTGGCGTTCCACTTTCTGGGCCATCACGGCCATTGGCGTCGTGGCGTTGCTCGGCATCGCCCTCATGGTCCCCAAGGCCAGCACGGAGCCCACCAAGGGTCTTCGCAGTGAACTGGGTGCCTTCAAGTCCGGGCAGGTGTGGCTCTCCATCATCGTGACCATCCTCGGATTCGGTGGCATGTTTGGAGCTTTCACCTACATCGCTTTCACCCTGACTGAGGTCTCCGGCTTCGAATCCAGCGCGGTACCGTGGCTGTTGGTGCTTTTCGGCGGGGGACTGTTCGTGGGCAACTTCCTGGGTGGCAAAGCTGCCGACAAAGCACTGGACGTCTCGCTCATCGTCATCCTTGCCGGACTCGTGGCGGTCCTGGTCTTCTTCGCCCTCACCGCTTCCAGCAGCATCGCGACCCTCGTATCACTGGCATTGATGGGTGGGTTCGGCTTCGCAACCGTTCCGGGCCTCCAGATGCGCGTGATGCACTTTGCCTCCACGGCGCCAACCTTGGCATCCGGAGCGAACATCGGCGCCTTCAACCTCGGCAACGCGCTGGGTGCCTGGTTGGGCGGCGTCACCATCACCGCGGGTCTCGGCTACACCTCGCCCATCTGGGCAGGTGCAGGTATTACAGTGGCCGCCCTTGCGGTCATGCTGGCAGCGGCCGCAGCAGCCAAGCGCGGGGGAGCGTGGGCACCTGCTGCAACGTCCGACGTCGAACGCGAACCTAGCGGGGCAACCGTCGCCTGAGGCGGAACGCAGGCACGGACGAAGCCCGCCACGGCTGTGGCGGGCTTCGTCGTTAAGGGGAACACTGCTGCAATCCCGGAGACGGCAGTCCAAAAACGGAAGGAAAGTAAAAACAAAGCACTACAACGTGCCGGTCAGCCGGGGATTATTTTGCGCCGAAATTGCGCTTTTTCCCAATTGCTACTTGTGCATGCACGGCCATGGGTCAATCATGGCAGGGACCCCATCAGGCACAGGGGAATTGTGCCTATACTTTCAGCGGTGGCCAGCCCAGCCAGGCCGCCGTCGAGGTTCGTCATTGTCCCGATGAAAGGCCACCCGTGAGCAATATTCCAGAAGAACTTTCCTACACCGCAGAGCACGAGTGGGTAACCGCTCCGGATGCAGAGGGCGTGGTGCGGATCGGCATCACCGACTTCGCGCAGGATGCGCTCGGCGATGTGGTGTACGCGCAGATGCCGGAACCGGGGACAAAGGTCACCGGAAACGAGGTTGTGGGGGAAGTCGAATCAACCAAGAGCGTTAGTGACATCTACGCCCCGGTTACCGGCGAGGTCACCAATCGCAATGATGCCTTGGATACCGATCCCGCGCTGATTAACTCGGACCCGTACGGTGAAGGTTGGCTTATTGAAGTAAAGCTTGCAGAACCTGACGCTGTGGATTCCCTGCTCAGTGCATCGGAGTACGAACAACAGGTAGGCTAAAGTTATCTGGCCCGCCAGGCTGTTTTCTCCTAACCGGGAAAATGGAAGGGCGGGCCAGCAACCGATTTGCCCGGCGGTACCGGGATGCGGAAGTGGCTGGCAGGGTTTGGAACTGTCAGCGGATGAGGAGGAAATTCCATGGTTGGCGGCGAACAGAATCAAGCCAATGTCGGGAACGGCGCGGAGGAACAGCCGACGTCGGAGACCACCTCGATCAGCATCACGCCAACATGGGATGAGCCGAGCATCGCTCCCAAGTTGGCCCCTGAAGAGCGTGCATCCGTAGACGCACTTCCGCCGAACTCGGCCTTGCTCATCGCGCACAGCGGACCCAACGCCGGAGCCCGGTTCCTGCTGGATGCCGACACCACCACTGCCGGCCGGCACCCTGACGCGGACATTTTCCTTGACGATGTCACAGTTTCCCGCAAGCACGTGCAGTTCATCCGCACGGCGTCGGGTTTCGAACTCGTGGACATGGGCAGCCTCAACGGTACGTATGTCAACCACGACCGCGTTGACCGTGTACAGCTCAAGAGCGGCAACGAGGTTCAGATCGGCAAGTTCCGGTTGACCTACTACATCAGCCCTGTCCGTCCTGCAGGCCAAGTCTGACGGGGAACCTGCCTGTGGCTATTGCCCAGCCGGACCGTCGCGGACCGCAGGTCCTGAACATTGGGGAAGTCCTCGCGCAGCTAAGCGATGACTTCCCTGGAATGACGGCGTCCAAAATCCGGTTCCTCGAGGAAAAAGGACTCATCAATCCGAAAAGGACCCCTGCCGGCTACAGGCAGTACGCGGACAGTGATGTAGAGCGTCTCCGCTTCGTGCTTGCCCTGCAGCGTGACCAGTACCTGCCACTGAAGGTCATCAAGGACTATCTTGACGCGATCGACCGCGGTGAACGGCCGGAGAACCTCCCTCCCGGCGTCACGGTTTCGCCCAGGGTTGTTTCGGCCGAGATGGCAGCAGAAGTGCACGGGCGAGCCCGTGCCCTGACCGAGGAACAACTGCGCGCAGAATCCGGGGCCAGCGTGCCCCTGCTGGAATCGCTGCTGAGCTTCGGGCTCATATCGCACGTCGGTGGCAAGTTCGACGAACATGCCCTCCAGGTAGCCAGGGCTTGCGTTCAATTGGAAAGCCACGGCCTCGAGCCCCGGCACCTTCGTCCTTTCCAGGCGGCCGCCGAGCGCGAGTTTGGCCTGGTGGAAAGGGCGGTGGCGCCGTTGACGTCCAGGCGTGATGCCGCTTCCCAGGCCCGCGCCGCGGAGGCCGCACGTGAGATCAGCGATCTCTGCCTCACCCTGCACCGGGCCCTCGTCCACGACCGAATCTCCCGGATGGACAGCTGATGATAGAAGTTGAAATCGTCGGTGTACGCATAGAACTGCCGTCAAACCAACCGCTGGTACTCCTTCGCGAACTCAACGGTGAGCGGCATGTGCCGATCTGGATCGGCACTCCGGAAGCCAGTGCCATAGCCCTTGCCCAGCAAGGCGTGGTGCCGCCCCGACCCATGACGCATGATCTCCTGATCGACGTCGTGGAGTCACTGGGCCACACCATCATCAGCGTCAATATCGTTGCCGTCGAGGACAACATCTTCTATGGACAGCTGCAGTTCGACGACGGCACTGTGGTCAGCTCGCGCGCTTCGGATGCGCTCGCACTGGCCCTGCGGGCCAAATGCCGGATCTGGTGCGCTGACGCCGTCATGGAAGAAGCGGGTGTCCGGATCACTGAACACGATGAGGGCGAGGACTCGGAGCCGGATCCCACCGTGGATGAAGAACGCGAAATGAGGCGGTTCCGCGAGTTCCTCGACGACGTGGAACCGGAAGATTTCGAGGGTTGAGGCACCTTCACCCTGAAGTTGAGGGTGAAAGTTTCGACACGACAGGATTTCGGGGCCAAGGTCTTTGACCTGAGCCCTCCACGGGCCTAACGTCGAAGTATCAAGTTCCCGTTGCATACACTGCCCGCGCAAGTCACACTGGAAGGTGCCGACTTGTGGGAATTACACTGCTGCATTTCGTCGTTGTATCAGGGTATGCACCGTCCCCAAGGGAGCTGAGAACAAGGAGGTCACGTGAGTCCGAAAGGCGAAGCAGGCGAGCTGAAGCAGTCCTCTGCCGGCATTGCTGCGCCCGCATCCGGCGCCCAAGGTCTACTCTTCACAGAGGACCTTCCCGTGTTGGACGAGGACGCGGGATACCGCGGCCCGACCGCATGCAAGGCGGCAGGCATCACATATCGCCAGCTGGACTACTGGGCACGTACAGGCCTTGTTGAGCCCGCTGTTCGAGGAGCTGCCGGCTCAGGCTCACAGCGGCTTTACGGATTCCGCGACATCCTGGTTCTCAAAGTGGTCAAGCGCCTCCTTGATACCGGCGTATCCCTCCAGCAGATTCGAACCGCGGTTGAGCACCTTCGCGAACGGGGCGTGGAGGACCTGGCGCAGATCACGCTCATGAGCGATGGCGCCAGCGTCTACGAATGTACCTCCGCAGATGAGGTCATTGACCTCGTGCAAGGCGGGCAGGGCGTTTTCGGCATCGCCGTTGGCCGTGTATGGCGGGAAGTTGAGGGCAGCTTGGCCGCGCTGCCGAGCGAGCACGCCGTCGAGCAGTCCTTTCCGGACGACGAACTGAGCAAGCGCCGCGTAGCGCGACGTATCGGCTAGGAAGCCGAACCCCTATCACGCAAAGAAAGCCTCGTCCCGGCCGGGACGAGGCTTTCTTGTTGTGCTGGCTCGTGGCCAATGGGTAAAGCCGTTTCCGGTCAGCGCTGACGGCGGTCCCTGGCAGTACCCTGGCCCTCGAGAAGGCTCTCCAGCAGGGCATCGAACAGCTTGGCGGCATTTTTCGCCGAATCTCCCGGCCAGTGGTGGACCGAATGGGCCGCGCCCTGGATCTGCTGCCAGTTGGCTTGTTCGGGAATATGCGGGGTGAGCAGCAGCTCACCGAACATGGACTCCATTTCAGCCAAGCGGAAGGTGTGCTCGGCCGATCCACTGCGCACACGGTTGGCAACGATGCCTGCCGGGGCCAGGTTGGGGGCGAATTCCTGGCGGAACAGTTGAATGGCCCTCATGGTCCGTTCCGTGCCTGCGACGGAGAACAACCCCGGCTCGGCCACCAGGACCACGCGGTCGCTTGCGCTCCAGGCCATACGGGTCAGTCCATTGAGGGACGGCGGGCAATCCACCAGTACGAGTTCATAGTTGCTCGCGCCGGCGAGCACCGCTGAAAGCCTGCGGAGGTCGCGTCGGCCGAGGTCGGGCCGGTCATAGACGCCTGTGAACGCGGAGCCCACCGCAACATCCAAGGTGCCGTCGCTGGAGCCGTTGGAGACCCAGCTGCTTCCGGCCACGTTGTCCTGGAGCCTGGCGCGTCGGGGACTTTTCAGCATCCGGCCGATGTCCTGTTGCCCGCCGGGCTGGACACCGAGGGCCGTAGTGGCGTCGGCATGGGGATCGAGATCCACCACCAAAGTAGGTATGCCGGCTGCGAGGGCCGCGGACGCCAGACCGGTGGTCACGGACGTCTTTCCCACTCCACCCTTGAGGCTGCTGATGCTGACTACTTGCACTTGAAAACCCAAAACCTAACGCCGGTTGCCGTATCGCGCTCATTAGTCTCCGGAATGGCCGGAGCCGGGGCTTGCCGAAGCCCCCTGAACATCATATGGTGCTTCGGCGTTGAATCCCGCTTTCTACGCGCCCGGCCAGGGGATGATGGCGGCGGGCACTAGCACGCCTTCGGATCGCGCGCACGCATATACCGCCCACATGACGATTCCATTGTGATGGTTGCCACAAAGATTTGTGTTTGATGCTGGCGGCACTACACACTGTGACCACCGACCGATCCACCCGCAATGATGCAGGAGAAGTATGTTTTCGAAAATTCTGGTGGCCAATCGCGGCGAAATCGCGATCAGGGCGTTTCGCGCTGGTTATGAACTGGGCGCCAAGACCGTAGCCGTCTTTCCGCACGAGGACCGTAACTCGATCCACCGGCAGAAAGCCGACGAAGCTTACCTGATCGGCGAGGTGGGCCATCCTGTCCGCGCCTACCTGGACGTCGAGGAGGTTGTCCGCGTCGCCAAAGAAGCCGGTGCTGACGCCATTTACCCCGGCTATGGCTTCCTCTCGGAGAACCCGGATCTTGCACGGGCCGCAAAGGCAGCCGGAATTACCTTCGTGGGGCCACCTGCAGAGGTCCTGGAGCTTGCAGGGAACAAAGTTGCGGCCCTGGAAGCAGCCCGCAAGGCAGGCGTGCCCGTCCTGAAGTCGAGCAAGCCATCCAAGGACCTTGACGAACTCATCGCGGCAGCTGACGACATTGGCTTCCCCATCTTCGCCAAGGCCGTTGCCGGCGGCGGCGGACGTGGCATGCGGCGCGTCGAAACGCGCGAAGCCTTGCCCGAAGCCCTGCAATCAGCCATGCGTGAGGCTGACGCAGCTTTTGGCGATCCCACAATGTTCCTTGAACAGGCTGTGCTGCGTCCCCGTCACATCGAAGTGCAGATCCTGGCAGATGCCGAGGGCAACGTCATGCATCTGTTCGAGCGTGACTGTTCCCTGCAGCGCCGTCACCAGAAGGTGGTGGAAATCGCCCCGGCACCGAACCTGGATGAGAACATCCGGCAGGCGCTCTACCGCGATGCCGTCGCATTCGCCAAAGCGCTGAACTACGTCAACGCCGGAACTGTCGAGTTCCTCGTCGACACCGAGGGTGAGCGTGCCGGCCAGCACGTCTTCATCGAAATGAACCCCCGTATCCAGGTGGAGCACACCGTCACGGAGGAAATCACCGATGTCGACCTCGTGCAGGCGCAGATGCGTATCGCCTCGGGGGAGACCCTGGCAGATCTGGGATTGAGCCAGGAGTCAGTATCCATCAAGGGCGCCGCACTGCAGTGCCGTATCACCACCGAGGACCCCGCCAATGGCTTCCGGCCCGACGTCGGAAAGATCACCGGCTACCGTTCAGCTGGCGGCGCCGGTGTAAGGCTCGACGGCGGTACGGTCTACTCGGGTGCCGAAATCAGCCCGCACTTCGACTCCATGCTGGTGAAGCTCACCTGCCGCGGCCGTGACTACCCGGCTGCTGTTGCCCGGGCCCGTCGTGGTCTTGCCGAATTCCGTATCCGTGGCGTATCCACCAACATTCCGTTCCTGCAGGCTGTCCTGGCGGACCCGGACTTCAACGCCGGCAACGTGGCGACGGACTTCATCGACAAGCGCCCTGAACTGCTGAAGTCCCACATCTCCGCGGACCGCGGCACCAAGCTGCTCACCTGGTTGGCTGAGGTGACCGTGAACAAGCCGAACGGCGAACTCAAGGTCCATTCCGACCCTGCCAGCAAGCTGCCCGCCGTCGAAGGGCCTGTCCCGACGTCCGGTTCGCGCCAGAAGCTGATCGAACTCGGCCCGGAAGGCTTCGCCAAGGCGCTGCGCGAGCAGAACGCGTTGGCCGTCACGGACACCACCTTCCGCGACGCACACCAGTCCCTTCTTGCTACCCGCGTCCGCACCCGCGACCTCGTTGCGGCCGGACCTGCAGTCACGGCACTGATGCCGGAACTGTTCTCAGTGGAAGCTTGGGGCGGTGCCACCTACGACGTCGCCCTGCGCTTCCTCGGTGAGGACCCGTGGGACCGCTTGGGTGCACTCCGCCAGGCCCTGCCCAACACCTGCCTCCAAATGCTCCTTCGTGGACGCAACACCGTGGGCTACACGCCTTACCCGGAAGAAGTGACTGAGGCCTTCGTCAACGAAGCCGCAGCCACGGGCATCGACATCTTCCGTATCTTCGATGCCCTCAACGACGTCAACCAGATGGCTCCGGCCATCCGGGCAGTCCGGGCAACAGGAACTGCTGTTGCGGAGGTCGCCCTGTGCTACACCGGCAACCTCCTGGACCCCAACGAGGACCTCTACACGCTGGACTACTACCTGGAGCTGGCGCAGAAGATCGTCGACGCCGGTGCCCACATCCTTGCCATCAAGGACATGGCCGGACTCCTGCGCCCCGCAGCAGCGGCCAAACTTGTCACGGCGCTCCGTGAGCGCTTCGACCTGCCGGTGCACCTGCACACCCACGACACCGCCGGTGGCCAGCTCGCCACCCTGCTGGCGGCCGTCGATGCCGGTGTGGATGCCGTGGATGTCGCCGCGGCATCGCTGGCGGGAACCACCAGCCAGCCTGCCGCTTCCGCGCTGGTGGCTGCCCTGGCCAACACGCCCCGCGATACGGGCCTCAGCCTGGCCAACGTCGGCGCCATGGAGCCGTATTGGGAAGCCGTTCGACGGGTATACGCACCCTTCGAGTCCGGCCTGCCCGGCCCCACAGGCCGGGTCTACCGGCACGAGATCCCGGGCGGGCAGCTTTCGAACCTCCGCCAGCAGGCCATCGCGCTGGGCCTGGGGGAGCAGTTCGAAGCCATCGAGGACATGTACACGGCGGCAGACCGCATCCTTGGCCGCCTGGTCAAGGTGACGCCGTCCTCCAAGGTGGTGGGAGACCTCGCCCTGCACCTTGTGGGACTCAACGCAGATCCTGCGGACTTCAACGAGAACCCGCAGAACTACGACATCCCGGACTCCGTAATCGGCTTCCTGTCCGGCGAGCTTGGTGATCCTCCCGGTGGCTGGCCCGAGCCCTTCCGCACCAAGGCCTTGCAGGGCCGCAGCGTGAAGGTTCGCGATGTGGAGATCAGCCCTGAAGACAGCGAAGCACTCAAGGGTGACTCCAAGACGCGTCAGCACACGCTGAACCGCCTGCTCTTTGCCGGTCCCACCAAGGACTACCTGAAGAGCGTGGAGACCTACGGCAACATTTCCGTACTCGACACCCGCGACTACCTCTACGGCTTCCAGCAAGGCTCCGAGCACGTCATCGAACTGGAAAAGGGCGTACGCCTCATTGCCCAGCTCGAAGCCGTGTCCGAAGCCGACGAGAAGGGCATGCGCACGGTCATGTGCACCCTCAACGGCCAGTCCCGTCCCGTAGTTGTCCGTGACCGTTCAGTGGTCAGCAACGTCAAGGCTGCGGAGAAGGCCGACCCCGCCCAGCCCGGACAGGTCGCAGCTCCGTTCGCCGGTGCCGTGACTGTCACGGTCAAGGCCGGTGACACCGTCAAGGCCGGCGACACCGTTGCCACCATCGAAGCGATGAAGATGGAGGCTTCCATTACGACGCCGGTGGCAGGTACCGTTTCGCGCCTTGCCATTTCAGCGGTGGAACAGGTCCAGGGCGGAGACTTGCTGCTGGTAGTCGGCTAGCAAGCCGCCAGGGAAAAAGTACCCCGCCCGGACTTGGTCCGGGCGGGGTACTTTTTTGGCTGTCAGGCGTTAGTGCGCCGGCTCATGCTAGGACGCGCGGGGCGCTGAATACATTTCCTCGATCACGGCGTCGAAGTCCTTCATGACCTGTGCGCGCTTGACCTTGAGGGAAGGCGTGAGGTGGCCGGAGGCTTCCGTGAAGTCCGCCGGCACCACGCGGAAGGACTTGATGGCTTCGGCCTGTGAAACTGACTGGTTTGCCTTGCTGATGAGTTCCTGCACCGCGGCCTTGACCACGGCATGTTCGGTGGCCTCGTGCAGCGTCGTGCTTGCCGGCAGTCCGTGGCGTTCCAGCCAGCCCGGCAGGGCTTCTTCGTCCAGGGTGACCAGCGCGCCGATGAAAGGACGGTTGTCACCAACCACCAGGACCTGGGAGACGAGGGCGTCCGAGCGGATCTGGTCCTCCAACAGGGCGGGCACCACATTCTTGCCGCCTGCCGTGACGATGATTTCCTTCTTGCGGCCGGTGATCTTCAGGAAGCCGTTGCTGTCCAGCTCTCCAATGTCGCCGGTGCGGAACCAGCCGTCCTCGGTGAACGTCTCTTCGGTGAGGTCCGGGCGCTTGTAGTAGCCGCGCATCACGCAGACACCCTTGGCGAGAATCTCGCCGTCGTCCGCGATTTTTACCGAGTTCCCCGGAAGGGGAGCGCCTACCGTGCCGATCCTGATCATGGACGGGGTGTTGACGGAGATCGGAGCCGTGGTTTCGGTCAGGCCGTAACCCTCCAGGATCTGCAGCCCAATGCCCTGGAAGAAGTGGCCCAGGCGTTCGCCCAACGGGCCGCCTCCGGACACCGCATGGGCGACGTGGCCACCCATGGCCGCCCGGAGCTTCCCGTAAACCAGTTTGTCGAACACGGCATGCTTGAGCTTCAACCCGAGGCCAAGGTTTCCGTTCTGGCGGGCCTTGGAGTACGCGATCGCGGTGTCCACTGCCCGGTGGAAGATGGCGCCCTTGCCACCGTCTTCGGCCTTGGTGAGCGCGGAGTTGTAAACCTTCTCGAAGACGCGGGGCACGGCGAGTATGAACGTCGGCTGGAAGCTTTGGAGATCGCCCAGCAGGTTCTTGATGTCCGGGGTGTGTGCCACCTGGACCCCGCCGGCTACCGCCAGGACGGAGATGAAGCGGGCGAACACGTGGGCCAACGGCAGGAACATGATGGTCTTGCCGGATTCGTTGATGATCTCCGGCAGCGAGGCGCGGGCATTTTCGGAAAGTTCCACGAAATTGCCGTGCGTCAGCTCGCATCCCTTCGGCCTGCCGGTGGTTCCGGAGGTGTAGATGATGGTGGCGACGTCCCGCAGTCCGGCGGCGGACCGGCGGGACTCGAGTTCGTCGTCGGGAACCCCGGCTCCGGCGGAGCGCAAGGCATCGAGTCCGGCGCCCTCAAGTTGCCACACGTTGGCAACGGAGGTGATGTCCTCGGCAACTACGGCCTGGCGGATGATGTCCTCATGGTGGGCCGACTCGCCAAAGGCTGCCACAGCACCGGAGTCCCCAAGATTCCACGCCACCTGCGATGGGGAGGACGTTTCGTAGATGGGCACTGACACGGCTCCGGCAAACCAGATCGCGAAGTCAACCAGGGACCACTCGTAGCGCGTCCTGGACATGATGCCCACCCTGTCGCCCTGACCCACGCCGCTGGCGATGAGGCCCTTGGCCAGTGCCCGGACGTCAGCGAGGAATTCAGTGGCGCGGATGTCCTTCCACTGCCCACAGCCGTCCAGTTTGGAGAACAACGGAGGGTTGGAGGCCTTGTCCGCCTCCCGAAGCACGAAGTCCGTGATGTTGGTTTCAGGGGAGATGTTCACGAGGGGAGGAACACTGATTTCACGCACGGTAGCTCCTTTGATATCCACGGGCCACGAGGGGCTTCTTTCACTCTAGTATGCCCGCTCGCGGAGGTGTGTCCTATTTCACCTACTGGCGAGTAACTTTACGGAGGAGGCCCCATTCCAAGCAACTCGGAGACTTACGGAGCCCGCGATGCGGGGGCGCGACCCATGGCGGAATAGGATGATGGGATGCCCGCATTTCGGTCCAGTTCCCGCGTAAATTCCAGGCCTCCGGCCGCAGCCTGGAAGGACGTACCCTGGGCCGCCCGGCGCAGCCACCTCGGCCGCAGGGGACTGGCGATCGGGATCGACATCGGTGGAACCAAGGTGGCCGCGGGCGTAGTGGACGCCGAAGGCAGGGTCCTCGCCGAGGCCCGCCGGTCCACTCCGGGTGCCGACCCGCGGGCCGTGGAACAGACGATCGTTGAACTCGTGGACGAGCTCAGCGCAGGGCACAGGATCGCCTCAGTGGGTATCGGCGCCGCCGGTTGGATGGACCTCGACGGCGGTACGGTCCTGTTCAGCCCTCATCTCGCCTGGCGCAACGAGCCCCTTCGGGCCAGCCTGCAGAAACTGCTCAGGCGTCCGGTCCTGCTTACGAACGACGCCGATGCAGCGGCATGGGCTGAATGGCGCTTTGGTGCCGGCCACGGTGAAAGCCGCCTGGTGTGCATCACCCTCGGAACCGGTATTGGCGGTGCCATGGTGATGGACGGCCGGGTGGAGCGCGGCCGCTATGGAGTGGCCGGCGAGTTCGGTCACCAGATCATTTTTCCCGGTGGCCACCGCTGCGAATGCGGCAACCGCGGATGCTGGGAGCAGTACGCGTCCGGAAATGCGCTGGGGCGTGAGGCCCGGCAACTCGTACGGACCAACTCACCCGAGGGCCGCGCCCTGCTTGAACGTGCCGGCGGGACAGCGGACAACATCACGGGGGCAGCCGTCACGGCCCTGGCTCTTGCCGGGGATGCTACGTCCCGGGAGTTGCTGGCCGACCAGGGAGAATGGCTGGGCCTGGGTCTGGCGAACCTCGCTGCAGCACTGGATCCCGGCATGTTCGTCATCGGCGGCGGCCTATGCGATGCCGGAGACCTCCTGGCAGGACCGGCACGTGACTCATTCGCCAAAAACCTCACGGGCCGCGGGTTCAGGCCCATGGCCCGGATCGAACTTGCTGCCCTGGGACCACGGGCCGGCATGATTGGCGCCGCGGACCTCTCACGGGTCAGCGGCAGGACGCACAGCTAAGCGCAGCCCTCGGGACCTGGACGTCGGCAGCTAGATGCGGGCGCCGTCGTCGTCCTCATTCTTTTCCTCCGGAAGCCTCATGATGAGGAACACCACCGAGGCCACGAACGCAGCAACGATCCCCAGGATGGCAGCCAGGGGCGCCGATCGCCAGAACATGGCGGTGAAGAGGAGCGCGACAGGACCTCCCACAGCTCCAACCCACGCCAACATGGTCAGCGGTTCGGTACCCGCCAGGCTCGGCGGCTCTTCCGGGACGAACGCGTCATCGTCGTCGTCCACCTCGAAATCGCGCGGGCCAAGCGAGCGGCCCTGCCCTTCGCCGGCAGCAGGATCCGCGGCCGGCACGGCAGCAGAAGCCGACAGGCCCAGGGGGTCGAAGTCTTTGAAGGTCTTCCCGGAACCCGCCTGCGGTTGATCAGTCTCCGCAGCGGGCACGTCCGAGTCCTGCCCTAGTGCATCAGGAGCAGACTGCGTGGCCTCCAGCCGGGCCACCAGATCCAGCCATACGGCGTCATCGTCCTTGTTGGCGCTTTGGTCAGCCGAGTTGGGATCAGGCCTGTTCATGGGCTGTGTCCTTTAGGGGGAAGGGCCCGTGTCCTGCCAAGGAGGCTACGGTCTGTTGAATGAAGTCGACCGTACCGGAGAAGATTTCGGGTGCGTCGTTGTCGAGGGTGGCCACATGGTGGCTGTTGTGGAGGTAGCTGACCTCCACCGGGGCCTGTACGCGTGAGCGGAGGAAATCGAGGCTGGCATTCGAAATGACGTTGTCCACTGTTGACTTGTAGACACGCACAGGTGTGCTGATGCGAGGCAGTATCGCAGCGGTGTTTTTGTACATCTTCTTCAGCTCGTGGGCTGCGGCGACGGGGGTTCGAGCGTAAGCGCCTTCGTCCTGGTCCGGTTTGAGGATGTCATTGGCGATCGCCGGAGTCGTTTTCACCACGTACTTAAGCGCGGCGACAATGACGGCGCGTGGATCGTCCAGAACAAGCCCTGGGTTGACCACCACCGTCCCTGCGACGGGTCGCGTGGCAGCAATCCGTAACGCCAGGGTGCCGCCCATGGACAAGCCGGCCGCAAAGACGTAGTCGCATTCCGCGGCCAATTCAAGATAGGCATCATCCACTGCGCGATGCCATTCCTGCCATGATCTCTTCGCCATGTCCTGCCAGGTGGTGCCGTGGCCGGGGAGCAGCGGCAGCCTGACGGCATATCCGGAAGCTGCAAGATGCTCAGCCCAGGGCCTGACGCTGTGCGGGCTCCCGGTGAATCCGTGCGACATGACGACCCCGACGCGGGGTCCAGTTCCGCTCCAGCTGCTGAGGAACGGGGAGAAATCCGGGAGCATTTTCATGATGACTCCGAGGCTACTCTGTGATTGGCGTACTGGCGGAAAAATGCTGCGGATTCTTCGAAAATCGTGGGTGCGTCAACGTCCAGGGTGGCAACATGGCCGCTGTGCGGAAGGGAGACCACCTTCAGGCGTGCAGAATCGATGTGCCTGCGGATGGTGTCCACCGAGCTTGGAGGAATAACGCCGTCAACCGATGATTTGAAGACAAGCGCGGGCGCCTTCACCTGTGGCAGTCCCCGGGTTGCAGAGCGGAAAAGCTTCTTGAGCTCATGCACGGACTTGAGGGGTGTCTTGGAGTAGTCGCCATCCTCGGTACGCACAGGGGCAGGAGTGTCTTCGACGATGGGTTCAGTGGTCCGCATGACATATTTCAGGGCCCCCACGTACTTCACGCGACGATCATAGAAACTCAGTCCGGGGTTGACCAGGACCAATCCCGGAACGTCATGGCGGGAGGCAAGGCGAAGGGCTACGGCCCCTCCCATTGACAGGCCGGCAACGAAACAGGTCTCCGTTTCAGCCGCCAGCTCCAGGTAGCTCTGCTCGAAAGTCCGGTACCAGTCCTGCCAACGGGTTGTCGCCAGATCCTGCCAACTGGTGCCATGACCGGGGAGCAAAGGCACTGTGACAGCGAAGCCTTGCGCAGCCAGGTACTCGGCCCAGGGGAGCATGCTCGATGGGCTGCCGGTGAATCCATGGCAGATGGCCACGCCAATGGAGGCATTTGGCCCGTGTCCTGGGTAGTGGAAAGCGGTCGCTGCTGGTGGGTTGCGTTCCGTCATGCGTTCCATCGTGTCACTGTTCCGGAGATTTCACACTGGAGTAGGGTTGCAGTTGAGTTCCGGCCGGGTCGCCGGAAGCATGCTGCCAACGGCCGTGAGAGGACAAACGTGTTCTATTGGGTCATGAAGAGGATCTTTTTGGGTCCTATCCTCAACTTCCTGTTCCGTCCTTGGGTCAAAGGCCTGGACAATGTTCCTGAAAACGGCGCGGCAATCCTCGCCTCAAACCACCTGTCTTTTTCGGACTCCATTTTCCTGCCCCTGATGGTCCGCCGTCCCGTGATCTTTCTGGCCAAGTCCGAATACTTCACCGGGAAAGGGCTCAAAGGGCGCCTCACTGCATTGTTCTTCCGGCTGAGCAACCAGCTCCCCATGGACCGGTCCGGAGGCGCTGCCTCCGAAATGTCGCTCCAGGCAGGCAAGGATGTGCTCACCTCCGGTGGCCTCTTGGGCATCTACCCGGAGGGCACGCGCAGCCCGGACGCAAGGCTGTATCGGGGCAAAGTGGGGGTAGCGCGCCTTGCCCTGCAGACCCGCGTACCTGTGGTGCCGGTTGCCATGATCGGAACCGAGAAGGTCCAGCCCATCGGCAAGAGGCTCCCGAGCATCCGCCGGATCGGCATCATCTTCGGACAGCCCCTGGACTTCAGTCGTTATTACGGGATGGAAGACGATCGCGCGATCCAGAGGGCTGTGACGGACGAAATCATGTATGAACTGATGCGGCTCTCCGGCCAGGAATACGTGGACGAATATGCCGCCGTGGTTAAAGCCCGGCTGGCCGGCAAAGGTCCGGAGCCCCTTCATAAGGTTGAGGTTGAGGCAACTGCGGACGACATCGCCGAGGACAGGGACGAACCCGATGTTGAGGACAAGGACGACCCCCGCGCCGGAGGCTGATGGGCGCAGGAAAGACTGTGACGCGAACGGCAGCATCAGTTACGGCCGCGAGTGCCCCAACCCTGCCGGAGGCTACTACTCTTGAAGGGTGACTGAGCTAACCGCGAACACCGCACCTTCCACCGTAGATCCCCTCGCCAGCACCGCCCAGAGCGGAGCCGCGAACTATCCCGGGCTTGACGCCTGGCGCGACCTGCCGATTTCGCAGCAGCCAACGTGGTCGGATGCTGATGTCTTCAAGGCCTCGGTCAACGAACTTTCCGTCGTGCCGCCCTTGGTCTTCGCCGGCGAAGTGGATGTCCTCCGGGAGCGGCTGGCTGCCGCGGCCCAGGGCAAGGCCTTCCTGCTCCAGGGCGGCGACTGCGCAGAAACTTTCGAGGCTGCCACGGCGGACAAGATCAGTGCCCGCGTCAAAACCATCCTCCAGATGGCAGTGGTCCTCACCTACGGTGCAGCGATGCCTGTCATCAAAATGGGGCGGATGGCCGGGCAGTTCGCCAAGCCGCGGTCCTCCAATGACGAGACCCGCGACGGCGTGACATTGCCGGCCTACCGCGGCGACATCGTCAACGGCTACGAATTCACCCCTGAGTCCCGCGCCCACGATGCAGGCCGGATGTTGAAGGCGTACCACACCTCCGCCTCCACCCTTAATCTCATCCGTGCGTTCACCCAGGGCGGCTTCGCGGATCTGCGCCTGGTGCACCAGTGGAACAAGGGATTCACCGAGAACCCGGCCCACGCGCGCTACGAGTCGCTGGCCCGCGACATCGACCGTGCCATTATGTTCATGGATTCCTGCGGGGCGGATTTCGAGGCGCTGAAGCGTGTTGAATTCTTTGCCAGCCATGAGGCCCTCCTGCTGGACTATGAGCGCGCCCTGACGCGCATCGACTCCCGCACCGGCCTGCCGTATGACACCTCCGCCCACTTCCTGTGGATCGGGGAGCGGACCAGGGAACTCGATCACGCTCACGTGGACTTCCTGTCCCGGGTACGCAACCCGATCGGCGTCAAGCTTGGCCCCACCACCAGCGGCGACGACGCCCTGCGCCTCATCGACAAGCTTGACCCCAACCGCGAACCCGGGCGTCTGACGTTCATCACCCGCATGGGCGCCAGGAACATCCGCGAAAAGCTGCCGGCCGTCGTCGAGCGCGTCACGGCATCCGGCGCGCAGGTGCTGTGGGTGACCGACCCGATGCACGGCAACACCGTGACCTCGCCCAACGGCTACAAGACCCGCAACTTCGACGACGTCATTGACGAGGTCCGCGGTTTCTTCGAAGTGCACCACTCCCTGGGCACTGTCCCTGGCGGCCTGCACGTGGAAATGACCGGCGATGACGTCGCAGAATGCCTGGGTGGCGCAGACCCGATCGACCAGGACGCGTTCCTGGATCGCTACGAGTCCGTGTGCGATCCCCGCCTTAACCACATGCAGTCGCTGGAGATGGCCTTCCTGGTGGCCGGGGCCCTTTCCAAGCGGTAGCCGGCAATAATATAGCCACAACAAGATAGGCGCGGCCCGGAGTTCTCCGGGCCGCGCCTTTATGGTTGCTGCGTGTTTCGCTGACTTACACCACGGTGAGCGTAACCACCGAGCCTTCCGGAGCCTCGGCGTTGGCGGGGTTCTGGTCCCGGACGCTGCCGAAGAACCCTCCAAGAATGTTGTTGATCTCTACCTTGAAGCCCAGCTTCTCAAGCTCCCTCTTGGCTTCTGCTGCCTGCTTGCCGATGTAGCTTGGGACCTTGACCATCTTTGGTCCCTTCGAGACTGTCAAAGTCACCGTCTCACCCTTGATGAGCGTGCCGTTGGCCGGCGCCTGTGAGACCACCGATCCCTTGGGGACGCTCTTGTCGTTGACGGTCTCGGGGGCGATCACGGCCTTGAGCCCGGCATCCTGGATGGCCTTGACCGCCGCGTCCTGTGCAAGCCCACGCACATCCGGTACAGGGATGGGCTGGGGGCCCTTGGAGACCACCAGGGCCACGGGGGTGCCGTGCCGGACTTCCGTGCCCTTCGCGGGGTCCTGCGCGATGACAACGCCAACGGGGACCTTCTCATCGAAGGCCTCTGTGACGTTGCCAAGTGTCATCCGGGCTGAATTGAGTGCAGTCTTGGCCTCATCCAGGGTGCCACCGGTGAGCTCCGGGAGAGCGAAGAGCTGGGCTCCCTTGGAGACGAAAAGCGTGATGGGCTGGAACTTCCGGACTTCGGCGCCTGACTCGGGTTTGGTGCCCACAGTAAGTCCGGCCAGGATATCGTCGTCGAAAACGTCCTGGGGCTCGGACTGGAAGCCCGCAGTGCGGAGCAACTGCTGGGCCTCGGCGACTGTCTTGTTCTTGACGTCCGGGACGGTGCCGGGTGATCCCGGCCCCATACCGAAAAACCACCCCGCGGTGGCCGCGAGCAGCGCAAGAATGACGATCACCACAGTCCAGATGAGGCCGCGACGGCGGGGATTGCCTTCCCTGAGCGGTCGGACCGGAGTGGCGGCCGCCCGGGCACGGTCCTTGGCCTGCTGCCGCTCGAGCCGCTTGAGGTCCCTTTTTCCGGGTGGACGTGTTTCCGCATCCGAGGGGACCCTCTGAGCCTGGAGCGACGATCCACCAGCGGCCAGGATGGTTGTGGGGTTGCGCTGTTGGGAAATGAACTCAGTGGGCGAAGCCGTGGTTGCGATGGCCTCGGTGGCGTTGCCGTCCGGTCCGGAAGCCGCGATGGCTGCCGTGGGAGCGTGGGAGAAGTTCGTGGTGGCCGGCTGTTGACGGTGATCCAATTGCTCGTCAGTGAGCGTTGTGCGGATGTGACGCAGCTCTGTCAGCAGGGCCGTGCCGTCGATGGGCCGGTTCTCGGCATCAACGGAAGTGCACCATTGGACGAGTTCGTCCAGGTCTTCGGCGAGCCCGGGAGCCGCCTCGGATGGGCGGCCAACCGAGGCGTTCACATGCTTGTAGGCCACCTGGATGGGGGATTCGCCGCTGTACGGTTGCCGGCCTGTCAGCATTTCGTAGAGCATGATTCCGGCTGAGTAGATATCGCTCCGGGCGTCGGCGGGTTGTCCCAGGACGAGTTCAGGAGCCAGATACGCCACCGTTCCTATGAGAGCCCCGGTGCTGGTGTTGGCGGAGATGGCCCTGGCCAAGCCAAAATCGCCGACCTTGATCCGGCCATCGTCCGCGATGAGGACGTTCTCAGGTTTGATGTCCCGGTGTATCAGGCCTGACGCGTGGGCCGCGGCCAAACCTTCGATCACGGGATCGATCAGTGCCAGGGCGAGGCGCGGTGGCAGTGCGCCTTGGGTCTGCAGGACATCACGGAGGGTGTGCCCTTTGACGTACTCCATGACGAGGTAGGCGATGTGCCCGTCCTCGCCTTGGTCCAGGACTCCGACGACGTGGGGGTGGGAGAGGCTCGCTGCCGCTTTTGCTTCACGGCTCAGACGCTCCAGGAACGTTTGGTCATTCGCCAGATGGGGGTGCAGGACCTTGAGGGCCACGTCGCGCTCCAAGCGCTTGTCAGTGGCCAGGTAAACGGTGGACATCCCACCCTTCGCCAAGCGGGAACGGACCATGTAGCGCCCGTCCACGGTGGTCCCGATGAGGTGGTCCTGCGTTGGTTCTTGCACCATACGATCCTAAACGAGACTTCGGAAGGGGCCCGAATCCCCGTGGGATGCGGGCCCCTTCCGAGGTGCCGGGACGGGCCTAGCCGAACGTACGCTGGCGTGCCTTGATTGATTCGACGTAGCGCTTGGTGTCGTCGTACATGCCGTACTTGCTCACCGAATACTGGCCTTGGTAGTAGCCGGCTATGGCAGTATCCAGGTCTTTGCTGGTGGCCACCAAGGCGCGGATGATGGCCACGCCCGCCGTGGCATTGTCGTAAGGGTCCAGCAGGTTGAGCTTCCGGCCTACCAGGTCGGAGGCCCACTGGCCGGAGGACGGAATGACCTGCATGGTGCCAATGGCGTTTGCGGGGGATACCGCCCGCTGGTCGAAACCGGATTCCTGCTCCGCGAATGCCAGAGCCAGGGACGGGCTGACGCCCATGCGCCGCGCTGTATCAGCAACAATGGTCTTCATTTCTGCGCGGCTCGGCACAGGAGACGCGTTGAGGAGCGCCTTGTTTTCATTGGCCGAGTTGACCACGGCCGGGGGATAGGTGAAGCCAAGGAAAGTGCTGGGCACCAGGGGAGTGGTTTCCCCGGCCGGCTGCAGGCTGCCACCCGGGATGGTGAGCTTCTGGCCCGGGTAGATGACCGTAGTTGCGGTCACATTGTTGGCCGACATGAGCGCGGACAGGGACACTTTGAGCCGCGAGGCGATGGAGCTGAGGGTGTCACCGGCCTTGATGGTGTACGAACCTGTACTTGCCAAGGGAGCCGGTGCCGGTGCCGGGGCGGGAGCCGGAGTTGCAGGCGTTGAAGGAGCCGAGCCGCCGCTGACCTTGATCTTCTGCCCCGGATAGATGATGGAGCTCCCATTGAGGTTGTTCCAGCTGAAAATGCTGGACAGGGGCACTCCGTGCTTGGCTGCAATGCCGCCGAGGGTATCCCCGGAGACCACCGTGTAGACAGTGGCGCTGCTCGTGGAGCCGGATGGTGCCGGAGCGCTGGGTGCCGGCGCGGCAGGAGCAGTGCCGGTGAGCTTGATGCTCTGACCGGGGTAAATCAGCGACGTGGGAGTCAGCTTGTTCAGCTGGAGTACGGCGGCGGTATCCAGGTTGAAACGGCGTGCAATGGCGCTGACGGTATCGCCGCGAACCACCGTATAGCTGTCCGGAACAGCGGGAGCCATGGGCCGGAGCGCCGCCGGAAGTGTCGCGGCAACGGCCTGGGCGGGGATCACCGTGCCGGCAGTGACGGCTTGTGCCTTCATTGCGGCAGCGAGCGTGGCCGGAATCTTGCGCGGTTGGGGGGCGGGCGCCGCGATGGATGGTTGAGCCAACGCAAGCGACGACAAAACCACAGCGGGAAGCGCGGCCGTGGTTGCCGCGATAACGGGCATGCTCATGGTTCGTTTCGGCGAGCGGGGCGTCGTCATGAAAGAGTCCTCATCTCAAACAGCGGGGGTTGATTGTTAACGCTGTTGTCAGTGTTGCCAATGTTACTGATGTTATCAATGGTGCAAGTGTGATCAGTGTGAATCTCTCATACTTATTCAATTGGCACAACAATTCCTGCTACGGAAGATTGTTGAGGCCATTTGTTGGTATGCAAATTGCAACTTGGGGGCGCATCTGCGGTGCGCCTTTCACGCCCCGGCTAGGCGAGGGGCGGGGCGGCATGGCAACCTTGATCCGTGAGTAATGTAGAAAGCCTTGTTTCCGAGTGGTTGCCGCTTCCGGATGTTGCCGAGCTGCTGGAAGTTTCCATCACCAAAGTCCACGGACTTCTGGATGAGCGTGCGCTGGTCGCCATCAGGCAGGGAGAACGGAATATCCGCTCGATCCCGGCCTTGTTTATTCAAGATGGCCATGTTGTAGACAGCTTGAAAGGGACCGTCGCGGTCCTCAGCGATGCCGGCTACAACGACGAAGAGCTGATCATCTGGCTGTTTACTCCCGATGAATCGCTGCGTGGCCGTCCCATCGATGCCCTGCGAGAGGGCCGCAAAACGGAGATCAGGCGCCGCGCCCAGTCCTTGGCCTGGTAATTGCGCCGCTCAATTTCCCAAGTGAATACGACTTAAAGCGACGACGACGGCGGTCCCCATCCGCCGTCGTCGTCGCTTCATGTCTTTTGCCTCAAGTGGCTCCGGGCAGCCATGCCGGCTTTTGGACTCAGGCGGCCCGGCTGACCGCCGCTTCGGCGAGTTGGCCCAGTGCCAGAAGCGGGACCTCGTCCAGTGGCAAACGTTCCAAGGCCTCGAAGGCGTCTTTGCTCAGCTGTTCGATCAAAGACTCCGTAGCGTCCAAAGCACCGCACTCAACCATGAGGCGGCGGATCCTGGCGACGTCCTCTTCGGCGAGATCCGGATCGCCCAGCACACGGTCAAGGTAGGCTGCGTCGGCCTCTGAAGCCAGATTAAGGGCAAAGCCCACAAGCACAGTGCGTTTACCCTCCCGCAGGTCATCGCCCGCAGGCTTCCCTGTGGTGGCTGGGTCGCCGAAGACCCCAAGGACGTCGTCGCGCATCTGGAACGCCTCACCGAGGGGCAGCGAGAAACTGGAGTATCCCGCAATCAGTTCCGCAGGAGCGCCGGCAAGTGCTCCGCCCAACGCCAGTGGATGTTCTGTGGAGTACTTCGCCGACTTGTAGCGGATGATCGACCTGGCGCGGTCCACGGACGCGGCGCGGTCGCGCACAGGGCCGGCCACTTCTTCGAGGATGTCAAGGTATTGGCCGGCCATTACCTCTGCCCGCATGACATTGAAGATACGGCGTGCGGCGCTTCCCGACCGGGCCCGGGGTCCAATCTCGGTGAAAGACTCCTCGCTGAAAGAGAGGCAGAGATCGCCGGTCAAAATTGCGGCGGCATCGCCGAAGTGTTCACTGTCCAGTGCCCAGCCATTCGCCTCGTGGAGTTGGCTGAAGCGTTTATGGACGCTTGGGCCACCGCGTCGGGTATCGGAACGGTCGATGATGTCGTCGTGGATCAGTGCTGCTGCCTGAAAGAGCTCCAGGGCACAACCGGCAGTGACGATGTCCGGATCCCCGGCGAGGCCACCCGCTCCACGCCAACCCCAGTAGCACATCAGCGCCCTCAGCCGCTTTCCCCCTGTCACCAACGTCGATATTGATCCTATGAGCGGAGCGACGTCCGGCGAGACTGTGGCCATGACGTCCCTTTGCTCTGACAAGAACCCGTTGAGGCTGCCGGCGACGCCGTCAATGAAACTCGCTTGCTCAGCTGCTACGTCGGAGGAGAGCGTCACTTGATGGACCCGGCCGCCACGTTGGCGCCGATGGTGAAGGTGGAGACGCCTTCCTTTTGCATGATGGAAACGTTCACTGTTTCACCATCTCCGCGGACAAAGTCCAGAGACGTGACGTTGCCTACCGCTTCCGGACCGGGAACCAGTTTGAATCCCTGGGCTTCCAGCGAAGATTTGTAATAGTCCACCACGCCCTCCGGGGGCGCCTTGATCGTTCCGACGAGCGCCACGGTGGCCAGGGAGGCATTCTTGTCGAAGCTGCTGGAGCGCACCGAGGTTTTCGGCATGACCGGGATGAGCTTCTCCGGGAATCCGGGGACCAGTGCGTTGACCGTGGCAGTGGCATCAGGGGCCGGGGCGCCGGATTCGGTAGCCCCCGTGGTTTGGGGGGATGCTGTGCTGCCGCCCGAGGAAGCGGTCCCGGTGGGCGTCGAGGTGGACGAAGCAGGCGACGACGAGGAACTGCCGGAGGCTGATGGCGCCGCCGAACCGCTGGGCGACGGGGTGCACGCGGAGGCCGCCACTGCGACACTGACTGCGAGCAGGGCAAACCCTCGCGATTGAGGAGTTCCAAAGAGCTTCACAGGTATCCTTCCTGGGGCTGAGCCGGACTTTGCCTCCAGTTTAGTCAGTGCCCGGGCATAGTATTGCCGTTGTGAGGCAGGAAGCACCCGGTGGCGAGTCAAACGCCGGCAACAGGCCAGCCCGCAGTGCTGGAGACGCCCTGCGGGAATTGCGGCGAACCAGCATTCTGCACGTCGACATGGACGCCTTCTTTGTCTCCGTGGAACTCCGCAGCCGTCCCGAACTCCGCGGCAAGCCCGTGATCGTGGGATTCCCCGCCGAGCGGTCCGTGGTTCTTTCCGCCTCCTATGAAGCCCGGGCCACGGGGGTGAAGTCCGCCATGCCGATGTCCATCGCGATGAGGCGGTGTCCCACGGCGGTGGTCATCAATCCACGCCACACCCTGTACTACGAGGTCTCTGCGCAGCTCATGGAGATCTTCGCCTCAATTACGGACTTGGTGGAGCCGCTGAGCGTGGACGAAGCTTTCCTGGATGTCGGTGGTGCCATCCGCAGGCTGGGGGCACCCCTGGGCATCGGCCACCTGATTAGGCGAAGGGTCCAGTCCGAGCTGGGGATCACGGCTTCGGTGGGTATTGCCGGTACCAAGTTCGTCGCCAAGATCGCCTCCACGCGGTGTAAACCCGATGGCATCCTGCAGATCGACGCCGACGACACCCTTTCCTACCTTCACTCACTTCCCGTCAGCGCACTCTGGGGCGTAGGTGGGAAGACCGGCGAGGTACTGGCACGCATGGGCATCCGCACGGTCGCTGACGTGGCTGCAACACCGCTTTCTTCCCTGAAAAAAGTCCTTGGGGCAAGCGGGGAGCACGTCCACCGGCTGTCCATGGGCATTGATCCGCGGCCGGTAACGCCAACCAGGCTTGAAAAGAGCATTGGGGCTGAAGAAACGTTCTCCGTTGACACGGCCGATAATGCCTTGCTGCACAGGGAGTTGTTGCGGCTGTCCCATCGCACGGCAAGCCGTCTTCGCAGTTCCGGAATGCTTGCGCGGACAGTTGCTTTGAAACTCCGCTACGCCGACTTCTCCACGGTCTCGCGCAGCCGCACCGTTCACACTCCCGTGGACAGTGCACAACTGATCTACCAAGTGGCAGTACAGCTCCTGGAGTCCCTGGGGCCCCGCTCCATGAGCGTCAGGTTGGTTGGCGTGCGGGCCGAGCAATTGGAACCTGCCGGTCAGACATCGATGCAATTGAGTTTGGACCGCCGCGATGACAACTGGCGGGCCGCCGAACAGGCCCTGGACCGGGTTTCCCAGCGCTTTGGGTCCAAAACCCTGCTCCCTGCCCGGCTCCTTGAACCCGGCAAGCCTGCCTCGGACAGATGATCCCTGTGACCTTGGTCCCGCCAGGCCCGGGCGTCTTTCAGAACGGCCCCCGACAAACTATCCTATTTATTACAGAGATTTAGATCGTCTGGACAAACTGTTTCCTGAACAGTCGGCCCCGGGATCCCCGCTGAACCAAGAGGGTATTTTGGGAACGAAATTCTTGGTCCGATCGTTGGGTAAACAGACGCACAGGACGCGTTGTGTCCAGACGCTGGCTGACTAAAGGAGGTCGCGATGCCCCTCTCGGAGCACGAACAGAAGCTGCTTGAGCAACTTGAAAAGCAACTTCATGAGGACGATCCGAAGTTTGCCAACACCATGGGTTCGGATCCCATCCGCAGCTGGTCAACCCGGCATGTCATCATTGGCGTCCTTGGCGCGATTGCCGGCATTCTTCTCCTGCTCGTTGGCGTTTCCTTGCAGGCGATACCCGTGGGTGTCCTCGGCTTCATCGTCATGGGTGCTGGTGTGTACTTCGCGACGTTGCGTGGATCGTCCTTTGGAAAGGCCGGCAAGGGAAAGTCCGCGAAGGCCAAGCCCAAGAGCACCTTCATGAGCAGCCTCGAAGAGCGCTGGGATGAACGGCGTCGCGACGACCACTGACGAAGGGCGTACCTGCAGTCCCGGCAGTATGACCACGGTGAGTCAGGCGTGCCACTGATCCTTCCCAGGTTTGAACAAAGGACCCGCTAAGCGGGTCCTTTCGCATTTAAGCACCCTGCACCACCATCTCCACTTTCCTCCCCCGCAGCGTTAAATTCCGACCCTGCACGGCTCCCAGGTGGCGTTCAGGGTTCTTGGCAACGCCACCTTGGCCAGCAGGGCGGTTATGCCCCCACTTCACTCCACCACCGGGAAATCCGCGCCAATACGGCCTGGCGGAATCTCAAAGTGGTGGAGAAACACCCCCAAGTGCGTTGACTGTGGGGCGTTGTGGAGTAAAGTGGAGCGCATAAGAGGGTAGTGGCAGTGTTGGGTATGTGCGGGCACCTTGACTGAGGGGCGGTGGGGCCAGTGTTTCTGGGCACTCACTCTCCGCGTCTCGACGAAAAGGGCCGGATCATACTTCCCGCCAAGTTCCGCGAGGAGCTTGCAGAGGGTTTGGTTCTCACGAGGGGCCAGGAGCGCTGCATCTACGTCTTCAGCCAGAAGGAATTCGAACGTATCCACGAGTCGATGCGGGAGGCACCACTGTCTTCCAAGCAGGCCCGTGACTACATCCGGGTTTTTCTGTCCGGGGCCTCGGATGAAGTACCTGACAAGCAGGGGCGCGTGACTATTCCGCCAGCGCTCCGTGCATACGCAGGCTTGGGAAGGGAACTGGCCGTGATCGGTGCCGGTACCCGTGCTGAGATCTGGGATGCCGATGCTTGGAACGAGTACCTCAACGAGAAGGAAGCAGCCTTCTCGGAAACGGATGACGACAATCTGCCCGGGTTCATCTAACCGGTCAGTGGAAGCAGTACCGCTTCTTGAATGGGATCTCCAGCCGCCCATCGAACAGTCTTCCTGGCTCAACTTCCCCTGAGCCAGGCCGGCGGGACGATAGGCGCGGATGGGGATCCGATTCAAGAATCACCATGAACGTAACTGAGGAAAGAGGAGGCAGCGTGGAAGAGCAGGACGCGGCAAAGCCCACATCGGAGCGCCACGTGCCCGTCCTGAAAGACCGCTGCATCAACCTGCTCGCTCCCGGCTTTGAGGCTGCGAGGAGTCGGGGAGAAACTCCCGTTGCCATCGATGCGACGCTCGGCATGGGCGGACACTCCGAGGCGATGCTGCAACGCTTCCCCGATCTTCACCTGGTTGGCATTGACAGGGACGAGGAAGCACTTTCCCTGGCCGGTGCCCGGTTGGAACCCTTTTCGCGGCGCACCGACCTTGTCCACGCCGTGTATGACGAGATCGAGGACGTACTGGCTGACCTTGGCATCACGGAGGTCCACGGAATTCTGATGGACCTGGGGGTGTCCTCCTTGCAGCTGGACGAACGCGAACGCGGTTTCGCCTACTCCTACGATGCCCCGTTGGACATGCGCATGGACACGAGCCGTGGGCAGACGGCGGCTGACGTCGTGAACAACTACAGCGAAGAAGACCTGGTCCGCATCATCCGCAAATGGGGTGAAGAGAAGTTTGCCGGACGGATCGCCAACAGGATCGTGAACGCCAGGGTGGAAAAGCCTTTCGCCACCACGGGCGAGCTTGTGGAGCAGATCCGCAGTGTGGTGCCGGCGGCGGCAGCCAAAAGCGGGGGACATCCGGCCAAGCGTACGTTCCAGGCCCTGCGGATTGAGGTCAACGAGGAACTCGATGTCCTGGAGCGCGCAGTTCCGGCTGCCGTGGCATCCACGGCACTGGGTGGACGCGTGGTGGTGATGTCCTACCACTCGCTGGAAGACAAGATCGTGAAGTCCGTGTTCCAGAAGGGCTCGAAATCCTCGGCGCCGCTCGGCTTCCCCGTGGAGCTCGAAGAACACAAACCTGAATTGAAGACCATCACCAAAGGCACGGAAGTGCCCACGGCGGCAGAAATCGCCGAGAATCCTCGAGCGGCTTCCGCGCGACTGAGGGCCGTCGAACGAATTAAACCGAGGAGAGACGCATGAGCAACGCCGCAGCGAGGACTTTGCCCTCCGTGGTGGGCAACACTGCCCGCGCGCTTCCGACGCCCGCCGGGAAGCCCGATGTCGCCCGCAGGCCGCGCACCCCGCTCTCCGTGGTACGCAGTGCCCCGGGCAGGCGCAGGACCCCGTTCGTGGTGCTGTGCTTCGTTGCCATGGCCGCGGCTCTCCTGACTGTGTTGGTCCTGAACATCTCCGTGTCCACTGCGCAGTACCAGCTGGTGCAGCTCAAGGCCCAGGCAGCAACCCTCAACAAGGAAAACCAGGACCTGACACAGAAGAAACAGAATTACGAAGCTCCCCAGAATCTGGCTGCCAAGGCGACAGAATTGGGAATGGTTCCTTCCACGGTCAAAGGCCAGATCGACCTGAACACGATGACTGTGACCGGGAAGGCTACTCCCGCGGTCAAGGGTGAGAACCCGGGGGCTGTCCTGGCTCCTCCCGCCGTGGGAGGAGTGCTGGACGTTGTACCCTCGGTAACCACCAAGGAACCGTTGGAGAACCTTAAGCCAGTTACACCCGTGGCGCCGGCAACCCAGGCAACCCCGCCGGCAACTCCGGCTTCCCCGGCAGCGACACCGCCGGTGGACCTTCACGGAGGGTCGGTCCCGGCCCCCGAACAGAAGACACCCGGACAGTAGTCCATCCGTCCACTGAACCAAGGCCAGCAGCAAGGAATCAACGTGGCTCAGAACCCCGGCACATCGAAAAAAGCGACGCCGGCGGCACGAAGGCGGCTGCGCGTGGGGCTCGGCATCATGCTGACCCTGCTGCTGGTAGTGGGCGGCAAGTTGTTCATGGTGCAGGGCTTGGACATGGGTGGAATGGCCGAAGCTGCCCTTGCCAAGCGGCTGACCCCCCAAGTCCTCCCTGCCGAGCGCGGCCAGATCCTGGATGCCAACGGCACGGTCCTGGCAAGCAGTGTCATCAGGTACAACATCGTGGTCGACCAGACGGTGAACACCAGTACTGAGACATTCCACCGGTACAACGAGAAGACGGAAAAGCTCGACGAAATCACCCGTGACCAGGGCATTGCGGACCTGGCTGCCCTCCTGGGGACAGACGTTGCCAAGGTGCGTGAGTCCCTGACGGGGGATAAGCAGTACTTCGTGGTGGCCAAGGACATCAAGCCCGAGCTCGAGGACCGGATCTCCAAGCTGTACATCCCGGGACTAAGGGCAGAAGGCATCAGCAAGCGTGTCTACCCCAACGGCAGCGTGGCCGGCGGGGTGATTGGCTTCCTGAAGGACGGGACCACCGGCCAGGCGGGCATTGAGCAAACGCAGGACGAGATTCTGCGCGGTACCGAAGGCAAGCGCGTTTTCGAGATCGGCGCTGACGGCCTCCGGATCCCGGTGGCCACCGATGAACTGACTCCCGCCGTGGACGGCAGTGACGTCAAATTGACCATCAATACGGACATCCAGTATTTCGCCCAGCAGGCCATCCAGAGCCAGGTGAACAAGATGAACGCCGAATGGGGTTCCATCGTGGTGATGGACACGAAGACCGGAAATCTCATCGCCATGGCCGACACCAACGCCCCGGACCCGAACGACCCCGGCAAGGTTGATGCCAAGGACCGTGGCGTGCGTTCGGTCACTGCCGCCTATGAGCCCGGTTCCGTCCAGAAAATGATCACGGCCGCCGCAGCCATCGAGGAAGGCAAGTCCTTCCCGCTGGACCATTTCACCATTCCGCCCTCCTACACCATTGACGGACAAACTTTCACCGACGCTTTCGAGCACGGAACCGAAGAACGCACCCTTGCAGGCATCCTCGGCTGGTCGATGAACACCGGCACCGTGATGGTTGGAAGCCGCCTGACCAAAGAGCAGCGGTATGACTACCTGAAGAAATTCGGCATCGGCGAGCAGCCGGACATCGGCCTGCCGGGAGAAGCGTCGGGCATCCTTGCCACGCCCGACCAGTGGGACGAACGCCAGCAGTACACGGTGCTCTTTGGCCAAGGCGTATCGCAATCGACACTCCAGACCGTCCGGGCTTTCCAGAGCATCGCCAACAACGGCGTGATGCTTCAGCCGAGGCTGATTGACGGCTACATCGGTCCCGACGGCCAGGAACAAAAGGCCCCCGCCAAGGACCCAAGCCAGGTGGTCTCCAAGGAGACCGCCCAGCAGGTCCGGGACATCCTGGAAAGTGCCGTGACCGAAGGACAGATCAAGGACGCCGCCATAGACGGCTACCGTGTGGGAGCCAAGACCGGTACGTCCCAGGCCCCACGGGAGGACGGATTGCCTGGATTCGACGGCTACACAGCCTCGATGGTCGGCATGGCCCCCATGGATGACCCCCGGTTCATCGTGGAAGTGGTCCTGCAGCGCCCCAAGGGGAACATCTACGGGATCACCAACGGTCCTGTGTTCCGATCGGTAATGTCGCAGGTACTGAGGACCTACAACGTGGCCCCCTCCACCGGCACTCCCGCGCGGCTTCCCCAGTTCGTCAAGTAAGCTTCTTGGGCGTCTGTTTCGGCCCCACTTCGATCCACTACTAAACGGCCCGGGCGCCGCTGGCCCCCGGCCGGTCGTTCCACGAGCACCAACGGAGAACCACGTGTCAGAGCACAAAGAGGCAGCTTCCAATACCGCGACACCGGACGCCGGACGGTCAGGTTTCCGTCCCGCATCCGTGGCTGCGGTGCCCCTTGCCACCATTGCCAACGCGTTGGGAGTGGCTGCCCCGGACGGCAGCCAGGACCTCGGCGTTACCGGCATTACGCTCAATTCCCGCGCTGTGGAAGCGGGCGACCTCTACATGGCACTGCCGGGTGCCACTCGCCACGGGGCCGACTTCGTTCCCCAGGCCGTCGACGCCGGCGCCGTCGCGGTGGTGACGGACGACGCCGGTGCACGCCAGCTTGCGCTGGCAGCCGAGCAGCCCGTCCCTGTCCTGATCGTCGATGAGCCGCGGGCCGCCGTCGGACCATTGTCTGCGCTGATCTACCGCAGCCAACCGGAAGATGCTGCTTTTCCGTCGCTTTTCGGTGTCACCGGCACCAACGGCAAGACCACAACCACCTACTTCATCAACTCCCTGTTGCGCGCCCTTGGCAAGCGGCCGGGATTGATCGGGACCATCGAGATCGTGGCCGGGGGCGAGCCGATTCCGAGCCTCCTGACCACGCCGGAGTCCACGGATGTCCACGCACTGCTTGCCTTGATGCGCGAGCGGGGACTCGATGCTGCATCCATGGAGGTGTCCTCGCACGCGATCTCGTACCGGCGGGTGGACTCCGTCATGTTCGAGGTGGCCGGATTCACCAACCTCACGCAGGATCACCTGGACCTGCACGGCAGCATGGAGGAGTACTTCAACACCAAGGCCGAACTCTTCACCGCCGGACGTGCGCGCCGTGCTGTAGTGACGGTGGACGACGAATGGGGACGCAAGCTTGCCGGGCTCGCCGATATCCCGGTGACGACTCTTTCGGCCACCAGCGACGACGCTGACTGGCACGTCTCTTCCATCAATCCTCGTGGACTGGGGTCGGAATTCGAACTGAAGCACACGGACGGCCGGACCCTGCGCGTCCACACGGGTTTGCCGGGGGACTTCAACGTAGCCAACGCCGCGTTGGCCACGGTCATGGTACTGGCGTCCGGAGTGGACATGGCAGAGCTCCAGGAAGCCCTGGATCAGTATGATCCCTTCACCGTGGCCGTTCCCGGCCGGATGCAGTTGGTCTCCACTGAACCTGCTTCAGTTGTTGATTTTGCCCACAATCCTGATGCCCTTTCCCGTGCGTTGGAGGCGGTTCGCTCGCCCCAGGACGGCTCCCGGGTGATCGTGGTCTTTGGCGCAACCGGCCAACGCGACCAAGGCAAAAGACCCACCATGGGCGCCATCGCGGCCCGCTTGGCCGACGTCGTGATCATCAGCGACGACGACCCCCACGACGAGGACGCCGCGGCTATCCGCGCCGAGGTGCTGGCGGGCGCCTACGCAGCGCGTGACGAAGAGAACCTGGGCAGCGAGATCATCGAGTCATACCCGAGGGATGCCGCCATCCGGTTGGCCGTAGACCTTGCGACGCCGAAGGACACCATCCTCATCGCAGGACGCGGCCACGAGGTGTGGCAGGAAGTAAAAGGCGTAAACCTCGCCCTGGATGACAGGGTCGAGTTGAGGGCTGCCTTGACATCCAAGGGATTCAGCGTTTCACCGGACCAGCGGATAGAGTCCTAAACCGAGATGATTGCACTTACTGCGGCGGAGATCGCCGACATCACCCATGGCCGTTTGACCGGAGATCCGGGCATCGTGCCTTCCTCTGTGGTCACTGACTCACGGGAAGCCACCCCGGGTTCGCTCTATGTGGCCAAGCCTGGCGAGCATGCCGACGGCCACGACTTCGTCGACGCCGCCTTCGACCGTGGTGCTGTCCTGGTCCTGGCCGAACGCGACGTGGCCGATGCCAACGGCAGCCCGTATCCCGCCGTCGTGGTGGACGATGCTGTCCTGGCCATGGGCGCCCTGGCCGCTGAAGCCGTCCGGCGCATCCGGGCCGAGCGTGAGCAGCGCGGCGAGGAGTTCACGGTTATCGGGATTACCGGGTCCGCCGGCAAGACCACAACCAAAGACCTCCTTGCCGGTGTGTTGTCCACCGCAGGGGCCACGGTAGCGCCGCAGGGCTCCTACAACGGCGAGGTTGGCGTACCGCTCACGGTTTTCGCAGCTGACGCCGGGACCCGCTACCTGGTCATCGAAATGGGCGCTACGGGCCTGGGCCACATCAAGTACCTGGCCGGGATGGTCAAACCAGACATCGGCGTAGTCCTGGTGGTTGGCACGGCCCACGCCGGCGAGTTCGGTGGGGTGGAGAACATAGCCAAGACCAAGGGCGAGCTGGTGGAAGCACTTGGAGAGCACGGTACGGCCGTGCTCAACCTCGACGACGGCCGCGTGGCCGCCATGCGTTCACGAACCACCGCGAAAGTCCTCGGATTCACGGCACAGCCGGCAACCAACGAAGAGGTCGAAGCCCGCAACGTGGTGGTCGACGCCCAGGGCTTCCCAGGTTTTGATCTGGTACTTCCCGACGGCGGCCCTTCCGTGCCGGTTCGAAGCCGCCTGATCGGTGCCCACCATGTGACGAACCTGTTGGCAGCCGGTGCGGCAGCCTTCGCTGCGGGTATTCCGGCAGCGGATATCGCGGCGTCGTTGAGTTCGCAGTCGGCGGCCAGCCGTTGGCGGATGGAACGCACGGAACGCGAAGACGGCGTCACCATCATCAATGATGCCTACAACGCGAACCCGGAATCCATGCGTGCCGCGCTGCGTACACTGGCGGACCTTGGCCAGGGCAGGAGGACCTGGGCTGTCCTGGGCGCCATGCTCGAGCTCGGGGAAGACTCCATCCGTGAGCACACTGCGGTGGGCACCCAGGTGGTCCGGCTGAACATCTCCCGGCTGGTGGTTGTTGGCCGCGAAGCCCGTGCCCTGTACGTTTCCGCGATCCAGGAAGGCTCATGGGGTGACGAGTGTTCCTTCACCGAGACCGTGGAGGAAGCCTATGAGCTCCTGCAGAACGAACTGAGGCCCGGCGACCTCGTCCTCTTCAAGTCCTCCAACGGTGTGGGGCTGAGGCATTTGGGTGATCGGATAGCATTACCTCCACGGGCCGAGCCCATCGGAGAAAACGCGGCTGAAGATGCCGCAAGCGAAGGGAACGAGCTGCTGTGATTGCACTTTTGATCGGCGCCGGCGTCGCCCTTCTGGTGGCCTTGATTGGCACACCCCTGTTCATCAGGTTCCTGGTGGCCAAGAGCTATGGGCAGTTCATCCGTGATGACGGACCCACCTCGCACCACACCAAGCGCGGTACCCCCACCATGGGCGGAACCGTCGTGGTGGCGGCGGTGCTCATCAGCTACTTCGTGACCCACCTGATCATGTGGATGATGAACCCGCACTCTGCCGGGCCGTCGGCTTCCGGGCTGCTCCTGCTGTTCCTGATGGTCGGCATGGGTTTTGTGGGTTTCCTGGATGACTACATCAAGATCTCGAACAAGCGCAGCCTGGGCCTGAATGCCCGTGCCAAGCTCATCCTCCAGGCCGCCGTCGGCATTATTTTCGCCGTGCTGGTCCTGCAATTCCCCAACGAGGACGGGCTGCGTCCGGCGTCCACGCAGATCTCGCTGGTACGTGACATCCCTTGGCTGGACCTAGCCTTCGGCGGCACTGTCCTGGGTGCGATCCTGTTCATTGTGTGGTCGAACCTGATCATTACGGCAGCCACGAATGGAGTGAACCTCACCGATGGCCTGGATGGGTTGGCGGCCGGTGCGTCCATCATGGTCTTCGGTGCCTACACCATCATGGGAATCTGGCAGAACAACCAGGCCTGTGGGTCTCCCAAGGAAGCTGGCAGCGGTTGCTACCAGGTCCGGGACCCCATGGACCTGGCTTTGCTCGCCGCGATCCTCAGCGCTGCGCTGGTGGGGTTCCTTTGGTGGAATACTTCACCGGCCAAGATCTTCATGGGAGACACCGGCTCGCTGGCTATTGGCGGAGCCGTGGCGGCTTTTGCCATTCTTTCCCGCACTGAACTTCTGCTGGCTTTCATCGGAGGCCTGTTCGTCCTCATCACCTTGTCGGTCATCATCCAGGTGGGCTTCTTCAAGCTCTCCGGCGGTAAACGGGTCTTCAAAATGGCCCCGCTCCAACACCACTTTGAATTGAAGGGCTGGGCGGAAGTCACCGTGGTGGTCCGGTTCTGGATCCTTGCCGGACTCTTCGTGGCCGCAGGCCTGGGAATCTTCTACGCTGAATGGGTAGTGCTGCTGTGAACGAAAACCCGGAGACCATGTCATCTTCATCGGATCGGCTCAAAGACCTGACCAGCTGGGATTCCAACTGGAGCGGGCTGCGGGTCGTGGTGACGGGAATCGGCCTGTCCGGCTTCTCCGCCGCCGATACCCTGATCGAGCTGGGAGCCAAGGTGGTGGTCGTGGATGCTGCAACCACCGACAAAGCCTTGGCGCAGGCCGACACCCTGAAGATCGTGGGCGCCGTTGATGTCCTGTTGGGCGAGGAAGCTGTCAACACCCTCCCACTGATCGATGACGCCTTGCCCGACCTTGTGGTGACCTCGCCCGGGTGGCGGCCGGACCAGGCACTGCTGGCAGCTGCGAAGCGCAAGCACATCCCGGTGTGGGGCGACGTCGAACTCGCATGGCGCCTGCGCGTCCGCGAAGGACGCAAGACGGCCGACTGGCTGACGATCACCGGCACCAACGGCAAGACCACCACAGTGGGGATGACGGAGTCCATGCTGCAGGCGGCCGGGCTGAAGGCCATCGCTGTGGGCAACGTGGGAACGCCGATCCTTGATGCGCTCCGGGATCCGGTGGACTACGACGCTTTCGCTGTGGAGCTCTCCAGCTTCCAGTTGCACTGGAGCCACTCCCTTTCGCCAGTGGCGAGTGTGTGCCTCAACGTCGCCGAGGACCACGTGGACTGGCACGGCTCCTATGCCTCCTACCTCGCAGACAAGGCCAAGGTGTATGAAAACACCCGGAAGGCCGCGATCTACAACGCCGAGCAAATCGAGACGGAACGCATGGTTGAAAATGCGGACGTGGTGGAGGGTTGCCGTGCCATCGGGTTCACCACCAACACGCCTGCGATCAGCATGCTGGGAGTGGTGGACGGCCTGTTGGTGGACCGCGCCTTCATCGCCGAACGCAAGGATTCTGCGGCCGAACTCGCTGCCATGACCGATCTTGGGCCGGTGGCCCCGCGGCACATGGTGGCCAATGCGCTTGCCGCCGCGGCTCTGGTGAGGGCGTACGGTGTGGAGCCTTCAGCCGTGAAGCAGGGCCTGGTCAATTACCTGCCCGGCGCGCACCGCATCCAGCTGGTTGCCAAGCACAACGACATCCTGTGGATCAACGACTCGAAGGCAACCAATCCGCATGCGGCTTCAGCGGCGCTCTCGGCTTTCCAGAATGTGGTGTGGATTGCCGGTGGCCTGTCCAAGGGCGTCAACTACGACGACCTGGTCAAGGAACATGCCCGCCGTCTCAAGGCCGTAGTCCTCATTGGAACCGACACTGCCCAGTTGGAGGCCTCCCTCCAGCGACACGCGCCCGATGTCCCGGTGATACCCCAGCCAAAGGGTGACACTGGGAAGGTGCAGACCGCAGCCGGTAACGCCGCTTCGCCTATTTTTGGCGAGACCATCATGGCCCAGGCCGTGGCGTCCGCGGCCGGCGTGGCTACCTCAGGCGATACCGTCCTCATGGCACCAGCGGCTGCATCCATGGATCAGTTCTCTTCCTACGCTCACCGTGGCGACGCATTCGTCCAGGCAGTTCGCGAGCTTGTGGAAGGGCAGGCACAGACCACCGAGGAGTAACAATGGTCAGCACGCCCACCCGCACCCGCGGCAAAGAGCCACGGGACGGGAAGAACAAGGCCACGCCCTCAGTCGGCAGGCAGCCCAAGGGGCTTCGCCGGCACTGGCGCAGCTTCTGGGAGAGCCTTGAAGGCAAAAGCAAGGCTCCCAACAGCTCCACCTACTACCTCATCCTCGGTTGTGCCCTGGCATTGACTGCCATCGGCATCATGATGGTGTTGTCCGCCTCCAGCGTCGAGGCCATTTCGGAGGGCAAGTCGCCCTACGCCGACGCCCTGAAGCAGGCCGTGTTCGGCGTTGTCGGGCTGATAGCCATGTATGTGATTTCGCGGACCAACGTGAACTGGATGAAGAAGCTGTCCTGGTGGGCACTCGGCGCCGTGGTGGTCCTTCTTGCCTTGGTCCAGGTCATGGGCAACAGCGTCAATGGCAACAAGAACTGGATCGACCTCGGTGGTGTCACGCTCCAGCCTTCGGAAATGTCCAAGCTGGTCCTTTGCGTGTGGATTGCTGCGGTGCTCGCGCGGAAGCAAAAACTCCTTAACCGCTGGATGCATGTGATCATCCCGGTGGTCCCGGGCGCGGGCCTGGTCATTGGCCTGGTCATGCTCGGCAATGACCTTGGAACGGTCATTGTCATTGCGGCCATCGCTGCGGCCGGACTCTACTTTGCCGGTGTCCCTGGACGCATGCTGGGCATCGCTGGAGTTGTCGGCCTGATCGGTGCCACCCTTGCCACGGTCAGCAGTGCCAACCGCATTTGCCGGATCACCTCCTGGTTGGGCACGGCCTCTGCAACATGCACCGAGCAGTTCGACTTTGATTTCCAGTCAACCAACGGCATGTATGGCCTGGCGCAGGGGAGTTGGACCGGCCTGGGCCTTGGCCAGAGCCGGCAGAAGTACAACTGGCTGCCTGAAGCCCACAACGACTTCATTTTTGCCATCATCGGCGAGGAACTCGGCTTGGTGGGAACCATCGTGGTCCTGGTGCTTTTCGCCATCCTGGGCATCGCTATTTTTCGCGTTGTGGTTCGCCAGACCGACCCGTTCCAACGGACCCTGGCCGGTGGGATCATGGTGTGGCTCCTGGGCCAGGCGAGCATGAACATGGCAGTGGTAACGCAGTTGCTGCCCGTGGTGGGAGTGCCTTTGCCGTTCATCTCCTACGGCGGTTCGGCACTGATCATGTCCCTTTGTGGTGTGGGCGTAGTGTTGTCCTTGGCCCGCGGCCAGCTGCCACCACAGCAACGTCCACGATTCCTGCCGCGCCGTTCACCCAAACCCGCACGAAAGCGTACCTAGCACTTCATGACTTCTGATCCGCATGCGTCCAAGCCTTTGTCCGTCGTCCTCGCAGGCGGCGGAACTGCCGGGCACATCAGTCCTCTGCTGGCCATTGCTGATGCCATCAAGGAAAAGCGTCCGGAGGCGTCCATACTGACTGTTGGCACGCCGTCGGGCATGGAAACCAGGCTCATTCCGGCAGCCGGGTACCAGCTTGCCACCATCGACCGCGTTCCCTTCCCGCGGCGGCCTTCCGTTGACCTGGTCAAGCTTCCCGGCCGCCTCAGCGGGGCTATCAAGCAAGCCAGGCGGATCCTGGAAGAAGCACAGGCCGACGTCCTGGTCGGTGTGGGCGGCTATGTCTGCACTCCCATGTACCTCGCGGCCCGGAAACTGCGTATTCCGATCGTTGTCCACGAGGCCAACATGAAGGCGGGGCTGGCCAACCGCGTCGGTGCCCGGTTCAGCAACCACGTCGCTGTGGCTTTCGCGGGTACCCGCCTGAAGGGCGCCCGGCACGTCGGGATGCCAATGCGCCGCGCCATCTCCACGCTCGACCGGGGCACGGCCGGTCCTGCCGCCAAAGCCAGGCTCGGTCTCGATCCTGACCGTCCGGCCCTGATAGTGACCGGTGGTTCCTCCGGCGCCCTCAGCATCAATCGCGCCATCGCCGCGGCTTTGCCGGCATTCGCTGCCGCCGGCGTCCAGACCCTCCACATCACCGGGGTTGGCAAAGCGGTCAAGAATGACGACGGCGGCCTGCTCGCCGGCGACGGCTACCGCCAGGTTGAGTACGTGGACGGGATGGAGAACGTCTACGCTGCGGCCGATGTCCTGCTGGCCCGTGCGGGCGCGGGAACGGTCAGCGAGGTCGCCGCTGTTGGCGTGCCGGCAGTCTTTGTGCCCTTGCCGATCGGAAACGGGGAGCAGGCCTTGAACGCGGCCCCCTTGGTGGAAGCCGGTGGCGCCTTGTTGATCCAGGACCAGGACCTTGGCCCTCAGTGGCTGGAAAAGGAACTTGTTCCGCTGCTCTCGGATCGCAGCAGACTTGAGGGCATGGCCCGGAAATCCGAAGCCCTCGGTATTAGAAACGCCGATCAGCGCATGGCTGATCTTGTCCTGGAAGCGGTATCCGCATGAGCACCAGCATCGCCCCTCTCGAGAACCTTGGCCGGGTCCACTTCATAGGTATCGGCGGCGTCGGCATGTCCGCCGTGGCCAGGATCATGGTTGCCCGTGGCGTGCCGGTGAGCGGAAGCGACGCCAAGGATTTGCCTGTCATGCAGGATCTCGCCGCTGCCGGTGCACGCATCGCGGTGGGATACGACGCTGCGAACCTTGGTGATGCCCAAACCGTCGTTGCCGGATCAGCCATCCGGGCCGACAACCCCGAGCTCGTGGCGGCACGGGACTCGGGATTGCCTGTGCTGCACCGCTCCGAAGGCCTGGCAGCCACCATGGCGGGCCATCGCGTGGTCACAGTTGCCGGTACTCATGGCAAGTCCACTACGACGTCCATGATCGCGGTCCTGCTCAAGGAAGCTGGACTGGACCCGACCTTTGCCATTGGCGCAAATGTTCCGGCACTGGGGGTCAATGCGGCGCACGGCTCCTCGGACATTTTCGTAGCCGAAGCCGATGAGTCCGATGGCTCGTTCCTGAACTACCAGCCGCTCATCTCGGTGGTGACCAACGTCGAAGCGGACCATCTGGACCATTACGGGACGCCGGAAGCCGTGTTTGCTTCCTTCGACGCTTTCGCAGCATTGTTGCCTGCCGAGGGCGTCCTGCTTGCTTGCGCCGACGACCCCGGGGCGCTTGCCCTGGCCCAGCGCACCGCAGCGGCGGGAACTACCCGCGTACTGACCTACGGAACATCTCCCGATGCCGACATCAGGCTCCACGACGGTGGGCCTGGCAATGTGTCGGTAGGGCTCGGAGGTGACATTCACGGTCTTGAACTCAAGGTCCCCGGACGCCACAATGCGCTGAACGCGGCAGCCGCCTTCGCCGTCGCACTTGAGCTCGGTGTGGCTCCCGCCGCAGCCGCGGCAGCGTTGGGCCACTTCACCGGGGCCTCGCGGCGCTTCGAACTCAAGGGACAGGTGAGGGGCGTCCGGGTGTACGACGACTACGCCCACCATCCCACGGAGGTCCGCGCTGCCCTCTCTGCAGCCCGCTCGGTAGCGGGAGGCAACAAGGTCCACGTTCTCTTCCAGCCGCACCTGTTCTCCCGCACCCGGGAATTCGCCTCGGAATTCGCTTCAGCCTTGGACGCAGCAGACACTGCCCTGGTCCTGGACATCTATCCTGCGCGCGAGGACCCCATCCCGGGCGTCACCAGTTCGTTGATTTCAGATCAGCTCTCCAGCGGACGCCTTGTGACCGGAGCCGAGGCCGTGGACGCCATTGTGAAGGTTGCGGGGGAGGGCGATGTGGTGATCACTGTTGGGGCCGGAGACGTCACTGCCTACGGGCCTGTCATCGTGGAGGCCTTGGGTGGCTAGCACCCGCAAACCAACGTTCAAACCGGCTGCCCGCCAGGCAGAACCGGCAGGGAACCGTCCTGCAAAGACCGGCGGCAGCGCATCGGGTGGCATCATCAGCGCCCAGCGGGACCTTGAACCTGACGTGGAGTCGCCTGGGAAGCCCGCGGGGAAGGCATCCAGGTCCTCCGGTTCACCCGAGGGCAACGTCATTGCCTTTCCCGAGCCCAAGCGCAGGCGTCAACGCCGCATGGTGTGGTGGACGGTTTCGGTGGTCGGTGCCTTCGTTGCAGTCCTGATCGCTGGAGCCATCTTCTCTCCGGTGCTGGCGGTTCGGACCATCACGGTTGACGGGACCACGCTGCTGACGCCCGACGCCGTCAAGGAGGCGTTGTCGGGCCTTGAGGGAAAGCCGCTGCCCCAGGTCAGCGAAAAGGAAATCAACCAGCTCCTCAAGCCCCTGGTCCAGGTCCGTTCGGCAACCATGGAGGCCCGGCCACCGTCCGGGCTGTTGGTGCACGTCAACGAGCGTGTTCCGGTGGCACTGTTGAAGCAGGCTGATTCCTACATCATGGTTGATGTTGACGGAGTCCAGCTGGGGGCTACCCAGGATCCTTCTGCCGTGGCCCTGCCGTTGATCGATGCCGGCGCCGCATCAACGAACACGGAATTGTTCAAGGCGATCGCTGCCGTTCTGGATACTTTGCCGGCAGACGTCCGGGCAAGGATGTCCACGGCTTCAGCGGCTTCACCCGACGCGGTGGAGCTAAAGCTGGTGGACGGAAAGACGGTAGTGTGGGGCAATGCCGAGGACAGGGAACTGAAGGCGAAAGCGCTCGAGGCGTTGCTCAAGATGCCGGCCGATCCCAAGATTCCCGTCAGCGTCTACGATGTCAGCGTTCCGCGGCATCCATTCACCAAATAAGCAGCTTTGAGAATGTAACCCTGCAGCCGGCGGTAGCCTTAATTCGCGACATTCACACGACACGCGCAAGCGGTCATTGCATGTGCGAACCATAGGAAATACCGTCGCAGTAGAGTTACTTGACATAACTATAACCTTCAACTAGAGGGTTAAGGTCCAAGGATTCAAGTTGGACTCGATCAGTTTCGCTATAGGACACAAGCAAGGGGCACGAAACGTGGCAGCACCGCAGAATTACCTGGCCGTCATCAAGGTCGTCGGCATCGGCGGCGGTGGCGTGAACGCAGTCAACCGCATGATCGAGGTCGGCCTTCGGGGAGTCGAGTTCATCGCCATCAATACTGACGCGCAGGCGCTGCTCATGAGCGACGCCGACGTCAAGCTTGACGTCGGCCGCGAACTGACGCGCGGCCTCGGCGCAGGCGCAAATCCGGAGGTCGGCAAGCAGGCTGCCGAGGACCACGCTGATGAGATCGAAGAGGTTCTCCGCGGCGCTGACATGGTCTTCGTTACCGCCGGAGAAGGCGGTGGCACCGGAACCGGTGGCGCTCCCGTGGTTGCGCGCATCGCCCGCTCCCTGGGTGCGCTGACCATTGGCGTTGTGACCCGCCCCTTCACGTTCGAAGGCCGTCGTCGTGCCGGTTCCGCCGAGGCAGGCATTGACGCGCTCCGCGACGAAGTCGACACCTTGATCGTCATCCCCAACGATCGCCTCCTGTCCATCAGCGACCGCAACGTCTCCGTCCTGGATGCCTTCCGTTCCGCTGACCAGGTGCTCCTTTCAGGTGTCCAGGGCATCACGGACCTCATCACCACTCCCGGCCTGATCAACCTTGACTTCGCCGACGTCAAGTCGGTCATGCAGGGCGCTGGCTCGGCACTGATGGGCATCGGCTCGGCCCGCGGTGAGGACCGCGCCGTCAAGGCAGCGGAGCTTGCCATCGCCTCCCCGCTCCTGGAAGCTTCCATCGACGGCGCCCACGGCGTGCTGCTCTCCATCCAGGGTGGTTCGGACCTGGGCCTCTTCGAAATCAACGAGGCAGCCCGCCTTGTCCAGGAAGTCGCCCACCCCGAGGCCAACATCATCTTTGGTGCTGTCATCGACGATGCCCTGGGCGATGAAGCGCGCGTTACGGTTATTGCCGCAGGTTTCGACGACGTCAAGGCCACTTCGCCCTCCATGGACCAGTCCCGTCCGGCCCAGAACCCCGTACCGGCGGACCGACCGGCAGCGCCGTCCAGCGCGCCGTCGAACGCTGCTGCTCCGCAGCACGCAACGGCAGGTATCGGCGCCGCCGGCTTGAGCAACTGGGGCCAGCAGCGTCCTTCCGCCCTGCCCGCCGATTCTGGCTTCGACGTCGATCTCCCGGCAGTAGTGGAACCGGATCTTTCGGGCAGCCGCTCGGACGACCTCGACGTTCCCGACTTCCTGAAGTAACACCCGTTCGGAGAATCAGTACTTGGTGTTTTTGTGGCGCGATGAAGTCCGGCCCGGCGTCTCTGTAGCCTTCACGGATACGGACGCCGGGAATCTGGCCCTCCACGTGGGGGACAATCCCGACGATGTGGAGCTCCGCCGTATCCGGCTGGAGCAAGCAGCGGGATTGGGCCAGAAGAGATTCCAGTTCATGGATCAAGTACACGGCAACCACGTGGAGTTCATCGCCTCGCACGGCACCGGACCTACCGCCGATGCCATGGTCTCTGCCGCCGTGCGGCCCAACGGATGGCCCCAGCCGTTGGCAGTTATGGTGGCTGATTGCGTACCCGTTGTCCTGGTAGGGACCGATTCCAGTGACCAGCCAGTCATTGCCGTGGCCCATGCCGGCCGGCCGGGTGTTGCATCTGGAATCGTTCCTTCCACGGTCGCAGAAATGCGTCACCGGGGAGCCGGGGACATCCGGGCCTGGGTTGGGCCGTCCATCTGCGGATCCTGCTATGAGGTCCCTGAGCAGTTGCGCTCCGAAGTTTCGGCAATGGTTCCCGCAACCTGGTCTTCCACATCGTGGGGCACGCCCTCCTTGGACTTGCCCGCTGGTGTCCGGGCCCAGTTGGACGAGTCCGGAGTTGCCGTGGAATACCTGGGGGAGTGCACCTTGGAAAGCGATTCGCTCTTTTCCTATCGGAAGGACTCCCGGACCGGCCGGTTCGCGGGATTGGTATGGACTCATGACTAGCCAGGGCAATGACGAGGCACAGTGGCACGATGACACGCGTGCCGAGGAGCTCAAGGAACGGCTTGCCGCTGTCCACCACCGCATAGAGGCAGCTACCAAGGAAGCTGGTCGCGCCGAAGCTCCCCGGCTCATTGTGGTAACCAAGTTCCACCCCGCGGACGACGTTCGGCGGTTGGCCGCTTTGGGAATCACTGATGTTGGAGAAAACCGCGACCAGGAAGCCGCGTCAAAGGCCGCCGAGCTGAGCGGACTGGACATCCGCTGGCACTTCATTGGTCAACTTCAAAGCAACAAGGCCAAATCCGTAGCCAAGTATGCGTCTTCCGTCCAGTCCATCGACAGGCCCCAGGTGGTTGATGCCCTGGCAAAGGCCATTGCGCGGGAGCAGGACGCCACCGGCCGCGACGATCTCGATTGCTACATCCAGGTCAGCCTGGATAACGACGCCGGTGCGCACCGTGGCGGTGCCGCCCCGTCAGCGGTTGGCGAACTCGCCGCCAGGATCGAGTCATCCGCCGGCCTGCGGTTGTCCGGCCTCATGGCGGTTGCGCCGCTCGGCGCCGACCCGGAAGCAGCTTTCGCGAAACTGGCCGGCATTTCGGCGGACCTGCGTGTCGACTACCCGGCTGCGACCGGCATTTCGGCGGGCATGAGCCAGGACCTCGAAGCGGCTGTGAAGTTCGGGGCGACACACCTGAGAATTGGCTCCGATATTCTCGGTTCCCGTCCGGCCGTGGGGTAGCGTCAAAGTATTGGAATGACGGGCCGGGGTTCCAATATGTCAAGTCATGGCGGCCCGCCTACTGCAGAAACGATAGGAGTGCACCATGGCTGGCGCTCTGCGCAAGACAATGATCTATCTTGGGCTCGCCGACGGCGATGAACACTACGAATCTGAGCAGTCCGTCGCCGCGCACCACGACGAAGAACGCCCCCAGACGCAGGATCGGGAAGAGCGCCGCGCGCCCGCTCCCGTCCGGGAAGTTGTCCGTGAAATGCCCCCCGTTGAGGTCGAAGAGGAATACCGCGCACCCGTGACACCAATTAAGCGTGCGGCGTCCAGCCGCGAAGATGCCTCTGGCCTGAGGCAGATCACCACCGTTCATCCCCGTTCCTACAATGACGCCAAGGTCATCGGTGAGAGCTTCAGGGATGGCATTCCGGTCATCATGAACGTCACCGACATGGGTGAAGCCGATGCGAAGCGCCTGGTGGACTTCTCCGCCGGTTTGGTCTTTGGCCTGCACGGCAGCATCGAACGGGTCACCAACAAGGTTTTCCTGTTGTCGCCGTCGTATGTTGAAGTCATCGGAGATGACAAGAAGGCCAGCGAAACGCAGGCCAGCTTCTTCAACCAGAGCTGACAACAAGCTGTTAAGCAGATGCCAGGCGGGTCACCCTGCCTGGCATCTGTGTTGCAATAGTAGGGACCGATCGGCATTCCGGAACAAGTGGGAGATCTGAGCTAACTCGTGGGCATTGTTTTCGGCCTTATCTATATTGTGTTGTTCCTGTTCTTCATCGCCCTGATCATCCGTCTCATCTTTGAGTGGGTCCAGATGTTTGCCCGCCAGTGGCGGCCCAGGGGTGTGGCATTGGTTACAGCACACGTGGTCTACTCCGTCACGGATCCGCCTCTGGGAAGGCTCCGTCGGCTGATACCGCCACTCCAATTGGGCGGAATATCCTTGGATCTGGGCTTCCTGATCCTGATAATTGCGGTGAGTATTGCCATGGCGGTGACCAACAGCCTGGCCTGACTGCCCGCGGAACCTGGACCACCGATGGTTCACAGGCCGCAAATTCGCCAATTCAACACGATGGTGTTGAATTGGAGGAACAAGATGTTATTTAGGTACCGTAGTTTTGAACGGCCGGAAGGCCTACTGACTAACTAGACCAACGAGGTGACCAGATGGCTTTGACGCCAGAAGACGTTGTCAACAAGCGCTTTCAGCCGACCAAGTTCCGCGAAGGCTACGACCAGGACGAGGTAGATGACTTCCTGGACGAGATCGTGGTGGAACTGCGCCGCTTGAACCAGGAAAACGACGAGCTCCGCAAGAAGCTCGGCGAAGCTGGTTCGGCTGTACCTGCTGCAACCGCTGCAGCTCCGGTCGTCGAGAAGGTTCCGGCTCCCGTCAAGGTCGACAAGGAAGCCGAGGCGAAGGCCGAGGCTGAAGCCAAGGCTGCCGAAGCTTCCAAGAAGAAGGAAGCCGAGCAGGCTGCCGCCGCTGCAAAGGCCCCGGCCGCAAGCAACAGCGTTACCCCCTCCGCTGAATCCGCTGCAGGCCTGCTCGCCATGGCGCAGCAGATGCACGACAAGCACGTATCCGATGGTGCACAGCAGAAGGAAAAGATCATTGCCGAGGCTCAGATCGAGGCTTCCAGCCTCGTCAACGACGCCCAGGAAAAGTCCCGCAAGATCCTTGGCGCCCTCGAGCAGCAGCGCTCTGTCCTGGAGCGCAAGGTTGAGCAGCTCCGTGGCTTCGAGCGTGACTACCGCTCACGCCTGAAGGCCTACATCGAAGGCCAGCTGCGCGATCTCGACGCCCGTGGTTCCGTTGCCGCCCCCGAGGTCGGCGAAGCAACCGCAGACGTTTAGCAAGTATTCTGAAAGCCGGTGGCTGAGGACTCCTCGGCCACCGGCTTTCGCTGTTAAAGCCCTGAAGCAGACCGCCACGCCTCCCGAATGAAAGCACTATGACCGACGACCTTACCGATGACGCCTCGCAGCCAGCGCCGACCGCACGGCGTAAGTGGCGTCCGGCCATGCTCTGGCTTTTTGCCGGCTTCGCCGCGTTCGCTTACACCTTTGACCAGCTCACCAAGCTCTGGGTGACAAGCACCATGACCGAGGGGGAGCGCATCCCCGTCCTGCCGCCTCTGCTGCACTGGTACTACATCAGGAACTCCGGCGCAGCGTTCTCCATTGGTGAGAACGTGACGTGGATTTTCACGATCGTCATGGCGGCGGTATCGGTGGCCATCCTCTTCCAGCTTCGTCGCCTGGGATCTGCTTGGTGGGCATTGTCCCTGGGCCTGTTGCTGGGAGGAGCGTTGGGCAACCTGACCGACCGGCTGTTCCGGGAGCCGTCGTTCGCCATGGGACACGTGGTCGACTTCATCCAGCTGCCCAATTTCGCGATCTTCAACATCGCCGACTCCGCCGTGGTATCCGGCGTCGTCATTATTTGCTTGCTGACCTTGCGGGGAATCGGCATGGACGGCAAGCGGCACGTGGCGGCCGCGAAACCTTCCCGGGATGCCAAACCGGCCGGGGATGGTCCTGCCGGTGAGTGACTCCGTGGTTGTACCCGGGCATCTGGCGGGTGTCCGCGCGGACGCTGGCCTGGCCCAGCTGTTGGACATATCCCGTTCCTCCGCGGCCCTGCTGATCGCCGAGGGCAATGTCACAAGCGCCGGAGCGCCCCTGGGAAAATCGGCAAAGCTCGTTGCCGGCGCTGTACTGGACGTCACGGTTCCCGACCGGCGTGACCCCCTGGAAGTGGTGGAGGAAGTTGTGGAAGGCCTGAAGATCCTGATGGACGACGAGGATTTCGTTGTCATCGACAAACCGGTAGGAGTCGCAGCGCACCCTTCTCCCGGCTGGGTTGGCCCCACGGTGGTTGGCGGCCTCGCCGGCGCGGGTTACAGGATCTCCACGTCCGGAGCGGCTGAGCGTGCCGGAATCGTCCACAGGCTCGACGTCGGCACGTCCGGGGTGATGGTAGTAGCCAAGACCGAGCATGCCTACACGGTGTTGAAGCAGGCCTTCAAGGACCGCACCGTCGATAAGGTGTATCACGCCGTCGTCCAAGGTCTGCCCGATCCCTTGGTGGGGACGATTGACGCGCCGATCGGCCGCCACCCGGGCCACGACTGGCGCTTCGCCGTCATCGAGGACGGACGGCCGTCTGTGACCCACTATGAGGTCTTGGAAGCCTTCGGCAAAGCAACCTTGGTGGAAGTGCACCTGGAAACCGGACGGACCCACCAGATCAGGGTTCACTTCTCCGCCTTGCGGCACCCCTGTGCCGGAGACCTCACCTACGGGGCCGACCCCCGCCTGGCGGCAACCCTCGGGTTGACCAGGCAGTGGCTGCATGCGCGCCAGCTTGGCTTCACGCATCCGCGGACCGGCGAGTGGGTGGAAGTTGCCAGTGATTATCCGGCGGATCTCCAGTACGCACTGGACCTGCTCGCAACAGGATCTGCCTAGCTCCACCGTGGTGTGGCCGGCTCCATCAGGCTGGGGTAACGGGACGGTAGACTGTCGTGGTGACTTCCAGCAATGATTCGTTCGTCCACCTTCACACCCACACCGAATACTCCATGCTGGATGGGGCGGCCCGGCTGGGGGAGCTGTTCGACGAGACTGAACGCCTGGGCATGCCCGCCCTTGCCACCACGGACCACGGCTATCTGTTCGGAGCCTTTGATTTCTGGCGCAAGGCGACGGACAAGGGCATCAAGCCGATCATCGGCGTCGAAGCCTATGTGACTCCCGGGACCGCCCGCGGTGATAAAGAGCGCGTTCGCTGGGGCGATGAAAGCCAACGCAAGGACGACGTTTCCGGCGGTGGTTCCTATACGCACATGACCCTGCTGAGCTACAACAACGCAGGCATGAGGAACTTGTTCCGCGCCTCCTCGATTGCCTCCCTGGATTCTGTTTTTGGCAAGTGGCCGCGCCTGGACCGCGAACTGCTCAACACCTACTCGGAAGGCCTCATTGCCACCACGGGTTGCCCGTCCGGTGAGGTGCAGACCAAACTGCGCCTGGGACTCTACCGCGAGGCTGTGGAAGCCGCTGCTGAATTCCGTGACATCTTCGGCGCGGAAAACTACTTCTGCGAGCTGATGGACCATGGCCTGGACATCGAACGGCGCGTGACCGGAGACCTTCTCCGCCTGGCGAAGGAACTCAATCTCCCGCTGGTAGCCACCAACGACCTCCACTACACCCACGAACACGATGCCAAGGCGCACGAGGCCCTGCTGGCCATCCAGTCCGGTTCGACTCTGCTGGAGCCGACCTACGACAACGGCGGGTCCCGCTTCGCCTTCTCGGGCAGCGGCTACTACTTGAAATCTCCGCGGGAAATGCGGGAGCTGTTCCGGGACCACCCGGAAGCCTGCGACAACACGCTCCTGATCGCCGAGCGCTGCGAAGTTTCCTTCAACACCGGCGCAAACTACATGCCCCGCTTCCCCTGCCCACCAGGAGAGGACGAGACCTCCTGGCTGGTCAAGGAAGTCGATACCGGCCTCAAGTACCGCTATCCCCAGGGCATCCCGGACAACGTCCGCAAGCAGGCCGACTATGAACTCGGCGTCATCACCTCCATGGGCTTCCCCGGGTACTTCCTTGTGGTGGCCGACTTCATCAACTGGGCCAAGAACAACGGCATCCGCGTGGGTCCCGGACGTGGTTCCGGTGCAGGCTCCATGGTGGCCTACGCCATGCGCATCACCGACCTCGATCCCCTCCAGCATGGCCTGATCTTCGAGCGCTTCCTCAACCCCGACCGCGTTTCCATGCCCGACTTCGATGTTGACTTCGATGATCGTCGCCGCTCGGAAGTGATCGACTACGTCACCAGGAAGTATGGCGACGAGCGCGTGGCGATGATCGTGACGTACGGAACCATCAAGACCAAGCAGGCGCTCAAGGACTCCTCCCGCGTGCTGGGCTACCCGTTCAGCATGGGTGAGACGCTGACCAAGGCACTGCCGCCGGCGGTCATGGCCAAGGACATTCCGCTGGCGGACATCCAGAACCCGGAGTCCAAGCGCTACAGCGAGGCAGGGGACTTCCGGCAGCTCATCGCCACCGACCCTGAGGCCGCCAAGGTCTTCGAGACTGCGCTGGGCATCGAGGGCCTTAAGCGCCAATGGGGCGTGCACGCGGCCGGTGTGATCATGTCCTCGGACCCCATCATCGACGTCATTCCGATCATGCGCCGTTTCCAGGACGGCCAGGTCATCACCCAGTTCGACTATCCCACCTCTGAAGGCCTCGGCCTGATCAAGATGGACTTCCTGGGCCTCCGGAACCTGACGATCATTTCGGATGCCCTTGAAAACATCAAAATGAACCGGGGCGTGGACCTGGACCTGGAAAACCTTGAACTCGACGACGCTGCGTCGTACGAGCTTCTGGCCCGGGGTGACACCTTGGGCGTCTTCCAGCTCGACGGCGGTCCCATGCGGTCGCTGCTGAAGCTCATGAAGCCCGACAACTTCGAAGACATTTCCGCAGTCCTCGCGCTGTACCGTCCCGGTCCCATGGGTGCCAACGCGCACACGGACTACGCTTTGCGCAAGAACGGCATCCAGGAAGTCATTCCCATCCATCCGGAGCTGGAAGAACCGCTCAAGGAAATCCTGGGCGGCACGTTCGGCCTGATCGTGTACCAAGAGCAGGTCATGGCCGTGGCCCAGAAACTGGCGGGCTACTCGCTCGGCCAGGCAGACATCCTCCGCCGCGCCATGGGTAAGAAGAAGAAGTCCGAACTGGATAAGCAGTTCGCCGGGTTCTCCCAAGGCATGCAGGACAACGGCTACTCCATGGCGGCGGTCAAGACGCTCTGGGACATCCTGCTTCCGTTCTCCGACTACGCCTTCAACAAGGCGCACTCGGCCGCGTACGGGGTTATTTCCTACTGGACGGCCTATCTGAAGGCGCACTACGCGCCGGAGTACATGGCCGCCCTGTTGACCTCCGTGGGCGATGACAAGGACAAGTCCGCGATCTACCTCAACGAATGCCGCCGCATGGGCATCACCGTGCTCCCGCCGGATGTCAACGAATCATCCCTGAACTTCACCCCGGTGGGAACGGACATCCGTTTCGGCATGGGCGCCATCCGAAACGTCGGCGTCAACGTGGTGGATGCCATGGTTTCCACGCGGGCAACCGAAGGCAACTACACGTCCTTCAAGGACTTCCTCCTCAAGGTCCCTGCGGTGGTCTGCAACAAGCGCACCATTGAATCACTGATCAAGGCAGGTGCCTTCGACTCCCTGGGCCACCATCGCCGGGCCCTGGCGATGATCCACGAAGAGGCCATTGACTCAGTCATCACCCTCAAACGCAATGAGGCGATCGGCCAGTTCGATCTCTTCGCCGGGTTTGAAGACCAGGAGCCGGAGGCCTCGCTCACTACGGAGATTCCGGACCTGCCCGAGTGGGAGAAGAAGGACAAGCTCTCCTTCGAGCGGGACATGTTGGGCCTGTACGTTTCGGACCACCCGTTGCAGGGGCTCGAGGGCGTCCTGAGCCAGCATGCGGAACAGTCCATTGCGTCCATCATCGCCGAGGACGGACCACACGACGGCGCCATCGTCACCATCGCGGGCATGATCACTTCCTTGAGCCGCAGGATCGCCAAGGCCAGTGGCAACGCGTATGCCAGGGCGGAAATCGAGGACCTCGGTGCATCGATGGAGGTCATGTTCTTTGGCCAGGTTTACGGTCCCATTGCTTCTGTGCTGGCCGAAGACCTCATCGTAGTAGTTAAGGGCCGGCTGCAGCGCCGGGATGATGGCGCCGTGACCTTGAACTGCATGGAGCTCTCGGTTCCGGACCTGAGCGAAAGCGTCAATGGTCCAGTGGTGATTACCATTCCCACGTTCAAGGCCACTGAGTCAGTAGTAACGGACTTGCGGGACGTCCTTCGCACCCACCGCGGAAATTCGGAGGTCCGGCTGAAGCTGATGGGCGACACCAAGGTGGAGGTCATGGGATTGCCCGTGCACCTGCGGGTAAATCCCAGCCCCTCGCTCTTCGGGGACCTGAAGGTCCTGCTGGGTCCGGCCTGCCTGGACAACTAGCAGGGACGGAACAGTAGCGGGCAGGAGTCAGATCTCGTAGTCCAGCGGCGCCGGCTGGCTGTAGGCGCCGCTGTGGTACAGCAGCGGGACGCCGTCCCCGACTACTTGGCCGTCCACTACCTCCACTACGACCACTGCGTTGTTTTCGAACGACAGGCGCATCTGGATCTTGCCCACCAGCCAGCCGCTCACGTCCTTGAGGATGGGTACCTCGTGCGGACCGGGTTCCCAGTGATCGCCTTCAAACCGGTCGCGGGTCCGTGCGAACCGGTTGGCCAGCGCCTGGTTTTCGAGCCCCAACATGTGCACACCGATGTATTCGGCGTTTGCCACCGCCGGCCATGAACTGGAGCTCCTGGCCATGTTGAAGGTGAAACGGGGTGGCTCGGCTGAAAGTGACGCTACTGATGTAGCAGTAAAACCGAAGGGTTTGCCGTTGAGATTGGCCGTAATGATGGCGACTCCGGCCGCATGCCTGCGGAACATTTCCCGGAATGTCTGTTCGAAGCCGGATGATTCGCTTGCCACGGTGGTCATCTCCTGGGGTGGGTGTGTCCTCTCATCCCAGAGTATTCCTACCGCGCTGCGGTTCTCCTTTTTGCGGAGCATGCGTGAACGTTTGTTAATGTGAGTTGCATGACCGAGCCCATTGTGAACCTCCCAGCTGTTTCCGAACCGGCTCCGGCCCCCAGATCCCGGCCTTCGAAGGACATTCTTTGGCTTGTTCTGCCTGCGTCTGCCGGAGTCGTCGTCGGTTTGCTGTGGTGGCTGTTGGCTCCGGGAGGACTCAACCTCATCTCCGGCAATCCCGATTTGTCGAATCCTGACAACCCCGAGTCGTGGCTTCCGCGCGACCTGGTCCTGGCGGCCCTGATGTTGTTGTCAGGGTGCGTGACGGGACTTTTTCTTGATGGGAAGCTGCAGGGGAGCCGCGCCCGCCCCCGTTTGGTGTACGCGCTTCTTGGAGGCGTTGCGGGTGCGCTCATCGCGTGGCTGGCCGGACTGCTGGCTGCCCAGCTGTGGGGTCCTCCGCCCAACCCGAACCTCGGACCAGGGTACGGATTCACGCTTCGGTCCTACGCGGTACTTCTCCTGTGGACCGGTGCAACTGCCTTTGTCACCTTCGTCCTGTCTTTATTCGGGGTTCTCTCCACCAAGCCCGTAAAATAGCTGGGTGACCACTTCCTCCGATACTTCCGCCCCAGCCGCCTTGAACTTCCGGAGCGTTGACTTCCGGGGCCGTAGCCTCTCCTTGGCTGAGCTCCGCGCGGCCGTGCCCAGGGCGCGCCATCAGACCATGGCGGACGCGGAACAGAAGGTCCAGGACATCATTACCGCTGTCCGCAGCCGCGGCTTCAGCGCGTTGGCTGAGTTGGCAAGTAAGTTCGACGGCGTTGAACAGTCGCACCCCAGGGTTTCCCAGGAGGCGCTGACCCAGGCCCTGGCCGGACTTGATCCGGACGTCCGCGCCGCCCTTGAAGAGTCGATCAGCCGGGCACGTCAGTTCGCCGACCGGCAACGCCCTACCAATGTGGATGTTTCCCTGGGAGACGGTGCCGTTGTCAGCCAGAACTGGATTCCAGTGGGGCGGGTGGGGCTTTACGTTCCCGGGGGACTTGCTCCGCTGGCTTCGTCTGTCATTATGAACGTCGTTCCCGCAGTGGCCGCCGGCGTCGAATCGATCGCCTTGGCGTCACCGCCGCAGAAGGACTTCGGCGGACTTCCGCACCCGACGATTCTCGCAGCGGCCAGGCTGCTGGGTATTGACGAGGTCTACGCCATTGGCGGCGCCCAGGCCATTGTGTCGTTCGCGTACGGGATCCCGGGATCCGGCGACGAATTGCCCATCGAGCCCGTGGATGTAGTAACGGGGCCGGGCAACATCTTCGTTGCCACTGCCAAGCGGCTGGTCAAAGGCGTGGTGGGCATCGACTCGGAGGCCGGAACCACGGAGATCGCGATCCTCGCCGACTCCACCGCCCAGGCGCCATTGGTGGCTGCCGATCTCATCAGCCAGGCAGAGCACGATCCAAAAGCAGCTTCAGTCCTGGTGACCGACTCCGTCGAGTTGGCTGACGCCGTCGTACTTGAGCTTGAACGGCAAGCCGCCGCCACCAAGCACAGCGCCCGCGTTCTTGAGGCCTTGTCCGGCCCGCAATCCGGCGTGGTGCTCGTGGATGACCTTGAGCAAGGGATCGCGGTCTGTAACGCGTATGCCGCGGAGCACTTGGAAATCATGACGGCGGACGCTGCTGCGGTAGCTGCGCGGATCCACAACGCCGGGGCAGTCTTCGTGGGCGACTACAGCCCTGTCAGCCTGGGCGACTACTGCGCTGGTTCCAACCACGTCCTGCCCACCAGCGGTACGGCGGCGTTCTCGTCGGGATTGAACGTAACTACCTTCCTGCGCGCCGTCCAGGTCATCAACTACAACCGTGAGGCACTGGAGCAGGTAAGCAGCCACATCGTGAGCCTGTCCGGCGCAGAGGACCTCCCCGGCCATGGGGATGCCGTCCGAATCCGCTTTCAATAGCACGGCAACCACTACATATAAGGGTCCCCACCACTACATGTAGTAATTACAAGCTTGTCATTACGGTGTTTACCTACGTAAACTGGTGCCGGAAGTGAATCTTCCGGCACCTTTTGCGTATCCGGCGTCCTGCCGGTTCGGCACCGTGCCGGAGTTGTCAGGGGAGGCCCAGCGTGTATTGTCCGTTCTGCCGGAATCCCGATTCCCGCGTGGTCGACAGCCGCATGGCAGACGACGGTTCTTCCATCCGCCGCCGCCGGCAGTGCCCGGAATGCGGCCGCCGCTTCACCACGGTGGAGACCACGAGCTTGTCCGTCATCAAACGCTCCGGCGTGGGCGAGCCGTTCAGCCGGATCAAGGTCATCAGCGGCGTGCGCAAGGCCTGCCAGGGACGGCCCGTCACCGAGGACGACCTCGCCATGCTGGCGCAGGAAGTGGAAGAGAACATCCGATCCTCCGGTGCTGCCGAAATCGATGCCCACGAGGTAGGGCTCGCTATCCTGGGCCCGCTCCGCAAACTCGATGAGGTGGCCTACCTCCGGTTCGCCAGCGTCTACCAGGCATTTGAGTCACTGGAGGACTTCGAGTCCGCCATTGCGCTGCTCCGGCATGAGCATGAAGGTCACGCGAAAGCCGGAAGCAAGCACCCCAAAGGCTCCGAGGCGAGCCAACTCTAACTCCGGTGGCGGCAGCGGAGGGGAAGCCGCAGCCGCCACCGGCACCATGGCCTGGCCGGATCAAAACATGGCCGTATCAAAAGCTTGGGCCGGATCAGCGGCCGCCGGATACCGGCAACACCGCACCGGTAATGTAACCGGCGTCCTCGGACATCAGCCACATCACAGCCGCAGCAACTTCTTCAGGCTCGGCTCCGCGGCCCATGGGGATAGTGGGATTGAGCCTCTCCACCCTGTCCGGCATCCCTGCCGCAGCGTGCAGGCCGGTATTGGTGCTGCCCGGCGCTACTGCATTGACCCTGATGCCTTGCTTTGCTACTTCGGCGGCCAGCCCCACGGTCAAGGTGTCCACCGCACCTTTCGTGGCGGCATAGTGGACCCAGGTACCGGGCGAGCCGGCTTTGGTCGCCGTGGAGGAAATGTTGACGATGGAACCACCGGGGCCACCGGAGTCCAACGAGAGCCTCCTCACAGCTTCCTGGCACATGAAGATCATGCCTGCCACGTTCACGTCGCAAACACGCTGAACTGTCACGGTGGGTACGTCCACCAGTGGACCGATGAGGTTGCCTGTGATGGCCGCGTTGTTGATCACGGCCGTTACGGTTCCCCATTGTTCCGCTTCGTCAAACAAGCGCACGACGTCGGCGGGCCGGCTGACGTCCGCCTGGACGGCATGTGCCCTGCCGCCCTGGGCGCGGATACCACTGACTACGGCATCTGCACCCGCGGCGTCCGAGGAGTAGTTGACCACGACCCCATATCCAGCCTGGGCCGACGCGCGGGCCACGGCAGCGCCGATTCCCCGGCTGGCTCCTGTGATGATCGCTATGCCTGCCCCGGCGTCTGAGCCCACTGCCACGTCCGGTTTACTTGGCGAGCTTGTGGTGCAGGGCTACTTCGAGGGCAGCGCCAACGATCCCGGCGTCGTTCTTCAACTTGGCGGTCACGATCTTGGTGCGGAGGTCGAGGTGGGGGAAGTACTCGTCCGAACGCTTCGAGATGCCACCGCCCACAATGAACAGCTCGGGGGAGAACAGGAACTCAACGTGCTGGAGGTAGCGGTTGAGCAGCACGCCGTATTCGTCCCAGCTGAGGCCGTCGCGTTCGCGGGCGACGGCCGAGGCCTTTGTCTCGGCGTCGTGTCCGTCCACCTCGAGGTGGCCGAGCTCGGCGTTGGGGACCAGCTGCCCGTTGAAAATGAACGCTGATCCGATCCCGGTTCCGAGCGTGATTACCAGGACGGTGCCGTCCACCCCTTCGCCCGCGCCGTAGCGTGCTTCGGCGAGGCCGGCGGCGTCGGCGTCGTTGATGACCTCGACGGGACGGCCCAGGCGCTGGGTGAACTTCTTGTCGATGTCTGCCTCAAGCCAGGACTTGTCAACATTGGCGGCGGAGTGGACCACGCCATGCTGGATGATGCCGGGAAAAGTCACACCCACCGGGGAATCCGCTGCGGGGGCGTCGGGGCGCTTGGAGAGTTCCTCGACAATTTCGGCAACAACATCGGCGACGGCTTCCGGCGTCGCAGGCTGCGGCGTGGGGACCCGGAAGCGGTCACCAATCAGCTTGCCCTTCTTCAGGTCGACGATGCCGCCCTTGATGCCGGTACCTCCGATGTCGATACCGATCAACGGTGCGTTCTTGTGGGTTTTCTCATCCTTCTTGGACAATGCATTTCCGATCATGGCAGGAGGGGATGGGCAAGGCACAGCCGGCGAGGCTGCGTGGACCTTCCGGGGAGCTTAGGGGAGGGTCAGGATTTCCGCGCCGGTCTCGGTGACCAGCAGCGTGTGTTCGAATTGGGCCGTTCGTTTGTGGTCCCGGGTGACCACTGTCCAGTCGTCGGCCCACATGTCCCATTCGATGGTGCCGAGGGTCAGCATGGGTTCGATGGTGAAGACCATGCCTGCCTCGATCACGGTGTTGTACGCCGGGGCTGCGTCGTAATGCGGAATGATGAGGCCCGTATGGAAGGCCTCGCCCACGCCGTGGCCAGTGAAGTCCCGCACTACGCCATAGCCGAAGCGCTTGGCGTAAGACTGGATGGCACGGCCGATTACGTTGATTTCGCGGCCCGGGGCCACGGCCTTGATGGCCCGGTTGAGCGACTCCTGCGTACGCTCAACCAGCAGACGGGACTCTTCGTCCACGTCGCCAACCAGGAAAGTGTAGTTGGTATCCCCATGGACACCGCCAATGAAGGCGGTGATATCGATGTTCAGGATGTCCCCGTCCTGGACCACGGTGGAATCGGGGATGCCGTGGCAAATCACCTCGTTGAGGGAGGAACAAAGGGACTTGGGGAAGCCCCGGTATCCCAAAGTGGACGGGTAGGCCTTGTGGTCCAGGAGGAACTCGTGGCCCACCTTGTCCAGGTGGTCGGTGGTGACCCCTGGCTGGATGTGCTTGCCGACTTCGACGATCGCCTGTGCGGCGATTTTGCTGGCCTTGCGGATCTTCTCCACGGTTTCAGGCGACTTAACCTCGGAGCCGGTGAACTTCGCGGGAGCCTTCTTGCCGACGTACTCCGGCCGGGGAATCGATGCGGGGACGGGGCGTTCAGGGCTGATGGTTCCCGGGGTGAGGGCGCCAATGGGTGCAGTCGAAGCAAGAGAAGGCATAGATTGATCATATAAGGCACGCAAGAGACGTAAGTAACAATATGCGGCAAGGTCCCCGTGACTGCGCCAACGTTACGCGTTGAACGGCCCCAGACCTGAGGAGGAGACGTGACGGAGTACTGGTACAACGTCAAGACGCACGAGATCGAAGAGGACGCCATGTCCGATTGGACCCAGCTGATTGGCCCTTACAAGACCAGGGAAGAAGCCGAGCACGCCTTGGAAAAGGTCAAAGCCCGCAATGACGCCTGGGATGCCCAGGACGACGATTAGCCAACGTCCGCCTAGAAGGAGTGTTCCGGTCCGGGGAACTGTCCGGACCGGACGTCCTCGCCATAGGCGGCAGCGGCGTCCGTCAGGGTGGTACGCAGGTCCGCGTACTGCTTGACGAACTTGGCCATCTTGCCGCCCCGGAGTCCGGCCATGTCCTGCCACACGAGGACCTGGCCGGTGGTGTGGTTTCCCGCGCCGATGCCCACCGTTGGAACCCTCAAGGCAGCATCAACCACTGCAGCTGTTTCAGCCGGGACCATTTCCATGAGGACGCTGAACGCTCCCGCATCCTGCAGCGCCAGGGCATCGTCCACGAGTCGCTGTGCGTCGTCGCCGCGACCTTGCACCCGGTAACCACCGAGGGCATGCTCGCTCTGCGGCGTGAAGCCGATGTGCGCCATGACCGGAATGCCTGCCTGGACCATGGCCTTGACGGTCTCCGCGTAGTAGGCCGTGCCCTCGATTTTGACCGCGTGGGCCAGGCCTTCCTTCAGGAACCGGACTCCGGTTGCTACGGCTTGCCCCGGGGAAATTTCGTAGCTTCCGAAGGGAAGGTCGGCGACAACCAGGGCACGCTTGGCTGCCCGGCTCACTGCCCGCGTCAGGGGAAGGAGCTCATCAACGGTGACGGGAAGGCTGGTCTCGTTGCCGAATACATTGTTGGAGGCGGAATCGCCCACCAGCAGGACCTCGATGCCGGCCTGGTCGAAAATCTCCGCCGTGTACTGCTCATAGGCAGTCAACATGGCGAAGTGTTCGCCGTTGTCCTTGGCCTGCTGAAGGTGGTGGATCCGTATCCGGCTGGCCGGCTTCCTGCCGGCCGCCGGTGGTGTCTGCGCACCGGTTCCTGGGCCGCTTCCGTAAGGGGCGGGAACTTCGGCGGGCGTGGTGGACTCAGGGAGGTTGCTCGGGGCCATGGATAGAGCCTAAGCCGTGCCGACGGCGGCTGCCACCAGTGTGCCGGGCGTCACCTTATGTAAACGGTGTGTTACGCGCAGCTACTGCTGCGGCATTAGCACGGAACTCTTAGTAGAGTGAAGGCTGAGCTGCCGTGGCTTCTATCCCTTGAAACCAGCGGCATGGACACTGAACCGGAAAAGAGGCCCTATGGACCGCCAGCAAGAGTTCGTTCTGCGGACAATCGAAGAGCGTGACGTGCGCTTCGTACGCTTGTGGTTCACCGACGTCGTGGGTTCCCTTAAATCGGTGGCGCTTGCGCCCGCCGAAGTCGAGGGCGCCTTTGAAGAGGGCCTTGGCTTTGACGGCTCCGCGATTGAAGGCCTGGCACGCGTGTTCGAATCCGACATGCTCGCCCAGCCTGATCCCTCGACCTTCCAGATCCTTCCGTGGCGTGGGGAGACCGAACAAACCTCAAGAATGTTCTGTGACATCCTGACGCCGGACGGTGAACCCTCCGCCGCCGACCCCCGCAACGTCCTGAAGAGGACTTTGGCCAAGGCCGCAGACATGGGGTTCACGTGCTACACCCACCCTGAGATCGAGTTCTACCTGCTCAAGTCCAAGGACCTGGGCCCGGATGGTTCGCCGGTTCCCGTGGATGAGGGTGGCTATTTCGACCACGTTCCCGGTGGTGTTGCACAGGACTTCCGTCGTACGGCAGTGACCATGCTCGAATCCGTGGGCATCTCCGTGGAGTTCAGCCACCATGAAGGCGGCCCGGGCCAGAACGAGATTGATCTCCGTTACGCCGACGCTCTCCAGACAGCGGACAACATCATGACGTTCCGCACCGTCATCAAGGAAGTTGCACTGCAGCAGGGTACTTACGCCACGTTCATGCCCAAGCCGTTCACCGACCACCCCGGTTCCGGAATGCACACGCACTTTTCGCTGTTCGAGGGCGATACCAACGCCTTCTTCGAAGCAGGAGCCGAATTCCAGCTCTCCAAGACCGCACGCCAGTTCATCGCCGGTATCCTCAAGCACGCACCCGAGTTCACCGCTGTCACCAACCAGTTCGTGAATTCCTACAAGCGGCTCTGGGGTGGCGGCGAGGCACCGAGCTACCTGAGCTGGGGACACAACAACCGCTCGGCGCTGGTTCGCGTCCCGCTGTACAAGCCCGGAAAGGGCCAGTCGGCACGTATCGAGTACCGCGGCATCGACTCCGCCACCAACCCGTATCTTGCATACGCAGTGTTGTTGGGTGCAGGCCTGAAGGGCATTGAGGAAGGCTACGAACTTCCCGCTGCCGCCGAGGACGACGTCTGGTCGCTGACCACCGCCGAGCGCAAGGCCATGGGCCACGCACCGTTGCCCGCCAGCCTTCACGATGCCATCCGTGCCATGGAGGAATCCGAGCTCGTGGCGGAAATTCTTGGCGAGCAGGTCTTTGAGCACTTCCTCCGCAACAAGCGGGCCGAGTGGCAGGACTACAGGCTCCAGGTCACTCCGTATGAGTTGCAGCGCAATCTCGGCATTCTCTAGGCAGGGCCAGTGAGCCTTGCACGACGGCTCATTTCAGCCGGATTCAGTGACCTCGAAAAAGGGGAGCGCTTCCTCGCTGCCCCGGAACTTGAGGGCATCGACGAGGACGCGCTGTTTGCCGGGCTTTCAATGGCGGCCAGTCCCGATACTGCCCTGCAATCACTGGTCCGGCTTATCGAGAAGAACCCCGGCCTGAAGAAGCTGGCCGCAGCGGATCCTGATACCTGCGAGCCCATGTACCGTTTGCTCGGTGCCTCCGAGGCGCTCGGGGAGTTCCTGATGCGCCGGCCCGAGCATTTGGACGTCTTCGATACCCGCGTGAGCCCGGAGCCCATGCAGGCTTCGGGCGACGATCTTCGGGCCATGCTGCTTCGCTCGGTAAACGCTGAGCCGGGAGCCCATCGGCCCGTGGCCGGCATCACGGGACAGCCGGCCTACGCCGCCCTGCGGACCGCCTACCGCAGGGGACTCACAGAACTGGCCATCAAGGACTTGTGCGCAGCTTCGCCGCAGGACTTCATGCCCGCGGCCGGTGCTGAGCTGGCCGACCTCGCTGGCGCCGCGATCGAGGCCGCCCTCGCCGTCTCCCGGGCCGAAGCGGCAGATCACTACGATGCAGACGAAATCGCCGACGTCGGACTTGCTGTCATCGGCATGGGCAAGTGCGGTGCCCGCGAACTGAACTACATTTCGGACGTTGACGTCATTTATGTCATCGAGTCCGAAGAATTGGAGGATGCGCGGGCATCCACCATCGGTACTGCCCTGGCGTCCGGTATTTCCCGGGCGATCTCCTCTTTTGCCCCGGAACCGGGGCTGTGGGAGGTCGATGCCAATCTCCGGCCGGAAGGTAAGTCCGGGCCGCTTGTACGCACGCTTCCTTCACATCTGAGCTATTACGCACGATGGGCCGAAAGTTGGGAATTCCAGGCGCTGCTGAAGGCGCGGACCATCGCCGGCGACCGGGAACTCGGCCAGCGTTACGAGAAAGCGGTGGAACCGCTCGTATGGTCTTCCGCGGGCCGTGAGGGCTTTGTGGAGTCCGTGCAGGCAATGCGCCGGAGGGTGACTGACTACATTCCCGCGTCCGAAGAGCAGCGCCAGATCAAATTGGGACGTGGCGGACTACGGGATGTAGAGTTCACCGTCCAATTGCTGCAGTTGGTTCACGGCAAGTCCGATGAATCCCTCCGCTGCAGGGACACGACGTCGGCGATCGCAGCACTGTCGGCCGGTGGCTACATCGGGCGTTCCGACGCCGCTGCCTTCGACAATGCCTACCGCTACCTCCGCCTGTTGGAGCATCGGATCCAGTTGTTCCAGCTGCGGCGGACCCACCTCATGCCGGTGACCGAGGATGCCCAGCGATTCCTGGCCAAAGCCGTTCTTGGTCCCTTTTCGTTGGAGCGTCCGCACCCCGACCAGCTGATGGGTGCGTGGCAAAAGACCAAGAAATCCGTGCGTGAACTCCATGAGCGGATCTTCTACCGTCCGCTGCTCAACACGGCCGCCAAGCTGAGCAGCGAAGACGCAAAGCTCAGTCCCGAAGCAGCCCAGGGTCGCCTCGCCGCCCTTGGTTACTTGGATCCGCAAGGCGCCCTGCGGCATATTGAGGCCCTGACCGCGGGTGTCAGTCGCCGGGCGGCGCTGCAGCGGCAGCTCCTGCCGATCCTCCTGGGTTGGCTCGCCGAGGGCGTGGACCCGGATGCGGGGCTGCTCGCCTTCCGTCGGGTCAGCGAAGCGCTTGGTACCACGCACTGGTATTTGGGCCTGCTCCGTGATTCGCAGGCAGCCGCCGAACGCTTGTGCCAGGTTCTTGCCAATTCCCGTTTGATTTCGGACCTGTTGGAAGTATCCCCGGAGTCCGTGGCGTGGTTGGGGAGCGACAAAGAACTGGCCCCGGTACGTTTCGAAGCCCAATGGCAGGAAATCCAGTCCAAGCTCTCCCGGCACCCGGATCCCGAGAGCGCCATGCGGCTCATCCGGTTGATCCGGCGGCGGGAGATCCTGAGGACCGCCATCGCTGACAGCGCAGGCCTCCTTGACCAGGACGCCGTCGGCCTGGCGTTGGCGGAGACAGACCGGGCTGCGGTCCTGGGAGCATTGCATGTGGCCGAGGCTGTGATTGCTGGTTCAGGGCCGCTGAAAACCGATGTCCTGGTGGTTGCCATGGGGAGGCAGGGCGGCCGCGAGATCGGTTACGGCTCTGACGCGGATGTCATGTATGTCCATCGGGCCCGCCCTGGCTTCACTGACGCCGAGGCGCAGGAACAGGCGACGGCGATCGTCGCCAAGATCTCCAGCTTCCTCACCCAGCCGCTCAAGCCGGCCATCATGGCCGAGCGCGTGCTCATGGTCGATGCCGACCTCCGGCCGGAAGGCAAGAACGGCGCGATGGTGCGGTCCTTGGATTCCTATGCCGAGTACTATCGCCGATGGTCCTTGATCTGGGAGGCCCAGGCGCTGCTGCGTGCGCGCCCGATGGCTGGTTCGGATGAGTTGGCGGCCGATTTCCTGAAGCTGATCGATCCCATCCGGTATCCGCAGGAACTGCAGGAGCAGGATGTCCGGGAAATCAGGCGTATCAAGGCCCGGGTGGAGTCTGAGCGGCTGCCACGGGGCGCTGATCCTGCCAGGCACGTAAAGTTGGGCCGCGGTGGCCTGAGCGACGTCGAATGGCTGGTGCAGCTGATCCAGCTCCAGCATGCCGGGAAGCATCCGGCGTTGCGGACCAGTTCAACCCTTGAGGCCCTTGCCGCTGCCGAGGAACTGGACTTCATCGGCGAAGACGACGCCGCACTGCTGCGGGAGGCGTGGCGCCTGGCCAGCCGCATCCGCTCGGCAAACGTGATCGTGACCGGGCGTGCCTCCGATCTCCTGCCGTCATCCCGGAAGGACCTTGAAGCCGTGGCACGCTGGTGTGGCTACCCGCCCGGAAACGCGGGCCACTTCGAGGAGGACTACCTCCGGCTGAGCCGCAGGGCCAGGGCGGTTTTCGAGAAGATGTTCTACGCCAACTAAGGCGTGGCTGTGGCCGCCTTTTCCCGCGCATGCCGAAGCATGGCGACCACCGGAGCTCCCGGCGTCAGCGCCCCATCAATGACGTAGCCCTCCTCACGGTCCCTGAGTGTCTCCACCATTCGTTGGCGCCATGTCAGCAGTTCACCGAGGCAATCGGGCGCTTCGGCGAGGTTGTACCGTTCCTGGGGATCGGCGTCGAGATTGAACAGTTCCTCAGTCCCTTCACCGGAACCCCAAATGTATTTGTGGTGGCCATCGGTCAACCAGTGCAGGTTCTGGCCCCAATACACGTGTTCCCCGTGAAGGACATCCCTGACGGCTTCGGTGTTCTCGCCCCGGACGAGGCGTGCCAGTGATTCTCCGTCCACGGAATCCGGGATGGGCAACCCGGCCAGGTCCAACAGGGTGGGCATGATGTCCCTAAGTTCCACCACGTGGTCCACCACCGTTCCGCGTGCGGCCTGCTGAGCAGACGGGGAATTGGAGATGATGAACGGTACCCGGGCAGATCCTTCGTAGGGGACCGCCTTGCGGAACATATGGTGATCGCCCATCATTTCGCCGTGGTCGCTGGTGAAGGCGATCACGGTGTTGTCGTGCAACCCGAAGTCGGCCAGTGACTCCTTGATCCGGTTTACCTGCAGGTCGATCTGGGCCATCAGCCCGTAGTAGCCCGCCCTGGCTCGGTGGACAACGTGGTCAGGGATTTTGCCGTAGCTGGCCTGGTAGTTCCCGTCCTGCCGATGCTCGTTCCAGTGCTGTTCCCAGTTGCCTTCCACCGCTTCATACGGTGGTACGTTGAGGTACTGTTCGAAGGCCCACGACGGCGGATCGTACGGTGGGTGCGGGCGGTGAAAGGAAAGATAGAGGAAGAAAGGCTTAGCAGGATCGCGCCGGTGCATCCATTCGATGGCCTGCGTGCCGATCCAATGCGTAGGATGCAGATTCTCGGCCTTGTCCCAGGGGCGGGCGACAATCGAATTGCAGTTGACGCCGTGATCGAAATACTCGGCGTCCGGACCCATTCCGGGTTGTCGTCGGAGCCAGGGCACGTAGTCGTCAAACTTGGCGAAGTTCTGTTGGTGTTCCTGCCTGGCATGGTGGAGGTATCCGTCGTGCAGGACAACGTCATCAAAGTCGAGCCTGGAGCGCTCCGGCCACACGTGCATCTTCCCGATGGCCTGGGTGTGATAGCCGCCTTTCCTGAATTCTCCTTGCAGCGTCACCGGATGGACGGCATGAAAAGGTACGCCGTCGTTGTAGCCGACGCGGCCATGCCTTTCCTGCGATTGGCCGGTAAACAAAGCTGCGCGGGCAGGTACGCATGACGGTGTAGCAGAATAGCCCTTGGAGAAACGGACACCGTTCCGGGCAAGATCGTCGAGGTGCGGTGTCTGGACATAAGGGTGGCCGTCCGAGGACAAGCAGTCGCCCCTCCACTCATCGACGCAAATGAGGATGACGTTGGGCTTGCTCATCGGAAGTAGTCCCTTGGTCGTCGGAAACGGTTGGGACAACCCTAATAGGAGAACTGCCACAAATGCTTGAACATGACTTTGACGGCGTGTTTTCAATCGAAAGTAATCACAGCGGGCAAGGTGATGTCTGGCTGATTCCCCTCAAGATGCTCGACGACGACGCTCGCGCCATCCAGCTCGGGGCAGTTGCGGAGTTGACCGTAGGAGAAAACCAGCGTGCTTTCGTGGGGGATCCGCTGCGGATGATGCTCATTTCCCTGGAAGAGGAGTCGCGCCTCCCGTACGTCATTGAGTCAGGAGGAGCAGCCGTTGGTGTACTGACCCTCCAGTCCGGAGCGGCCATGCTCGCGGGCTGGCCCGACGACGGCTCGGTGTGGTTGTTGAGGGGATTCCTGATCGACACAAGAAGCCAAGGGCGTGGCCTCGGCACGCTGGCGGCGCGGGCCGCGGTGGAGGAAGCGCGAAAAGTGACGGCCAGGCTGGGAGGCGGGCAGGCCGGCGTCGTTCTGTCTGTCAACGAGCGCAATCCGGCAGGGCTGGCGGCCTACAGAAAGGCCGGCCTTGTAGACTCCGGGCGGTATCTGGGCGGAAACTCGGGGCCGCAGAGGACAATGTACAAGGCCTTCCGCTGACACATGCATTGCACTCGACACTAAGTATCCTTATAGACTCTAGGTGTTACTGATCTCGAATCGGAGGGAAAGTCCATGGAATACAACGGAAGCCCGACTGAAAAGGCAGTTCATGCCGGAGAACTCGACCGGCGCCACGTGGGTCAATCGGTCAGCTTTCAGCCCAATGACTTCACGGTAGTCTTCGGCACCATTGCCGGCATTGCGCGGACCGAGGCCCTCGTCTATCTATCCCTCGACGGCGTTGGCGGTGGTACGCACCTGAAAGATGAATACGACCTGCCGATCGACCACACCGTCTATCTGCAGCTGGATCCCCTGGGCAGCGCAGAAAAGGGTCTTTCCGAAGCTGCGAGCTTCGTCAAAGAGAAACTGGACGAGATCACCAAGAACATCAGGGACCGCGAGCAGGGAAAGTCTGAATAGTACCTGCGCATAAAGAAGGCCAGCACCATCCGTGAGGATGGGGCTGGCCTTCTTTATGGATGCTGGGGCTTAGACGCCGTAGTAGAGCTCGAACTCGTAGGGGTTCGGGCGCAGGGACAGCGGGCGGATCTCGTTCTCGTACTTGTAGTCGATCCACGTGTCGATGAGGTCCTGGGTGAACACGCCACCGGCTTGCAGGAACTCGTTGTCCTCGCGCAGGGCCTCCAGTGCTTCTTCCAGGGAACCCGGAGCCTTGGGGATGTCCTTGGCTTCTTCGGCCGGGAGCTCGTAGAGGTCCTTGTCGATGGGAGCCGGGGGCTCGATGCGGTTGCGGATACCGTCGATGCCAGCCATCAGCTGGGCAGCGAATGCCAGATACGGGTTGGACGAGGGGTCCGGAGCGCGGAACTCGATGCGCTTGGCCTTCGGGTTGGTACCCGTGATCGGGATACGGATACCGGCGGAGCGGTTGCCCTGCGAGTAAACCATGTTCACGGGAGCTTCGAAGCCCTTGACCAGGCGGCGGTACGAGTTGACAGTCGGGTTGGTGAAGGCGAGGACTGCCGAGGAGTGCTTCAGCAGGCCGCCGATGTACCAACGAGCGGTGTCGGAGAGGCCGGCGTAGCCCTTCTCGTCGTAGAACAGGGGATCGCCGTTGCTCCACAGCGACTGGTGGCAGTGCATGCCCGAGCCGTTGTCACCGAAGACAGGCTTCGGCATGAAGGTAACGGACTTGCCCCAGGCGTCAGCGGTGTTCTTGATGACGTATTTGAACTTCTGCAGGTCATCAGCAGCTGCGGTCAGCGTGGTGAACTTGTAGTTGATCTCAGCCTGGCCGGCGGAGCCAACCTCGTGGTGGGAGCGCTCGACCTCGAGGCCTGCCTTGTCCAGCTCAACGCACATGGCGTCGCGGAGGTCAGCCTGCTTGTCGGTGGGGGACACCGGGAAGTAACCGCCCTTGACGGGGGTCTTGTAACCGAGGTTGCCGCCTTCTTCCTTGCGGCCGGTGTTCCAGTGGGCTTCTTCGGAATCGATCTTGTAGAAGCTGCCCTGCGGGGAGGACTCGTACTGGATGTTGTCGAAGACGAAGAACTCGGCTTCAGGAGCGAAGAATGCGGTGTCGGCGATGCCGGTGGAGGCCAGGTAGGCTTCAGCCTTCTCAGCCACGCCACGGGGGTCGCGGTGGTACGGGTCGCCCGTACGCGGGTTCACGATGGAGAAGTTCAGTGCGAGGGTCTTCTCGATGCGGAACGTGTCGATGAAAGCCGAAGTCACATCCGGGATGAGCTGCATGTCCGACTCGGCAATGCCCTGGAAGCCGCGGATGGAAGATCCATCGAAGAGCTGGCCGTGGACGAAGAAGTCCAGGTCAACGCTCTTGGCCGGCACGTTGAAGTGCTGCTGGACACCAGGAAGGTCGGTGAAGCGGATATCGACGAATTTGACGTCTTCGTCTTTGATGAACTTGAGGACTTCGTCCGCAGTCTTGAACATCTATGCTCCTTATGCATATCAAGTAACAGGCCCGGAAGGCCGCGTGGTGCAGCCCAGACCGAGGCGCAGGAAACACAAAAAGGTCCCCTTGCCTGGTGGCTGGCAACTCATACCACCATAGGGAGATGGGATTTCCCGGGGGTGTCAGTATTGTTTCCGGCAGGTTACAGAATCATCTGTCGTGTAAATCATCTGTCATATAAACGGTAGTCTGCTGTCCGGTGTCAGGTCCACGTGGGTCCGCTGGTCGAACACCCTATCGCCGCCGGACCCCCACTTCAGCGTCACCACCCGTCATGCCGGCGCCCGGTCCAGCGACTACGCTGGGAGGGTGGTAGATCGAAAAGACATAGGCTCCTGGTTGAGCGGCCCGGACACTTCCGGCATCTCCAAATATCCCGGTGAACGGCTTGGCCTTCCCGAGTCCGGTCCGGGGTCGATGGCGCGTGCAGGGCGCCGCATTCTCGCCATCGTGATCGACTGGACCATCGCGCTGGTCATTAGCAATTTTGCCTTCGGTGGAAACCAGTGGGCTACGCTGGCTATTTTCGCGGTGGAGCAGATCCTGCTGATCGGCACTCTCGGTTACAGTGTTGGACACAGAATCGCCGGCATTCACGTGGTTCGGTTGGGGGGAGCGCCCGCGGGTCCGCTGGCCGCCGTAGTGCGCACGCTGCTTCTATGCCTTGTAATCCCGGCCGTTGTTTTCGATCCCGACCAGCGTGGCCTTCACGATAAAGCCATGAACACCATCCTCATCCGTATGTAAAGTAACAAAAAACCGCCCCCGCCTCTGTTTTCGAGAGGTGGGGGCGGTTTTTTCGGTTCAGAAATCAGCGGCCACGTGCGGCTTTGCGATCGGGACGGGCCTTGTAGGGGTCGATGCCCTTGGGGATCGGCAGGCGGTTGCCAAGGGAGTTGATGCGCTTGGAAACAGCGTTGACCTCAACCTTGGTCAGTTCGTTCTTCAGCTTGCCCATGGTCTTTGCGAGCTTGTTGAGGGGCACCTGGCCCTCGCCACGACCGGACTCCAGGACATGGATGGTGACGTTGGGCAGGATGCGCGCCAGACGCTTGCGCTCGGCATCCACCAGCGGCTTCACGCGGTGCGTGGGGCCTTCACTGACCAGTACGACGCCGGGACGTCCGATCGCCATGAAGACGGCGTCCTGGGTGCGCGGGTTGACGGCGACGGGCTGATCCTGTGTGACCCAGCCGCGCCTGAGGGTACCCAAGGCGGCACCGGAGGCGCCGGGCTGGTTCTCGATTTGCGCGAAGGCGGCTTTCTCAGCCCGGCGCGAAAGGATGAACACGGCAGCCAGAAGGCCCAGGGGGATACCGATAATAAGGCCTGTGACCCAGTTTTCCAGCAGGAAGCCGATGAGGAACGCCACGGCAACCACGGCAAGGAAAGCCAGCAGCATGATCCAGACAACCTGCGGATCATTCCGCCGGGTCATCTTGAAGACTTCAGCGATCTGCTTCAGTTGGCTCGGCTTCTTGGCCTTGGCTTCCATGGGCTTGCGCTGGAACAGCCCACGCTTGGGTGCGTCGGCCGAGGGGGTCGAATTGCTGGAATCAGGGGATTTCGCCATAGTGCCTTAATTCTACGTGATGTACGCCGAAGGACCGGACGCCATGACGTATGGCATCCGGTCCTTCGGAACTGCTTGCTGGTACTGCTGCCGCCGCGCCTGTTCAGCTGTGGGCTGGTTCAGCTGTGGGCGGCGAGGATGGTGGAGGCTTCCTGGCGGGTGGTGCCGGAGGACTCGATGTGGGCCAGGGCTTCGGGGATGTCCCAGCCCTTTTTGCGCATGGCGGTGGCCCAGAGGCGGCCGGCGCGGTAGGAGGAGCGGACCAGCGGCCCGGACATGACGCCGAGGAAGCCGA
>NZ_JAQPPK010000024.1 GCF_029952445.1 Paenarthrobacter nitroguajacolicus | reverse complement strand
AAAACGCCGGCCTCGCCGGCTGCCACATCGAGGACCAATTCAACCCCAAACGCTGCGGACACCTCGACGGCAAAAACGTCGTCGACCTCGACACCGCCACCAAACGCATCCGCGCCGCAGCCGACGCCCGCCGCGACCCGAACTTCCTCATCATGGCCCGCACCGACATCCGCGCGACCGAAGGAATCCACGCCGCCCAAGACCGCGCCCGCGCCCTGGTGGACGCCGGAGCAGACGCGATCTTCCCCGAAGCCATGGCCACCCTGGACGAGTTCCAAGCCATCCGCGACGCCGTGGACGTGCCCATCCTGGCCAACATGACCGAGTTCGGCAAAAGCGACCTCTTCACCATCGACCAACTCCAAGCAGTCGGAGTGAACATGGTCATCTACCCCGTCACCCTCCTCCGCATTGCCATGGGCGCCGCAGAGCGTACTCTCGAGACCCTTCAACGCCTGGGCACACAGGAGGTGCGCGTTGGCGAGATGCTCACCCGTGCCCGGCTCTACGAACTCGTGGACTACGAGGCATACAACCAATTCGATACCGGCGTATTCAACTTCGCAGTACCGGGTGTCCGGTAACGCACCCGATACAGAACATTCGACACAGAACAAAGGAGTTCCAATCATGCCTGAATCAGAAATCCGAAAGGGCCTTGCCGGCGTCGTGGTGGACTACACCGCCGTCTCGAAGGTAAACCCCGACACCAACTCCCTGCTGTACCGCGGGTACCCGGTCCAGGAATTGGCCGCCAAATGCAGCTTCGAAGAGGTTGCCTACCTCTTGTGGAACGGGGAGCTGCCCAACGAATCGCAGCTGGCCGAATTCACCGCCCGCGAGCGGGCGGGCCGCGCCCTGAATCCAGTGGTGAAGTTCGCGATCGACGCGCTTCCCCTGACGACTCATCCCATGGACGTATGCAGGACAGCCACGTCCATCATTGGTGCCTGTCATCCACTGGCCGAAGACTCATCGGTGGAAGGCAATATGGCCAAGGCGATGGAGCTTTTTGCGGCCATGCCTGCTGTGGTGGCCTACGATCAGCGTCGCCGCCGGGGCCAGGATGTTGTGGAGCCGCGAGAAGATCTGGACTACTCCGCGAACTTCCTGTGGATGACATTCGGTGAAGAACAGGTCCCCGAGGTGGTAGAGGCGTTCAACGTCTCAATGATCCTCTACGCCGAGCACTCCTTCAACGCCTCCACGTTCACCGCCAGGGTTGTCACCTCCACCCTCTCGGACCTGCACTCGGCCGTGACGGCAGCCATCGGTGCACTCAAAGGTCCGTTGCACGGCGGCGCCAACGAGGCCGTGATGCACACCTTCGACGAAATCGGCATCCGGAGTGAAGAGTCCCTCGAAGAGGCAGCCTCCCGCGCGAAAACCTGGATGGAAGATGCCCTGTCCCAGAAGAAGAAAGTCATGGGCTTCGGACACCGCGTCTACAAACACGGCGACTCCCGCGTCCCCACCATGAAGGCCGCACTGGACAAGATGATCGCCCACTACGGACGACCCGAACTCCTTGGCCTCTACAACGGACTCGAGCAGGCCATGGACGAGGCCAAGGCCATCAAGCCCAACCTCGACTACCCCACCGGGCCCACCTACCACCTCATGGGCTTCGACACCCCGACATTCACACCTATCTTCGTCGCCAGCCGCATCACCGGCTGGACCGCACACATCATGGAACAGGCGGCAGCGAACTCCCTGATCCGCCCACTGAGTGCATACAACGGTGCGGAACAACGCTCACTGTGATGTCGCCGTCGAGCCCCTGAACTGGCGGTGAGGCACCGGATGATCACCCGGATCATCACAACTATCGCAACGTTTCGGTGCCTCACCGCCGCCATTTTGATGTCGCCCTCGCGACAAGGGCCTCTGCAGAAGAGAGGAACAACCATGGACCTGCACCCACAACCTGACTGGGGACGACTCTTGGGCCAACACGTGGAAATCCGCCAAGGCGGACACTTCGTACGAAACGGCATCGTGGATGCCGTGATGCCGGACAACTCGATCATCTGGCTTTCCGCCGAGGGGCCATGGCCCCGGGAAATGGTCGAGAAATCAGGCAGCAGAGAGGTTTACGCCCGCTACCAGTGGGATCTCTCCCAACAAGACGCTCCAGACCACCCAGCAACACACCTCCAAGGACGAGTGACATGAGATTGTTGATTATTGGTGCTCCCGGCTCCGGAAAGGGCACACAGGCTGCCCTCATCTCGGAGAAGCTGGGTGTCCCTGCCATATCCACCGGCGATATCTTCAGGGAGAACGTCAGAAACCTGACGCAGCTAGGCCAAGAAGCCAAAAACTTCATGGACAGCGGAGACTTCGTACCTGACGCCATCACGAATGAAATGGTCCGGGACCGACTGCATGAAAGGGACGCCGAACAAGGATTCCTCCTGGACGGCTACCCCCGGACCGTGGCTCAGGCTGACTATCTGGATGGCATCCTCAGCGCCGAGAAGCCGGGAATCAGCGCCGTGCTCCAGCTTGTGGTCCCAGACGGCGAACTCGTGTCCCGTTTGCTGGCCCGCGCAGTCGAATCGGGACGAACCGACGACACGGAGCAGGTCATCAAGCATCGCCTCGAGCTGTACCACCGGCAAACCGAGCCAGTCGTTTCGCGCTACTCCGAGCGCGGGATACTGGCCAGGGCAAACGGTACCGGTTCCATCAGCGATGTCCTGGAACGTGCGCTGCACGCCATCACGGCGGCCAGTTCAGGCACACCGTCGATGGTGTGATGTGCCGTCCGGTCACCCGGACGAAATGCTGGGGCTGGGGACTTGAATGTCCTCAGCCCCAACTCGTTCGGGCAAGGCAGCAACTGGCAGAGACCGGCCCTAGTGGGCGATCTTAAGGGCCCGCAAGCGGCGGTACAGCGTTGTGCGACTGATACCCAATCCTGCTGCGGCCTGGATCTTGTTGCCCTCGGCGGCCTCAAGTGCCTCGACGATCGCCGCGCGTTCAGCGCGGTCCCTTCCGAGAAGGGGCTGCGTCTTGTCCCCCCGATGTGACTCAGGAAGATCGGCCACAGCGATTCTCCCGCCGGTCCGCCCGGACAGCACTTGCGTGAGGACCCTGTGGAGCTCGGCCAAATTCCCGGGCCAAGGCTGCCTTGTCAGTGCCTGCAACGCGGCAGGCGAAAAAGTGTAGGACGTGCCCCCGGAGATTCTTCGGGAGACGGCGTCCAGCAGAGCCGGGAAGTCCGCGACCCGAGCCCGCAGTGGCGGAATCTCCAGCCGATTATCGGCCAAGGCGACCACGGATCGTACGTAATCGTCACAGGCCACCGCTTCTGCGGTGGCCGTCATGATGATCCGGGGGGCGGCGCCGCTGGACAAGAGCTGACGGATCAACGCAAGCTGCGGGGGTGCCAGTAGATCCATGTTGTCGATGATGAGTTGCGCGGCTCCGCTGCGGCTGGAGGAGAGAAGCCGCTGGGACCACGCTTGTGTACCGTCAAGCTGAGCATCGAGACCATCCATCACGATGGGCTGGGACGCGCCTATCTCCCGCGCCGCTGTGGTTTTGCCGGAGCCAGGTTCGCCGATCACCGCCACTGAGCCGGTTTTCCCCCGCACCGACCTCAAGCGGGAACCCCAGACGTGTCCCGAACTATCCGGCCGGGGCCGGCCCCGGGTGATCCTCATCGCTCCTTGCCACTGCGGGCGCAACGTTAGGATCGCCCCGCCAGAAGGGACCAGGCGGGTTTCGACTGCCACCTCGCGCTCCGCACTGATTTCCAGCGAGGTCGTTGTCACACCGTCCGGACGGGCGTCGGCAATCATCCGCCGCAGGGTGTCGAAGTCGATGTGCTCCAGGAGGCTTTCCACTTGTTGGTTGCTCATTACCACCCCGTCCCCGAAAGCGCAGACAGCATCCCGCGTTCGGCTGGTGGCTCGTCGGAACTCCGTCATCAGCCGGTATTCGTCGGCGTGTGTATTCTGCACGAGCTGGTGTTCAATCTGGCGGACCACGCTCCGCGCAAAGCCCTCCAGCAGGGAGGGCGTCGAGCCGGCAAGCGCAGTGACGTTGAGGACGCCTTCGATGCGCCCGCTCCCGGGATGAACGATGGGAGCGCCAAAACAGGAGAATGTCCGGAACGCCTCGATGAAGTGTTCATTGCCATTGACGGCAATGCCGCGACTGACCTCCAGCGCAGTGCCCACACCATTGAAGCCCACCCTCTCTTCGGTCAGGTCGGTGCCGACGAACAGTCCCCGTCTCTCGACCTGGTCACCGATGTACGACTTCCTGTCACCGACGGTCTGTACCAGGAGTCCCGAACGGTTGGCCAGGAGCAAGGACACTTCCAAGCCTGTCAGATCTTCACCCACTGCGGCCAGCGTGGGCGCAGCTGCCCGAAGCAGCGCAGTGGCCGGTTTTTCTGACGTCCCGGAACCCGGAACGGCCGGGACGTAGTGGGGTGCCACGCCGTAGAGTTGCGATCTTTTCCACGCCGATGATACGTCGGGCTTTTCCGCAGTGAGTCGAGACACTGTACCTCCATGGTCCAGAAGCTCCATCGCTCCCGGTGCCCCCCAAAACTAGCTGAGGCTGCCTGTTAAGACAACGTTGCGGCGCAAACCGGAGGACCGGACGCCAGCAGCGGACACCACATCGGGCTATCAGGGATCGACCTGCTCGCAGTGTGCCAAATCTGCACACTTGCTGCGCCGGCATCCCGCCTAGCCTGAAGTTCTTAGGGACCTTCGTCACATTCAGTCGTGACGGACCTGAGGCCGAGAAGGGAAGTTCATGAAAGCATCATTGGCAACCAAGGTGGGCCAGGGATTTACCGTCCACGATGTGCGGATCGATGATCCGATTGGTCGGGAGGTACTCCTCGACGTCAAGGCATCGGGCCTGTGCCATTCCGACCTCCACCTGATAGAGAACGACTTCGGCCTGCCGCTGCCCGCCGTCGGGGGACACGAGATCTCCGGCGTGGTGCGTTCCATCGGCCCAGGCGTCACGAGCATGCAGGTGGGTGATCACGTGGTGGCATGTCTGATTCCTTACTGTGGTGCCTGCGCCGAATGCCTGTCCGGTCGGAGCACGCTCTGCCTGAACCCGGCCGCCGTCTCCCGAACAGAAGGCCAGGCGCCTCGTATCTCCCTCCCGGACGGGACTGCCGTGGCCCAGTCGGTCCACGTCGGGGGCTTCGCCGAGCAGGTGCTCGTCCATGAGAACCAGCTGGCCGTGGTGAACAAAGAGATCCCGTTTCCCCAGGCCGCCCTTCTCGGCTGCTCTGTGGTGACCGGCGCCGGTGCCATGATCAATACTGCCCACGTCCGTCCGGGTGACACAGTAGCGGTGGTCGGTACGGGCGGCATCGGGCTCAATGCCATCAGTGGCGCACGACTCTGCGGTGCCAAGCACATCATCGCGGTTGATATTGATGATACAAAGCTCCAGGCCTCCTTGAAGTTCGGCGCTACCCACCTCATCAACTCCAAGGCCACCGACCCCGTTGCCGCGGTCCAGGAACTAACGGGCGGAGTCGACCATGCCTTCGAGGTGATCGGACTGGAAGCCACACAGAAACAGGTTCAAAAGATGACACGCCCTGGGGGAACGGCTTACCTCATCGGCATCGCCCCTCCCGGCGCAACCACGAATTTCGACGCATCCCTGGACGCGCTGTTCGGTCAGCGGCGACTGCACGCCGTGCTGATGGGTTCATCGAACGTCAAACGGGACATCGCGCTCTACGCCGACATGTACGTCCAGGGCCGCTTCGAACTGGACAGCCTGGTAAGCCAGGAGATCAGTCTGAACCAGGTCAACGAGGGCTACGAGAAGTTGAAGAAGGGCGAAGTCATCCGCTCGGTCATCACATCCTTTTGAGCAGGTCCCCACATATCACCATCATCAGGTTGACCCCTGGGTCAATCAGGAAGGATCGTTCATGAGCATCACCGTCGATCACTACAGCACAAAGTCCATCTCCTCCGCACGGGTGAAGGAGTTCCTCGCAAGTCCTCAGCAGATGCTGGTCAACGGCGAGTGGGTGGATGCCAAATCCGGCAAGACCTTCGCCACCTACGACCCAGCCAGCGGCGAGGTGCTTGCAAAAGTGCCTCAAGGCGAGGCTGAAGACATCGATGCCGCTGTCACCGCGGCCCGTGCAGCCTTCAATGAGGGTTCCTGGGTCCGGATGCGGCCAAACCTGCGGGAGGACTTGCTGTGGCGGATTTCGCAGTTGATCCTGGAACGCGCCGACGACTTCGCCGAACTCGAGTCTCTCGATAACGGCAAGCCTGTTGGCATCGCTGGAGCATTTGACGTCCGGTCCGCAGCCGACTGTTTCCGGTACTACGCCGGCTGGCCGTCGAAGCTGCAGGGGGCGACCAACAACCCGTCCATGCTCCTGGCGCCGCAAGAGGCTGAATTCCACTCCTACACGCGGAGGGAGCCCGTGGGAGTCTGCGCTCAGATAATCCCATGGAACTTCCCGCTGCTGATGGCTGCTTGGAAGGTCGCTCCCGCGTTGGCAACCGGCAACACCGTGGTCCTCAAACCGGCCGAACAAACTCCGTTGACCGCCCTGCTGCTGGGTCGCATCCTGGTAGAGGCAGGGGTTCCGGCGGGTGTGGTCAATATCGTCACGGGCTTCGGAGACGCCGGAGCGGCCCTCTCCGGACACCCCAATGTGGACAAAGTAGCGTTCACCGGGTCCACAGAAGTTGGAAAGAAGATTGTCGGAGCGGCCCAAGGCAATCTGAAAAAGGTGTCCCTGGAACTCGGTGGCAAGTCTCCAAACATCGTGTTCGCCGATGCAGACATACCGAGCGCAGTGGCCGGCACAATCCAAGGATTCACGCTGAACTCGGGACAGGCGTGTGAGGCCGGCACTCGGGTCTACGTTCACAAGGACATCTATGACGAGTTCAACGCCGCCCTCGCCGAACAGGTCCGGGCCCTCACAATTGGACCCGGCAACGATCCCGACTCAGACATCACCCCGCTGGTCTCAGAGGAACAATTGGAGCGGGTGATGGGCTACCTTGACGCCGGCAAGCGTGAGGGTGCCCGCCCCCTGGTGGGCGGCAACCGGTGGGGAGACTCAGGGTACTTCGTGGAACCGACGGTCTTCGTCGACACCACCCCGAACATGTCCATCGTGCGTCAAGAGATCTTCGGGCCGGTCGCGGTGTCAATTCCGTTCTCCGACGAGGAGGAAGTTATCGAGGCGGCCAACGACACCGAGTACGGCCTCGCCGCTGCGCTGTGGACCCGGGACCTGAGCCGGGCACACCGGGTGGCGGGTCGTCTGAACGCGGGGTCGGTGTGGGTCAACACTTATCACGCCTTGGACACCGCACTTCCCTTCGGTGGCTATCACCAGTCGGGGTGGGGTCGGGAACTTGGCCCGGAGAGCATCGACCTGTACACGCAGGTGAAATCGGTGACCATCGCGCTCTGACGACACGGTCCACGGTGATTCACTGCCCTGCGCGCCGGTGACAACAAATCATGCGGCCTTCTGTTCTACGTCGCGGACGAGCCTCGTCGGTCGTCCGCGACGCCGCAGTCGACGGCCTTGACGGCCAGGACACGCTCCACCGCTCACCCCTTCGTGAACTCTGATGTCCCGCGGTGACCCCGCGCTAAGAGCTGTTAAGTAGCATTCACAATTCCCCTGACCAACGTTTTAGTTTCTGCCTATGACCCGTTCTCACGCGAACTACAGCAATATCCACCCCGAGGTGCCTCGCCGAAGACACCTCATTATCGGCGCCATGTTCCGGGCTGTAGGCGCCTACCCGAGCGGATGGCGATACCCCGGCGCCCACCATGATCCGCATGACGACGCCGATGTCATCCGGGCCACTGCCCTGGAGGCCGAGAGTGCCGGGCTGGACTACATCTTCTTCGGGGACTGGCTGGCCACCGGCCCGGACCTGGAATTTCGCGATCCCTACCTTGCAGCCCGCATTGAGCCGTTGAGCGCTGTGGGATTCCTGGCAGGAGTGACCTCCCGCATCGGCTTGATCGCCACAGTCAACGCGACGTATTCAGACGCCTACACGTTGGCACGGATCAGTGCTTCCATCGACCGCCTCAGCGGTGGGCGGCTTGGGCTCAACATCGTTACAGGAGCCGAGCCGCGAGCCGCGGCCAACCATGGGCGGGACGCCCACTGGGGAAACGAACAGCGCTACGACTCCGCAGAGGAACTTATCGATGCACTGCGTTTGCTTTGGGACAGTTGGGGCGAGGGAGCCCTCGTCGCGGATCAGGAATCCGGTACATACCTGAACCCGGACAGACTCCACCGGGCCAATTTCCGCGGCGAGCACCATCAAGTGGCCGGGCCACTGAATGTCCTTAGGCCAATCCAGGGCCACGTGCCATTAGTTCATGCGGGCACCTCCTCACGGTCCAGGCAACTGGTTCACTCCCGCGCCGATCTGGCCCTCCTGGGACTTCCCGGGATCGCCGAGGCCGCGGTTGAAACCGCCACGCTGGGCCGGGAAGTCGCTGCACAGGGTCGGGACCCTCAGGCCGTCAAGACCCTCACCCCCGTATTGCCCATTATCGGTTGGACCGTCGAGGAAGCCTGGGATATTCACGACTTCCTGGTGTCCGGTGTACCTGTTTCCCCAGGTCCGCATGACGAACGGGAAGGATTCCCGGATACCCGCAGCCTCGCCGCCTTGGACGATGCGCTGGGCTTTTCAGCAGCTCACTTCGATCTGGACGCACACGTCCCAGCCGCCGATGCCGAGCGCTTCAACCCCCGCGGCCGACATTTGCTCGAATTGGTCGCCCGTAGGTCCGGGCGGGTTCCCGACACCCAGAGGCCGGTGAGGTGGCGGGATCTTCTGGTCAACCACCTGGTGCCTTACAGCGTGGTAGTAGGCACGCCGGCGCAGGTGGCGGACTATCTCCAGACCTGGCACGAAGAAGGTGGCGTCGACGGATTTAACATTCTTACCCCTTATCTGGGCGACCAGTTCGGGCGGTTCACCCGCGGCGTCATCCCGGAACTTCGCGCCCGGGGCCTGTTCCGGGACGGGTACCAAGGGACCACACTGCGCGACCATCTTGGCCTTGCAGTCCCACCCAACGTTCATGAGCAGGGAGGGTTGCTGCCCGGCGAAAAGCCATCGACGGCGGACGCCACCGTCAGTGCGGGGGTTACCGGATGAGTACAACAAGTCCTCCCCCGGCAACTGCCGCTGTTCAGTACGACTTCCGGGACGAACATTTCATCAGCGCCCAAGACCTGGCAGAACAACTATCCGGCGGGCAGCCGCCTGTCCTCCTTGACGTCCGTTTTAGACCCGGGCTTGCCGACCCTAAGGCGGAATACGACGCCGGACACTTGCCAGGTGCCCACTACGTCCCGCTATCCACCGTCCTCGCCGACGCCGGCAGTCACAGGCCCGCCGCCGACGGGGCGCTGCCCCTTCCGGAGTTCACAACGCTTCAGCGCGCCCTTCGGGGTTTCGGCATCAATGACGATTCACGGATCGTCGTCTATGACAACCGCCACGGCCTGTCCGCCGCCCGGGCCTGGTGGGTACTCCGGTGGGCTGGATTGGCTGACGTCAAAGTCCTTGACGGCGGTTACGGGTATTGGAAGGGCCAAGGCCTTCCGAGCAGCATCTCCCGCCCCAAATCACAGACAGGAACTGTAACCCTGAAGCCCTTCGGACCGCACGGCCAAGGTAGCCTGCCCACGCTAAGCACCAAGGAAGCAGCCGTCTTCGCCCCTGCCGGCGTGTTGATCGACGCGAGGGAAGCAGAGCACTTTTCCGCGATTTCCCAGGGCCCGGCAACTCACATCCCGGGCGCTTACAGCTCACCCAGCACCACCGATCTCGACCACAACGGCCTGCTGCTCCCCGCCGAAGCACTCCGTGCCAAGGCCGTCGACGCAGGGCTAACGTCCGGAGCCGCCGTCGGAACCTACTGCGGAGCTGGAGTGTTGGCCGCCCATAAAGTCCTCACGCTAGCGACCATTGGCATCAATGCATCCCTGTACGTCGGGTCCTGGTCGGCGTGGTCCGCTGCCACTTCGGCCGAACAGGCTGCTAGGGCCTGCAATTAGCAGGTTTTCATTGCGGAGCGTGACCCGGTTTTGCGTAATGCGAACTGGAGTGACTGCTGATGTCGGTGGAATTCCGCGGGGCTTTTGCCCCTCCTACAGTGATGTCAAGACGTCCTGACTTCACTCCCCTTCGCGGTCGTGCACCGCACTCCGTTTTATGCGAAAGAGGCCCCTCCATGGTTTTCCGCAAACCTGTCCGCGCCATCTCAGCCGGCATAGCAGCGCTTGCGCTGGCCAGTGTGCTGGCCGCCTGTGGCTCCAGCACAGAGGCCACCAGTCCTGCTAACGACGGCGGCACACCAGTCACCGGCGGCACACTGGTCTACCTCGAGCAGCAGGCGCATACCAACCTCTATCCGCCGTCGGGAGGGTTCTATCCCAACGGCGGCGTCCTTAACCAGGTAACTGACAAGTTGACTTTTCAGAACCCTGAAACGCTCGAGATTGAGCCTTGGCTTGCCGAGTCCTGGTCCAGTAACGCCGAGCTGACCGAGTACACGTTCAAGTTGCGAAGGGGCGTTACCTTCTCTGACGGCACACCCGTGGACGCCGCAGCGGTGGCACGCAATTTCGATACGTATGGCTTGGGCAACAAGGCCCTGAACCAGCCTGTGTCCGAGGTCATCAACAACTACGACCACAGCGAGGTTGTGGACCCGCTGACAGTCAAGTTCCACTTCAAGAAGTCCTCGCCGGGCTTTCTCCAGGGTACGGCCACCATTGGCTCCGGCATCGTCTCCATCAGCACACTGGACCGCAAGTACGACGAACTCGGCGACGCCCGCAACATCATCGGCAGTGGCCCTTTCACAGTCGCCAGCGAGGTTCTGGGCAAAGAACTGGTCCTGGATGCCCGCAAGGACTACAACTGGGGACCCGCTAAGGCGGAGCACCAAGGCCGCGCCTACCTGGACACCGTCAAGATCGTGGTTACCCCGGAAGACAGCGTGCGTACAGGCTCGCTCCTCGCCGGCCAAGGCGACCTGATCCGCCAGGTCCAGGCTTATGACGAGAAACAGGTGGCGGGACAGAACTTCAAGATCTACGCGCCGGGCACTCGAGGGGTCAACGACAGTATTGTCTTCCGTCCGGACAACGCGCTGGTGGCCGACGTACGGGTGCGGCAAGCGCTGCTGAAGGCCACGGACACGAATGAAGTCGTGGATACCATCTTTTCTGAGAACTACCCGGTGGCTACCTCTGTACTTGCCAAGGACGCCACCGGCTACGTGGATCTGTCCGGCAAGTTGGGCCACGATCCGGAGAAGGCCAAGCAGCTCTTGGAAGAAGCCGGCTGGAAAGTTGGAGCCGATGGTATCCGGACCAAGGACGGAGCCCAACTTTCCCTGACGATCTACGAATCCTTGCCGCAGCCGCAGAACAAGGCTGTGTTGCAGCTCGTGGCACAGCAGTGGCAGAAGGTGGGCGTCAAACTCAACGTCCTGGCAGGTGACTCCGGCAGCAAGACCGTTGACAGCCTGGATCCTGAAAAGACCCCGGTCTCCGTCGCCATGGTGGGTCGCGCCGACCCGGATGTCATCAAGAGCCAGTTCCACCCGAAGAACCGGGACGCATTGCTCCAGCTCGGTGGCAGCAGTCAGAAAGTCAAAAGCTTCGTCGATGAGAAGCTCAACTCCCTGCTCGAAGCTGAAACAGCACGTACCGATCCCCAGCAGCGGTTGAAGGACGTCGCCGACATCCAGAACTATCTCATCGACCAGGCCCTGGTCATCCCGATCTTTGAAGAACCCCAGGTGTTTGCTTCGGCACCGTACCTGCACGGGCTCGCCTTCGAAGCAGTGGGGCGTCCAAGCCTTTACGGCGTCTGGCTCAAGAAGAACTGATATGCCGCGCTACCTCCTGAACCGATTCGGCCAGGCCGCCCTGGTCCTCTGGGCAGCGTTCACCATAGCCTTTGTGCTGTTGCAAGCGCTGCCCGGAGATGCCCTGCTGATCAAATACCAAAACCCGGACATGGGTCTGAGCCCGCAGGAAATCGCGCACATCCGCAGCTCCTATGGCGCAGATACTCCGTTGTTCCTGCAGTACCTTGACTCACTCGGAGGCTTTCTCACCGGCAACCTCGGCTACTCGGTTCAGGCCGGTGTGCCTGTGGTTGATCAACTGGCCGCCACCGTCCCCTCGACGTTCGCACTGGCGGGCCTGGGCTTCCTCGCAGCGGTCATCCTGGCCGTCGCGATCGCATTCCTCTCCAGTCTCGCGCCCTTCGCCTGGCTGAGGGACGCTCTCCAGTCGCTGCCGTCCCTGCTGGTCTCCGTGCCGGTCTTTTGGCTTGGCATCGTGCTGATCCAGATCTTTTCATTCCGGTTGAAGCTGATCCCCGTCATCAACCCACCGGAGGCACTGGGCCTGATTCTGCCCGTGGCCACGCTGGCCGTCCCCTTGTCGGCGCCGCTGGCGCAGGTACTGATCCGCAGTATCGACGACGTACGCACCCAGCCCTTTGTCGCCGTCGCCCGTTCGCGTGGCGGAAGCAACGCCTGGGTACTGAGCCACCACGTGGCCCGAAATGCAGTGCTTCCGGCCCTGACCATTGCTGGTGTCCTGCTGGGCGAACTGATTGGCGGGGCCGTGGTCACCGAAACAGTCTTTGGGCGCAACGGCGTGGGCCAACTGACACAACAGGCAGTCAACAACCAGGACGCGGCCGTGCTGCAGGCCGTGGTGGTCCTCGCCGCGGCGGCCTTTGTTCTGGTCAACCTCGCCGTGGACCTGCTGTACCCCGTGCTGGACCCCCGGCTTAAGCGAAAGGCAGGAGCGCTCACATGAGCCACGCCACTGTGGAGGAAACCGTGTCCCCGGCGGAGGAACTCACACCCGATCCTGTGGAAGCCAAGCGGCCCTTCACCATCCCACGGATCCAACCAGGGCTGCTCCTTGCCTGGCTTGTCCTGGGCGTCGTCGCGCTGTGGACCATCGCCCCCGGACTCTTTACAAGTCATGATCCGGTCTCCGGCAAGGCAAGGGACAAGCTCCTGCCGCCCGACGCTGAGTACTTGCTGGGCACCGATGAACTTGGCCGCGACCTCCTATCGCGGATGATCCACGGCTCGATCAACTCGGTCACCGGCGCGCTGGTCGCCGTCGCCGTTGGACTCGTGGTGGGAACCATCCTCGGGCTGCTGGCAGGGTCCTTGGGCGGCATCACCGACGCCGTGGTGATGCGGATAGTTGACGTTTTGTTGTCGATACCCAGCTTGCTGCTATCACTGAGCATCATCATCATCCTGGGGTTTGGCACCGTGAACGCCGCCATAGCCGTGGGTGTCGGTTCCGTAGCCAGTTTCGCCAGGCTCTCCCGGTCCGAAGTCCTGAGCGTGCGCCGCAGCGACTTTGTCGAGGCTGCCTTTGGTAGTGGTGGGACGTTCACCGCCGTGTTGTGGCGCCATATCCTGCCCAACTCGGCCGGACCTGTGCTGGCACTCGTGGCGCTGCAGTTCGGTAGTGCCATCCTGGCAATTTCCACCCTTGGCTTTCTGGGCTACGGCGCTCCCCCGCCCACCCCGGAGTGGGGGCTGTTGATCGCGGAGGGACGGAATTACGTGGCCACGTCCTGGTGGCTGACCACCTACCCGGGCCTGGTGGTGGTTGCCGTGGTTTTGTCCGCCAACCGCATCAGCCATTCGATCCGAAAGGTACACCCGTGACCGACGTTCTGACAGATCCGGCCGTGGCCGCACCCGGGCAGCCGGACACCGTTCCCGTACTGGAACTTAGGAACTTGTCTGTTTCCTACGCAGACCGGCACCGAAAACACCGCCGCGTGGTCCACGAGGTTTCGCTGAAGATCCTGCCCGGCGAAGTCCTCGCCTTGGTGGGTGAATCGGGTTCCGGGAAATCCACTACGGCCCAGGCAGTCATCGGATTGCTCGCCGGCAATGGCCGCGTAGACGGTGGCAGCATCCTCCTGAACGGCACGGACATTGCCGGTTGGTCCCAGAAGCGCCTGGAATCGATCCGTGGCGCCAAGATCGCCCTGATCCCGCAGGATCCCACAAGCTCGTTGAACCCGGTTCTCACCGTCGGCGCCCAGGTGGAGGAAGTGCTGCGCCTGCACACCAAGCTTCCCAAGCCGAAGCGGCGAAAAAGGGTCCTCGAGCTGTTGGAGCGGGTGGGCATCCCGGAGCCGGAACGCCGTGCCGGGCAATACGCCCATGAGCTCTCCGGAGGCATGAAGCAGCGCGTCCTGATCGCAGCGGCCATAGCCCTTGAGCCCCAGCTGATCATCGCCGATGAAGCGACCAGCGCACTGGACGTCACTGTTCAACGGCGGATTCTGGACCTCATTGATGACCTGCGTGCCGAGACCGGCACAGCGGTCCTTTTTGTCACGCACGATCTCGGCGTGGCGGCAGACCGTGCCGACAGCGTCGTGGTGCTTAAAGGCGGGCGGGTCCAGGAGCAGGGCCCTACAACCCAGGTGCTCACGAACCCCTCCACCGATTACACACGGCAACTCCTGGCCGATGCGCCGTCGATTTCTCCCGTCGTTCCCCGCCCGGCGCCCAAGCTTGGCCGCACCAACACAGTGCAGGTCGACAACCTCATCCAAGAGTTCGACACCGGGCGGAACCAGCGGTTCCGGGCCGTGGACGATGTGAGCTTCCAGGTTCCCCAAGGCAGCACCCACGCAATCGTCGGTGAATCCGGTTCCGGGAAGACCACTACCGCGCGTGCCCTCGCCGGATTCCAACGGCCCACTTCAGGCAGCATCTCCATCAGCGGCCACGAGCTCTCCGGATTGGATGCCAAGAGCCTCCGGCAGTTCCGGAAGCACGTTCAACTCGTCTACCAGAATCCCTTCACCTCTCTTGATCCGCGGCAGACGATCACCCGGATCATTGAAGAACCACTGCTGAACTTCGGACCAGTGTCCCGCCAGGACCGCGTCAAGGCCGTCCGGGACCTGCTTCACCGTGTCCATTTGCCGGAGAGCCTGCTGACCAAGCACCCACGGGAGCTCTCCGGCGGCCAACGCCAGCGGGTGGCCATTGCCAGGGCACTTGTCCTTCGCCCGCAGGTCCTAATCCTGGACGAGGCAGTTTCGGCGCTTGACGTCACCGTCCAGTCCCAGATCCTCGCCTTGTTGGAAGAACTGCAACGCGAACTGGACCTAACTTATGTGTTCATCACCCATGACCTGGCCGTGGTGCGGCAAATCGCAGACACCGTTTCCGTCATGAGCGCGGGCCGGCAGGTAGAGACGGGCACCGTGTCCGAGGTGTTCGACAACCCCCAACACCACTACACCCGGGAGCTGATCGAGGCGATCCCCGGCAACCGAAAGGCGAAGCAATGACCCACCGAGCAGAAGCTACCAAACGGATCGGCTTCTTCACGCGCCTGCTCGACGACGCCGGCCCGGCTGAGCGTTACAGGTTGGCCTTGGAGCAAATCCAGACCGCAGAAAAAGCGGGCTTTGATACGGCGTGGGTCGCGCAACACCACTTCAACGAGGCCGAAGGCGGCCTGCCGGCCCCACTGGTCTTCCTGGCGTACGCCGCTGCCCGGACAACCAGCATCCGGCTCGGTACCGGAATCATCACGCTTCCGCTGGAGGATCCGCTGCGGGTGGCGGAGGACACTGCCGTACTGGATCTGCTCGCCGGTGGCAGGCTTGAAGTGGGAGTGGGGACGGGCGGCACCGCGTCCTCTTTCGCTGCGTTCGGACTCGAAAGTGACCAACGCCGTCGGATTTTCACGGAAAAGTTGCAGCTCCTCACCGAGGCGTGGGCCGGCAAGGATATTCAGTCCTCGGCCAATGCCCTCTACCCAGCGGCTCCGCAACTGCTCGACAGGCTGTGGCAGGCCACTTTCTCCAGCAGCGGAGGCGAACGTGCAGGCCGCTCCGGCGATGGCCTCATGTTGTCACGGACCCAGCCACGGGAAGAATCGTTGGCGGGTGCACCGCTGGACCACCTGCAGAACCCCATCATCGACGCCTACCTTGAGGCACTCCCCAACGGAGCCACGCCTCGGATCCTGGCCTCCCGCACGCTGTTCGTCGCCGACGACCGTGCCACCGCCCTCCACTTCGCGGAAACCGGACTGCGCCGGATCGTCCCGCACTTCGAACGCCAAGGCCACGTCTTCGAAAGCCATGACGTGGAATCCCTCATTGCGGCCACCGATGCCCATGTGGGAACCGTGGAGGACGTCGTCGAATCGCTCAGCCGTGACAGTTCACTGGAGCGGGCAACGGACGTGTCCTTCCAGGTCCACTCCATCGACCCACCCCACGAACACATTCTTCGCTCCATCGAACTCGCGGCCACCGAGGTAGTACCGAGGCTCGGCTGGAAGTCTGCCAACGCCCTCATACCCGCCCTGCAAGGAGAGAAATGAGCACCACCAAACCCGACGCCGTCGACACTATTTTGGGGATCAACCCAGGCTCACCCCTGGACGTACTGCGTCACCGACGCCCCATTACCCGTGACAACACGCAATCAAGCTACGTTGCTCTATTCCATGCCGAGCACCTGGAAGACGCAAGCCTGACGGAACGCACCGCCGTCGCCGTGTTTGTGGTGCTGCTGCACGGCAACCAGGCAGCCGCGGCCTTCTACAGTGAAGCTTTGGAAGCGTCCGACCTCAACCCCGATCTGGTTGCTTTGTTGCATGAGGCAGCTGCTGCCGGTGCAGCCCAGGGACCCTACGGTGAGTACCGCGAGCCCGGACTCCGCAGCGAGGACCGACCGGGCCTCCGCTGGAGCGCCGAGCCGAAACTGGCGGAAGCTTTGGGAGAAAAGTTGGCGGTTGCACTGGAACACGCCCACTTGTTGGTCTTCCGGCCACGGGAAGCGTCGCCTGATGCGTTGGACGCCTTGGTACGAGCCGGCTGGTCGACCACGGGAATCGTGACGCTCTCGCAACTCGTCGCCTTCCTGACTTACCAGCTCCGGGTTATCGCCGGGTTGGAACTCCTGGCCGGCAATGCGGCGCAGGAAACCTCTTCCACGTTCGCGGCAGCCGTTGAAGGTGCCCAAACAGTAAGGATCAACGCATGACTGACGAAGTGGTAAATTACGCCGCACTGAATCGCCCTGAGGTCTTCACTCAGGAGCAACTTGGTTGGGTACCCTGGCTGCATGCCCCTGCTGTGGAAGACCTTTCGGACCGCCAGTACGAGGGACTCGTGGACCGATCCAGGGCTTCCAGCGACTACTTCCGTCTGCTGGCCCGGGATCCTGACATCCTGGGGGCAAGGACCAGGACCGACAAGGACATCTTCTACAACACCAAGGAAGGGCTGCCACGCGCCGAACGTGAGCTGGCCGCAGCTGCTACCTCCCGGGAGAACGGCTGTGTCTTCTGCGCCTCCGTGCATGCACGATTCGCTTCACACTACTCTGGCCGGCAAGATGACATCCAGCGGCTCCTCGACGAAGGTGCCTCGGCTGATCTGGGCCCCCGCTGGAACGCGATAGCCTCCGCGGCCAAGGCACTGGCGCAGACTCCTCCACAGCTTAAGGCCGAGCACATCCGTGCGCTCAAGCTCGAAGGGCTCGACGCACTGGAGGTTTCGGATGTCATCCATGGCGCAGCCTTCTTCAACTGGGCCAACCGACTCATGCTGTCGCTTGGTGAGCCGGAGGAAACGAACCGGCACTAACGCGCAGTGTCCAGGGATGGACACGGAAACCACGTTTACCTGGGAGCGGACCCGGTGTTGACCCCAAAGCGCCCATGCCCGGGAACGGCAGGGTATTGACGTTGCACTTGCATTTTGCAAGTATGAGCCACATGAGCCTTTTCATCACCTGCCCGGTTGAGAACGTCGAGCGCGCCACTGCCTTCTATACCGCCCTCGGCTGGACCCTCAACACCGAAATGTCCGATCACAATGTGTCTTGCTTCGCGATCGCACCTGAGCAGTACGTCATGCTCGGCAGCCGCGAAATGTACGCCAGCGTCGGCGGCGCCGAGGAGCTGGTCGGCGGACCTGATACTCCCTCCAAGGTCACGGTCTCCTTCGACCTCGGCAGCCGTGAGGCGGTCGACGAACTCATCGAACGCGCCGGCGCGGCCGGCGGACGGATCGGCGACACCGACGATTACCCCTTCATGTACCAACGCCAATTCGATGACCCCGATGGCTACCACTACTCTCCGTTCTGGATGAAGCCGGACGCCGACCCGACAACGTGAGCGACCTCGCCGCAGCGCTCGACATCGTCGGAGCACGGTGGGCCCTGCTCATCGTGGAGCGCCTGCTCGACGGGCCACAGCGTTACGGCGATCTCCAGCGCGACCTCGGAGTGCCGACCAACATGCTGGCAACCCGCCTGCGCGAACTCGAGGCCGCCGGCGTACTGTCGCGCTTGCCCCTGCGACATAACACCCGGGCGTACGCGCTGACCGATCGCGGGCTCGCCTTGCGTGAGCCGATCCTTGCACTGGCACGTTGGGGCGACGAGGAGGGCAGTTAGTTCTCGTGGCTCCGCGAAGAACTGCGGGTCCTCTGTCGATGGACGGGTGGACTTAGCTGGCCGGTGGTGCCACGATTCCAATTATCAGGCCCGACCTCCCACGCTTCGCCTCGTCCAGAGGTCCGAGCAGCAAAAAACTGGAGGAGCAGCAATGTCCGACACAGAAATTGGCCAAGTGCCTTCAGAGCTCAACCACGCCATTGATCAGTACCACCAGGCTCTCGATGCTTTCGTCACAGGAGACCCGGCGCCCCAGAAAAAGATGTTCTCGACAAGGGAGGACGTCACCCTCGCCAACCCCTTGGGACCCCCAGGGCGCGGCCGAAGCGCGGTGGAGGCCATCATGGACCGCGCCTCAGCTCTCCTTCGAGAAGGCGAACCCATCACGTTCGAGCGGATCTCCGACTTCGCCGGAACGGACCTTGCATACATTGTCGAAATCGAACGGGCCCGGGCCAAGGTGGCTGGCTCCACTGAAATGACGCCTATTCCACTCCGGGTAACAACTGTATTCCGGCTTGAAGATGGCCAATGGAAAGTCGTCCACCGCCATGCAGACACCATCACCACGCCACGACCGCCCGGATCCCTCATCCAAAGCTAGGCCGATGCGCCTCGAATGCCCGCACGGCCCATCACCAACCCCGCACCCTATTGATCGCGGTCGATCTCCAAGTAGTTCAGACCACTCAAATCCAGCCAGAATCGCGTCGGGGTTTCCACTAAACGCAGCAGCACCCCTTGACAGTCACGGCACCGAACCACGATGCCCGGTGCGTCCACGAACACCATGGCCTCAGCAAAAGCCCTCACTGAGCCGCAATGCCTGCAGCGTCCAAGGGCAGCAATGATGTCGATGCGGAACACTTCGGACAGTGCGCCGGCCGCTGCATTCCCGTCCACATGCGTAATTGGGTCATGGAAAGATGCAACATCCTGGTCTTCGGGGTCGGGGACGGCGAAGTCGTCAGCGCTGTTCACCGGATACCTCCCGTCCCGCCAAAACGCTCGGTTTTAATCGACTCCGGAGAATAGCCTGCCGTCACAAGCCAGTCGGCAACGGTCTCCACAAACACTGTTTGGCCGCAGACAAATACATCCGGGCTCGCCTCCACTGGAAGAATCCTGCCCAAAAGGGTGTCCGACGTAAGGCGCGCCGGTCCCGCCGGCCAACCTTCCGGCGTCGAACGCGTGTAAATGTAGTCGACCGTCAACTTGGCTGATTCCTGGTCCAACCTGTGGAGCTCTTCGACGTAGAGGGAGGTCTCGGGTGACTTCAGTGAGTAGAGCAGCCTGAAAGCGGACTCGTTATCCGAAGCCTGATGGGCACGGATCATTGACATCAGTGGCACCACACCGGATCCTCCCCCGATCAGTTGCACTGCATTCACCCTGTCCGGGCGCCAGACAAACCAGCCACCCACCGGGCCTCGTATCTCCAGTTGGTCACCGACCGCCAAGTCCCGGACGAGGTAAGGCGACACTTCGCCGTCGGGCAATTCATCCACGGTGATGTCCAGATGCTCGTCCGGACTTGCCGATGAAACCGAATATGAGCGGATGGCGGAGTACCCATCGTCGGCGGTGAGGCGGACATCTATGTGTTGGCCGGCGAGGTGTCCCATCAAGCCAGCCACCCGCAACCTGATGGTCCTCGCTGTGGCATTTTCCGGCATCCCGTCCACAACTTCAGCGACCCGCCACACGGAACTCACGGTAAAAGCCTCACGAGTACCGCTCCTCGCGCCACGGATTCCCGTGAAGATGATAGCCGTTCGATTCCCAGAAACCGGGCACATCATCCTCGGTTAATTCCAGTCCGTGAATCCACTTGGCACTCTTCCAGAAATACAAATGTGGAATCAAAAGCCGTGCCGGACCACCATGGGCCCGCTCCAAAGGTTCGCCATCGAATTCCCAGGCCACCCATGCCTTGCCACCCAGGAGATCCCACAATGGAACATTGGTGGTATAGCCGCCGAAAGAATGGGCAGTAGCGAAGTCCTTGGTGGTGTCCACGTTTTCGAACAGGGTGTCCAATGAAACTCCACGCCACGTTGTTTCCAGTTTTGACCAACTTGTCACGCAGTGAATGTCCTTGGTGATTTCCTCCTGAGGCAAGGACATGAATTCAGTCCAGGACCAGGAAAGCCGCTGGCCATTCTCTGCGGCGATGAAGAATTCCCATTCATCAATGGGAATCAAAGGAGCCGGCCCCGCCGTCAGGACCGGAAAGTCCTGAGTTTCATGCTGCCCGGGAGGCAAGCCAGGATTCGCCGACCGCCGCCCGCGAAAACCGGAAGAAATGATACCCATGATGCGCCTCCGCGCTGGAGCTCCACCCGGAGCGACGGCCGCTGATGCCCCAACCATAGGACAACCCCCAAGCGTGGTCCAGAGGTCGCCGCAAGCAAATGCATTCCAACAGAGGGCAGTACGCGAATTCGAATCCGGGTTGACACTTTGGTGATGCTTCTGGAGTCCGAACCGTTCATGAACCCCGGAGATCTGCCCAGCTGCAATCGTCCAATTCGCCCTCGATGCAACAACCGCGTCCAATCACTGAAGGGGCAATGACCCGCCGGCTCAACTGCAGTCAGTCGAGTAGCGTTACGCCGAACTCAGCGACGACGGCGCGCAATTCCTTGAGGTAGCGCTGCGCTTGGTCTGTAAGCGGAATCGCGGCGTGGCCGATCCAGCCGATCTCGATGCGCTCGTCAACGTCGAGCGGGATGGCGACGATCTCCGGGTCGAGCTGCCCGCTGATGATGCCCGTCGAGATCGTGTAGCCGTGGAGCCCGATCATGAGGTTGAAGATCGTGGCACGGTCAGATACCCGAATCTCCTGCTTACTGGACATGGTGGAGAGAATCTCCTCGGCGAAGTAGAAGGAGTTGTTTGCACCTTGATCGAAGGTTAGCCGCGGCAAGCCTGCGAGATCGTCGAGAGTGGCACGCTCTTTTGAGGCGAGCGGGTTGTTCCGTGAAATGAAAATGTGCGGATCGGCGAGGAAAAGAGGAGTGAACGCGAGCCCGGATTCCCGGAGCAGCTTGTCGATGATCTTCCGGTTGAAATCGTTCCGGTAGAGGATGCCTATCTCGCTGCGGAGCGTCCGGACATCCTCGATGATGTCCCAAGTACGGGACTCACGCAGTGAGAACTCGTATTCGGCCACCTCAGTGCCCTTGACCATCCGGACGAAGGCGTCCACCGCGAACGAGTAGTGCTGCGTTGACACCCCGAGCAGACGTCGCCGCGGTGGCCTGCCAAGGTAGCGCTGCTCGAGGAGAGCGAACTGCTCGACCACCTGTCGCGCATAGCCGAGAAACTCTACCCCGTCGGCGGTGAGGGTGACTCCGCGGGCGGAGCGAACCAGGAGCGCACGGCCAACCCGGGCCTCAAGGTCCTTCATCGCGGCGGACATCGTCGGCTGCGCTACGTAAAGAAGATCGGCGGCCGCGGAGATCGACCCTTCGGCTGCAACTTCTATGAAGTAACGGAGCTGCTGCAGGGTCAATCCGCTCGAAATCTGGGGCATAGGAAGATTCTATATGAATGCATAGTAACCACTAGTTACTTGATATCCCTCGCAAGGCTGCACCATGGATACATCCCCTTCGGAAAGGCCGTCTCCGGCCCATCAACGGATTGGCAGCACATGGCAGACGACTTCACCTTCAGCATCACCACGACCCCCTTCGACGAGGACTACTCCCCGTCGGAAGGCTCGCGGATCACGACGAATTTCGCCAACCTGGCACGGGGCGAGCACCGCCAGGAGAACCTCCGCAACGCCCTGACCATGATTCGGCGCCGCTTCAACGATCTCGCAGACTGGGACAACCCGGACCGGGACCGTTACAGGCTCGAGCTTGAGATCGTTTCCGTGCAGATAGAGTTCACTGCCGAAGGTACGGATCAGCAGTTCCCGCTGTTCGAGGTTCTCGACATCCAGATCGTCGACCAGCTGAACGGGGTCCGTCACCAAGGGATCGTGGGGAACAACTTCTCCTCCTACGTCCGTGACTTCGACTTCAGCGTCGTACTGCCAGCGGCAGCAGCGGAGTCAGGCAAGCCCACCGTTCCCGAAGACTTCGGCGATCTGCACGGCAAACTGTTCCAGCAATTCCTCGATTCCCCGGCATGCCAGGAACGCTTCCCGCAGCCGCCAGTCGTGTGCATCAGCGTCTCCACGAGCAAGACTTACCGCCGAACGGAGAACCGTCACCCGGTCCTGGGCGTCGAGTACCAGCAGGACGATTTCTCACTGACGGACGCGTACTTCGCAAAGATGGGGCTGCAGGTCCGCTATTTCATGCCACGCGGCAGTGTTGCGCCGCTCGCCTTCTATTTCCGCGGCGACCTGCTCAACGACTACTCCAACCTGCAGCTCATCGGCACGATCAGCACCATGGAGACGTTCCAGAAGATCTACCGCCCGGAGGTTTATAACGCGAACTCCGCCGCCGCCGTCGTCTATCAGCCGAGCCTTGGAGAGCAGGACTACTCGCGAACCCAGATCGCTTACGATCGCGTCGAGCGCAGTCAGCTAGCGATCACTCAGGCGAAGTACACGGAGGAACACTTCATCACGCCCCACAAGGACCTGTTGGACCAGTGGACCGCCAAATACCCCGCTCTCGTCAACTGACCCACGGAGAATCGTCAATCATGAACACACTATTGCCCACCACCGTTGTCGGAAGCCTGCCTAAACCATCGTGGCTCGCCCAGCCGGAGACCCTGTGGTCCCCATGGAAGTTGGAAGGAGATGCGCTGCTCGAGGGCAAGCAGGATGCGCTGCGCATCGCCATCCACGAGCAGAGCCGACGCGGCATCGACATCGTCAGCGACGGCGAGCAAACCCGCCAGCACTTCGTCACGACCTTCATCGAGCATCTCAGCGGGGTCGACTTTGAACAGCGCAAGACCGTGCGCATCCGTGATCGCTACGACGCGAGCGTGCCGACCGTAGTCGGAGCGGTGCGCCGCGAGCGGCCGGTATTCGTCGAAGACGCAAAGTTCCTCCGCGCAACCACCGACCGGCCGATCAAATGGACTCTTCCCGGCCCAATGACCATGGTGGACACGCTCTACGATGACCACTACAAGAGCCGCGAGAAGCTGGCCTGGGAGTTCGCTGCGATCCTGAACCAGGAGGCTAAGGAACTGGAGGCGGCCGGCGTGGACATCATCCAGTTCGATGAGCCCGCGTTCAACGTCTTCCTCGATGAGGTCAAGGACTGGGGCGTGGCTGCGCTTGAGAGAGCGGCAGAAGGACTGCGTGCGGAGACCGCCGTGCATATCTGCTACGGCTACGGAATCAAGGCGAACAATGACTGGAAGGCGACGCTCGGCTCACAGTGGCGGCAGTACGAGGAAACGTTCCCGCTGCTTCAGAGCTCCAGCATCGACATCGTCTCGCTGGAATCCCAGAACTCCCACGTGCCCATGGACCTCATCGAGCTCCTCCGCGGCAAGAAAGTCATGCTCGGGGCAATCGACGTTGCAAGCGAGACCATCGAGACCCCGGAGGACGTCGCCAACACCCTCCGCAAGGCCCTGCAGTTCGTCGATGCGGACAAGCTCATCGCCAGCTCCAACTGCGGCATGGCACCGTTCCCCCGGGACGTCGCACTGGCCAAGCTGAGTGCTCTCAGCGCAGGGACGAACATCATCCGCGAGGAACTCGCCCGCTCCGCCCCCAGGGTGTCATAACGATGTTTCACGCCTACCCCACAGACACTTGGCTCGGGGCTTCGAATCAAAGCTTCCCGTCTTCGCTCTCGGCCGACGAATTCAAAGCACTGTTCCGTGGCCACCCGGGAGGCGTCGCCGTCATCACGGCGGATGCCGGCGAAGGACCGGTGGCACTGACGGTATCGTCGGTGGTGTCAGTGAGCGCGGAACCTCCGTTGCTGATTTTCTCGGTCTCGGCACTGTCCTCTGCGTCGGAGGTGCTTTCGCGCGCCGAAACCGTCGTCGTGCACCTGCTGGACGCGCACGACGTCGATTTGGCCAAGTTTGGCGCGACCCCCGGCGCCGACCGCTTTGACCAGACACACCGCTGGTCGCCCCTGGCAACCGGCGAAGCGGTGTATGAAGATGTCCGCGCCTGGGTGCGGTGCGCTGTCATCAATCGCATGGAGGTGGGGACCTCCACAATCATCGCCGTTCACGCTCTGGAGTCGCGCGTGATGCGTGACGTCCAAGCGGGCGAACCCGGCGACGCGCTGGTCTACCACAACCGTTCATGGCACCGTCTGGGCGAGCATTCCAAACTTGAAGGCTGAGCGCGCCGCCAACGAATGCGAGGCGGTAAGCCAAACGGCTCACGACGGCGGGAGGATAACTCCCGCCGTCGTGGTCGTTAACATCGGAGCGTCGGCTTCCTGAGCACCAAGCTTCAACGGTTCCCCGTCATAGCTGGGACTTTGCATGCACTACCAGACAGCGGACTACCAAGGTCCGCCATCGAAGTAGCGGCACGCCTACATCAACCAGGAATACCGAGAGTAGGCAACAATGCGGTCATCAATTCATTTAGCAGGAGCATGCATCGTAAGGCCGCCTTTGCCGCGGATCCCCGACCCAAGGCTTCCTGCGCAACAAACTGCTGAAATGCTCAACCGAAACACGTCCTCACAGAAACAGCGGTTGTTCTGGCTCGGCATCGGGCTCCTTATAGGGCTGACAAGCCTCGGGATCCGAAACCTGCTCGGCGATTCCCAGAACGTGCTTGGCGCGACGATTACTGTACTGATCCCTGTGATCGCTGCACTTTTCGCGTCGTTCCATGTGAGGAAGTCCGACCAATAAAGGCAGCGGTCCTGGTAGTAACAGGAAGTCGTGCTGCCCGGCCGCCTCGGCCCCATGACGATTGTCGCTGACGTGGCCAGAGCCGAAGCAGCAGACCAACGTCACGAATATGGAGCCATACCCTGTCAACAACCTGAAGGGCGTCCTCTATGTCCAGGTACGCGGTCACGCGTCCTCAAGACGGGTCAGCAGGTCAGCGTCGTGACTCATCACGAAATCCAAACCCTCTCTGATCTCCCGTCGGCGTGCGTGCCGTTGCAGTGCCAACTCCGCCCCCCTGCAACAGCAGGGCAGACTTGGACGTGTGCTCCTCGGCCGCCAGCTTCTCCAACCGACGATCAAGGTCTACCGGGACACGAAGACTCATAGCCGTGAAGCCAGGGTCCTAATACGGCACCAGCCTTCTCCGTTGCCAACCGCGCGTAGCGCATCTTTCTCTGGTCCAGTCAACGACCGGTGGGCTGGGCTGTTTCGCCATCGCTGACAGTGCTGGGCCGTGCCGGCGCCGTAGCAGGCGGAGTGTTTTCGCGACGACGAAGGTAGAACCAAACAACCAGCGTCATCAACACACATCCGGTTCCACCGATCATGAGAGTTGCTCTCACACCGACGGTTTCGCAGAGCCAGCCCAGCAGTGGCGCGCTGACGGGCGAGGTTCCGCCGACTGCGATGACGAAGAGGGCCATGGTGCGGCCTCGCATGGCTGGGTTTGCCTCGAGTTGGGCCATGGATGTGGTGATGACGCGGTAGGCCACGCCGGCTGCGCCGAGGAGGAAAAGCAGGACGAGAGCTGTCTCGATGCCGGGTGCGAAGGAGATCGCGGACAGCAAAAGAGCGAAGGTGAGGCTTGAGATGATGAGACGGCGGGTGGTGGCTTTCAGGATTCCGGCGATGGCGAGGACGCCGATGATGGCGCCTGCGCCCATGGCGATGAACAGGGCGCTCACAATTTGGGCGTCGCCGTGGAAGGCGTCCCGGGCGAGCAGTGGCAGTGTGACGGTCCATTCCCAGGCCAGGAGCCCGGTGACTGTGAGCAACAAGAGGGGTCCGATGAGCCGGGGCTGGGCCATGACGTAAAGCAGTCCCTCGCGCAGCTGCCCTTTGGAACGGGTAACGGGCACCGCTGCGTTCAGCTGGTCCTGGCGGACCAGGAAGAGGGCCAGCAGCACGACTCCGAAGGACGCTGCATTGACGAAGAAGCTGGCGGCCATCCCAATGCCTGTGATCAAGGTACCGGCGATGGCTGGACCGATGAGCTTTCCTGAGTTGATGGTGATGTTGTTCAAGGTCAGGGCGTTGGTGAGCTGCTCCCGGGGAACGACTTCGGCGATGAACGTTTGCCGGGCCGGTTTGTCGAGGGCTTCGATGATGCCAACGAGCGCGGCCAAGGGCAAGACCAGCGATAGCGTCACGTAACCTGTGGCGGTGAGTAAGCCAAGGATGAACGCGGGGACTATGGATGCTGCTTGGGTACACAGGAGCAGGCGTCGTTTGTTGAGCCGGTCGGCCAAGAGCCCGCCCCAGGGGCTGAGCAACAATGTTGGCAGGGCCTGCAGTGCGAGGGTGAGGCCCAGGAGTGTTCCTGAGTCTGTCAGTTCCAGCACGAGCCAGGCCTGGGTGATTTTCTGGGTCCAGGTTCCGATTTGGGACATGCTTTGTCCCAGGAAGTACAGCCGGTAGTTTCGCCCGCCGAGGGAGGCAAAGGTGGCGCGGAGATACCGTTTCATGCGTTCGTCCCCAGCAGTTTCATGCGTTCGTCCCCAGCAGTCGGATCGGGACGGGAAGAGCCTGCTTCAAAGCCAGCTTGTCTGGTGGGGTCAACGCGCACAGTTGGGAGGAGAGGAATTGGTCCGCTCCCCTGCTGGCATCGGCCAGAAGGACTTCGCCCTTTGGGGTCAGCCGGATCTGGCAGCTTCTTCCGTCGGCGTCATCGTGAACTCGTTCAACGAGCACGGTGTCTTCGAGTTTGTCGGTCATCCTGGTCACCATTGGTTTGCTGACCCCCTGAAGGCTGGCAAGGTGGCCAACGCGCAGCGGGCCTTTCCGGCCCAAGACGTCAAGGGCAGACATCTGGGCAGGTGTCTGGGCTGTTCCCGAGTGTTTCCACAGCTGCCTGGCCAGCCGGGTCACGGTGAGCCGAAGCGCGGAGGCATGCGGGTGAGTGTCTTGTTGGAGAGGTTTAGTGGTTTCTGTACTTGGCAAGAGGATCTCCCGGCACGTCGGCATGGACCCGAGGACTGCTCTTTGGCAGACCCCGGGTCCATGCATCCAATGGTGGTCGCCGATGGGCGCGGCGCTACGGGGTAGTATTTAGGGCCCGACGGCGGCTGGTCAGGACGCCAGGTAGCGGGCGTTCACGGGGCTGACACGTATCGAGACGTCGTCGCCGGGGCGGACGGCCAGGACGGCCGGCGTCGAGGCTGTCAGTTTGGTTCCTTCGACGTCAATGACCAGTTCGAGGCGGTCGCCGAGGAATTCCGCACCGATCACCCGTCCCTGCATCTCGTTGTGCTGTGCGCCGTTGTGCCGGGAAACCGTCGTGGCGGAGACCTCGACGTTCTCCGGACGAATGCAAACGTTTCCGCCCTGCCCACTTGCTCCGGTTGCCTGGCCTTCGCCGGCGCAGAGGAACGTGCCGATGTCGGTTTGGGCAACGAGTCCGTCGCTGACCGTGCTGGTTTGGTGGACGGGGATGAGGTTGGCGCTGCCGATGAAGTCCGCGACGAACGCTGACTTTGGTTGCTGATAGAGCCGTTCGGGCCGGTCGATCTGTTCGATGCGGCCTTGGTTCATGACGACGACCAGGTCGGACAGGGCCAGGGCTTCTGCCTGGTCGTGGGTGACGTACACGGAGGTCACCCCGAACTGCTCCTGAAAGGCGCGCAGTTCCAGCCGGAGCTTGGCCCGGAGCTTGGCATCCAGGTTGGACAACGGTTCGTCCAACAGCAGCACCTCGGGTTCGGAGAGGAGCGCCCGAGCCAAAGCCAGCCGTTGCTGCTGGCCGCCACTGAGCTGGGTTGACCAACGGTCAGCATAGGGTGCGAGTCCTACCTGGTCGAGCATGTCCAGGGTGCGTTGTTTGATGTTTTGCTGGCCTTTGCGGTGGCGTCCGTGCCGCAGCGGGAAGGCAGCGTTATCGAGCACGGTCATGTGGGGCCAGATGCCGTAGGACTGCGGCACCATGGCGATGGGCCGGTCCTCGGGCCGTATCTGGGTCTTGTTGGCACCGTCGAAGACCGTCTGTCCGGCCATGATGATCTGGCCTTCATCGGGTTGTTCCAGTCCGGCGATGCACCGCAGGGTGGTCGTCTTACCGCAGCCGCTGGGGCCTAGGAGCGTGACGAACTGGCCCTTGGGGACCTCGAAGGAGATGCCGTCGACGGCGTAGGCTTGCTCGCCATGCTTGGGTTTGCTGTAGCTTTTGCGCAGCTCGTTGATGGTGATCGAGCTGTGGGTTGTGCTCTGTGACATGTTGCTTATGCTTCCTTCTCGGAGGCCCCGCGTCGGTTCACCAACAGGACCGCGACCATGGAAATGACCAGGATGATGACCGCCAAGGCACTTGCCTGGGGGTAGTTGACGCTTGAGGTGAAGGTGTCCCAGACCTCCACAACGAGCGTGCGGTTGTCTGCGCTTGTCAGCAGCAGGGCGATGGGCAGTTCACCCAAGGCGTGGGCGAAGACCCAGAGCCAGCACTTCCACAGCGCTTGGCGGAGCAGCGGGAGCAGGATTTTCATGGTGACCGTGAACGTCGACGCACCGGTGACCCGCGCGGCTTCGATCAGCCCTTCATCGAGTTGCAGCAGCGCAGTCTGCACCAGGCGGGAGCCGCGGGGCAGGAAGCGGGTCACGAGCGCGACGATGATGATCCAGACCGTGCCGTAGATGGGGATGGGCACGAACAGATAGAGGAATAACACGGCTGCGCCGAGCACGACGCTGGGGATGCCGAAAACGAGGTAGGTCGATTCGAACAGCACCGCGCTCCCACGGAAGGATTTGCGGTGGGCGGCGACGGCGATCCAGACCGACATCGCCGTGGTGACCGTTGCCGTCACCAGCACCACGATCGCGGTGTTGAGCATGACTTCGCCCATTCCCGGATCGGTCAGGATCTTGGTGAACTGCATGAATGACAGATCGCCCAATCCCTCCCAGGTAATGGGGCGGGAGAACGGTGAGAGGCTGGTCCACAGCAGTGCCAGGATGGGCAGGACGATGCCGATGAGCATGTACAGGGACACGATGATGAAGATCGGGATCCGCCACTTGCCCAAGGGGGTGCGGTTCTGCCGGTAGGCCTTGCCGACAACTACCTTGAACCGGTGGGTGTCCTTGATCCGGCGTCGGTAGATCAGCAGCATCGCGAAGGACAGCACGAGGATGAGCACACCGTAAGTGGTGGCCTGGCCATAGTTGGGCGAGCCTGTCGGCGGTTCCAGGGAATGCTGGATCAGGCTGCTGAACACGAAGATCTGGTCCGGCAAACCGAGCAGCGCCGGGATGGAGAAGCCTTCGAGGACCACCACCACAAACAGCATCGATGCTGCCGAGACAGCCGGACCGATCAAGGGGAACACAATGAGACGGAGCCGGCGCATCAGGGGCGCGCCGACAGTTGCAGCGGCTTCTTCGAGCTCGGGGTTCAGCCTGGCGAACGCGGGGGCGATCATCAGGTACATGCTCGGTACCCCGAAGATCCCCATGACCACGATCATTCCGGGCAGGGAGTAGATATCGATGGAGAGCCCCAGGGTTTGCCTGACGAAGATGGCGAGGGGCCCGTTGGCGGGGTTCGCTACGAGGGCCCAGGCGATTGCCATCACGACGACGGGAACGGCCATGGGCGCCAGGGCCATGGGGGCGAGGAACCTGCGGCCGGGGATGTCGGTGCGTTCGAAGAGGTACGCCAGGGAAACACTCAGCACCAGGGCCACGAGCAGGGACCCGGCGACGTAGATGGCCGTGTTGAGGGTGACCTCACCAAGTCGGCTGGACTGGAAGACGTGGATGTAGTTGTCGAAGGAGAATCCCTTGACGTCAAAGGGCAGCTTGGTGGTGGAGGCCTTGAAGCTGCTGTAGAAGAGCACTACAAGCGGCACGACAATCAGGTAGCTGACCAGCAGGATCATTGCCACGTTCAGGGCGGTGCTACCCAGTCCCCGGCGGGACTGCCTGGCCCGGCGCGGGCGCTCCGGCGGGGGCGGTGCGTCGCTGATGACCGGCGGCTTCGTTGCGTTCATGGTCATAACAATCGCCTACCCAAGATCCGTTCCCAAGGCTTTCTGGGCCTTGGGGAAGAATTCGGCAAGATCGTCGTAGTGCTCGATCGTGCCGGTGGAATGCCAGGTGATGTTCGCGGCGCACAGTGCCTTCACCACGGGGCTCTGGTCCGGGTTGGAGCAGTCTGTTTCCTGTGGGATTCGCGAGTTATAGGTGGTGGCCAGTGCTGCCTGCGCTTCGTCCGAGGAAAGGAAGGAGGTGAGCAGGACGGCGGCTGCTGGGTGGGGCGCTCCCTTGGGCATGTAGATGAAAGTCTCGTTGGTGTTGGTCGGTGAGAGCGGTGCGATGTCCACCGGCGCGCCGGACTTCTGGGCCTGCAGGACGAGGTTGATGAGGCTGGTTCCAATGGCGACCTGGCCGCTTTCGATAAGGCCTTCGGACTGGGTGGTGTTGGGCGTGAAGTGGGGCTTCTGAGCTGTGAAATCCTTGGCCCAGGTGAGGGCCTTGTCCTGGCCGAGGGCTGGATCAAGGTTCCAGACGGTCATGAACGAGGCCCGGGATTCGGCGCCGATCTGTCCGTCCTTCCAGCGGGGCTTGAGGAGGTCGTCCCAGGTGCTGGGGACATCTGCCGGGGAGACCATCGTCTTGTTGTAGGCCCAGACCTTCGGTGCGGCCCAGATGTAGACGGCCTTGTCCTCGAAGAAGACGTTGTCCTTATCGATGCCGTAGGCGGCCCAATCGACAGTGTCGGCCAAGTCCAGTGACGGTGGCACCGTCAGCTCGCCGGCTGCGGCGACGTCAACCGAGACTTTCCGGGCTGCCTGTTCCATCTTGAGCTGGCTGACCTGGTCCGGGGCTTTGGTGTTGGTGTACTTAACCTTAATCCCGGGATACTTCTTCTCGAAGAGGTCAATCGCGGGCTGCATCTGCTCCAGCGGCTTGGGCGCCGACCACGCGACTTCGGCTTCGCTCTGGGCCTGCTTGACCAGCTCGTCCATGGATGCGGGGAGTGTGGATGTGGCATCCCCGGCGCCGCCGCACGCTGAGGCGCTGACGGTCACGGCTGCGAGGACTGCCAGCAGCCTGAGGCTGTGCCGGCGTCGGATACCTAATACGCGGGCTTCGTTGCTTGAGGTGTTCTTCATTGGTCCTCCTGGGTTAATTCTGCGCCGGCGGCTTTGACGGCGCAGGATGGCTAGTGCGCGACCACTGCCGCGCTATAGATGCGGGCTGCGTTCCCGCCGCGGATCGCAGCCTTTTGGGTGTCGTCGAGCTCTGGCAGGAGTCCTTCGATCTTGTCGCGGAGTTGCCGCAAGGTCCCGGCGGATGCGGGGAAGTTCGAACCCCACATGATGCGCTCGGCGCCGAAGGTTTCGATGAGCCGGCCGAGGACCTCGGTGACGTTCGCGTCCGGTTCCTCCTCCAGGCGTTTGATGGCGGGAGGCGTGATTTTCACGTGGACACCAGCGAAACCGGCCAGCTGTGCGAGTTCCTCCAGCTTCGGGTAGGGGAAGCCGCCGGCTGCGTTGGGGCGCCCGGCGTGGTCCAGCAGCACCGTCATGGCGGGGCGGCTCTGAAGGACCTGGACGAGCTTGGGTGCGTCCTTGGAATGCATCTGGATGCACACCGGAATGCTGTTGGCTGCGACGTAGTCCCAGACGGCGTCCATGCGTTCGTCGGACACTCCTGAACCGGGCGTCGGGACTTTGGTCGTTCCGTCGGACACTCTGATCCGGACTCCGCTGAAGCCCTGCTCCTGAATCAGGTGTTCCAGGTCCGCTACGGCTGTGTCGGCCAGGAAATCGACCGCTCCGACACCGACCAGGCGGTCCGGGTATTGGGCCAAGGCAGCTGCGGCGTAGCTGTTGTCGAAACCGTAAACGGTGGAGGCATGTACCAGGGCTGCTCGCTCAATCCCGGCTTCATCGAGGCTTCGGACCAGTCCGTCGACGTCGACGTGCCGGGTCTGGGACCATTCCGAGCGGGTTCCGCCGAGGGGCTTGACCGGGAACTTGTCGGTGTCGGGCGAGATGGCGTGGGTGTGGGTGTCAAAGTAGTGCATCGGTCCTCCTCGGACGCGGGTTCAAGGGTGCGGGGCGAGGGCGGCTGCGGTTCACGGCTCCCCCACGTATTTTTCGAAGTCGGCGAAGATTTTGTCTGCGGAGAGGTCTGTGTGGATGATCTCTTGTTCGCGGGCGTAGCGCAGTGCCGTGTCCAGGGTGGCGAGCAGGCTGTCGGTGACCCCGTACTGGATGACCTTTTCGCGGGTGGTTCCCGTCGGAACGGCGGGGCGGGCGGCATCGATGCTTTGTTGGAACGCCCGGTAAACGGCCCGGACACCGTCGGGGTTGGCCTCGGCCAGTTCACGTCGAACAACGAGCAGGTGGTTGATGGGCACCCAGCCGTGTTCCTGGTGGTACTGGTCTTGGCGGTCTTTCCAGTCGGGAAGCAGCGGTTCCAGGCCCGGGACGTGGTCGGCTGAGCGGGCACCCATGACGACGGCGGACACCTCACCTTCGGTGAGCAGCTCCACGAGCTTCCGATCCGTGCGTACAACGTTGGCCGGCTCGGAGGCGGTGGCCACATGGGGTCCCTCGGTGGTCACCCAGGTCACGTCCTGGGACCGGAGCCCATAGGTGTCGGCGAGCATGCCGCGGACCCAGAGTCCCGTGGTCTGGCTGTGCGCCCGGACGCCGACCTTCTTGCCGGCCAAGTCTTCCGGACGGACCCTGTCTTCACCGTTCCAGATGGAGATGGAACGGTGGTGGAAGTTCCCGTGCAGAACCACCGGCAGGGCGATGACGGGACGCTCTGCTTCGAGGGCCTGGAAGAGGGTGGCGATGGCCAACTCGCTGAAGTCGTAGCGGCTTTCACGCACCATCGGCGCAAAGGCCCGATGGATGGGTTCGACGTCGACGAACTCGAGGTCTACACCCTCGGCGACGACCGTGCCGTTCTTCAGGGGCGTTGTGTGTTCGTAGTCGCGGAGGGCGACGGTCCAGTTGGTGGTCATCGGACCTCCTTCACTAAGCGACCTTTTGTTATACAATCCATGTTCAAATTACCAGTGGTCCTTATCACCTTCAAGGCTTTCGCAGTCATTTCGTATAACAATCCACTCACTTCTAGCCGCCCAGCCGTGAGGCGGAAACACCGAGCGCCGCGGATGTCGCGGCGACGAGTTCGTCATAGTGGACCGGGCGGGGCAGGAGGTCCTGTTCCCAGGCGTACTTCGCCGCTGCGGTCACAGCAGGGCGCAGGGCTTCGAAGCCATAGGGTTCCAACGGGATCCCGGGACCGGCTTTGCGCGCCTCAAGCTGTCCGGAGACGGCGTCGTAGAGGTCCAGGATGGCGCCGCTCAGCTCATTGGCAGCGCTTTCCCGGACGGCGAAGAGGTGGTTGACCGGAACGTAGCCCACCTTTTCGGCCCACTCTTCGGAGGCCGTGGCGGGGTTGGGGATGACGCTTCGCACGGCTGGGTCCTTCGGCCGGTCGTTACCCATGACGGCGAAGTCGACGCGTCCTTCCAGGAGGTCGTGGGCCAGGTTCGCGCCTTCTTCTGCCCGTTCCGCCCAGGTGGGTTCGGGCTGTTCGGCGATGTGTCCGCCCTCGTACGTGCGCCAGCGCACGGAGCGCAGATCCACGTTGTATTGGTGGGCGAGGAACCCGCGGACCCACATTCCGGTGGTCTGGCTCCACGCGCGGACACCCACGGTTCGGCCCGGGAGGTCTTCTACCGACAAGGCCTGGGTGCTGATCAGGGTCTGGTGTTGGTGGCGTCCCAGCGCGGTGAGGGGCAGGAAGATGACCGGGCGGTTGTGGGCGACGCCCTGGAGCAAGGTCACGATCGCGATCTCGCTGACTTCATAGTTTTGGCCGCTGGCAAAGGCTTTGAATCCGTTGTGGACCGGGCGCAGGGGCGAGGCTGTGACTGAGGCGATGGAAGAGTGGGATTCGAGGGCCGACTGGGCGGCTCCGGCGAGTTCCTGGTCGTTGATCAGGAACTCAATTTCGGCGGTCGTCATTGACGTGCCTTCCTTTCTGGGATGGGAACACAGTCCGGCTGTGTCGGGGCAACGATGGGTAGCGCAGGGTCATACTTCCTCGGCGTACCAGAGGCGGCGGTACGGGATGCTGATCACGTCGCGGGTGATCCGGACGTCCAGGACCGTTGGTTCCGGGTTGGCGACAAAATTCCGGACGGCGGTTTCAAGGTCTGCGATGGTGTGGATCTTGGCACCGCTGCCGCCAAGGGCGATGGCTGCGGCCCCGAGGTCCGGGGAAGGTATCGCGGTCAGTTCGGGGTTCAGTCCGTGTGCTCCGGACTTGTGGAATTCGGCGCCTAGGGCTTCATCGTTCATGACCACGACCAGCACCGGCCAGTTGTATCGGCAGGCGGTATCGAACTCGGCCAGGTGCATGATGAAGCTCGCGTCTCCCTCGACCACCATCGTCGGCTTCGCCCGGGCTGCGCTCCAGCCCATGGTGAGCATGGGTGCTTGGCCGATCGCGCCGAACAGCCCGTAGTTGGACACGATTTCGCGCGGGCGGGTGAAGAGCATAGTGCCGAAGTCGGTTTGGTGTCCGCTGCCCATAACGAGCGGCAGGCTCTCCGGGGCGAGCTTGTCAAGGGCGAGGATGACTTCGCGTGGGTCCAGGCGGCCGTCTTCCCGGTGGAAGTCCTCAGTGATGGCGTCCGCCTGGCGCAGGGCCTGGGCGATGTCGGCGGAATGGTAGCCGTCGCCGTGTTCGGGGGTGTCGGGCAGGGCTTTGACGATGGCTTCCAGGGACGGGCGGGCATCGCCGCGGACGTAGCATTCCACGGGCTGCCCGGTACCGGTGACGATCTGCTCGGCATGGTCGAGCTGGATGATCCTGGCCGTCGGGTAGAGGTAGCCGTGTTCGGTGGTGAAGTGGTTCAGGCTCGCACCGATGGCTACCAGGCAGTCGGATTCCTGCAGGAGTTCGTGGGCGGTGGCGGTGCCGTAGAGCCCGGAAATCCCGGCGAAGAAGTCGTTTTTCTCGCGCAGCCAGTTCTTCGTTTGAAGCGTTGTGACAATGAGGGCATTGGTTTTGCGCTGCAGTTCGAGGACAAGGTCCCCGACATCGGCGGCTCGGGCGCCTTTGCCGACAAGGACGACGACCTTTTCGCTTTCACCCAGGATCTTGATGGCCAGGTCGATCCTTTCCGGTGCCGGCTGGGTCAGGGCGGTGTCGATCAGTTCGCTGGAGGGCACATAAATGGGTGCGCCGTCGAATTCGGCTTGCTGGACGTTTGTGGGGGCACTGACCATCACGGGCCGGGACGTGGTCCGGGCCAGCCAGAATGCCCTTTGCACAGCTTCCTGGGCCCGGGCCGGAGACGAGACCTGCACGAAGCCGCACTCGACACCGTCGGCGAACTTTGCCTGGTCGAGGTACTGGGTGGCGCCCAGGTCCCCGAGGGCTACTTCGCCGCTGAAGATCACCAACGGTGTCCGGGCTCGGGCCGCGCAGACCAGACTCGTGGCCAATTGGGTGACGCCGGGGCCGCTGGTGGTGGAGGCCACCCCCGGTTTCCGGGCGCCGCGGGCCCAGCCGTCGGCCATGGCCAGGCCGGAGCCTTCATGGCGGGCTTCGAACAGGGTGGCCCCGCGCTCTGCCATGGCGTACATCCAGTGCATGTTTGCATCTCCGGTCATGCCGAAAATATGGGTGGTTCCTTCGGCGATAAACGCATCCGCCAGTGCTTCATAAACCTTGGTCATGGTTGCTCCTGTTTAGCTCGTGGCCGTGCCGGCGCCGACAGTCGTGGCGTTGGAGGGGAGTTGTCCTCGTTGTTCGAGGCGCTGACGCAGGCGGGGGAAGACGGTCAGGGCGTTGCCCCCTGCAATGGATTCCCGGTGTGAGGAATCGGTGAAGTCCAGGGAGTCCAACAGGAAGCGGGTGTCGTCGTAGCGGTGTCCGGAGGATGGGTCCACCCCGCGGACGGCTCCGAGCATCTCGGAGGCGAACAGGATGTTCTTGGCCGGAACCGTGTCCACCAGGAGCTGCAGGCCGCGGGCACCGTAGACGCAGGTGTCGAAGTAGAGGTTGTCGCCGATGATGTCGAGCAGATCACCCCGGCCCCGGTCCTGCATAACTCCTTGGTAGCGTCCCCAGTGGTAGGGCACCGCTCCGCCGCCGTGGGGCAGGATGAGTTTCAGGTCGGGGAAATCGCGGAACAGGTCCGACTGGCACAGCTGCATGAACGCGGTCGTGTCGCCGTTCAGGTAGTGGGCGCAGGTTCCGTGAACGGCAGGGTTGGCTGACATCGACGAGTGCACCATGGCCGGGACGCCGAGTTCCACCATCGCCTCATACAAGGGGTAGTAGTAGCGGTCCGTGATCGGCGGGGCCTGCCAGTAGCCGTCGGAGTGGTCGGGGTTAAGGTTGCAGCCGACGAAGCCGAGTTCCTCCACACAACGGCGCAGTTCCTCGACGCTGACCTTGATGTCACCGTTCGGGGACTGGGGAAGCTGGCAGACATTGGCGAAGCTGTCCGGGAACAGCACCGACGCCCGGTACACCGTGTCGTTGCTGAGCCTGCTCCAAGTCAGGCTGGTTTCCTGGTCGCCGTAGTGATGGGCCATTTTGCCCGCAATGGGTGAGAGAAGGGCCAAGTCGATGCCGTGCTGTTCCTGCAGTGCCAGCTGGCCCTTGGTCAGGGCGGCCGCAATCTCCTCATCCGGGATTTCCAGATCGTCGCCGGAAAGGTGACGGCCGCGCTGCTCGATTTCCTCGATCTGCCGGTCCCGCCAGGTCTTCAGGGCGTCGGGAACGGTGGTGAAATGGGCGTGGATGTCGATGTACATGGTTTCCTCTGGTGTTTCGGTCATCGGCTGGGCTGGATCTGGGCAGCTTCGATCTGGGCAGTGGCAAGCTCACGGCCACGGACCAGGCCCGGGTAGGACACCACCGGTGCGGTCATCAGGAAGTCGTAGCCGGTCTCGAGGACCTCGTCGACATTTTTCGATGTGACGTGCGGGTGGGCGACCGGCACTCCCCTGGACTTGCAGATTTCCACCACCCGGTTGCGGTGGGCTTGGACCGTGGGGTGCTCGAATTGCCGTGGGACGCCCAGTTCCTGGCTCAGGTCTCCCTCTCCGACGAGGATCAGCCCAATACCGGGAACCTGATCCAAGATGTCTTCGAGGTTCTCAATGGCCCGGACGCTCTCGATCATGAGACCCACCAGAATCTCGCCCTCGGGAGCGAGGGGCCACACGTCGGCGCGCTCGTAGTACTCCCCTATCGGTGTGCCCCAGTAGCGGGCCGCCCAAGCCGGACTGTCACCGCGCAGGCCGAAGGGTTCGCGGTCCGGGTCCTGGTTGATGCTCGGGTACCGGCAGGCCGCGACGGCGTTTCGGGCATCCTCGACCGTGTCCACGTGAGGCCAAATGATCCCGTATGCGCCCAGGTCAAGGGCTTGTTTGGCGTGCCACTGCGACCTTTCACCGCCGTTCGGGGGAATCCTCACCAACGGGATGGTCCGGGGAGCCAAGGTGTCGGCTTCGAAGACCTGGCGGCGGTCCAGGAGGTACTGCATGGCGTCTTTGAGTTGGGGAACATCAAATGGCTTGTGCTCTGCTTCGAAAATGAGGGCGTCATAGCCCGCGTCGCGTACGGCTACCGCCCCGGCAGGGTCGGGGGAAGCGAAGGTCGCAAAGACGCGCTCCCCCTTTTCGAACTTCTCAATGATGGTGTTCAGTCGCATTAGTTGCTGTTTCCTTCCATGGTGCTGCCGGCCCGGCTGAACAGGTTCCCCAGACGCGGTTTCCGGTCAGCGGCCGGTTCAGTGGTTTCGCTGTTTGGGTCGAGGTCCGCGCACGTGCGGATGAGGCTTTCGGTGAAGGATTTGGTCATTCTGTCCACCACAATCGAGGCCCCGGTGGTGATGAGCGAGGCCAGGGCGCCGCCGATGTCGATTTGGCCTTCGAGAATGACCAACGATCCGTCCCCATCGGCCACGACGCCGTAATCGGCATGACCCTGAACCCGGGTGGAGCCGCGGCTGTCGCTGCCCCTGGCCTCAAGGCGTCCGGTCCGGCCCCCTTCATCGAGGACCAGGTTTGCGCGGGCTTTGAAGGAGACCTTGATGGCGGCGAAACGGACGGCCATCAGCGCATCGAAACTGCCGTCGTCGTGGAACTCGCCCAGACGGGAACCATCGATGCAGCCAACAACCTTGTGCGGGTCCGACAGGATGCTCCACACAAGCTCTGGCGGATGGGGAACTGAGACGCGCTGGGCAATGGTGATCACAGAAAACTCCGGTTTGGTGAGGGGTCCTTGTCAGCGGCCGGGCCTGCCCTCGATGGCAGGAGATGTGAGGCATGAGAAGCAACCGCGAAATCATTTTGTATAACAATCATGAAGGTAGCACTCGATGACCCACTTTGTGAAGAGGGCCACAATTTGATTGCGTGATCGCCAAAAATTGCTCTTATCCCAAGGGTTCGCGATCTCGGTGGTCATTCTGCGGAGCCTACTGACAGCCGAAGTATCCCGTGCTACCTTGTTCGTATTGTCCAACAATCCACATCGGAGGTTCGAATGGAACACCTCACCGTCGCCCTCGGCGACTACCCGCACTCAGCCGCGGTCCTCGATGGCCGCGCTGCCATCGACGGCTACGTCGTCAAGCCGATCGAGGTCAAACCGATCATTGCCGCGTACCGTCGGATGATCCGGGACCTCGAGTTCGACGTCTGCGAATTGGCCCCGGTCTCGTATGTCATGGCGCGTGAAGCGGGCGTGCCGATTACCGCTATCCCGGTTTTCCTCAACCGTCGCTTCCACCACGGCGACCTGCAATGCGCGCCGGGTTCCGGCGTCGTCATCCCCACTGACCTGGACGGACGCAAAATCGGCGTCCGCGCCTACTCGGTCAGTACCGGTGTCTGGGGACGTGGAATCCTGGGCGAAGACTACGGAGTGGACCTGGACTCGATTACGTGGGTCATCGACGATGATGACCACGTTGAAGGGAAAGTTCCCACCAACACACACCGCGTCACCGATGGGCGGTCGCTCGGCGCCCTGCTGGCGGCTGGTGAAATCGACGCAGCCTTTACGGGGAACGCCGGCACCGGGCGTGCCGGGGCCCCGACAGCGGGATGGGAGTCCGCTACTCCTGTGACGGACACCGGGGAAACGTACCCGCTCTTTCCTGACAGCGACGTCATTGAGCGGGACTCGTACCTGCGCACCGGGATCTACCCCCTGCACTCGGTCATCGTGGTGCGCAACGAACTTGTTGAAAAGGACCCGGAGCTGCCCACCAAGCTCTACAACGCTTTCGTCCAGAGCAAGCAACTCCATCTTGACGAAGACCCCACCTGGTCGGCCCTGCCGCGGCTGGCCAAGCAAGGACGCATGATCGGCGGCGACCCGATTCCCTACGGGCTGGACAGCAACAAGGCCAGCATCGAAGCCCTGCAGCGATTCAGCCGCGACCAGGGCCTCACCGAAGGCAACCCGGGCGACCCGATCTTCGCGCCGGGCACCTACGCAGACAACTAAGAACACCAAACAAAGAAGGAGACCCATGGACATCGTCGACAGCCACTGCCACATCCTCGCCACCGACACGGACACCTACCCCCGGACACCGCTCGGCGGCCACCAATCCGTCTGGGCAACCGAACGCCCCGTAACGGCCGAAGAACTCCTGCAGCGCATGGACGAAACCGGCATCGCACAAGCCGTGCTCGTTCAAGCCACTACCGCCTACGGTTACGACAACAGTTACGTTCTCGACTCCGCCAAACGGTGGCCCGACCGGTTCGTCGCCGTCGGAACCTTCGATCCCCTCGCCCCCGACGCCGCCGGACGCCTGCGCGCAGCCATCGATCAAGGACTCTCCGGAGTCCGGCTGTTCACCACCGGCAGCACGGTCTCCGAACAGGGCATGTGGTTCGCCGATCCTGCAGCGGATGAATTCTGGGCCGCCGCCAGCGAAGCGCGGATCCCGGTCTGCCTGCAACTGCGCCTAGGCGACGACACCGCACCCGTCCTCAAAGACCTGCTCTCCCGCCACGCGGACGCCACCATCCTCCTGGACCACTGCGGCTACCCCGACGTTCGCACCTCACCAACCAAGGCAGCCAACGACCTGACCGAACTGGCGGGGCACCCCGGATTCCACCTCAAACTGACCCACCGCACCCTCGAAGGGCTCGACGACATCGGCGACCGGGCAAAGGACTTCCTGGAGCCGCTGATCGCTGCCTTCGGGGCCGACCGGATCTCCTGGGGTTCAAACTGCCCAGCGGCCGAACAACCGCTGGGAGAACTCCGTGCGCTGGCAGAACGGGTACTCGCGGCGACATCTGCGGAGAACCGGGCAGCGATCTTCAGCAGAACAACCCGGAGTCTTTACCCCGCTTTGGGTGCTAACTGATACATTCACATGGTGTAGCACGGAAAGGGTCACAGCATATGAGTGAGCTAGCAACGGCCGCCGGCGACCTCTCCTCCACCCGGACGGTCCAGGCATACGAGGACCTGCGGAACCTCATCATCTCGGGGCATTTTCAGCCGAACGTTCGCCTGACGGACGCCGAGCTGACGGGGCTGCTGGATGTCTCGCGGGGAACGGTCCGTGCCGTCACCGCGCGACTCGTGTCGGAAGGATACCTCACCAGCGAACCCCACCGCGGCGTCCGCACACGGATCTTCACCGTCGAAGAAGCGGTGGAAATCCTCGAAGCCCGCGAAATCCTCGAATCCGCATTGGCGGGAAAAGCCGCCGAACGTGCCACAGACGAGGAACTCGAAGACCTCGCCGCAACCTGTGAACAAATGGCTACTGCCGAATATGACCGGCAGGAAGCCGAGTATTCACGGTTGAACCGGCACTTCCACAAAGTGGTCCGCGATTCCGCCCGACAACCGACCCTTTCCGGCTTCACCGATCAGCTGCTCTACGCACTGGTCATGAGGCAGTACCGCAGCCTGACGCGAAAGCACCCCCGGCGGGACGCACTCAACGAACACAGGGCAATCCTGTACGCACTCCAGACCCGGAACCCTGAGGCTGCCAGTGCAGCAATGCGCCATCACGTGGCGTCAGCACGCCGTGCGCTCCTTGCTGCCTCAAACCCTGAGGGACTGACGGTAGTCGTGGAGGACACGCCGCACACCGGGGTCTCTGCCTGACCAGCTGGACCTCTCTCCTGCGAACAGCTGCCTCCCAGTCTGGACAGAAATACGGTCGCCCCCTACGCCACCCAAGGGGGGGCGACCGAACTGTATTCAAACCCGCTCGGAATTGAGCCGAAGGGGACACCTGAAATCTACAAAGTCTACCGGGCTTATGACTGGCGCCGACTTTCGGGCAAAACCAATTCTCGGGACCCATGGGGCGGAATCCAAAGAAGTTTTATCGGCATCAGATCCAGTCATCAGGGCGTACCACGAAGGTCTATGTCCCCTTCCGGCCACTCACTGGCATCACGGTTGGCAGAACAGCTTACGTTTGGCCCGCCCTCCGACACCACGATGGACTGCTGGTCAATACGTGATATGCAGCGTTCACTGACGTAGACCCGAAGCCACCCCGTTGACTCATAGAACGGGACAACCTCATGCCGGCATCCGAGGAAGCCAAAGCCGACGCCGTCCCCACCCGCATCAATTTTTTCGCGTGTTGTAACACTCGCCGGCCAAGACCCGTACCGCTCCAGCATCCATCGACCATGACACGTCCCGCGCCAGCCACCAGTACGTCACCTGTGCCGGCCGCGGCATGGCCGCGTCTTCAATCCCCGGCCAAGGTAGAAGCCTGGTCTTGCGGGGCCTGGACCCATATATGGCCATGCCCCCGTTGGGAACCAAGTCATGTTGACACGAACTGCGGGACCCAATGAAGAGGTGAATACTCTGCAACCGGGCCAGGAGTGCCCGAATGTTATCTGCTTTAGGTGTGGACATTGTCCGCACCCCTTTGGCAAGACAAACAGGGAAGCCACCTCTACTGCATGCTGCGTAGCAAGGTCGATTCGGAGAAAAAGTTCAGCAGGATTCCCGCAAAGTCACGTCGACCACAACCACTGCCCATGAAGAAGGGAGCGGCCAACACGGGTCGCCGGAACACTGCATGAAAGGATGCCAAATGACCACACAACCCAGTAAGCGGAGCCCACACGACAGGACGCTGACCCCGCTCCCCCACTCTGACTGAACGGGCCGCACCCGGCGGCCGAGCACCACCCGGGCCGATGAGGAAGAGGCACTTGTCAAGCTCTGTACACACTTAAAGCAAAAACCCCTTTGACGAGGGCCGTGCCGTGCCCGAAGTGGACTCGAACCGGGTTCCGGGTCGCGGAAATACTGGGAAGTCTTGAAACCACGCCGAGTACGGCTCGATCCGGCCGACGTACGGCGCAGTCCGACGGGGCAGGGTGTGCACATTCTGCACACCTCTCTTTTGTGCCGTGAACTGGAAGCCGACGACGTCCGAGGAGCACGAGCCCCGCACACGCAGGTCGCAGGAAGCAACGTCGGTATGGACGGGGCCGCAATCTTGTTCCGCGTACGCACTCTCCGCGCAACACCCCTCCCTGCTATCCAGTGATGTTTCGCCCTTTTCGTCACACGCTCATCCACACACTGCATGTCTGACCGGATCGAGAAGAAGGCTGCGCCCCAAGGAATGCAATTGTCACCATTCGGTGACACAATGATTGGGAAGGGCGGGCACCATGACATCCCGAACCAGCATCAACTCACCGGCCTCGGCCGCAGCGGTCATCCGTACCCGCCGCCAGGAACGCAGGCTCTCCCAACAGGCCCTTGCCGACAAAGCAGGGGTGTCACGAAAGTTCCTTATAGATCTCGAAGCTGGTCATGAACGCGCCGAGCTCGGCAAGACACTCGCCGTCCTGGCGGCCCTTGGTCTGTCACTGGAAGCCAGCGACCCCATCCCCCGCGGCAGCGACCACGACCCCGCACGCCGCGACTACGCCCAAACCTTCAACGACCTGATTGCAAGCCGTGACTTCGAGTTCGCCATCAAGATGCTCGCCGACTACGCAACCGGCTCCCTCACTGCCGGCAGGCCGCTTCTTCAACGAAGCCCCCGGCTCAGGGACCCGCATTGGTCCGCCGCCCTCGCCGGCATCACCAACTACACCGCCCGCCGGCTCGGCCAGACTGCACCGTCCTGGACCAAACGCGTTAAACCCCTCGACGCGGCATGGATGCCAGCCGAGTCCTACCGGCACGTTCGCGAACCCATGAAGCAACTCACCATGTCCGAAACACCGGAAGAACTCGCTGCGATGAACGTCTTCATCCGCGAACGCAGCCTGGCCACCGCATGAGCAGCGGAGAACTCAGCGCCGACTTGGAGGTATGTTCCTCGACGGCGAGCTTCTCCAGCCGGCGATCGAGGTCTTCCGGGACTCGGAGACTCATTGCCAGGCCCCAACGGTACAAGCGATCGGCGTGAGACGCCCAATCTCCTCTTACCCCCCCCCGGGTGCGGCCCGAAGCGTGCGCGAAAAGTCACGCTGGTGCCATATCAATAATGGCCAACGCATAATGAGCGCACATTGTGCACAGCACAAAAGAGGTGCCCGGGCATAAATATCCCCAGGCACCTCTTGTAAGCCGTCGCCAACCTTTACTTCAGCGCCTACTCCTGCCCAAGTCCTCCAGCTGAGGTTTTCTTGCCTTCTACCTCGTTCAAGGTGCGGAGGTCGAAGATGCCGTTGATGTCGGCGGTCTTGGTGGTTCCTGCGTCCACGCCGTCCTGGAGGAGCTTCTTGTACGTTCCAGCCAGCGGGTCGGTGGTGAACTTGATGTTCTGCAGTGCCCGATCGATCACGTTCGCCGGGAGCGGTTTGCCGGCAGTGTCCTTCAGGACCGCGTTGATCGTGCTGGCCTTCTCCGCAGCCGAGGCGTTGTTGAGCCAGTTCACGGATTCAACGTGGCCCTTCAGGAGTGCCTTCACCGTTTCCGGGTGTTCGGCGGCGAACTTCTTGTTCACGATCAGGATGGTGGTGGTGAAGTCACCGTTCTCCCACAGGTCCTTCTCATCCACCAGGACCTTCGCCCCGGCCTCGAGCACCAGGCGGGAGGCCCACGGCTCAGGCAACCACGCGCCGTCGAGCTTTCCATCCTGGAAGAGCTTCAGCGACTGGGCATTTTCGGTGGGGTTGATGTTCACGTCGCCGCTGCCATCGGTGTTGGTCTTGAAGCCCTGGTGACCCAACCAGGCCCGGAGTGCGACGTCCTGGGTTCCACCGAGCTGGGGCGTGCTGAGGACCTTGCCCTTGAGATCAGCCGCGGAGTTGATCTCCGGCTTGACCACCAGCTGGGCCCCACCGGAAGCGGCACCGGCGATGATGCTGATGGACTCGCCGTTGCTCTTGACGTACGAGTTGATGGCCGGGTTCGGGCCAATGTAGGTCGCGTCGATGGCGCCCGCGTTCAGGGCTTCAATCGCGGCCGGGCCGGCGTTGAAGATCTGCGTGGTCAGCTTGGTATCGCCCAGGTCCTTGGCGAAGATGCCCTTGCTGGTACCAACCAGCGCCGGCCCATGCGTGACGTTGCTGAAGTACCCGAGCTTCAACTCAGCGGCCGGCGAGGTAGTGGGAGCCGGTGCTGCCTGGTTGCTCTGCGAGACAGCGGACGCCACAGCGGCGCCAGCACCGATCAGCAGCACCAGGCCAACAGCCAGGCCGATTCCAATAGTGCGGCGGCGCTTGGGCTTGGTGGTTTCACCAGCGACGATGCGGGTGGACGAGTTGTCTTGGGGTGAAGACACGGACGTATTCCTTTGCGGGATGGTCGGCCTGCAGTAACGCCAGGCCATGAACGGAGATGTGTGAGGATGCTGGGGATGATCTGCCGCCCCCAAGGACGCGGTAAAGCAAAGACGTCCTTCAGGGATCCTCATGCGGCAGGGTTTGCTCTTCTTCAGAGCCGATGCATGCTCGAGATTACGGAGGTCACTCCCCCGTAACAAAGAGATACGTCTCCAGCGGTAATGCGGCGACATTGGGCTTCTCGGGACGACGCCTGAACGCAACAAAGAGACCACAATCGTCATCTTCGTCGCGCTGGCAGGCGAGGCAGAACCGCGGGAAAAGAATGGTGTCGCAGAATTGCGTACTTTTACTTAATAGTCTGATTTACTACCCCCGGTTGAGAAGTATTGATCGACGTTTCAAAAAATTCGCGCGTAAATTCCGATTCCCGTTAGCTTTTGAGGACCCAGTTAATTGTGACCGGGATATCCATCAAAAGCTTTTGGGTGCTTCGCGCAGGAATGCCTTGTCATGCACCCGGACAGAGAGACGCCCGCATGACAACTCAGCAGCTCACCCATGAATTCCCCGCAATCCACGAACACCCCACCATCCAGGGCTACATTCGTGAGCTCACCCGACGTGCGGAAGGCATCGAGATCCGCGAGCCCGGCACCGGGACCACCCGCTACAGCCACGACGCAGCCACCGCTAAAACCGCGGCCGCCAGCGGAAAGCCGGGACCCGCCGTCGTGCTTCCCGCAACGGCAGCCGAGGTTCAGGCAGCCGTAAAGCTGGCCGCAGAACTGGGCGTGACCGTGGTGCCGCGCGGGGCTGGGACCGGCCTGTCGGGCGGCGCCACCGCAAACACAGACCAGGTAGTCATTTCCACCGAGAAACTCACACACATCATCGAGGTCTCCCCGTTGGATGAAGTGGCGGTAGTAGAACCCGGCGTCATCAATGCAGATCTGAATAAGCACCTGGAACCATTCGGACTTTTCTACGCCCCGGATCCAGCAAGTTTCGACATTTCCTCCATCGGCGGCAATATCGCCACCAATGCAGGCGGGCTGAGATGCGCCAAATACGGGGTGACGCGCGAATCGGTCCTGTCGCTCGACGTCGTCCTGCCCGACGGCAGCCTCATCACAGTCGGCCACCGCTCCATCAAAGGCGTTACCGGCCTGGACCTGACCTCCCTGTTCGTCGGCTCGGAAGGCATCCTGGGCATCGTCACCAAAGCGACGGTCCGCCTGCGCCCCATCCCCGTGGCACGCAAAACCGTCACCGCGTTCTTCAACAGCACAGCAGAAGGCACCGAGGGGCTCGCAGCCATCACCCTCTCACCGGTCCGCCCGGCCGCGATCGAGTTCTTCGACACCTCCAGTCTGGCCAACATCGACGCCCACTCCGGAACCGCGCTGCGGGAAAGGGGCGCCGCGCTCATCCTCATCGAAATCGACGGTTACGGCATCGGCGACCAGGCAGCCCACCTCGCCACAGCGCTCACCGCTGCCGGCGGACGGGTGACCGTGGAGTCCGACGACGACGGCGCGCGCCTCTGGGAACTGCGCCGCAGCGGCCGCGGCCTCCCCCAGGACAAGTGGTACATCGGCGAGGACATTGCCGTGCCCAAGTCCCAACTACCCAAGGTCTATGCAGCCTTCCCGGCCTTGGAAGCCCGTTTCGGTGTAGAAATTTCGGCCGTAGCGCATGCAGGCGACGGCAACCTCCACCCGCTGATTACCAAGGACAAAACGCCCGACGACGACGCGAACCCGCCTGCTTCCCTCGCCGAAGCCGCCACTGAACTCGTGAAGGTGGCCCTTGCCCTTGGCGGGACGGTCACCGGCGAACACGGGGTGGGAACCATCAAACGAGGGTGGGCGGCCTTGGAACTTTCAGAGCGCAGCCGCGAGCTGCAGCACGCGCTCAAGGCAGCCGTCGACCCCCAGCAACTCCTCAATCCCGGCAAGGCCATCTAGCCGCCCCGCAGCATTACCCCAACGCAATCCCCCACGCATCAGGAGCAACCCCATGACTACCTTCAACACCCCTGAATTCCGCAGGCGAGCCTTCCTCGCCGGCCTCGGCGCACTGTCCACCTCCGCCCTCGTCACGGCCTGCGGCGGCACAACAGCCAGCACAGGCACCGGTTCCACCACACCCGTGGACGGCGGCAACATCACCTTCCTGATCCAGGGCTACGACACCGGCTGGGTTTCCAGCAAAACGTCCATCTCCAGCTACGAGGGCAACCTTTGGGGCCAGATCACGGACAAGTTGGTGTACGTCAACGAAAAGGGTGAGCTCAGCCCGTGGGTTGCCGAGAGCTGGGAAGAACTCAATGGTGCCAAGGACTTCGTCATCCATCTGAAGAAGGGCGTGACGTTCTCCGACGGCACCCCGCTGGACGCAGCCGCCGTCGTCGCCAACCTCACCGCTTGGGCCAAGGGCGATTCCACCCGCGGCGTCAGCAAGGTGGGCCTGTTCCCATCCAGCAACTTCGTTGCTGCCGAAGCCGCTGACACAGCCACGGTGAAGGTTTCGTTCTCTTCCCCCGCGCTGGGATTCATCGCGACGCTGGCGTATCACGGCTGCATCCTGCTCTCACCCAAGACCCTGGCCCTGCCCGTCGAGGCGCAGGCGGACCTCAGCCAGGAAATCGGCAGCGGCCCGTTCGTGGTCAAGTCCTGGAAGCAGGGCGACAGCTACGTCCTGGAGAAGCGCAAGGACTACAACTGGGGCCCGGCCGCCCTTGGTCATACCGGACCGGCACGACTGGACACCATTACCTACAAGGTCATCAAGGACACCTCGGTCCGGACGTCAACCGTGGTTTCGGGGCAGGCTGAGGTCGCCTTCAACATCGAACCCCAGGAGATCGAGTCGCTCAAGGCCCAGGGCTTCACCGTGGGAACGCCGCGCTACCTGGGCTTCGTGGACGGTTTCCAGGTCAACACCCAGACCTTCCCCACCAACGACCCCGCCGTCCGCAAGGCCATCCAGCATGGCATCGACCGCGAAGAGATCCTCAAGACCGTCTACACCAGCGACTGGAACGCTGCCACCACCTTCATCCAGGGCAACGTACCGGAAGCCGGCGAGTTCAGCGACACCTTCAAGTTCGACGCCGGGAAGGCCAACAAAATCCTCGACGACGCCAGCTGGGCAACCGGTTCGGACGGGTACCGTGCCAAGGACGGCAAAACCCTCGAATTCACCCTGACACCCAACCCGTATGTGCCCTCCACCAAGGCCGAGGACGAGCTCATCGCCCAGCAGCTCAAAAAGGTGGGTATTAAGGTCAACCTCAAGGTGGTGGACGTCGCCGGCTACGCGGCCGTGCAGGCCAGCAAGCCGCCGCTGTTCCAAACCTCGCGCAGCTTCGTCGACGTCGGCACGGTGGCCGGAGTGTTGACCAGCCAGAACAAGGGCGAAGACTGGTTCGGGCTCGGAACCAGCGATCAGAAGCTGAACGACCTCTCCACCGCGATCGCCACAGCCTCAGACCGTGCCTCCAGGGAAAAGGTTGCCGATGAACTGCAGCAGTATGTCCTGGAGCAGGGCTACTTCATCCCCCTTAACCAGCTCGTCCAGCGCCTGTACCTGATCAGCCCCAAAATCAAGGACGTCCAGTACAACGGCTTGGCCTACGCCAACTTCTACACCGCCTGGATTTCACAGTGACAGGCGACTACAGGCGCTTTGCCCTGACGCGCGCGGCCCAGGCGATCGTCGTCGTCCTCCTCGCCTATGTGTTCACGTTCCTGATCATCAGCGTCCTCCCGGGCGATGCCATCACCAATACGCTTAGGGACCCCCAACACGGCTTGAGCGAGGAAGACATCCAACGGATTGTTGCCTTCTACGGCCTTGACCAGCCGGTAGTCATCCAGCTGTTGTTGTCCTTGGGCCGCTTCCTGACCGGTGAGCTGGGGTTCTCCCTGCAGTCCAACCTCCCGGTGTCCCAACTGGTGGGCGACGCCTTGCCATCGACGCTTACGCTGGCGACCACAGCATTGGTCATCGCCATTGTGTTCGCTGGTGCCATCGCCTACGGCGCCCAGTATCTGCCGGGCAAGTGGGCTGCAATCGTCCGGTCCATTCCCTCGTTCTTCCTCTCGGTGCCCAACTTTGTCATCGGCTTGGTACTGATCGAATTCTTCGCCTTCCGGCTGCATTCGTTCACCACTACCGATCCCAACAGCCCGGTGGCTACTCTGTTCGCCGCGATCACCCTGGCCATCCCGGTTTCAGCACCCTTGGCCGAGGTCCTGATCGCCAGCCTGGACCATGAATCCCGGCAGGAATACGCCGTGGTGGCACGTTCCCGCGGGCTGACCGAGGCCAGGCTGTTCGCCAAGCACCTCGTGAAGCCCGCAGCCCTGCCGTCGGTGGCCATGGTGGCTCTCATTGTGGGCGAGTTGCTGGGCGGTTCGGTGATTACGGAGACCATCTTCGGGCGGGATGGGATCGGCACAGTGGTCCAAAAGGCCGTGACCGGTGAGGACCAACCCGTACTTCAAGCGGTCGTTTCCCTATCAGCCGTGGTCTTTGTCGCCGTGAACCTGGTGGCGGACCTTGCCTCGCCCCTGTTGGATCCTCGCGTCAAAATCCGGGAGACCAAACTCAAAGAGAAGGTGGGCGCATGACTGCCATCCTCAGCAACGCACAGCTCCGCAACGTCGGATCGGCGTCCCGGAAGCTCACTGCCGGCCTACCCCCGGCAACGGTCATCCTGTCCTTCGCCGTGATCCTCGTAGTCATCCTGTGGTCACTGGTACCGGGCCTCTTCACCTCCCTGAGCCCCGTCACAGGCGACACCGCAAGCAAGTTGGCGGCACCGAGCGCCGCCCACTGGTTCGGCACCGATTACCTCGGCCGCGACCAGTACGCCCGGGTGGTCCACGGAACCGCCTCCTCAGTGACAAGTGCCTTGGTTGCCGTGCTCATCGGACTGGTGGTCGGCAGCATCATTGGCCTGGCCAGCGGGTTCCGCGGCGGCTGGGTGGATGCTGTCCTGGGCCGCTTCGTTGACGTCCTGCTGGCCATTCCGGGCTTCCTCCTTGCCGTGGTCATCGTCAGCTCGCTGGGTTTCCAGACGATCAACGCGGCCATCGCCACCGGAGTGTCCGCCGTCGCCGTCTTTGCCAGGCTGATGCGGGCAGAAGTGATGCGGGTCCGCAGCGCCAGCTACGTTGAAGCGTCCTACCTTGAGGGCGGAAACCGTCTGCACGCGCTGCTGGGACATGTCCTCCCCAACGCCTACAGATCCGTGCTGGTCCTGGCGGTCCTGCAGTTCGGCACGTCCATCCTGATCATCGCCTCCCTGGCCTTCCTCGGCTACGGCGATCCACCCCCTGCCTCGGACTGGGGACTCCTGGTCGCCTCCGGCAAAACGTACGTCACCGCGCCATGGCTCGTGTACGCGCCGGCTTTGGTCATCGTGGTCACCGTCCTGTCCGTGAACCGCATCAGCCGCTGGCTGCGAAACGCCAAGTGAAAATTCGAAAGGACACCGACGTGTCAGCTGACCTATTAACAGTGGAAGGCTTGTCGATCGCCTACGGTCCCACCGGCGTCGTCCATGACGTCTCGTTTTCGGTGGCCAAAGGCGAGAGCCTGGCGCTGATTGGCGAATCCGGTTCGGGCAAGTCGACCATCGCCAAAGCCGTCCTGCGCCTGCTCCCCCACGGCGAAGCGACGGCGGCGGGCCGCGTGGCGTTGAACGGGCGCGACATTCTGGCACTCCCCGAGAAACAGTTCCGTCCCCTGCGAGGCCGACAACTCGGGTTCATCCCGCAGGATCCCGCGTCTGCCCTGAACCCGGTCCGAACCATCGGCGCCCAAGCACAGGAAGCTGCGGCGCTGCTCGGCGAAACCGATCCGTCAGTTCGCCGTGGCAGGATCCTGGACGTGCTGGAGCAAGTGGGACTGCCCGATCCCGTGCGGGTGTACGACTCCTACCCTCACCAGCTCTCCGGCGGCATGCTCCAACGCGTGCTGATCGCGCTCACCGTGCTCCCCCGGCCATCGCTGATTGTGGCCGACGAACCGACCTCCGCCTTGGACGTGACAGTGCAAAAGCTGATCCTGGACATGCTCACCGAACTCCGCCGGGACTTGGACATCAGTCTGCTGCTGATCACGCACGACCTCGCCATCGCGGCCGAACGTGCCGATTCTTTGGTGGTGCTCAAGGACGGCGCAGTGCAGGAAAGCGGCCCGTCCCGGGACGTCTTCGCCGCACCGCGCACGGATTACGCCCGCAGCCTCCAGGCGGACGTGCCTGCGCTTCATCCGGACAGGTACCGGGACCAGCGCACTGCGTTTCAACCAGCGCGCGACGGCGACTACCGCACTGGGCATGTTTCCTCACCATCAGCGCGGCTCCAGATTGATGTTCGGGATGTGACGAAGCGCTTCTCAGCGGGCGGGATGGACGTCCTTGCCTGCGACGGCGTGTCCTTCTCCGTGGAACGCGGACGGACGCACGCTCTTGTTGGCGAGTCCGGTTCCGGCAAGACCACTGCCGTCCGGTTGCTGCTTGGGCTTGAACAGCCCGACGGTGGGCAGATCGCGGTAGCCGGCCAATCGACGTCGGGCAGGTCCCGTGCCGAAGTGCGCGACATCCGCAGGCACCTTCAGCTCGTGTACCAAAACCCGTTCACCTCGTTGGACCCGACCTGGCGGGTCAGCAGAATCATTCGCGAACCGTTGGACCAGTTCGGTGTAGGGACCAAGCCCGAGCGCGCCCAGCGCGTTCGCGAGGCTTTGGAGGCTGTGGGTTTACCGTCCGATGTGGCCTCCAGGCGACCCGCGCACCTGTCCGGCGGGCAGCGCCAGCGAGTAGCGATCGCCCGGGCGCTGGTGGTGCGGCCCGACGTCGTGGTTCTGGATGAACCTACGTCCGCACTGGACGTGAGCGTCCAGGCGGGGATCCTCGAGCTGCTGTCCAAACTGCAACGTGAACTGGATCTGACGTACCTGTTTGTTTCCCACGACCTGGCCCTGGTGAGGCAGGTGGCTGACACCGTTTCTGTCCTGCGAAAAGGGCAGGTAGTGGAAGACGGAGCGGTGGAAGACATCTTCTCGCGACCGCAACACCCATACACCCGCGCACTCCTCGACTCCATCCCCTTGGCCACCCCCGCAGCCGCACTTGGCGAGGTTGCCACGGAAGCCAAACAACTAGCGAAGGCCACAGCATGAGCACCCAGATCCTGACCACCACCCGGCGCCCAGCATTGATCGAAGCCTTTACCGCACCGAAGGGATTCGGTGACCAGACGCTGCGGGACCGCAGGGCAGATGCGATCGAACTCCTGGGCGGCATCCCGGATCCCAGCGTCCTCCCCACGGAGGAACTGGCCGCCGCGACGGCCCGGGTTCTGTCCAGGCCCGGTGTGCCGGCGCTCCAGTACTCCCGGACGGAAGGCATCTCGCCGCTGCGGGAGTGGATCGCCGAACGCGAAGGAGTCCCGGTGGAGCGGATCCTGATCACCAACGGCGGCTTCCACGGCCTCTCCCTGGCCATCCAATCCGTGGTGGAACGCGGCGGCCTGGTGGCGGTGGACAATCCGATCTTCCCCCTGTTCCTGCGGGGGCTGCAGTTGTCGGACGCGCGAACCCTGCCCGTTTTCGTAGGACCGCAGGGTCTCGACGTCGATCACCTCTCGGACCAGTTGCGCGCAGGCGCCCGTCCGTCCGCGCTCTATACCGTGCCGGACTTCCACAATCCTTCCCAAGGTACGTTGCCCGGGGAAGCCCGGAGGGAGCTGGTCCGGCTCGCCGAGCACTACGGCTTCGTGATCCTGGCCGACAACCCGTACCGCGAACTACGCTTCGCCGGTAAGCAGGAGAGCGTAGAGGAATTCAATAACTCTGACCACGTCGTCCACATCAATACGTTCACCAAAACGCTGGGGCCAGGACTTCGCCTCGGATGGACCGTGGCACCCGAGCGCCTGTCCGGCGATCTCGTGGCTTTGCGCAGCAGGCAGGATTCGCACAGCTCCACGCTGGTCCAAGCGATCATCGGCGAGCTGGTGACCTCGGATCCTGGTATCTTCGACGCAACGTTGGAGCGGGCCCGGGGCCTGTATCGCAACCGGGCAGAGACACTTGTCGCCGCGCTGCATCGCGAGGCGCCGGGGGCGTTCGAAACCGTTCTTCCCGACGGCGGGCTGTTCCTCTGGCCCAAACTGGCAGACTCTTCAGTGGACCCGGACCAACTGGCGGCCGATGCCAGTGCCGAGGGTGTGGAGTACCAGCGGGGTTCGTTCTTCCCTTCAGGACCGGGGACCGACGCTGACCGGCACCTACGCTTGGCCTACGGTGAGGTTCCCGCCCCGAAGCTCGAGGAAGCGGCTGCACGGTTGGGACGGGCGTTGGCGAAGCAACGGAAGTAGGCGAGCCCGCACCCCGCAACTGCTCCGGGCAAGCCGAAGACCGGACAGGCTTCTGGTTACCGCTATCCGGCCTTGGCTGGCGGACCCATGGGCAACAATTGCCGGATGTGGGGGACATCGGCAGTTGCTTCGGGAGCCGCTTCATTGATTAAAGACCTCCTGATCCTGTGTACACCCGAGTAGTCGGTACTCAACTTTCGGAGCCCTTCGGTGGTGGACTACCTACCGGTTCATAGCGGTGTTTGCCGGTGTCAGGCGCGGTCTTGCAGCGGGCAGGCCGCCCACGTTCCCTTCGCTCGGCGGCAACGGCGGCCTTCCGTCGCCCTCCTTGGATCCGGCCAGCTATTTCCCGGGAATCACAGAGGCATGCAGCGCCTGTTTCAGGACAAATCAGCAACAGAACTGCCCCATGCCAGAGTGCGGAATTGTTGCAACGGTAAAGCCGGATACATTGATGCTGCCACCTTGGGGAGCACCCTGGCCGCTCAATGGTGTCCGGGCTTCAGCATGAAGCCCGATCCACTGGCACGCCCATTGAATGCGCGGTGACGTTGGGCCGACACAACGCACCGCCACCATCGGCGGCAGCAGCGCCCAGGCAATGCCGCTGGACCGCATCGAGCAGTCCCTGGAGCAAGGCCCATGCATCGACGCCCTGGAATCCGGGCGGCCCATCCTCCTCGAGGACTCCTCATCCTTACCCCGATGGGCTGACTCATGCGGGATCATCATCTCGCAAAACAGTTGCAGCCACGAGGAAGCATTCCACATGCTGAAGAAAGCCTCCAATGACCGGAACCAGAAACTCCGCGACCTCGCCCACGCTTCGGTCGAAGGTGTGGCCGACAGACAACCCCAGCGCAGTCCGGGCTAGTACAACCAGGCCTCGGCATCAGCGTTGGTAGCTGCTTTTCATTTTCCTTACGTGAAGGCAGCCGAGGCACCAAAGCCAAGCCAGCTCAACGATCGTTTTCTTGAACTTGCGCGGGCAGGAGCGACTCAGGCGTGTTGGGGCGGACGACACACCATTCGTTGCCCTCTGGGTCCAGGAGAACTTGGAAGCTTCCCGGCGAATCACGATGCATCGACCCCACCCGGACGGCGCCAAGGGCCACAGCCGTATCGGCCGCCTGTGGAACGTCCTTAACGAGTACATCGATATGCAACCTGTTTTTGACCTGCTTGACTTCCGGTACGCGCTGAAAAGCCAGCCGCGTCCACCCCGGCGGGTCTATATATGACCAGTCCTCGCTTCGGTGTTCGGGTGTCCCACCAAGAACCAACGACCAAAACTGAGCCAGCGCGGCCGGGTTACGGCAGTCCACCACCACTTCATCAATTCTTCCAATCATGCGCCAAGCCTAAAGGCGGCCGGCATCCTCCAGGCAACAGCAGCGCATGAACCGCCGACAACCAATAGGCCGCCAGCAGCTGGGCGCACCTGGGATTCAACATCACGCAAAGGTGGATCTCCCTCGCCCACACAAACTCGTTAACCATGCGCCTTTCGGACCTTCACATCCAGATCCGCCCGTTGGGCGGTGCGGGCCGTGGCTTCTGACCGGACGCCTTGGTGCCAGGCTTTTCAGGGCAGTTACAGCCCTCCTGTGACGGCCCGTTTCGCCGGGTTTCGCTGGATTTAGCAGGGTTGAGAACGGTGACGGGCCGGCTTTGGCCGCTGGTGGCTCATCCGTAGTGTCGTGACATGCCGAAGCCTTCAGTTACCCCACTGTCAGTCCTTGACCTCAGCCCGGTGTCTGCCGGGCAGACTCCCGGCGATGCGTTGCGAAGCACCGTTGCCCTTGGCGTCGCTGCCGAGGCTTTGGGATACTCGCGGTACTGGCTGGCTGAGCACCACCTCAACACCGGCGTCGCAGGATCAGCCCCACATGTCCTGGCCGGTTTGGTAGCGTCCGCCACCAAGGCCATCCGTGTTGGGACTGCGGCCACCCTGCTGGGAAATTACAGGCCGCTCCAGATTGCCGAGAGCATCGGAACGCTCGCGGCAGTGTTTCCGGACCGGCTGGACCTTGGCTTCGGACGTTCAGGCCCGCCGAAATCGCCCAGCGAGCCGGCTCCCGGAGTAGTTCCGGCAGCGACATCCACAGATGCCGTCGATCGCGTGGTCGACGGACTGCTGGTCCCCGCACCTCGCCCGATCTTTGGCGCCGTCCTTCCCCGCAAGTTCCGCTTGCAGGGTGAATTGCTGGGCCGTTTCCCCGGCGACACGGACAATTTCGAGAACGATGTCCAGGACATCATCGGGTTTTTCACTGGCGAGTACAGGACCCAGCACGGCGAGGAAGTAACGGCAACTCCTGCCCTGGGCCAGTCGCCCCAGTTCTGGGTCCACGGCTCAACCGCCGGTCCCAGTGCACGGTTGGCCGGTAAGCTGGGACTCCCCTTCGGGGCGAATTACCACGTCGCGCCAGCGGGCGTGCTGGACTCCGTTGCGGAGTACCGCTCCCACTTCAAGCCGTCAGCCACACTCCAGGAACCGCACGTAATTGTTTCGGCCGACGTCCTGGTGGCCCCGGACGAACGCCATGCCCAACGTTTGGCCCGGGGTTACGCGCAATGGGTTTACGGCATCCGCAGCGGCCACGGCGCCATTGCGTACCCCTCCCCCGAAGATGCCTTGGAATTGCGCCTGGATACCGCCGGCGAGGACCTCATCAAGGACCGCCTGGACACAAGGTTCGTCGGCGATCCCCGTCAGGTCAGCGAGGGACTGCGGACGCTGCAGCGCGCCACCGGCGCCCAGGAACTGCTCATCACCACTATTGCCCACGACCCCATCGACCGGCAGAACTCCTACCAATTGCTCGCCGAGGCCTGGGGTCTCTAGCTCCCCTCTTTTCCGCCCACCAACAAAAGGAACATTCATGTCCATCGAAACAGCAGTACAGGAAGACACCCAGCTCATCACGGCTGAAGAGGCGGCCAAGCTCATCGAAGAAGGTGCCTTGCTCATTGACGTCCGCAGCGAGGGCGGCCGCGCCAGCACCGGGGCCGTCCCCGGTGCCGTGGTGGTCAACCGTGAGCATGTGGACGAAGACTTCAGCCCTGCATCGTCTCATCGCCTGCCGCACGTTAGCGGGCAGGAACAAAAGATCGTGGTGTTCTGCGGCTCCGTCAACGGCTCTAGGCCCGTCGCGCAGAAGCTCAAAGTCCTCGGATATGCCAACGCGGTCCATGTCGACGGCGGGTTTCCGGCCCTTCGCGACGCGGGCGTCCCGACCACCGGTCCCACGGCCCCGCCCGTCGAAACAACTCAGGCGTCCACCGGTTCGGTGGCCTCCGAGCGCTGAGTACCTGCCGCCGTCGGGCGGTCGGGCGTGAGCATTGCCGCAGTCGTCGCGGCTTCCTTCCCGGAAGTCACGACGGCGGCACTCGCCTTTTGCGGTCCCGCGCCTCACGCAGCCAATCGAGTCCGCCCGCCAGCAGGGCGACGCCCAAGAGGCTGCAGCACATCACGATGCCCTGATGGAAGGCCGCCCTGGAGGCTTCGCCGCGAGACTCTCCGTGGGCCTGCAGGAACATGCCTGCCGCCGCTGCTGAGCACAATGCAGCGGCGAATCGTTGGCTGAGCTGGTAGAAACCTGCGGCCACTCCGGGTGCCCCGACAGGAGCATGCGCGAGGGTCAGCGTCTGGTTCGGCGCCACCAGGAACCATACGCTCCCTGCTCACCAATGCGCTTAGGGGAGTTCACCTTCTGGCGAGCGGCCTGACAGTCGCTGCGGCCGCCGTCGAACTTCATGCGCGCGACGTGGACCTTCACGAGCCTGCGTTCCTTGTTCTGGAGCGGGGAGATAGCTTCGGGACGGTTCACCCGCGTGAAGTGATGGGAGTAGTGAGCCTGCGATCACTCGGCGACGTTGACCCTACTGCTCCGGCGCTTGCAGCAGGTATCCCGTACCGCACGGTTGCCGCAGGCCAGCCACTGGCCGGCTCCCAGGCGGGCGGGGTCCCGGAAGTGCTCGCGGTCCTGGTCGACGGCCGGATTGCCGCCGTCCTCAGCTGACCCCAAACCCTCAGTCACCTCCTGCGGACGCGGATCGTGAGAGTGGACTGCACCGAACAGGTGCCTACGTGAAAGAGGGAGCGGGAAAACGGGTGATTACGTGAGAGAGGAACGGTCTTGAAGCAGGCGGCCACGGGCCGCTGCCTGGTTCGCCCGGAGCTCCTCGGCGGACCTGTCCTGTTCCCGATGAGCGACTTCCTGCTTCAGCTGGGGGATCACATGTTGGCCAAACTCGACGGCGTCCTTTATGAAGTCATACCCGCGGAGGCCGAAGATCTCGAAACCGAGCTCATGGTAGTCGAGGATGGCCTGCGTGACGGTGTCATACGAGCCAACCAACGCCGTCGCACTTCCGCCTCCGCCGCCCGCAGCCTTGGCGAGCGCTGTCCAGAGTGCCCGGTCGTGATGGTCTCCACGCTCCGCTGCCGCGAGGAGCCGTTGGGTTCCGGCCGCTTCGGCCTTCCCCGTATAGTGACGCACGGGATCGATCACCTCTCCGGCGGAACGCCGGGCCTGGAATGTCCCAAGGATGGCCTGCGCTTTCTCCCACGCAAGCTCATCGGTGGACGCCACGATTGGCCGGAAGGCAATCTGCCAACGCAACGGTTCAACGCGCCCCAATGAAGCGGCACGTGCCAGGATCTGCTCCTGCTGCGAAGCCGCATCGGCCAGCGGTTCCCCAAACAAAGCGTAGATGTCAGCCTCAGCAGCGCCCACATCCCAGGCGGCATCCGATGATCCGCCGAACGATATTCCTGGCCGCTTCCCGCTGAATGGGCCCAGGCCCGAAGCGAAATTCTCGAAGCGGTAGTGCTCGCCGTCCCAATCAAAGGAGTCGCCCGACCAGGCCCGCCGGACGATCTGCATGTACTCCTGCGTCCGTCCATATCGTGCATCCTTGGCCAGGAAATCACCCTCGCGGGCCTGATCCGCCTGGCTCCCGCCGGTAATGAAATGGACGGTCAAGCGACCCTTGGCAATATGGTCCAAGGTCAGAAAGGAGCGCGCTGCAAATGTCGGATGGGAGACGTTGGGCCGGTGCGCCAGACGCAACTGTATTCGCTCGGTGTGGGCGGCCACCCATGCCGCATGGACGGAAGGATCCTGCGTCGCCGAGTTGTACGCGAACAGGACGTGGTCCCAGTTGTTGTCTTCGTGGATCTTAGCGATGTGGACCGCGTAGGCGGGATCGAAGAAGGGCGTGGTGGCGGGCGTGGTCTCCGTGGAGTCGTTGCCGGCACCCATGCCGAGGAATTCGATAGGCATAAAGGTTTCTCCTGAAAGAGTTAGCGGCGGAGGATGCGCTGGGCCAGGAAGTTGCCCAGCAACTGCGCGGCCTGCACCATGACGATGATGATCAGAACGGTCACCAGCGTGACTTCCCAGTTGAACTGCTGGTAGCCGTACATGATGGCGAAGTTTCCCAGGCCACCGCCGCCGATGTACCCGGCCATGGCTGACACGTCCACGATCGCGATGATCATGAAGGTGTACCCCAGGATGAGTGGCGCAAGCGACTCCGGAATTACCACGGCCCAGAGAATGTGCAGCCGGTTATCGCCCATTGCCCGGGCCGCTTCCACCACGCCGGGATCGGAGGCCACGAGGTTCTGCTCCACGACACGCCCAATCACGACGCCGGCCATCAGCGCCATGGGAAGGATGGCCGCCGTCGTTCCGATGGTCGTTCCCATGACGATCAACGTCAGCGGTGCGATCGCCGTGATGAAGATGATGAACGGGATTGGCCGGATGATGTTGACCAGAAAATTCAGGAAGGAGAACACGGCCTTGTTGGCAAACAGGTTTCCCGGCCTGGTGGCGTAGAGCGTGACGCCAAGCGCAAGTCCGGCAACGCCGCTGAGCAGCACGGTAATGACCACCATGTAAATGGTCTGTTGGAAGGATTCGCCCAGGACGGGCAGGAGGGTCGTCCAGTCGGTCATGGCTGTTCTCCGGCGTTGGCAGGGACGGGTAGGTGCGGCACGGCGCCGTCGGCAGGTGGCGTCTGTCGCTCGACGGCGGCCGTTTGGCGTTCGACGGCGGTTACCTCGCCTAAGTCGGCGAGCGCCGCGTCGATCGCGTGATCGCTGCCGGTGAGTTCGTACGTGAGTGTGCCGAGGATCTTGTTCTGGATCTCGGTAACCCCGCCGAAGACCACACTTGAGCCCACACCGTGGCGCTCGAACGTGGCGGAAACCAGGGGCGTGGGCGCAGCCTCGGAAATGCCGATGGAGACAAGCTGGCCGGGATGCGCCGCAGAGAGGCGGCTGACGGTTTCCGGTTCCGGTGTGCCGTGGACAGCTGTGGAGACGAAGCGTTGGGTGGAGCCGCTCTGGGGATCAGCGAAGACTGTGTACGTAGGCCCGGCTTCCACTACGCGACCGGATTCCATCATCACCACGGTGTCGCAGATTTCGCGGACGACGTGCATTTCGTGGGTGATCACCACAACGGTGGTGCCGAGTTCTTTGTTGATGCGTCGGAGCAGGCGCAGGACGTCGCGGGTGGTCTCCGGGTCCAGGGCACTCGTGGCTTCATCCGCGAGCAGAATGTCCGGGGCGTTCGCCAGCGCACGGGCGATGCCCACGCGTTGCTGCTGCCCGCCGGAGAGCCGCCGCGGGTAGGAACCGGCTTTGTCCGCGATGCCCACGAACTCCAGCAGCTCGTCGACGCGCGGCTTGATCCGGTCTTTTGGCCAGCCGGCCACCTTCAACGGGTAGGCAACGTTCCCGAAAACAGTCCGGGACTTCAAGAGGTTGAACTGCTGGAAGATCATTCCGGTTCCGGCGCGCACCTTCCTCAGCTGGCTTTCAGGCAGCGAGGAGATGTCCTGTCCTTTGACGAACACCTGCCCCTCGGTGGGTCTTTCCAAGCCGTTGAGCAGGCGAACCAATGTGGATTTGCCGGCGCCGGAGTAACCAACAATGCCTACGACCGTTCCCTCGTCGATGTCCAGCGTGACATGGTCGACGGCCCGGACCGGCTCCGTGCGTTGGCCTGTGCGTTTGCCACCTTGGACCGGGAACACCTTGCTGACGCCGCGCAGCGAAACGATCGCGCTCACCGCAGCCTCCTTTTGGGTTGATTGGATGCCCATTCCAACAGCGCCCCCGGCCTCGGATCGAACCCAGTGACCCCCTGTGACCTGCGGTTTCTTTCCTTAACGGCAGGCGACGGAGTGTTGCGAAGGCGTTCGGTTCCCACCCGCCCAACTGCCTAGCGTGAGGCAGGGGGAACACCCCGTACCTTTCATTCGCATCAATACCCTTGTATGGAGAAGCACCATGAAGAACCGCCTGTTAGTTGCCGCCGTCGGCCTGATCGCCGCCATATCGCTCTCGGCATGCGGGGGTGCTTCCAGTGGTTCGTCAACCACGGGAAACACCAAGGTGGTCATCGGCGTGGACGACGGTGCTGAAGAGCACTGGACCATTTTGAAGAACAAGCTCAAGGACCAGGGCGTCGACCTGGAGGTCAAGAACTTCACTGACGGCGCCCAAATCAATACGGCGACCCAGCAGGGGCAAGTGGACATCAATCTGTTCCAGCACCTGAAGTACCTGTCCCAGTTCAACGTGAACAGTAACGGCACACTGGTTCCGGTGGGTGCCACTGCGGTGTATCCGCTTGCGCTGTACTCGGAGAAGTTCAAATCCGTGGAGGAACTGCCGGCCGACGCCGAGGTTGCCATCCCCAACAACCCCACGAACCAGGCCCGGGCATTGCTGAATCTGCAGACTGCCGGATTGCTGCAGCTCAAGGATGGCGGCAACTCGCTGTCCACACCTGCTGAGATCACCTCGAGCAAGATCAAGGTTGTCCCGGTTGACAGCAACCAAACGGTGAATGCCCTGAAGGGCACCACCGATGCCGCCGTCGTTAACAACACGCAGGCCCAGAAAGGCGGCCTCGGCGACGACAAGATCATCTTCAAGGAGGACCTGAACTCGGACTCCCTGGCACCCTACATCAACGGCTTCGTTGTGAAGTCGGACCGCAAGGACGACCCCACCTGGAAGAAGATCGTGGACGCCTATCACACACCCGAAGTTGAAGCTTCGGTCACCAAGCTCAACGACGGGAACCTGCAGTTCAAGGCCGACTGGACTGCTGCCAAGCTGCAGGAAGTCCTCACCGCCGAAGAAGCAGCCATCAAGAAGACCAAGTAGCTGTTTGCGGGGGCGTCTGCGCCACACAGGCGTCCCCGCAATCAACCCGGAACAGGGCCATGAACCAGACACTTACGCGTGAACGCCAGCAGATCCATTTCTTCGCCTACCTTGTAGGCACGGGCATCCATCTGGCGTCATGGCGCCACGAAACAGCTTTCCCGCAGGCCAGCATAGATTTTGCCCACCAGGTGCAGCTGGCCAGGACAGCTGAGGCCGCCAAGTTCGACGCCATCTTCCTGGGCGACTCCCTCGCCATCGACGAAACCTCCAACCCCGGCATTCTCAACCGCTTTGACCCCATAGGCCTTGTCACCGCCCTCGGCGCCGTTACCAGCAACATCGGTCTCATTGCGACCTCATCAACCTCCTACGACGAGCCCTTCAACTTCGCCCGCGCCGCCCTGACCGCGGACCACATCAGCGGTGGGCGGGTCGGCTGGAACATTGTCACCACAAGGGATCTCACCAACAGCACGGCAGCCAATTTCAGCGCCCGGGACCACCTCGATCACAGCCTCCGCTACCGCCGCGCCGAGGAGTTCGTTGAGGTAACCCAAGGCCTCTGGAGTTCCTGGGATACGGACGCCTTCCTCTACGACAAGGAAGCCGGGACTTTTTTCGACCGTCACAAACTCAACCGTGTGGGCTATCAAGGTGAGTTCTTCAAAGTTGCGGGACCCTTGAACATCGGCCCCTCGCCGCAGCACTCCCCCTTGCTGGCCCAGGCTGGAACCTCGGGACCTGGCCAAAGATTGGGCGCACGATTCGCGAACGCCCTTTTCGCGAGCCATCCAGATATTCCGCAGGCCAGAACCTACCGGGAATCGGTGCGTGCGCAGGCATCGGCGTTCGGCCGTAACCCCGACGAACTATTTGTCTATCAGGCAATCTCACCCGTGGTCGCGGATACCCGTGAGGAAGCTGTGGAACATATCCGCGAGTTGGACAACCTCATCACCGACCAGCAGGTACTGGACTTCCTGCAGGAGTACTTCACCGGTCAGCTCGACTTCACGGGACTGGGAGCCGATGCCACAGTGGCCCAGTCGGGCATCCCCACCATCACCAACCCCAGAACAGATTTCCGGTCCGCGGGCGAACAGATCCACGGCCGCGAGGATGCGGTCACCCTCAAGGACCTCTACTCCATCCTCACAGGTGACAAAAGGAACTACGACTTCATTGGCACCCCCCAGCACGTAGCCGACTCGTTGGAACGCTGGCATGCGGAAGGAGCCGCGGATGGCTTCAACCTCATGTTCTCGCTCCTGCCACAGGACTTGGAGCGCTTCGCTTCCGGGGTCATCCCGCTGCTCCAGGAGCGTGGACTCGCGCGGACTGAGTACGCGGGCACAACCCTGAAATCGCACCTCGGACTCGATCCGCAGCCGAAAGGACAATCATGACCACCACACCAACCGTCGCCACCGGCACCTACGTGATTCGACAGGCGCGCCCCGAAGAGTACGACGCCGTAGGGCGGCTGACGTACGAAGGCTTTGGCCACCACCTCCCCGGCGCTCACCAGCCGGACGAACAGAGGCTGGAACTCCTGCTGGATGCCGCGGCACGGGCCCGCGAAGGAGTCCTTCTGGTCGCCGAAGACGAAGATAGCGGGCGTCTGGTGGGCACGGCCAGCCTTCTGCCGTTTGGTTCCAGCCTTAGCCGACAGGCTGAAGAAGGTGAGGTGGAACTCAGGTTGCTGGCTGTGCTGCCGGAAGCACGCCGGACTGGTCTTGGCCAAAAACTCCTCGACGAATCCGCGCGCCTTGCCGCAGACCGTGGTGCCGCGCGCGTGGTGCTGGACACCGCCGTCGACAATGAACCTTCCCAACGCCTCTACCGCCGGCTGGGCTACGTCCGCAGGCCCGAACGTGAGAAGGAACGGCCCGCGCCCAAGGTGCAGCTGGTGGTCTACACGCTCGATCTGGATGGGCGCGGGGAGAGACTCGCAACAGGAGGGTAGAAGCGTCAGGATGATGCACTATGCGTCTTGAGGCCTACAGCACGAGTGACTTGTGCGGATCTTTGCCATCACACATGCGAACGGGCGTCACGTCGCTCTGGCCCTCACACGCGATAATGTCGAATTAAGTGTGGACAATATCCACACTCCCTTTGGCGAGACAAACCTCTCCCGAGTGCCGCCTCTCAACTCCAGCATAAACGAGCCAAAACAAGAACTTCGGCGCAGGACCTCGAAGTCATGTTGCACTCAGCTCCCCCATCCATGAAGGGGTGTAGGACAACAACGTCCTACCGGACGGACCGAGACAGGAACCCATTGCCCCAATACAGAGACTGCGGAGGGCCGTCCGGCCACGACCCTGGACCCGCGCCCCACAACCAAACGGGCGACCCACGGCGCCAGGCACACCCCACGCCGGTCAGAGGGACCCGACCAGCCAGAATGTACACACGTTAAAGCAAAACCCCTCCGAAGAGGCGTCATGCAGGGGCCTTGTCCTTTCGGCAACGCTTGGAGGACTTTCCGCCCATGCTAGGTGGACTTCACGTGAGGACCGATGTTCCCGGCATTTCCTCGGGTTCTCTGTATCCACGGGCCGGTGTGTATGCCAGCACTGGGGGCGTGGCCACCCGGCTGATGCCCCGGACCGCGGGCCGGGAATAGTGAAGGACAAGGTCGCCTGGCCGGACATCTCGCAGCGATTCCAAGGAAGAAATCCGTTGACCAGCCCTAACTAACAACGGCGCCCAAAGGTTCCTTCGGGATACACATCCGGGAAGTTGTCTGACTGAATAGCCCACCAAAAACACATACCAGGAAAGACGGGTAGCTTCACTGGAGGCTCTAACGGGCTCCTGGTCATCCCTCATTCTTACCGTATAGCCCCGGTCAGGGCGCCCGTGGAGAGATGGCGCCACCCGGAGATTCACGTTGCGAAAGGACACGACAGGGAAACCAGCCACAAGGAAGCTCGTCTTCGGAATGCTCTTCGCGCAGGGAGACCTTCGAGGGCAGCGCTAAGGAAGCGCGTGCGGCGCGGATCAGCGAGCTTCTGAGCTCTTCGAAAACCTCCATCGTTGCCGCTTAGATCGCCGCGAAGCATGCGTGCCATCCGCTCCGTGGCGTGGCGAACTACCAGGATGTTTACAGGCTGACCTATCTTCGCGACCCCAGCGGAATCCGGATCATGCTGGCGCAGAAACTTCCATCAGACGATTGACGTCATGACATTCCAGCCCTGACCGGCCTGGACACGCGCAAGCCAACCACCGGCGCCATTACCCGGGTAAAGCCAAAGGGTTCCAGCAGCGTCCCGAGCCAGCACATCGGCACGACCATCGCCATTAAAGTCACCGGGACCGGTGATTGACGTCATGACATTCCAGCCCTGACCGGCCTGGACACGCGCAAGCCAACCACCGGCGCCATTACCCGGGTAAAGCCAAAGGGTTCCAGCAGAGTCCCGAGCCAGCACATCGGCACGACCATCGCCATTAAAGTCACCGGGACCGATGATTGACGTCATGACATTCCAGCCCTGACCGGCCTGGACACGCGCAAGCCAACCACCGGCGCCATTACCCGGGTAAAGCCAAAGGGTTCCAGCAGAGTCCCGGGCCAAGACGTCCGGATGACCGTCCCCATTGAAGTCACCCGGACCGATGATTGACGTCATGACATTCCAGCCCTGACCGGCCTGGACACGCGCAAGCCAACCACCGGCGCCATTACCCGGGTAAAGCCAAAGGGTTCCAGCAGAGTCCCGGGCCAAGACGTCCGGATGACCGTCCCCATTGAAGTCACCCGGACCGATGATTGACGTCATGACATTCCAGCCCTGACCGGCCTGGACGCGTGGAAGCCAACCACCTGTGCCGTTGCCAGGATAGAGCCAGAGCACACCAGAGGTATCGCTGGCGAGGACGTCGGGATGACCGTCGCCGTTATAGTCGCTTCGCCCCATCGCCGGCCCGGGTTCGACGTGAAGGGCTGAGACGGAGTTGCCGTCGGAGTTGGCCACGTAGACCACGCCGGTGGCCTCGTTGAGGGCCAGGGCACTGGGACCTGCACCAACGGGGATCGTCTTGGTTGTGTTGCTGGCACCATCCAACACGGTGACCGTGTTGGTGGGGTAATTTACGCTGAAAAGTTGGTTGGTGGATTCGTTGACTACCATTTCCATCGCTGAAGAGCCGAAACTCTTTTCCGCCACAGACAGAGTAGCGCCATCGATGATGGCACCGACGTCGAGGTAGTTAGCGGCGAAAATTTTATTGGTGGTTGAATTTAAGGCGAGGGCCCATGGGGGGATCGGAAGATTGATGGTTGACGTCGCATTTGAGGCACCCTCGATCACAGTCACGGATCCGCCGTAACTGTTCGGTACGTATACCTTGTTGGTAACAACATTGACCGCGGGGTCCCGGGGCCCTTCTCCGGTAGGGACTTTCACGGTGTCATTGGAGAGTCCGTCAATGACCGTCACCGTGTTGTCATTGTGGTTTGTAACGTAGATCTTGTTGGTCACATCATTTACCACCAGGTCCGTCGGCCAGTTGCCGGTAGCAACGTCGATCGTCGCGTGGGTGAGACCGTCGAGGACTGTTACTGAACCCGCCAGAAGGTTGGCGACGTAGACCTTGTTCGTCTTGGTATTGACGGCAATGTCATTGGGCTGAGTGCCGACCGGAACGGTAACGGTGGCATTCGTTGCACCGTCGATCACAGTCACTGAGTTACTGTCACTGTTTGCCACGTACGTTTTGTTGGTGACGGGATTAACTACGAGGCCGATTGGCCTGGCGCCGGCGCTCACGGCAGTAGTGCTGTTCGTTGACCCATCGATGACCGTGACGGAACTATCACCGGAATTTGCTACGTAAATCTTATTGGTCGTCGCGTTTACTGCCACGGCGTGGGGGTTGGTCCCTGTTTGTATCGTGGCTGGCACGTCCGGCGCGGCATAAGCCGAACCAGTAGACTGAGAAAGCGCGGAACAGGCAAAGACGATCGCTGTTGTAGCCACAACAGCAGGCAAGAAACGGGGCATGGAACTGAGGCTACGTGAGAGATATCACTTTCGCCTGATTGTTCGTCAAGAATCGCCGCACAGCCTTCTTTTATGACGGCTCCGGCTCCGTCTTCGCACAGGTCCCGCCCGGCGTGGTCCTGGACGGTGAAGCGGTCACATGGAACAAGGACCGGCTGGACTTCGAGGCGCTGCAACGCCGCAAGGTCAGCTCCAGGGCGGCTTTGCCGGCCCTGGTCCATGACCTGCATCCACTCCGACGAGGCCCACGCTGGAGCGGGGAAGATTCACCCGTTTCCCTCGGCAGTATTCGAGGAGCTCTTCGTAACCGCCAAAGCTCGTTGTGCAGGCGAAGGTCTATCAATGGCAGGCTTGTACGCTGCATATCTCCGGGCCATGCCAAGAGCGAGTAATTGAAGCGGCTCTACGGCCTCGCCCCGGTCAGGCTTGCCGGCGTGCTACCCGGCTATGCTCTTAGAGCGGCACCCCCAATCAGGCCGGAATCAAGGGCGCTATAGTGTCCGGCTGCGGATCCTTTGATGCGACGTTAACCTTGGTCCCGTGAAGTCGGGGGGACTCTATTTTCTCTCCAAATCGGCGATGATTTTCATCATCTCATCCGTGGCTTTCACCACGTTCAGAACGGGGCGAACGTGGGGGAAGAATGAATCCACGTGCTCCTGCTCTGCAGACCAGAGTAATGAGACTCCTACGTACCCTAGGTACGATTGCGTCTCGTACGCGCGCAACTCCCTGCCATCTGAGCTAACCCAAGCAAAGGTTGGGCGGAGCCAAAGCCCGTGAATACCCGAAGTGGTCACGATCGTGGCCGATGTGCTGAAACAGCGTGCAGGATCGGCGGTCTCACATGGGAAGCCCTCCGAAAACGTCGGCGGCATCCAGCCGCTTGTAGACATCATCACCCGGGCGGACACAAAGACAGAACGCACGGTTTTGGAAGGTTTGGAAGTGCTTGACGCTGAACTCGCTGGCGATGTCCGCGCTCAAATGCTGACATTCAAGGACATTGTCAGGCTCGAGCGGCGGGACATTCAGCGGCTCCTGCGAAACGTCAGTCCAGCGATCCTGGGAATCGCCCTCAAAGGCGCTTCAGGCGTGGTCCTCGAAACGGTCCGCAACAATATCTCTGCTCGAAATAGCGAAATCCTGGCATTTGAGATGGCCTCCGCCGGCCCCGTTCGGGCGTCACAAGTGGAAGAGGCACAGGCCCAGATCATTCGTTCACTCCGCGAAGAAACCGCAGCTGGAACCATGGTCATCCGGCGCGCTGAGGATGACCATCTCGTCGACTGATCTGCCCCGCACAGCACCAGGCCCCGGACGACACAGAAGAACAGTCACGCCACCGGCCCAGTTTCCCGCATCAAGTTTCCGGGGTACAACTTCTGGGCAACCGTCACCCGGGAAATTACGACGGCGGCGGGCTGGCCCGCATGGGCAACCCACCGCCGTCGAACTTAACAGCGTTCTACAGGAAGTGCTACGAAACTGATCCTGCCGCCGGGAACCGCTCCCACGCCCGGTGTGCAGAAAGCAGTTCCCGGACCACCGGAATCACCGTGTCCGGGCCTTCTCCACTGATGATTCCGGGGGCATCGTGAGGGACGCCGGCCGCATCCAGAACTGCGGCACCTGGACCCCAGGCGCCAATGGCTTTGCCATGACGGAAAGCTTCAGAGACCATGAGAACCACACGCGGATCAGAGGTCGCACCCGGTTCACCAGCCTTGGCATCGCGGCCCGGAATGGCATCGGCTGCCGGAATGCCTCCGCCAGCTGCAATTATTGCGTCGAACTCGATCGAGCGTGCTGTGAGGTAGCTCCTTTGGACAGTCACTGCGGGACCATGCTTCGGCTCCAACACGCCACCGGACGGCGCAATGACAAGGGGGACCATGCCTGCCGCGTCAACCGCATCGCGTGCTGCGGCCACCAGCGACATGTCACCTTCACTGTCCGCGATGATGCCCACGACGCGACCAGCAACAGGCCATTTCCCGCCAATCTGGGACACAGCGGGGCTGGGCTCCACGTCCGGCGTGTCAACGGTGGCCGTGGGAGCCGGCATCCCGAGGCCCTTGGCGACGGCAGCGCAAAGCCCGGCATCAATGTTAGCCAGCGCCACGAGTTGCCGTTCCCGGATCACCGCTTCATAGCACTTGCCAAGCTCAAACGTGTAGGCCTGAATCACGTGGTCCTGCTCTACCGACGTCAAACTGCGGAAGAACAGCCGGGCTTGACTGAAGTGGTCATCGAAGGACGCCGGGTTTCTCCGTTCCTTAAGTCCTGCCGCGATTTCCTCAGGTACGTCCACGAATGCTCCCACGTCCTGCCCGGCCATGAACGGGCAACCACCATCAAGGGAATTCGGATGGTAAGGGGCCACTCCCCCATGCACGGCAGTCTGGTGCATCCCGTCCCGCAGCATGTCGTTGACCGGGGCGTGGGGCCGATTGATGGGAATTTGGGCGAAGTTCGGTCCACCGAGCCGTGAAATCTGCGTGTCCAGGTATGAGAACAGGCGGACCTGGAGCAGCGGATCATTAGTGACATCGATGCCTGGGACGAGGTGTCCCGGGTGGAAGGCTACCTGCTCGGTCTCGGCAAAGTAGTTGGTCGGGTTGGCGTTCAGCGTCATCAGCCCGATCGGCTGAACCGGAGCCAGTTCCTCAGGGATGAACTTGGTGGGATCCAGAAGGTCGATACCTTCAAACATTTGATCTTCAGTGTCCGGGAACGTCTGGATGCCAAGCTCCCACTCCGGGTACGCTCCTGATTCGATCGCATCCGCCAGATCACGACGGTGGAAATCGGGATCCATGCCGTTAATAATCTGGGCCTCCTCCCACACCAATGAGTGAACACCCAACTTCGGCTTCCAGTGGAATTTCACCAGAGTGGTCTTACCTGCAGCATCCACCAACCGGAATGTGTGGACGCCGAACCCTTCCATGGTCCGGTAGGAACGGGGAATTCCGCGGTCCGACATATTCCACATCGTGTGGGCTTGCGCTTCGGTATGCAACGAAACAAAATCCCAAAATGTGTCGTGCGCACTCTGAGCCTGCGGGATTTCCCTGTCAGGATGCGGTTTCCCCGCGTGAATGAGGTCCGGGAACTTGATGCCGTCCTGAATGAAGAAAACTGGAATGTTATTCCCCACCAGGTCGTAGGTACCCTCATCCGTGTAGAACTTCGTGGAAAAGCCACGGGTGTCACGGACCGTGTCGGCTGACCCTCTGGATCCCAGAACAGTGGAAAACCTCACGAACACCGGGGTTTCTACATCCGGCGCAAGGAACCCTGCCCTGGTGATTTTCGAAGCCGTGCCGTAAGAGCGGAACGTTCCATGCGCCCCGGCTCCTCTGGCGTGAACCACACGCTCGGGAATTCTCTCGTGATCAAAGTGAGTGATCTTCTCACGCAAGTGATGGTCCTGCAGCAAAATCGGGCCGCGCGGCCCGGCCTTCAAGGAATGGTCTGTATCTCCGAGCCTCAGACCTTGGGCCGTTGTCAGGTACTGGCCGGACTGGGCACGTGAGTTTGCGGGTGCGCCGGTGGGGCTCCCCGTGGCTGACACGGCCTCCGGCCCCTGCTGATCAGGCTTCGGCGGCAACGGCTCACGCGCCGCTGTGGGCTCTTCTACGGCGGGCTGCTCAATAGACGGAGCCCCTGGAATCTTGATGTTGTCCTCAGCTGGCACTGCACGTTCTCCTCGATGTTGATCGGCGACTACTTCACTCAACCAAAAAAGGTAAGCTTCCTTAGTACCCTAGGGGCCGGGAATCCCGCTTGCAAAGTCAGTGCGGCAAGGTAACGCGATTACAGCTGGCGGACAGCGGCCTAAAGACCTCGGAGGAAGTCCGGCCTGTGATCAAACCCGTGGCTGGTGAGACCGTAGAAAACAGGCAGGATCACGAAAATCACCGATGCGACCAACGGATGGACGAGGACACCTACCGTTCCCGCCGCGAGGTACAGCACCACCCCGGCAAGGGCACGTGGTCGCTCGCGCGCGAAGTAGGAACCCTCCACTTCCTCCTCGGTGAGCTCAGGATGGCGTGCCAAGTGCGAGAAGAACACCAGCCATGACAGGCACAGCAGTGCGCCGACAATCGCGTACAGCGCGACCGCGACCCGCTCGTCGGCCAGATTACCAGTCTTGGCTGTATCGATGATCACGGCTGTCGGCCAAGGCAAAAGGGCGAGCGTGGCGAGGATTGCCAGATTGGCCCACTGTAGGCCGATATCCATCTGCCGAATACGGGAGAACGCGGATTTGTGATTGAGCCAGATCTCGGCCAGATAGATGTAGGAGGCCGCATACGCCAGATAAGCGGGCCATTGCCCCAGCAATCCAGCCAAAAGCCCGCCAGGCTCGGTCTCTGGCGGCGTGAGCTCAAGGACCAGGAGCGTGATGACTATCGCGATGACGGCGTCGCTGAACGCCTCGGCACGGCTGCTATCCGAGCGTGTCACCCTCCGCTCCTAAACCTGTGCATGAGGTGGGTGCACAGGGGCGGCTTGCGTCCTCTATCCGCCGTCACCGGGAAGCTTGTAGGCGAGCACGTCGATGTTCTGTATGTTCGGTTCCGCGCTGAACAGCTCTGCTCCCTGAGCGGCAAGTGCCTGCCCGACTCCCCCAGAGAGGTGTGTTTGGCGGGCCTCGTCATCGGGGAAAACGTCAAATACTCCGAAAGTCGATTCGTCAAACTGGAGGGCGAACCAAGCGCGTGTACCCGGCTCCTGTTCAACGACCGAGCGCCCGGAACGGAGGAAATCCGCGACGTCCTTCTCCTTGCCGGGTTTGGCTTTCAGTATCACCGACAATGCAACCTCAATCATGCTCCATCACCCGGCCCGATCTGACGTATTCCGTACTGCGAGACAATTTTCATGGCGAGCCTCCTTGGAACGGTACTCCGGTGAGGATGGTGCGGACCGAGCTAACCTCGTGGCACCTCCTCAACCTATCGAGGGAGCGGCGCGACGCACTGCCAGTGCAAGGTTCGCCTTCGAAGAACTCCTGCGGTGGCGTCAAGAACGAGCAAACGGACGATCCAGCGATGACTAATTGCCAGGACGCGGGCATATTGCGCGCTTCCTTACAGGGTCTACCCAGCTCCTGCGAGCTCCCTGAGCCTGCCGCTGTCAATGGCCATTAGTTTCTGCCCACGGGCGGCCAGTTGATGTGCCTGCTGGTGGCCAGTAAAACTGCCCGATGATGGCCAACAGATCTGCCCACTGAGGGTTCTCGGCGGGGTTGTCCATTGTTGGGTGGTGTTAGTCCAGTTGGGTGACTCCTTTTCCTGCGAGGGCGTGGGTGAGGCGGATGGAGCCGCCGCTGGTTTGGCAGACGTGGGCGTGGTGCAGGAGCCGGTCAACGGAGGCGGTGGCGAGGGTTTTGGGCATGAGTTCGTCGAAGCCGGCGGGGTGCAAGGTTCGAGGAGATCGCGACGGAACGTTTTCCTATGCTGCGTCGACGACCCGGTAGAGTCCTTCGGCGGCGTCGGTGGCTACGGGCAGCAGACCGATGTCATCGATGACGACGAGTTCGGCGCGGAGGATTCTGGTCACGGCTCGGGTGACGTCGTCGTCGGTGCGGTGGGCCCGAATCAAGGCGCCAAGGTCTTCTAGCCTGAACCAGGCGACCCGCATGCCGGCCTCGACTGCTTGTTGGCCGAGGGCTTCGAGGAAGAATGTTTTCCCGGTTCCCGAAGGCCCGCAGACGACGAGGTCTTCCCGGCGGGTGATCCATTCCAAGGTGCGAAGGGCTTGTTGAGTAGGCGCGGGCATTGAGGAGACTACTGGGTCCCAGGCGTCGAAGGTTTTGCCTGTGGGGAACCCCACTGCTTTTGCGGCGGGTAGCGAGCATGGACGGTGCCCGGCCGGCGGTTTCCTCCGCGAAGAGGGCTTTGATGACCTCGAAGGGTTCCCAGCGCTGGGCGCGTGCGGTCGCGATCAGTTCCGGGGCAAGGGCCCGGGCATGGGGCATTTTCAGTTGCCGCATCAACGCTTCCAGCTCCGCTGGCAGTGCCGGTGCGCTGGTGTCCGGGGTTGTGACCGGGCTCATCAGGGCCCTCCTGCAAAGTGATGGGTGTGGTGAACGGACGGGCACCCATGGCTGCCCTGGCGCTGGTGCCCTGAGTCAGGGAAGTGCTCTCGTTAGCGGCGTGGGTGGTGGTGCGGGACTTGGCGGCCTTCAGGATCGAGGCCAGATCCCCGTGCGCGAAGCGCCCCGGAAGGCCGCGTTGCCTAGAGCTTTGTCGACTTCGATAGTGCCGGCAATTTTGGCCAAGGTCACCGCCTCGGCCATCTTCACGTTCATCCGTGCGGTGCCAGCAGCGGCGGCCTCGAGAAGCCCCTTCACCGATGGCCAGGAACTCGGCCTCGTCCGCGCTGCGCGCTTTGACTGCATAGTCACCCGGGATCCTGGTTCTGGTTCCCGGGAAGTGTTCATCGGCCATGGCAGGGCTGCCTGGTCGTGCCCGGTGATGGCGGGCGACCTCAACGGGACCGGCGGCGCCGTGATGGACGATGATGATCTGTTCATCTGGGCCGGCGCCATGGGTGCGGACAAACACCCGGGACCCGAGCAGATGCGCTGGAACGGAATACTGAGCATTCTCGAACGTGACCATCGGGGTGTTCTCCGGAACCGTGCGGGCCAGCCCGAACGCGACCGTGTGCGCTGCATCGGGGATCCGGTGCTGCATCGGGGATCCGGTGCTGCCTGGATTGTTCCTCAGCCAGCGCTGCGGCGGGTTTGCGCCGGATGGTGCGGTGCTCCCGGTTGTTCACCTCGTCCATGAACGCCTCGCAGGCCGCCTCAAGCTCGGCAAAGGAGCCGTAGTCTGCGCACAGGTTCGTGTCTTTGGGAACGAGATCGGCTTTGGCCAGCTTCACCGATGCTTCGACACCGCCTTTGCTCGCCGGGTCCGCTGGTTGACAGGTCAGTACCGTGACCCCGTAGTGGCGGGCGAAGTCCAGGGTCTGCTGGTTCCGCACCGGCACCCCGGCAACGTGGGCCGTGGTCACAGTCTTCTCGTTATCGGTCAGGACGTAGGTCGGAGCCCCGCCCAAGACCCGGAAGCACCGGTCCAGGGCGGCGAACACGCTCGGCGCGGTCCGGTCCCGCAACGGGATCACAAGCCGGAACCTCGAGAACGCCAACCAGGCAACGAACAGGACGGTCTTCACCCTATTGATCCGGGGCCCGTCACCGAAGTCGTACTGCAGCCACATCCCCGGCTCGGTAATCCACGGCCGGTGAACCGCACGTGACCCAACCGCCACGCGGCCTTGGCCCGTGCAATCGCCCGTCGGGCCGAACGTTCCGAACCCTCATAGCCCATGGCCAGCAACTTTTCGTGGGCTCTATCGGCGCGGATCCGGCCTTTGGACGACTCGACCCATTCCTCAATCTTGGGCAAGAACCCGTCCGTGACACGGTCCCTGGCTGCGGGCTCAGCGATCGGGCGCCCTGCGTCCAGGGCAGCAACATGCCTGGCAACAGTGTGATGGGAACAGCCCGTCAGTTCCGCGGTTGCCCGCAACGATCCAGTCAGATCGTAGGCAGTAAGTATTTCCATGATTTCTCCGTCAGACTTCATACAGGGCCTCTTTCTGGCGACTTTGGTGCGCTTAGACACCGTCATCAAATCCCGGGAAGAGGCCCCCACCGCTCAAGACGCGGTCGGTTCAGTAAGAAAGTGGGCAGATCTCATGGCCACCGATGGGCAGTTTTTCATGGCCGCTAACAACCTGGAGCGCTCATCTGCGTCGGGACGGCGTCCCGCTCGCTTGCGTGGTGCGCTTCGAGGATACGGCCAAGAACCATTCGATGGCACTCGCCGACCATTGCCGCCGAACTCTCACCTCGAAATGCCCCTGCACATCTAGAGCGCTTCCGGATCCGCGTCATGTCGCTACTGCCACTCACACGCATGAGCAGATGTAGGCGCAAGGAGGGACCGACCCCGGCTACCGCTTCGCACCCCTCATCGACCACATGCTCGGAGCCGGCATCATCGCAGGCTGGAACACCAACAAAACCACCGCCTACCGGAACAACTTCCACATGCCATGCCACAGTCGGCCTAGCGCCTCCGTTTTTGGACACGTAACCGTTTGACTCGATCGAACAGCAGTATTGGCTTGACGGAAGGATCGGAGCCTCTACCACGGGATAGGGAGCATCTGCGAGGACTTCCGTGACAGGAAATCCAGACGTTTCGCGTATCGGTCCGGTTTAGCTGGGACCTCCGCGGGCAAACCCCGCCAGGACGGCGTCACCCAGGCCATGCCGCAATCTCCGGGACGGCTTCCCGTGGGCGTTGTCGGGGTCCTGAAGGTAAGCGAGCCAGTCTCCGTAGTGGGTGATGTCCTTTCCGGTCGCGGCTGCCAGGGAGTCGCACGCGAATCCGACCGCCGTCGTGCCGTCGGCGAGTTCGACCCGTCCCAGCAGCATAGGTTCCGGCAAGTTTGCAAGGAAATTTCCCAATCCTCCCTCGGACACGAACCAGCGTTCACCCACCAGTTCGGCCCCTTCGGACGAGCGGTACATTCCGGGCTTCGGCGGATTCGTGTCAAGGGCGACCATTCGGTATCGGGGTGCTGTCCGAACGGGCCCGTCCCACACGCCGCCAAGTTCCTCCAGCTGTGGAGCCAATGGCTGGCCCCGGCGGTGCGCCCCAATCACCACCAACGGAACAGCCACTGCACCCGCAGCCACTGGCCAAGGAAGGGACGACGGCGGCCTGCCGCCTTCCACGCAGGACTCCCCTGCGGCTCCGGAAGCAAAAAGCTCGGGCGGAGCGGGTGTGATTTCGAGGCTACGGGCAAGTTCGGCAACCACGGCATCGTCGAATGTCCTGCCCACCACGGTTAGCCCGAACTGGGCACCGTCCACCTCCCCTGCCGGGACGGCCACCGCACACAGATCGAACAGGTTGCAGAAGTTGGTGTAGGTGCCCATCAGCGAATTCACTCCGACGGGATCAGCGGCTACTTGAGCAATTGTTGGGTGGAAGGCTGTGGTGGGAATCAGCAGCGCATCGAAGCCGTCGAGGGCCGCCAGGGCCTCCCGTTTCAGCGCTTCCAGCCGGGCGGTGTCGCCAACATAACGATGCGCCGGCACGTTGCCGGCCGCCCCGATGATGGCCGCAACAGTGGGATCGATGTCCCCGGAAGCCTTGGTTCCGGCGTCGAGCGTTTCCAGGAAGCTGCCCACCGCGGCGTAGCGTTCGGCGACCAGGCCGCCGTCGTACAGCAACCGGGCTGCCTCGAGGAAGGCGTCGAATCCGATTGGTTCGGTGTCCACACCGGAAGCCTGCAGCCGGTCTACGTGGCGGGCGAACTCGGTCGCCCAGGCTTCCGGGAGGGCCGGAAGGGCCGCCGGGTAAGCCACCCGGGGTCTCTGCGGCGCGGCGAGCCGGATGTCCGCCGGCCAAGCCCGCGAGTTTCCGGCCATGATGCCCATGGCCAGTTCGGCGGTGGCCAGGTGCCGGGCGAAGATGGTGACGGCGTCCCAGGACCGGCAGGCAGGCACAACGCCGACGGTAGAGACGACATCCAGCGTCGGTTTGATACCCACAATGCCCTGCAGGCCTGCGGGGACTCGGCCGGAGCCTGCAGTGTCTGTTCCGATCGCTATGTCCACCAGTCCGAGGGCAACGGCAACAGCGGAACCGGAACTGGAACCACCGGAGATGTACTCCGGGCGCCGTGAGTCCCGAACTGCACCGTAGGGGCTGCGGGTCCCCGCCAGGCCGGTGGCGAACTGGTCCAGGTTGGTTGTCCCGAGCACGAGTGCGCCGGCTGCCCGGAGACGGGCAACCGCTTCCGCGTCCTCCGTCGGTGTATAGGCAAAGCCGGGGCACCCCGCCGTAGTTGGGATTCCGGCGACGTCAACATTGTTCTTCACCGCCAGCAGGAGACCGGCCAAAGGCAAGTCCGCGCCCCCGGCAACTGCGGCGTCAATGCGCGCCGCCTCGGCCAACAGCTCCTGCGGTGTCCGTAGCGTGATCCAGATTTCGGGGCGGTCCACCGTGTCGATCGCTGCCAGTGCGGCATGCACACGGGCGGTAGCACTGCCGTTCATAACCGTGTTCATACTGCTGCTTCTTCCAGTTCGGGTGCTTGCAGGTCGTCGCCGTCGGGCTCCAGCTCCATCCCGCCGAGCACCACAACCGCTTCCCCGGCTACCACTTGGGATCCGGCCTTCGGGAGGACACGGAGCACCACGCCATCGCAGGGGGCTTCAAGGATGGTTTCCATCTTCATGGCCTCCAATGACACCAGCGGCTGGCCCTTCGCTACCCGTTCGCCTTCCGCAACGTCCACTTTCCACACACTGGCAGCGAAGGGCGCCGAAACCAGGGAACCGCCTTCGGGGACTACAGCCTCCTCTACAGCGGGGGCCTCAATGCCGACCAATGCTTCCGCACGGTCGAACTCGCCGGCATCGGCCCATGCCTGCCGTTCCACTGCGAAGGCTGCGCCCTGCTTCTGGCGGAATGCCTCAATGGACTCGCAGTTCTCAGCCAGGAAGGTCTCGTGCTCGGCCAGGGAGAAGGTGCCGTCTTCGATTTCCACGCCGCGGCCGCGGCCGGCTGCCATGTCGGCCCGGAGGTCCAGGAGTTCCTCTGGACTGACCGGGTACCAGGAAATGCGGTCGAAGAAGCGAAGCAGCCATGGCGATCCAGGCTCAAAGGGCGCAGAGTCCGCGTACCGGGACCACACTTGGGTGGTGCGGCCAACGAACTGGTAGCCGCCGGGGCCCTCCATGCCGTAGATGCACATGTACGCCCCGCCGATTCCCACCGCGTTCTCCGGGGTCCAGGTGCGGGCCGGGTTGTACTTGGTGGTCACCAGCCGGTGCCGCGGATCCAAGGGGGTGGCCACTGGCGCGCCGAGGTACACATCCCCCAGCCCGAGGACCAGGTAGTCGGCGTCGAAAACCGTATCAAAGACATCATTGACGGAGTCGAGGCCGTTGATCCTGCGGATGAACTCGATGTTCCATGGGCACCACGGTGCGTCATCCCGAACACCGGCCATGTACCGTTCGATGGCCTCGCGAGTAGCCGGATCGTCCCAGGAGAGCGGAAGCCGGACCGTCCGGCTCGGGACCACCAGTTCGGAGCTTGCCGGGAGCACGGCTTCGACCTCCCGAACCACATTGAGCAGCCGCTTCGTGGACAGAACAGAGGGGTCAACCTTGATCTGCAGCGACCGGATCCCGGGGGTCAGGTCAACGATCCCGGGAACCCGAAGCTGTTCAAGGTGCTGGTGCAGAGCGTGGACCCGTGCGCGGAGCCCAAGGTCCAGTACCATCTCACCGTATTCGACCAGCAGGTTGTCGTCGCCGGAACGACGGTAAGTCACGGCAGGCCTGCCGTCGACCTCCGGCGCCCTGCCCAGTACGCCGTCGTCGCCGTCGCCGCGGGGAGGACGGCTGGTAGTTCCCGTCAATGACGACCATGCAGTATCCCCCGGCAGCACCAGCTGGCGGCCAGGCCCAAGGTCCTTGGCAGAGGGGGCTTGGGTGACTGTGACCGGGACAAACCTGACTTTGTCCCCTGGCCGAAGCTGGCCGAGCTTCCATCGATCTGCGGTGACTACGGTGACCGGGCAAACGAAGCCGCCAAGGCTGGGGCCGTCAGGCCCGAGCAGGATGGGGGTGTCCCCGGTGAAGTCCAGGGCGCCCACTGAGTAAGCGGTGTCGTGAATGTTGGAGGGGTGCAGCCCCGCCTCGCCGCCGTCGGTCCGGGCCCAACGCGGCTTGGGTCCGATGAGCCTGACGCCGGTGCGGGCCGAATTGAAGTGCACCTCGTAGTCCGTGGCGTACAGCTCCTCGATGTCCTCGCGCTGGAAGAACTCGGGGGCACCGTGCGGCCCCTCGACGACCGTCAGTTCCCACGTGGAGGTGAGCGCGGGACGGCTGTCCAGCGGAACAACCGCCGTCGGTACATGCCCGACGGCGGAGATCACCGTACGGAGCACGTCACCGGCACGCAGGACGCGCCCGGCGTGGCCACCGAACTGGCCCAGTGTGAAGGTGGAGGCACTGCCCAGGTATTCGGGCACGTCCAGCCCTCCTTGGAACAGGATGTAGCCTCGCAGGCCCCTGCCGTTCGCCGTGCCGACGTCGAGTGTTCGGCCTGCCGGCACAGTGACCGGTGTCCAGGCGGGTACGTCGCGCCCGTCAACAGTGACCGCAACCTCGGCCCCGGTGACACAGACGGTGGTGGCATGGGTGAAGGTGAGGCTCGGCCCTGTCATGGTGAACTCAAGGCCGGGCGCGCCCTCGGCGTTTCCAAGTGCGGTATTCCCCAGGCGGAAGGAGAGATCATCCATCGGTCCGCTCGGCGGCACGCCGATCTGCCAGAGACCGGTCCTTCCGGGCCAGTCCTGGACACTCGACTGCAGTCCGGGGCTGTTAACGGTAATACGTGGTTCAGGATCCCCCACGTTGTCCAGGGTGCTGGTGGAGTGACTGACCCTGCGGACCTCATCCAGGTCGGCGGCGGCACGGAGCATGCCCAGGTTGGTCTCGATGCCGTCGATCCTCGTGCTGCGAAGCGCCAGGGCCAGCTGGTCGAAGGCGGCCGTCCGGTCCGTGCCCGAAGTGATGATTTTTCCGAGCAGCGGATCGTAGTTGGTGGAAACCTCGGTTCCGGTCCCGGCCCATGCATCAACCCGTGCTGCTTCCGCGCCCGGGTAGGTGGCGTTCGTGATGATGCCGGCGCTCGGCTGGAAGCCCCGGGCCGGGTCCTCGGCATACACACGCGCTTCAACGGCGTGGCCGGTCACCGGCAGGGCGTCCGGGACGTCGGCGAGGACGGCGTCGGCTTGCGCGCCGCCTTGGGCGAGGCGCAGCATCCACTCCACCAGGTCGACGCCGGTCACAGCTTCGGTGACTGGGTGCTCGACTTGGAGCCGGGCATTGACTTCCAGGAAGGACGCTTCCTGGCGCGTGGAGTCGTAGACGAACTCGACGGTGCCGGCGGAACGGTAGGAAAGGGAAGCGCAGAGGGCACGGGAGGTGCGGTGGAGTTCTTCACGCAGCTCATCCGGAAGGTCGGGCGCAGGGGCTTCCTCAAGGACCTTCTGGTGCCGTCGCTGGAGGGAGCAGTCCCTGTCGCCAAGGCTGACGACGCGCCCCTTGCCGTCGCCAAAGACCTGGACCTCGATGTGCCGGGCGTTTTCCACATACCGTTCGGCGAAGACGCCGGCGGTCCCGAAGCTTGCGTCCGCGAGGCGGGCAACACGGGGAAAACTCTCCGCGAGTTCTGTTTCGGAACGGCACACGGTCATGCCTATGCCGCCACCACCACCGGTGGCCTTGAGCATCAGCGGGAACCCGATCTCCTGGCCTGCCGCGACGGCGGCGTCCACATTCTCCAGCAGCCCCGACCCGGCGATCATGGGCACCCCGGCCGACCGGGCGGCGTCGCGCGCGGTATGTTTGGTGCCGAAAATCCGCAGCTGCGCGGCCGTGGGGCCGACGAAGACAAGCCCGGCCGCCTCCACGGCTTCGGCGAAGCCTGCGTCCTCCGACAGGAAGCCGTAGCCGGGGTGGATCGCACCGGCGCCGGTGGACCTGGCCGCTTCAAGGATCGCGTCGACGCGCAGGTAGGAGTCTTTGGCGGGTGCCGGCCCCAGGAGGACGGCTTCGTCGGCAAGCAGGACGTGCTTGGCGCCCCGGTCTGCTTCCGAGAAGACCACTACTGTCCGAAGTCCCAGCTTCCTGGCGGATTCGATGATCCGGCAAGCGATTTCGCCGCGGTTGGCGATCAGGAGGGTGTCAAAGGTGTTCATCGTGCTGCCTCCGGTCGGGTGACAATCATGCGGGCGGGCGTGGGGTGGAATCCGTTGCAGGGGTTGTTGATCTGGGGGCAGTTGGAGACAAGAACCAACGTGTCCATCTCGGCGCGCAGGGCAATCCTCTTGCCGGGGGCGGACAGCCCGTCAACTATGCCAAGGGCGCCATCGGGGTCTACCGGGACGTTCATGAACCAGTTGATGTTGGACACCAGGTCTCGTTTTCCCAGGCCCCAGCGCGAGCCCTCGATGAGGAAGTTCTCCACGCAGGCGTGCTGTTCGCGGGTGTGCTGGCCGTAGCGGAGGGTGTTGGATTCCTGCGAACAGGCCCCGCCGATGGTGTCGTGGACGCCAACTTCATCCGCCACCACGGTCATGAGTGGCGCGCCCGTGTCCGCCCTGAGGACCGAACCAGTGGTCAGGACAATCGATTCCTGGGCCGCGATGGTAACGGCTGCCGAGTAGCGGACCGCGGTGTCTCCGGCTGCGTAGAGGAGGCAGTCCACCGCCTGGTTGCCTTCCAGGTCCACAATGGTCAGCACGTCCCCGGCGGCCACGACTGCCGACCAAGGGCCACGCGCCTGAACGAACTCGTCCAGAATCACAGGGCCGACGGCAAGGGCGGTTTCGGAGGCTCCAGGAAAGCTCTGGGTGGTGATTGCTGTGGTCATCGGGCGTTCCTTGCGGTGAGGTCGTGTTCGGTGTTGCGGAGAGCCTGCAGGTGCTCCGGGGCGAGCGGGCCGAGCAGGGTGCCGGCTTCCAGGGCGACAAGGTCCTGTGGCGCCTGCCAGGCAGTGATGTCCACGGCCGTGCCGCTGAACGCGTCCCGCGGATCCAGCGGATGGGCGGTGTTGGCGAGGACCAGAACGGCGTCCATGTGGAGGAGCAGTTCGACGGCGGCACGTGGCCCCGAGCTTCCGGTGAACGTGATGGTGCCGCTGGGGTCCACCTTGATGCCCTTGAAGAAGGAGATTGACGGGGCAACATCCCGGACACCCAAGCCGTTCTTGAGTGCGCCCAGGGTGAGCAGTTCACGTGCGGCCGGTGAGGCACTGTGGGGACTCCCGGCTCCGTACTTCGCGGTGTTGCCGGCCAGCGTGGTGGCACCCGTCAACGCGTCATGGTGTGCGGAGCTGTCAGTGACGATCGTGGCCATGACCCGGCCAGCATCAGAGAGCAGCGGATGTCCGGCAGCGGGATAGGCCTGCCAATGGACTTTCACGGTGTCGGCCACGTTGAGGCGTTCATGCAGTGCACCACCGCGGTAGAGGAGTGTGTGCACACATGCGTCCCCGCCGACGTCGGTGAGCTTGACTCTGGTGCCCCGCGCCAGGGCCAAGGTGGTGTACCGGCCAAAAGCGAGCGATTCCGCCCAAGTGGGGACCACGCCGTCGGGCGCTGCGTCCAGGAGGTGGGCGGGAGCGGATGCGGCAGGTACGTGGCGCATTGCCTTGGCAGTCCTGCCGTGCTGTTCCCTGGCATGGGCGCGTGCGCCTGCCGTGGTGGCTGTGCCTGCGGGGCGATCGGTTACTTGTGTCATGTCAATCCTGTGCTGGTTTCTTAAGGTCAGGGGAATTCGCGGCTTACGCCTTGGTTGCCAATGTCCGGCGCCTGACCCAGAGACCGAGGACCAGGACCAGCGCCACCATGAGCGGTGCCGAGTAGAGGAGGACCGGGTTCTCGCCTGTGGGGTCATACACTTCCGGCCTGGGCCAGGCCAGGTTGACCACCATCACGGCGCCATAGAGGACGGCGAGGATGTTCACCGGCAGTCCCCAGCGGCCCAGTGAGAAGAGACCTGCGGGGGTGGTCTGTGCAACCTGACCCCAGTCACCGCGGAGCCGGTTCACCAACTGCGGCACGGTGACCATCAGGTATGCGAGGTAGACCATCACGATGCAGACGCTGCTGAGCGTGGTGAACAGCGCTGCATTGCCGACGTTGATGGCCAGCACGGCAACAGCGAGGGCGCCGATGGCGATGGACGGCCACATGGGCGTGCCGCGGGATGGGTGCACTGAGGAAAGAAGCGCGGATGCGGGGAGCTTGCCGTCGCGGGCCATGGAGAAAACGAGGCGGGAGCCTGCGGTTTGGATGGCCAGGGTGCAGACGAAGATGGCAATGGCCACATCCACCAGCAGGACCTTGCCCCAGAAAGTGCCAAGGACTGCGGTGAGGACATAGGGAAGGCCTTCGGTGGCGAGCCGGCCGTCGTCGAGGCTCGGTGCGGCCATCAGGGCGGTGATGATCATGAGGGCACCGCCGATTCCGGAGATCAGGAGCGCCGAGAGGATGGTGCGTGGCGCCGTCCGGCGGGGGTCCTTGGTTTCTTCGGACAGTTCACCTGCCGAATTGAAGCCGACCATGACGTAGGCGGCCATCAGGCCCGAAACCAGGAAGGCACCCACAGCGCCAAGGTCCGAGGACCGGAGCACGGTGGTGTCCGCCACGACCTCCGGACCGCGTTGAGCCGCGCTGATCAAAGCAAGCACGACGGCGGCCACGCCGACGATTTCGCAAGTAACGCCGACAGAGTTCACGTGGGCCATGAGCTTCACACCAAGGGAATTAATGATGGTGGTAGCTACCAGCAGCACGGCGCCCAGGACGACTGCGTTCGAGGCGCCCGTGACCGTGTTGAGGGCCGGATCGCCGCCGACCACCTGGAAGCCGTCCCAGAGCTGGGGCAGGACCACCTGCAGGGCAATGGCAGCAGCCGCGGCGGTAACGACCTGGGCGATGGCCATGAACCAGCCGGCAAACCAACCCACCGCTTCACCGCCCATCCGGCGCGCCCACTGGTAGACGGCTCCGGAGAGCGGATAGCGGGCGGCGAGTTCAGCGAAGTTCAAGGCGACCAGGAGCTGGCCAACCAGCACTACGGGCCAGGTCCAAAAGAACGCGGGGCCGGCAAATGAGTAGCCGAAAGCGAACAGCTGGAAGATCGTGGTGAGGATCGAGACGAACGAGAAGCCTGCAGCGAACGAGGCGTAACGGCCGAGTTTGCGGTGCAGAGTGGGCTCGTAGCCAAGTGACGTGAGGTCCGCATCATCCACATGGACGGCTGGAACTACGGTTGAGGTCATCGGTTTCTCCGGGGCTGGAACGGGATGAAGGGTAAAAACCGTCCGGCACTGCAGCGCTCGGCCGAAAGCTGCTGATTACCGGTCAATTGATAGTTTTCCAGTGCGATGTCCCCAAACAGTTTCACCTCTGTAAAAGGCGCATAGACATCCTGTTTCGGTTACATTTCCGCTTCCTCACCACCTTGGAGGCAGCGGTTCCGCGGAGTCTAAGGCGGGCAGGCGGGTGCAAGAATGAGGGGTGACTTCAGCCGGACCGGGACGCCCACGTAACCAGCAACCATCCCGCCCCGGCGCCACCGCCAGGGAAGAAATCCTCGACGCAGCGGCAGAACTCTTCACCACCCAAGGCTTCGCCAACACCTCCACCCGCTCAATTGCGGACGCCGTAGGAATGAGGCAGTCCTCGCTGTACCACCACTTCAAAACCAAGGACGACATTCTCAAGGACCTCTTGGAAAGTACGGTGGCCGCCAGCCTGTCGTTCGCGAAGGCTGTGTCCGGCGTTTCCAGCGGTTCAGCGTCCGCCGAGGTGGTCTTGCACGCCCTTGCGCTCTACGACGGCACCCAACTCTGCAGCTCCCGCTGGAACCTGGGTATCCTGTACCACCTCCCAGAAGCCCGCGGTGGTCAATACGAACAATTCCTGGCAAGCCGGCGCGAACTTCGCGCGATCTATGGGACTCTGGGAGTCCTCGCCAGCGCTCCCTCCGCGGGCGCGGCCGGGAACCCCGGAGACCTTGTGTTCCGCCTCATCGAATCGCTGGTGAACCTGCGCGCGGATGGGCTGGTCCTTCCAAGTTCACCCCTCGAGGCCGCAGACGCCGGACTCATCATCTGCGGACGTGGCAACGAACTGCCGGCAATCCGGACGCAGAGTGCGCTGATTATTGAACGAGTCAGTGGAGGCCTGGAGGACTTTTAGCGGCCCGGGGACGTTGGCGCTGCGCCGCTCCGCCCGTTCTTGCTGGACCCGGCTTGGTGGCCGCGTCCTTGCTCCCACACGGAGGTCAGCGCTCGCAGGGGATCGACCAAGCCTTCCACAACCCCGGGCGGGATTTCGGCAAGCAGGGCATCTTCGAGGGCGAGCTGGGCGGGGATCACCTCGTCCACCAGCGCTGAGCCAGCGTCCGTGAGGACGAGCAGGGACGAGCGGCCGTCGGCCGGGTTGGCCGTCCGGCTCAGCAATCCCCGAACCTGGAGGGACTTCAGCCGCATGGTGATCGCGGAACGCGGGACAAGCAGCGTGTGGGCCAGTGTCGTTGGGCTCAGAGGTTCGTCCGTGCGGCGCAGCGCCGAAAGCACGTCCAGCTCGCCGCGGGTGAGCCCATAATCGGCGAGGAAAGCGTCACTGGCCTCGAGGATGAGACGGGACGCGCGCAGCACGCGGTGGATCACACCAAGGCTGGCGAAGCTCAGGTCGGGGCGCAGCCGGGCCCACTCACGCTGCATCCGATCCACGACGTCGCCGTGATCGGAAAGTACGTCCGGGTCCTGATCCATCCGGCTCCTCCCACCCCGCCGCGGTCAACCACAATAGTAATTCACAAGTGTAGTAACCTTGAAGTACTTCATTCCTGTACTACTTTGGGAGGTTAGAATGACGCAAGCCACCGCCGCACGGTCCTGGTGGGCGGCAGTCTTCGACCTGGGCCCGCATGCCGGCGCCCATTGGACCGCCCTCCGCGCCAGCCTGGCAATCTTCGTGCCGCTGGTGGCTTGCCTGGCGTCCGGCCGCGGCGATCTGCTGCTGTATGCGGCGATCGGCGCCTTCACCGCCCTTTACGGCCGACACGAGCCGGTTCGGTTACGCCTGGCCATGCAGGCGCAGGCGGGCGTGGTGCTGGTGGTCGGCGTCGTCGTCGGCGCCCTGGTGGCGACCGTCCCGTTCAGGCTCTGGCTGCTCGTCCCGGTCGCGGCCGCCTGGGCCGGCGTCGCGGTAGTGC
>NZ_JAQPPK010000023.1 GCF_029952445.1 Paenarthrobacter nitroguajacolicus | reverse complement strand
GGCGTCGCCCGCCCCTGTGGGGTTGCCGCTGAGCGATTCGGGCAGGCGCGCGCTCCAGTAGCCGCCCGGGGCGGCGTGGTCGAAGGCGAGCATGCCGTCTGCGCCCGCGCTGACCAGCACGGTGCGGGCGCCCATATCCAGCAGTGAGAGTGCCGCCGCTTCAATGCTGGACTCCCCCGTGGCTTCTGCCAGTTCATGGTGGTTGGGCTTGAGGATGTCGGCGCCGGCCTTGGCAGCGGCGATGATCCCGGGACCGGACGTGTCGATGATGGCGGGGACGCCGGCGTCGTGGGCCAAACGCACGAGTTCCGGGTAGAAGTCGGCGGGAGCGCCGGGCGGCAGGCTGCCCGAACCAACCAGCACGGAGGCTGGCAGGTTCCGGTTTCCGGTGACGGCTTCGCTGATAGCGGTCCTGAGCGAGCGCCATTCGTCGGGGAGCAGCGCCTGGCCTTCCTCGTTAAAAATCGAGGTTTCGCCGCCCACCGTATCCACCAGCGCAATGCTGCGGCGCGTTTCTGCCGCTACCCCCACCAGGATGTGCGGGACGCCGCTGGTCCACAGTTCGGCGGCCAGCGTCTGGCCAGCCGCGCCGCCCGTGGGCGCTATGGCGAGGACCGGGTAGCCGAGCTGGTGCGTAACCCGGGCTACGTTGATGCCTTTGCCGCCAGCGCGGCTTATGGGGGTGGGAACCCTGTGGCTCGCGCCCTCGGTGATACCGCGGACCGTGTAGGTCATGTCGATGGCAGGGTTCGGGGTGACAGTGATGATGCGGTTCACGTTGGCTCGCTTCATTGTCCGGCTCCCAGGAGGGCGCGTGCATTGAGGGCAGCGCCAAGCAGGCCGGCGTCCTGGCCCAATTGGGCACGGATCAGCCGTGGGCGCCGTTGGAAGTCCAGGATCTGGTCCACCCTGGCGCGGAGGGGATCCAGAAGCTCGTCGCCGGCTTCGGCAAGCCCTCCCCCGATCACTACGGCTTCGGTGCCGATGATGTTGACGCATTGGCAGATGGTGAAGGCAAGGGCGTCCACGGCCTCTGCCCATATTCGTTGCGCCGTTGAATCTCCCGAAGCTGCAAGGGCCAGGACCTCACGCGCTCCCGGCACCGGGGTTCCCGAGGCCCGCTGGTAGCGCTTGGCGATGCCGCCTGCTGAGCCAACAGCTTCCAGGATGGTGGCCGCAGTACTCCGGGGACCGGCGTCGGGGTCCGGGACCTGGGCATGGCCCAGTTCCCCGGCGAAGCCGCCCGCAGTCACAGCCTTGCCGCCGGAGAAGACCGCAGCGGCGATTCCCGTGCCCACCACCATGACCACCACTTCGCTGAACTCTTTCGAGCCACCCAGTGCGTGCTCAACGGCAGCGGCGGAGCGGACGTCGTGGTCGAAGGCCACCGGAATGCCGAGCCGTTTTTCGGCTTCCGCTGTGAAGGGAAAGTTCCGCCATCCGAGGTTGGCAGAGTAGACGCCGATGCCCGCCATTGAGTCAACGATGCCGGGGACGATGATGCCCGCAGCCTTGGCGGGAGTGGCAGGGAACTCTGCGGCCAACTCCATGGCGAGCTCAACCAGGCGTTCCACCACGGCCTCGCCGGGGCGCGCCGGATCCAAGGGCGTGGGAACGCGCCGCATCCCCAAAACCACTCCCTTCGCATCCACCAAGCCGGCCTTGATGTCCGTCCCGCCAACGTCGAACGAGAGCACTGGTGACTCTGCGGCTCCGAGAACCATGGCAGGTACCTAGGCGGATGCGTCGAGAATGACCGAACGGGTCAGGTTGCGCGGCAGATCCGGATTCAAGCCACGGACGCGCGCACGTTCGAGCGTCACTTTGTGGACCCGGGCAAGCTCGGCCAGGGGGTGCTTGTCCGTGTGGAGGTAGAGGGCGCCGGTGGCTGCCATGTCCTGGTCCAGGCCCTCGGGCTGGGCACCGAACAACCACGTGACCCTGCCGGGGGCGGCAATGGAGATGGGGCCGTGGCGGTATTCCATGGCGGGGTAGGACTCGGTCCACCCCTGGACAGCCTCACGCATTTTCAGGCCGGCTTCGTGGGCCAGCCCCACGGTCCAGCCGGTGCCCAGGAAAGTGAACTGCTCAGCGTCAAGGAGCTCCTGGGAGACCGGCGCGCTTACCGCTTCACGGGCATCGTCGATGGCTTGGCGCAAATCCACGCCAAGGCTGGCCAACAGGTATACCAAGGCGGTGGTGGCGAACCGGGTCTGCACCACGGAGCGCTCGTCCGCGTACTGGAGGCCAATGACGGTATCTGCCAGTTCGATGATGGGCGAGGTTGTGTCGCCAATGATTGCAACAGTGGGAACGATCCCCTTCAACGCGGCCAGGATCTCAAGTACCTCAGTGGTGGTTCCCGATCGCGTGATGGCCACAACGGCGTCATACTGGCGGTCAGCGCTGTTGTTGTTCAGGAAAGCTTCGGACGCGGCGAACGCGTCCGTGACGCCCTTACCCGCGGACTCGCGCGCAGCGGCGTAGCTCTGGGCCATGAACCAGGAAGTGCCGCAGCCAAAGACGGCGATGCGTTGGCCGTCAGCGGGAAGCAATTGCTCGCTGCGGGCCTGGTCAACGGCGCGCTGCCACACGTCCGGTTGGGAGAGCAGCTCTTCCTCCATGAAGGCACCCAGTGTGTTCTCGCTCATTGTGTTCTGCTCCCGCTCATGTAATGACGTTTCTTGATCTATAGAAACACTAAACGATCATTTTCGATCTAACAAGGATCATCTACTGGAGAAGACTGCGCGTTTGCCGCTCGCGGCAGGCAGAGCCGCGGCTCCGCCTCAATCATGTTCTTGCATGTGCTTTTAAGTTAACTACCTGTTAACTCTTGTCAACTTCCTGTTCGTACAGCAGGGTTGGAGGAGTCCGCAAGAAAGTGATTATTACTCACTCGAAATAATCAATAAGGAGCATCATGCCCCGCCCTACATCCCCAGGACGCCTTGCCTCGCTGAGTTTGGCATGCGTCGTAGCTTCGTCCTCGCTTGGACTGCTGGCCATCGAACCCGCCAACGCAGTCCCCCTTACCCAACCGGCAGACGTCGTCACCGCCAGTGACACCGCCACCCTCACATCCGGTGCGCTCCGCGTGGATGTAGCCACCACGTTCCCCCAAGTCCTTGGCTACACCGACACCGCCACCGGGGCCCGCCTCGACGGCACCACAACGAGGTTGAACACCATCACCCTCAACGGAGTGGAGTTCGGCGTCAGCGGAACGTCCACCGCCTCCGGAAGGGACGCACGGGACTACGTCCTCACGGTGCCCGACTTCGGCAACACCGTGATCAAGGCACGGCTCTCCGTCAAAAAGAATGTGGTCTCCTTCAACGTCACGGAGATCAAGGACACAGCAGACCACCTCGTTAGGACCTTGCAACTCCCCCGCCTGAACCTGGTCACTGTGGGTTCCACGCAGCCCGGCGCCCAAGTGTCCACGGCCAATCTGTCCGTCGACCGAGGCGTGACGGGAGACCAATTCACGCCGATCACTGGTGCGACTCCGTTGGACGCCACTGCCAAGAGTTCGGCCTACGCCCTGGCCAACACGGCAGCGTTGGGTGCCGCCGTCGAATCCAATGCCCTTTACGACACCTCTTCGGGTCCCGGCGCCAAGGACCGGGGGCGCTTTTGGCGCCAGGCGGTCAGCGACGGTGCCGGTGGCGTGTCCATGGGACTCGCCAGCGGCCAGTGGCTCTACCGCGCCGAAGGCTCTGCCACCACCGAGGAACTTCCCTGGACACGCGTCGCCATCACCTCTGACGCGAACGCCGACGGCGGCGTGGACTGGCAGGACGCGGCAATCGCCATGCGCTCCATCCAGGTCAGCCCCAACAAGGGCGAGCAGACCCCGGATAACGTGATCACCCACATCCCGTTCAACTTTGCGTCCCAGGCAACACACCCGTTCCTGCGGACTCTGGACGACGTCAAACGGATAGCCCTGGCCACCGATGGGCTGGGCCAGGTGGCCATGCTCAAGGGCTACACCAGCGAGGGCCACGACTCAGCCAATACGGACTACGGCAACAACTTCAACACCCGTGCCGGCGGCCTGGAAGACCTCAACAAGCTGGTCAAGGAGGGCAAGGACTGGAACGCCAGCTTCGGCGTCCACATCAACGCCACCGAAATCTATCCTGAGGCCAAGTCCTTCAGCGAAGACCTCCTGCGGGCCGACAAAGGCCTTGGTTGGAACTGGTTGGACCAGTCGTACTACATCAACCAGCGCGCGGACATCAATTCGGGCAAACTCGCCCAGCGCATCAAGGAACTGCGCGAGGCCACGGACAAGAACCTGGACTTCGTCTACGTTGACGTGTATTACGAGTTCGGCTGGCTCGCCGAACGCCTGCAGCAGGAGCTCGTCAAGAACGGCTTCCGGGTTGGCTCCGAATGGGCTGACCACTTGTCCCGGAACAACACGTGGTCGCACTGGGCCAACGATGAAAAGTACGGTGGTTCCACCAACAAGGGCATCAACTCGCAGATTCTGCGCTTCATCAACAACACCCAATCGGACGTCTGGAACCCGGACCCCAAGCTCGGCGTGAGCCATATCGTGGAGTTCGAAGGCTGGACCGGCCAGAACGACTTCAACGCGTTCAGCGAGAACGTGTGGACAGCCAACCTGCCGGCCAAGTTCCTTCAGCACCACCAGATCACCAAGTGGACCCCTGAACGGATCGACCTCGCCGATGGCGTGTCCGTCACCGGAAACAGCGCCGAAGAACGCAACATCACGGTGGGCGGAACATCCGTGTTGCAAGGCGGGACGTATCTGCTTCCCTGGTCCTCCAAGGAAAACGGGACGTTGGACAAGCTCTACCACTACAACCCCGCAGGCGGCACCAGCACCTGGACCCTCACGAAGGAATTCGCCAAGGCGGGCTCTGTTGAGCTGTTCAAGCTGACGGACAACGGACGCGTCAAGGTCGCGGATCTCCCCGTAGTCAACGGACAGATCACCGTCACCGCCGATGCCAATCAGCCCTACGTCCTCACTTCCAAGAACAGTGCGCTCCCGAAAAACGCCGACTTCGGCGAAGGCACCGCCTTCAACGATCCCGGCTTCAACGGCGCCGATCTCACCCCCTGGAACCCTGCCGGCAGCGTCACCCAGGTCCGCGACGACAAAGGCCGCCGCTTCGCCGAGCTGGGGGCAACGGCGTCGTCCATCAGCCAGGAAGTAAAGCTCGACGCCGGAACGCAAGCCGTCAGCGCGTGGGTGGAAATCCAACCAGGCAAGACCCGGCCAACCACCCTCTCCGTTGACATCAACGGCAAGGCCGAAAGCACCACCATCGATTCGTCCAACGCCGAAAACTACGTGGCCGGCGACGAGAAGCACGGTACGGCGTTCCAGCGGGTAAGGGTCCTGGTGGACGTGCCGCGGAACAACACGAAAGCCACCGTTTCCCTCAAAGCGGCCGACGGCGATGCCACAGTACGCGTGGACGACTTCCGGGCGGTGAAAACCACCCGTGTGGCCACCACCGGCGTGCTCAGCGAAGACTTCGAGAACGTGGACCAAGGCTGGGGACCCTTCGTCAAGGGCGATGCCGGCGGCTCCACCGACCCGCGTACGCACATCACCGAACGGCGCGAACCCTTCACCCAGAAGGGCTGGGACGCCAACGTGATCGACGAAGTACTGGACGGCACCTGGTCACTGATCGCCCACGACGAAAACCTCGGCCCAGACGGCGGACCGGGCATGGTGTACCGCACCACCGAGGCGACTGTGCCGTTCCAGGCGGGACACAAGTACAAGGTGTCCTTCGACTACCAGAACTCCAAGGCCGGGCAGTACGCCTGGGTTTCCGGCTATGACTCGCAGGCAGGTCCCGCCGTGACGGGCAGCCAAGCCATCGACGCGAAAACCTCCACCACGCGGTTCGAGCAGATCGTTGATACCGGCTTCTGCGGGGACTACTTCGTGGGGTTGCAGCGCACGGGCAGTGCCAACGGCTCGGACTTCACGCTGGACAACTTCCTGGTGGAGGATCTCGGCGCCTCTGACGCTGTCCCGGCCTGTGCACAGCTCTCGGCAGTACTTCAGGGCGATGTAGTCCAGCAGGGCAAAGCGCAGGATTTCGTGACCACGTTTGTTTCCGACGAACCGGCCACCATCAGCGGACTGGCCGTTGCACTGGAGCTTCCTGAAGGATGGACGGCAACACCGTCCACGCCCGCAACGGCTGCGACGCTGCCCGCAGGCGGAACCCTGACCACTACGTGGAAGGTCACCGCACCGGCAACCGCCGACGGCGGCTATCCCATCACCGCCAACGCCGGCTACACCACCACAACCAACCCGACAGGATCCCGCAGCATCAGCACCACCACCGCTGTCCGGACACTCCCCAAACCGCCGCAGGCCACAGTGTTCGCCAGCGACCACCCGTGGGTCAGCGCCACCAACGGCTGGGGGCCGGTGGAGAAGGACCTGTCCAACGGTGAGCAGGGAGCGGGTGATGGCAAGCCCTTGACGCTCAACGGCAGGGTCTACGCCAAGGGACTCGGGGCCCACGCAAACAGCACCGTCCGGTACTTCCTGGGTGGCCGCTGCAGCACCTTCACGGCCACCGTGGGGATCGACGACGCACAAACAACCCGCGGCAGCGTCAAATTCTCCGTGCTTTCCGATGGAACGGCGAAAGTGACCACGCCCGTGCTGGGGCCCACCAGCGCTCCCCTGCCGCTCACCGTGGACGTTACGGGAGCGCAGTATGTGGAACTTGTGGCCAACGATTCCGGTGACGGAAATGGCAACGACCATGCTGACTGGGCCGACGCCAAGTTCACCTGCGCCTAAAGCAACGCGGGGTCACTTCTGGCCCATCCCCAAGGGGATTTCCGGCCATAAGTGACCCCGCGTTGCATTAACTAGACCGAGCGAACACCCGCGCGCCACACCGAATGGGTCAGCGGAATGCCCGGACGGTACGCCAGGTGCGTGGCTGACGGCGCCTTGAGCATGTGCAGGTCCGCCCGATGCCCGACGGCGAGCGAACCCACCGCCCGCTCGCCGTCGACGTCGTTCCCGGACTCCCGGCCCAGCGCCAAGGCGCCGCCGTACGTCGCCGCGCGGACGGCCTCATGGACGCTCAAATGCATCTGGAGTACGGCCGTAGTGACGCAGAAAGCCATGGAACTGGTGTACGAGGTGCCGGGGTTGCAGTTGGCCGCCAGCGCGATCTGGACGCCGGCGTCGATCAACTCGCGGCCCGGCGCCAGCGGCTGGCGGGTGGAGAGGTCGCATGCGGGAAGGCAGGTGGCCACAGTGCCCTTTGTGCCGCTCCCGGTGGAGGCATCCCAGCCGGCCCACGTTTCCGCGAGCGCTTTTACATCGAGGTCCGAAAGGTAGTTCACGTGATCCACGCTCGCTGCGCCGAACTCCACAGCCAGGGCCACCCCGGGTCCTTCGCCAAGTTGGTTGCCGTGAACCCTCAAACCCAGGCCGGCGTCGCGGGCCGCCGTCAGGACGCGGCGCGACTGGTCCTCCGTAAAAGCACCGCGCTCACAAAAGACATCCGCCCAGCGGACATGAGGGAGGACGGCGTCGAGCATGGCGCCGCAGACCAGATCCGTGTACTCCTCGGGGTCCGCGCCGGCCGGGACCAGGTGCGCGCCGAGGTAGGTCACCTCATCGACTTCTGCTGCAGCGATCCGGGCGCTGCGGGCCTCGTTTTCCACGTCCAGCCCATAGCCGGTCTTGCTCTCGAGGTAGGTGGTCCCCTGCGAGACCGCTTCCTCCACGCGGCCCCGAACCAGGGCGGTGAGTTCGTCGTCGCTGACGCTGCGTGTGGCGCCGGTGGTGACGGCGATGCCGCCCGCGCTGTAGCTCTGCCCCGCCATGCGTGCCTCGAATTCCGCTGTGCGGTCCCCGGCGAAGACAAGGTGCGAATGCGAATCGACCCAGCCAGGCAGGACGGCGCGGCCTTCGGCGTCGAGCATTTCATCGGCGGACGGAGCATCGTGGCTTGGCCCGATCCAGGAAATGCGCTCGCCTTCGAAGACAATGGCCGCATCCTTGAGGACCCGGTGCTCCAGGTCCTGGGTCATCAGTTCGCCGATGTTGGTGATGAGTGTGCTGGCAGGTGTGGTTCCGCTCATATGCCTATTGTTCAGCGCCGAATGGACCAGCGGGCGGCCGCAAGCTGCTCCACTGTCCGGGATTCCGGACTCTCCGCCTCAACTGCGCCGAGGATGAGGGCAGCAGCGAGCTCGGCGATGGCTGAGGACGTCTGGAAACCGTACCCTCCCTGACCGGCCAGCCAGAAGAAGCCGGGCGCTTCGGCGTCGAATCCCACCACCGGGATGCCGTCCGCGGCCTCGGTCCGCAAGCCCGTCCAGGCCCGCTCCACGGAGTGGATGCCCAAGGTTGTCACGTTATTGAGATTGGCGATCAGTTTCCCGACGTCCCCGGGGTGCGGCTTGGCGTCCTCTGGTCCGCTGGGCACGTGCTCCGACGGCGAAATCAGCACCTGGTTTCCTTCGGGGCGGAAGTAGAAGGAATCATCGGCCGCGCACACCATGGGTGTTTCCGGTGGCAGCGGCTTCTCCACATTCACGATCGCGGCAGTCCGTCGGAACGGCTGGAGGCCGAGCTTCTCCACGCCGCTGATGACGGCCAGTTCGTCCGCCCACGCCCCGGCGGCATTAACGACGACGCCGGACTGGAACCCTTCCGTGCCCGCGCCCACCTGCCAGCCACTTCCCAAACGCTGGGCCGAGTGGACTTTGGCCCCGGTGATGATGTCCGCTCCGGCCGCAACGGCGCTCTGCCGATGCTCCTCCAGAAGCAGCGGTGCATTACAGCCGAACGAGCCGTTATCCAGTCCCGCCGCCGTGAAGGAATCCGGGTTGAGGGCCGGGCAGAGCTCCATTGCTTCGGCATGGCTGATCCGGTGCATGTTTCCGCTGGCTTCGGCTTGGACTCTTTCTTCGTCGCCCACCAGCATGAAACCCCGCCGGGTCAGTATGGGCTCCGTCGCCTGGGCGTCGCGGGCTGCCAACAATTCCAGCGTTCGCACGGTCAGCTCCTGCACCACCGGCGGCCCATAACTGGGGATCAGTTGCCGGGCCGACCTCGAGGAGGTGTGGAAGGCCAGGGATTGCTCAGCTTCAACCAAAGCCACTGTGCACTTGCCAGCCAACGCCGCCGCCAAGGACAGCCCGGCAATACCGCCGCCAACGATTACCACGTCATAATTCGAAGCCATGGATCCATCCTGTCAGACGCTCTCCCACCAAACACCCCCTTCCGGCCGACCGTCTCTCACTTTCCTGACGCAAGTGAGAGACGGTTCCCGGGAAGGGGCGGTTTGGTGAGAGAGGATCGCTCAGGCGACCGCGGCGCGGCTCTTGACGAACGCCTGAACGCACGCTTCGACGTCGTCCGTGCTGTGCGCAGCGGAAAGCTGCACGCGGATCCGGGCCACGCCCTTCGGCACTACGGGGAAGCTGAAGGCTGTGACGAAGACGCCGTTGTTGAGCATTTCGTCGGCAACCTTTGCAGCCACCACGGCATCGCCGAACATGACGGGGATGATGGCGTGTTCGCCGTCGAGGAGTTCGAAGCCTTCCTCGCTCATGCGGCGGCGGAACAGGGCAGCATTTTCGAACAGGCGGGTACGGAGTTCGCCGGATTCCTGGACGAGCTCGATCGCCTTGATCGTGGCCGCAACGATGGCCGGGGCAAGGGAGTTGGAGAACAGGTACGGGCGGGCCTTCTGGCGCAGCATGGCAACGATCTCGCCGCGGCCGGACACATAACCACCCGAGGCGCCGCCGAGCGCCTTGCCGAAGGTGCCGGTGTAGATGTCCACGCGGTCCGAAACGCTGGCGTGTTCGGGAGTGCCGGCGCCAGTGGAACCCATGAAGCCGACGGCGTGGGAATCATCCACCATGACCAGGGCGTCGTGCTTCTCGGCGAGGTCGCAGATAGCCTCGAGGGGTGCCAGGTAACCGTCCATGGAGAAGACGCCGTCCGTGACGATGATCTTGCGCCGCGATCCCGAAGCCTCAACGAGTTTGGCTTCAAGGTCTGCCATGTCCTGGTTGGCGTAGCGGAAGCGCTTGGCCTTGCTCAGGCGGATGCCGTCGATGATGGACGCGTGGTTGAGGGAGTCGGAGATGATGGCGTCGTCGGGGCCGAACAAGGACTCGAACACGCCACCGTTGGCGTCGAAGCAGCTGGAGAACAGGATGGTGTCCTCCGTGCCAAGGAACTGCGAAACCCGCGCTTCCAATTCCAAGTGCAGGTCCTGCGTTCCACAGATGAAGCGCACGGACGCCATTCCGAAGCCACGCTCGTCCATGGCGGACTTGGCGGCCGCGATGATGTCCGGGTGGTCGGCCAGGCCCAGGTAGTTGTTGGCGCAGAAGTTCAGCACCTTGTTGGCCGCTTGGCCGAGCTGGCCTGCGGCGATGTGGCTTGCCTGCGGGGAATCGATGTGGCGCTCGGTCTTGAAGAGGCCGGCACTGCGGATTTCCTCCAGCTCGCCCTGCAGTTGGTCTTTGATGGCTGAGTACATGGGTGCTCCTAAGTTTCGGGGGTCCGGTTAGAGTTCAGTCCAGTCAAGGACCACTTTGCCGCCGGTTCCGGCACGGGCAATCTCGAAGCCCTTTTCCCAGTCGGCTGCGGAGAGCTTGTCAGTGACGACGGCGGAGATGCTGCGGTGCAGTGCCGGGTTGGAGGACAGCATGGCACTCATGGCGTACCAGGTCTCGAACATCTCACGGCCGTAGATGCCCTTGAGCGTGAGCATGTGGGTGACAACCTTGCCCCAGTCGATGTCGATGGACTGGCTGGGCAGGCCCAGCATGGCGATGCGTCCACCGTGGTTCATGTTGTCGATCATCTCAGGCAGGGCCGTGGGGTGTCCCGACATTTCCAAGCCGATATCGAACCCTTCGCGCATGCCCAGCTCCTGCTGTGCTTCACGGACGCGCATCTTTGAAACGTCCACGGCGAGGTCCACGCCCATCTGGCGGGCAAGCTCCAAGCGCGGCGCGGACACATCGGTGATGGCGATCTTCCGCGCACCCGCATGGCGTGCGACGGCGATTGCCATGAGGCCGATCGGTCCGGCACCTGTGATGAGGACGTCCTCCCCCACCAACGGGAAGCTCAGCGCCGTGTGGACTGCGTTGCCGAAGGGATCGAAGATGGCACCAAGTTCCGGGGTGACGGATTCATCATGGTGGACCCAGACATTCGTTTCCGGGATCACGACGTATTCGGCGAACGCACCATCGCGTTGCACGCCAACGGAGACGGTGTGGATGCACATCTGGCGGCGCCCGGCACGGCAGTTGCGGCAGATTCCGCAGACCACGTGGCCCTCGCCTGAGACGCGGTCTCCGACCTTGACGTCCCGCACGTCCTCGCCGATTTCCACTACTTCGCCATAGAACTCGTGGCCGGCGATGAGGGGCGTTTCGATGATGCTCTGCGCCCAGGCGTCCCAGCTTTGGATGTGGAGGTCGGTGCCGCAGATGCCCGTGGTCATCACGCGGATCTTGACGTCGGACGGACCCGCTTCGGGCTCGGGGCGGTCGACGAGTTCGAACCCTGCGTGTGGTCCGGATTTGTAGAGAGCCTTCATGGAATTCCTCACTGCTGGGGGCTGCTTCGCTGCTGCTGACTTCCATTGAATCCCCGGCAACGATTTAGCACAACTAGATTCTTCTCAATCAACGATTTAGGATTTGCTAATGGAAATTCATCAGCTGCAGATGCTCCGCGAGCTCGGGGACCTCGGGAGCGTGAAGGCCGTCGCCGAGACGCTCATGGTCACTCCGTCGGCGGTTTCGCAGCAGCTTGCCCTGCTCCAGAGGTCGGTTGACGTGCCGCTGACGCGCAAGGAGGGCCGCGCTTTGGTGCTGACCGATGCGGGGCGCGTCCTCGCGGAGGCGGGTGCCGCCGTCGTCAATGCCATGGCCGACGCCCGGGCGGCGATTGGCGCGTACCACGACGCGCCCGACGCGCCGGTGAGCGTGAGCGCTTTCCACAGTGCGGGGCAGGCGCTTTTCGCCCCACTGGCGGCGCTGCTGGCGTCCGGAGAAGCGTCCGACGGCGGGATGTCGCCACGGCTGCGGCTCTCCGATGAGGACGTGGCCCAGGAAGATTTCCCGGGGTTGGTTGCCCGGTATGACCTGGTGCTGGCACACAGGATGGACAACAGCCCGCAATGGCCCGGCGACAAGGTAGCGGTGATCCCGCTCGCGGACGAGCCCCTGGATATCGCCTTACCCGCGGACCACCCGTTGGCTGCGCGGGAGGAACTGGAGCCATCCGACGTCGTCGACGAACCCTGGGTGACCAGCCGCGATGGCTACTCCCCCGCGGACGTCCTGGCCGCCGTCGTGGCCGTCAGCGGCAGGCCGGCCGAAGTCCTTCACCGCATCAACGACTACTCCACAGTCGCCGCGCTGGTTTCGGCCGGCGGCGCGATCGGGCTCTTGCCGCGCTTCACCGCGCGCAGGGTGCTGGACGCCGGCGTGGTGTTGCGGCCGCTGGCGGGCGTAAATTCCGTGCGCAAGATCGACATCCTGGCCCGTCCGGAGACACTCAAACGGAAATCGGTCATGACGGTTTGCGAGTCACTTCAAACCGTCATGACCGGGCTTACCTCACCCCGCTAGGTCAGTCGCGGAGCTCAGTCGCGGACCAAGGCGGGTTGGCCGGCCTCGAAGTATTCCACGAGGTCGGCCGGAAGCGCCGGGACCTCCCGCGCGGAGCCGTCACCGCGCAGCGATTCGGCCGCCAGGACTCCGGCCGCAACAGCCTGCCTGGCAGCAATGGGACTCGTCCGGGTCCGGCCGCCGTCGGATGCGAACCGCAGGAATTCCTCGATCAGCCGCGGATCAGCGCCGCCGTGGCCGCCGTCGCCGTCCTGGATGGTGATGACCTCGTCCGGCTCGCCACGACCCGAAGTCCGCGAAGTCCACACGTTGATGCTCTCCCCCGGCCCGTCACCGAAGTTCTCGATCCGCCCCTTGGTGCCGATGATGGTGTAGTTCCGCCAGTAATCCGGCGTGAAATGGCACTGCTGGTAGGAAGCCAGCACACCGTTGTCCAGGACCATGTTCATCATGGAAATGTCCTCGACGTCGATCACCTCCGCCAGGTCCTTCTGCTCAGTAGGCGGCCAGTTGTCCAAGGAGAACCAGTCGCCCATGCGCTTGCCCGTATTGTCACTCCGGTTGGGCACGTCACCGTACACGGCAAGATCGCCGACGGCGGCAACCCGCTTGGTGTACCCGCCGGCAAGCCAGTGGATCACGTCGATGTCGTGGGCACCTTTTTGAAGCAGGAGGGAGGTGACGTTGGCCCGTTGCGCGTGCCAGTCCTTGAAGTAGTAGTCACCGCCGTGGCCCACGAAGTGGCGGCACCAAATTGCCTTGACGTCGCCGATCCTGCCGTCCTCGATGAGTTGGCGCATCTGTACTACAACGGGCATGTGCCGCATGTTGTGACCCACGTACAGCCGGGTTCCGATCTCATACGCTGTCTGCAGGATCAGGTCCGCTGCCTCGACGGTGATGTCCAGTGGCTTCTCGCAGAAGGTGGGGATGCCCGCCTTGAGCGTACGGACGGCGACGGCGGCGTGCTGGCTATCGGGGGTCAGGACCAGCACTGCGTCCAGGCCACTGGACAGCAACTCTTCGAGGTCGTCGGTGACGCGGGCCGAGGGAATGCGCCCGGCAGCATCCGTGCGTCCGCGTTCGCTGAGGTCACAGATGATGGTGACCTCGGAGCCCTGGCCGGGCTTGTGAGCGTGCTTCCACAACCCCGAACGCAGGCCGAAACCTACGATGCCGACCTTCAAATCCTTTTCCATGGTGTGCAATTTCCTTCTGCTGATTCTTAGTAAAGTCTGGTGGCGGCACTGCGGTGCGGCGCCGATTCGCGCACAAACAGATGCCAGGGAAAGTCGAGCACGGCAGGATCAACGTGGTCGGTGGCCCGCTTCAGGAGCCGGCGGGCGAGTTTGTCGAAGAAGTCCACTGGACCCACAGTGCTGAGCGAGGGGGACATGCGCTCGCCTTCCACGGTGTTGCCCACACCGATAATGTCCACGTCCGCACCGACCTCCAGCCCAAGTCGCTGTGCCGCGTTGATGGCACTGACTGCGGCGTAATCCGTGGTGGCGTAAATGGCAGTTGGCCTGTCCGGCATGCTGAGGAGCCGTGTGGCAGCGGCGTAAGCGCCGGCCGTGGTTCCATCAAACAGCCCTACGTAGTCTTCCCGCTCCGTGATGCCCGCAGTTGCCAACGCCCCGGAATAGGCCCTGTACCTCGAGCCGCCGGAGGTACCCCCGACCGTGGCAGGGGTCAGGCAGGCGAGCCGCGCATGGCCGTGGAGCAAATGTTCCACGGCCATGCGGCAGCCGGGTCCGGCGATGGAGCGGACAACATCGAAACCGTCGGGGTCCAGGGTTTCGTCGAAAACAACCAGGGTGGTTCCGCGTTCTGCCAGCTTCCTCAAGTCATCCCGCTGGTCCTCGCGGACAGCATCCACGAACACGGCGTCCGCGTTCTGGGTTCCGAGCACTTTGACCCAGTCCGCGTCGCCCAGGATCATCGGGGTTATCCCCAGCGGGCCCGCGGCCTTCTGCACTGCTTCGATGACGGACAACGACCACGGATCGGAGAGCATGGTCAACGACAGGATCACGGTGTTGGTGCGGCCCGTTCGAATGGCGCGGGCCGCCTGGTTGGGGCGGTAGCCAAGCCTCTCCGCAGCGGCCTTGACCTTCTCCGCCGTCGGATCCGAAACGCCCGGTCCGCCGTCACCGCGGCGGCCGGACAACACGTAGGAGACCGTGGCCGTGGAGACGCCCGCCAGTTCGGCCACCATCCGGATGGTGGGCCGGACTCCCGTGCTGCCTGCTTTCGCCATGATTCCCCCTGCTTGTTCGTTGATTGCCGTGAGGCCCTGCTTTGTTGAGGCTAGCTCCTGAATACCGGCGCGTTGGGGTCCAACGCGGCCTGGTACTCATCGCGCATCTTGTCGCCGCCTTCGCTCTTCCAGCGCTTGACCGCGTCCTTGAGCTCGTCGATCTTCGCCCTGCCGGTGATGATGTCCACCACTTTGTCGCGCAGTTGCTTGGTGATCTTGGCACCCACCTTGGCATTGGTGTCCGAGTAGGAACCGTTGGTGGGGTTCCGCCAGGCGAACTCCAGCAGCTTTTCCTCCTGCTGGCTGATGTACCGGGTGTCGTCGTCGAAGCCGGGGTTGAAGAGCACGTTTTCCGGGCTGGACATGATGTTCAGGGCCGACACCAGTCCGGGCGCGTTGGTGGTCCCGGTCTCCGTGCGGGCCGGGTTGCCGGAAGCATCGATGGTGTAGTCCTGCCCCAGTTCACCGAAGTTCTTCTGCATGTATTCCACGGTGCCAAACGGGGCCGAGAGGTAGTTGATGAGGGCCAGCAGTTCGCGGATCTTGCTTTCTTCGGCCTTCTTGAACGGCGTGAATCCGACGGTTCCGTAACCCATGTCGTAGACGGGCTTGACCTTGCCGTCCGCACTGAACGGGACCAGGATGTCGAACTGGACGTCCTTGTTCAAAGACCGGTAACTGCGGAGATCGTGCGGGCCCACAATCACCTGGGCCGCCACGCTGCCGTTGGCGACGCGGGCACGGATATCCGTGGCCTTGGAGTCCGGGTAGAAGACGCCCGCTGCGAACATCTTTGCGGTGAACTCGACGCCGGCCATGTATTCGTCGGTCTCGTACAGGTGCGTCAGGGTGCGGTCCTTGTTGACGGCCCAGCTGTTCGGTGCGCCAAACCACTCGGTGACCATGTGCAGGGCGTTGATGTAGGCAGGCTCCAGGGCGTACTGCTGGTCACCCGGGCGGGTCAGCTCCTTGGCCTTGTCCAGGAACTCATCTGCCGAGGCCGCTTCGAAGCCACCCACCTTGGCCCACATATCGTGGTTGCCCAGGTACACCTGGCCAAAGGGGGTGCTCGGGATGGGCGCTCCCCAGATCTTGCCGTTCACGACGGCGGTCTTCCAGGAATCCGGTTTAAGTGCGGCCAGGTTGGGGTACTCAAGGACGGCGTCGCCGGAAAGGTACGGCGTGAGGTCCTGGAACTTGGCCTCAAGCATGGGCCCCACGTTGGGAATCCCCTGGTTCGGCGGGACCCACATCATGTCAGGAAGATCGTTGCTGGCCAAGACAGTGGCGAACTTTGCCGGGTAGCCATCGCCGATGTCTTCGGCGATCTGCAGTTCCAGGTCGCCACCGAGCTTGGTGTTCAGCCGCTGCCAGAAGGGGTTGTCCTTCAGTCCAGGGCTCATGGTGTCAAAGGTCTCGGTCAGGCCCGTCACCTTGCCCTTGAGCGGGGGCGTCTTCACGGACTGCACAGCTGTGGGCAGTTTGAAGTAGCCGGCCTGGAGACCCTTGGCGTTGCCGGCGAGGTCCGGAGTCACACCGGTGAATTCCTTGTACGTGGGCAACTTGACCGAAGCGGAGGCAGCGGCGCCCCCGTTGCTTGCGGCTCCGCCACCACCGCAGGCGGACAAGCCGGCGGCGGTCACGGCCAGGCCTGCGAGGCCAAGGAAACCGCGGCGGCTGAATCCAGCCTGTGAGGTAGTGCTCGTCATGGCATAACCCTTTCTGGTTACTTGCTGTGGATGTGTAGGGGTTTGTTTGTTTTAGGGCCCGCGGGTTTTTGGACCCGCGGGCGCGGCTGGCCTTTGACCGCGGCTAGCCTTTGACCGCGCCAGTGATGACGCCCTTGGCGAAGTGCTTTTGGAGGAACGGATAGACCATCAAGATGGGGACCAGCGCCACCACGACCACCGCCATCTGGATGGACTGCGGCGGAGGTGTGGTGGTGATTCCGAGCTGGTCTGCCGCCCCGCTCCCCTGGACCACGAAGTTTCGGAGCAACAGCTGGATGGGCCATTTGCTGTGGTCGTTGATGTAGAGAAGTGCGTTGAAGAACGAGTTCCAGAAGCCCACTGCGTAGAAAAGCCCCACGACGGCGATCACGGCTTTGGACAGTGGCATCACGATCCGCCACAGGATCTGCCAGTCGTTGGCGCCGTCGATCCGGGCGCTTTCGATCAGTTCGCCCGGAATGTTCATGAAGAACGAGCGCATCACCACAAAGTTGAAGGCTCCGAAAATCCCCGGCAGGATCAGCGACCACAAGGAGTCCAGCAGGCCGAGCTGGCGGATCATCAGGAACGATGGAATCAACCCTGGCGCAAACAGAAGCGTGAAGAGTACCGCCAGGATCACGGGCCTGCCAAAGAGGACCGGGCGGCTGGTGGCGTAGGCCATGGTAATGGTCACGAAGAGCGCAAGGATGGTGCCAACTGCGGTAATCAGCATGCTCACGCCGAGGGATTGCAGGACCATGGGGCCCTTGAAGATGGTGGCGTAGGCCTCCAAGGTGGGGCGTTCGGGCCAGAGCACGAATCCGCCTGCCTTGACCAGTTGCTCCGTGTCGGCCAGGGAGGTGGAAACCACCAGCAGGATGGGCGTGAGGATGGACAGGCTGAACACGATAAGGACCACGGCCTTGACCGTTTGATACAGGGCGGAAGGCTTTTCCTTCCATACCGGGCGCTTGGGGTTGTAGCTCAGTTCCCGGGGCTTCCTGGTGAAGAATGTTGTTGCCATGGGTTTCTCCTTGTGCGGCAGCCGCGAGGGCTAGCCAAGCTTCTTCGCAAAAATTCCGTCTTCGCCGAAGCGATGGGCAAGTTTGTTGGCGCCGTAGATCAACAAGGCGCTCACGACGCCCTTGGCAAGGCCGGCAGCCGCGCCCGAACTCCACCCGCCTCCCACTACGCCGGTGTAGTAGGTGAAGGTGTCCAGCACCTCGGCAGCGCCTGCTCCGACTGCGTCCCGTTGCAGGATGAACTGCTCGAAGCCGACCGAGAGGATGTCCCCGATGCGCAGGATCAGCAGAAGGACGATCACGGGCCGCAACCCTGGCAGGGTGATGTGCCACATCCTCCGCCACCGGCCGGCACCGTCAGCGGCGGCGGCCTCATAGAGCGATGCATCGATGCTGGCCAATGCGGCGAGGAAGATGATCATGGCCCATCCGGCGTCTTTCCAGATCATCTGGACCACCACCATTACGGGGAAGGTTTCCGGGTTGGTCATGAAGGAAATGGGCTCCATGCCCCAATCGCGCAGCAGGTTGTTGACGAAGCCCGCCCCGCCCAGCATCTGCTGGAAGAAGGCGATCACCAGGACCCAGGAAAGGAAATGGGGCAAGTACGCGATGCTCTGGAAGACCTTCCGGACCCGCGTGCTGACCAACGAATCCACGATCAATGCCAAAACCAGCGGCACCGGGAACAGGAAGACCAGTTGCCACGCCGCCAGGTACAGGGTGTTCCAGAACGCATGGATGAAGTCCGGGTTGCCGAAAAGGTCCACGAAGTTCTGCCAACCCACCCACAGGCTGTCTCCGATGCCCAGGTACGGCTGGTAGTCCTGGAAGGCGATGACGTTGCCCAGGATGGGAATGTAGAAGAAGAGTAGAAGGAACACCACTCCTGGCACCATCATGAGGAGCATCTGCTTGTCCCGGCGAAGACGGGATCGAAAACTCTGCTGCGGGGCCTTGCTCCTTTTCCGCTTCTTCGCGCCGGCAGTGGCCACGTTGCCGCCTGCCGTGGCGGGGACTCGGCGAGCTACGGGCAATGCCGGAGCCTGTTCCGTCGTCGAGTTCATGCTGTCTCCTCAAGTGCTGAGCGAAACCATCAATGTGATTCAGACCACGCTCGTTAACCGTTTAACAAACCATAAATGACATTCCGCACCTTTGCAAGAACATGATGGAAAATGCGCTCAAAAATCATCTTTCATCATTTTCGACGGCGGCCTCGTGCCAGTAGGATGTGTTGAGGGGCACCCGGCGGGAAGCCGCGCCACGTCCCACAAACACGTGGAACGAAGGAGATCGGAGTGGCAGATTGTTGTTCCCCGGGCCCAGTCGCCAGGGATCATTCAACGCCTAAGCTGTCTATGCCGCTGCCCCGGGCGGGCGGCGGCACCGACGCGGGCACCGGCGTCGGGGTCTCGGTGAACGCGAAGCCTTCCACCCCCGCGGCCACCGGTGGCGATGTCCAGGTTCCGGCGGGGATTTTCGCTATGGGCGACCCGTTTGGGGAAGGCTATGAAGCCGACGGTGAGGCCCCCGTGCACCAGGTTCGGATGCCAGCCTTCAGGATCAGCGCCACGACCGTAACCAACCAGGAATTCGCGGCGTTCATCGATGCCACCGGATACCGCACCGAGTCGGAGATCTTCGGGACGTCGGCCGTGTTCCACTTGGCTGTCAAAGCGGACAAGAAGGACATCCTCAACAGCGTCGGCAACGTCCCGTGGTGGCTCAATGTCCGCGGAGCCGACTGGGCCCACCCAGCCGGTCCGCTTACCCACTGGAGCGAAGCAGCGGACCACCCAGTGACCCATGTCTCACACAATGATGCCCTTGCCTACTGCGGATGGGCCGGCCGGCGGTTGCCCACCGAAGCCGAATGGGAGTACGCAGCCCGGGGCGGACTGTCCGGGCAGCGCTACCCCTGGGGCAACGAACTGCACAAGGACGAGCCGGGACAGGCGGCCCACAATTGCAACATCTGGCAGGGCGACTTCCCGGTCCGCAACGACCTCGACGACGGTTACCTCACCACAGCCCCCGCGCGATCCTTTGCCCCCAACGGCTACGGCCTCTACCAAACCAGCGGGAATGTGTGGGAGTGGTGCAGCGACTGGTTCCTGCCCAAGTACTACAGGACGTGCCTGGCACAAGGAACGGTGGAGAACCCGCAAGGGCCCACGATCGGACGGGGCAAGGTCATGCGGGGTGGCTCGTATCTTTGCCACGACTCCTACTGCAACCGCTACCGCCTGGCCGCGCGGAGCTCAAACACGCCGGAGTCGGCCAGCGCGAACCTCGGTTTCAGGACCGTAGCTCTGTAGCCTGCCTGGGTCCGTGTCCGCGGTGCCCGCCCATGAGCACGTGTCCACCCTTGAGGCCGGCAGGCAGTTCTCCGGCGACGATCCTCGTTGCGGTAACGGTGCTGCCGTCCTTGATGCCGCTGATGTGGACTTTGTCGCCGGTTTTCAGGTCGGCGGCCGTAGCCGACGGCAATGCAGGCTTACCGCTGCCGCTGCCATTGCGGAGCTGCGACATGTCCTCGGGTATCTTGGCGATCCGGGTGTCCGCGTTGATCACGTACCGCTGGCTGAAGCCATCCTCGCTCTTCACGGTGACATCCGAGCCGTTTACCGATTCAATGGAGCCGGACTGGGTGAGAACGGTGCGGTAGCTCCCGTCCGGCTGCTTGACGACGTGCTCGCCGTGAATGGCCTGTCCGCGGTCCGCATTGGCTCCGGCTTTCGCTGAGGCTGACGGGCTTGGCGTGGCAGAGGTGTTCGACGGCGATGGGCTGGGTTGGGTCCCGGCCCACACAGCGGCGCCACCGGCGCCGGTCAAAGCGACGGCGATTCCGCCGGCAAGAAGGGCCTTGCGAAGGCCCGGTTCAAGAGTGGCCATGCGTTAATTGTGCGCCTCTCCCCTGAAAAAAGTAGGTCGCAGCAGATGCCGTTATGAGCAGTCAATACGGCATCTGCTGCGACCTGGTTGGGTGGGCCGGGCGGGAGGTTAGCCCTCTACGCCAAGCTTCTCCAGGATGAGTTCACGTACGCGGCCGGCATCTGCCTGGCCACGGGTGGCCTTCATGACGCCGCCAACAATCGCGCCGATGGCCTGGACCTTGCCGCCGCGGATCTTCTCCGCCACATCAGGCTGGGCTGCAAGTGCGGCGTCGATGGCCTCCAGAAGGGGGCCGTCGTCGGACACGACCGCGAGGCCGCGCTTTTCAACGATCTCCGCCGGAGTTCCTTCGCCGGCGAGGACGCCGTCCAGGACCTGGGTGGCCATCTTGTTGTTGATCTTGCCGCCTTCGACCAGCTTGTTGAGCTCGACGATAACCTGCGGCGTCACACCAAGTTCGGCAGGATCGACGTCGGCCACCTTGGCGCGGCCCACGATCTCACCCATCCACCACTTGCGGGCAACATCGGCGGAGGCGCCGGCAGCGATGGTTTCCTCAATGGAGTCCATGACACCTGCGTTCACGACGTCGCGGAACTCGAGGTCGGAGTAGCCCCAGGCTTCCTTGAGGCGCTTGCGCCGTTCGGCGGGAGGCTCGGGAAGGGTGGCGCGGAGTTCCTCCACCCACTCACGGGAGGCGACGACGGGAACCAGGTCAGGCTCCGGGAAGTAGCGGTAATCGTCAGCGTCGGACTTGGGCCGGCCCGACGTCGTCGAACGCGTGTCCTCGTGCCAGTGGCGCGTCTCCTGGATGACCGGCTCGCCGGAGTCCAGGACGGCGGCGTGCCGCTGGATTTCGTAACGGACGGCGTGCTCGACGGCGCGCAACGAGTTGACGTTCTTCGTTTCCGAACGGATACCGAAACGTTCGCGGCCGTGCGGGCGAAGCGAAACGTTGGCATCGCAACGGACGTTGCCGCGTTCCATTTTGGCATCGGAAACACCGAGGTTCTTCACGATCTCGCGGACTGCCGCGACGTACGCCTTGGCCAGTTCAGGAGCACGGCTGCCAGCGCCTTCAATCGGCTTGGTGACGATCTCCACCAGCGGCACACCGGAGCGGTTGTAGTCCACCAGCGAGTAGTCGGCACCCTGGATACGGCCAGCTGCGCCACCCATGTGGGTCAGCTTGCCGGCGTCCTCTTCCATGTGGGCGCGTTCGATTTCCACGCGGAAAACCGTGCCGTCCTCCAGTTCGATGTCGAGGTAGCCGTCGTAGGCGATCGGCTCGTCGTACTGGGAAGTCTGGAAGTTCTTGGGGGTGTCCGGGTAGAAGTAGTTCTTCCGGGCGAAGCGGCAGGATTCGGCGATCTTGCAGTTGAGGGCAAGGCCGATCTTGATGGAGGACTCCACGGCGGCCTTGTTCACCACCGGGAGAACGCCGGGCATGCCGAGGTCGACCTCGTTGACGTTGGTGTTCGGCTCGTCACCGAAGACGTTGGGTGCAGAGGAGAACATCTTGGTCTTGGTGTTGAGTTCCACGTGGACCTCAAACCCCAGGACGGGATCGTACTTCTCCATGGCCTCTTCGAAGCTCAGGGTTGCGTCGACGGACATTAGTTGGAACCTCCGGCGGTTGTTGCGGCAGAACCAAGCGCAGCAGTTTTGAGATCGGGCGCCTTCGCGAGCATCGGGCCGCCCCACTTCTCTTCAAGGATGGACTCGAGCACGGCACCCACGCGGTAGAGCCGGGCATCTTCGCGGGCAGGAGCAAGGAGCTGGATTCCGACGGGCAAACCGTCCTCATCGGCAAGGCCGCCCGGCAAGGACAGGCCAGGGATTCCTGCGAGGTTCGCCGGAATCGTGGCGACGTCGTTCAGGTACATGGCCAGGGGGTCATCCAGCTTCTCCCCCAGCTTGAACGCCGTGGTGGGCGCCGTGGGCGAAATAAGGACATCAGCCTTGGCGAACGCGGCATCGAAGTCGCGCTGGATCAGGGTGCGGACCTTCTGTGCGGAACCATAGTAGGCGTCGTAGTAGCCGGCGCTCAGGGCGTAAGTACCCAGGATGATGCGGCGCTTGACCTCATCGCCGAAGCCGGCAGCACGGGTTGCACCCATCACGCGTTCGATGGTCATGGGACCGTCCTTGGGCAGGACGCGCAAGCCGAAGCGGACGCCGTCGAACTTGGCCAGGTTGGACGAGACTTCCGACGGCATGATCAGGTAGTACGCTCCCAAGGCGTACTTCAGGTTGGGGCAGGAAACCTCGACGATTTCCGCACCGGCATCCTTCAGGATCTGGAGCGACTCGTTGAACCGGTTTTCGACGCCGGCCTGGTACCCCTCGCCGTGGAGTTCCTTGACGATGCCGATCTTCATGCCGGCGACGTTGCCCACGCGGGCAGCGGCAACAAGGTTGTTGAACGGGTCCTTCAGTGACGTGGAGTCGAACGGATCGTGGCCGCCGATGACTTCCTGCAGCAATGCCGAGTCCAGCACCGTGCGCGATACCGGGCCGATCTGGTCCAGGGAGGACGCCATGGCGATCGCGCCGTAACGGGAGACCGCGCCATAGGTGGGCTTCACGCCGACGGTTCCGGTGACGGCACCGGGCTGGCGGATGGAGCCACCGGTATCGGTGCCGAGCGCCAGCGGCGCTTCGAAAGCGGCGACGGCGGCAGCGGAGCCACCGCCCGAACCACCGGGGATGCGGTCCAGGTCCCACGGGTTGCGGGTAGGGCCGAATGCGGAGTGCTCCGTGGAGGAACCCATGGCGAACTCGTCCAGGTTGGTCTTGCCCAGGATGGGCATCTTGGCTGCGCGCAGCTTCTTGACCACTGTGGCGTCGTAAGGGCTGTGCCAGCCCTCGAGGATCTTCGAACCAGCCGTGGTGGGCTGGCCGATGGTGACGATCAGGTCCTTGACCGCGATCGGCACGCCGGCAAGGGCGTGCAGTTCCTCGGCTGCGGCACCGCCTGCAGTGCGGGCAGCGTCAACTTCGGCCGCAACGGCCAAAGCCTCTTCGCCGTTGACGTGCAGGAACGCGTTAACCTGACCGTCGACGTCTGCAATGCGGTCAAGGTGCGCCTGCGTCACCTCGACGGCGGTAACCTCGCGGGCAGCCAACTTGGCTGCGAGATCGGCAGCGGAGTGGCGGATGAGTTCGTTCTTCAGCTCAGTCATGGTGATCAGTCCTCATCCAGGATTGCCGGGACCTTGAAACGGTTCTCGTAGGCATCCGGCGCGCCTGACAATGCCTGCTCGGCCGTGAACGTGTGCCCCACGACGTCTTCGCGGAACACGTTGGTCAACGGAATCGGGTGCGATGTGGCCGGGACGTCATCCCCGGCAGCCTCGCTGACGCTCTTCACCGAATCCACGATGACAGCAAGTTCAACAGCCATCCTGTCCAGTTCTTCGGCACTCATTTCAATGTGAGCCAGACGCGCAAGATGCGCGACGTCGTCACGGTTGATCGCAGCCATGGATCTCCCCTGCAAAGTTCAATTGGTTTTCCGAACCAGTCTACTGGGCTGGGCGCGGGCTTCAGCGCCGATGCAGGTGCTCCGCGTTCAACTGGTCCAGTTGCGCGTCAGTGAGCTCATCGAAACCGCGTGCCTCGCGTTTATCGCTCCGCGAAAACCGGATGAACATCAGGATGATCAGGGGCAGGTCGACGATTTCGCAGATGAACCACAGCGCATCCCCGGCCAATTGCTGGTCGCGCAGCGGGTCCGGGAACCACCCAAGCATGGCCCCGGTGGTAGTGACATGGTCGAGGACCTGACCGTTGAGGCGCAGCAGGATCCCCGGCACGGCATCGACGAGGAGTTCGATGAAAACGAACACGAACTCCAAGGTGATGTAGACGCTGGAGCGCTGGAAGTCCGCTTCTTCGATGATGGGCAGTGCCATCAGGAGGCCAAGCAGCGGTATGCCAATCGTCAACAGCGTTTCGGCCACGGGATCAGCGCGCAATGTGTGGAATGCCGGGGTCAGGAAGGTGGAGAAGAGTGCCAAACCCAGGAGCGGGGCGACCAGCGAATTGCTGAAGAAGCGCACAACACGGTGGGCCAGCACTTTGTTCAGCACCGCGATGCCCCTGGCGGGCAAGGCCGCCCGGGCGAGGGTGATGGGCCGGCCCAGGCCCAACAGCAGGGGCACAACGAACAGGAGCAGGGAGACTTTGACGGTGAACGCCCAGCGAAGGTCGGCGCTGTAAACGCCGGTAAATCCGCAGGTGAGCAGGGCCATGGATCCCAGACCCGGAACGTAGAAGGCCAGTGTCCGCCAGAGCGGCCACGTATGCCCGTTCCTGCTGGCGGCCCTGATTCCAAGGCCGTAAAGCACGCCAAACATGCTGATCATTGCGAGGGCTGCCCAGTCCATTCGCCAGGCACTGCCAAGGAGTTCAAGTGGTGGCACCAGGCCATGATATTCCCGCAAACTGAACGGCAGGACGATAGGGGAAGTTCCCAGAATCGCTCAGTAACATGGACCGCTTCTGACCCCTAGGAAAGGCCGGCCCTGTGCAAGGTCGTCACGAAAGTCCCGACCCCCACCGCTCCGATCCAGCCCTTGCTGCCTACCCCGGTCAGGGCAGGCTGGTTGACGGAAGCCTCGATGCCCCACCCCGTAAGCGTCGCCGCTGGCTAAGGCTCGGCGTCCTTGTGACAGCCGCTGTTTTGCTCGCGGTGCTGTGCTTCGGTGGGTATTGGCTGTGGCGGTTGCAGTCCAATATCTCAACGAGTGCGCTGGGCGCCGGAGGTACCCGCACCGAAGGGCCGGTGGATGACCGCAAGGACCGGCTTCAGATCCTGGTCCTTGGAAGTGACACCCGCAGCGGTAAGAACAGCCAGTACGGCACGGCGGACCAGTCCTCCGGTTACGGCCAATCGGACGTCATGATGCTGGTGGATATCTCCGCGGACAACAAAAACGTCAACGTCATCAGTTTTCCGCGTGACCTCATGGTGGACGTACCTGAATGCAAGGACCAGGCCACGAATCAGCAGCATGCTGCCCGTACGGACGCGATGATAAACAGCGCGATGGCTGAGGCCGGGATCGGCTGTGCCGTCGATACCGTCAACAAGCTCACCGGCTTGGAAATCGATCACTTCATGATGGCGGATTTCAATGCCGTCAAGGAACTCTCCACCAAGGTGGGAGGTGTGGATGTGTGCGTCAATTCCGCCGTGGACGATCCCGATTCCGGGCTGCGCCTTCCCAAGGGAACCTCGCAAGTGCAAGGAGAACAGGCGTTGGCTTTCCTGCGCACCCGGCACGCTTTCGCAGACGGCGGGGACCTGGGCCGGATCCAGGCCCAGCAGGCCTTCCTTGGCTCGTTGGTCCGCAAGCTCAAATCCGAGGGCACGTTGACCAACCCGCAGAAAGTGCTGGACATCGCCGACACCATGACCAGCAACCTCACCGTGGATACGGGATTGTCTTCGGTTCCCGCGCTGCTGACCATCGCGGACCGCCTGAAGAACATCGACCCCGCGAAGGTCAACTTCATCACTGTGCCCACCGTGCCCGCGCCCTCGGATCCCAACAGGCTGGCTTTGGCGGAACCGGCTGCTTCACAACTTTTCTCGGCCCTGCAGCACAGCGCGGACCTCAGCCAGGGTGGGACTCCCCCTGCCGAGGCGTCCAGTCCGCCGGCCAAGCCATCGTTCGACAAGGCACTCCAGCCGGTATCCGTTGCCAACGGAACCTCGGTAACGGGCCGCAGCAATGCCATCGCTGAGACCCTGGCCGCCGCTGGTTACACCAAGACAACCCGGCTGCAGGCACAGCCCCAGGCGCAAACCATGGTCTACTACCAGGCCGGTTTCGAGGATGTCGCCGCCGATATCGCCGCAATGTTCGGATTGCCGGCCACCAGCGTCCAGGAGGTCACCGGGATCGAAGGCGTCCAGCTCTACGCCGGTGAGGACTTCGCTTCCGGCGACAAACCCGTCCAGGCCCCGGCACAGGGAAGCATTCCCAGCCAAACGGCAAATGACCAGACCTGCCAGGCAACAAACCCGGCAGGCTGATCATTTGCAGTGGTGCTTCTGAGCTGTGCTGCTTCTGAGCTGTGGTGCTTAGCCGATGCCGATTGCTCCCGTCAGGACACCTACGGCCAGCATGACGATCGAGATGACCGCGGTGCGCCACAGGACCTTCTTGTGGTGGTCGCCCAGGTCCACCTTGGCCAGCGACACCAGCAGGAGGATCGCCGGAACCAGCGGGCTCTGCAGGTGGAACGGCTGGCCAGTGATGGAAGCGCGGGCCATGTCCGCCGCTCCAACGCCGTAGTGGGCGGCGGTTTCGCTCAGGACCGGCAGGACGCCGAAGTAGAAGGCATCGTTGCTCATGAAGAACGTCATCGGGATGCTCAGGACGCCGGTGATAACCGCCATGAACGGGCCCATGTCAGCAGGAATGATCTGGACGAGCCATTCGGACATCGCCTTGACCATGCCGGTACCGTTCAACACGCCGGTGAGGACTGCGGCGGCCATGACCATGCTGACCACGGCAACGATCGATGGGGCGTGGGCAATCAACTGTGCGCCCTGGTCCTTGACCTTGGGGAAGTTCACGAGGAGGGCGATGGCCGAACCAACCATGAAGACGAACGGCAGCGGAACGATGTTGGCCACCAGGGTCACCATGACGGCAACGGTAAGTGCCAGGTTGAACCAGAACAGCTTGGGACGCAGCGTGGTGCGGTTGGGGTCCAGGGCGGTGTCTGCCATGGCGGTGTCGTGGTCGTCAACCAGGGTTTCGGGACGTTCAAGGACCACGACGCCGGAGCCTCCGCCGGTGCCCGGCTTGCCTGCTGTGGGCGATCCGGTGCGTCCGAAGCCGAAGCGGCCCCTACCCGAACCTGAGCCCGAACCGGCGGCAACTGCACCGCCGCGGCCGGTGCCGCCGTCGAACGCTTCAGAGGGATCTGCCACTTCACCCCAGATTTCGGGGGCTACGGTGCGCAGGCGGTTGCGTTCCTGCAGGCCCAGCAGCCAGGAGAAGACCAGCACCACGATAAGGCCGACGATCAGGGAAGGAACCATCGGGACGAAGACGTCGTTGACATCGAGCTTCAGGGCGGTGGCAGCACGCGCGGTGGGGCCGCCCCAGGGCAGGATGTTCATGGTGCCGTTGGCCAGGCCGGCCACGCAGGTGAGGACAACGGGGCTCATCTTCAGGCGCAGGTACACCGGCAGCATGGCGGCTGTAGTGAGGATGAAGGTGGTGGAGCCGTCTCCATCGAGGGAAACCGCGGCGGCAAGGATCGCGGTGCCCAGGACAACCTTGGCGGGGTCATTACCCAGCTTGCGGAGGATGAACTTGACCAGCGGGTCGAAGAGTCCGACGTCGATCATGAGGCCAAAGTAGATGATGGCGAACATGAGGAGCGCGGCAGTGGAGGTCATGGACTTCATGGAGTCCATGACCATGGGGCCGATTCCGAGACCTGCTCCGGCGAAAAGGCCAAAGATGGTGGGGACGATGATCAGCGCCAGGACGGGCGTCAACTTTTTGGTCATGATCAGGACCATGAATACCGCAATCATTGCGAATCCAAGCAAAACCAGCACGGCCGGCTCCTTACTACTGTGAATGGCGCCACGTCGGTGTGATGCGCACTACAGACAATATGGTGGCCTCCGTCACGCGGAGGGGTTTCCGGGAATTGTTGGGAATACTGCTCGTTGCGAACGTTTTGCGCATTGTGCTCAGTGCTTCAATGGATCTGGAGGAAAGGAGTGAAGGTGCCCCGTAGCAGCAGAGTCAGCATGCGCTTTTCCACCCAGACGCTCCTCCTCCAACTCGGAGTAGTGCTGCTGGTGGTCCTGCTCAGTGGCGTGGTCCATGCTTGGCTTGTCTATGAACGGATTGGCGACGAGGCCGAAAACCAGGCCCTGACCCTGGCCAGGACGGTGGCCGCAGATCCGGATGTCCGCGCCGACGTCCAGGCCATCAGCAAAGAGGAAGGCACTCCGCCGCCCGACGTCCTCGCTGCCGGCCCCCTCCAAGCAGCAGCGGAAGCAGCCCGGGTCCGGACAGGCGCATTGTTCGTCGTCATCACGGATGAAACAGGACTTCGGCTGGCACACCCGGACCTGGCACGGCTCGGCGAACGGGTCAGCACCGATCCCTCCGTGGCCCTTGCCGGCGAGGAGATCACCACGCGGAACACAGGGACGCTCGGGCCTTCGGCCGGCGCCAAAGTCCCGGTCTACTCCCCCGACAACGCCGCAACAATAGTGGGCGAAGTCAGCGTGGGCTACTCCATGGAATCGCTGACCAAGAGTCTGGGGCGCGACATCGCACCCATTGCCCTGACGGCTGGTGGTGCGCTCCTGGCCGGCGTCCTCGCTTCCTTCCTCCTCCGCCGGCGCCTCCAGCGGCTCACGCTCGGACTCGAACCCGAGGAGATCAGCACCTTGGTGCACGACCAAGTGGCGGTCCTTCAAGGTGTTGATGATGGCGTGATCGGCATCGCCGCCGATGGCCGCATCTCCGTGTTCAACGCAGCCGCAGCCCGGCTCCTGGACATGCCGGATGCCACGGGCCAGGACTGGACGTCGGCGAACGTCCCGGAGCAACTCAAACAGCTGACGCGACCCGCAGCGCAAGACGCCGAAGCCGTGGAAATCGTGGCCGGCGGACGGGTCCTGGTGGCAAGCGCCCGCAAAGCCTGGCACCGGAAGGAAGACCTCGGCTGGGTGGTCATGCTTCGTGACCGCACCGAATTGCAGCAACTGACCCGGCAACTGGATGCGGTGGGCACGATGTCCACGGCGCTCCGGGCGCAGCGTCATGAATTCGCCAACCAGTTGCACACCATTGCGGGGTTCATGAGTATCGGCCAGCACGATTCCGCCAAGGAGTACTTGGCCAGGATCTCTGCCACCGGGCCCCTGAAATTCCCGGTGGAGCAAGCCGAACTCCTGCAGGATCCCTATCTCCAGGCCTTCGTTGGCGCGAAGGGCGTGGAAGCTTCCGAACGCGGCGTGGCCCTGCGCATCGGCCCCGAAACCCTGGTCCGTGGACATGTGGCCGATCCCCAGGACGTCACCACAGTGCTCGGCAACCTGATTGATAACGCGGTGAGCGCCGCCGTCGCCGGTTCTGCCGCAGAGCGCTGGGTGGACATCGAACTGCTGGACGAGCAAAGCGGCGACGGCGGCGCCCTTCACATCGTGGTGGCCGACTCCGGGGACGGGCTTGGGAACCTGGAACCTGAGGAGGTTTTCGCTGAAGGGTTCACGACGTCGGACCAACCGGTTCGTCCGGGAGCCGGACAAGGTTTGGGGCTGGCCTTGGTGCGGCAGCTTGCGCGTCGACGCGGTGGTGATGTCCGGGTCCTGGAACGGGGCACAGCGGGCGGGCCCGGCGCGGTGTTCATGGCCACCATCCCCGGAGTCATGGACAGCACCGGAACTGGTAGCGGCACAGCACAGGCGGGGTCAACGATGAGGGAGGATAACGGTGGCTGAGGATTTGAGGGTGCTGATCGTGGATGACGACTTCCACGTGGCAAGACTCCATGCAGCTTATGTGGACTCAGTGGCGGGGTTCATGGCGCTCGCCCCGGCGGGGTCCGTTTCCCAGGCCCTGCAGGCGATCCACAGCTTGCGGCCCGATCTTGTACTGCTGGATGTCTACCTGCCTGATGGGTCCGGCCTTGACCTCCTCGGGCAGTTGGACGTGGACGGCATTATGCTCACGGCTGCCTCCGATGCCCAGTCCATCAAGGTGGCGTTCCGCCGGGGTGCATTGGGGTACATGCTTAAGCCCTTTACCGCCGAGTCCTTGTCCCAGCAGCTTAGGTCCTATGCGCGCTACCGCCGGATCCTGGCACAGCAAACGGCCGTTGACCAGACCACCATTGAACGGGCCAAGCGCTCCCTGATTCCCGGAGACGTTGCCCCGGCGGCCAAGCCACGCTCCGCCACGGAGGCTGCAGTCCTGGAATCACTGGTCCCCGGCGAACAGTATTCCGCTGCCGAAGTCGCTGAACGGGTCGGTGTCTCTCGGGCCACAGCGCAAAGGTACCTGTCCTCGCTCGCTGACGATGGCGCCGTCGAAATCCAACTGCGCTACGGAAGCACCGGCCGCCCGGAACACCGGTACGGCGTCCCGGGCTGACCCAACTGGGTAACAGCAACTGCTCCAATGAGGTGTCAGTGGAGCAGTTGCTGTCACCCAGTTGGGTGTGGGGCTATGCGGACTTTTGGGCTACGAGTTCGATTTCCACGAGCATCTGCGGGTCCAGGAACGGCAGGACGTGCACCAAGGAAAGCGTCGGGCGGATCTCGCCGAAGACTTCGCCGTGCGCGCGTCCGGCGTCTTCCCACTTGCTGATGTCGGTCAGGTACAGCTTGGACTGCACCACGTCTTCGTAGGAGAACCCGGCGTCCTCCAGGACCGTGCCGAGTTTTTCCAGGATGTACTTGGTCTGCGAGTAGAAGTCGTCGCCCACAATTCCATCAGGTCCCGAGGCGGCCGTGGCCGAAATGAAGAGGGTGTTGTCCACCTGGACTGCGCGGGAGTAGCCAAGGGTCTGTTCCCAGACCGAACCCGTGCCGAATGTCTTGCGCATGCCGCGCCTTCCTGTCGTTGCGACCGGCCCGGTGACCGACGCTTCGAAGGAAACTTTATGACTGCCCGAGCTCGAGCCTGTAAACGAACAGTTTTATGTCGGTACCCGGAACAAACCAGTCACGGTGGGGTGCACGGTCGAATCCGGTCCGGGCGTACAGGGCGTTGGCGCTTTCCCAGGTGGCCCCGGTGGTCAGCGACACAGCCTTAATCCCGTCCATCGACTTCGCCTGGTCGACGACGGCCTGCACCAAGGCGCGGCCCGCACCTGAGCGCTGGACTGCGGGATCCACAACGAGGGTGCGCAATTCCAATTCGTCCTCGAGTCCGATGTCCGAGAAACCGCCGCCTGCCGGAGCTGCCGTAACGGATCCGATCACCTCGCCGTTACGCTCTGCCACCAAAATCTCAGCATGCTCCGCGCGTCCGGCCACGTCCTGGAGCTTCTGCAGGTACGGGTGGTCGGCGTCGCCGTAGTACCCCGCGGTGACGTAGGAATCCTGCGTGATGCGGGCAACGGCGTCGTAGTCTTCAGGCAGGGCGGGACGGACGGTAATCGGAGAAAGCACCTACCAATGGTAGTCGCGTCTGGTGCTCCTGGGATACCAAATGCCCTTTTCCGTGATGGAACTATCACCTTTGCGGGGACTTCCTACCCAAGACGCCCGACGCCGGGTGGCCGGTTTGGGTGGCTCGGCCGGGCCAGGCGGGTTCCTTTCTGTTGCCTCCTGTGGCGTTGAATGCCGTTCCGTTGCGTTTGGTGAACCCCGGTTTCCCGCTGTTGCGCGGACGTGTCGGGCTGCTGGCGGTGGTCTTCGAGGACGTGCTTAAGTTGCCACACAACCCGCCACCCACCAGCCCCGCACTGTCCTGAACCAAGGAGAAACATGACCCCGCCAAAGCGCCAACTGCACCTGAACGCTTTCCTCATGAGCACCGGACACCACGAAGCCTCATGGCGTCTGCCGGAAAGTGATCCCTTTGCCTCCACCAAAATAGAGCACTACCAGCACCTCGCCCGCACCGCGGAACGAGGCAAGCTCGACTCCATCTTCTTCGCCGACTCCCCCGTCCTGTTTGGCGAGGTGGGCCGCCGTCCGGCCGGAAAGCTGGAGCCCACGGTATTGCTGACGGCCATTGCCGCGGCAACGCAAAGGATCGGCCTGATCGCCACCGCGTCCACCACCTACAACGACCCCTTCAACCTCGCGCGGCGCTTCGCCTCCGTGGACTGGGTGAGCGGCGGACGCGCCGGGTGGAACGTGGTGACCACCGCGGGCCCCGATGCAGCACGGAACTTCGGGGTGGACGACCAGCCGGCACACGCAGTCCGCTACGAACGGGCGGCCGAGTTCATCGAGGTAGCGCAAAAGCTGTGGGACAGCTGGGACGATGACGCCATCCTTGCCGACAAGGAACAGGGCGTCTGGGGCGACGACACGAAGATCCGGGTCATCGACCACGAAGGAAAGCACTTCCGGGTCCGCGGTCCCCTCAACGTTCCCCGCTCACCCCAGGGCCACCCTTTGGTTGTCCAGGCGGGGTCCTCGGAAAACGGTAAGAACCTGGCGGCCCAGTATGCCGAAGCCGTGTTTACGGCCCACCAGACACTCGGCGACGCACAGGATTTCTACTCGGATCTAAAGGCACGCACAGCCGCTGCCGGAAGGGACCCCGAAGGCATCAAGATCCTGCCGGGCATCGTCCCGGTGATCGGTTCCACCGAAGCCGAAGCCCTCAGGCTCGAAAGGGAACTTGATGAGCTGATCAAACCCGAATACGCGCGCGAACAGCTTGCGCGGACGTTGCGGCTGGCACCTGAGGACCTTCCCCTGGACCGGCAGCTCCCTTCGGACCTTCCCTCCGAAGACGACATCGAAGGAGCCAAGAGCAGGTACACCTTGATCGTGGAACTGGCCCGCCGAGAGAAACTGACTGTCAGGCAGTTGATTGGCCGGTTGGGTGGCGGCCGCGGGCACCGGACCTTTTCCGGCACACCGGAACAGGTGGCCGATGCCATCCAGGAATGGTTCCACGCAGGAGCTGCCGACGGCTTCAACATCATGCCGCCCGTCCTTCCCTCCGGCTTGGAAGTCTTTGTTGACCAGGTGGTGCCGATCCTGCAGCAGCGCGGCCTCTTCCGCACCGAGTACACGGCCACAACGCTTCGGGGACACTATGGGCTGGACCGGCCCGGTAACCGTTATGCCGGAAGTGCTGCCCAGGAGCTGACTTCCATTGGTTCGGCCTTCTAGGCGCTACACAATGCATGGCTGACCCTTGCCAGGGGTCAGCGCTTGGGCCAGCTCCACAGCGGACCTTCCAGGGCGCCCAGGCCCTTGATCCTGGTTTCGCCCAATTCCTTGTAGAGCTCGTGCTCATGCGCGGCCCCGGTCTCCCGGAGCGCTGCGAGGAGGGCCTCGGAATGTGTCACCACGATCAATTGGCTGTAGGCGCTGGCCTGGACAATCAGTCCGGCCAGCGCCGGCATCAGGTCAACGTGGAGACTGGTCTCGGGTTCGTTGAGGACCATAAGCTCAGGGGGCCGCGGAGTCAGCAACGCAGCTGTCAGCAGAAGGAAACGCAAGGTTCCATCGGAGAGTTCGGCAGCTTTCATGGGCCGCAGCATCCCGGGCTGTTTCAGCTCCATACTGAACCTGCCATCATTGACGGCGACCTGCAGCCGGCTTCCCGGAAAAGCGTGGCCGACGGCGGTATCCAGCTTCTGTTCGACCCCCACCTCCCGCAGGGTCTGGAGGGCGGCCGCGAGATCCCTGCCACTGTGATGCAGTACCGGCGTACGGGTCCCGATCTGCGCCTGGCGGGCTGGGGCATCGGGGTCGGTGCGGAAGTGGTCATAGAAGCGCCAGGAACGCACAGAGTCCCGCACCCGCAAGACCTCCGGCGCGCGGTCCTGGTCCGAGACTTCGGTGAGCATGCTTTGGTAGGTATCCAGGCGCCGCGACAGCTCCGTCCATTCCCCACCGGCGCCACGGAGCCGGGCCAGACTGCCTTTGCGGTCAACCAGCAAGGACCCAGGCCTGGCAACGGGGCCGGAGAAAATTTGCTCCCGCTTGATTTCGGGGTCGAGCCCAAAAGCCGAAGGACGCGGCCTGCCCGTTTCCTGGTCGAATCCCACGCCTCCCGGCACAGGCATGCCAAGGTCCACCAGGTAACCGAAGTCGTCCCCGGAATAGCCCAGTTTCAGGTTCACCGACGCCTTGCGGACCGTGCCTTGGACTGGTACCTCACCCCGGCGCATGGCGTCGCTGATGGTCTCGGGTCCCGCCCAGAGAGTGGACGACAATCCCCCGTCCCTGGCGAGGGAGCCCACTACGTTTCCGGAGTCTCCGCCGGCGCACTCGGCCAGCAACCGCAGGGCACGGTATAGCGAGGACTTTCCGCTGCCATTGGCTCCGGTCACGATGTCCAAGCCATGCAACTGAATGGCAAGATCCCGGATCGATCGGTAGTTGGCGATGGCCAGTGTCCTGATCACCGGATTGTTCTCACAACGGGAACTTGCCGGAAAGTTCCAAGGTAGCCGCACACATCCACGCCGCCAGCCGGTCCTCGGTGCTGGGTCCGCCGTCGAGCGGGCTGGTCAAACGCGGCCTGCGTACCCAGCAACCGGCTTCCTCGGCGATCAACGCACCGGCTGCGAAATCGTGCTCGTTCAAACCACGCTCACCGTAGGCGTCGAAGGTGCCGTCAGCCACCAGGCAAAGATCCAGTGCCGCGGAACCGAGCCGGCGGACGTCGGCGAAGCCATCCATGAGGCCGGCCAGTCCGGCTGACTGGTCGGCCCTGGTCAGGGGATCGTAACTGAAGCCGGTAGCAAGGATGAGTCCGGTCCGCCCGGGAACCGGGCCCGCCAGGGCAGTAGTTTCCCCTGCTGTTTCCAGCTGCGCTCCCTGTCCGCGGGCAGCTGAATACACGCGCCCAAGCGCAGGTGCGTGTACGACGCCGGCCAGCCAGACGCCGTCGGAATCCGCCACCGCAACGGAAGTGGCGTAGTAGACGATGTTCCGGATGAAATTGGTGGTCCCATCCAGCGGGTCGATGGACCAGCGGTAGCCGGAGGGGTTGGTGGGACGCGTGGTTCCGTGTTCCTCCCCCGTGATGGTGTCGTTGGGTCGTTCGGCCAGGATCGCTTCACGGACCGCGTTCTCCGCGGCCACGTCATAAGCGGTGACCCAGTCGCCGGCTTCACCCTTGTTGCTGGTCTGCAGGCCGTCGCCCGCAGTACCGCCGGCGGACCGTTTAGCCAGTACGGCGGCGCCTGCGGCCGCAGCACGCTTGGCAACATCAAGCAGCCCAGTGGCTTCCGTCATTCGGATTCCACCTCGGCTGCTGTTGCTTCGGTCCCTGCCGGCGTTGCTTCGGATCCGCCGTCAGTTTCCGCCTCGGTCTTTGCCGGCCCGTTGGCCAACAGCTCGCGGAAGCCGTCCTCATCCAGCACCGGAACGCCCAGCTGCTCGGCCTTGTCCAGTTTTGTCCCGGCACTCTCGCCAGCCACCAGGTAGCTGGTGTTCTTGGAAACGGATCCGGAGGCTTTGCCGCCGCGGATGATGATGGCCTCCTTGGCTTCATCCCTGCTGAAGTTGGGCAGGGTGCCGGTGACCACCACGGTGAGGCCTTCAAGGGTGCGCGGCACGGAGGTGTCCCGTTCGTCCTCCATCCGCACGCCGGCAGCGGCCCAACTGTCCACGATCTCGTTGTGCCAGTCCACGGCGAACCACTCCTTGAGTGCCGCGGCAATGGTCGGTCCCACGCCGTCCACGTGGGCGATCTGCTCCTCTGTGGCGCTGCGGATTGCGTCCATGCTGCCGAATGCAGTGGCCAAGGCCCTGGACGCCGTGGGTCCTACGTGCCGGATGGACAAGGCCACCAGCACGCGCCAGAGTGGCTGCTTCTTGGCCTTCTCCAGCTCGACGAAAAGCTTCTCCGTGGTGGCTGTGGGCTTGGACGGCGACTTGGCCGTGCCCTTGGTGAAGAAGTAGGGAACCAGTTCGTATTCGCCGGTACCCACGCCTTTGGACCGCTTCTCCCGGCGGATCCTGACGTCCGCGAGCACTTCACGGCTCAAGCTGAACAGGCCCGCTTCACTGGTCAAGGGCGGCGTCTCAGGCTCGGCAGGCTGGGTAAGGGCGATTGCAGCTTCCCACCCCAGGGCTTCGATGTCGAACGCACCGCGGCCGGCCAAGTGGAAGACGCGCTCACGGAGCTGGGACGGGCAGGACTTGGCGTTGGGGCAACGGATGTCCACGTCGCTTTCCTTGGCCGGGGCCAGCGGAGTGCCACAAGACGGGCATTCGGTGGGCATGACGAATTCGCGCACCGGGGGGTCCTGTTTGTCGCGCAAGGCCAACACCGGGCCCACGATTTCCGGAATGACATCTCCGGCCTTCCGGAGGATCACGATGTCGCCGATCATGACGCCCTTGGCCTTGACGACGTCCTGGTTGTGCAGGGTGGCCATCCCCACGGTGGAACCCGCCACCTTCACCGGCTCCATCAACCCGAAAGGAGTCACGCGTCCTGTCCGGCCAACGTTGACGGCGATGTCCAGGAGCTTGGTGTGCACTTCCTCCGGCGGGTACTTGTACGCTGCAGCCCATCGGGGAACACGGGACGTGTAGCCGAGGGCACGTTGGGTGGCGAAGTCGTCGATCTTGACCACGATGCCGTCGATCTCATGCTGAAGGTCGTGGCGGTGTGCTCCATAGTGGGCAATGAACTCAAGGACCTCCGCGAAGGAGCCCAGCACTTTGAGGTAGGGGCTGACAGGGAGACCCCATTGTTCCAGTAGCTTGTACGTCCCGGACTGGCTCTTGGCGTCCAGTCCTTCACGTGCTCCGATGCCGTGCACGTACATGCTCAGGGGGCGCTTGGCTGTCTCGGCCGGATCTTTCTGGCGCAGTGACCCGGCAGCAGCATTGCGTGGGTTGGCCAGGGGTGCCTTCCCTGCGGCCACGAGTGTTTCGTTGAACTCCAGGAACGCCTTGGAAGGAATGAACACTTCACCACGGATTTCGACTTCAGATGGATACCCGGAACCGCTCAGTTCCCGCGGGATCTCCTTGATGGTGAGCACGTTGTGCGTGATGTCCTCGCCCGTGGTGCCATCTCCACGCGTGGCGGCCCGGACCAGTTTTCCGTCCCGGTACAGGAGGTTCACCGCCAGTCCGTCGATCTTCAATTCCGTCAGCCACGCGATGGGTGGAACGGAATCGCCGAGTTTGGCCACGGAGGCTTCGGCCTTGCGGACCCAGGCCTCAAGCTCCTCCAACGAGAAGACGTCATCCAGGCTGTACATCCGCTGCAAGTGTTCCACGGCCGCGAAAGCAGAGGAGACTTCCCCGCCCACTTCCTGGGTGGGCGAATCATTGGAAACGAGCTCAGGGTGGAGGGCTTCGAGCTCCTCAAGGCGCCGGTACAGTTCGTCGAACTCGGCATCGGAAACTGTGGGTGAGTCCTCTTGGTAATAGGCATACCGGTACTTGCGGACAAGGTCAGCCAGTTGCTCATATTCGTCACGCAAGGACTCCGCGGGCGGGGTTCCCTCCCCCTCCACGGCAACAGCCGCGGAGTGGTCACCTGTGGTTTCTACCGGATTCGCAGTTTCTGGTGTGCTCACAGCTCTATCTTGCCGCAAGCCACCGACATTCTGGCCCAATACCCTCCTAGCTGCGGTTTTCCGGCGGCATGGCGATCTGCAGCTTGCGGACCTTGCCGCGACCCACGATGTAGCCGCGGCCGGGAATGAAGTCCTTGCTGATCCGGCCCAGGGAGGTGTTGAGGAGGGTGTCGCCCTCCACGTCGCCGGGGTTGAGCAGCAGCCCGCGTCGTCCGGACTTGAAGGGCTGCGCCAAGGACCAGGCCTGGGACCACGTGGACGTTTCGGACTCTCCCACCACCCATTGGTCTGCCTTGATGGCAGCGGTAACCAGGCGGCCCACCCCCGATTCCGCCAAGGTATCCGTGAACTCCGTGAGGCCCTCGATGAAGATGGCCATGCTTCCGGGGTTGTCTGAGGCTTTGTCCACGAGGTCGTCAATGACATCGGAGACCTCGTCGGGTCCTACCAGCGAGCGGCTCCAGATGTTCAACGACGCCACCGCCGAGCGACGGGAACCAATGTAGATGAGGTCGGTACGTGGGTTGGAGCGCCGCAAGGCGTAGGCCAGCGTAACCAGGGCCACCGTGCGTCCGGAACCGGGAGGGCCCGCCAACAGCAGCGAACCCTTGGCGCCGATGGCCGCCGAACCCAGCGTTTCGTCGTCGACACCAATAACGGGGTTGTCCGGGGCGCCGGTAGGCAGGATGTCCAGGTCCACCAACTCCGGGAGCCGCTGGATCTGGGGTGCCTGTTCGAGCCCCTGGCGAACCATTGCCTGGCTCAGTTTGGCCACTTCACGTGCTTGGAGGGCCAGGTTCGAGTTGCCGCCCAAGACCGCGAGTTGGACTTCCAGGCCATCCAGCAGGCCCCGGCCGGGAGGCGAGGCAGCGTTCAGGACGTCCTTGGGGACGTCCAGGGTCATGTAGTCGTCCTCGGAGCTGAGCCGCAGGACCAGCCGCTTCTGGATGGAAGCAAGGAGCGACGCCGGAACGGAGTTGGTGCGGTCACCGCTCACTACCAGGTGGATACCGAGGGGACGGCCGTCCGTGGCCAACGTGAGGAAGATGTCCCACAGTGCCGAGAGGTTGCTGTACTCGTACCCTTCCCGGAACGCTGACATTCCGTCCACCAGGATGAAGATGCGCTTCTCATCCGGCCTGTTGGCCAGTTGCCTGTACTCAACAATGGTGGAGGCCCGGACTTCTGCGAATCGCGCTGCCCGGTCATCGGCTACTTCCTTGAGCCAGCGCAGCAGGCGGCCCACTCGCTCCACGTCGTCGCCGTTGATGATCTCGCCAACATGCGGAAGCCCGTCCAGCATCTTCAGTCCCGAAGAGCCGCAGTCGATCCCGTACACGTGAACCGGCCCACCGCGCGGCGTCACGGCCGCGGCAATCGCGATGCCCCGCAGCGCTGCCGACTTTCCGGATCCACCGGTGCCGTAGACGGCCATGTTGCCGTCCTTGTCCGGCTCGTAGAACACCGTGGGCTGGTCCTGGTGGGCGGGATCGTCCGCCACGCCCAAAAGAAGCCGTTCGTCGGTGCGCGGGTTGGGAAGCTTGGAGAAATCGTAGGTGGTGGCGAGTTCGTTGAGCCACGGTTTCCGGGGCGGTGCAATGGACAGGACGTCGGCCGCACGGATGATGTTTCCGGTCATTCTTGCGATGTCGTTCGGTCCGGCGGGCTCTTCTTCAACCTGGGTAACCAGCGGCGGCTCCCACACAGGGCCGGAGCCAAAGGCCATCTCCACGATGTCGATCCTGGGACGCTGCGGCTTCTCGGTGGTCCAGCCGCCGGCATATCCGGTCTGGAAACCCTGGATGCGGCCGGGTCCGGTCTTGGCAGCGCCACGGCCCGGAATGGACGGATCGAAATAGGCGGCCGTGGGGACGCCAAGGATGTCTACGGCGTCCACTTCATCGGCCATGCGCAGGGCGACACGGAGATTGGTGTTGGCCCGCAGGTTGTCTTTGATGACGCCGGCAGGCCTCTGGGTTGCCAGGATGAGGTGCAGGCCGAGGGACCGGCCACGGGCGGCGACGTCCACAACACCGTCAACGAACTCGGGAACTTCCGTGGCAAGGGCCGCGAATTCGTCCACGATGATGATCAGGTACGGCGGCGCTTCAGGATCCGCTTCGCGCTGAAGGGCCAGCAGGTCCTTGGCTTTCTTGCGGTTCAGCAGGCGTTCCCGGTAGTGCAGTTCAGCCCGCAAGGAGGTCAGTGCCCGGCGAACCAGGTGCGGGGACAAGTCCGTGACCAGGCCCACGGTGTGGGGCAAATGCAGGCAGTCCGCGAAGGCCGCGCCGCCCTTGTAGTCCACAAAAAGGAAGCTGACGCGGTCCGGGCTGTAGGCCGCAGCCATGCCCATCACCCAGGACTGCAGGAACTCGGACTTGCCGGCGCCGGTGGTTCCGCCAACCAGGGCGTGCGGACCCTCATTCTTCAGGTCGAGGTAGAACGGTTCCACACCTTTGGAGCCGACCAAGGCACGGAGGCTCCCGTTGTCCTTGCGGTTGGGCACAGCAGTAGCGTGCACGGAGTTGTTCTCCTGCCAGCGTTCGGCCACGGCCTGAGGATTGTCCATCAGCTCCTTGCCGATCAACGTGGCATAGGAAACTGCGCGCGGGAGGTCGGAGTCGTCCTCGAGCGGGTTGCCGACATCAACCAGCGGCGACATCATGCGTGCCAGCTGGGTGGCGAGATCGGCGTCGAGGCTTTCGCAGCTCACCGGGTAGGTGTGCCGGCCCAAACGGACCTGGCCCGTGGTGGTGCCGTGGTCGCCGTCGACGGACAGGAAGTCGCGGCAAGCGGCCGGGAGGGACTGCACATTGGCTGCCACCCACATGACGTGCACACCGTAATCGGCCCCGCGTTCCACCAGGCGGGTCAGCCGCCCACGGTCCACGGGAGCGTCGTCCTCCACGATCACCAGAACGGCCGGCACCACCGGGGAGGGAAGCTCCTCGTGCTCGTCCTTGAGGCCGGGACGCGGCTGCGGACCTGGCTCCTTGGATAGCGACTCGCGTTCTTCCACGAGGTTTTCCAGGCGGGACAACAAGGCAGCGCCCGCACCGGGACCGGCCGCGAGGTGGTCGCCTGAAACGGGGCTGTGGCCTGAGCCGACATGCGGGAGCCATTGCAACCAATCCCACCGTTCGCGCGACCGCGGCGACGTCAGCGCGGTGACGACCACTTCCGCAGGCGAATGGAGGGCCACCAGTTGGAGCACCATGCCTCGGGCGACGTCGTCCACCACGTTGCGGTCCCCCGCAACGCCAAACGAACCTGACGTGCGCAGCTGCGACACGATCGGCACGCCCTCGATGACACGTACCTGCTGCAGGCACTCCTGGATTTCGCGCATGTACTGCGGCTCAGTCTCGTTGGCGGCGGGTTCATCGAAGGGGATGCGCGAAGGCGCCGAACCCAGGCCGAAACGTACACCGAGGAAGTGCTGGTGCTCTGGACGGTTGGTCCAGAGCAAAGGCCCGAGCTTGTAGATCGCGTCCACGGTATCGCTCACGGAAGGCGCCTCCTGGAGGCGGACAGCGCGCTCGATGTTCTGCTGCCTGTCGATGTCCTCGCGGAACGCCAGCATGGCGGCCTTGAACTGCTTGTGGCCTTCTTTCGCCTGGCGCTTGCCCTGCATCTTGTGATCCACATAGTGGCCCACAATGAACAGCGGCATCATGGCCATGAAGAGCACCGACAGCAGGTTCTGGGTAACGGCGAAGAGAACGCCACCCATCAACAGCGGCGCAACGAGCATGATGTACGGGAATGGTTGGTGTTCGGGCCGCTTGGGACCGGCAGGCGGCACGCGTTTGGGTGACTCGAAGCGCGGCAGCACCCGCGGCGAACGGTTGAAGTCGACCAGCGGCGAGGACGGGCCGCCACCATGGTTCCGGGAGAGGGAGACAACGCCCACCGACGTATCGCCAAGCGTCACGGTGTCCGAGGATCCAAGCGTGGCACGGGTAACCGGCAGGCCATCCATGAGCAGGCCGTTGGCGGAGTTCGTGTCCACGATCTCCACCGTCTCGCCTACCGTGATGCGGGCGTGGCGCTTGGAGGTGAGCGGGTCCGAGAGGCGGATGTCGGCGTCCCGGTCCCGGCCGATGTAGCTGGTGCCGAACGGCAGCGAAAATTCGCGGCCGACGTCGGGCCCTGACATCACGCGCAACGTCGCCGCCGCCGGTCCCCTGTTGGACCCGTGCCCGTTGGAGGCAAATTCCTCGCTGACGTGGGCCAGCGACACTTTGGAACCTGGGCGAAGCCCGGACTCCAGCAGGTTGTCCGTGGGCCTGAGGACGTGTCCGGACAAGCCACCGCCAACGAACGCTTCGTCCACGCTGATGGACAGGTTCGACGGCGGTTCAGTCCCCTTGCGGGCGGGGTCGGCAGCCCAGAGTTCGGTGGCGATATCGGCCACGGTGGCACGGCCGTCCACCGTTACGGCGAGGTCCTTTGCTTCCGCAGGGTCGCGCCGCAATGTCAGGCGGAACTTCATCCTTCGTCGACTCCACTCATTTTCTCAAGAAGATTCAGGTCGGCCGGCGTCACCAGGTGGGACGTCACGGCATGCTCAACCAAACGCGCCCGGCGGTTGGTGGCCAGTTTTCCGGCGCCACCGCGCAGTCCCACGACGCCGACGCGGTCCAGTTTGTCGCACACGTTGTCCAGCTTGCGGTTGAACCGGGTCAGGGCCCAGCCCAGGCGTTTGGCGGCCTCCGCGGAGGACGGAATGGCGCTGAAGCCGGTGCCATCGCGCCGCAACATGGGTTCGGCCAGGGCAACGATGAGCGCCTTTTGGGAGTCGGTGAAAACTACCGGGCCAATGGTCGTATCACCGGCCTGGTCTTCGTCGCGGGCTTCATGGCGGAAGGACGGCGTCTTCAGATGCACCGCAAACTCGTACGTGGTGGGACCGGCAGTGAAAATGACGTTCGTGTGGCTGAACACCAAAGGGATCCTGGCCCCTGGCGCCAGCCAGGCCTGCATGCCACCGGAGCCGTCCGCGATGGTGGCCGAGAGCATGCTGCCTACGTTGCTCAGCCACCAGATGCCGTCGTATCGGGCAATCTGCAGGAAGCGCCGGTGCAGGTACGGGTTGTCGTCGACTTCAAGATCGCCTTCACGGCCGATGTCAAAGACGTCCTCGTCGGATGGTTCGTACCATTCCCCACAGAAATCTATTGCTAGATCCCCCATGATCTGTGCCTCCTCGCTGGACAACGTGTTTCTGTCATGAGCCGTCTATTTCTCCACACAGGCAATGGATTCAGGACCGCCCGGCGAGGCCGAACCATCTTCCCGGATCATGATGACCTGGATGCAGAGGGGCCGCTCGGCGTGGCCCGTGATGATGGCGTAAAGTTCGGACGTCGATTCGTAGGTGCCCTCGGACTTCGCGGATTTGAGGCGCCACTTGAAAGTGTCCGTCACCTTCCAGTCAGGGCTGTCCCAGCGAAAAACGACCAAGGGCGTCGTTGATGTGCCACCGCTTTGGATCTCGTAAGTGATGTCCGTAACCTCGGGCACCCCACCATCGCCTATCGGGTCCGCCGGCGGCTTGCTGGCCGTCTCTGTGGGTGCCACCTTCGGCTGCGCTTGGGCGCCCAGCACCACGCCTACCACGATCGCGACAACCAGCACCGCCGCGCCAGTTGCAGCAAGCCACAGATTTCGTTTGCTGTGGTCTGCAGCCGGCGCTTCATCGCCGGTGTCCTGGGGTGCCTGCGACGCGGAGCGACTGACAGTATCGTCAACGATGTCCTGCCTACCTGATGGCTGCCAGCCACGCAGGACAGTGGACTCCGCGGAATCGGGTTCGTGCGTGCCCGGCTGCGGCGCCTGGAATTGTGGCGGCGCGGCCTGCTGGTCCTGGGCTTGCTGGGCTGGTGCTTGCTGCGCTGGCGCTTGCTGCGCTGGCGCTTGCTGGGCAGCATCCTGCTGGGCCTGAACTCGCCAGGCGGCCGGAGTTTGTGCCGTGCGCGACGTATTTCCCGGCACCGTGGATGGGAACGTCCGCGCCGGGAAGGTCGGCGCCGATCCCGTCGTGGCGGTCCCCGAAGCATCGGGATCGATCGAGGCGATGCTCCGGACCCGGGTTTCCTCGAAGTTGTCGTCAGGGTGCTGTTCGTCGCCGTGGCCGGGCTCTTCTAGTACCTCGAACGGTGTCACGGACAGGTTCAGCTCGGTCTGGATGCGCTGCAGTGCCAGGGCAAAGGCGTGCGCTGACGAGTAGCGGGACCCCGGAGACTTCGCCATCGCCGTCGCCAGGACAAGTTCCAGAGACTCCGGAACATCGGCGCGGCCAAGCCTGGGCAGCGGCGCGTTGGTGATGCGGGAGATCAGTTCGCGCTGCGAATTGTCCTGTCCCGGAAGAACGAAAGGCGAGCGCCCGGCCAGCAGCGTATAGAGCGTGGCCCCCAGTGCCCAGATGTCCACGGGGACACCCTCCACGGCGCCGCCGCGAAACTGTTCGGGGGGCGACCACGGGATGGACATACCGGCGTCGTCCTCGGCGTCGGCACCAATGGTGCCGGAAATACCGAAGTCCGTCAGCGCCGGACGGTTGTAATCGGTCACCAGGATGTTGGCGGGCTTGATGTCGCGGTGCACGATTCCTGCCCGGTGGGCGGTCTCGACGGCGGACGCCACCTGGATGCCGACGGCAAGGACCTCGTCCACGCTGAAGCGCTGGCGCCGGTACCGGACGTCGAGGCTGGGCCGTGAGCAGTACTCCATGGCCAGGTAGGAGTGCCCGCTCTCGGTGATCTCCGCTTCGAAGATCGTCACGATGTAGGGGTGCGAGGACAATTGCGCCATCAGGTTCGCCTCAGACTCGAAGCGGCGGCGCGCCCCTTCGGTCTTGAGGTCGGAGAGCAGCACCTTGACGGCTACTTTCCGGCGCGGCCGGTCTTGCTCGTACAGGTACACATCGGAGAACCCACCGGAGCCAAGCAAGCTGATGTACTTGAATCCCGGGATGGGCGGAGGCGGCGCGGGGGGCCTCTTGGAACTCAAAGAATCTCCTCGAAACGCAATGAAATGTCGTCGCCGAGTTCGGCGATATCGCCGTCCAGCAGGATCGCCATCTCGTTCTGGGCAAGCCGGCGGGGCGCCTGGCCCTCACGGATGAGCACAGTGCCGTTGGTTGCCTTCAGGTCGCACAGCATCACGTGCCAGCCTTCCAGCCGGACTTCGACGTGGGAGCGCGAGATATCCCCGCCGGGGCTCTCCACCTGGACCAGGCGTGGCATGGTGCCGCCCTGGACACGGGAAACCGAGGGTTGGCGCCCAATGATGAGCGACTGGTCAAGATCGATCAATTCGCCGGTGGACAGCCGCATTCGGCCCAGTCGCGGGCGCGGGACGTGGACCGAATCCCCGGAAATGGCAACTCCGCAGACCGAACACAGCGGATAGGTGGGCGGGTTGGCATGCCCTTGCGAGCAGACCCTGGCCAACACACTGGGGCCATTGACGGCGGGAGCGTCGCCAGCAGCCCCAGCCGGCTCGGCGTCGTCGGCCAGGGGCAGACTGCTCTTCATGACGGTCTGGCCGTCATGGTCCGAATCCTCGTCGACGGGGCCAATCGCGGGCGCGGGCGTCCAGGCTGCCGGTACTTGCGGGGCGGGAGCGGCAACGGGTGGCGACGGTTGAGCGCTGCGCAGCCAGGGCACGGAATCAATGAGGCCACCCGAAGGCGCCGGAGCGGCGGATGGCGCCGCGGCCTGTTCCGTCTCCGACGGCGGTTGCGGAGCAGACAGCGGTTGCGGAGCCTGTTCCGGCTCAGACTGCGGTTGCGGAGCCGACGGCGGTAGCGGCGCAGGAGCGTGGGCAACCGGAGCGTCGTGGTCATCGGAGTCGCCGTCCAGACGGACCGCGGCATCTTCGATGGTGCGCATCACGGTCTTGTCCCACAGGTGGTCATAGTTCGTGGTGTTTTCCAGCGAATGGCTCAAGGGATCAGTCGTGCTGGTGTGGACCGGAACGCCCGCCGCATCAAGATCAGCATCAAGGTCAACATCAGCATCGGCATCATTGGAAGCAGCTTTCTCCGACTCCGGTTCACCCGAAGCGACAAGTTCCAGTTCAGCAGGTTCCACTTCAGCAGGTTCCACTTCAGTGACAGGCTCCGCTGCGGCGATGGATTCGACCACCGCGATGGATTCCGCGGCGGACGCTTCGTCCGCAGGAACCTGCTCGGCGACGACCTGCACTTGTCCTGGCGCGATCGTCAGGCCGAGGTCGGCTTCGTGGTAGCCGATCATGGTTTCATCGGAAACCGGAACGATGGGTGCCCCCGGAACGCGCTCCACTTCGACGGACTCCGCCCCAGGAGTATCCTTCCGCACGGTCCCAGCTCCCTCGCCTGCTGCTTCCAAGGAAGCAAGCAGCACCACCCCGTCCTTCAACGGCAGGGTGTCCAGCAGTGGCTGCTCTCCTCCATCAGCGGCCTGCGCACCGATGTAAACGCTGAAGGATGTAACTCCGGCAATGCGGCGCTCCGTCCACGTGGTGACGTCACGGCCAGTGAGCTGTTCCTGTCCACCGCCCACCTGCACCGACAATTCGAGGTCGCCACGGAGGAACACCCGGAGCGCATCCTTCGAATCAATGATGCCGAACGGCGGGATCCGGCTCAGCGAAACACCGAAGGCTTCGGTCACTTCGTGCAGGACTTCGTGGGCTTCCGGCGATGAGGCCAGCAACTCCCAGACGGAGTCGATCAGGGCATGGGGTGTGTCGGGGCCAAGGAGTACAACGGTCCCGTTGCGGACAACGCCAAACCACCCACCCTGCTGGTAACGCGTGTGGGACAGGAGATTACTGCTTGCCATCGCTGCCTTCCTCCCGGTCGGTACCATTCACCCAAGCCCTGGGGAGGGTGTCTTCCTCGACTTCCGACCCGACTTCCGGACGGGGAGCCGTAATGGCGATACCGGCGTCGTTCAGGACGTTCTTTGCGTCAACCACAATGACCGTGACGTTGTCGCGTCCACCGCTCCGCAAGGCAGCCTGGATGAGGGCATCCACGGCGTCTTGCGGGTGGGCAACGGTGCTCAGGATCCGGAACATGTGGTCATCGCCGAGTTCGCCGTTCAGACCATCAGAGCAGACCATGATCCGATCGCCTTCCTGGATGGGAAGCAACCAGAAATCGGCTTCGGTCTCATCTCCGGTGCCCAGGGCGCGGGTGACAACATGGCGGCGCGGATGGACGGCGGCTTGTTCCTGGGTGATGTCCCCCGAATCGACAAGCTCCTGGACTTCCGAGTGATCCACGCTGATCTGCGCGAACTCACCTTGGCTGAGCCGGTAGGTACGGGAATCGCCAATGTTCATGACCAGCCAGTACGGCAAGCCCATCTGTTCCACCACGACCACGCCGGAAAGTGTGGTCCCGGCGCGTGCGCCTGTTGCGTCCCGGATGGCGGCATCGGCTTTCAACAGGCACGCCTGAAGGTCCGCCGCAGAAGCCGTCCGCACCCCCGAAGCCAGCTCGGGTGCGCTGCCCAAGGTGCGGACGCACATGCCGCTGGCAATTTCGCCTGCCTCATGGCCACCCATGCCGTCGGCGACGGCGAACACCGGGTCCGCCGCGATGAACGAATCCTCGTTCAGCTCGCGACGAAGTCCCCGATCCGTTCCGTAGCCGTAGCCAAGGCGGAAGGAGGATCTTCCTGTGGCTGGCCCGGCGTCGGCGTTGGCAGGAGTGGCCGGCTGTGAATTCATGCTTGTCCTAGGTGGAAGGAGCGGTCACCGAAATGAACTGTGGAACCTGGTCGGACGAAAAGTGCCTCGCCCGCGGCAAGCCTGGTCTGCAGGCCGTCCGGAGTGGTGACAGCACTGCCGTTGGTCGAATTGCGGTCCGTCACCCACACGCCATCCCCGTCAACCCGAAGATGGACGTGCGTCTTGGAGATGGACCTGTCGGGATCGGACACCGGCAAGAGCTGCTCCACCGTTTCCCCTGGCTGGGGCGCAGGATTCCGGCCGAGAAGGACGGTTCCGCCGAGCTGGACGTCCTGGCCGTCGTCGATCCTTATCCGCAGGACAGCCTGCGCACGGGCCGTTCCGGGACGCATCTGGGTGCGTTCGACGTCGTCGTCAGGATGGGCGGCCGCGGTTTGCGGCGTTACTGCGGGAGGCTGGGGCGCAACGGGAACTTGGGGCGCAACGGGAGCCTGCGGGGCTAGCTGCACTGCCGGCGCGGGCGGAACCTGCCGTGGCGGCGTCGGTGGACGCCACTGGTTGGGATCATGCGAAGGCTGCACGGCTGGCGACGCCGTTGCGGACTGTGTGGTTGGGCTTGCTTGCGTCGGGGCTACCTGCGCGGAAGGGGCTTTCACCGGGGTGGACGCGCGCCCGGACGGCACCGGGGAGGCCACCGGCTGGACCGGCGGCAAATCCATGGGAGCGAAGCTGTAGGGACCTTGGATTCCTCCGGAGGTGACAGGATTGCGGCCGGCGTTGACGTCGAACACCAAGGCCTTGGCCGCTTTGTCATGCCAGCCGCGCAGCTTGCCGTTGTTGTCCCAGGCATTGGAGATGACCACCAGGATGGCCCACACAACACCGAGGACCATCAACGGCAATGCGATCCACACAACGAGGCCCAACAAGCCGAGGGCCGAGAGGATGACCGCAGCCAAGAACCCCACGATGAGCAATCCACCGGTGAGGATACCCCGCACGAAAACCGCGCCGGCGCCCGGAGCGTAGCCGTCGGCATCCGTGCTGCGGATTCCCATGAGCTGGTTGCCGATGGTGTTCCCGGACTTGGCTTCGAGTCCCAGCAGGACAAAGGTGTAAACCACCGTGACCCCAATGCCAATGCTGCCCAGGAGGACCAGCAGGCCGGTGTCATAAACAATGAAGCCGTTCCGCCGCGTCTGTGTGATACCCGCGATGCCAATGGCAAAAGTTGTGGCGAGGACAGCCACGGGACCCAACCAATCCAAAACGGCCGCACCCAACCGCTTCCCCGCTGAGGCGGGCACCAGTTCGAGCTTGGTGGTCATAGTGGTCCCTCCCCCTGGCCCCGGCATACTGTCGGGCACGGCATTCGTTCCCGGATGCGACGGCGCTGTTGGCGCCGACACTACGGAGATACTACCGGGATCGGCCAGGCCCTGCCGGTTGGCGGACTCCAGCGCAGCCCTCTGGGCGTGGTTGATGTTCCCTTCCTTGCGGGCTCCGCGGTTGTTCAGCGGCGATCCACATTGGTTGCAGAACGCCGCGCCCGGACGGACGGTGTGCCGGCATGCCGGGCAAAGTTCCGCGTCACTGTTCATCCGTGGCGTCCTTCTTGAAGGGCAGCGTCAAGCGCCGCGAACCGGGCTCGGCGGGGGCTTGTTTCCGGCGACGGAGGGCAGCCCGACCGTCCGACAACAACGACCGTGGGGAGAACCGGGCCTGCTGCCGTTTCCAGAAACCAACACTGGCGGTGATGTCGGTCAGCGAGGTATCGACGATCTCCCAGTACTCCTTGACCTCCGTCTCGCTGGGTTGCCCGGCACCGAAGACTGCGGCGTCGGCGCGGTGCGCCAGCAAGGTGGTGGTGTTCCCCGCGGTGGGGAAGGCATCGGCAATCACCGAGGCGGATTCCCGCCTCGTGGACTTGGTATCGATCGATGCCCCCATGTCGGTGACAAGGCTCAATACCTCGCTCCAGCCTGCGCCGACCCGCTGGGCGGGGTGGCCGTCCCGGAAACGCGCCTTACGGCGTCGTGATTTCAACAAGAGGATCAGCAGCAACGGAATGGCGAGAATCCCCAAGGGAATCAGGGCCACGCCGATGGCAGCCAGCAGGGGTCCCCAGAAGAGCCACGGATTGTTCTTCTTCTCGTCCGCGTCCAGGGCGTCAGGAGTGGAGTCCGGCGGCAGGTCCGCGGGCTCCTGCGGCGGGGGCGGCGGCTGCAGGACCTGTGGCTTGGGCTTGGACTTGTTCAGTGGGTCCGGCGGGATCGGCACGTTGTCCTTGGGCGGGGTGGGATCGAAGGAAACCCAACCCACGCGGTCAAAAGCCACCTCTACCCAGGCGTGGACGTCCTTGCCGGTGATCTTGACATCGCCCGCGCCGTTTTCGGGGCTCTTGGGATCGGGGTAGAAACCCATGACAACCCGCGAAGGGATGCCCAGGTGGCGGAGCATCAATGACATTGACACTGCGTACTGCTCATCATCTCCGAGCATCTGCTTGGCGGAGAGCATGTTACGGATGCGCGCTGCGCTGTGGCCGGGGAGGCTGGGGAGCTGTCCGTCGGCCACCAGGCCATTGCTGAACGCGCCGCTCTTCTGGAAATGTGCCTCGATCTGGCGGACCCTGTCGATGGCGGTCGGGGCATCGGCCGACAACTCGTTCGCCTGCGAGGCCACGATCGGCGGCACTTCTTCAGCGTCGGGAAGCGTGAGCTTGGCAAAGTCGTACTGGGTGAGCTGACCGTGCTCCAAGGTGCCGGGATCGGAGACCTGGACGGTGTAGTTCTCGCCCTTGCCCAGGCCCTTGGTGGTTACGGCGGTGTCGGTGCCCGCGTTGAAGTAGAGGCCCGACGCCGCTCCGGAACTGTCCGCGAAGCTCATCCCGGTGGTGTGGCGGCCACCGGGAACGAAGTAGCCCTGGTAATCCTCCACGGTGATGTCCAGCGTGTAGTTCGTGCCCTCCACGGGGCTTCCGGAATCGGCCAGCGTATTGAGCGACTTGGCGTCGCCCACTTTGCTGAAGTTGCCCGAACTGTTCGGATCCATGGTGTAGTTCAAACCGTTGAAAGCGTCCAGCGCCGCCAGCCGTATGCGGCCATCCTTCGGCAGGCCCTTGACGGTGAACAGCGTTGTGTCCTTTTCGTCCTTGACGAAGTTCCGGAAGCTCGCCAGCGGAGTGATGTAATCACGTGGATCAAACGGCGGGACGATGGTGTTGCGGAGCACCTTCCTGTCATCGCTCGCTGTCACCAAGGGAGACGCGATGGCTGTCACGCCCACGGCCACGGCGATCACCGCGGCAGCAGTCCCCAACCGGCGCAGCTGGCCACGGCGGGCCGCACCGGCGTCGGAATCCGGCCTGTTGGCCGAAACGGTCCGGGTGCTGCGCTGGCGGAGCACGTCGCGGCGGAACGTCGCCCAGACGATCGAAACGATCGTCAGTGAAACTCCCCGCTCCACGTTCAGGAATCCCGAGCTCGTGCTGAAAGCGATACCCGTGATGAAAAGAACCAGCACCGGCAGCAGCGGCCAGTAGGGACTCTTCAGCCGCCAGGTCAGAAGTCCGGCAGCCAAGGCCATGAGCAGTGAACTCAGGAAGGGCACGATCAGGGTGCCGTTGGCTGTGCCCACGGGAACCCCGACAGTGAGCATGTCCTTCCACGAGAACACAATGCCCAGGAGCAGCGTCCGCAGCGAATCCAGGGACGGCAGGAACCCGAGCACCGCGGAATCCGGCACTGCAAGCGCCGAACCAAACACCATGTACGCGCCAAAGGCGAGGGCTGTGGTGATCAGCAGGCCGAGTCGGAGGTGGGCATTCAGTACGGCAATACCGAGCCCCAGGACCACTCCGCCCAAACCTGCAACCAGGAAACGCGCATCGCCGCCGAAGCTCAGCGTAAATCCGAGGACGCCAAGGAGAAGCAGCACCACCAGGGCGCCACAGTCCACAAAGAAATGCCACAGCGGACGGTCGTCGGCGAAGACCGATGCCCCGGCGGCCCGCTTCCTGGCCCGGGAACCGGACTTTGCGGACTTGTCCGCACGCGGCCGGACGCGGAGGTTGGGTGCGGTGCTCATGCTGCCGCCTTTCGAAGAACAATGGCGAGATCGTCAAGGTCGCCCACCGTGAGGACCGTCAGGTCCGCGATGTTGGCCCTCGACGGCGCGGCCCCGGGTTGGACCCGGACGGCCAGGCTGCGGACACCCGGCGGGACGGACGCGGCGGCAGAACGCAGCTGCGTGGCCGTGACGTGGCTGCCCACCACGAAGAACACGACGGAGGCGTTCGGGACGGTATCCGAGAGCGTCCGGGCAAGGTCGACGGCGGTCTTCCGCATGGGTGCCCCGACAATCCGGGTCATGTCATCCAGGAGGTTGCGGCCCGTTTCGCAGCGGAGCGGTCCCTTCTGGGTCAGGACGTCCAGGTCGCGCTGTTCGCTGATGGCCTGGCGGCCAATGGACGCAGCCACGGAGATTGCCATCTCGAATTCCGCGTCGGATTCGTACTCGTCCGTGTTGATGGACAGGGATATGGCCAGGTGCGCCCTTCGCGTCTCCTCGAACTGGCGGACCATGAGCTTGTTGGTACGGGCGGTGGTCTTCCAGTGGATGTGCCGGCGGTCATCGCCCGGTACGTAGTCGCGCAGGGCGTGGAAGGAGACATCGGCGCTGGAAAGTTCCGTGGTGGGCATGCCCTCGAGGTCGCGGATGAATCCAGCGGCAGAACTGCCCAGGACAACTGTCCGCGGGTGCACGAACAGGTCCACGGGTTCGGTCCAGAGCACCCGGCGGCGCAGCAGGTGAAGGGGGTCGGCACGCACGGAGCGCACCGGTCCCACCACGATGACAGCCCGCCGGGCTGTGGGAATGGTGAACAGGTCTTCGTGCACCTGCGCCGGCTTCATACGCGGCAGATGGAAAACCGCGGTATTGGCGCCAACGGGCAGTTCCAGGGCCGCAGGCAGCAACGGACGCGTCGAAACGTTGGAGACCGCAATGCTTCCCACCGCGTCGTCCCCCACTGCCACGCGGGTACGGGCCAGGTCCAGGACTACGCCATATGCTGAGCGGCCCACAATGAAGCCGACAGCCAAAAGGAAGAGAAGGAAGGCCACCATGGCAGCCGACTTGGCTTCCTGCCAACCCCATGCCTGCCCTGCCCACCAAAGGCCGATCGACGCAGCCAGGACAACCCAGCCGAGCAAGCTGACAACGGACAGCACCGGCCATACGAAGCGCCGCCACATATCGCGGATCTTGTCCCAGACCGGCGCCAGTGCTTCACCGGCCGTTCCGGCAGCCTCGGCCCACACGGCAGCCGGGTGCAGTTTCCTGGTTTTGCCTGACTTTTTGGGGCTTCCTGCTTCGTTGCCGGCACCACGCATGGAGCGCACGGTGCCGCCAAGTGCTGATGTGGCACGTTTCAGCGAATCAGCAGCCCTTGTCAGGGGTTTGCTGGAGGACATGTGGGGGACCTTTGTTCGAACTGGGCGCGAGGAGGGAAATGCGCTGGCTAATGCGCTGGCTTAGGCTGTGTTGACTTAGGCGGTGTTGGCTTAGGCTGTGGCGCGTTGTTGCGGGGCAGCCACTTCGGACAGTACGCGCGAGAGTACGACCTCCGGCGTGGCGCCCGAGAACTCCGCCTCAGGATCCATCACCAAGCGGTGAGTCCACACCACGGGAGCGAGTTCCTTGACGTCGTCAGGCAACACGAAGTTTCGGCCCTGACCCGCTGCCCACACCTTGGCGGCACGGACCATCGCAAGCGCACCACGGACCGAAACACCAAGGCGGGTTTCGGAGGCATTGCGGGTTTCCTCGCACAAACGCGAGATGTACTCGAGCACCGCGGTGTCCACGTGGGTGGTGGCCGCAAGGTCCGCCATGTCGGCCACGGCCTGGGTGGTGATCAGGGCTGTCAGGTCCTTCGAACGGTCCTTCAGGTTTGCCCCACCAAGCAGCCGGACGGTCGAAGCGTGGTCCGGATAGCCAATGGAGGTCTTGATCAGGAAGCGGTCCAGCTGGGCTTCCGGAAGGCGGTAGGTACCGGCTTGCTCGATCGGGTTCTGGGTGGCCAGGACCATGAAGGGCCGGCCGGCCTCGTAGGTGGTGCCGTCCACGGTGACCCGGGACTCCTCCATGACTTCCAGCAGTGCCGACTGTGTCTTCGGGGAAGCACGGTTGATTTCGTCGGCCAGGACGATGTTGTTGAAGACCGGTCCCTTGTGGAACTCGAACTTCTGCGTCTTCTGGTCGTAGATGGTCACACCCGTGACGTCCGAGGGCAGGAGGTCGGGCGTGAACTGGATGCGGTTGTGGGAACCCTGCACCGTAGCGGCCAAGGCACGGGCCAATGAGGTCTTGCCCGTACCGGGTGCATCTTCAAAGAGGACGTGGCCCTCGGCCAGCATCGCAGTGAACGTCAGCCGGATGACGTGTTCCTTGCCCAGGACGGCTTGGCCCACGTTGGCAACGAGCTTCTCGAACGTTTCTGCAAACCACGCGGCCTGCTCGTTTGTCATGGTCATCGGTTGATCCTGTTCCTTGTGTTGGGTGTTGGGTGTTGGGTGTTGGGTGTTGGGATGAAGTTGTTTGGTGAGGGTGGCAGGAAACTAGCAGCTGCCGGGCTTCGTTCCGCGAAGATCCACAGTGGTGGACTTCACGAACCAGCCCGGGTGGCTGCCTTGAGTAACCCGGTACCAAGGTGTGCCGTTGTTGTAGATGTCCTTGGTGCAGTCGACGTTCAACCACCCTTCCGAGTTCGAAACCCAGCCAACGCCACAGCTTGGACCGCTCGGATTGTAGGTGTCTGTTTGTCCGGGCTTGCCTGGGCAGGTGTTGTTGTGGGCCCTGATCTCGCCTGCAGGCGGCTGCGGGGGTGGCGGCTCTGCACCACTGCGCGAGGTATCGCTTCCGACGCGACCCGCCTGCCCACCGCTGACGGCACGGACCTGCAAGGTGTGTGTTTCGCTGAACCCAACAGTCTTGGAGAAGCTGCGCTGGTCGGTGTTCTGCCAGCCGCCGCCGTCGAGGCTGTACTGGTAGCCGGTGACCGGCCGGCCGTTGCCGTTGGGGGCGCTCCAGGTCCACGACACTGTCTTGTCACCCACGCCACTGCTCTTGCTGCCATTGACTGTGGGAGCAAAGGCCAAACCGTAAGGATTGACAGTGTTCGAAGCCGCGCTCCTGTCACCCGGCGTCGGGTTGCGGCTGGAGATCGCCCACACCACCACGGCTGTGTCTGCACCGTTGGGTGCTGCCACCACGCCACCGCCGGCCGGGATGGCGCCGGTGCCGGCACCGGAGGTCAGCGCATAACGGTAACTGATCTCGTTGGCGTTGGCGCCGTTCCGTTCCGCCGCGGAGAGCGGGTTGAAAGCGACGCGGATCTTGCCGCCGTCGGCGTTGGTCTCTACGAGGGCCGCCGATGGCGCGCCCACTATTCCGGGCTTGCCTGCAGCACGGATGGCAGCGGACTGCTGGCTCACGCCGCTGACGCCTGCCTTGTTCGTGGCCGATACCGTGAACGAATAGTCGGCTTCGGAGTTGTCGACCGTCACGTTCTGGGAAGTCCCTGCTACCGCTTGCGAACCCACGACGGCGCCACCACGGTAAGTGGTCAACGTGTACGTAGACACGGCGTCGCCGTTGTTGTTCGGGGCCGCCCAGCTGACCTGCAACTGGCTCTGGCTTCCCACGGAGCCGGCGCCGGTTACCGACGGGGCGGCAGGCGTCGCGGGCACGCCCGCCGGAGTCTCCGCAGCAGAGTAGGTGCTCCATTCCGAAGGTTCCTTGGCATCATTGCGCGCCAAGACCCGGACCTTGTAGGCCACACCGTTCGTCAGCCCTGTCCAGACGTGGCTGTTGCCCGTCAGGTTCTGGATTTGGGGGTTCTGGCCTGCCGGTGCTGGCGAAATCTCCAGGTCGTAGGACTTGATGGGCGAGCCCTTGCTGGCCGGGGGAACCCACGCGACCGAGAGTTGCTTGTCGCCGAACTTCAGCGTCGGAGCCACCGGAGTGTCAGGTTTGACGTCCGGGCGGACCTCTGCGGAGACTGGCGACCGCTCGGACTCGTTGATGGCGTTGGTGGCCGTCACCGCGAAGTGGTATTTCACGTTGTTGGTCAGGCCCGTCAATGTACAGGTGTTCGCGGGGCAGTCCTGCTTAAAGCCGTTCTCCCCGTACACCGTGTACTTGGTGATGGGTGAGCCCCGGTCAGCGGGGGCGTTCCACGTCAGCAACGCCGTTTGGTCGCCAACACTCTGGGCGAGCGGCGTCGTGGGCGGCGCGGGCTTGTCCTTGACCGTCAAGCGGATGCGGGCTGTGGCATAGCGGGAAATTTCGCCGGTCTTGTCCTGCACCGTATAGGCAACAACCATGGTGCCGGTAAAGCCACCCGCAGGCGTGACAGTCACGCTGTCTCCCCCTGCCTCGGCCGTTCCCTGCCCTGTCTCCGTAACAGCTGAGACGATCTTCAACGGCGTATCCGGGAACGGATTCGAATCATTGGCCAGGACGTTGACCGTGACGGGCTTGCCGGACTGTGCATCCGGCTCGGCGTCGTCGTTGGCCACAGGCTTGGGGCGGTTGGATGCCGAGAGCGAGAGCTTGTACGTAGCAACGGCTTCCAGGCCGCGGCGGTCCTTGGCTTTCACCTGGACGGTGCCGGACTGGCCGATCTGCACGGAGTCATCGGCGGATACCTTGAGCGATTTTCCGTCCACCGAGACCTTGAAGCCACCCGTTGCAGCACCTGCGAGCTCGTACTTCATGTTCTGGACATCGTCCGAGTCAGGATCCGACGTCAGTTTCTCCAGATCCAGGCTCGTTGAGTCACCCTTGGGCACTTCAACGTCGCTGCCCAGCAGGACAGGCGGGTTGTTCTTGTTGGGATCCGGCAGCACTTTGGTCCGGATGCTCAACGTCGACTTCAATCCGTTGGGATCGTCCGGCCCCGTTCCGTCGGTAACTTCGAAGCTGATGGAGCCGGGCCCCACGTATTCGGCTCCAGCCGTGTACTTCAGGGCCGTGCCACCATTGGCCACCGGGTCGGCGCCGTCGGCACCGATGAGCTTGATCCGGTCGGTTTGGGTCAGCCGAGGTGAACGGCCGTCGCGGACCTTTACCCATTCGGCCAGGTCAACGGTGGCCGACTGGCCGGAAACCAGTTCAATGACCTCGTCCTTGGCGAGCGTCGGAACCTGCTGGCCGATGCCCGGAACCCAGATGATGGCCGTGGACTTTTGTCCGTCCACGTCCTCCACCGTGTACGGCACCAGCTGCGGCTGCTCGGTCAGCTCAATGATCACGTTGCCTTCGGGCCCCGGTCGCGCCGTGGTCACGTCTGTGCTGACCTTGAGGTTCTCCCCCACACCGTCGGGGTCTTCGTCGTTCTTGAGGACAGGAACGTCCACGGCGGTTTTCCCGAGGGTCTGGGCAGATGTCACGCGGTCGTCCCGGGCAATGGGTGCCTGCAGCGGAATGTCGTTCTTGACCACTACCCGGATGCTGGCCTGGCCCACGGCATCGCGGTCATCGGCCACGGAGTAGCGGACATTCACAGTACCTTCTGCTGCCGGCGCCGTCACGAGGATGCGGCCACTGGTCTTGCTGACGTGGGCGTCAAGGCCCGGATCGGCTTCGAGGCTGTCCGTCAGGATACGAATGATGTCACCGTCGGGATCGGTGTCATTGGCGGTGGCGTCAACCGCGATCTGGCGGCCGGGCCGGACCTTCACTTCGTCATCAACGGGCGCCGGTTTTTGGTTGTTGTCGCCTCGGGGCGCGACGCCGACCGTCACCGTCCCGGTGTTGACCGCACCCTGGCGGTCAATCACCTTGTAGCGGAAGCTGTCGGTTCCCGCACCGTCGCCCGCGGCGACGAAATCGATGAAGCTGCTGCCCGCCGTCGCGGTTCCCATGGTGGGTGTGCTGTCGATGCCGGTGAGCTGGACCGAATCGCCGTCGGGATCGATGCCATCGAGCGGGACCGGGATCCGGACGCTGCCGCCGGCCACCACGCGCGCCGTGAGGTTTTGGGGCTGGGGCCGCGAATTCTGGGTGCCTTCCAGGGGAAGGATGTGGATGGTCACGGCAGCAGCACTCTTTTGGCCCTGCGGATCGACGGCGTTGTAAATTGCCCGCACGGTTTTCGGAGTAGGTCCGGCGATGAAGCGCAGGGTCTTCTCGGAGATGAACGCCTTGCCGTCTTCCTCGGGAATGGTCTGCGCCAGGACTGGATCCACGGAGAGCTCTTCTCCCTGGGGATGCGTGTCGTTGTCCAGGACCGGGATGGTGACGACGTCGTTGACACGCACGTTCACTTCGTCCGGCTTGGGTTGGGGAGCTTCGACGACGGCGGGGGCCGGCACGGGTACGACGCCCACCGTTCCGGTCGCCGAGGAACGGCCGTTGGACATGGTGTAGCTGAAGACAAACGGGTCCTTGGCTCCGAGCACGTCCGTCACGCGCAGGACGCTGTGGTCAATCACGCTGACGGAGGCTGACGAGCCATCCGGAACTGTCACCGACTGCAGGACCAACACTCCGCCGGAGGGATCGGAGTCATTAGCCAATGGGTCAACCAGGACACTGCCTCCCACGGGAAGCAGTGCCACGTCATGGACGGCGACGGGAGCTCCGGCGTCCTTGCCGGATTCCACGTCTACGCGGATGAGCCCTTGGCTGCTCTGCGGTCCGTTGCTGGCGATGTACGTCAGGTAGATCGGCCCCGGCGTGGTGCTCCGGAACGTGAACGTCCCGCCATCAGTGACAGGTCCCAGATCAGCCGGACCGGCAGCCTCAACGTGGGCCACGCGCAGGGCACCTCCGTTGGGGTCCACGTCGTTCTTCAACGGTGCGATGACCAGGTCCTGCCCCACCACCGCTGTCACATGGTCGGCATTGACCACGGGAGCCAGGGCGCCCGGTGGCTGCACGTTGATTACGACACGGCCGGTGGTTGTGGCCCGGCCATCCCACACGGTGATGGTGACGTTCTTCTTGCCCGGCGCGGCGCCGGAGTCCTGGTAGGTCAGCAGCCCGTCCCGGCGGACCTTGACCTGGTCCTGGTCGTTGTCCGTCTTGGCGTCGAGCAAAACGAGGTCATCGCCGTCGGGGTCCATCCAATCGGTCAGGATGTTCTGACTGACGGACTTTCCCTGCTCCACCAGCATGGTGGTGGGCTCGCCACGTTTGAAGAACGGTGGTTTGTTCTCTTCGGGCCCCACCACGTGAAGGGTCACCTTGCCGCCTGCGGACAGGCTGCGGCCATCAGCGGCGTTGTAGTCGAAGACTTCCGTTCCCGGCTTGGCATCCGCCGGAACTTTGATCTGGAAAGCCGAACCACCGTAAATGTTTTCCAGCGCCCCCATTTTGGGACCGTTGGGGCCAACCGACGCGGTGAGGACGTCGCCGTCGGGGTCTGAATCATTGTCAAGGACGCTCAGGATGGAAGTGCGCCCCGGCCGGACACCGAACTCGTCCGGTTTGGTTTCCGGCGGTCGGTTTGGCTTGGTGCGGTCCGGGAGGACGTTGATGGTGTTGTTGTCCGCGGACTCCTGGTCCTGGTCATCGGACTGGTTCTTGGGTGGGACAACATCGTCCCAGTTGTTGACCAGCTGCATGTTCTGGTTGACCAGCCACACGCTGCCGGAGTTCACGTCGTTGAGGACCACGAGGTCGCGGTTTACGCGGAACACGTAGCTCGGAGAGGCGCTGGCCTTGGGGACGTCGTTCTTTTTATCGTCGGCGTCGTTCTCGCAATCGCGGACGTACTTGTTGGCTCCGGACCACGCAGCGTGGACACATTTGCCCACTTGCACGGGAGCGGCGGGCACGCCTTCACCACCGGCATCGACGGTCGCGGCTGTTGACCCGTCCAACGGCTGCTTCAGGAGGGCTTTGCGGGTAGCGATGGCCACATAGCTGCCCTCCTCGCTGGTCTGCTGGAGTTTGGCTTCGCGGGCGTCCTGCAACTGGAGCTTTCGGCCACCTGGCAGGAAGAGGTTCCCGGAGGCGGCGTCCAGGACTACCGGCTTGTCCCCCACCACGGAGATCTGCAGATCGCCGGCGCCCTTGAGGTCGTCCACATTGGTGACTTCCAAATTGGTCCGTTGGCCGTCCGCATCCACGGTGATAGCCGTGATCTCGCCCTTGCCGGGATCGGCTGTGTAGATGCGGTTATCCGCGCCGACCGCCGAGACAATGCCCTGGTCACCGGTCAGGACCGGTTCGGTCCCTTCCTCGTCGAAGCCGTTGACCGTGGACGGCGAAAGCGCCCACACCTTGCCGCGGGCAGGGTCCGTTACCGACAGGACCGTGGAACCATAGCTGACTTGCGACGACGACGGCAGCTGCTTATCGCCACCAAGCTTGAGGTTGGCGGCGGAGACCTGGTTGATGGTGGAGCCGGACTCGTCATCGACGAAGACGTTGCCGTCGTGCTGCAGGACATCGAACGTCGTGGTGGCAGGCGTCACGGCGCCATCCAACACCCGGGAAGGGTAGTTAAGCCGCCCGACGGCGTTCTTGGTCTTGCTCACAACCCACACGCCGCCGTCGTTCAAGTCCACCTCAGTGGTCTTGAACCCCGGGTACAGCACTGCACCCGCGATCAGCAAAGCGCCCGCCGCAGTCACAGCAGTGCCCGTGATGAGTCTCTTGTTTTGACGCTTTTTCAGCCCCAGCTTGCCGAAGAAAGTTGTCACAGCCCCAGAATTCCCTTTGTTTTCAGCCGCCCCCCAGAGGCTTCCAAGCCAGCCGGCAAGTGCCGGCAGCCGTACAATCCGCAGTGTCCCCGAACGGCGGCGGAATTTTCAGTCCCTAAGACTATCCCACGCGCCCCACGGCCAGCCAAGGAAACCCGGGAGCGGGCTATCCATTGGCTTTGACAGCCTAATGCCGTCAGGCCGTGGGAGGCGATGGGGACAACTTCCCTGCACTGCGATGCTGATGGCCTCAACATTGCGGGATCTGGTGGGGTCCGGGATCGCCCAGGGTGGTGTTGCCCTGAGCGATGAAGCGGCCTGCATTCGGGCCACTGGTCAGGCGGTACCAGGCAGCGTAGTTCAGGTACGGGGTGCTGCGGTTGACGTAGCAATTGACCGTGAACGGGCCGTTGGACTCGTACTGCCAGGGGGCGCCGTAGACCACGCCGTCGCACCGATGGTCTCCGGGCTTCGGATCCCAGGACGTCTGCCCCGAAGCCGCCGTGTCAGTGCACGTCCGGAAGCTGCCTGGAGGCAGAGTAGCGTCCCACGAGGTCTTCTGCGGACCGCTCTGGGCGCTGGCCGAGGCCACCCCTCCACCTTGGCCCACGGAGTTGAAGGTCTGGACCTCGATGGTGCGCGGTTGGTTGTAGCCGCCGGTATTAACAACCCTGCTGCCGGAGGCCGATTCGTTGATCCAGCCCGTGTCTGTTCCGCCACCAGTGATCCTGATCTTGGTCACCGCGACGTCGTTGCTGGCCGTGGAGGGCGAGGACCAGTTCAGGGTCAACGTGGTCTGGTTCTGGCCACCATTGGCACCCGATGCAGAAGGCGTGCCCGGCGAACCATACGGTGTGGTTGTAGCCGGTGCGCTGGCATCCGAGCTGGGGGCCACCGACGACACCGCGGTCACTGTGATTGATGTGGCTTGCCCATTGGTGAATCCACCCACCGTTTGTCCAGGAGTAATGGGGCCGGACTGGCCAGTGCTCGCGTTGTAACGGTAGCTGACTTCGCCCTGGGAGGATCCGTTGCGTTGCGCCGGAGTAAGCGCCGTAAAGTTGATGGTCACCTGTTTGCCGGCGCCGCCGGTGTTCGCCGGAGTTGCCGTGACGTTTCCAACCGTTCCGAGTTTGCCGGTGGCGCGGCGCGGAGCCGACGCAGCACTGACGCCGCCCTTTCCGGCTTTGTTCTCAGCCTGCACAGTGAACGTATAGCCCGCCTCGGAATTATTTGCCGTGAACGTTGCTGACCGCACGCTGCCAGGAACGGTCTGCGTTTGGGTAACCCCATCGCCACCGCTCATGGTGACGTAATAGGCCTTGATCGGATCACCATTGATGTCCGGTTCGGTCCAATCGGCCCGGATCTGGTTTTGCGTTCCCACGGACTGCACTACGGCAGTGGTGGGCGCTGCCGGGGCACCCGGAAGGCCCGCGGGGTTGTCCTCGATGGAGTACATTCCCCAATCCGAGGGACCGAGTTCATTGACCGCTTGGGCGCGCACCTTGTACTTCACGCCATTGGTGAGCCCCGGCCAGGTGTAAGTGAGCCCTGTGACCTCGTTTTTCACGGCAATACCGTTGGCCGGAGGCGGCGAGATCTCCAGGTTGTAGTGCTTAACCGGCGATCCCTCAGTCTTGGCAGGGGTCCACGTGATGGCCATGTTCTTGTCCCCGGCCTTGACCGTGGGCGCATCCGGCGGTGAGGGTTTCTCATCCGGCCGGATCTCGTTGGACGCCGCGGAGGCGGGCGAATCGCCTACCTCGTTCGTGGCGAACACGGTGAACACGTACTTCACGTTGTTGGTCAGCCCTGAAAGCGTGCAGGTGGTGGTCGGGCATGTTTGCTCGAACCCAGCCGCTTTCACGGTGTACTTGGTGATGGCTGCGCCATTATCCGACGGCGGTGTCCACTTGAGCACCGCCGTCCGGCTCCGGACATCCGTGGCGACGGGCGCTGACGGAGCATCCGGCTTGTCCCGCACGGTAATGCGGACGCGGCCAGTGGCTTGCCTGGAGGGGTCCTTGGTCTTGTCCAGCACGGTGTAGCGAACCACCATCACGCCCTTGAAGCCGTCCGCCGGGGTGACGCTGATCGACTCCCCGGAAACCGTCGGCTGACCTGCGGCAGAACCGGTCTCCACCGCTGCACTCTCAATGGTCAGCGGTGCGTCGCTGAAAGGGTTGAAGTCGTTGGCGAGGACGTTGATGGTTTCCGAGCGACCCGCGTTGGCTTTCTCTACGGCGTCGTCGTTCGCGACCGGGCGCGGCCTGTTCGAGGAGACAACGCTGGCGGTCACGGTGGCGCGAACGGCATCGGAGCGGCCGTCAGTGACCTTGAGCGGGAAGGAACCCACCGCTCCCGGATTGAGGGACAGATCAGGGGTGATCTTGAGGACGGTGCCCTCCACCTTTGCCTGGAAACCTGCGGGCTGCTGGCCGTCGAGTTCGAACTTCAGGTTCCCCTGGTCGCGCTCATCGACGTCTTTGGCCAGGTTGGCCAGCTCAACATCCGTACTCTCGCCCTTAGGCGCCTCCACTGATGCCCCGCTGAAGGTTGGCGGGTGGTTTGCGTTGGGGTCCGGGATCACCTTGGTGATAATCGTCAAGGTCGATTTCAGCCCTTGGGAGTCATCCGGGCCCGAACCATCGGTGACCTCGAAGGTGATGGACCCGGGACCCACATAATCGGCCTGTGCCGCATACCGCAGGGCATTGCCGTCACCGGAGATCACGTTGGTGGGGTCGCCGCCCTGTACCCGGATCTTGTCGGCCACGGTGATGCGGGCCTGGCGACCTTCCCGAACGCGGACATACTCCTGCAATGCCAGGGTGACGTCCTTGCCTGACATGACTTCCACCGGGTCCGTCTTGGCCAGGGTCGGGTACTGGAGGCCCTGGCCCGGAATCCACATCACGGCAGTGGCCGACTGACCATCCATATCAGTGACCGTGTACGGAATCAGCTGGTCCTGGGGAACAAGGGTCACCACAACATTGCCCGATGTGCCCACACGGGCGTTCGGATTTCCGTCCGGCAGCGTGATGGTGAGGTCTTCGGCGACGCCGTCGGGGTCGGAATCGTTCTTGAGTACCGGGACGTCGACGGCGGTCTTGCCCAGGGTCTCGGCGAGCGTAATGCGGTCGTCCACGGCAATCGGAACGTGGAGGGCCGCCGTCGGGCTTGTCTGGACCCTGACCACGGCGCTGGCTTCGGCCTTTTTGTCGTCCTGGATCCGGTAGCTGACTCTTTCGGTCCCGGCGGCGCCGGGGGCAGTCAGGAGGATCTTCCCGGAGGCTGCTTCAACCTGCAGCCCAGGGTTGGCCTCGAAGGAATTGACCAAGGCGATAGGGTCACCGTCCGGGTCCGAGTCGTTCTTGAGGGCGTCAACGGCAATGCGGCGTCCTGGCCGGACATCAATGGCATCGTCCACGGCAATCGGTTTTTGGTTGTTGGCCTCGGCGGGAGCGATACCGACGATCACGGTACCCGTGTTTTCGGCGCCAATGCGGTCCCGGACCCGGTAGCTGAACGTGTCCGTTCCGGCAGACTTTCCGCCGGCCGTGAACTCCATGTAGCCGTCCCGTATTACTGCGGTGCCCATGGCAGGTGCCTTGTCCACGCCGATGAGCTGGACGGAGTCGCCGTCGGCATCAATGCCATCCAACGGAACCGGGATCTTGACGGTCATGCCGGCAACTACCCGGGCCGTGAGGTTGCGTGGTTCCGGACGGGTGTTCGTGGCGTCGTCCCTGGCCCGGATACGGATGGTCACCTGCTGCGAGTCGGTTTGCCCCGAGGAGTTGCTGACCTTGTAGATCGCGTACACCGTTTTCGGAACCTCGCCCGCGATGAAGCGCAGGTAATTGCCCGCGATGAACATCCGCCCGTCCGCGGCATCCGGCTGCTGCGCCAGGACGGGATCGAGCTTCAACTCGCCGCCGTTGGGGTCGGAGTCGTTTTCAAGGACGGGGATGGTGACCACATCGCCAACCCGAACCGACACTTCGTCGGGCTTGGCCTGCGGTGCCTGGAGTTTGCTGGGGGCCGGAACCACCTGGACGGAGATGTCGCCGGTGGCCGAGGCTTTGCCGTTCGAAATCGTGTACTTCAGGGACAACTGCCCCGTCGCATGGATATCGGTGATCTTGACCACCGAATGGTCCAGGACCGCTACCGTGACCGGAAGTCCGTCGGCTGCGGTGACGGACTGGACAACCAGCACACCGCCCGCGGGATCCGAGTCGTTGCCCAGCACGTCCACCACAGTGCTGCCACCGCTGGGAAGGAGCGCAATGTCGCGGACCGCTACGGGCGCGCCGTCATTGCTTCCGGACACGACGTCGACGCGCACCAACTGCTGCGCACTCGCCGGGCCGTTGGTGACCATATAGGTGACGTAATGCGGGCCGACACTCGTGGAGTTGAACGTGAACGTCTGCTGGTCCGGGCCGATCACCGCGGTAGCTTGGTCGTCCGGCTGCGCTTGTGCCAGCCGAAGGGTGCCGCCCTGCGGGTCGGAGTCGTTCTTCAGCGGAGCTATTACGGTGTCCTGGCCGGCAACCGCCACCACGTGGTCGGCATTCGCGATAGGCGGCAGGGCTCCTGCGGCGCGGACATCGACGCTGATCCGCCCCTCGGTGCTCAAAGTGCCGTCCGATACCGTGACGGAGATCGTCTTCTTCCCCGGTCCGGCCCCCGAGTCCTGGAACGTCAGGAGCCCGTCCGGCCTGATCCTGACCTGGTCGGCGGGGTCGCTGCTGCTTGCTGCCACCGCAAAGAGGTCATCGCCGTCGGGGTCGATCCAATCGCTGAGGATGTACTGATTGGCGATCTTTCCGGATTGCACCACCAGGGCATTGTTCCTGTTGGCCTTCTGCTGCGGAGCTGCGTTCTCGCCCGGCGGAACAATCCTGAGGTCCACGTTCGTCGAGGCAGTTCCCCCGCGGCCATCATCTACTGAGTACTTGAACGTCTCCGTGCCGGACTGCTCGGCGGGAACGGAAATCTGGAAGCCCGTCCCTCCGTAGACAGGAGCCAGCGCCCCTGATTTGAGGACCTGGTCGGCTGAGACGGTCAGGACGTCGCCGTCGGAATCGGCATCGTTGTCCAGCACCGGCAGCAGGGTCGTCTTACCTGCCCGGACGCCAAAGGCGTCCGGTTTGGCCACCGGCGGAGTGTTTGGCTTGCTCCGGTCCGGAAGGACCGTTTGCTGGACCTCGTCCGCGGAGTCTTTGTCGGCGTCGTCCGATGTTTGCTGGGGCGGGATGACGTCGTCCCAGTTGTTGACCAGCTGCATGTTCTGGTTGACCATCCAGACGTTGCCGGAGTTGACGTCGTTCAGGACCACCAGATCACGGTTGACCCGGAAGACATACGACGGCGACGCACTCGCCTTGGGAACGTCGGCGCGGCGGTTGTCAGCCTCGTTGCCGCATTCGCGCAGGTACTTGTTGGCACCGGACCAGGCGGCGTAGGTGCAGGTGCCCAAGTGGACCGGCGCTGCGGGGACGCCTTGGCCGTCGGCCTGGATGGTCTTGGCCGTCCCGCCGTCCAGCGGCTGGAGCAGGAGGGCTTTGTTGGTGGCGATGGCAACGAAATCCGCAGCGGTCCCACTCTGTTGGAGCTTGGCATCGCGGGCGTCGTCCAGGTGCACGGTTGCTCCACCAGGCAGCACGATGTTTCCAGTGGCCTCGTTGAGGACAACTGCCTTGTCCCCCACAGCCGTCAGCTGGAGGTTTCCGGCTCCCTTCAAGGCGTCGTCTTTGCGGCTCTGGGATTCCACGGACTGGCCGTTCGCATCCACTTTGGTAGCCGTCAGGCTTCCAGTCTCCGGATCCAGGGTGTGGATGGTGTCATCGGTACCAACAACAGAGACGATGCCAGTGGACTGTTCCAGTATCGGCTCGGATTCGTCACTGAAGCCACCCACGGAGCCGGGCGTCAGTGCCCAGACTTTGCCTTTGGAGGCGTCGGTGACGGCAAGGACTTTGTTGCCAAAGCTGACAGCTGCAGAACCGGGAAGCTTCTGGTCGCCACCCAGGCGCATGTTGGCTGCGCTGACGGGGTTGATCGTGGCGCCATCGGCGTCGTCGATGAAAACATCGCTGGCCTGCTGCAGGATTTCGAAGTCCTTGCTGGCTGGGGTGACAGCACCGTCCAAGGACTTGGACGGATAGTTGAGCCTTCCGGCGGCACCCTTGGATTTACTGACCACCCAGACGCCGCCGTCGTTGAGGTCCACCTCCGTGGTCTTAAAACCCGGATAGAGAATGGCACCGGTTACCAGGACTGCCGCTGCGGCCGTAAAAGCGGTAGCGGTGAGGACCTTCCGCCGGCGAATCCTGGCACGGCGATTCCCGGACCCATCGGCAAGAGTCATCCATTTTCCCCACTTTTAGACAGCCCGTAGCCAACCCCGGACCATCACGACACAAACAACCCAAGAGTAACGGGTTAATCCATCGATTAGCCAAGACGGACGCAACATGGCCTTCCCGGCACGAAACAGTTCCGGGCGGAGCGGGCGTTTTAGTCCAGGACCAGGCCCTTGCCGCGGCCGCGCGCAAGCATGACCGGGTGGATCTCGCCGAAGCCGCGAACGTTCTCCGATTTCTGTGGCACGAGGACAAAGCGGTCGTCCTGGCCGAGGGCTGCCGCCGTCATGGCATCCACCAGCACCGTCCCCGGCTGGGCCAGCGTGGTCAGTCGCGCGGCCAGGTTCACGGTGGGTCCGTAAATATCGCCAAGTCTCGAAAGGATCCGCCCCCACACCATGGAGACGCGGCATTGGGGCAGGATCTCGTCCTCGGTAAAAGCCTGTGCCAGGGCGAGGGAGATTTCGGCTCCGGCCGCTGGCGTCTCGGCAATGTACAGGACTTCGTCGCCCACTGTCTTGACCAGGCGTCCACCACCCACGGAGATGATTTCGGCGCACTTGTTCTCGAACCGCTGCACCAGCTGGGCCAGCGTTTTCTCGTTCATCCGACGCGAGAGGCTGGTGTAGGAGACGAGGTCGGCAAAGCCAACGGCGCGTGCCAAGGGCAGCGGAGAGTCGTCTTCGTCGCCTTCGCGGCCTTCTTCGCTTGCCTGCAACCCTGCCTCGGCCCGGACGGCGAGCCGCTGGACGCCTGCATTGAGCTGGCGCCGATAGGAATACACCAGGATTTCTTCGAGGGAGTCCACCAGGGACGGTAAGCGGCCAACCAATTGCTTGCGGGCCACGGCGTCGGGAATGCCTTGCTCGGACACCATGTCTTCCACCAGGGCCTCGATCTGCCAGACCACCATGCGGTCAGTCATCTGCCCGATGGACCGGGTCACGGAGATTGCTGCTTCTTCGGTCAGGATCCCGGCGCGGACCAGGTCCAGGATGCTGGACAGCGCGGCCTGGTCCCGCTCGGTGAAGGCAACGTCCTCATCATTGAAGTTCGGGAAACCCAACGCACGCCACACCTTGCGCGCAGACAGAATGGACACGCCCGCGCCGGCGGCAACTTCACGACGCCGAAGCTTGCGTTCTCCGCCAAGGAGCTTCGATTCCAAGGCCTTGATGGCCAGGCGCTCCGCCGACATCACGCCGGTGGGCGGACCCGTGGGCACGGGAGTTTGCGCGGGTCCGGATTCGGTGTCGTCGTCCACTGAAGGTTCGGGTACGGCGTCGAACTCCTGGTCCAGGTCCCCGCCGGACTGCTGATCCTCAACGCTCATCTCATCCACCTTCTCTCAATTCCCACGGCAATTCTTCATAGTCCCCCAGTACTTCACCCTCAAATGCCTCACCTTGCGGGAGTTCGTCCATTGCGTCAAGAATGAAACCCCTGAATTTACCTGCCTCAGGGACGTCCGCCAGCAAGGCTGTTCCAGGGTGCCCGGTATCCAAGGATATATTCCCGGAGTGCAATGTCCGTTGGATCAGGCTCTGGTGGACTCCCACATTGCGGATGGACGCCAGGGAGACCTGCCAGTCGTTGCGCCTGAACATTCCGTATCTGGCAAGTATGCGCCGGCTCGTGAGGGTGTACCTGATGGATCGCCACTTGAGGACGCGCTTGACGCTGTACGCCAGAAGGAACCATAAGGCCAGCACCATCCAGGCCCCCATCAGCCACGGTGTCCACTCCACGGTAATGAAAGGGACCAACCGTTGTGCGTTGCCTTTGACTATCCAGGCGCAGCCGTAGGCAGCGAGGGCGGGAACTGCGATGAAGGCCAGCACGGGAATGAAGAGGGAACGGCCCTGTGGGCGCGTGATGGTGATGACCTGCTCCCCCGGAAGCAACTCTTTACGCATAACCGCTTTCTGTGGCGCGCAAGTGCACCACATCGCCTGCGGTGATGACGTGTTCGCGTCCACCGTGGTCCACCACCAGCAAGGAACCGTGCTCGTCCAGGCGGGAGGCGTGGCCTACCAACTCAAGGTCGCCCGGCAAATGGGCCCGGACCTCACGGCCCAAGGTGACCATGGCGGACTCGACCCGCTTGTGCAGGGATGCTCCCCCTGCCAGGCCGGCCGAAGGGTCGCCTTCGGAATTGCAGAAGCTGCGGTAAAGCCGGGCAAAACGCGAAAGGTAGCTTTTCAGCAGCGCGGTGCGGTCCGTCGTCGTGGCCCCTTCCACGGCGAGCGAGGTTGCGGTGGGAACCGGAAGTTCCTCCTCGGCGAGGGACACGTTCAGGCCTACCCCCAGGATCACGGCTGGAACGGATCCGTCCCCCATGGGCGTCATCTGCGCGAGGATGCCGGCGATCTTCCGCCCTTTCACAAGGACATCGTTGGGCCACTTGATCTCTGCGGTCACCCCGGCTGTCTCCTGCAACGCTTCACGAAGGGCAACGGCTGCAAGGAGCGACAACCACGAGTAGCTCTGGGTGGGAACCGGCATGCCCTGGGAAGTGACGGGCCGCAGCACGATGGAGACCGACACCGCAGAACGCTCGGGTGCTTCCCACTGCCGGTCCAAACGCCCGCGCGCTGCTGTTTGGTGCTCGGCAGTCAGCACCGCCAGATCGGCCCACTTTTTGGGCTCTACCGTGACGGCCCGGACCAGGTCCGTGTTGGTCGAACCCGTGGAGTCGACGATGTTCAGTTGCGAAATGCCGGTGGCGGACAGGAAGTCCGGCTGCAGCAGCGCCTGGCGATCCAGCGCCGGCCGTTCCGCGCCACTCGACGGGACATGCTGTTCGCTGCTCTCTGGCTGTTCGGCATCCATAGCTGAATCCTATCCAGTTGTGCAGCCCCGGTACGCTGGCCGCCCTGAAAAGAACCCCTGAATACGCTTAGAGGAAGATGTCCGGTACCAGGCGGCCCTCCGGGGCTCCCAGGCTGTAGGGCGCGAAATCGGTAACACCGGCCGCGCGCAGGACCTGCTCATCGGTAAAGAAGTTTCCGGTGGCTCCAGAGCCCGTCAGCACCGCGTGCGCCGCATCGGCCATGATCTCCGGGCCGCGCGCTGCCTGCACCATTTGCCGCCCACCGGGCATGTTCCGGATCGCGGCGGTGTCGATCAACGTGCAAGGCCACAGCGAGTTGACCGACACGCCGTCGTCCTTCAATTCCTCGGCGAGTCCCAAGGTGGTGAGGCTCATCCCGTACTTGGCCATGGTGTACGCCAAGTGCATCCCCGCCCATTTGGGATCGAGGTTCAGCGGTGGCGAAAGCGTCAGGATGTGGCCATTGCCGGACTTCCTGAGGGCCGGCAGCGCCAGCTTTGAGAGCAGGAACGTGCCGCGGACGTTGATGTCCTGCATGAGGTCATAGCGCTTCATGTCGACGGCGTCGGTGCGGGACAGGTCAATTGCCGAGGCGTTGTTGACCACGACGTCGATGCCACCGAAACGCTCGACGGCGGCGGCTACCGCTGCGGTGACGTCGTCATCGTTGCGGACGTCCCCCACCAGCGGCAGGGCCTGGCCGCCGGCGGCGACCAACTGCTCCGCTGCCGTGAAGACGGTGCCTTCGAGCTTCGGGTGGGGATCGCCGGTCTTGGCCATGAGGACGATGTTTGCGCCGTCGCGGGCCGCGCGGGTGGCAATGGCCAATCCGATGCCGCGGCTGCCGCCTGACATCAGAATGGTCCGGTCCTTGAGCGAACCCGTTGCGACATAGGGGGTGCCGCCCTGGGAAAGTGTGCTGGAAGCGTCGTTGCTTGAACTCATGGGGACACTCTAGCCCACGTATGTTACTGGCGGGTAACATAGTGAAGGATTTGGCAACGACGCGGAAAATTGTAGGGTTTCTACAGCGGTTCGCGGCAAACGCGTCACTAGACTGGCCTGCGGGGCCTGTTCTTTGTACGGAAGCTACTTAAGTCAGCTACTTGTCCGCACATAGGACTGCGCCAGCGAATATCAGCTACAGAGCCGGAGACACTTGATGAGCCACGATCTGACAACGACAGCGGGAAAGATTGCCGACTTCCGCGACCGCCAGGCACGGGCTGAGCAGCCTTCCGGTCCGGAAGCGATCGAAAAGCAGCACGCGCGCGGCAAGAACACTGCCCGCGAACGCATTGACCTGCTGGTTGACCCGGACTCCTTCGTTGAGTTCGACGCCCTGGCTGTCCACCGCTCCACCGCCTTCGGCATGGAGAAGAAGAAGCCCCTCGGCGATGGCGTGGTCTCCGGTTACGGAACCGTGGACGGTCGCCTGGTAGCCATCTACAGCCAGGACTTCAGCGTCTACGGCGGCTCGCTGAGCCAGGTCAACGGCGAGAAGATCGTCAAGGTCCAGGAATTCGCCCTCCGGAATGGCTGCCCGGTTGTCGGCATCAACGACGGCGGCGGCGCACGCATCCAGGAAGGCGTGGCCTCGCTGGCGATGTTCGCGGACATTTTCCGCAACAACGTCCACGCTTCCGGCGTGGTCCCGCAGATCTCCCTCATCATGGGCCCCTGCGCCGGTGGCGCAGCCTACTCCCCCGCCCTGACCGACTACGTGGTGATGGTGGACAAGACCTCCCACATGTTCATCACCGGCCCTGACGTCATCAAGACAGTCACCGGCGAAGACGTGGACATGGAAACCCTGGGTGGCGCCCGGCAGCACAACGCCACCACCGGCACGTCCACCTACCTGGCATCCGACGAAGCTGATGCCATCGAGTTCGTGCGCGAGCTCCTGGACTTCCTTCCGTCCAACAACCTGTCCGAGGCCCCCGTTGTGGAGCACGACCAGGAATTGGAAATCAACGACGACGACCTCGCCCTTGACAGCCTGATCCCGGACTCGGCCAACCAGCCCTACGACATGCGCAAGGTCATCGAGCAGATCGTTGACGACGCCCACTTCCTTGAGATGCAGTCGCTGTACGCACCCAACGTGATGATCGGCTACGGCCGCATCGAGGGGCACACCGTGGGCATCGTTGCCAACCAGCCAATGCAGTTTGCTGGAACGCTGGACATCTCGGCCTCGGAAAAGGCGGCACGGTTCGTCCGCCACTGCGATGCCTTCAACATCCCCATCATCACGCTGGTGGACGTCCCCGGCTTCCTCCCCGGCAAGGACCAGGAATTCCAGGGAATCATCCGGCGCGGAGCCAAGCTCCTCTACGCCTACGCAGAGGCGACAGTCCCGAAGCTCACGGTCATCACCCGCAAGGCCTATGGTGGCGCGTACATCGTGATGGGCTCCAAGAAGCTCGGTGCAGACCTCAACCTTGCCTGGCCCACGGCCCAGATCGGCGTCATGGGCGCCCAGGGTGCGGTCAACATCCTTTACCGCCGCGATCTCGCTGCTGTTGCCGAGGCCGGAGGGGATGTTGAAGCCAAGCGTGCCGAAATCATCCAGGGCTACGAGGAAGAACTCCTCAACCCCTACCAGGCTGCGCAGCTGGGCTACGTTGACGCCGTCATCGCGCCTTCGGACACGCGCACCCAGATCATCCGGGGCCTGCGAGCCCTTCGGGACAAGCGTGCTTCCCTGCCCACCAAGAAGCACGGAAACATCCCGCTGTGACGGCGCCGAAGCACCGTGCCGACGCGGCGCCCGAAGAGACACCCGCTGAACCGCTGTTCTCGGTGGTCAAAGGGGAACCGACGGCCGAAGAACTCGCGGCGATTGCCGCCGTCGTGGTTTCCCTTGGTGCCCGGCAGGAAGCTGCTCCTTCCAAGCCGAACGTCCGGCACTGGGTGCGTCGCCAGCAGTTGCGGCTGGATCCCACCCCTGGTCCTGGCGCGTGGAGGCGCAGCCGCGGGTAATTTCCTCCCCGGAAAGTTCAACAACCCTTTCACGTAAGCGGTGTCGCGGTTAGGCTCTGTGGGTGACTACTGCAAACACCCCTGTACGCCCGAAGTCCGCCATCGATGCCGTCGCTGACGCGTACACAGAAAAGCTGATCGAACTCAATCCCAGCTTCGCCACAACGCTGGGGTTGCCGGGACACGAAACCGAATACCAGGACTACTCGCCGGCAGGGGCTGAAGCGCACGCACGGGCCACCCGGGAAGCGCTGGAGGCCCTGGCCGCCCTGGAGCCTGCCGACGAGTCCGACGTCGTCACCCTTGACGCAATGCGCGAGCGGCTCGGCTTGGACCTGGAGTTCCACGACTCCGGCTGGGACGCCGCGGACCTGAACAACATCGCATCGCCGGCCCAGGACATCCGCGCCATTTTCGACCTCATGCCCACCGACACCGTTGAGCACTGGGAGCACATCGCCGGCCGGGCCGCGAATGTACCAGCCGCTATTGAGGGCTACATTTCCTCTCTCCGCGCTGCCGCCTCGGATGGGAAGGTATCGGCCGCCCGGCAGGTTCGGATCGTCATTGAACAGACCGGCCGGTACGCCGCGGAGGACGGCTTTTTCGCCAAGCTGGCGTCCGGCGCTTCGCTGGAGGGCGCGCCGCTTCCTGCTGAACTGCAGTCAAAGCTCGACGCCGGTGCTTCAGCCGCGCGGTCAGCCTACGGAACACTTGGTGCTTTCCTTCGCGACGAACTGTTGCCCGCCGCCCCCGAAAAGGACGCCGTTGGCCGCGAGCGTTATGCCCTGGCTTCCCGGTCGTTCCTCGGCGCCCAAGTGGATCTGGAGGAAACGTACGCCTGGGGTGTGCAGGAACTCGACAGGCTTATCGGCGAGCAGGAGAAGGTTGCCGGACAGATCAAGCCGGGTGCCTCGATCGAGGAAGCCAAGAGCATCCTCAATAACGATCCCGCCCGGCAGATCCACGGCACCGACGCCCTGAAAGCCTGGATGCAGGAACTCTCCGACCGGGCCGTATCCGAGCTCGCAGACGTCCACTTCGACATCCCGGACGTCATGAGGACTCTTGAATGCATGATCGCACCCACGGATGAAGGTGGCATCTACTACACCGGACCTTCGGATGATTTCTCCCGCCCTGGGCGCATGTGGTGGTCCGTTCCCGCCGGCGAGGACACCTTCACCACTTGGTCCGAAACAACCACGGTTTTCCACGAAGGCGTTCCTGGCCACCACCTGCAGGTCGCGACGGCAACCTACCGCCGCGAGCTCCTGAACAACTGGCGCCGCAACGTTTGCTGGGTCTCCGGACACGGTGAAGGGTGGGCCCTCTACGCCGAGCAGCTCATGCTGGAACTTGGCTACCTCAAGGACCCGGGCGATCACATGGGCATGTTGGATGGACAACGCATGCGGGCAGCCCGCGTGGTGTTCGACATCGGCGTGCACCTGGAACTGCCCGTTCCCGAGCGATGGGGATCCGGTACCTGGACTCCGGAAAAGGGCTTCGACTTCCTCAAGGCCAACCTGGACATCAGCGAGGGCCAGCTGCAGTTCGAGTTCGCACGCTACCTCGGCTGGCCGGGACAAGCTCCTTCCTACAAGGTGGGCCAGCGGCTCTGGGAGCAGATCCGTGCCGAGCTCGAGTCCCGGGACGGCTTTGACCTCAAGTCCTTCCACAGCAAAGCACTGAACATCGGTTCGGTGGGGTTGGACGTGCTTCGAAAGGCGTTGCTGGGCTGAGTTGACCTGGTGCATACGGCCAAAGGCCGGGCATCCTCGGCGTGCTGCTCCTTCGTCGCTTTGACGCACGCTGCCGGATGTCCGGCCTTGGCGTTTCTACCAAGCCCTGTCCGGCGGGGTTCGCACCCTTTCGGCGTCGGCTTCGCACCCGTTTCCGCGGTGCCCGCACCCGTACCCGCCAAATGCACCCCTTCGGCGTTGGCTTCGCACCCGTTTCCGCCGAATGCACCAGCGGTTACGGGTGCGATCGGCGTTAGCGGGTGCGGCCCAAAACAACGACGCCGCGAACCCCCGCCCCTGGCATCGGTGTTTTGCCGGAGAGCAACGTCACAAACGCACAAGGAATAACTTTTGCGCACGTAACATTTCTCAATGTCCGTTCGCTATGTTATTTCCCAAGCACCTACCGTGTTCCGGTGAGCACCTCAACCCAAACTTCCCCTTCAGCTGGAAAGACCGGCTTCCGGCTCCCCAAGTGGGCCGGTTCCTTCGGCGTCCAGATCATCGCCGCCCTCATCATCGGGCTCGTCCTCGGCCTCATCGCCAAGTACACGGGCAGCACCAAGACCGCACCCAACGGCTTGGGCGCAACCCTCCAGACGATCGGGTCCAGCTACGTCTCGTTGCTGCAGACCGCCGTCGTTCCCTTGATCTTCACTGCCGTGGTGAGCTCCATTGCCAACCTGCGCCAGGTGTCCAACGCCGCGCGCCTTGCATGGAACACGCTGCTCTGGTTCGCGATCACTTCGCTCGTCTCAGTGCTGATCGGCATCGGCCTGGGTGTGCTCCTGCAGCCCGGCGCCGCTACCGGCATCACCCAGAAGGCCGAATACGCCGGCAAGACCGGTGACTGGTGGGCGTTCCTGATCGGACTGTTCCCCAAGAACTTCCTGGGCCTCGGCGCCAGCTCCACCGTGACCGAAAGCGCCAACGCCGCCACCACGGTGAGCACCTCCGTCAGCTTCAACGTCCTCCAGATCCTGGTGGTCGCGATCGCGGTCGGCGTTGCTGCGCTCAAGGTTGGCAAGCAGGCCGAAGTCTTCCTGACGTTCAACGCCTCCGCACTGGCCGTCATCCAAAAGGTGCTCTGGTGGATCATCCGCGTTGCCCCGCTGGGAACCATCGGCCTGATCGGTAACGCCGTTGCCATCTACGGTTGGGACACCATCGGCTCCCTGGGCAAGTTCACGGCCGCCATCTACATCGGCTTGGCCCTGGTGCTGTTTGTCCTGTACCCGATCCTGGTCCGCGCACACGGCCTCTCCATCAAGCAGTACTTCTCCGGCGTATGGCCGGCAGTGCAGCTGGCCTTCGTTTCCCGGTCCTCCATCGGCACGCTGCCGCTCACCCAGCGCGTCACGGAACGGAACCTTGGGGTCCCCTCCGGCTACGCATCCTTCGCCGTACCGCTGGGCGCCACCACCAAGATGGACGGTTGCGCAGCCATCTACCCGGCAGTCGCTGCAATCTTCGTGGCACAGTTCTTCGGCATCAACCTGGACTTCACCCAGTACCTGCTGATCGTGCTGGTCTCCGTGCTCGGTTCCGCCGCAACGGCAGGTACCACCGGCGCCGTCGTCATGCTCACCCTGACCCTGTCCACGCTGGGACTGCCGCTGGCCGGCGTCGGCCTCCTGCTGGCAATCGACCCCATCCTGGACATGGGCCGCACAGCCGTCAACGTGGCTGGCCAGGCGCTGGTTCCGGCGATCGTCGCCAAGCGCCAGGGCATCCTGGACGAGTCGCTGTACAACGCGCCACGTAACGGTGCCGCGTTCGCCGACGAGTACGCAGCCGACAAGGCCGCCGCGGAAGCCGACGAGCGGGAGCTGGCCGGTTCCAAGGCCTGACACCGGTCCGCCAGGTAACGGCGCGAATCCCCTGGGGAGTTCTCCCCGGGGGATTTCCCCGTTAATGGGCCCAAAGCTGGATAGGCTCTGACCATGTTGATCGTCACCTCCAATGAAATCCCGGGCCACCGTATTGACGCCGTCTTCGGCGAAGTCATGGGCCTGACCGTCCGCTCGCGCGATATCGGCTCGCAGATGCTTGCCGGTTTCCGCTCCCTGGGCGGCGGCGAGCTGCCCGAAATGACCAAGGCGCTCTACGAAAGCCGCCAGGAAGTCATGGCGCGCATGGTCAATGAAGCACAACAGCGCGGCGCAAACGCCATCGTTGCCATGCGCTTTGACACCTCCGAAATGGGAACCAACTGGACCGAAGTGTGTGCCTATGGCACCGCCGTCTACGTTCTTCCGCTGGGTGAGGGCGAGCCGGGAGCCACGGGCCAGTCGGTCTACCTGACCAAGACTGCGGGCCAGCAGGCCTCCCAGCCCGCAGCTCCGCAGCAGCCCGCACCTCCGGCCCCGCCGATGAACCAGGCTCCCCCGATGAACCAGGCCCCGCCGGCTCCGCCGCAGCAGTTCTGAGTCCTTTGGGCCGCTAGCCCTTCTGGCCTGACGGCCCGCCCACTCCATCCCGTTCCTGCCCGTCGTTCCTGCCGCAAAACGCGGGGGACGATGGGCAAGAACGGGATTTTCTTTTACTCCAGAGTTGAATCAAATTGCGCAGAGTGCAAACTTGCACTTAGTGTAATAACGTGACCAAAACCAACAGCCAAGATGTGGCCACAGACAATCCTGGCCTCACCGAAGCCAGCGCCCCTTCGCGGCGGGAGCTCAATAAAGCCGCCACCCGTAGCTCCATCGCCGCAGCAGCCCTGGACCTTCTGCGCAGCCAAGGGTCCGGCAATTTCACCGTCGAGGACATCGCCGCCAGCGCAGGTGTTTCCCGACGCACGTTTTTCAACTACTTCCCGAGCCTCGAAGCTGCCCTGGCCTCCGTGGCAGACGGCTTCATGGACCATGCATTGGAGCAGTTCCGGCTGCGCCCAGCTGAGGAGTCCATCCTCGAATCCGCCCAAGCAGCCCTCATGGCGCTGGCCGACCCGATGTCTGTTGCCCCCATGGCTGAGTTGTTCAGCCTCACGCAGGACAACCGTTCCCTGGCCCGCTCCGAGCTCGAGGCCTGGGACCACTGCACAGAGCAGATCATCGACGCCGCCCGCAGCAGGTTGGGCTCCGGCGTCAGCGAGCTCTACCTCCATGCGCTGGCCGGTTCGGTCATCTCCTGCGGCAAGGCCGCCATGACTGTTTGGTTCACCGAACATGGACCGGACCTTTCGCCCGAATCCCTCGCCGCCCTCCGCCAGCACCTCATCGACGCGATGGGGCTCTTGGGTGCCGGCTTCGCGCCGGCGTCGGGCTCTTTCGCCTCCGCATCCTCCTCCGTTCCTAACACCACAGATCGGTTCTGACATGGCATCGTTCCTCTACCGTCTCGGCAAGTTTTCCTATCGCCGCCGCTGGCTGGTCATCTCCATCTGGCTGGCAGTCCTGGTGGCCGTGGGCGGTTCCGCCGCCGCCTTCCACGGCACCATGTCCAACAACTTCACCATTCCCGGCACAGAAACCCAGCGGATGGCTGACAAACTCAAGGAAGCCCTCCCTGACGCGTCCGGCGGCTCCGCCAGCGTGGTCTTCGACGCCGGGGATGCCGGGTTCGACCAAGCGAAGAAGGATGCCGTCTCTGCTGCGCTGACCAAGCTTGAAGCCATGCCCGACGTCCAGTCCACTGTGAACCCCTTTACAACGCAGGAACAGCTGGACAAGGCAGCCGGTGACATCGCCGCAGGTGAGGCCACGGCAGCCGAAGGCAAGGCCCAGTTGGATGCCGGACGTGCACAGCTCACCGCAGGCGAAGCCCAGCTCGCCGCCACCGAACAGCAGCTGGCCGCTTCCGGTCTCACGCCGGCCCAGATCGACGCCCAGCTGGCACCCACCCGCGCCCAGCTGGCCGCAACCAAGGAAAAGCTCGACGCCGGAGACAAGGAAGCTGCCGACGGCGCCGTCAAACTGGCGCTCGGCAAGCGGCAGGCCGAGGCCTCCGAAGGCCTGCGCTTCGTCTCCAGCGACAACAAGGCCGCTGTTGCCCAGGTCCAGTTCAAGACATCCATCAACGCTGTGGACCCGGCCGTCCGCAAGGAAGTCCAGGACATCGTCCAGGGCGTCTCATCCGCAGGCGTTACGGCCTATGCCAGCAAGGAAATTACTGAGGACGTTTCCGAAATCTTCGGCATCGCGGAAATTGTGGGCGTCGCGGTTGCGGCCCTGGTCCTGATCCTCATGCTCGGCACCCTCATCGCCGCAGGCCTTCCGCTGCTCATGGCCTTGATTGGCGTGGCAGTGGGCGTCGGAGGAACGTTCGCGCTCACCAGCGTGATCGACATGAGTTCCATCTCCCCCATGCTTGCACTGATGCTCGGCCTCGCCGTGGGCATCGACTACTCCCTCTTCATCGTCAACCGCCACCGTGGCCAGCTGCTGGCCGGGATGGACGGGGAAGAGTCGGCCGCCTTGGCCACCGGCACTTCGGGCAACGCCGTGCTCTTCGCGGGACTCACCGTCATCATCGCGCTGGCAGCCCTGGTGGTGCCCGGATTGCCGTTCCTTGCCGTCATGGGTGTTGCTGCCGCAGCGACAGTCGGTGTCGCCGTCGTCGTGGCTTTGACCTTGACGCCTGCCGTCCTGGGGCTGATTGGCCGCAGGCTCATCTCCAAGCGCGCTTGGGCGAAGGCTGCCAAGCACAATGCAGAGCCCGGCCATGAAGCCACAGACCGCGAGCTGGAAGAGAAGCGAAGCAGTGGAGGTTGGGGCGGCCTCGTCACGCGCCACCCGTGGGTTTCCCTGATTGCGAGCATTGTCCTTTTGGGCGCCTTGGCGCTGCCCGCTTCGCAGCTGCGGCTGGCACTGCCCGACGGCGGTTCGGAACCTGTGGATTCGCAGGCCTACAAGGCCTACGACCTGACGCGCAGCAGCTTCGGCGAAGGCATGACGGGACCGATTATCGTGGTTGCCGAATTCCCTGGGGGCCTCAGCGAAAACGATGCCAAGAATAAGCAGTACGACGTCGCGGACCGGCTCCGGAGTGTCGAAAACGTAGTAGCAGCCGTTCCGGTTGCGCTCAGCGACGACCACCGCACCGCCGTCTTCCAGGTCATCCCGAAGGAAGGCCCGGCCAGCGCGGGAACCGTGCAGGTTGTGTCCGATCTGCGCGCCAAAGGTACCGCGATCCACGATGACCTGGACACAACGATCGGCCTGACAGGCCAGACCGCCGGCAACATCGACGTGTCCGCAAAGCTTGGTGCTGCGTTGCCACCCTATTTGGCGATCGTGGTGGGACTATCCCTGATCCTTCTGCTCCTGGTGTTCCGATCCATCGTGGTGCCTTTGCTGGCCACCGGCGGCTTCCTGCTCTCCCTGGCTGCTGCCTTTGGTGCCGTAGTTGCCGTGTACCAGTGGGGCTGGCTTGGCGGGATCTTCGACGTCGCCAACCCTGGGGCCGTACTGAGCTTCCTGCCCATCATCCTGATCGGCGTGCTGTTCGGCCTGGCCATGGACTACCAGGTGTTCATTACCTCGGGCATGCGGGAATCCTTCATGCACGGTGAATCTGCCAAGCATGCTGTCCGTTCCGGGTTCAGCCACGCAGCAGCCGTAGTGACTGCGGCTGCAATCATCATGGTCAGCGTGTTCTCCGGCTTCATCTTCAGCCACCTGACCATGGTCCGTCCGCTCGGCTTCGCGATGGCGTTCGGCGTGCTGATCGACGCCTTTGTTGTCCGCATGACGATTGTCCCGGCCATCATGTACCTGCTCGGCGAAAAGGCCTGGTGGCTGCCGAAGTGGCTGGGACGGATTCTTCCGGACGTGGATGTAGAGGGCGCCAAGCTGGACCGCAGCGACCGCTCGAAGACCTCCTCCGAGGAACTGGTGCACTAGCCCTCGCTCACTTACGGGCCTGAATCCACCGATGCTCTCTCACCTACCAGCCTGAATCCACCGATGCTCTCTCACTTTCCTGACGATAGTGAGAGAGCATCGGTCGTTTTGGGGTGGGAGGTGATGGAGCGTCGCGCTCAAAGGGGCCGGAGGTGATGGAGGGTCGCGCCCAAGGGGGGGGCCGGAGGTGATCGAGGATCGCGCCCAAGAGGGGCGGAGGTGATCGAGGATCGCGCCCAAGAGGGCCGGAGGTGATCGAGGGTCGCGCCCAAGAGGGGCGGAGGTGATGGAGGATCATATTAGGCTGGGCACGTGACCCGATTGATCCTCGCCTCCCAGTCCCCTGCCCGTACCAAGCTCCTCACCGAGGCCGGCATCAGGCACGAAGTCCTGGTCTCGGACGTCGATGAGGACGCGGTCCAGGCCAAGTATGGCGTGACCGATGCCCACGACACCGCCCTCCTGTTGGCACGGGCCAAGGCCGAGGCCGTCGCCGCCCTCCCCGAGGCGGAGGGCGCACTGGTGATCGGCTGCGACTCAGTCTTCGAGTTCGACGGCGAGTCCCACGGCAAGCCGTACACGGCGGACGTTGCCCGGGAGCGGATGCTGCGGATGAGCGGCTCACAAGGAGTGCTCCACACAGGACATTGGCTGGTTGACTGCCGGGACACCGCTGCGGACCTCGACGACGACGAAACGGCCGACGGCACGGGGGCCACCGTGGGTGCCGTCTCCAGCGCCGAGGTGCACTTCGCGGAGATGGCCCCGCAGGAGATCGAGGCCTACATTGCTACCGGCGAACCGCTCCACTGTGCCGGCTCCTTCACCATCGACGGCCTGGGTGGGGCCTTCATCCGCAAGGTCGACGGTGACCCGCACGCCGTCGTCGGGCTTTCCATCTCGACGCTGCGGGACCTGCTGGTCCACGCGAACGTGGGCATTACGGAACTGTGGGACACGGCCATTCAGTAAACGCGGTTTGTAGCAACCCTACAAAGGAACATCGCCTCACACACGGAATCCCCCATCAATATGGGCGGAACCCTCACAATCGCGCTAGGCTCCCTGAAGGACAGAAGGAGTCAACAACTTGTCAGCTAACCCGGCGCAGCCCATTTCCAGCCCTCTTACCAAGGTCTTGATTGCCAACCGCGGCGAAATCGCGGTCCGCATCATCCGAGCCGCCCGGGACGAAGGCATTGCCTCCGTAGCCGTTTACGCCGACCCTGACCGCGACGCACTCCATGTCCGCCTCGCCGACGAAGCCTACGCTTTGGGCGGCAACACGGCTGCTGAGTCGTACCTCGTAATGGACAAGATCATCGAGGTCGCCAAGCAGTCCGGCGCCGACGCCATCCACCCCGGCTACGGCTTCTTGGCCGAAAACGCCGAGTTCGCAGCCAGGGTGATCGAGGCCGGCATCAACTGGATCGGGCCCTCCCCCGAAGCAATTTCCGCACTCGGCGACAAAGTCCAGGCCCGCCACATTGCCGAAAAGGTTGGCGCTCCGCTGGTCCCCGGCACAGCGGACCCGGTTCAGAATGCTGACGAGATCCTGAAGTTTGCCGAAGAATTCGGCCTGCCTGTTGCCATCAAGGCAGCGTTCGGTGGTGGCGGACGTGGCATCAAGGTAGCCCGCACCATGGAAGAAATTCCCGAGCTGTATGAATCCGCAGTCCGCGAAGCCGTAGCGGCCTTCGGCCGCGGCGAGTGCTTCATTGAGCGCTTCCTCGACGCGCCCCGGCATGTTGAAACCCAGTGCCTGGCCGACGCGTTTGGCAACGTGGTTGTTGTCTCCACCCGCGACTGCTCGCTGCAGCGCCGCAACCAGAAGCTCGTTGAGGAAGCCCCGGCGCCTTACCTGACCGAAGAGCAGAACAAGCGCCTCTACGAATCTTCCAAGGCCATCCTCAAGGAAGCCAACTACCTCGGCGCCGGCACCTGCGAATTCCTGGTGGGCCAGGACGGCACCATCTCCTTCCTCGAGGTCAACACCCGCCTCCAGGTGGAGCACTGTGTTTCCGAGGAAGTCACGGGCATCGACCTCGTCCGCGAGCAGTTCCGGATCGCCCGCGGCGAAGCCCTGGGCTACGAGGACCCGGAAGTCCGCGGCCACTCCTTCGAGTTCCGCATCACCGGCGAAGACCCGGGCCGTAACTTCATGCCCGCACCGGGCACCATCAGCACCCTGAAGAACCCGACGGGCCCCGGTATCCGGGTGGACTCCGGCGTGGAACAGGGCGATGTCATCAGCGGCAACTTCGACTCCATGCTCTCCAAGTTGATCGTCACCGGCGCCACCCGCGCCCAGGCGCTCCAGCGTTCACGCCGCGCCCTGGAAGAGATGGTTGTCGAGGGTATCCCCACTGTCATCCCGTTCGACCTCGCGGTTGTCACGGATCCCGATTTCGCGCCCGCCGAGGGCCCGTTCAAGGTCCACACCCGCTGGATCGAGACCGAGTTCGTCAACAGCATCCCGGCGTGGTCCGCTGCCGGCGCCAACGCTGAAACGCCCGACGCCGGTGAGCGCCAGCGCGTCGTCGTCGAGGTTGGCGGCAAGCGCCTTGAGGTGGTCCTGCCGTCCGGCCTGGGTGCCGGCGTCGCCACCGCTGCAGCCGGTACGGGAACCAAGTCCGGCAAGTCCAAGAAGCGGTCCCGTTCGGCCGGTGCCGCGGCGGCTGCTGCCGGCGGAGACGCGCTGACTTCCCCGATGCAGGGCACCATCGTCAAGGTCGCAGCCTCCGAGGGCGACGTCGTGGCCGAGGGCGACCTTATCGTGGTCCTCGAGGCCATGAAGATGGAACAACCCCTCACCGCCCACAAGGCCGGCACTGTGCGGGGCCTCGCAGCCACCGCAGGCGAGACTGTCGCGGCCGGTGCCGTGATCGCCACCATCGAAGACTAGGCACCTCTTAACGAATTAACGACGTCGGCCCCGCACCAAATGGTGCGGGGCCGACGTCGTTGTTTGGGGTGCTTAGGCTACGTTGTTCTCGTAGTCAGTGTCCCTGGTCTCCTTGGACAGGAACAGGGCAATGAGCGTAAGAACGGCCATTGCGCTGAGGTAGACACCCACCAGCACGGTGCTGCCCTTGCCGACTTCCCAGAGCCACACGGCGATAAACGGTGCAACAGCTGCGCCCAGGATGCTTGAGACGTTATAGCTGACTGCCGAGCCCGTGTAACGGACGTTCGTGGGGAACAACTCGGGCAACAGCGCGCCCATGGGACCAAAGGTCAGCCCCATCAGCGTGAAGCCCAGGATCAGCAACGCCATGGTCCCCACGAATCCGGCTCCGAAGAGCGGGACGAAGAGCAGGCCGAATACGAAGATGCCGGCCGTCACGGTCAGTAGCATCTTCCGGCGCCCGTACTTCTCCGCAAGGGGGCCCGCAACCAGGGTGAAGATGCCAAAGAACACAACGCCGGCGATCAGCATCCACAGGAATTCATTGCGGGTGTAGCCGAGGCCGGGAACAAACGCTGCCGCCGCAGCTTCGGTCAAGGGTTTCCCGGCCTTTTCGGCCGCAGCCTGGGCTCCAGCCAACGTGGGCTTGGTGCCATAGGTGAGCGTGAAGGTGGTCATCAGGTAGAAGAGCACATAGGTGGCCAGCATGATGAACGTGCCCAGAATCAGCTCGCGCCAGCTGCTCTTGAAGACCCGGCCGATGGGCAGCTTGGCCACTTCGTTGGACTGGACAACTTTAGTGAAGGCCGGGGTTTCGATCAGCTTGAGTCGAACGTAAAGGCCGATGATCACCATCACTGCGCTGAGAAGGAACGGGACGCGCCAGCCCCAGGCCTGGAATGCTTCCGGGGATAGCGTGTAGCTGAAGACCAGGAAGATGACGTTTGCCAGGATGAAGCCGATGGGCGCACCCAACTGGGGGAACGTGCCATAGATGGCCCGCTTGTTCGCCGGAGCGTTTTCCGTAGCCAGAAGCGCAGCGCCACTCCACTCACCACCGAGCGCCAGGCCCTGGGCGAAGCGCATGACCACAAGGAGTGCGGGAGCGAGCACCGTCCAGCCGGGCACATCCGCAGTGGGCAGGCAGCCAATCAGGAAGGTTGCGATGCCCATCGTCAGCAGCGAGGCGACCAGGGTTCCCTTTCGGCCAAACTTGTCACCAAAGTGCCCGAAGATGATTGACCCGAGCGGGCGGGCGATGAAGGCCACACCGAAGACCGCGAAGGAACTCAACAGCTGGGTGGTTGCATTCAGGTTGGGGAAGAACAGGCTGGGGAACACGAGGACAGCCGCTGTGGCATATACGTAGAAGTCGTAGAACTCGATTGTTGTGCCGATGAGGCTTGCAACAATGACCCGGCCCCGCGAGTTCACTGGTTTTGTGGACTCGCCTTCCCTGGATGGTGCTGTGGAAGACATGTAATAACAGCTTTCGTTCACACCGGCCAATGCCCCTCGGAGCCTGTCCGGCGAAGGATTATTCGAGAGTTCAATAATAGTTCCCGGCGTCCATTGACCGGACAACCAAGTCCAGTATGTGGACGTACCGAGAAATCCCACCATGTGGTCTCCGCCACATTACCTCACCGCAGTCTCACGCGCCGGTGACCCCGCCGATAGGGAAATGTCACAGGGCGTTTACAAACAGCGACCGTCCGTGAAATGCGCCAAACCTACCTTGGAAGAACAACGTCCCCCACCAAGGAGGCACTCCGTGACTGTTGATAGCACCGCAGATGCACTGGTTCCCGCCCAGTCAACCGCTGCCGCCACCCCCACCCTTGAACACCGCCCCGGCCGCTGGATAGCCAACTGGGATGCTGAAGACAAGGGTCAGTGGGAAGCCGAAGGCCGGTCCATCGCCAAGCGAAACCTGTACTGGTCCATCTTTGCCGAATTCCTCGGCTTCGTCGTCTGGCAGCTGTGGTCCATCGTTGTGGTCCAACTCCCCGCAGCCGGCTTCAAATTCGACACCAACCAGATCTTCTGGCTCATCTCCATCCCCAGCCTCGTCGGCGCAACACTGCGCATCCCCTACACGTTCATGGTTCCCAAGTTCGGTGGCCGCAACTGGACCATCGTCTCGGCGCTGCTCCTCCTGATCCCCACCACCGGACTGGCCCTGTGCGTAGCGAACCCGGAGACGCCCTTCGGCGTAATGTTCCTGGTCGCAGCCCTCGCCGGATTCGGTGGCGGCAACTTCGCCAGCTCGATGGCCAACATCACCTTCTTCTACCCCGCCCGCGAAAAGGGTTGGGCGCTGGGACTGAACGCCGCGGGCGGTAACCTCGGTGCCGCCGTCGCACAGCTTGTGGTCCCCATCGCGATCACCCTTCTGGCGGCAGGAACCGTGAACTTGCCCATGGCAGGCATCATCTGGATCCCGCTGATCATCATCGCCGCCTTCGGTGCCTGGAAGTACATGAACAACCTCACCAGCGCCAAGGGTGATGTGGCCGGTTCCCTGGCCGCCGTCAAGGAACCCCACCTTTGGATCATGGCGTTCCTCTACATCGGCACGTTTGGCTCGTTCATCGGTTTCGCAGGAGTGTTCCCCAAACTGATCAAGGACTACTTCCCTGATTTCTCCTCGATCCATGTCGGCGCCGTGGCCTTGTCCCTGGCCTTCCTCGGCCCGCTGGTCGGTTCACTGGCCCGTCCCTACGGCGGACGCATGGCGGACCGCATGGGTGGCGCGCGGATGACCATCACCTCATTTGCTTCGATGGCCGTCATCACCCTCACCATGATCTGGACCTTGCCCCTGAAGAGCTTCTGGCTGTTCCTGGCCCTGTTCCTGCTCCTCTTCGTGGCCAGCGGCTTCGGAAACGGCGCAACTTACCGCATGATCCCGGTGATCTTTGCAACGTCCAGCCGGGCAGCCCGGTCCGGTGCAAGCAGCGCCGCCACGGCCCGCCTTGCGGCATCTTCCCTCGGCCTGATCTCGGCGATCGGCGCTTACGGCGGCTTCGTCATCCCGCAGGTGCTCAACGCTTCCAACACAACAAGCGGCTCCTACACACCCGCGTTCTACGGATTCGTTGCAGCCTATGTCCTGATGCTCACCGTCTGCTGGGTTTGCTACATCCGCCCGGCCCGGAAGCGCAACACGATCGGACACATCTAGATGCCCAACGGCGCCGATACCCACTGCCCTTACTGCGCGCTCCAGTGCGCCATGACGCTGACCCCGGCCGCGACGGACTCCGC
>NZ_JAQPPK010000022.1 GCF_029952445.1 Paenarthrobacter nitroguajacolicus | reverse complement strand
CCAAACCCCGGGCCTCCCCCACCACCCAGCAGCACACAAAAGCGCCACCAGAACCAGTGATTTGAAGGGAGTCGGTCGCTATCTTTCCGCATCAGCGGCGGCGACTCGAATAACTGTACACGCGCCCCACCCCCACACCAAATCCACCCCAACACCACCCAAAAACCCCGCCAACACACGCCAAACAACCCCACCAAACCACAAAACAGCCCCAAAACCACTACAACGAATCCCCGTGAAGCCCATCACACCCCCCAGCGACAACCGTCGGAAGACAAACACAAAAGCCCAGCACCGCCGTCGAAAGACAAACACCCAAACAAGTGCCGACGTCGGCGGCCCCTATCCCAACCAAGCGAGAGAGCGATACCCAAGGACGCCGATGATGTGAGAGAGCATCAGCGAAAACCGGCGATGAAGTGATCGAGCATCAGGGAAAAACGGCGATGAAGTGAGAGAGCATCCGAAACAGCCGACGCCCGGCGCCCGGCACAGCGCCTAAACGCGGAAAAGGCCGGCAACCAAAACGGTCGCCGGCCTTCCCGAAGGCTCAGTCAAAGGAACTAGGCAGAAACCTCAATAGTGGCCAGGTTCTTCTTGCCCCGGCGAAGGAGCAAGTAGCGGCCGTGAAGGAGCTCGTCGGAGGAAACAACGGCGTCGGGATCGGAAACCTTGGTGTTGTTCACGTAGGCACCACCTTCACCAACGGTGCGGCGCGCGGCGGACTTGCTGTCCGACAAGCCCGAGGCAACCAGGAGGTCGATGATCCCCAAACCGTCGGCGCTGATCGTGGCCGACGGAAGTTCCGCCGTCGCCGCTTCCAGTGTGCGCTCGTCCAGAACCGTAAGATCGCCGTTTCCGAACAGTGCGGCGGAAGCGGCAATGACCTTTTCCGTGGCTTCGACGCCGTGAACCAGCGACGTCACTTCGAACGCAAGCTTTTTCTGGCCTTCACGGGCAAACGGACGTTCTGCCACGGCCTCCCCAAGCGCTTCAATCTCGGCGCGCGTCAGGAACGTGAACACCTTGAGGCGGTCCACCACGTCAGCGTCCGCTGTGTTCAACCAGAACTGGTAGAAGGTGTACGGGCTGCACATTTCCGGGTCAAGCCAGATGGCATTGCCTTCGCTCTTGCCGAACTTGGTGCCGTCGGAGTTGGTGATCAGCGGCGTGCCCAGGGCATGAACGCTCTTGCCCTCCACCTTGCGGATGAGTTCGGTACCACTGGTGAGGTTGCCCCACTGGTCCGAGCCGCCGGTCTGCAGGGCGCAGCCGTAGTCGCGGAAGAGCTGCAGGTAGTCCATCCCCTGCAGGATCTGGTAGCTGAACTCGGTGTAGCTGATGCCTTCATCCGAGCTCAGGCGCGACGCAACAGCGTCCTTGCGGAGCATGGTGCCGACGCGGAAGTGCTTGCCGATTTCCCGGAGGAAGTCGATGGCACTCAGCGGTGCAGTCCAGTCAAGGTTGTTGACCATGCGGGCGGCGTTGTCGCCTTCGAAACTGAGGAACCGGCGCACCTGGCCCTGCAGGTAACCCACCCACTCCGTCACGGTTTCCTTGGTGTTCAAGGTCCGCTCCGCCGTCGGACGGGGATCGCCAATCAGGCCTGTGGAGCCGCCCACCAAACCGAGGGGCTTGTGGCCGGCCAGCTGCAGGCGACGCATCAGCAGCAACTGCACCAGGTTGCCCAGGTGCAGCGAAGGCGCCGTGGGATCGAAGCCACAGTAATAGGTGATCGGGTCCCCCGCGAGCAGTTTTTCCAGTTCCGTTTCATCTGTGGAAACGTGGACCAGGCCGCGCCATGTGAGCTCCTGCCAGATGTTGGCAAAGGCGGGATCGTTGTGCTGGGACTCGAGGTTGTTTACGTGTGACACGAGATCTAAGTTAGCAGGATTGCGGGTTGCGTTTTGCCTAGCGCTCAATACCGGCCGGCACCGGCGCGGCCGCGATGAGGCGCAGGCGCTGCGTGGCCCGCGTCATCGCTACGTAGAGGTCGCCGACCTTGCCGTGTTCGTGGTTCAGCATGGCGGCTGGTTCCAGGACCACGACGCCATCGAATTCCAGCCCCTTGGCTTCCTTGGGGCTGATCACCACGATGTCTTGCTCGTAGCTGCCGGCACCGGCACCGATGCGGCGTCCGTAGACCTCCTTGAGGGCCGCGGTTGCCTGCGGCAGCAAGGGACCGTCGGCAATGACGGCCAGCAGGCCGCCGTCGATCGCTTCCACTTCCTCCGGCAGGATTTCAACCAGGCGCTGCACGATGCCGTCGGCCTCTACGCGGTCAACGACGGGTGACCATTTGCCTTCGCGTACGGCCTTGGGGGCGGAGACTACAAGCCCTGCCCTGTTCGCCATTCGGACGGCTGCCTCCGCGATCTGGGACGGCGTGCGGTAATTGACCGTCAGTTCTTCCAGGGTCCAGCGGTCACCGAACGACGGCGCCAGGGCGCTCTGCCACGAATTCGCACCGGCAGCTGCACTCGTTTGGGCGATGTCGCCCACGATGGTGAAGGACTTCAGGGGGCAGCGCCGCACCAGCAGGCGCCACTGCATGGGCGAAAGCTCCTGGGCCTCATCAACCACGATGTGCCCGAAGGCCCATGAACGATCACTGGTGGCACGCTCGGCTGCCGTGAGGCGGTTTTCGCGCTCCTGGTTTTGCTCCGCGAGCTCCTCGGCGGTGACCAGGACATCGACGCCCATGGCTTCCATGTTGGCCAGGGTCTGCTTGGCGTTGGCCAGGTCACGGGCCCGGTCGGCTTCCTGCTGGGCCAGTCCCCTGCCGGCTGCCGGGTCCAGTTCGCCGAGAAGCTCAGCGGCCTCATCCAGCAACGGAACGTCCGCTTCGGTCCACGGCGCATCGACGGGCCGCTGGAGCAACGAACGCTGTTCAGCGGTCAGGTGCGGCGTGCAGGCTTCCAGGATGGCGGGCTTGCTGAAGAGTTCGGAGATGAGCTTCTCCGGCGTCATGGGCATCCAGCACAAGTTCAGGGCAACGCGGACATCCCGCGCAGAACGGACGTCCTCGGCAAGGTAGGCGCGATCGGCGTTGTTGCCGATATTCGATTCCTCAACGAGGTCTGTCAGCTGCTCGGTGAGTTCACGCAGGAGGATCTTCACGAACGTCAGGCGTGCCTCGTTGTGGGGCTTGCCGGTGGCACGGGCCTTTTCCCGGGCTCGACGAACCTGGCGGACGGTGAGCGTCAGCTTCCGGGAATCGACTTCAAGGATGCGGTCTTCCGCCGGCGTCCTTTGACGGTTGGCCACGGCGTTGGCCACAACCTTGGCCATGTCGAGCTTGCCCTTGAGGGCAGCGACATCGGCATTTTCCTCCGGAACGGCATGGATTCCGGGCATCAGGCGGCCCAGGCTGGCCATGACCACACCAGTCTCGCCCAGGGACGGCAGCACACGTTCGATGTAATGCATGAAGGACGACGACGGTCCCACCAACAGGACACCGGCGCTCTTGAGCCGTTCGCGGTGCGTGTACAGAAGATAGGCAGCACGGTGCAGGGCCACGGCTGTTTTGCCCGTACCCGGACCGCCCTGGACGACGAGGGCTCCGGAGATGGACGAGCGGATGATCCTGTCCTGTTCGGACTGGATGGTGCCAACAATGTCCGACATGCGTCCAGTGCGCTTGGAGTTCAACGCCGCCAGCAAGGCACCCTCGCCCTGGAGGGAGTCGTTGTCCGCGAGCATCCCTGCGTCCAGGACGTCGTCCTCGATGGCCTTGACGTCGCGTCCCTGGAGAATCAGGTGGCGACGACGGCGTACACCCTGACGGTCGAAGGCGGTTGCCTGGTAGAAATGGCCGGCCTCCGGAGCACGCCAGTCGACCATCAAGCGTTGCAGGTCAGCTGTGGACAGCCCGATGCGGCCGATGTACTGGGCCTCTCCCGAGTCGAGGTCGAGGCGCCCAAAGACCAGGCGGTCGTCGACGGCGTCGAGCTGGGCCAGGCGGTCCTCGTACAGTGCCGCGAAAGCATCGCGCTCAGAGACGTTCTGCATGGTTCCCACCGCGCCTGCTTTGCGCACCTGCGCCAGCTGGGCGCGCTTTTCAGCGCGCAGCTCATCGAGCCGGGCATACAGCCCGGCAACGTATTCCTGCTCGTGGACCAAATCAGCGTCGTGCATCGAACCGTAACCCCTATCGCAAAAGACAGACCTACCATTCTACAGCGATTTTGGTAAACGTGTGGGGTACGGGTCATCTTGTGAACGGGATTGTGTTCTCGATCGTGCGGAACCTAGCCTGCAACGCTGCGGTTCCGTGGCCGCGCAGCCTTGTACCTGGACACGGTGGGGTCATCCTCGATCCAGAAGCGCCACGGATACTCGGTGGTTCCACCGGGGCCGGCCACTCCAACGCGAGGGCCACTGACGACGGCAGCCGCTGGCGACTCCGGCAACCACAGGCTGAACGGTTCCGCGAGCGCGTCACGGCCGGTGTCCGCCGTCGTGAGCCCCAGTGCCGAAGCGAGCCTTGCCGGTCCGCTGGCAAGATCTTTGGGTGCCTTGGAAGCTGGACGCCGTAACGTGGCGAGGCCTCCGCCGTCGACGATTTCTCCCGCCCGCAAGAGCAGGGCGGAGGCTTTGCCGGCCGGGCCGCAGACGATGTTCGCGCAGTAGTGCATGCCGTAGGTGAAATAGACATACAAGAAGCCCGGTGGTCCGAACATCGGCGCGTTCCGTGCCGTGGGGCCGCCGAAGGTGTGCGAGCCGGGATCGGGGTGTTCGGAGTCCCGCGGGCCCATGTAGGCTTCGACTTCCGTGAGCCGCACAGAGACGGGGCCGGATTCCGAGTGGTGCGTCAGGACGGCCCCGAGGATCAAAGGCGCGATCTCACGGGGGTCGCCCTCAAGGAACGCACGCACTGCTGCGGGATCGCCGACTCCGCCTTCCGTTGACCAATCCATCCCAAGACCCTAGCAAAATGCCTCTGACGGCCATGTCCGATTTCCGCTAGCAGGAAGGGGTGTCTGCTGGGAGGATGAAGCCATGGACTTCTGGCAACGCTATAAGGCGATCGACGCCCGCGATACCCGGTTCGATGGTCAATTCTTCACAGCGGTCAGTTCCACGGGTATCTACTGCCGGCCTTCGTGCCCGGCCCGCACGCCGAAAGCCGAGAACGTCACCTTCTACGAAACCTCGGCCGCGGCCCATGAGGCCGGGTACCGGGCCTGCAAACGATGCCTGCCCGAAGCAGTCCCTGGAACCCCTGCGTGGAATATTCGGTCAGACATTGCAGGACGCGCGATGCGCCTGATCAACGATGGCGTCATTACACGCGAAGGCGTCGATGGCCTGGCTCGCCGCTTGGGCTACTCGGCACGGCAGCTCAATCGCATCCTTAGCCACGAATTGGGCGCCGGCCCGCTTTCCTTGGCCCGGGCCAGCAGGGCGCAAACGGCGAGGACGCTGCTGGTCTCCACCAACATGCTCCTGGCGGATGTGGCCTTCGCGTCGGGGTTCAACAGCGTCCGGCAATTCAACGACACCATCGGCGAAGTGTTCGCCATGACCCCGACGGCGGTGCGCGCCACTGGCGCGAAGTCCGGTCCCGGCAGGGCTGCTGCTCCGGGAACGGCGCCTGCGGCGCTGACGCTTAACCTTCCGTACCGGGATCCGTTCGACCCCGGTATCTTCGACTTCCTGGCAGTGCGCGCGGTGCCGGGCATTGAGTCGGCGGGCACAGAACCTGATGGCACTCGAACGTACAGCCGCACGCTTCGACTCCCCCGCGGCACGGCCTCGTTCACGGTGGTGTACAGCCCGGCAGTGGCTGGCAAACCGCTTCGCTTGACGGCTGCAGCAGTGGACCTGCACGACCTCCCCGCGCTCTTGAGCCGGGTGCGGCGGCTCTTCGACCTGGATGCCGATCCGCAGGCGATCGATGATGCCCTGTCGCTGGATCCCCGGCTCGCGGACAGGATCGCGGAAGTCCCCGGTGTCAGGGTCCCCGGCGCAGTAGACCCTCAGGAGTTGCTGATCCGGGCGATGATCGGGCAGCAGATCACGGTCGCCGCCGCCCGGACGGCACTCACCCAGCTCGCGGTCGCAGGCTCGCCTGTAGAGGGCGCCTCTTCCGGCCTGGACCGGCTGTTTCCGACGTCGGCCGAACTCGCCTTGAATGGCCGCGGCCTGCTTCGGGGCCCGCAGCGCCGCATCGACTCCATTGTGGCCGCGGCAGAAGCAATGGCAACGGGGGCGCTCGATTTCGGGTACGGCGACGACCTCGAAAGCCTGAAGCGCAAACTTCTTCCTCTGCCCGGGGTTGGGCCGTGGACTGTGGGCTACGTGGCCATGCGGGTCCTGGGCGCCCCGGATGTTTTCCTCGCCCACGACGCTGCTGTGCGGAACGGGTTGAAAGTGCTGCCGGCCGGGATTGGACTCAGCGCCGATTTCCGGGAAGTAAGTCCGTGGCGGTCGTACGCCACCATGCATCTCTGGCGCGCGGCGGCGGTAAAACGCTGACCCTCCCCGGACGCTCTCTCACGAAACCGCCCCCTCCCTCCGGCGCTCTCTCACGAAACCGCCCCTTCCCTCCGGCGCTCTCTCAGGAAACCGCCCCTTCCCCCCGGCGCTCTCTCACTAGCCTGAAGCAAGGGAGAGAGGATCCGGGTCAACGGGGTGATACGCGAGAGAGGATCCGGATCAACGGGGCGATACGCGAGAGAGCATCCGGGTCAACGGGGCGATACGCGAGAGAGCATCCGGGTCAAGGGGGTGATACGCGAGAGAGGATCCGGGGCAAGGGGGTCGGGTCAGCGTGAGGCGGGCTGGGCTGCCGGCCAGGGCAGAAGCTCGGGCAGGTCCACACCGTCGGCCGCTGCGGTAGCGCGGAGGCTACCCAGGCTCGGTTCGCGGCCGGCCAGCCACGCGGCGATGTCGGTCAGCATGCCGGTGATCGCGATCGAGGTACCGCCGCTGCCAATGCTCGTTTGCGGCAGGCCTGTGGGCTGCAGGACGAGCTTGTAGGAGGCAGGAACGCGTGCCGCCAGGAAGGAAATGAGGTGCTCACAGAACGGGCGGCTCCAGGACTCCGGGCCGAAGCCCATACCGAGGTCCGATGCGTGGATGGTGAGTTCGCGCCAGAGCGCCAGCCCGCCGTCGAGTACTGTTCCGTCGCGGTAGGCAATGCGCGCCTGCCAGTCGTCCGGCCCCAAAGAATCGAAAGCCGCAACGGCGGAGCCAAGCGCAGCGGTGAGGGCCTCTGTGTGCTGCGCGAGGCTGTGTCCGGCGGCGAGTTCGATCGCCTTGTTTCGGCCGTCCATGCCGCCGTCGTAGAGCTCGATGGTTTCACCCCGGCGGGCATACTCCAGCTGCCGTGCCATGGCGTTGGCAATGCCCCTGAGATGCGCGAGTACATGGCCGCGGGTCCAGCCGGGCAGTTCCGAGGGCTGGGCCACGGAGGCATCGTCCAGTTTGGCAAGGAGGCGGGTGAGGGTGTCTGCGGCTTTGTGAAGCTCTGCGGGCAGCGCCCCGGGAGTGATCTCGGTCATAGCGCCATGCTAACGCAGAGTTATACCCAGGGCGGGCCACTTAAACGGAAAGCGGGATGACGCCCGAAGGCATCATCCCGCTCTGCTGGTACGAACGCTACGACGCGTACGAGCGCGCGGCGTCCAGTTCCGCTTCCAGTGCTGCAAGCTGGCGTTCGACGGCGGCCGGCGCCGTTCCGCCTTGCGAGTTGCGGCTGTTGAGCGAACCTTCGGTGCTCAGCACGGAGCGGACTTCGGGCGTCAGGTGCTCCGAAATAGCTGCGTACTCCTCGTCCGTCAGGTCCCAGAGTTCCACTCCACGGCTTTCGGCCTGCTTGACCGCAGCACCGGAGAGCTCGTGGGCTTCACGGAACGGAACGCCCTGGCGGACAAGCCACTCAGCGATGTCCGTTGCCAGTGCGAAGCCCTGGGGTGCCAAGGACTCCATGCGTTCAGTGTTGAACTTCAGGGTGGCGATCATGCCGGAGACAGCCGGAAGCAGCAGCTCCAGGGTGTCAGCGGCGTCGAAGACCGGCTCCTTGTCCTCCTGAAGGTCGCGGTTGTACGCAAGGGGAAGACCCTTGAGGGTAGCCAGCAGCCCGGTCAGGTTGCCGATGAGGCGTCCTGCCTTGCCACGGGCCAACTCCGCAACGTCCGGGTTCTTCTTCTGCGGCATGATCGAGGACCCCGTGGAGTACGAATCATGCAGGGTGACGAAGGAGAACTCCTTGGTGGCCCAGAAAATGACTTCCTCGGAAATCCGGGACAGGTCCACTCCGATCATGGAGCACACCCAGGCGAACTCGGCGAAGACATCGCGGGAAGCGGTGCCGTCGATCGAGTTGTGGACTGCGGAGTAGAAGCCCAGGTCCGCGGCAACAGCTTCGGGATCCAGCCCCAGCGAAGAGCCGGCCAGCGCACCAGATCCATACGGGGAAACACCGGCCCGCTTGTCCCAGTCCTGGAGTCGCTGCACATCGCGCAGCAACGCCCAGGCGTGGGCCAGCAGGTGGTGGCTCAGCAACACAGGCTGTGCATGCTGCAGGTGCGTACGGCCAGGCATGGCTACGCCGTGGTGGGCCTTCGCCTGCTCAACCAGGGCATCAACCGTGGCAAGGACTCCACCGGCGATGATCCGGGCGTGGTCCCGCAGGAACATGCGGCCAAGGGTGGCCACTTGGTCGTTGCGGGACCTGCCGGCACGGAGCTTGCCGCCCAACTGGGTTCCGGCCCGCTCGATCAGGCCACGTTCCAAGGAGCCGTGGACGTCTTCGTCGCTCTCAGCCGGAAGGTAGGCGCCAGTGGCGACGTCTTCATCCAACTGAGTGAGCGCGGCGAGCATGCCTTCAAGCTCGGCGTCGTCCAGGAGCCCGGCCTTGGCCAGCACGCGGGCGTGTGCCTTGGAGCCGGCAATGTCATAGCGGGCCAGCCGCCAGTCAAAGTGGGTTGACTTGCTCAGTGCGGCCAGCGCATCCGCGGGGCCGCCGGCGAACCGGCCGCCCCACAGTGCGCCTTCGTTTGTTGCCGACGTCATTACTCGCCTGCAACCCGGAGGTCGCGGCCCGAAGCAACCTTGGAGGACATGCCCCACAGCTCGATGAAACCGCGGGCCATGGACTGGTCGAAGGTATCGCCGGTGTCGTAGGTAGCGAGGTCGAAGTCGTACAGTGAGGTCTCGGAGCGGCGTCCGTTGACGATTGCCTGGCCACCGTGGAGGACCATGCGGATGTCACCGGAAACGTACTTCTGGGTGTCCTCGATGAACGCATCCAAGGAGCGCTTGAGCGGGGAGAACCACTGTCCGTCGTACACGAGTTCTGCCCAGCGCTGGCCAACGGTGGCCTTGAAGCGGGCCTGCTCACGCTCGATGGTGATGTCCTCGAGGTGCTTGTGCGCGGTGATCAGTGCCATGGCACCCGGGGCTTCGTAGATTTCGCGGGACTTGATGCCCACCAGGCGGTCCTCAACGACGTCGATGCGGCCCACGCCCTGTGCGCCTGCACGGCGGTTCAGTTCCTGGATGGCCTGCAGCGGGGTGACCTTCACGCCGTCGATCGCTACCGGCACGCCGGCCTGGAACGAAATGGTGACCTCGTCCGGTGCCGGCGGGAACTCCGGGGTGGCGGTGTAGTCGTAGATGTCCTTGGTAGGCGCGTTCCAGATGTCCTCGAGGTAACCGGTCTCGACGGCGCGTCCCCAGACGTTCTGGTCGATCGAGTACGGGTTCTTCTTGGTGGTCTCGATCGGCAGGCCCTTTTCCTCGGCGAAGGCGATGGCCTTGTCGCGGGTCAGGGCGAGGTCGCGAACGGGTGCGATGCACTTCAGGTCCGGGCCAAGGGTCTGGATGCCGACTTCGAAGCGGACCTGGTCGTTGCCCTTTCCGGTGCAGCCGTGGGCAACGGTGGTGGCACCGAATTCGCGGGCAGCCTTCACAAGGTGCTTCACGATCACCGGACGTGAGATCGCCGAAACCAGCGGGTAGTGGCCCTGGTAAAGCGCGTTGGCCTTCAGGGTAGGCATGGCGTACTCGTTGGCGAACTCATCGCGGGCATCCGCGACGTAGGCCTCGACGGCGCCGCAACCGAGGGCGCGCTGACGGATGGTCTCCAGGGACTCGCCGCCCTGTCCGACGTCAACAGCCACGGCGATGACCTCGGCGCCGGTGGCTTCACCGATCCAGCCGATGGCTACGGACGTATCAAGGCCACCGGAGTAGGCCAGAACAATGCGCTCAGTCACGAGAGTGCTCCTTTGTTGTTGCTTGGTTCATTCGAATCATTGCTGTGTAAAGCTGTAAAGCATTCAGTTGCCGGGGCCGGCTTCTTCGGCCATCCGCAGGAAGCGGGCTGCAAGCTCTGCCCCTCCGTCAGCGTCCCTGGACACCAACATCACAGTGTCGTCGCCTGCGATCGTACCCAATACCGAGGGCATCACGGAGTGGTCGATGGCAAGTGCCAGGAAGTTGGCTGCTCCCGGCGGGGTGCGCAGCACCGCGATGTTCCCCGAGGCCTCGGCCGTTACCAGGAGTTCGCCGCAAAGCCGGGTCAGCCGCGCGTCGAGAATTTCCTGGGTGACGCCGCTCTTGGCGTTCCGGTCCCCGCCCTCCCCCGGCACGGCGTAGACCAATGCTCCATCCTTGCCGCGAACCCGCACCGCCCCCAGTTCCACGAGGTCGCGGGACAGGGTTGCTTGGGTGACCTGGACGCCGTCGTCCGCCAGCAGGGCTGCAAGCTCTGCCTGGGAACGCACGGACTCACCAGTCAGGATCGCTGTGATGCGGGCCTGGCGGGCAGTCTTGGTGGCCGGGCTGGCACCCGGCACGGACGGAGTGGTGGACACTAGAACGAGCTCTCCCCGGTGCCCTCGACGGGCGCCAGACCGTCCACGAAGGCGAGCCCGGAACGGTGCATGAGCCACGCCATGAGTGCCTTCTGGGCGTGGAGGCGGTTTTCTGCCTCGTCCCACACGATCGACTGCGGGCCGTCGATGACGCCTGCCGAAATTTCGTAGCCGCGGTACGCCGGGAGGCAGTGAAGCACGACGGCGTCCGGCGCCGCCTGCTTCATGGCCGCCTCGTCCACGGAGTAGTCGCGGAAAAGCTCCATCCGGGCTTCCTTCTCCGCTTCCTGGCCCATGGAAACCCACGTGTCCGTGGCCACCACATCGGCGCCCTTGAGGGCTTCCGCGGCGTCGCTGGTAATCAGCACGGAACCGCCCGTCGCAGCGGCGCGCTCTTGAGCGGCAGCCACGATTTCTGCAGCGGGCAAGTAGCCTTCGGGCCCGGAGATGCGCACGTGCATGCCCGCCGTAACGCCGGCAAGAAGGTAGGAGTTCGCCATGTTGTTCGCGGCGTCGCCCAGATAGGCCATGCTCAGTCCGGCGAGTTCACCCTTGTGCTCCTTGACTGCCAGGAGGTCGGCGAGGAGCTGGCACGGGTGGTAGTCATCGCACAAAGCGTTGATGACGGGGACCTTGGAGTTCTCCGCCATGGCCACCAGGCCGGCATGCGCGCCTGTCCGCCACACGATGGTGGAGACCATGCGTTCGAGGACCTTCGCGGTGTCTTCCACGGATTCCTTGTGGCCGATCTGGGCTTCACCGGGGTTGATGATGAGGGCGTTGCCACCCATGTCGGCGATGCCGGTGGCGAAGGAGACGCGCGTCCGGGTGGAGGTCTTGTCAAAGATCACTGCTACGGTCTTGCGGCCGTTGCCCTCCGCTGCGAACGGCTGGACGCTGTAAGGCGCCGCCTTCATCCGGGCGGCAAGTTTAAGGACTTCGGCCTGCTCGGCCGGGCTCAGGTCGGTGTCTTTGAGGAAGTGACGGGTGGTAGTGCTCACTTGGCGTCCTTAGCGGTCTGGGCTGTGGCTGTGGCGATCAAGGATGGCAGTGCCGCCAGGAAACGGTCGGCCTGCTCGATGGTGAGGATCAACGGAGGCGCCAAACGGATGGTCCGCGGGCCAGGGCTGTTGATGATGAAGCCTGCATCCAGGGCGGAGGTCACCATGGCAGGGGCGATTTCGGCGTTGACGTCGAAGCCGATCAGCAAACCTTCTCCCCGGACCTCGGTCACGCCTTCGACACTGGCGATCCCGTCGCGCAGGTGCTGCCCCACTGCCTGAACGTTCTGCAGCACGCCTTGGCTGTCGATCGCGTGCAGCGTGGCCAACGCAGCGGCCGTCGCCACCGGGTTCCCACCGAAAGTGGTGCCGTGCTGCCCGGCGGTGAGCAGGGCCGACGTCGTGCTTCCGAACGTGAGCAAAGCACCCACGGGGAAGCCGCCGCCAAGGCCCTTGGCGAGCGTAATGGCGTCGGGCACGATGCCCGCGTCCTGGCTGGCGAGCCACTTACCGGTGCGGCCGATGCCGGTCTGGACCTCGTCAAGGATCAGGAGGGCGCCAGCAGCCGTGGTTACCTCTCGTGCTGCCTGCAGGTATTCGGCGCTGAGGGGCCGGACACCGGCTTCGCCCTGGATCGGTTCGAGGAAGAGAGCCGCAGTGGAATCGTCGACGGCGGCACGCAGCGCTTCGATATCACCGAACGGGATGTGGACCACGCCACCGGGCAGTGGCTCGAAGGGCGCACGGTAGGCTTCCTTCGCGGTGAGCGCCAGGGCACCCATGGTCCGTCCGTGGAACGCGCCTTCAAGGGCGATGATCTTGGTGCGCTTGCCGTCCCCGTTGTTCCGCCGGGCGAGCTTGAAAGCGGCCTCGTTGGCTTCGGTGCCTGAATTCGCGAAGAAGACCTTGGAACCGGCAGGAGCCTTGCTGATGGTCAGCAGCTTCTCGGCCAGCGCGATCTGTGTAGGACTCGTAAAGAAATTGGACACATGGCCGAGCGTTGCCAGCTGGCTGGAAATGACCGACGTGACGAACGGGTGGGCGTGGCCCAGCGCGTTCACGGCGATGCCGCCCAGGAGGTCCAGATATTCCTTGCCGTCGGCATCCCACACGAGGCATCCGGCACCACGGACGAGCACACGCTGAGGAGTACCGAAGACGCCCATGAGCGAAGACGAGTACCGGGCAAGCCAGTCCGCGCCCGAGCTCTGTGAAACGAGCGTGGTTGCGGCAGCCTCCGCAGCGATGGGGGCCCCGCCCGCTTCGCGGTGCCCGACCACACCCGGCCCCCCATCGCTGCTGCGGCTTTCGGCGGTATGGCTCAGTTCGGTGCTCATGCGTTCACTTCCTCGTCAGGGACGACCTGCGTGCCGATGCCCGCCGTCGTAAAGGTTTCAAGGAGCATCGAGTGCGCCAGGCGGCCGTCCACGATGTGCGCCTGCCCCACTCCTTCATCGATGGCTTTGAGGCAGGCGGCCATCTTGGGGATCATGCCGGATTCCAGCCTGGGCAACATGGCCCGGAGCTCCGAGGCAGTCAGCGTGGAGATGAGTGAGGTCTTGTCCGGCCATTTGGCGTAGAGACCTTCGACGTCGGTGAGGATCACCAGCTTTGTGGCGCCCAAGGCGGACGCGACGGCGGCGGCGGCCGTGTCCGCGTTAACGTTCAGGACCTGCCCGGTGGTCTGGAAACCGTTGCCGTCTTCAGTGATCTCAGGGGCGACGGTGGAGATCACGGGGATGCGGCCGGCGTCGAGAATGTCCTTGATCCCGGCGGGATCGACGCCGACAACCTCGCCTACCAGGCCCAGGTCGACTTCCTCGCCATCCACTACGGTGCCGGTGCGAACAGCCCGCAACAGCCCGCCGTCTTCACCGGACATGCCAACGGCGTACGGTCCGTGGGAGTTGATCAGGCCCACCAGTTCACGGCCCACCTGGCCGGTAAGCACCATGCGGACAACGTCCATTGCTTCGGGCGTTGTGACCCGCAGGCCACCCTTGAACTCGGATTCGATGCCGAGCCGGCCAAGCATGGAGTTGATCTGGGGACCGCCGCCATGGACCACCACTGGGTGGATGCCCACGTGGTGGAGGAAGACGATGTCCTCGGCAAACGCGCGCCGAAGGTCATCGTTGACCATGGCGTTGCCGCCGTACTTGATCACCATGGTGGTGCCGGCGAAACGCTGGATCCAGGGCAGCGCCTCGATCAGGGTTCCGGCTTTGTCCTGGGCTGTTTCGGCCGAGACGTCACTCATGGACGCCGCCTCACGGGTATGCGCAGTCATCGTCAATCCGCTCAGCTCGAGTAGGCGCTGTTCTCATGCACGTAGTCGTGCGTGAGGTCGTTGGTCCAGATGGTTGCCTCGGCGTCGCCGGCCTGAAGATCAATTTCCACAAGCACTTCGCGGGGTTCCAGGTCCACCAGGTTGCGGTCATCGCCGATCGCACCGTTCCGGCAGATCTGGACACCGTTCATGGCGACGTTAAGCTGGTCTGCTTCGAAGACGGCGTCCGTAGTGCCTACGGCGGAAAGGACGCGACCCCAGTTGGGATCCTTGCCGAAGATGGCTGCCTTGAAGAGGTTGGAGCGGGCTACCGAGCGGCTGACGATTTCCGCGTCACGTTCACTGGCGGCGTTGAAGGTCCGGATGGCGATGTCATGGCTGGCACCTTCGGCGTCACCGATCAGCTTGCGGGCCAGCTCGGCGCACACAGCGGTCACGGCTTCGCTGAGCTGCTCTGCCGACGGCAGGGCCTCGGAGGCACCGGAAGCCAGCAGGACCACGGTGTCGTTCGTGGACATGCAACCGTCGGAGTCGGCGCGGTCAAAGGTGACACGGGTGGCGTCCCGCAGCACCACATCGAGCTCGTTCGCAGGTACCTCGGCATCGGTGGTCAGCACCACGAGCATGGTGGCCAGTCCAGGAGCCAGCATGCCCGCACCCTTGGCAATACCGCCAACGGTAAACGGCTTGCCTTCAGCGTCCTTGCCGGAGAAGACAGCCTCCTTGGAGACGCTGTCGGTGGTCATGATGGCTGTTGCCGCGGCAGTACCGCCGTCCTCGGACAGCTCCTTGAAGGCAGCTTCGACGCCCGGCAGGATCTTGTCCATGGGCAGCTGCTCACCGATCAGCCCGGTGGAGCACACCACGACGTCGGCAGCTGAGACTCCCAGTACTTCGGCCACTTTCTCGGCGGTTGCGTGGGTGTTCTGGAACCCCTGCGGGCCTGTGCAGGCGTTTGCGCCGCCGGAGTTCAGGACCACGGCGTCCACCCGGCCGTCGCTGACCACTTGGCGGGACCAGTGCACAGGGGCCGCAGCGACGCGGTTGGAGGTGAAAACCGCAGCGGCTGCCTTGGACGGGCCATCGTTGACGACGAGTGCCAGGTCCGGGTTGCCGGAGGCCTTGATGCCGGCTTTGATGCCAGCGGCGCGGAATCCCTTGGGGGCGGTAATGGTCACGGTGCAACTCCCTGCAGGTTCAGGCCGGCTGTTTCATCCAGGCCGAGGGCAATATTCATGGACTGCACGGCTCCGCCGGCGGTCCCCTTGGTGAGGTTGTCGATGGCGCACGTGACAATCACGCGGCCGGTGTGCTGGTCGAACGCCAGCTGCATGACGGCGTGGTTGGACCCCTGCACCGACTTGGTGGTCGGCCACTGGCCTTCGGGCAGCAGGTGCACGAACGGTTCGTCGTCGTAAGCATCCGCCCACGCCTGGCGGAGTTCGGCTTCGGTCACGCCGTGCCCAACTTTGGCAGTGGCAGTGGTGAGGATTCCGCGGCTCATGGGGGCCAACGTGGGAGTGAAGGACACAGTCACGGGCTCGCCCGCCGCGTTGGACAGTCCCTGTTCGATCTCCGGCGTGTGGCGATGACCGCCACCCACGCCGTAAGGGCTCATGGACCCCATGACCTCGGACCCGATCAGGTTGACCTTGGCTGCTTTGCCGGCACCCGAGGTGCCGGAGGCAGAAACAATGACGACGTCGTCCGTCAGGAGCAGATTGTTGGCGAACCCGGGCGTCAAAGCCAGCAGGGCCGACGTCGGGTAGCAGCCGGGTACGGCGATCCGGGTGGCGCCCTTGAGTGCTTCGCGCTGGCCGGGCAGCTCCGGCAGGCCGTATGGCCAGGTGCCCGCGTGCTCGGAGCCATAGAACTTCTCCCAGGCTGAGGCGTCCTGCAAGCGGTGGTCCGCGCCGGCGTCGATAACCACTGTGCCTTCGGGCAACTGGGCAGCAATTTCAGCCGAGGTACCGTGCGGGAGGGCCAGGAACACCACATCGTGGCCTGCGAGGTTTTCCACCGTCGTGTCCTCAAGGATCCTGCTGGCCAAACCATGGAGATGTGGCTGCAACTCCCCTAGTCTGGAACCGGCGTTGCTGTGCGCAGTGATCGCACCGATGGTGACGTTCGGGTGGTTCGCGAGCAGGCGCAACACTTCTCCACCGGCGTAGCCACTGGCACCGGAGACGGCAACAGAAATAGTCATACCTCCACTATACAGCAAGAATATTCATGCTGTCCGATATTTATGCATGCTCAATGTGAGCTGTCACATTTGTTAGGACATCGCGCGTATGCTTAGTGGAGGGTGATCCAGACCGTGCAGTCCGAACGTCGGCTGCAGCGTTGCCCGTTAGCGATACGGGGCACATTCATGGCACCCACGTCCACCGCTGAGCGCCCCAAAGCACGCGCAATTCAGCCAAACCCCGTCGTTCAGAGCTACTCAGAGCTACTGAAGAGCGTCAAATCGGCAGGCCTTCTCGAGCGCCGCAGCGGCTTCTACATCTGGGTTTTCATAGCCTTGGTACTCCTCATGGCCGGCACGTGGCTCGGCTTCGCCTTGATTGGCGAATCCTGGTACCAACTCCTGATCGCCGCAGCTGTCGGCATTCTGTGCACGCAGCTGAGCTTCCTGGCCCACGAGGCCGGACACAAGCAAATCTTTGCTTCCCGCCGCGCCAACGATTGGTCTGCCCGCCTCCTAGCCACGGGAGTTGCCGGCATCAGCTACTCCTGGTGGGAACAGAAGCACGGAGCGCACCACAACCACCCGAACGTCATTTCCAAGGATCCTGACATCCGGAACAACGCCCTGGTCTTCCACGAAGACGCGGCGGCAGAGCGCAAAGGCCGCTTGGCATTCCTGACCAAGAAGCAGGGCTGGTTCTTCTTCCCGCTCCTGACGCTGCTTGGCCTTAGCCTCCAATTCGATTCGCTCCGGTTTGTCTTCGGCAAGGAAAAGGTCCGCCACCGCTGGGTAGAGACGCCCATCCTGGTGGCACGGCTCACTGCCCTTCCCGTACTGGCGTTCACCTTCCTGCCTATTGGAATGGCCTTCGCCTTCCTCGGGGTCCAGATTATGGTCTACGGCTTCTACATGGGCGCTTCCTTCGCACCGAACCACAAGGGCATGCCTGTCCTGCCCAAGGACAGCCGGGTGGATTTCCTCAACCGCCAGATCCTGACTTCACGCAACATTTCCGGTGGTCGTTTCATGGACTTCCTCCTGGGCGGATTGAACCGTCAGGTGGAGCACCACCTCTTCCCGGACATGGCCCGGCCCCAGCTTCACAAGGCCGCTGCTATCGTGCGTGAATTCTGCGCCAAGCACTCCATTCCCTACACCGAGACAACCTTGGTGCAGTCCTACGGGATCGTTGTCCGTTACCTCAACGACGTAGGCCTCGCAGCGGGCCGCGGCTTCGATTGCCCCGTGGCGTCGACGCACGGACGCTTCTAGGCGTTCGACACGGGAGGCCCCAACCTCCCTAGGATGGATCCTGGAACCGGGCACCGGAAGGACCGCCCCGGAGTAAGGAGCCACCATGACGCACGCAATCGTTGCCCAGCAACCCGGAGGACCCGAGGTCCTTGAGTACGCTTCCGTCGAAGTACCGGCGCCTGGCCCCGGGCAGCTGCTGATCAAAGTCGCAGCTGCCGGGGTCAACTTCATTGAGACTTACCAGCGCAACGGCACCTACAAGGTGGACTACCCGTTTACTCCCGGCGCGGAGGCCGCGGGAGTAGTCGAGGCGGTGGGCGATGGCGTTGAAGAATTTTCCGTAGGCGACCGCATCGCCACGGCCGAAGGAACCAGGACTTACGCGGAGTACGCCCTGGTAGAGGCGGCCAAAGCGCTTCCGGTTCCTGCCGGCGTCGATGATCACACCGCCGCGGCCCTGCCGCTGCAGGGAATCACGGCGCACTACCTGATGAACTCGTCCTTCCGCGTTGAGCCCGGCCACACAGTCCTCCTGCACGCCGGGGCGGGTGGGGTTGGCCTGCTTCTGACCCAGCTGTTGAAGGCCCGGGGAGCGCGGGTCATCACCACCGTGTCCTCCGATGAGAAGGCCGATCTGTCCACCCTGGCCGGCGCGGATGAGGTCCTCCGTTACGAAGGCTTCGCCGACAAAGTCCGCGAACTCACCGACGGCGAAGGCGTCAACGTGGTCTACGACGGCGTTGGCAAAGACACCTTCGATGACTCCCTTAGGAGCCTGCGCATCCGGGGAGCCATGGTGCTTTTCGGCGCGGCCTCGGGGCCGGTTCCCCCGTTTGATCCGCAACGGCTGAACGCGGCCGGCTCCCTGACCCTGACGAGGCCCACCATGGGGCACTTCGTGCAGAACGCCCAGGAACGCCGGTGGCGCTCAGCAGAAATTTTCGACGCCGCCGCCAACGGCACGCTTGCTGTCAGGGTTGGCGCTACGTACCCCCTGGCCGAAGCAGCCCAGGCCCATCGGGACCTGGAAGGACGAAAGACCACGGGCAAGGTCCTTTTGGTTCCCTGATCCGCTGCGGACATCAGCGAGATGGCGAACCAACAAAAGGTGCACTTCAGGAGAACAACCGTGCAACAAAGTGTGATGGGCAGGAAACGTCAGACACCTTTTGTTCACCTTTCTGCGCCAAGCTGACCCCGTGAGCACAGAACATGCCGTGGGGGCCGGGCAGACGCCTGCCCTGACCACTTACCGCCCCCAGCTGCCGGGCGGCACCGCAGCACCCGCCGAACGAACGCTTGTGGACATCCTGGAGGCTACCGCAGCAGCCTTCCCGGAGTCCTCAGCCCTGGACGACGGACACAAGTCCCTTAGCTACACCGAATTGCTCGCCTCGGCGAGGTCGTTTGCGCAGATCCTGAACGCCCACGGTTTGGGCCGTGGCGCGAAGATCGGCGTCCGGATCCCGTCCGGAACCAACGAGCTGTACATCGCCATCCTCGGCATCCTGATGGCCGGCGCTGCCTACGTTCCGGTGGACGCCGACGATCCCGATGAGCGGGCCCGCCTCGTGTTCGGCGAGGCGAAGGTGGCCGCAGTTATCGGTGCAGGACTGGATGTCCGGCTGTCCGACGATTTGCCGGGAGCTCTCGCCGGCCAGGGCAAGCCGGAGCTGGATGACGATTCGTGGATCATCTTCACCTCCGGTTCCACCGGTACGCCGAAGGGTGTGGCCGTCAAGCACCGATCCTCCGCTGCCTTTGTTGATGCTGAAGCCAGGATCTTCCTCCAGTCCGAACCCATTGGACCCCAAGACCGGGTGTTGGCCGGACTCTCAGTGGCCTTTGATGCCTCCTGCGAGGAAATGTGGCTGGCCTGGCGCCACGGTGCATGCCTGGTTCCCGCCCCGCGCGCCTTGGTCCGAACCGGCATGGACCTCGGCCCTTGGCTCATCAATCACGGCATTACCGTAGTGTCCACTGTGCCCACGCTTGCGGCATTGTGGCCCGCTGAGGCGCTGGAAAACGTCCGCCTCCTCATCTTCGGTGGCGAAGCCTGCCCACCGGAACTGGCCGAACGGCTGGCCGTAGACGGCCGCGAAGTGTGGAACACGTACGGGCCCACGGAAGCCACAGTGGTTGCCTGCGCCGCTCCCCTGGGAGGACCGGGTCCGGTCCGGATCGGCCTGCCGCTGGACGGCTGGGACCTCGCCGTCGTCGATTCCGCCGGGGTTCCGGTCACCGAAGGCGGGATCGGTGAACTGATCATCGGCGGCGTGGGTCTGGCCCGGTACCTCGATCCCGCCAAGGACGCCGAGAAGTACGCGCCCATGCCCACCCTCGCCTGGGACCGGGCCTATCGTTCTGGTGACCTGGTGCGTTTTGAAGCTGAGGGCCTGATCTTCATGGGTAGGGCCGACGAGCAGGTCAAGCTCGGTGGCCGCCGGATCGAACTGGGCGAAGTCGACGCGGCGTTGCAGTCCCTCCCTGGCGTGGCCGGAGCCGCCGCCGCGGTCCAAACCACCGCTGCCGGCAACCAGATCCTCGTGGGCTATCTGGCCCCCGCTGAGGGCTTCGAACTGGACATGAACGAAGCCCGGGCGCTGTTGGCCGAAAGTCTTCCCGCAGCCCTGATCCCCCTGCTGACGGTCGTGGATTCGTTGCCCACCAAGACCAGCGGCAAGGTAGATCGCCATGCCCTCCCCTGGCCCCTTGCCGGCGCCGGCGCGACTGAAGCAGGCAACGCCCCGCTCAATCTTCCCGATGACGCCCGATGGGTGGTTGAGCAGTGGGAGTCAGTACTGGGAAGTCCTGTGAGTTCCCTCGACGCCGATTTCTTCGCCTACGGCGGTGGATCCTTGGCTGCGGCCCAACTCGTTTCCGCCCTCCGCGTCCGGTATCCCACCATCACGGTGGCTGACATTTACGCCACTCCGCGCATCGGAGCCTTGATCGACGCCGCACGGCAATCACTTCCCGACGGCGGCGTGCCGGGTCCCGCTGCTGAGCGGACCGTGCGTCCCACAGCCTTGAAATCGCAGATCTTCCAGGTCCTCATGGGAGTTCCTCTGCACATCCTGGTGGGCATGCGCTGGCTGACGTACCTCATGGCCGCCAACAAATTACTGGCTGACTTTGCCGGGTTTACGGCCGCTCCGACTGTGTCCTGGTGGTGGATCGGGTTGTCTTGGCTGATCTTCGTCAGCCCGCTTGGGCGCATGGCTGTCTCGGTGCTGGCTGCCCGCTTGCTGCTGGGCAGAATCCGGCCCGGCACCTATCCGAGATCCGGGAAGACGCACCTGCGGCTTTGGCTCGCCGAACAGATCCAGGACCTCTCGGGGGCGATTGGCCTGGCCAGTGCTCCGTTTGTTCCGTATTACGCGCGCGCCCTCGGCGCCAAAATCGGCAGGGACGTTCACCTGCACTCGTTGCCGCCGGTCACGGGCCTCCTGTCCTTGGGCAGCGGCGCAAACATCGAGCCTGAAGTAGACCTTTCCGGCTGGTGGGTGGACGGCGACTCGGTCCACATCGGCCAGATCCATGTGGGAGCGGGAGCTGTGGTGGGCTCCCGGAGCACGCTCATGCCTGGAGCCACCATCGGAGCCGGCGCCCACGTTGAGCCCGGTTCCGCAGTCTTCGGCAAGGTCAAAGCGGGCCATTTGGTGGCAGGGTCACCCGCAGAACGTCGCGGAAAGGCGAAGCAAGACTGGCCGGAGGCGGTGACCCGCCGCACTGCGGTTGACCGCTTGTGGCTCTTCGCCTTTGCCGGGGCCTCTGCCCTGCTTTCCCTTATCCCCTATGTCTCCGCCTTCGCCGGCGCCCTGATGGTCCTGGCCTTTATCCGCGGTCATGATTCCCTGGAAACTGCCATTCCCCGGATTGCCTTGGCCGTGCCTTTGGCAGCATTGGTCTGGTTCTTCGGGAACCTCGTCCTGATCCTGATAGTGGCCCGTCTCCTGGGACTTGGCCTCACAGCAGGGCACCACAGGGTCCGCAGCAGGGTGGGCTGGCAGGTATGGGCTACAGAGCGGCTCCTGGACATGGCCCGCGACCTTCTCTTCCCCATATACGCCAGCCTTTTCACACCCATCTGGCTGCGCCTCCTGGGCGCAAAGGTCGGCAAGAACGTGGAAGCTTCCACGGTGCTGCTGGTGCCTAAAATGACCACCATCGGCGATGGTGCCTTCCTGGCTGACGACACGATGGTGGCCTCCTACGAACTGGGCGGTGGCTGGATGAAGATCGCCCCGGCCAAGATCGGCAAACGCTCGTTCCTCGGCAACTCCGGCATGACCGCGGCCGGGCGCAACGTCCCCAAGAATTCGCTCGTCGCCGTGCTGTCTGCCACGCCGGCCAAGGCCAAGTCCGGAACGTCGTGGCTTGGCAGTCCGCCGGTCAGGTTGCGCCGCACCGCCGTCGACGCTGACCAGACCCGCACCTTCCAACCGCCGTTCAAGCTCAAGCTGGCACGCGCCCTGTGGGAGCTGTGCCGCTTGGTGCCCGTGGTCTTGACCGTCGCCATCGCCGTTGCCGTGATGGTGGTCTTGGACTGGATCGCGCGCGGATGGGGCTACTGGATTGCAGCCCTCCTGGGCGGCTTGGTGATGCTGGCAGCCGGAGGGGTGGCGGCACTCAGCTCGGTGGCGGCCAAGTGGGTTTTGGTGGGAACCATTCGGTCCGGCGAACACCCCTTGTGGAGTTCGTTCATTTGGCGCAATGAGGTTGTCGACACCTTCATTGAGATGGTCAGTGCGCCGTGGTTCGCACGCTCTGCCGCGGGCACTCCTGCCTTGGTGTGGTGGCTCCGCGGACTCGGCGCGAAGATCGGCCGTGGAACGTGGTGCGAAAGCTATTGGCTCCCGGAAGCCGACCTCGTGACGCTCGGCGAGAACTCCACCGTCAACCGGGGTTGCGTGGTCCAGACCCACCTGTTCCACGATCGCGTCATGAGCCTGGACACGGTAACCCTCGGAAACGGTGCCACCATGGGTCCGCACGGCGTCATCCTCCCCGCGGCCAGTATCGGCGACGGCGGAACAGTTGGACCGGCGTCGTTGGTCATGCGGGGCGAAACCGTCCCGGCGGGGACGTACTGGATGGGCAACCCGGTGAGCCCCTGGGTGGGTCCGTCTGCACAAGCGCCCCGTCTCAAGTAGATTGGGAGCTAATGACCGCACCCACCAGCACCCCCGGACCCGACCCCTATACCCTGGACCACGGCAACACCCGGTACAGGGTGGACCGCTACGAACTGGAACTCGACGTCAGGCTGGGCAGCAACAAGCTGATCGGCAGAGCGGTCCTGAAGTGTACAGCCGTTGAACCAATGACACAGATCGTCCTGGACCTGGTGGGCCTGCGTGCGTCCAAAATCCAGCTGGATGGCAAGAAACTGCAGAAGTTCAGCCACCGGGCTGAACATCTGGTCCTCAATCCCGCAGCCGCACTCACAGCCGGGCAGCAGTTCACTCTGGAGATCCGCTACGACGGCAATCCGCAGCCGCGTCGCGGACTCTGGGGAGACGTGGGCTGGGAAGAACTGAACGACGGCGTCCTGGTGGCTGGCCAACCCAACGGTGCGGCATCGTGGTTCCCCTGCAACGACCACCCGCGATACAAATCAAGCTTCCTCATCTCCGTAACCACCGACGACAACTACCGTCCGGTCTGCAATGGCAAGCTCGTGTCCCATTCCCGTAAATCCAGCCGGGAAACCTGGGTCTACGAGCAAACTGAGCCCATGGCCACGTACTTGGCCACCGTCCAGATCGGCCGATACGCCAAGGTTCCGCTGAATGTAGACGACCCCCACAGAGTCCCGCAGTTTGTCGCCGTCACCCCCGAAATGACGCAGGACGCACTGCACGGCCTTCGACGGCAGCCGGACATGATGCGGACTTTTGAGGACTGCTTCGGACCGTACCCCTTCCGTGACTACACCTCGGTGGTCACCGAGGACGAACTGGAAATTCCGCTCGAAGCCCAGACGGTCTCCATTTTCGGCCGCAACCACATGAAGGACGCTTGGGATTCCCAGCGGTTGATCGCCCATGAACTGTCCCACCAGTGGTTCGGCAACTCGCTGACGGTCAGCAACTGGAAAGACATCTGGCTCCACGAGGGTTTTGCCTGCTATGCGGAGTGGTTGTGGTCTGAAGAATCGGAGACCATGACTGTCGCTGCCCGCGCAACCGCCGCGTGGAAAAGGCTCGACGCCGGTCCACAGGACCTGCTGGTTGGCGACCCCGGGCCGGAGCTCATGTTCGATGACAGGGTGTACAAGCGCGGAGCCTTGGCCGTCCACGCCCTGCGGGTGGCCGCCGGGGATGAAGCTTTCTTTGGTTTCCTGCAGCAGTGGACGGCTGCAAACCGGCACGGGTCGGTTTCGACGGAGTCGTTGATCGCGGCTGCGGACTCCTTCATTCCGGGGTTCGATGCTGCCGGGATTCTTCGGCCCTGGCTGTATAAGGCCGCGTTGCCTGCACTGCCCTAGCCAACGGCAAGCGCAGCCACAAGTCCCTGCGGCTCCCCCGCGGCCAGGTTCCGGTCCAAGTCCAGGTCCCGGTCCAAGTCCAGGTCCAGCAATCCTTCCCTGCTCAACACCTCCACTTCCGCAGGGTTTGTGCGCAGGCCTTTCCCTGTCATCTTCAGCCAGGCTTCTTTTCGTGCCCACAGCCTGGCCCGGGCGGCGTCCCGCCGGGTTTCCGGGAGGGACACCACGTGCTGCTTCTCTTGTGCCGTCAGCGCGACGTCGTCGAAGCCTTCGAAGGTGATTTTGTCGACGGCCTCAAGGTCCACTCCCAGCCGGAGCCTCTCCCCAGGATGCACGACGCCGGCCAGCAGCACCCAGCCCGACGCCCTGGAGGCGCTGACCACCAAAGGCGCGGGGTCGCCGTCGAGCAGGAAACCGGGCCGACCATGGTCTTGGCCAGAGCCGCACTGCGGGCAATGGTAGTCGGGCACGAGAAGGGCGGGATCGACGTTGAGAAGTGACCCGGCAAACTCCTGGAGCGCGACCCTGCCAGCCACGAAGGCGTCCCGGTCCGCGGCGTTGGCGAAGCGGAGGGCGCGCTGTTGGGCGGGCTGACCAAGCTGCCGGAACGGCGCGTCGGACATGGCCACGTCGGCGAGCAGCCGCAGCTCAAGCACAGGCTTGTCCATCCTGACCCCTTTCACGGCATTGTCCCCAGCAAACTGTAGCTTGGTGCTCAATTGTCTTGCACAAGCAGCAGTGTTCCCCGCAGCCACAAAATCGCTGCGGGGAACACTGACATGGGGTTTTACCCCCCGGTTACTTTACCGACGTCAGGTAGTTTGCCAGGGTTGGTGTGATGCGGGTGCCTGAGTTTGAGCTGCCGCCGTTGGTGTGGATGGCCACGATGGTGTTGGAGCTGTTGTAGACAGGGGCGCCGCTCTGGCCGCCGTAAGTGTCCATCTTGTAGAAGACCTTCTCGGCCTGGGTGCTGTCGATGGAGCCAGTCATGGACCACATGGTGCCGAAGGCCTTGTCGCCCGGATAGCCCCTGACCGTCGCGGTGGTCCCATTCAGGCTGGTGGTCGTGCCAGCGTAGTTCAGCCAGCCGGTAGTGTTGCCGATGGTGCAATCGAGCTTGATGACGCCCCAGTCGGCATTGGTGTTGGCCGAATCAATCCAGCGCTGGTCAGTCAGGAGCTGGGTGGCACCGCAGGTACCGTAAGGATCAGTGGATCCGTTGCGGCCGGGAGCCACCTTCACACCCCACGAGTAATCCGCAGTTGAACCCGTGCCACCCTCATGCACGCAGTGACCGGCAGTCAGCACGGTGTCATCCGAAATGAGCGCACCGGAGCAAATGTAGCCGCCGTTGAATTCAATCTGGACAATCGAGCGGTTGGGCGCGGTAGTGGTGTTTGTGATCCTGACCCTGCCATCAGCGCCGATGACAGAGTCCGTGGAAGCTGTGCCGTTCTTGCCCGGCATTGCAAGGGTGTACTTGTCGGCCAGCGGTGAGGCCGCCGAGCCGGACGTCTGCGTCTTGTCCACCGTGTGCGAGACAGGCTGCAACCCGGAGACGGAGGACTGCGGCGTCGGCTCTGACGCCAAGGCGGCTCCACCCAGCGAGGACGTCAAAGCCACGACTGCAGCCCCGACAAGCACAGCAAAGTTCTGCTTCTTCATGGGTACCTTTCAAAGGACGGTTCTCGTGGAACCGCTTGAGGGATGTGATACACATGTTTCACATGTGCATGACAAAACTGTCATACATATATGAATAATCTGTCAAGATGCTGGGAGTTGGATCTCATTAAAAAAGAAAACCCCGGGACGGCAGTCCCGGGGCCTTCCTGAGTGAAACTAGCGCTGCACAGCTCCAAAGCGCTCGGCGGCAACAGCCACGGCTGCCGCCCGGGCTTCGGAGGCCTCGTCTGCCGTCAGCGTGCGGTCATCCGCGCGGAACCGCAGGCCGAAGGCGAGCGACTTCTTCCCGTCGTCAATGCCGGGGCCCACGTACACGTCGAACAAAGCGACGTCTTCCAGAAGCTCACCGGCACCCTCGCGAAGTGCGGAAAGAACCTGGTCGGCCGGTACGTCCTGAGGGACCACCAAGGCAACGTCCTGTGTCGCAACCGGGAATCCGGAGATGTGCTTGGCAACAATCACATCAGCGGCAGCGTCGAAGAGTGCTTCAACGTCCACCTCAACAGCTACAGATCGGGCAGGCATGTCGTGCGCCGCCAGGAGCTTCGGGTGGAGCTCCCCCGCGTAACCAACGACGTCGCCATTGCGAAGCGCGAGCTGCGCCGCACGTCCAGGGTGGAACGCCTGGTGGCTGCCTTGGCTGACAACCAGTTCAACGCCCAGCACGTCTGCAATCAGGCGCGCCACATCCACTGCGTCCGCCCAGTCCCAGGCCCGCGGTTTGTGCGTGGCCGCGGCCGGAGAATCATGGCCGGTCAGGACAGCGGCGATGTGCAGCGGCTGGTGCGGAACGCCGTCGTACAGTGCATCAAGTACCTCATCGCTGGGCTTGACGCCCAGCGGCGGGATGGATTCCGTTCCGAGCTTCTCCCCCGGCAGGAAGACCGAGCCGGCCTCGTAGAGAGCAAGATCGCGGAAGCCACGCGAGTGGTTGCGGCGGGCTACCTCAATGAGTCCGGGCAGGATGGACGTACGGAGGAAGCCATGTTCCTCGCTGATCGGGTTGGCCAGCTTCAACGCCGGACGCGCAGCGCCTTCCTCCGCAATTCCGAAGGTGTCGTTGGCAGCTTTCGTGACGAACGGGTAGGACAGCACGTCAGTCAGCCCGGCATCAGCCAGCGCCTGCACCACGCGGCGCTTCTGCTGCTGCGTGCGGCTCAGGCCACGGCCCGGAGGAGCCACGGGCAAAGTCGCCGGAATGTTGTCGTAGCCCACAAGACGGGCGATTTCCTCTGAGAGGTCTTCCTTGGTTTCAAGGTCGTTGCGCCAGCTTGGTGCCGTCACGCGGTAGCCGGAAGAGGTCTTCTCCACCACGGCTCCCAGGTCCTCCAGGGAAGTGGTGATCTGCTCCTCAGTGAAGTCGATGCCGATCCGGGCCGAAGCAAAACCTTCAGGCAGTTCAATGACGACGGCGTCAGGCGCGGTTCCAACGTCGGTACCGGTCTGGTCCGCCGTGCCGCCGGCAAGTTCCACCAGCAGGTCCACGACACGCTGGGCCGCAATGTTGGCGACGTGCCAGTCAACGCCACGTTCGAAACGCTTGGACGCCTCGGACGGCAGCTTGTGACGGCGGCGCGAGCGGGCAATGGACACCTCATCGAAGTGCGCGGCTTCGACCAGGATGTTCGTGGTGGAATCGGAAACCTCGGTGTGGGCACCGCCCATGACGCCCGCGATGCCAATGGCTCCGGAGTCGTCCGTGATCAGGAGGTCCTCGACGTCGAGGGTGCGTTCCTTGTCGTCGAGAGTGGTGATCTTCTCCCCCGCGACGGCACGGCGGACAACGATGTCGCCCGAGAGCTTGTCAAGGTCATAGCAGTGGTTCGGCTGGCCGAGTTCCAACATGACGTAGTTGGAAATATCCACCGGCAGCGAGATGCTCCGGATGCCGGCAAGGCGCAGGCGGGAAGACATCCACGGCGGGGTTGGACGTGTCGCGTCCACGCCCCGGACGGTGCGGGCGACGAAGCGGTCGCAGCCAGGCTTGCCGTAAATGGGCGCGTCATCATTGAGCTTCACGCCGTAGCCACCCTGCAGGGAGGCAGGCGCGTTGACCTTGGACGCGGGGTCTACGAAGGACGTTCCAGTGGCATGGGCGTACTCCCGGGCAACACCACGGATGGAGAACGCGTAACCACGGTCCGGCGTGACGTTGATTTCAGCTGCCTGGTCATACAGACCGAGCAATTCCATCGCGTCAGTGCCGATTTCGGGATCCAGGCCTATCCGGGAGAGGACCAGGATTCCGTCGTGGTCATCGCCGATGCCAAGCTCGCGGACGGAAGCGATCATGCCGGCAGAGAGGTGACCATAGGTCTTGCGCGCGGAGATCTGGAAGTTTCCGGGCAGCACAGCACCAGGGAGGGTGACAACAACTTTGTCGCCCTCCACGAAGTTGTGGGCACCGCAGATGATGCCCTGCACGCCGGAAGGATCAATGCCCTTGCCGGTGAGCGTCTGCTCCTGACCTTCCGGAACCACGCGGACCTGGCACCAGTTGATGGTCTTGCCGTTGGTCTGCGGTTCCTTGACCAGGCTTAGGACCTGGCCAACAACGATCGGCCCCTTGAGCTCATCCGTGGGACGGTGCACGTCTTCTTCTTCAAAGCCGACCTTGACCAGGTCCGCCATGACATCTTCGGCCGTAGCTTCGGCCGGTACCTGCGCGAATTCACGCAGCCAGGAAAGTGGGATACGCACTGTTAGATCTCCATCCCGAAGTGCTCGCTGAAACGTACATCGCCTTCGATCATGTCGCGCATGTCGCCGACCTCGTTGCGGAACATAAGCGTGCGCTCGATGCCCATACCGAAAGCGAAACCTGAATAGACGTCCGGGTCGATGCCGGCTGCCCGGAGGACGTTGGGATTGACCATGCCGCAGCCACCCCACTCGATCCAGCGCGGACCGCCCTTGGCACCGGGGTGCCAGATGTCCAGTTCCGCGGACGGTTCCGTGAACGGGAAGTAGTTCGGGCGCAGCCGGATGGACGCTTCGTCACCGAACATCTGGCGGGCGAAGTGCTCCAGCGTGCCGCGGAGGTCTGCCATGCTGAGGTCCTTGTCGATGGCCAGGCCCTCGAACTGGTGGAAGACAGGGGTGTGCGTCGCGTCGAGTTCATCCGTGCGGAACACCTTGCCCGGACACAGCACATAAATGGGCACTTCGCGTTCCAGCATGGAACGCACCTGGACAGGCGAGGTGTGCGTGCGCATGAGCAGGTGGGCTTCGGGCGGCTCCACGAAGAACGTGTCCTGCATTTCGCGGGCCGGGTGGTCCGGCTTGAAGTTGAGGGCATCGAAGTTGAACCACTCCGACTCCACCTCGGGGCCTTCGGCGATTTCCCAGCCCATGCCCACAAAGATGTCCGACACCCTGTCCTGCAAGGTGGACAGGGGGTGGCGGGCACCGGCACGGCGACGACGCGGGGCTGCAGTGACATCAACCGTTTCCTCGATCAGGATGCGGGCGTCATTCTCGGCTTCAAGCACCTGGGTCCTCGCCGCGAGCGCCTGGTTGACCCGGCCGCGCGAGGAACCCATGAGCTTGCCGGCAGCTGCCTTGTGCTCCTTGGCCAAGCCACCGATCTCACGGTTGGCCAGGCTCAGGGGCGACTTCTCGCCCGTGTGGGCGAGGCGGACGGCCTTGAGTTCATCAAGGGAGGAAGCGGCCGCAATAGCGGCGACGGCGTCCTCGACGGCGGCGTTGATGGCGGCTTCATCCAGCGGATTCGGGATGGCGGCGCCTGGCAAAGTGTCAGTCATCTACTGTTCTTAGCTACGAGTTGGGAGCGGCCGGCATTGCAGGCCTGCAAAACGAAAGGGTAGCGCTCACCGCGGACGGCGGGCACTACCCTTCAGTCTAGTTGAAGCCCACTTGCGGGATTGAACCCGCTTGGGCAGGTCCCGCTATGTGAACGAGGCTACCGCGCGTCATAACGACGGCGGAGCGCGGCTGGGTTCTTACACGCGTCGGTTATCAGGCGCCCGGGTTCTTGGGCTCCGAAGCCGGTGGTGCGGTTGGCGGCGGCGGTACCTGGCCGTCGTCGTGCGTTTCTCCCGGGTGGGGCGCCGGCTGCGCTCCGGGCGTGTAGCCCTGCCCGACCCAGTCCTGCTGGGGCGGCCGGGTTGGCTGGCCCGGCTGAGGCGCGGGGTAACCGGGCTGCGGTGTTGCGTAGCCCGGCTGAGGCGCTGCGTAACCCGTCTGCGGTGCGGCGTAACCGGCCGGGCCCTGTCCGTTCAAGGGCTGTCCATACGGTGCGGCACCTGCGAGCGCCGGCGACTGCCGGGCTGACTTCCGCCGCAGCAGGACGAACAGCAATACCAGCGCCGCGGCGACCACCAGCACGGACACCAGAGTCCAGATGATCCACATCGGGATACCGGGGTTGGCCTCTGCCTTTACCTGGACGGCGCTCTCATTGATGGAGAGCATGTCGAAGGTTGCCGTGTTGCCTTCGACGGTTGCGCCCTTGGCTTCGACCACCTTCCCAGGGAAGGTGAACTTGACGGACGCTTCGTCAAACATCGACTTTGCCATGCTGGAAGCCTCGGGATCGCTGCCGTCAGCTCCCGTGACACTTCCCATGGACATGACGTAGAAGTCTCCCTCCTTCTTCAGATCGAAGGGATTCTCCGAGCTGGATGACTCGGCCAGCTTGGCCGGGTCGAGGTTCACCGCAGTGATCCGTTTGCCCTTGTACTTGTCGTCCTCGTAGTCCACAACCGTGGCACCTTCAGGAATGTCCATCTCCTGGCTGCCACCACCGTTGGACTTCATGAAGTCGTCGAAGGACTTATCGCCCAGGACCGATTTTTGGATCGCGTACACGACCTCGTAGTCGACGCTTTTTTCGTTGTTGACCTTGACTGACATGTTGAGCTTGACGCATCCGGTCAATGCCACCATCACGGCTATTAGTACGCCGACTACGCCCATGGCGCGTTTGATCTTCATATCTTTTCCCCCTTCATCCCCTGCACGAGTGAGTGCTGGAACAGCGTATCCCCGCTGCCCGTGCCGTGCCATCCGCCACGGGCTAGCATGGCTTCATGACTCCCGCGCAGCGACTCCGGCAGGTGGCAAATGTCCTGAATCTGTCCACGCCACTGGGACTCGCCGTGGCCGTTGCGTCGCGGTGCGCTCTCTCGCGTGGGCCACGCGGCCTCATCATAGCGGCCGGTTACCACTGGAAGTTCCCCTTCGCAGGCGCATTCACCGTGGGCAACGTGATCCTGTACCGGGCACCACACCCAGTGGCGGGAAGCAATGCAGTCCTCCTGGGCCATGAGGAGCGGCACAGCACGCAGTATGCGTACTGCCTGGGACTTCCCTTCTTTGTCCTCTACGGGGCAGCTGCCTGCTGGTCAATGGTCCGGACCGGAAACCCGGGATCGGGAAACTTCTTCGAGCGGCAGGCGGGCCTGGAGGCGGGCGGCTACATCGAACCCGGCAAGCATCAGCAGCACCACCCCGACCAACGAATCGAGGCTTAGGCATGAAGCGAACCATCACAGTGACCGGTTCCGGCAGCGCAGCGGCTGTTCCGGACCTGGTGACACTGACCCTCGGAGTAGAGACTCGACGCGAGACAGCGGCGAAAGCATATGACGACGCCGGGAAGTCGGCGGCCGCCGTCGCCGCCGGTTTACGGGCTGCCGGCGTCGCCGACGCGGACCTTCGGACGAGCGGCCTGAATCTGCGGGCTGACCTTGTGTGGGTCGAGGGGCAGGGACAGAAGGTGACGGCCTACGTTGCGTCCACCACCCTGCACGTTGGTATTCGCTCCCACGCCGACGCACCCGCGGCCATCGCTGCAGCCGTTGCGGCCGGCGGTGACGACATCCGGATCAATGGCCTGGAGCAGGGCCACGCCGACCCGTCACGGGTAACGGGTCAGGCTCAGGAGGCCGCGTGGCAAGACGCTGTGACCCGCGCTGAGCAGTACGCCACACTGGCCTCGGCCCACTTGGGATCCGTGGTGTCAATCTCCCAGCAACCGGCGCAGAGTGGCCCCATTCCCTTGGCCGGAATGGTCCGGGCATCCTACGCTGCGGAGGCGCTGCCGGTGGAGGCCGGCGAATCAGTAGTGTCGGCCAGCGTCACGGTGGAATGGGAGCTTATCTAGTGGATGGCACCTGCAGGCATTTTGGCATCCTCCAAGGTGTGACGGGCAGTGCGGGCTATCACGGCGATTCCTTGCGCGGTCACTTCCAGCGGCATTGACGGGACCGCCCCTGTTGCGGGCACCTGCTCCGGAAGGTAGGGGACGTGTACGAAGCCGCCCCGGACGCCGGGCAGTGAGGCCAGTGAATGCATTAATCCGAAGAAAACGTGGTTGCACACGTAGGTACCGGCCGACTGGGAGATTTCACCCTTGATCCCCGCGATCTGGAGATTTCTGAGCGCGGCCTTGATGGGGAGGCTGGAGAAGTAGGCCGCAGGCGCCCCGGGAACGACCTCCTCGTCGATGGGCCGCTGGCCCTTGTTGTCGGGAATCCTGGCATCATCGCAGTTGATGGCTACGCGTTCCAGCGATAAGCGGCCCCGGCCACCCGCCAAGCCGACGCAGATTACGATGTCCGGGCTGAGGCGTGAAACGGCTTCGCTGAGCACTGCCAATGATTGACCAAAAACACACGGCAGTTCAAGGGCTTCCACCAGGAGCCCCTCGGCCCGAAGCGTCTCCGCGGCGAGCTGAACGGCACGCCACGAGGGATTGACCGTTTCCTGGCCGAACGGTTCGAAGCCGGTAAGCAGAATCATGGGCCAACCATAGCAACGCGGGACTCCGGCCGCGCGGCACGGAATTCGAGGACCTTGACATTGGTTCGAACATACATTCGAATAGAGTTCATGAGATGGGACGCACAAGCACTTTCACCGATGCGTGAACCGGCTCCGGTAACGGACGGAAGCGCGGCTCCAGGCCCTGCCCCGGCGTTGGATGCCCTGCTGCCGCTGGCCGGGCTTGTGCGTTCCGTCTCTACACCCGAGTTCTCCGGAGTCACCTTCCACGAGGTCACCGCAAAGTCAGTGCTCAACAAGGTGCCAACCGGTTCGAACATGCCTTTCGAATGGACGGTCAATCCCTACCGCGGGTGCAGCCATGCCTGCGTCTACTGCTTTGCCCGCAAAAGCCACACCTATCTTGAATTCGATGCTGGCCGGGACTTCGACTCCCAGGTAGTAGTCAAGATCAATGCAGCCGAAGTACTCCGCAAGGAACTGGCCAAGCCTTCCTGGGGACATCACCAGGTTGCCCTCGGCACCAACACGGACCCGTACCAGCGCGCCGAAGGCCGATACGCCCTGATGCCGGGAATCATCCGCGCCCTTGCGGATTCCGGCACGCCGTTCTCCATCTTGACCAAAGGCACACTATTGGCGCGGGACATTCCGCTGCTGAAGCATGCCGCTACCCAGGTTCCGGTGGATCTCGGCATTTCGCTGGCGATGACCAACGAGGACCTTGCGGCACTCATCGAGCCTGGAACACCCTCACCCAGGGCCCGCTTGAAACTCATCGCGCGGCTCCGGGACGCCGGCTTGGGCTGCGGCGTCATGGCGATGCCCATCCTGCCGTGGCTCACTGATTCCGACGAAGCCCTGGACTCCTTGTTCGCCGGTCTGGCACAGGCCGGCGCTACGGGGGTCTCCGCCGGAGCCCTCTATCTCAAACCCGGCACCCGCGAGTGGTACATGAAGTGGCTCGCCGCCCAGCACCCCGATTTGGTGGGCAAGTACAGGCGCCTGTACGGCAATGGCTGGTACGCCTCCAAGGAGTACCGCACCTGGTTGACTGGCAGGATTACGCACTTCAAGGCGAAGTATGGCTTCACCGGAAGCTCAGGATTCAGCCATCGCAATGCCCGCCATTCAGCCGCACAGGCCGCCGGACAGATCGCGGACGCCACGACTCCCCTGCCGGGCCAACAGTCCCTCTTCTAAGTCCAGGCAGCCTGATTCTCAGGCGGGCGTGGATACCCGTTGCAGAAGTGCGCGGACAATCGGAAGGTCCGCAGGTATCCACGGAAGAGCCAAGGCCTCCTCATGGTCAGCCAGGGAAACCCACCGTAGTTCGTCGTGGTCTTCAAGCGGGGCGGGCTTCCCCGCTGTCACTTCAGCAAACCACACGCGCATGGAGGCCTGCTCGTTGAGGGTCCAGCCGTCCGTATCCCCGGATTCCAGCTCCCGGCCAAGCTTTACCTCGATGCCCAGCTCTTCAGCGAGCTCACGATGCAGGGCGGCCTCCGGGGCTTCGCCGCGTTCGACCTTGCCGCCCGGAAATTCCCACATCCCTGCGAACCGGGGCGGAGCGGTGCGGCGGGCAACCAGCAAACGGCCGGGGGCTTCCAAAGAGTCGACGACGGCGGCACCCACGACGTTTATCAATGCAGTCACCGCAACAGTCTAGGGGGCCGGACCATGGGAGTGGTCACATTAGTGAGCCCCTGGCGCAGCGGCAAACTAGAATTGTTATCGGATTTTCTCCCATTCTTTACAGCCCAAAATTGCGCCCAGAAGCAGGTCTATGTCTATCACCGTGTCCCCGCCCGTCGCCGCCCAAAAGTCCCGGCGCCACCTTGGCCTTGCCATCCTGGCCCTGGCCATGGGCGGATTTGCCATCGGAACAACCGAGTTCGCCATGATGGGCCTGCTGAAGGAAATCGAAGAGGGTCTGGGCATCAGCACGCCCGAAGCAGGAAACCTCATCTCGGCTTATGCCCTGGGGGTGGTGATCGGCGCCCCTGTCTTTGCCGCTTTGGGAGCAAAGTTGCCGAGGAAGAACCTGGCTTTGGGTCTCATGCTGTTCCTGGCTCTGGCGAACCTGACATCCTTCATTGCCCCCGACTACGGCCTGATGCTGCTGTCGCGGTTTGCCTCGGGCCTTCCCCACGGAGCCTTCTTCGGGGTGGCAGCAGTCATCGCCGCTGGCCTCGTAGCCCCAACGAAACGTGGTTGGGCCATCTCCATGGTGATGGCCGGCCTAACCGTCTCCAACGTCATTGGAGTCCCCTTGGCTACATGGGTGGGACAAACCTTCGGCTGGCGGCTTCTCTTCGTCATAGTCGGCGCCATCGGCCTGCTCACTGTTGCCATGGTGTGGAGGTTCGTCCCGTTCGAAGCAGCGCATCCGGATGCCAGCATCCGCCGCGAACTTGGAGCGCTCAAGCGGCTCCAGGTATGGCTGGCCCTCCTGATCGGCATCATCGGCTTCGGCGGCTTTTTCGCCGTCTACACCTACATCGCCCACACCATGACATCCGTGGCCGGCATTCCGGAGAACCTCATTCCCGCCGTCGTGGCCCTCTACGGGCTCGGCATGGTGGTTGGCAACATCATCGGAGGCCGCCTGGCGGACAAATCCGTCATGGGCACCATTTACTGGGTCATGCCCGGTATTGCCGCAGCCTTGGTGGTCTACGCCGTCGCAGCCCATTGGGCATGGTCGGCCTTCCTCATGGCTTTCGTCGTCGGCGGCATCGGTTCCATGCTGACACCTGCCTTGCAGACCAGGCTCCTGGACGCAGCACCCGGGGCTGCCTCCCTGGCCTCCTCGCTGAATCACTCGGCCCTCAACATTGCCAATGCACTGGGCGCCTTCCTCGGCGGCACGGTCATCGCATGGGGTTGGGGTTACGTCGCCCCCGCACTGGTGGGAGCGGTTCTTGCGCTACTCGGCCTTCTGGTGGCAGTTATCAGTGGTGTGCTTGAACGCAAAAAAGCGCTGGCTACCTGATTTCCCGCCTTAACAAAGAATGGCTCCGCATTGTGCGGAGCCATTCTTTGTTAAGGCTGGTTTTCTAGGCCTGAGCCTGTACGCGCTCGATGTCCGGCTCGAGGTAAATGACCCGGGCAATGGGAACGGCCGCGCGGATCCGCCGCTCGGCGTCGTCAATTCCCTTGGCGATTTCCTCGCCCGTTTCAGAAGCTTCCATGGAGATCTTCGCCGCCACCAGCAGTTCCTCGGGTCCGAGGTGCATGGTCTTGAGGTGGATGATCCGGGTTCCGTCCGCCTGGAGGGCGTCGGAGATACGCTGGACGTCTTCCTTGGTGGCGGACTCCCCCAGCAGCAGGGACTTGGTTTCCATCGCCAGGACCACAGCGATGGCCACCAACAGCAGGCCGATCATGGCGGTTCCGAACGCGTCCCACACACCGTCGCCGGTGACCAGGGTCATGCTGACGCCGAACAGTGCAAAGACCAGGCCAAGCAGGGCCCCGAAATCTTCCAGGAGAATGACCGGGAGTTCCGGTTGCTTGGCATTGCGGATGAATTTCGCCCAGCTTTGCTTGCCGCGGATATGGTTCGATTCGATGATCGCCGTCCGGAAGGAGAAACCTTCTGCAATGATCGCCCCGACCAGAACGGCCAAGGGCACCCACCAGAAGCCGCCCTCGATGCCATGCGGGTGCTGGAACTTCTCCCAGGCCTCGTAAAGGGCGAACAGGCCACCGACGCTGAACAGCACAATCGAGACGATGAAAGCATAGATGTAGCGTTCGCGGCCATAACCGAACGGGTGCTCCGGGCTGGCCGCCTTCTTGGAACGCTTCCCGCCCACCAGCAGCAGGACCTGGTTACCGGAATCGGCCACCGAGTGGATTGCCTCGGCGAGCATGGACGATGACGCCGTCAGGAAGAATGCAATGAACTTCAGAACAGCGATGGTTAAGTTCGCGGCGAGAGCCGCCACAATCGCTTTGGTACCGCCACCTGCAGCCACGAAAGCTTCACCTCTTCGGGTTTGGGAAAGAATGGAAATGGCCAAGAAGAGTCGTCATCGTCTGATCTTGCAAGCAATACCGTACCCGGCTGGCGCGCGATTTACGCATTCCCCACTCGGGCGCCCTGCTGCGAACGTGCACTGGCGTAAAGGCATACGGTGGCGGCGGTGCCAAGGTTCAGGCTCTCGGCCGCCCCGTACACGGGTACCGCGACACGGTGGTCGGCAAGCGCGAGTTCACCGTCAGACAAACCCTGAGCCTCATTGCCGAAAAGCCACGCCGTCGGCTCCTCAAGGGCGTAGTCCGACGTCACGGAACTGTTGCCGAGCCTGCGTGCGGCGTTCTCGTCCTGGAGTTTGTCCAGGTTGAGGGTTCCATAACCGTCGGCGGCCAGGATGCCGATTCCGCGCTCCCGGCACTGCGCCACCAGTTCCTCGACGTCCGCCCCCAGGACCACCGGCAGGTGGAACAGTGAACCCGCTGTGGAGCGGACAGCCTTCGGGTTGTAGATGTCCACGCTGGAACCTGTCAGGACCACGGCATCTGCCCCCGCGGCATCGGCGGCCCGGAGCACGGTCCCCGCGTTGCCGGGGTCACGCACCTGGCACATGACCGCCAGAAGCCGCGGACCGGCGTCGAGCACTGAATCCAGGCTGACGTCGACGAAACTGCAGACCGCGACGATCCCCTGCGGGTTGACGGTGTCCGCCATGGCGGACAACACTTCATCGCTCGCCAGCCGGAGCAGCGTTCCCTGCGCCAGGTCGGCGAGTTCCGGGAGGCGGTCAAGGCACGCCTCACTGGCAAAAACTTCATGTACGACGGCGGAACCGCCGGACGCTGTACGGCTACGGTGCAGGGTCAAAGCCTCGCGCACCGCCTGCGGTCCCTCAGCGAGGAACCGGCCGCGCTTTAAACGCGCCGGGCGCCCGGCAAGCTTGGCGACGTCCCTCACCCGATCTGCTCGGGGGTTGGTCATCGGAAAGTCTTGCGGGCGCCCGGTTTCGTTCATATAAAGAACTTTAGTGGCAGTTGCGACTAGTTCTTGATCTGCTGGCGGGCTTCGCCGCCGGCCGGCTCGAAACCGGCAGCCTTTGCAGCTTCAACCGTGGAGAACCAGTACTCAGCAGCGGTGGTGTTGTACCAGGTGGAACCCGGAACGTGGTACTTCTTGGACTCGGCGTTGCCCTTGATGGCGTAGCCTTCCGGAGCCTCGTCACCATCAGCGGCAACTGCGCCGTCGATGGCCGGCTTCTCGGAGACAACAGCCTTGACAGCCGGAGCCGTGGCAACAGCCGTGGCAACCTTGGCCTTGGGAGCAGCCTTGGCAGCCGGAGCGGACGTGTCAGCCGGGAGTGCAGCCTTGGCAACGTTCACCAGAGCGGCGAAAGCGTTGGCATCGGAAACAGCCAGTTCGGCCAGCATACGGCGGTCAACCTCAACCTCAGCGGCCTTGAGGCCCTGGATAAGACGGTTGTAGGTGAGGCCGTTGGCGCGGGATGCAGCGTTGATGCGCTGGATCCAGAGGCGACGGAAGTCGCCCTTCTTCTTGCGGCGGTCGCCGTAGCTGTACACAAACGAGTGCAGCAGCTGCTCTTTGGCCTTGCGGTACAAGCGCGAACGCTGACCGCGGTAACCCTTGGCGCGTTCGAGGACAACCCGGCGCTTCTTGTGGGCGTTTACCGCCCGCTTCACACGTGCCACGTGCGTACTCCTTCAGAAATCTTTATCCCAAGCTGCTACTGCCGGAAACCCGGCCGGCCTGAGAAGGCTTTTGGTGTAGTCGGTTACTGCCGGATGGCAGTAACCAAAGAACTTGGAACTTAGACGCCGAGCATCTTCTTGATGACCTTGGCATCGCCCTTGAAGACGAGCTTGTCGCCGGCGAGGCGACGGGTCAGCCTGGAGGACTTGTGCTCCAGGTAGTGACGGCGGTTGGCCTGCTGACGCTTCAGCTTGCCGGTACCGGTCAGCTTGAAGCGCTTCTTAGCACCGCTGTGGGTCTTCATCTTCGGCATGGGAACCGATCTCCTTACGTATCCACGGACAAGTCCGCGATTCTATCGCGCAGCCGGCCAACGGGGGCCGACGTGCTGGTTGCTTGCCGGTGGAGGCCAAAGCCTCCGCGGCGTTGAACTAATTGGTCTTGCGTGATGCAGGCTTCGGCGCGGCCTTGGGGGCTGCGGGCCGAGCTGCCGGCTTGGGTGCAGCCGGCTTGGCGACAGGCTTGGGAGCCGAAGGAACAGCCGGCTTCGGAGCCGCAGCCGGAACGACAGGCTTGGGAGCCGCCTCCGCCGGAGCCGCCTTTGGAGCTGGAGCTGCCTTGGGAGCCGGAGCGACCTTGGCAGCCGGAGCTTCCGGAGCCGCCTTGGGAGCCGGAGCTTCCTCAGCAGCGGGTGCTTCCTCTACCACCGGGGCGGGTGCCTCTTCTGCAACCGGAGCTTCAACTGCAGCCTCTTCGGCAACCGGTGCTTCTTCAACGGCGGGAGCCTCGGCAGTCGCCGGAGCTTCCTGCGTTGCTTCCTCTTCGGAGACCTTGAAGCCTTCGGGCAGAAGGTCAGCCAGGCTCTGCGTCAGCGGTGCCTGCTCTCCCGTGGTGTCCACGCGGCCAGCGGCCTTGGCTTCGTTCTGGGCCTTGGCTTCTGCACGCTGGGTGGCGCGGCGGGCTTCAGCCTTGGCTTCTGCCTTGTTCTTCAGCGGTCCGATCACCATGACCATGTTGCGGCCATCGATGCGCGGGCTGGACTCGATGACGCCAACCTCAGCCACGTCTTCAGCGAAACGCTGAAGCAAGCGGATGCCCATTTCAGGACGCTGCTGCTCGCGGCCGCGGAACTGGATCATGGCCTTGACCTTGTCACCGGCTCCGAGGAAGCGAAGGGCGTGCCCACGCTTGGTTTCGTAGTCGTGCTTGTCGATCTTGAGGCGGAAGCGAATTTCCTTCAGAACCGTGTTGGTTTGGTTCTTGCGGGCTTCGCGTGCCTTGACGGCGGCTTCGTACTTGTACTTGCCGAAGTCCATCAACTTGCAAACAGGAGGCTTAGCCTGCGGCGCAACTTCAACGAGATCGAGATCGGATTCGGCAGCCAGACGCAGTGCGTCCTCGATGCGGACAATTCCTACCTGTTCGCCGGCAGGACCGACCAGCCGCACCTCGGGGACGCGGATACGCTCATTGATTCTTGGCTCGCTAATGTTAAAGCTCCTGTGGTTGTGGTGGTGTCACCAGCAAATAGAGAAGGCCCCCAATTGCTGGCGCAATCGAAGGCCTCGAAGATCGGCTGTACTTCCTCAACGGGAAGTACGCACTTCCGGGGATCAACCCCGCAGTGCCCGACCAGGTACCCGGCAACCTCTTGTCCCTCAAAGGGGATCCTGTCCCCGGAGGGAAACGGCTGACGCGGGTGGGAGAGAACTCCGCTTGCAAACTGAAAGTCAATTCTACAGAAACAACCCGCCAAGCGCACATTGCGGGCGGCGGGACTGTTGACTGTGGATACGATCCGTGAATAACGACTTCCAGTCGGTCTGTGACAAGCTTACCAGTATGAGCACTGAAGACAGCAATTCCCGCAACTCCTTCGGCGGAGACGCCCCCGCCGGTGACGCCGGGGTCTCCCAGCAGATCCGCGACATCGCCGAAGTTCCGGCCGTGGAAGTCATCACTACCGGCGCCGTGCACCTCATGAGTGCCGCAGCCGTCAAGGTGGGGCTTGCCGACGACCCCAACGCCGAGGACCTCAAGGACCTCGACGAAGCCCGCAAGTTGATCACCGCCCTCGCCGGACTGGTTTCCGCTGCCGCCCCCGAAATCGGTTCGCAGCACGCCGGACCGTTGCGCGACGGCCTGCGCTCCCTGCAGTTGGCCTTCCGCGAGGCATCCATCATTCCGGACGCCCCCGGCAAGGGACCCGGCGAAAAGTTCACGGGACCGGTTAACTAGCCCCAAATTAACTAGCCCCAAACTGCCTCAACAGACGACGACGGCGGACCGACCTTCAGTGGTCGGCCCGCCGTCGTCGTCTGTTGGCTTTCCGCCCGCTCAGATCCTGGCTGCCCTGCGGCGGATGGACATGAGGACCAAGCCGGTGGCGCACAGCGCCACGCCGGCGATGCCGACCGCCGCAAAGCCGCCCGACGGACCAACGGTGTCGATGAAGACCCCGGCAAGGGGCGCGCCCAAAGCTACGCCGGCCGTCAGGGCGGATCCGTACCAGCCCATGGCCTCCCCGCGGCGCTCCTCTTCCACCAGGTCCGCCACCTTCTCGGAGGACGCCGATAGGACCGGCGCGCACAACAGGCCCGGCAGGAGCGAGAGGAACGCCAAGGTCCAGGTGTCCTGGGCAAAGCCCATCGGAATGGTCAGGGCAGCCATGCCCAGCAAAAGAAGCATCGGTGAGATAGACCGCTTCATTGAACCGTAAATGAGGCCACCGACAACAGACGCGGCACACCAGAAAAAGAACACAATTCCGATCTGATTCTGGTGCCCGCCGCGTTCCAGCAGCCCAACTATGCTGACGTCGGAGCCGCTGAGCACCATGCCGGAGCCCGCGGCTACTACGAAGAGTGCGGCCACGGAAACAGTGAACCAGGTGAAGTTCCTGGCCACCCGGTTCCTGAGGGCTGCGGTGCGCGAGTTCGCCGATCCCATCTCGGAGGCAGCTTCCTGGACGTGCGCAGGAGCGGACGCCACCATCGCCGCCTCGGCAGCGGCAATCTCGTCCGACTCCCTGTCAGCCGATTCCTCGGGCGTGCAGGCCACTTCGGAGCGGGTAGGCGGGTTGAACCACATGAGGAAAAGTCCGGCCACGGACACGGAGATCCCCACGGCGGTGAGGCCTAAAGCCGAGTAGCCGCTTGTCGCGACCACGGCGCCGACCGCCGGGCCAATCATGAACACAAGCTCAGTGGCAATGGAGTCCAAGGCAAACGCCGAACGGCGCTGCTCCCCGTCCACCATGACGCCCAACGACTGGCGGACAACACTGAAGATCGGCAGCGTGAAGAGTCCGCCGATAAAGACCAGCGGCAGCAGCCATTGATAGGAAACGTGCGGCACGATCGACCATATGACGGTTTCGGAGACAACCGACGGGATCAGGGCCTTGCGCAGTCCCACCATGTCCACCCGGCGGCCGCGCCACGGAGCGCCCAGGGCGATGCCGATGGTCATCACTGCGGCTGCCGCGCCGGCAGCGGCGTAGCCTTGGCCAAGCGTCAGGACAATATGAAGGGTAAGGAGCACCCCCGCGGCCGAATGCGGGATTCGGGCAATCATCCCAACAACCAGCAACCGCCGGACAGGGCGTATTGACAGCATCTCTTTGTAGAGAGCGAAGTTCACTGGCTCAATCCTCATTTCCCCGGGCAGCCCCGGGGAAACGGACCTGCCATTAGTGCGGCGCTGGCTCCTGTGCTGCGCGCTGCAGTTTTACTTCCATGGAATCGACGCCTTCGGCAAAGGAATCCATGCGTGCCCACGTGTCGTTCAGTTGGGCGACAAGCGTCTGCACCGCTTCGGCGTCGAGTCCGTCCTCAAGGAAGAGCACCACGCGCAGTTCCGGACCTGGGCCGCCTCCGGCCACCTGCTGTCCACCAGCGGTGAGCGAGGCAACGCCGCCGCCGGCCTGTGTCTCAAGGCGTCGGACTGCGGTGAAGGCTGAAACCGTCGAAACGAGAGCAGTCTCCAGTTGATCATCAAGGTATGACGGCGTCCAGTCCTTCTGCTGCGCAAGGGCCCAGAGGGCGGGACGCCGCACGACGAAGGCAAAGTCTGAGCCTGGGTCCAACACCAGTAGCTGGGCGCCTTCGGACACCGCCGAAAGTGCCGCCCGCGCGGCGTAGACAGCCACAGGGCGGGCTTGGGGGTGCCATGCCTCCAAGGCCGCCGAGGAGGTGAACACCGGCATCGCCGTACGGCCATCGGGAGCCTTGAGTGTGACCAATGCCATATCGGCCTGCTTGTCGGCGTGCAGGCCGTCGACGCCCTCGGCTTCCTCGGCAAGCTGGGCAACTACAGGAACAAAGACCCGTGCCGTCGCCAGCGAAGCCACAACGTCGGCCTCACTACCGCTTCCGTCGACCAGCGCCGCCACGGCGGCGAGATACCCGGCGTCGGCAGTTCCGTCGTCATCCTCGAAATTATGGATCCTGGCGTCGTCACCGGCGAGGCTTCTGCCGGCCCAGGGCTGGCCCGCGGAATCCGCTGCTCCCCCGGCACCTGCCAATGCTGCGGCGATATGGCCAGGCAGTTCACGCTTCTCCGCATGGTGCATCCCCGCCTCTTCGGGCTGGTGGGCTGAGTGGCGGCCCATCAGCGGCGGCCGGCCACGTCCAGGGCTTCAGGCAAGGTGAAGGCTCCGGCGTACAAGGCCTTGCCAACAATCGCACCCTCAACACCCAGCGGCACGAGCTCGCGCAGGACTTTGAGGTCCTCCAGGCTGGAGATGCCACCGGAAGCCACCACGGGCTTGCCGGTCTTCTCAACCATGCTGCGCAGCAGTTCCACGTTGGGACCCTGCAGCGTGCCGTCCTTGGTCACGTCCGTCACCACATAGCGGGCGCATCCTGCGTCCTCAAGCCGGGCCAAAACCTCCCAAAGGTCGCCGCCCTCCTTGGTCCAGCCACGGCCGGCAAGGGTGGTGCCTCGAACATCAAGGCCGACGGCGATCTTGTCACCAAAACGTTCGATTGCACGCTTGGTCCACTCGGGGTTTTCCAACGCCGCAGTACCAAGGTTCACCCGGGCAACACCCAACTCGAGGGCCCGCTCCAGGGATTCGTCGTCCCGCAGGCCGCCGGACAGCTCTACCTTGACCTTGAGCTGCGACACGACCTCGCTGATGAGGGCTGCGTTGTTGCCACGGCCGAAGGCAGCGTCCAGGTCAACCATATGAACCCATTCAGCCCCGTCGTTCTGCCAGTTCAAGGCTGCCTCGAGGGGCGTTCCGTAGCTGGTTTCCGAGCCCGCCTCTCCTTGCAGGAGGCGCACTGCCTGGCCGTCAACGATGTCGACGGCAGGCAGGAGTTCCAAAACGGACTGGGAGGAGGTGGTCATGAGTGTCCTTGGTGTTGGGGGTCGCCGGCTTGTGGACCGGCGGTTCAGTTACCGGGAAGTGTCAGGAGATAGGCAGCCAGCAGGGACATCCCGGCCAGCACATAAAAGGAAATGGAGACCCAACGCGGCTTCTTTTGCTGATGGAAGGAAATTCCCCCACCAACCAAGACGCCGGCCAAGCCCATGAGGACTACCGACCACATCTAGGCCGCACCGCTTCCGGAGGCTTCCGTCGAAGGCTTCCGCAGTCCGTCCACCCAGTTGCGCAGGAGCCGGGCTCCGGCGTCGCCGGATTTCTCCGGGTGGAACTGGGTTGCGCACAGGGGTCCGTTTTCCACGGCGGCAATGAAGCGTGCGCCATGTTCGGACCACGTGACCATAGGGGGTGCCATGCGGGGCTGCACGACGTCGAAGTTCCATTCCTGCACACCGTACGAGTGCACGAAATAGAAGCGTTCCTGCTCGACGCCCTCGAAGAGTTTGGAACCCTCAGGTACGTCCACTGTGTTCCATCCCATGTGAGGCACCACGGGAGCAGGAAGGAGTTCCACTTTGCCGGGCCATTCGGCCATGCCCTCGGATTCGGTACCGTGCTCGACACCAGCTTCGAAGAGCACCTGGAGGCCGACGCAGATGGCCAGCACCGGGCGGCCACCGGCAACCCGGCGTCCAATCATCCGGATGGCGTCAACAGCTTTGAGTTCCTTCATCACCGTCTCGAAAGCGCCGACGCCGGGAACAACCAGGCCGTCGGCGTTCAGTACGTCCTCCGGCTTGGAGCTGAGCACTACGTGGGCGCCTGCCCTCTCCAGCGCGCGGACCGCGGACCGGACGTTGCCGGATCCGTAGTCCAGCACCGTCACGGTGGGCTTGCCCTCGGGCGACTCCGGCTTCACTGAAGCCGTAGCATCGACGACCGCCCCGTTCTTCAGGACCTGGCCGCTCACAGTGCCCCCTTGGTGGAGGGAATTCCCTCAACGCGCGGGTCGGACTCGACGGCGGCACGGAGTGCGCGCGCGAAAGCCTTGAACTGGGCCTCGACGATGTGGTGCGGGTCCCGGCCGGCGAGAACGTTCATGTGCAGGCAGATTCCGGCGTGCAACGTGATCGCCTCGAAAACGTGGCGGGTCAGCGAGCCAGTGAAGTGCCCACCAATCAGGTGGTACTCCTGGCCGGCGGGTTCACCGCCGTGGACCAAGTAAGGCCGGCCCGAAACATCCACCACAGCATGCGCCAAGGCCTCGTCCAGCGGGACAGTGGCTTCACCGAAGCGTCGGATGCCTGCCTTGTCGCCCAAGGCTGTCCGCAAGACCTCCCCGAAGGTGATGGCAACATCTTCCACCGTGTGGTGCGCATCGATGTGGGTGTCCCCGGTTGCCTTGACCGTCATGTCGATCAGCGAGTGCTTGCACAGCGCCGTAAGCATGTGGTCGTAGAAGGGCACTGAGGTGCTGATGTCCGAAACGCCGGAGCCGTCCAGGTTGATCTCCACCAACACGGAGGATTCGCTGGTGGTGCGCTCCATGCGCGCAGTGCGGGCAGCGGACGGCGTAGCGCCGGTTTCGCTCATTGGGACGTCCTTATGCAGGGAGGATGGATTGGGTCTATTGACAAGTTTAGGCGCGCTGTGAAGCAGAACCGTCCAGGAGTGCTTCCAAGGCCTCAAGGAAGGCAGTGGTTTCCGGCTCGGTACCGGCGGTGACCCGCAAGTGTCCAGGGATGCCGACATCCCGGATCAGCACACCGGCATCGAGCAAGCCCTGCCAGATCACGTGCGGGTTTTCGAGCCCACCGAAGAAGACATAGTTGGAGTCCGATGCTGCAGGCTTAAGCCCCATGCGGAGAAGTTCGGTGACGATCCGGTCGCGCTGGACCTTGATGTCTTCGACGTCGGCCATGAGGGCTTCACGGTGCGTCAACGCAGCCAGGGCGGTCGCCTGGGTGACAGCGGACAGGTGGTACGGCAGGCGGACCAGGCGGATGGCATCGGTAACCTCGGGGGCGGCAGCCATGTAGCCGATCCGGGCACCGGCCAGGGCGAATGCCTTGCTCATGGTGCGCGAGACGATCAACCGTTCGCGCCCGGGCAGGAGGGTCAAAGCGCTCGGAGTGTTGTCGTGCGCGAACTCGTGGTAGGCCTCGTCCACGATCACGATTGCCTGGCTTGCTTCGCCGGCTTCATACACAGCCTCGACCACATCCAGGCCCAGGCCGGTGCCTGTGGGGTTGTTCGGTGAGCAGAGGAAGACGATGTTGGCTCCGGTTTCCCGAACCTGCGCTGCGGCCGACTCTGCATCCAGACCGTAGTCATCGGCTCGGACGCCGCGAAGGTATTCGGTATCGGTTCCGCTGGCCAACAACGGGTACATCGAGTATGTGGGAGGGAAACCAAGGGCCTTGCGTCCCGGACCGCCAAACGCCTGGAGGATTTGCTGGAGGACCTCGTTGGATCCGTTGGCAGCCCAGATGTTCTCGGCGGAGAGACCGTGGCCAAGGTACTGCGCAAGGGCCTCACGGAGATCGGTGAACTCGCGGTCGGGGTAGCGGTTCAGTCCTGTGGCAGCAGCCGCCACGGCCTCAGTGATGGCCGCCTGGACATCGGCAGGGACGCCATGGGTGTTCTCGTTGACGTTGAGTAGAACAGGGACATCAAGCTGCGGTGCGCCATAAGGGCTCAGTCCACGCAGGTTGGTCCGGAGGGGAAGTCGGTCAAGTCGCTCAAGCTGCTCACTCACCACAACAGTTTAAGGGGCCACTGGGACTGCGGAGTAACTGTGACGTCCGCGCGGCCGTCCGGGCGCGGCTTCCCGTCATGGGCGGTCGCCTTAGTCGGCCGGAACGAACAGCTGCTGCCCCGGAAGAATGCGGCCTCCACGGAGGTCATTGAGCTGGATGATTTCGGCGATGACGTCCCGCGGGTCCCGTTCCGGAGCAGCCGCGCCGGCAATCCCCCACAGGGACTGGCCCGGCTGGACGGTCACTGACACTGCAACCGGCGGCTGCAACTGCGCCTGGGAGTCCGAGGCCTTTGCCGGGGACGTGATGAACCCGGCCAGGCTGAGGAGGGCTGCCACCAAGAGCATCGCCGGAACACCGAAAAAGACCATCCGGCCCCGACGGGTGAGACGCAAGCGGGCGGGTGCTTGCGTGGTGCGGAAATCAGCGAACGAAGTGATTGCGGACATGAGCTGAGCCCTTCTGAGCTATTGCCCTGCACCGGAGGTTCCGGAGCAGGGCTGCCAATTCTTTGTGTTCCTCTCCCGGATCCGCTGGATGTTCGAACAACCTGTTCGAACATCCAGCGTCAACGCGAGGTTTATAGAACACATATTCGAACCTTGCTATGACATTTTTAGCACTTATCAACGAACGGTGTCGAGACTCGCTAGAACAAATGTTTGATAAACGCCTGTGGCTGCCCTACGTTTGAGTGAAGAAACAGCACTGTTTCAGTGGAACAGGAGGGTCTGACATTTTAGGCGGACCCTGCATCCCCGGCTCTTTTTCGGGGCGGAAGGAAAGGCATTGGCGAACATGGCAGCGAAAGCCACAGGCGGCGGGGCACCCCTGCGGAGCCAACAGCCTCAAAAGACTCCCAAGAGCCTGACCGTGCGTCAGAAAAAGATCCTGGAGACCATCCAGAGGTCCGTCAATGACAACGGCTACCCGCCCAGCATGCGCGAGATCGGCGACACCGTGGGGCTGGCCAGCTTGTCCAGCGTTACGCACCAGTTGTCACAGCTTGAAAAACTCGGCTACCTCCGCAGGGACCCCAAGCGGCCCCGTGCCATGGAAGTACTGATGCCGTTGACCCTTGATGGTGGCCCCATCCCGGGCGTCGAAGCCCCCGCGACGCTGCGGAGCGCCGGAGGCCTGGCCGTGACTGAACTGGCCAGCGCAAGCGATACCGCCATGGTCCCGCTGGTCGGCCGCATCGCCGCAGGTGGCCCCATCCTGGCCGACCAGACCGTGGAGGATGTACTCCCCCTGCCCCGGCAGCTTGTAGGGCACGGTGAGCTCTTCATGCTGAAGGTCGCGGGCGACTCCATGATTGATGCCGCCATTTGCGATGGCGACTGGGTGGTTGTCCGCCGCCAGAACGATGCCATCAACGGCGACATCGTCGCAGCTCTCCTGGACGACGAAGCCACGGTGAAAACCTTCCGCCAACGGGATGGCCACACCTGGCTGCTGCCCCAGAACACCCAGTACGAACCCATCCTGGGTGATCAGGCAACCATCATGGGCAAGGTTGTTTCCGTACTCCGGTCCCTCTAGCCTCCCCGAGCGCTGTTACGCCTTCCTGGCCGACCCCAGGCGCTCCAGGACCCCACGTACCACCGAACGGTCCGTCGTCGCCCAGAAGGGAGGCAGGGCGGCCCGCAGGAATCCGCCGTACCGTTCCGTCGACAGGCGTGAATCGAGAACTGCCACCACGCCTTTGTCCCCGGTGGAACGGATGAGGCGTCCCGCACCCTGAGCGAGCCTGATGGCCGCGTGGGTGGCGGAGACAGCCATGAAGCCGTTCCCGCCTGATTGCGCCACGGCACGGGAGCGTGCTGTCATCAGCGGATCATCGGGACGCGGGAAGGGAATCCGGTCAATAACCACCAATCGGCATGAGCCACCCGGGACATCCACACCCTGCCACAGCGACATGGTCCCGAAGAGGCATGTGTCCGGTTCATCCGCGAACTGCTTGACCAGGGCTGCCATGGTGGATTCTCCTTGGCACAGGATGTCCACATCCAGGCGGAGCCGCATGGCGTCGGCTGCTTCTTCGGCAGCCCGCCGTGAGGAGAAGAGGCACAGCGCTCCCCCACCCGACGCCCTGATCAGGTCCTCCAGCTCATCCAGGGCCTCCGGCGACGTGCCGCGGCCGGGTTTGGGAAGGTGCTTCGCTACGTACAGCACGCCCTGCTTGGGGTAGTCAAAAGGTGAACCGACATCAATGCCTGTCCAGCTGGGGGCGCCGTCGCCAATCAGGCCAAGCCCTCCCGCGGCAGGTTCAAAAGCAGAGCCGATGGCCAGCGTAGCCGAGGTCAGTACGACGGTGTGTCCGGCGAACAACCCCTCGCGCAACCTGCCGGCTACGCTCAGCGGCGCGATGTTAATGAGCGCCGGCGCTGTTTCGTCGGGTTGGGAATATCCCTGTTGCGGATCAAAGGTGCTGTTTCGTGAGAACCAAACTACTTCCCGGTTCTCCTTGGCAGCGAGCATCCGCTCGCAGAGCTCGAGGATGAGCATGAGTCGTGAGCGCGCCAGCTGCCTGCCGCCGTCTGCGGCGTTGGAGGAATCAGTCTTCGAGTCCGAGAGGGCAGCACGGGTAGCATCGCGCAGCTGGTCCAGGCAGTCGAGCTGTTCGTCGTTGAGCCCGTTGGGCAACAGCCCGTTCGGGACACCCGCGATGGCCATATCGAGGCGGTCCGCGGCAGCGTTGAGGGCATCGACAGTGATGGCCGTATGTTTCCGTGCACTTGATGCAGCCGCGTGGACCATGGCCACTGACAACTGCCCCGACACCGCACCTGTCACCCGATCCTGCAGTTCGTGGGCTTCGTCCACCACCACGACGTCGTATTCGGGCAGGACAGCCAGTCCCTCAAAGGCACTGACAGCAAGCATTGCATGGTTGGTGACCACGACGTCGGCCTCGGCGGCGCGGGAACGGGCCAATTCGCTGAAGCATTCCTCAGCTACAGGACACTTCTGCGCCCCCAGGCACTCCATGGACGTGACTGACACCTGCCGCCAGGCACGGTCGGTGACGCCAGGCATTAGTTCGTCGCGGTCTCCCGTGGCCGTCTTTTCAGCCCATTCACGCAGGCGGACAACCTCCTTGCCGAGCTGCGATTGTGGTCCGCCCATGGACGCCGCAAGGTGGGGAACGCTGGTGTCCTCACCCAAGGAGAACAGCTGCCCCTCGGAGGGCTCCTCGCTGGGAAAACCGCCTTCAAGTTTCTGCAGGCAGACGTAATTGGCCCGCCCCTTCACGAGCGCCACGTTGACCGGTCGCTCAAGAGCCGGGTTGATGGTCTCCAGCAACCGGGGAAGATCCCTGCCAACAATCTGGGTTTGGAGAGCCAAGGTGGCGGTGGACACGAGCGTTGGCTTGTTGCTGTCCATGGAATGCGCGATCAACGGAATTAGGTAAGCCAGCGACTTACCTGTTCCCGTCCCCGCCTGGACCAGCAGGTGTTCTCCGGTCTCAATGGCCCGGGTAACCTGCTTGGCCATTTCATGCTGGCCGGCACGGCTTTGGCCGCCCATGCCTGCCACAGCCCGGTCCAGCAACTCGAGGGTGGCCTTTTCCCCCACCGACCCTACGGCGTCCGCCGCCACCTTCTCAACCATTGCTGACGAATGACTCCAGTTCGGCTGCCAGTCCTTCACGGACCATGACCACTACGCGTGTGCCGTTTTCCTCGTGATCGATGCTGAGGATCTCAGAATCGGAGCTGTGCAGTTTGCTGATCAATTCGCCGCGTTCATAAGGAATCAGCAGCTCAAGCCGCACGCCGGGGCGCGGGATGGACCGGCTGATGTCCTCGAGCAGCTCGGCAATTCCCTGGCCCGTTCGGGTGGAAACCACTGCGTGCCGCGGTTCCTTCTGCTTGAGGCGCTCCACCACGAAGGGATCCGCTACATCAACCTTGTTCAGGACAATGATCTCGGGAACCTTGCGGGCATCCACCTCCGTAAAGACAGCACGGACTGCGGCGATCTGGCCTTCGGGGTCAGGGTGCGAAGCGTCAACGACGTGCAGGATAAGGTCGGCGTCGGCCACTTCTTCCAGCGTCGACCGGAAAGCCTCTACCAACTGTGTAGGCAGGGAGCGCACAAATCCCACGGTGTCGGCCAACGTGTAGCCAATACCGTCGGGGGTTTGCGCCTTGCGGACAGTGGGGTCCAACGTGGCGAACAGTGCGTTCTCCACCAGGACTCCAGCATCGGTGAGGCGGTTCAGGAGCGACGACTTTCCGGCGTTGGTGTACCCGGCAATCGCCACAGACGGAACAGCATTACGACGGCGGTTGGCCCGCTTGGTCTCGCGGGCCGGCTTCATCGCGGCGATCTCACGGCGCAGTTTGGCCATGCGCGTGCGGATCCGGCGGCGGTCCAGTTCGATCTTGGTTTCACCGGGACCTCGCGAGCCCATGCCTGCGCCGGCCCCACCCACCTGGCCACCGGCCTGGCGTGACATGGAGTCACCCCAACCACGCAGACGCGGAAGCAGGTACTCCAACTGGGCGAGTTCGACCTGGGCCTTGCCCTCACGGCTCTTGGCATGCTGGGCGAAGATGTCCAGGATGAGCGTGGTCCGGTCAACGACCTTGACCTTCACAATGTCTTCAAGGCCGCGTCGCTGCGATGGAGCCAGTTCTGTGTCCACCACGACGGTATCCGCACCTGTGGCGGCCACGATGTCCTTGAGCTCCTGGGCCTTGCCTGATCCGAGGAACGTTCCCGGGTCCGGCTTCGTGCGACGCTGGACCAGGCCGTCCAGAACTTCCGAACCCGCGGTCTCGGCAAGCGCGGCCAATTCCCGCAGGGAGTTCTCGGCGTCGGCGAGGGTACCTTCTGTCCAGAGGCCGGCCAGGACGACCCGTTCCAGGCGCAGCTGGCGGTATTCAACCTCTGTGACGTCTTCAAGTTCGGTGGACAATCCCGCGGTCCGGCGCAGGGCGCGACGCTCGGCCAGGTCTTCCTGGTCGCCGTCGTAGATGCTGTGCTCTTGGTCCAGGGTTGAAATAGCCTGTGCCTTGCCGAACACGCCGTTGGCGTCATTGTCATCGGATGCCTGCGCAGGGACATCCTTGGAAAGTATCCGGTCGATGACGGCCTGGATTTGTTCAGGACTCATGTCCTGGGCGTCGGAATCGGATCCGGAGTGCTTCTGGGTGGTCATGGTCTCCTTAGACTGTTCGGCAATTCCAGAATAGTGCTGTTTGTTGCTCGATGGGGCGCTCTTCGCGCTGGGCTGACGGGCTTGGGCCAATGTGGCCTCCTGTGTACTGGACGACGTTGGCCTGCTGGCTGTGGCGTCTGTGCTCTGGCGGGTGGATCCGCGGGGAGGTCCTGGCCTGTCGGAAGTCATGGCGACGCCCCATCAGGATTCGCATGATGACACGATCCTGGATTCATGGCTGGGGCTTGATCTTCTGAGCGTCAATCGCCACGGGCGGCGCTGACATGTGCCGGTGGGACCTGCCGGGCGGAAAGGCCTCGTGCTGGGCGGGTGTGCCAAGCCGGGCCTGCATCGCGGGCGGTGCCGTGGAACGCCTGGGGTCCAGGCGTAGGTTCGGCCGATTACTCAAAGATCAAGAACATGACCTCAACGATACCAGCCGTGTCAAACCAGGCTCTGGGCCTCGACGGTTTCCCAAGGCGACGATAGCCAACTAATCTGGCAAATTATGGAGTCTGCACACTATTTCACCGCCCAGCCGGCCGGACCGTTCACCCGCAAGCCACTTACGGTGGAGCTTGCCGGGGCCACACGCCACTTGCAGACGTCCTCAGGAATCTTCAGCCCCGACGGCGTGGACAAGGGCACCGCGATCCTGCTCTCGGACGTTCCGCCGCCCTCTCCCCGGGGGAACCTGCTGGACATCGGCTGCGGCTGGGGTCCGATAGCGCTCACCCTTGGCCTGATGGCCCCGCATGCCCGCGTGTACGCCGTCGATGTCAACGAACGCTGTGTGACCCTGACCAACGAGAACGCGGCCGCCGTTGGCTTGGACAACGTGACCGCCAGCCTCCCTGATGAGGTGGACCCCGCCGTCGAGTTCGACACCATCTGGTCCAATCCGCCAATCCGGATCGGCAAGGACGAACTCCACTCGCTGCTGCTGACATGGCTGCCCCGATTGGCTCCAGGTGGCAACGCTTGGCTGGTGGTTCAGAAGAACCTGGGTTCGGATTCCCTGCAGCGGTGGCTGGCCGCGGAGCTGGACGACTCCTTCAGCGTCTCCCGCGAAAGCACCTCGAAGTCCTTCAGGATCATCCGTGTCAGGAAAGCGTCCCGTTAGCGACGATGACTGCCGGGCCGCTCAGCTCAACGTGTTCGCGGCCGCCCGCACCGGGGAAGAATTTCACGCCGACGACGCCGCCCGGCACCTTGACGTGCCAATCGTTGGGGGCCGTACTGCCTGCCCAGTGACGGATTGCCACGGCAGCTGCGCAGGCCCCTGTACCACAGGACTGGGTCTCCCCTACCCCCCGTTCGTGCACGCGCATGGTGATGGTGCCCACGCCGTCTTCCACCAAGGGTTCGGCGGGAACGACGAATTCAACGTTGGTGCCGTTGGCTGGTTTGGGATCAACTACCGGGGCCTTGAACAGCTGGGTGGCTGAAAGCTCGCTGAGTTCGGCCAGGGCGACCACGGTGTGTGGGTTGCCCATACTGACCGAGAGGCCCGGCCGGGCCACTTCCAGGCCGTCGGCGCTGACCAGGGCATCCATGGCTTTGCTGGTGGCTTCCCCGGGGAAGATGAACTCCCACGGGCCCATGTCCACGGCATAACCGTTGAGTGTGCGGACTACCTTCTTGATGCCACCGCGTGTACCAATGGTGAGGGTCTGGCCAGGTCCAAGGTCCACCAGCCCTTGTTCGTTGAGGAAGTGGACGAAGACGCGGACACCATTGCCACACATCTCCGACAACGAGCCGTCCCCGTTGCGGTAGTCCATGAACCATTCGGCAGCAGGATCCTGTTCAAGCAGGGCCCGGCCTTCGGGGAGGAAGCGTGAGGGAACGGCACGGATGAGGCCGTCGCCGCCGATGCCCGTGTGGCGATCGCACAATTGCGCTACCTGTTCGGCGGTGATCTCGTGGGCGTCGCCGGGATCCGCGATCAGGACGAAGTCATTGCCGGTCCCGTGCCCTTTGGAGAACGCCAATCCGGCAAGGCTCGAGGTGGGTTCGGCGGCGCCGGCAGCCGAGGGCTGGCGGGTGGGGACTGAGGCGGTTTCATCCATGGAACCTAGGCTACCTTCCACGTGTGTTCGGCCCGAAATTGCCCGAGCTACTCCTGCGCGCCGACTACTGCGACAGCCTTGGACACCAAGTCCGGGTCCTTCCAGTCCAGCCAGGAAATCCGGGGATCAGCGCGGAACCAGGTGAGCTGGCGGCGGGCGAACTGCCTTGTGGCCACGATGGTTTCCTCAGCGGCCGCGGACACCTCCATGTCACCATCCAGGACCCTGAGGAACTGGGCGTATCCCAAAGCCCGCGACGCCGTTTTCCCGTGTCGCAGCCCCTGGGCGTCGAGCCGCTGGACCTCTTCGGCCAGCCCGGCCTCGACCATGCGGTGCACCCGTTGCCCGAGGCGTTCCCTGAGTTCTTCACGATCCACGGACAAGCCGATCTGAACTGCGGGTTGGTGGTACTCACGTTGGGGCATGAAGGAGCTGAAAGGGCGACTTGTCAGTCCGTGAACCTCCAGTGCCCTGATCACCCGCCGGGCATCGCCGAGACGGGCTGCCGACACTGGATCCACCAGTTCCAGGCGGGCCCGGAGCGGAGCCAGCCCCTTGGCCTCGTATTCGTCCTCGAGCTCCTGGCGCAAACCGGGGTCTGTGCCCGGAAACTCCAGGACATCAAGGGCTGCGCGCACATACAAGCCGGATCCACCTACCACGATGGCACGCTTGCCCCGCGAGTGGACGTCCTCGATGGCCGCACGGCATTCGGCCTGGAAGTCGGCCACGCTTGCTTCCTGCGTGACGTCCAGGGTGTCCAGGAGGTGATGGGGAACGCCTTTGCGCTCCTCCAAGCTGATCTTGGCAGTCCCAATGTCCATGCCGCGGTAGAACTGCAGCGCATCGGCATTGATGACTTCCCCGCCAAGAGCCAAGGCAAGGTTGACGCCCAGATCCGACTTGCCGGAACCAGTGGGCCCAACCACCGCAATGACTGGCGGTGCCGGATGGGAATTCGACATGTGTGCGATGACGGGGCTACGCGCGGCGGACCGGCAATGCCGGCATGCCCAACGAAACGCCAGTCTTGCTGTTCGCCGGGCCGGGTCCTGGGACTCCGCAGGAATCTGCCTGCGAGCGGTCCCACGCATCACCCGCCCGCGAACGGCGAACCACATAATCACTGGTTGTGCCGGGGTCAGCCACCAAGTGGAAAGCCGCAGCCTCAGTGATGGTCACCGTGACGAAATCGCCGGGGCGCGGAGTTTCAGCCCCGGCAGGAACGGAGAAATGCACAAGCCTCTGGTCCTTTGAGCGCCCCGAAAGCCGGTGGGTTTCATCGGCCTTCCTCCCTGCCTGGGCAGTCACGAGGACCTCGACCTTGCGGCCAAGCTGCGCGGCATTTTCCTCTGCCGCGATGCGATCCTGCAGGGCCGTGAGCCGCTCAAAGCGCTCCTGGACCACAGCTTTCGGCAGCTGCTCCGGCAAGTCGGCGGCTGGGGTTCCCGGACGCTTGGAGTACTGGAACGTGAAGGCCGAGGAAAACCGCGACTTCTCCACGACGTCCAACGTCGCCTGGAAATCCTCCTCGGTCTCACCCGGGAAGCCCACGATGATGTCCGTGGTGATGGCAGCGTGCGGAATGCTCTCCCGCACCTTGTCGAGGATGCCCAGGAAGCGGTTGGAACGGTACGAGCGACGCATATCCTTAAGGACTTTGTCGGATCCCGATTGCAACGGCATGTGGAGCTGAGGCATTACGTTATGGGTTTCAGCCATGGCGTCGATGACGTCATCGGTGAACGCGGCAGGATGGGGGCTGGTAAAACGTACGCGTTCGAGTCCCTCAATGTCACCGCAGGCACGCAGCAGCTTGGAGAAGGCCTGGCGATCTCCAAATTCCACCCCGTACGAGTTCACATTTTGCCCGAGCAAGGTGACTTCCACTACGCCGTCATCAACCAGCGCTTGGATTTCGGCCAGGATCTCACCGGGGCGCCGGTCCTTCTCCTTGCCGCGCAGCGAGGGAACAATGCAGAACGTGCAGGTGTTGTTGCATCCCACTGAGATGGAGACCCATCCCGAGTACACGGAATCGCGCTTGGTCGGGAGGGTGGATGGGAAGACGTCCAGGGACTCCAGAATCTCGAGTTGGGCCTCATTGTTGTGCCGGGCGCGTTTGAGGAGTGCCGGCAGGGCTCCGACGTTGTGCGTGCCAAAGACAGCGTCTACCCACGGCGCCTTGCGGACAATGGTTTCGCGGTCCTTTTGAGCCAGGCATCCGCCAACGGCAATCTGCATGCCGGGGTTGGCCTCTTTCACCTGGCGCAGTTGGCCAAGGTTTCCGTAAAGCTTGTTGTCCGCATTCTCCCGCACGGCGCACGTGTTGAAGACGACGACGTCGGCGACGTCGCCTTCGGCGGGCACATAGCCGGCGTCCTCCAGGAGGCCCGCCATGCGCTCTGAATCATGGACGTTCATCTGGCAGCCGAAAGTCCGGACCTGGTAGGTGCGGGGCTGAGCCGAAGGGCTGGTGGCGGCTGTGGGGGAAGGAATGGTCAAACTCACTACTCAAGGGTACCGGCTTCTGCCAACACCTCACCGACGATCCTGAAGGCCACGGAGGGCGCGTAGCCCTTCCGCGCCAACATGGACGCGAACCTGCGCGTGTACTTCTCACGCTCAGAACGATCCGAGAGGTTCATGCCCGGACGAAGCTTACGCTGCACAAGGTCCCGCGCGGCTGACTCTTCATCCTGATCACTAAGCTGCGACAGTGCATCCTCGGCCGTCTCAAGAACAATGCCCTTGTCCGCCAGTTCGCGACGCAGTGCACCTTTGGCCAGCTTCTTGCTCTGGGAACGGCTGCGAACCCACATCCTGGCGAATTCAGCGTCATCAATCAGCTGAACTTCCTCGAAGCGGTCCAGTACAGCTTCCGCGACGTCCTCGGGAACGTTCCGCTCCGCCAGTTTGCGGGACAGCTGCAGCCGGCTCCGTGGCGCCATCGTCAACTGGCGAAGGACGATGGCACGCGCCACGGATTCGGGGTCGGGCTCGGAATCTGCAGCTACGGCAGATTCCGGGTCCGGCCCTGTACTAGCCGTCAACGGCCTTCAGCTTCGGGGAGTCTTCCTCCGGCTTGACGCCCACGCCAAGCTTCTCCTTGATCAGGCGCTCCAGTTCCTGGGCCAGCTCAGGGTTGTCCCGCAGGAATCGCCTGGAGTTTTCCATACCTTGGCCAAGCTGGTCGCCGTCGTACGTGAACCATGAACCCGACTTCTTGATGATGCCGTGCTCAACGCCCATGTCGATGATGCCGCCCTCACGGGAGATGCCCTGGCCATAGATGATGTCGAACTCAGCGATCTTGAACGGCGGAGCCATCTTGTTCTTGACGATCTTGGCCTTGGTGCGGTTACCAACGGAGTCCGCGCCCTCTTTCAGGGTCTGGATACGGCGAACGTCGATGCGGACTGAAGCGTAGAACTTCAGCGCCTTACCACCGGTGGTGGTTTCCGGCGATCCGAAGAAAACGCCGATCTTCTCACGCAACTGGTTGATGAAGATCGCGGTGGTCTTGGTCTGGCTCAATCGACCGGTGATCTTACGCAGCGCCTGGCTCATGAGACGGGCCTGGAGGCCAACGTGGGAGTCGCCCATCTCGCCTTCAATTTCCGCACGGGGAACCAAAGCGGCCACGGAGTCGATGACGATGATGTCCAGGGAGCCGGAGCCCACCAGCATGTCCATGATTTCCAAGGCTTGCTCGCCCGTGTCCGGCTGGGAAACGAGGAGGGCATCGGTGTCCACGCCCAGCTTGGCTGCGTAGTCGGGGTCGAGCGCGTGCTCGGCGTCAATGAATGCAGCGATGCCGCCGGCCCGCTGTGCGTTGGCTACGGCGTGCAGCGCAACGGTGGTCTTACCCGACGACTCCGGACCGTAGATTTCCACGACGCGGCCGCGGGGCAGGCCGCCAATGCCAAGGGCCACGTCCAACGCAATGGAACCGGTGGGAATGACTTCGATGGGTGCGCGGGTGTCATCACCCAGGCGCATGATGGAGCCTTTGCCGAACTGCTTGTCGATCTGGGCAAGCGCTGCTTCGAGCGCCTTCTCACGATCCGGGGTTGCCGCCATGGTTCACACCTCTGATGCTTTCTCGCTGTGGAGTGGCCCGATAGGCCGCTTTCCTGTCACCTCAGACGCTATTACGGCGGCCTGACATTTTTAGATGCCGACTTTCGGCTATGTGGATAACCTGGCTGCCGGAAGCTGTTGGAATGCGTCCTACGGGATCAATTTTCCTCTCAAAGGAGCATATCCCCATCCGAACAGATATTCGAACAAACGGTGCGGCGTGTCCCCGCCGCAGGACACATTCCTGCCGGACGCACTCCCGCCCGGTCCATCCCAGCTGGATCCATCCCAGCTGGAGGCCCGCTCAGTTCGCGGCGGGCTTGATGTCCCGTCCCAGCCTTCGCTCGGGAGGAACGTCCTGGACTTCGCAGACGGCCAACCATACCTCGCGGGGATGGTATCCAGCGGCCAGGGCTTCCACGGCCGTCCGGCCACCCACGCCGGCGAGTACCAGCGAGTTGGCCAGGACTCGGGAGTAGCCTGCCCCGAATTCGTCGTCCATCAATCGCCAAAAGTCACTTGCCCTCACGGATAGAGTCTCTCATGGCCATGGACTCTAGAATGGTTGCCATGAGCAATCCTCTCCAGAGCGCGCCAGGTGCGGCCGTTCCGGGCGACGACGTCGACGACGCCCTCCAGCAGGTGGAACACCAGCTGAGCCTGCTCTGGCGCCGCGCCCGTTCGATCTCCCACCAGTTATCCCGCCAGGTCCACCCGGACATGGAACCGGCAGCCTATGGCCTTCTCACGGTCATCCGCCGGGAAGGCCCCATCCGGCTGACGGACCTGGCCACCTGCATTGGCGTGGGCAAGCCTTCCGTAAGCCGCCAGATCGCGTTCCTGGAAAGCATCGGCCTGGTCTACAAGGAGGCTGATCCGCAGGACGGCCGCGCCCAGTCCATCCGCCTGACGGAAAAGGGCGAGGAAAAGATGCATCTGGTCCAGGATGCCCGGCGCCAGGTTTTTCGCGAGCGGCTCGGCGAGTGGCCCCTCGAGGATGTCCAGACGTTGGCTGACTACATGGGACGCCTGAATGCCATCTACGGTGACGGCGTGCTCAAAGACCTCGGCCCCAAGGAAGCAGGAATCGAGGCAGCGGATACCCCGACGGGCACGTGACCGGGCGCCCGGGACACCTGGACGATCACCGGAAGCAAAAAGGTCCCCAGCCTGAGGCTGGGGACCTTTCTAATGGCACTTGGAGGCCGTTTACCGGGCTCCGGAGAGCATTCCCTGGGGGAAGTCGTCCGTGAGGTCCAGATCGCGGCCATAACGCTGTGAAAATTCCTGCGGAACGGTGTCCGGGACAGCAACACCTTCTGCGACGGCCACGCGGTCGCTGACTTCGCGAAGCATGTGGGACAACGGAACATCCAGGGCTGTGCAGATAGAAGACAGGAGCTCGGAAGAAGCCTCCTTCTGGCCACGTTCCACTTCGCTCAAGTAGCCAAGTGAGACGCGGGCGCTGTGCGAAACCTCGCGGAGGGTACGGCCCTGACGCTGGCGGACATCGCGCAGTACATCACCGATCTCGTGGCGTAGTACAACCATTTTGCGCTCCTTCTGTTCGCTCTGTGCCTGATTAGCCAAGCCCACATCCTTCCAGCGGACAACGCCGTTTACGGATACGGGCTGCTTTACCATCTGTATCGCCATGCTCCCTCGTTGATCCGGTTCGCTGGGTGGCGGACCGGGTATGTTTTTACATCCTAGGCGCCCCGGCTCTTCCGAAGCGACACAATGACACAACTATTGGCAATGAGTTTTTGTTCCCGACTACTTTACGAACGGTAACCAACCTCGTCCAACGCGGCAAGCAGACGCGCCAAAGCCGCTTCGCAGGCCTGTTCCCGGATGGACTGCCGGTCGCCGGAAAAGCTGTACTGGAACGAGGCAACACCCTGCCCGGATGCCACCCCAACGAACACGGTGCCTACGTCCTTGCCGTCATGCGGATCAGGTCCGGCGACGCCCGTTGTCGATATTCCGATGTCGGCGGCACAAGCCCGGCGCGCGCCGTCGGCCATTGCCTCGGCGACCCCTCCATCAACCGAGCCCACAGACTCAAGGAGCTCTTCCGGGACGCCCAGCACGCCAACCTTGACCGTGTTCTGGTAGGCAATGACGCCGCCTTGCAGCATGGCGGACGCGCCAGGAGTGTTGGCAAGTGTTGCCGCCACCAGCCCTGCGGTCAAGGACTCGGCTGTGGCCACCGTGAGGTTCTTGCCGACGGCGGTTCCCACCGCCGTCGTCGCTGTTTCGGCAGCGCCGGCCATCACGCGCGACGTCCCGCAGCGCGCAGCCGCATGGCCTGGATGACATATTCGACGCCGGTCCACAAGGTGATGGCAAGGGCAACCATCATCACCCAGAACGCGACATCGCCCAGCCACGGGGCGATCGCTTTCAAAGGCAGGATGTAAAGGAAAATTGCCACGGTTTGAACCACGGTCTTGAGTTTGCCGCCACGCGAGGCAGGCATGACGCCGTAACGGATTACGACGAAGCGCAGCGCGGTGATGCCCCACTCACGGACAAGGATGAGGATGGTGACCCACCACGGCAGCTCCCCCAGAATGGACAGCAGAACCAGCGCTGAGCCGATGAGCAGCTTGTCGGCGATGGGATCGGCAATCTTGCCGAAGTTGGTGATGAGGCCACGCGCCCGGGCAATGTCGCCGTCGAGCTTGTCCGTATAGATGGCCACAGCGAAGGCAACTACTGCAGCCCACCGCCAGATCCCGAACTCGCCGTTATCCGCTACTAAGAACCAGACGAAGAAGGGCACCAGGACGATGCGGAGCATCGTGAGGATGTTGGGCAGGTTCCAGACATCGGAACTGCTGGAAGTCGCGTTATCACCCTCGGCTGTAGTCACCCCTCTAGGCTACCGTCTTTGGGGCTACCGTCTTTGGAGCCGCCGTCTTGGGGCCACCGTCTTCGGGGGTCAGCGCCCGGTGAGTGATCAGGCGTCCTCGCCGCCCTCGTCGTCGCCATCGGTACCATCGGCGCCGTCGAAGTACTCAATGGCCTGCGTCCGGTTGTCCAGGTCTGCCTGCACCAGGTCTTCCGCATAGCCGCCGACGGCGATGTTGGAGTTTGCGTTCTCGCTCAAGGCAGCCGTGTGGGCATCCGGGGTCGCAGGCGACTCCTGGCCCTTCATCGCAGCCAAAACGGCAGCAAGGTCATCCGGCTTCACCAGGACGTCACGGGCTTTGGAACCTTCCGATGGACCAACCACACCGCGGGATTCCAAGAGGTCCATGAGGCGCCCGGCCTTGGCAAAACCAACACGGAGCTTGCGCTGGAGCATGGACGTCGAACCGAACTGCGTGGTGACCACCAGTTCCGTCGCCTGGAGCAGGACCTCGAGGTCGTCTCCGATGTCGTCGTCGATCTGCTTCTTGGGAGCCTCGGCGGCGACGTCGTCGCGGTAGACGGCCTGCAGCTGTCCCTTGACGTGTTCCACCACCTTGTGGATCTCTGACTCTGTAACCCAGGCGCCCTGGACGCGCATCGCTTTGGAGGCACCCATGGGCAGGAACAGCGCGTCACCTTGGCCAATGAGCTTCTCAGCGCCGGGCTGGTCAAGGACAACGCGGGAGTCGGTCACCGATGACGTAGCGAACGCCATGCGGGAGGGCACGTTGGCCTTAATGAGGCCAGTGACGACGTCCACGGACGGGCGCTGCGTGGCGAGCACCAGGTGGATACCGGCGGCACGCGCGAGCTGCGTGATGCGGACAATCGAGTCTTCGACGTCACGCGGGGCCACCATCATGAGGTCCGCGAGTTCGTCCACGATCACCAACAGGTACGGGTAGGCCTTGATGATCCGCTTGGAATCGACGGGAGGAGTTACCTTTCCTGCCCGGACCGCCTTGTTGAAGTCATCGATGTGCTTGTAGCCGTAGTTGGCGAGGTCGTCGTAGCGGGCATCCATTTCCCGGACCACCCATTGGAGGGCCTCTGCTGCCTTCTTGGGGTTGGTGATGATGGGTGTGATGAGGTGCGGGACACCCTCATAGGCCGTCAGTTCCACGCGTTTGGGGTCCACCATGACCATGCGGACCTCGTCAGGCGTGGCACGCATGAGGATGGAGGTGATCATGGAGTTCACGAAGCTCGACTTACCGGCACCGGTAGCACCGGCAACCAGAAGGTGGGGCATCTTGGCGAGGTTGGCCACCACGTAGCCGCCCTCCACATCCTTGCCAACGCCCATGACCATGGGGTGGTCCGTCCGGCGGGCGTTCTGGCTCCGGAGGACATCGCCGAGTGAGACCGTCTCGCGGTCGGTGTTCGGGATCTCGATGCCGATGGCCGACTTGCCCGGGATGGGGCTCAGGATACGGACGTCGCTTGAAGCCACGGCGTAGGAAATGTTCTTGGAAAGGGCCGTGACGCGCTCCACCTTGGTGCCGGGAGACAACTCGATTTCGTAGCGGGTCACCGTCGGACCACGGCTGAAACCGGTGACAGCCGCGTCGACGTTGAACTGTGTCAGAGTGTCCGTCAAGGCGGCGACGACGGCGTCATTGGCTTCCGTGCGCTCCTTCGGGATGGAACCCGGCGTCAGGTAGTCGGAGGCAGGCAGGGTGTAGGTAACGTCGCCGGCCAGTGACAACTGTTCGGTGCGCTGCGGAATCGGCGTGGGTGGCGGCGGGGGCGTCGCAGGCCGCGCCGGCACCTGGGCCGCCACAGGGGCGGTCATCTCCGGGGTCAGCACGGGAATGGCTTCGGTGGGGTTCTCTATGCCGGGGTTTGCTCCCGCCAGCCCTTGGGCTGCCTTGATCTTCTCCACCGCTATTTCGGCCTGAGTGGGGCGCCGGACGCCCGGCGGAACGCGGGGTGCGGACGCAGCGGGAGTTTCGTCGTCGTCGACAATTGCGTGCTCAAAGGCCTCGTCACCGACGTAACCCTCCAGGCCGGCTTCAGGTTCTTCGTCCTTGCCGAAGAGGCGCATGCGCTTCTTCTTTTTCGGCGCGGACGCGGAGGCGTCGCCATACAGATAGCTGCGGTCGTGTTCGTCCTTGCCGGCTTCGTCCATAAGGTCCACGCCCATGAGGTGCTCGTAGGCACCCCGGATCCTGGCGGGAATCGCACCGAACGGAGTGGCGGTGACGATCAGGAATGATACGAAAGCCAACAGGCTGTAAACGATGACCGGAACAGCCACATGGATGGCGGCAAGCGGTGCAGCGGCGAGGAAGCCCAGCATTCCGCCGGCCCGGCGCAGCCCGTCGAAACCATCTGCGACCGTGGGCATACCGCCGATCACCTGGGCCAGGCCGGAACCGGCCAGGGTCATGATCATGAAGCCGATGCCCACGCGGTTGTTGCCACGGCCGTCCTGGGGCTTCCGGAACAAGCGGAACGCGCAGACAAAAAGCATGAAGGGCAGGATCAGGGACATCCACCCGAAGGTCCCGTTGACCACGCTGTAGACGATGTCCGGAAGCCAACCTGTGAGACCCCACCAGGCGAAGGTAGCTATCGCGATGCCGAGCACCAGGTTGAACAGTGCTGCACCGTCACGGCGGTCTGCGGGGTCCAGGTCACTGACGTCGTGGCCGATGCGCCGGACGCCGGCACCAACGACGTGCCCAATCCCCTGCCAGGCACCGGACAGCATGCGAAGCGGTAACGGAGCCTGGGGCTCAACGGCGGCCGCTTGCCTGGTGCGGGCAGTGCTGGACCGTCCGCTTTTACTTGCCGCGCTTGCTTTGCTTGCAGCGCTGGTTTTGGATGCGGCTCCGCTCCGGCCTGTGCCGCCGGATTTATTGCTGGAGCTGCCTCGTGGCGTGGAGGTAGTACGGGTCGCCATACGTGCCACGGTACCCCAAGGGGGTCTGAAATCCGCGGATTTCAGACCCCCTTGGGTATTCATGTTGCTGCCAGGCTACGCCTCCAGGACCACGGGAATGATCATGGGACGGCGGCGGAGCTTGCGGTTGACCCACGTGCCGATAATCCGGCGCACCACTTGCTGCAACTGGTGGTTGGTGTGGTCTGTGTGATTCATCACAGCCTCTTCGAGCGCCGCGTTGATCTTGGGAATGATCTCGTCGAACACTGAGTCGTCCTCGGCCACGCCACGGGCATGGATCTCCGGGCCGGACACGATCTTGCCGGTGGCACGGCTAATGACCGTGATGACGGAAATGAACCCTTCATCCCCCAGGACGCGGCGGTCCTTCAGGTCGGCGTCGGTGATTTCGCCAACGCTGGAGCCATCGACGTAGACGAAGCCGACCTCAACTTGCCCCACGATGTTCGCCACGTGGTCCTTGAGGTCGATCACCGTACCGTTGTCGCTGAGGATGATGCCTTCCGATGGCACGCCTGACTCAAGGGCAATGTTGCCGTTGGCGATCAGGTGCCGCGTTTCACCGTGGACCGGCATGGCATTGAGCGGCTCGAGGATGTTGTAGCAGTACAGCAATTCCCCGGCTGCGGCGTGGCCGGAAACGTGGACCTTTGCGGTGCCCTTGTGGATGACATAGGCGCCAAGCTTAAGGAGTCCGTTGATGATGCGGAACACGGCATTCTCGTTGCCCGGGATAAGGCTGGACGCCAGGATGACGGTGTCACCCTTGCCAACAATGACGCGGTGGTCGCCGTTGGCCATGCGCGACAGCGCCGCCATCGGCTCTCCTTGGGACCCGGTGGACATGAGGACCACGCGGTCATCTGGCATGTTGTCGATGTTCTTGATGTCCACCAGGATGCCTTCGGGCACGTCCAGGTAGCCCAGCTTGGCGGCAATGGCCATGTTGCGGACCATGGAGCGGCCTACGAAGGCCACCTTGCGGTTATGCTTCGCGGCGGCGTCGAGGACCTGCTGGACGCGGTGCACGTGGGAGGAGAAGGAAGCCACAATGATGCGCTTCTTTGCCTGTCCGAACAACCGGTCCAGTGTAGGACCAATCTCCTTCTCGGCCGTGGTGAACCCGGGGACATCGGCGTTGGTGGAGTCCGCCATGAACAGGTCCACGCCTTCTTCGCCCAGGCGGGCGAAGTGCCGGAGGTCCGTGATGCGGCCATCCAGGGGCAACTGGTCCATCTTGAAGTCGCCGGTGTGCAGGACGTTGCCTCCCGCAGTGCGGATAAAGACGGCCAAGGCATCCGGGATGGAGTGGTTGACCGCAACGAACTCGCACTCGAAGGGACCGAACTGCTCCACCTGGCCCTCGGTGACGGTGAGCGTGTACGGCTTGATCCGGTGTTCCTGCAGCTTCGCTTCCACCAGCGCGAGCGTCAGCTGCGAACCGATCAGCGGAATGTCGGCCTTGAGGCGCAGCAGGTACGGAACCGCACCAATGTGGTCCTCGTGGCCGTGGGTGAGGACCACTCCGACGACGTCATCGAGCCGGTTCTCGATGTAGGAGAAATCGGGCAGGATCAAGTCCACGCCGGGTTGCGTTTCCTCGGGAAAAAGCACCCCGCAGTCAACAATGAGCAACTTGCCGTCGATTTCGAAGACCGCCATGTTACGGCCGATCTCTCCCAGTCCACCAAGCGGAACGATCCGCAGCGTGCCTTTGGGCAGTTTCGGCGGCGTAACCAGTCCGGGAAGGGCGGTTTGGGTCATATTGTGCTACTTTCCGGCGGAACCATCCTGGACGTTGAAGTCCATTCCGGCTTCCGCCAAATCCCCGCGGATGATTTCGATCTCGGCCGCGTCCGGCTCCACGAGGGGCAAACGGACAACCGAGTTGGGCAGGACTCCCTGCCACTTGAGAATCTGCTTGGCGGCTACTGCGCCCTGGACCCGGGTCATGGTTCCACGAACCACGGGTTCCAATTCAAAGTTGATGGACCGCGCCGTGGCGAGGTCGTTGTTGTTGACGGCGTCGATCAGTTCGCGGAACCGGCGCGTGGCCACATGGGTGGTGACACCCACCAGGCCTACGGCGCCGAGTGCCATCCACTGCAGGGTCAGGCCATCATCGCCTGAGTAGAAAACGAGGTCGGTTTCAGCCATGACGCGCGTGGCGGCGGCGAAGTCAGCCTTCGCGTCCTTGACGGCCACGATGTTCCGGTGCTTGGCCAGTTCGATCATGGTTTCCGGCGCGATGGCGATGGAGGAACGGCCCGGAATGTCGTAGAGCATCACAGGCAGGTCGGTGGAGGAGGCAATGGTTTCGAAGTGCGCACGAACGCCGGCCTGGCTTGGCTTGTTGTAGTACGGGGTGACGATGAGGAGGCCATCGACGCCCAGCTCGGCAGCCCGCTGGGAAAGGTGGACCGAGTGGGCGGTGTCGTTGGTGCCGGTGCCGGCAATAATGGCGGCCTTGCCACCCACGGCTTCTTTTACCGCACGGAACATGCCTAGGTTTTCGTCATCGGTCAGGGTGGACGTCTCACCGGTGGTACCGGTAACCACAAGGCCGTCGCAGCCATCCTGGACAAGCTTTTCTGCCAGTGCTGCGGCTTGGTCGTAGTCCACCTTGCCGTCCTCGGTGAACGGGGTGACCATGGCGGTCAGCAGGGTACCAAGGGCGGGAATGGGCGCGCGAACGTCAGACATAGGAAAAACGTTACCCTGTCACGGCCTCGTTACAAGAATGGGTACCGCGTGATGGTCCTCATTTAGCCGAACCAGTGCGCTGGTCAGAACCCTCCCGCTGACCTGAACAGTACTGGCCCACCGCGCGTTCTTTGAGCTGCTCCGCCCAGGAAACCAACCGCTGGGAAGCCCGAACGTATTCGAACAGTTCCAGTGGCGTCAGCGATTCCACATCGGTTTCGGACAACCTCCGGGCCAATTCAGCGCCGGGAGCCTGCTCCGCGAGGACCGTGCCCTCGCTGCGCCACTGCGTGTCTTCGGGAGGCTCTCCGGCCACGAGTTGCCTGAAGAGGAACTCGACCACCCCGGGACTCATGGCTTTCATGGGGCCGGCCAGACCGTCCGGCTGCTGGGGAAGATCGTTCATGCCGCAATGCTATTCGAACATATATTCGAACACAAGACCGTGCGCCGCCCACGTTCCGGCAGCCGACGTTTTGTGGGACACGCGACCCGGCCATGAGACGATCGCAGCATGACTTCGCAAGAGACGGCGCCTCCGCGAAAGGCACCAGGTCAACGCACGGCCCCTGCCCGGCTGACGGGTGTCGACGCAGCCCGGGGCGCGGCCCTTCTTGGCATGATGGCCACACATCTGCTTCCGACGTTCGGCCCGGCTCCGCAGTGGGACCCAACCATGGTGGGCCTGGTGTTCTCAGGGAGGTCCGCAGCATTGTTCGCTGTGCTGGCCGGGATCGGCCTGGCACTCTCAACCGGCAAGCAGCAGCCACGCAGCGGGGCGGAGCTTTGGTCCGCCAGGGGCGGGGTTGCCATGCGCGCCCTGGTGATTGCCGCCGTCGGACTGGCGCTGGGAGGCCTGGAAGTCAACGTCGCGGTGATCCTGGTGCATTACGCAGTGCTGTTCCTGTGCATCCTGCCGTTCCTCGGTTTACGGCTGAAAGCACTCTGCTTCTGGGCTGGAGGATGGATCGTGCTCTCGCCGGTCCTCGCGTACTTGGTCCGTCCTGAGCTGCTGGATGCGAACCCGCCACTGCAGTTGGGACACAACCCCGGCTGGGAGGACCTGGGAACCCCGGCACGGCTGCTCGCCGATCTCTTCTTCACCGGCTACTACCCAGCGTTCCAGTGGATCTCCTACCTCCTGGTGGGCCTGGTCATCGGAAGGCTGGCGCTGACGACGGCGAAGGTGCAGCTCATGCTGCTGACTTTCGGAATCGTCGTGGCAAGCATCGCGAAAATCGTTGGAACGGTGGCCATGGAAGTGTGGGGCGGACGGGCTGCCCTGTCGGTGTTGCCCGGCACCAGGGGCTACCCCCTTGAGAGCATGCTCCAGGTCAACCTCACGGGGCTCCAGCAGGTGGATTCGTGGTGGTGGTTGGCCACGGCGTCGCCCCATGCGGGGACCACGCTGGATTTGTTGCACACCAGTGGCGTTGCCGCCGCCGTCGTTGGTTTTTTCCTTGTCCTTGGCAGGCTTGCCGAACGCATCAGGGTAAATTTCCTGGTGGTGCTCAGCGGGCCGGGCGCCATGACCCTGAGCCTGTATTCGGCACATGTATGGGTGGTCTCGGGCTTTACCAACCAACCGCTGCCCGCAGGGTGGACCGCTGAAGGCATGTATTGGGCGCAGGCGTTGTGCGCCATCAGCATTGGCATTTGTTTTGCCGTGCTCCGGCGCCGGGGGCCACTGGAATGGGTGGCCCACCTGGCGTCGAGGCTGGGCAGTTACCGTCCGGCCGCGGTGGGCTGAGAGCGGAAGAGCTTCACGGCGTCGCGCATGGACGCGCGCGCACGCTTCCGGTCGCCTGAGGCGTCATATGCACAGCTCAGCCTGAACCAGGACCGCCAGTCCCCGGGAGCGGCCTCGGCTTCAGCGCGGTACTTCTCAAATTCGGCATCCGCAGCGGCGCGAACAATCCGGCCGCCGGGGGTCCGGGGCAGAGTATCTTCAGGCAGTCCGCCTTCGGCTTCCAGGACCTTGGCCATCTGTTCGGTACGGGCGCCGAAGAGCAACTCGCGGATCATGGCCCACGCACCAATGACCGGAAGCACCAGGTAGGCCGCTCCGATCCCCTTTGCCACGAGGTTGGGGTCACCGAGGAGGAGGAACGAGCGCTGCACTGAAACCACGAGGTACAGCACCAGGAGCAAGGTGATGGCACCCACCCAAATCTTGGTGCGGTTCTTCTTCAAAGTTGTCAGGAAATTTCCCACGATCTAGAGCCCCAAGTCCAAGTAGCCGTCCAGGCCGACCGTCAGGCCGGGGTTTGCTGCCACTTTCCGCAAACCCAGAAGGACGCCGGGCATGAAGGACGCGCGGTCAAAGGAGTCGTGGCGCAGTGTCAACTGCTCGCCCGGACCGCCGAAAAGCACTTCCTGGTGGGCCACCAGCCCGCGCAGCCGGACGCTGTGCACGCGCACGCCATCCACATCGCAGCCCCGGGCACCGTCCAGCGCTGTTTCGGTAGCGTCAGGGCTGGCCGGGACGCCGGCCTCCTGCCGTGCTTCGGCGATGAGCTGCGCAGTACGCACGGCGGTACCCGAAGGCGCATCCACCTTGTTCGGATGGTGCAGTTCGATGATTTCCACCGACTCGAAATACTGCGATGCCTTGGCCGCGAAAGCGGACGCCAGCACGGACCCAAGTGCAAAGTTCGGGGCGATCAGGACACCGGTGTCCGGCTTCTGCTCCAACAGTGCACGCAGGGATTCCAGCCTGCCGGCATCCCAGCCGGTGGTGCCCACAACGGCGTGGATTCCGTGCTCAACGGCGAAACGGACGTTGGTTTCGGTGATGTCCGGAACGGTGAGGTCAACAACGTACTGTGCACCGGCGTCGAGCAGTTTCTGCAGTGAATCACCGCGACCGAGAGCCGCTACGAGCGTCATGTCTTCGGCTGCTTCAATGGCCTTAACGGCTTCGATTCCCATGCGCCCGTTGGCGCCCAGCACTGCAACAGCAAGTTGTTCGGTCATGCCTTTAACCCTACCGCCGGGCCGGACCCGGGAAGGAACCGTGACTCCGCCCTACTCCCCCGCACCTACCCATTCGACGGTGCCATCGGAGAAGAACTGTTCCTTCCAAATGGGCACCTGCTCCTTGACCCTGTCAACGAGTTCAGAGCAGACAGCAAAAGCCTGGCCGCGGTGGGCGGCCGCTACGGCGCAAACCAGGGCTGGGTCACCGATCTCAAGAAGGCCGATCCTGTGGGCAGCCCAGATGCGCACAGGCTGGTCGGCTTCACCGGAATGTTCGGCGACGAGTTGCGCTACGACGTCGGTCATCACCTGATGCGCTGTGGGATGGGCGCTGTAACTGAGTCGGTCCACTGCCTTGCCGCCGTCGTGGTTCCGCACCACTCCGCTGAAGCTGACCACTGCGCCGGCAGTATTCGATTCCACTGCCCTGATGGCCTGGTCCACCGAGATCGGTTCTGAGCTCAGGACAGCGCTCACCACTTCGAAGTCCGTTTCAGTGCCCATGGCTTCCTTCCAATTGATCGCAAAGATGCCCGATGACGGGGTCCAGGACGGCCAGCCCGTCCATGACTCCCTTGGGCGATCCCGGCAGGTTGATGATGAATGTCTTGCCGGCTGCGCCCGCGTGGCCACGGCTCAGCATCGCCATGGGAGTCTTGGCCGCGCCTGCTCGCCTGATGCCCTCCATGATCCCCGGGATCTCCCTGTCCAACAGCGGGAGCGTCATTTCCGGTGTGTGGTCGTCGGGGCTCAGGCCCGTTCCCCCGCTGGTGATGACGACTGCAGGTTCCTGGGTGAGAAGGGCCCTGAGGGCGGCACCCACAGGTTCCCCGTCAGGAACCACCATGGTGGGAAAGGTGTCAAAACCGTGTTCCTTGAGCCAGTCGAGAATGATCGGCCCTGTCTCGTCGGTATAGATTCCAGCTGCCGCCCGGGTGGAAGCAATCACGACGCCGGCCTTCCGGGGCCCGTGCGCGTTCGGCTCGCACGCGCTCATGCGCCGGCCTCCCCGCGTCCCGCATGTCCGGAAACATCCCAGCTTCCGCTCTTGCCGCCGCTCTTGGACAGAACGCGTATGTCACTGAGGACGGCGTGCTTGTCCACGGCCTTGATCATGTCGTAGACACTCAGCGCGGCGACGGAGGCGGCCGTCAGTGCTTCCATTTCCACGCCGGTCACGCCCTTGGTCTTTACAGTTGCCAGGATGCCCACCGAGTCGGTGCCCAGCTCAAAGTCCACGGTGACCTTGGAAATGGGCAAGGGATGGCAGAGCGGAATCAACTCCGGAGTCTTCTTGGCGGCCATGATGCCGGCCACCCGCGCAACGGCGAGCGCATCGCCCTTGGGAAGCTCGCCAGCGCCCAAGAGGGCAAGGACTTCGGCTGTGGAGCGGACCGTGGCGGTGGCCGTGGCTTCACGGGTGGTGACGGCTTTTTCGGAGACATCCACCATCTGGGCGGTGCCGTCCTGCCTGAGGTGGGTCAGGCCTGCGGGACCTGCCGGGTTTTCGGAAGTGTGGTTCACAGCATCCATACTTCCACTTCGTCTCCTTCGGCGAGTTCCGTGACGTCCGCGGGGATCTGCACCAAGGCATTGGCGCGGGCAAGGGCATGGACCAGATGGGAGCCGGCACCACCCTCCATGCGGACCACGCCATCGGCGACGGTTCCGCGGCGGACCTGGTGTTTGCCCTGTGGCGAGGTCAGCGGCGCAGCCAGGCGCGCCCGCAGCACGGACCGTGGCGAGGGAGCCCCGGCGACGTGCGAAAGGGCAGGGCGAAGGAACATCTCGAAGGAGACCAGGCAGCTCACAGGATTCCCGGGGAAGCCGATAAAGGGGATCCCGTTGAAAGCACCAAGTCCTTGGGGGCCGCCGGGTTGCATGGCGACGTGGAGGAATTCAACCGGTTGTTCGGCCATGGCAAGGCGAACGACTTCGTAGGCACCTTTGCTTACTCCCCCGGTTGTGACGATCACGTCCACCGGGTTGTCCCCGCCGCCGTTCCCGTCGCTGTCTCCAACGTGGTGCTGCAGGACCGCAAGCAGGGCCGCGGGCTGGTCGTCGGAGATGCCCGTGCGGACCACCTCAAGGCCCGCTTGCCTCATGGCTGCTTCCAGGAGGGTGCCATTGGAGTCGTAGATCTTGCCGGCCGCCAGTTCCGTGCCAGGTTCCTGGACCTCGTCCCCGGTAGTGATCAGCAGGACACGCAGTGGCTCGCGGATCTCCACGTCGCCAAGGCCCAGCGCTGCCAACAGCCCCAGCTGGCTTGGTCCCAGCACTGTACCGGCGGCCAGTGCCAACGCGCCCTTTTCGATGTCGCTGCCGGGATGCCGCACGTACGTCCCGGGCTCCACCACCGGCAGCTCCACCTCGGCATCCAACGCTCCGGGGTCAGGAAAGGTGCCGGGCGTTGCCTTCTCAATCGGCACGACGGCGTCGGCACCCTCAGGCATCATGGCTCCGGTCATGATGGGGGCAGCATGGCCCGCCTCCAGCGCAGCCGGCGCGGCACCTGCCGGAACCGGCGCAGCCACACAGAGCTTCGCACCGCCGTCGGGAATGTCTGCGGAACGGACGGCAAAGCCGTCCATCTGGGAGTTGGCGAACGGTGGCAGGGACAGCGGTGCGTGGAGGTCGACGGCGAGCGCCTTTCCAAGTGCGTCCATCAGCGGGACCCGGAGCGTGGCTTTCCTTGCGGTTACTGCTGTCAGCAGCTCCGCCACCGCCTGGCGATGGGCTGCAACAGATCTGGGCACGGACATCCTCCTGGGGGCACGTTGGCTTCCGGCAAACATCCGGACGTTCCCAGACTAGATGCTCAAGGCACTTTGACGTTGATGGTGTGATAGCCCGTGGCGCCGTCCGGAGCTACCGGAGCTTTGTCTTCGGTTTGCGGCTGGCCGGTTGCGTCGGTGGCCCGGACCTGCACTTCGTAATCACCAGGGGTGAGGTCGATGCCGAGCTGCCACTGGTACCACGTGTCGGTGGAAATGGCGCTTGCAAGCTGGGCCCTCTGCCACGCACCGCGGTTGACCCGCAGCTCGACGCGGTCAATCCCCCGGTGCTGCGCCCAGGCAACCCCGCCGAACTGGACCTTTCCGGCTTGGACACTGCGTCCACTGCGTGGCACGTCTATGCGGGACTGCGTCTTGATGGGGCCGTGGTCGCTCCAGCCCCGGGGCGTCCAGTACCCGGTGTCATCCGCGAAGCGGGTGACCTTCAGCTCGGTCAACCATTTAGTGGCAGAGACGAAGCCGTAGAGCCCTGGCACTATCATCCGGACGGGGAATCCATGCTCCAAAGGCAGCGGCTCTCCGTTCATGCCGACAACCAGCAGCGCGTCACGGTCGTCCGTGAGCGCTTCCAGGGGCGTGCCCGCCGTCCAGCCGTCGTTGCTGGTGGACAGCACCATGTCCGCACCGGCCTTTGGGCCTGCCATCGCAAGAAGTTCGCGCACCGGCCATCCCAGCCACAGGGCGTTGCCGATGAGGTCGCCACCGACGTTGTTGGACACGCAGGCGATGGTGATATGACGTTCCGTCATGGGCTTGGCCAGCAGTTCGGCAAAGTCCAGTTCGATTTCGTGTTCGACCATTCCGGTGACTTTCAGCTTCCACGCCGGTGGGTCGATGGCCGGAACCGTCAGGGCGGTGTCGATCCTGTAGAACTCGGCGTTCGGGGTCACCAAGGCACTGATACCCGCTACGGACAGGGATGCTCCGGCGGGAACGGTTTGCGCCGGCGTTGCCGGCGCCGGAAGCGTCAGCGAGTTACGGAACCCGCTGGCCACAGCGGTAGCCCTGGTGAGGATGGTGGTCACGGCTCCTCCCACCACCGCGGCCAGGGCGGTTCCGGTCATGGCGTTCAGGAAACCCCGTCGGGCCAGCGGTGCAGGCTCTCCACCCTCCACTGGCACTGTGCTGCCGCGGGGAACCCAGGTATCGAGCCTCCGGATGAGCATCCTCAAGAGCAGCATGGTGGCTACGGCTGCGACGATCGGCGCCAAGGCCGCCTGCGGACTGGCTTGGGCGCGGGTTACGACGGCGGTCAGTCCCGCCACGCCCGCAAGTCCAGCCAGTGCCAGCCCAAACCCGGTCCGCCGGCGTTCAAGGATGCCGGCGAGGGCGGCCAGGAACCCGGCGACCACAACGATGGATGCCACCAGGACGATTTTGTCCGCCGTGCCGAAGAGTTGCACGGCAAGGTCCTTCACTCCAGGCGGTACGGCATCGATCACGGCGCCACCGAGGGCAGTCACCGGCGAAACCAGCGGGCTGAAGAACCCTGCGGTGAGCTCCCCCGCCGCGATTCCCGCCGCCCCGGCAGCGAGACCCGCAGCCGGTGCCCACAATCGCGGTCCACCGGCAGGACGCCCTGTTTCTGTCGGGTTGCGTACGGGCGTGCTCATGATGTGCCTCCAGGGCCGTTGTCTGTTTCAATCGTTCCCGGGGTTGCCTCCGTCACCAGGACGGGCTGGGGAACCGGCTGCCGAACCGGCGGAAGTGAACCGGCCGGCGGAAGTGGTCCCGCCGGTAGTTTCAGGGCGAAACGGCAGCCGCCGTCGACGTTGCTGACCGTCACGGATCCCCCGTGCGCCTTGACGATGCCTGCCACCATGCTGAGTCCGATCCCGGCACCGCTGTAAGTTCCCTGCAGGGCCTGCGGGGCGCCCCGGGAAGGGTCCTTCTGCCACCCTGTTTCGAAGAGATGCGGCAAGTCCTCGTCCGGGATGCCTCCACATTGGTCCTGGACAGCGATCACGGCATGTCCGTCATCCCGCCCGACACTGACATGGACGTCTGTCTCCGGTCCGGAGTAGATGATGGCGTTCAGAAGGATGTTCCGTACCGCCCGGGCCAGGCTGGGTCCGTCGGCCACCGCCATGCACTCACGGTCGCCGCCGCCGTCGAGCCTGATGCCCCGCTTCGCAGCCAGCGGCGCAAGGTCGGAAAGGGCGTCGCTGACAAGGTCATAGAGATCCAGCGCTTCGGCGCGCAGGCGCAGCGTCCCCGCCTGGATCTTGGACAGCTCCAGGAGATCGTTGACCATGGCAGTCATTTGCTCGGTCTGCCCGATAATTTTCCGGTAGTAGCCCTGCACGTCCGCGGCCATGCCGTCCTCGAGGGCCTCAGTCATGGCACGCATGCTCGCAAGCGGCGTGCGCAGGTCATGCGAAATCCAGGACACCAGTTCCCGGCGCGCCGTCTCAATGGCCGCCTCGCGGTCCCGGGATTCGGCCAGGCTCCGGCTGCTGGCCTCGAGTTCCTGTGCCAGTTCGGCGAGCTCCGACGTCATGGCAATAGCTGCCCTCTTGCCCTCAGTCCCGGAGTGCTCCAGCGTTTCGCCACGACCAATCCTGCGGGCCGCGTCCACCAGCCGCCCTGCGTTCCTGGACACTCCAGCGCCGAGCACCAAGGCCAGCGCCACGGCCACGGCGGAAGCCACCGCAAGGATGTACCACATCACTTCGAGGTCCCTCGCGGAGATGAACATCGCATTGAAGGCGCTGACCATGCCCGCCACCAGGACAGCGACGGTGGCCACTACCACTAAACAGATCTGGGCCAGTACCGAGGCCCGGCGAAGCAGCCGCAGGAGCACCAGGGTGGCCGCACCGATCAGCACTGCCCAGGAAAGCACCCAGGCAAGGATGGTCCAGAGCTCGCTACCCTCCATGGCCGGCCCCCGGGCTGCCATCCTGGGAGACATCAAAGCGGTAGCCGACACCCCACACTGTCTTGATGAGTTCGGGCTTGGTGGGGTTGGCCTCGATCTTCTCGCGCAGCCGCCGGACGTGGACAGTGACGGTGGAGAGATCTCCGAAGTCCCATCCCCACACAGCCTTGATCAGTTCCTCGCGGCTGAACACTTGGTTGGGCCTGCGCATCAGGAAAGCAAGAAGGTCGAATTCACGGGCAGTCAATGCCAGCGGCGCCCCCAGCAGTGACACGGTCCTGGAAGCCGGATCGAGTTCCAGGCCGGCGGACTGGACCGGGGGTTCCGGGGTGTAGTCCTTGATACTGCGACGCAGCACCGACTTGACGCGCAGAACCAGTTCCCGGGGCGAAAACGGTTTGGTGACGTAATCATCGGCCCCCATCTCCAACCCCAGGATCCGGTCATCTTCCGTTCCCAGGGCTGTGACCATGATGACCGGAACAGTCATCGATTGGCGGAGCCGTCGGCACACTTCAACCCCATCCAGTCCCGGCAGCATGCGGTCCAGGATCACGAGGTCCGGCTTACGCGAGGCCGCGAGCGTCAGGGCAGTGAATCCGTCCCCGGCCGTGTCCACCTGGAAACCTGCCATGACGAGGTAGTCGCGGACGACATCGGCAATGGTCTGTTCGTCCTCGACCAGGAGGATGCGGCGGTTGCCGGGCTCCGTTGACGATGCCGTATTTGTGGTCACGCTCCCAGCATAGGTTTGGCGCCGGTGCCCGGCACGCGATTCGGCCCTCCCGCGGTGAACTGTACGGATTCCGTAAGAACTCCGTGACTGTAACTGGTATCACTGATCGTGCCCGGGTGGCGTAGCCTGAATTTATGAGTGTTCAGTTGGGCATGCCGGTGCCCCCTCCCAGCAGCGCCGGAGGCAGCACGGAAAGCGGCACGGCAACTCCGCCGCCCCGTCCCGCCGGCACGCCGGCCGGACTGTGGGACCGGTACGGTCGTCGCGCCACTGACATGAGGCTTTCCCTCACCGACAAATGCAACCTGCGGTGTACGTACTGCATGCCCGCCGAAGGCCTCGAATGGCTTTCCAAGCAGGCCGTCATGACCCGGGAAGAAATCGTCCGGATCGTCCGTGTTGGCGTCACCGCCCTGGGTGTACGGGAACTCCGCCTCACGGGCGGCGAACCGCTGGTGCGGGCGGACCTGACAGGCATCATCTCCGACATCCGCAGCGAACATCCGGACCTCCCCGTCTCCATGACCACCAACGGTGTGGGGCTGGACAAGAAGGCCGCAGCACTGAAAGCTGCCGGCCTTACCCGCATCAACGTCTCCCTCGATTCCCTTCATGAGGAAACCTTCACCAAACTCACGCGCCGACCCTTCCTTGATAAGGTCCTCGCCGGCGTGGACGCCGCATGGGCAGCCGGCCTGGGCCCGGTCAAGCTCAACGCCGTACTGATGCGCGGCATCAACGACGCCGAGTCCCCCGACCTTCTGGCTTGGGCTTTGGGCCGCGGCTACGAACTTCGCTTCATCGAACAGATGCCCTTGGACGCAGATCACGGCTGGACGCGCCGCAACATGATCACGGCCGCGGAGATCCGGGAGCTCCTGTCCCGCGACTTCGTCCTCTCGCACGACCCCCGCGAACGGGACGGCGCCCCTGCCGAGCGCTTCGAAGTACGACGCCGGGACGCCGGTTCCGGTGAAGCGGCAGGTCCGGTCCTCGGAACAGTCGGCATCATCGCCTCCGTCACGGAGCCATTCTGTTCTGACTGCCGCCGCACGCGTATCACCGCCGAAGGCAAGATCATGAGCTGCCTGTTCTCCCGTGAAGAGTTCGACCTTTTGGGGCTGCTTCGAAACGGCGCCACAGATGACGAGCTCGCCGGACGGTGGCAGGACGCCATGTGGATCAAACCCAAGGCCCACGGCATGGACCATACCGGTCTCGGCGCAGCGGACTTCGTCCAGCCGGACCGCAGCATGAGCGCAATCGGAGGCTGAAAACTTGTTGGTCCGTTACTTCGCTGCCGCGCGCGCTGCAGCGGGAGTCGAAGAAGAACTCCACACCCTCCCGGAAGGCACCAGCCTGGAGGAGCTCCTGGAAGCCGCCCTCGCCGTCGAGCGTCCCGTGCCTCCGGAAGGCACGCCGACGCTGGCGAGGATAGTGGCGCGAAGCAGTTTCCTCCGCAATGAAGTGGCAGTCCGGGACCATGCCGCGCCGCTCGGAGCGGAAGACGTCATAGACGTCCTCCCGCCCTTCGCCGGAGGCTAGGGCAGGAAGCAAGGATGCCCAACCGCACTGGGGGCGCTGCCGTCAAACTTTCCTGAAGACGCTCTTCAGCAGTGGGCTGAAGCCTGCATGGCCTTCGAGCCGCAGGTCGGCCGTGTGCACCAGCACGCCGTCTTCAACGCGGAAGGTGTGCCTGGCAACGCCATCGGCCGTGCGCCGGTCCAAGGTCAGGATGCCTGCACTCCAGGTTCCCCTGACCGGTGCGGCCGGCGGCTTGCCCATGCTGTCCACGTAGTACCAGAGGGTGTCTCCGTGGTCACGGTCGACCGTGAACATGCCGTGGCCTTCGAAATGCGTGCCGTCAGGCTCACGGTGCCGATAGCTCTGGACCACGGCATGGCCACCGGCTGTCTTGGTAAATACAACTTCAGCATCGGCGGTCCGTGCAGTACCCCACGGCGAAGACGCAATTTCGGTGATGCCCCTCCAATGCCCGATGAAATCCCGCAGGATTTCCGCGGCATGACCGGTTGCGGGCAGGTCCATCACGTCTCCAAAGTCAACGGGCAGCGTCACCATATGTGATCATGCTGCCCTGTTGATGGGGATGCGTCCAGAGAAACCGGGCGTGGACCCGATGTGGATCAGAGGCCGAACGTCTCGGATTCCTCAAACGGTCCGACGACGGTAATGGTCCGGGGAGCCTCGGCGAGTTCGCGGGCCAGTTCCTGGACTTCCTCCACCGTAACGGCCTGAATGCGGGCAAGGGTTTCGTCAATGTCCTGGAATTCTCCGGATACCAGCTCCGCCCGGCCCAGCCGCGACATCCGTGAGCCAGTGTCCTCAAGGGCCAGCACAATCCCGCCGCTGAGCTGTCCCACGGCCTTCCTGAGCTCCTCCTCCGTGATGCCGTCCTTGGCCAGCTTGTCCAGTTCCACGCCAAGGAGTTCCAGGACCTGGCGGACCTTGGAGGGCGTGCAGCCGGCGTACATTCCGAAGTAGCCGGCATCGGCGTAAGCGGCCGTGAAGGAGTATGTGGAGTAGACCAGGCCGCGCTTCTCGCGGATTTCCTGGAACAGCCGGGAGGACATGCCGCCACCGAGGACGGCGTTGAGCACGCTCATGACAAAGCGGCGATCGTCCGTGGCCACGATCGTAGGGCAACCCATGATGATGTTCGCCTGCTCCACGGGACGCTTGACCACGTGAAGACCGGATGTTCCTGTGATGACTGCCCTGTCGGTGCCTCGCCGGTCCACCGGAGCGGCGTCCGGGTCAAGCTCCCAGCCGGCAGCGGTCAGGGCATCGAGGACCAGCCCACAGACGACGTCGTGGTCCAGGCCGCCGGCAGCGGTAATGACCAGCTCTTCGGGACGGTAGTAGCGCTGGTAATGGGCCCAGACGGAATCGCGGGCCACTGCCTTGATGGCGTCCGGCGTTCCACCGATGGGGCGGGCCAAAGGGTGCTCGCCCAGCACGGCTTCCACGAACTTCTCGTGGGCAACGTCCGTGGGGTCATCGCTGTCCATGGCGATCTCTTCAAGGATGACGTCGCGTTCCTGCTCAAGTTCCGCGGGGTCCAGGACCGCCCCGGTGATCATGTCCGCGATGACATCGATGGCCATGGGGAGATCGGTGTCCAGTACCCGGGCGAAGTAGCAGGTGCTTTCCTTTGCCGTTGCCGCATTGGACTCGCCGCCCACTTCATCGAAGGCTGATGCGATTTCCAGGGCCGTCCGGCGCTTGGTGCCCTTGAACAGCAGGTGCTCAAGGAAGTGTGTCGATCCGTGCTGGCCTTCTGCTTCGTCGCGGGAGCCCACTGCCACCCAGAACCCAATGGTGGCCGAACGCTGACCCGGCATCGCCTCGGTCAGCACACGCACGCCGCCGGGAAGGACCGAACGCCGGACGACCGAACCGCCCTCGGCACCATGGATCAATTCGCCGCCAGGAAGAGTTTGCTCCAACGGCAAGGGTACGACAGTCATCAAGGCCTTTCGGGTTTTCAAGTTAAGGCCGGAAGGGCCGGTGGAGCTTTTTCAAGCCCACCGGCCCCGCCGGGTGTACTGCTTACAGACTACTCTGCGGAAGCTTCTGCGGCTTCAGCCGGAGCATCCTCTGCGGCTGCGCCTTCTTCTTCGGCAACAACCGGGGAGAGGGAGAGCTTTCCGCGGTCATCGATCTTGGTGATCTCGACCTGGACCTTCTGGCCGACGGAGACGACATCTTCGACGTTGTCCACGCGCTTGCCATTGGCCAGCTTGCGGAGCTCGGAGATGTGCAGCAGGCCGTCCTTGCCCGGGGTGAGGGAAACGAAGGCACCGAAGGTGGTGGTCTTGACGACCGTACCCAGGTAGCGCTCGCCGATCTCCGGCACCTGCGGGTTGGCGATGGCGTTGATGGCGGAGCGTGCTGCATCGGCAGACGGACCGTTGGTGGCGCCGATGTAGACCGTGCCGTCATCTTCGATGGAGATGTCCGCGCCCGTGTCTTCCTGGATCTGGTTGATCATCTTGCCCTTGGGGCCAATGACCTCACCGATCTTGTCCACGGGGATCTTGACGGCGATGACGCGCGGTGCGAACTCGGAGAGCTCATCCGGGGTGTCGATCGCTGCGTTGATGACCTCGAGGATGTGGAGGCGTGCTTCGCGGGCCTGCTTCAGTGCTGCTGCGAGCACGGAGGCGGGGATGCCGTCGAGCTTGGTGTCCAGCTGGATGGCCGTGACGAACTCGGACGTACCGGCAACCTTGAAGTCCATGTCGCCGAAAGCGTCTTCGGCGCCGAGGATGTCGGTCAGCGCTGCGTAACGGGTCTGGCCGTCAACCTGGTCGGAAACCAGGCCCATGGCGATACCGGCAACGGCTGCCTTCAGCGGCACACCGGCGTTGAGCATGGAGAGTGTGGATGCACAGACCGAGCCCATGGAGGTGGAACCGTTGGAACCGAGTGCCTCGGATACCTGGCGGATGGCGTACGGGAACTCTTCGCGGCTCGGCAGAACCGGAACCAAGGCGCGCTCTGCGAGGGCACCGTGGCCGATTTCGCGGCGCTTGGGGGAACCAACGCGGCCGGTCTCACCGGTGGAGTACGGCGGGAAGTTGTAGTTGTGCATGTAGCGCTTGCGCGTTACCGGCGACAACGAGTCGATCTGCTGTTCCATCTTGAGCATGTTCAGCGTGGTGACACCCATGATCTGGGTCTCGCCGCGCTCGAAGATGGCCGAACCGTGAACGCGGGGCAGAACCTCTACCTCGGCGGTCAGCTGGCGGATGTCCGTCAGGCCACGGCCGTCGATGCGGACCTGGTCCTTGAGGATGCGCTGGCGGACAACGTGCTTGGTGACCGAGCGGAATGCTGCGGACAGTTCCTTCTCGCGGCCCTCGAAGTCACCTGCGAGCGAGCCAAGGACTTCATCCTTGAGCGCGTCCGACGCGTTGTCGCGCTCCTGCTTGTCGGCGATCTGGAAAACAGCAGCAAGCTTGTCGGCAGCAGCGGCTTCAACAGCTGCGTACACGTCGTCCTGGTAGTCAAGGAAGACCGGGAACTCGACAGTCGGCTTGGCGGCGCGGGCTGCGAGGTCCGCCTGGGCGTCGCAGAGTGCCTTGATGAACGGCTTGGCAGCCTCAAGGCCCTGGGAAACAACCTCTTCGGTGGGAGCGGTTGCGCCCTGTTCCTTGATGAGGTTCCAGGAGTTGTCCGTGGCTTCGGCTTCGACCATCATGATGGCAACGTCGTCACCGGCAACCCGGCCGGCAACAACCATGTTGAAGACAGCGTTTTCGAGCTGGGAGTGCTTGGGGAAAGCAACCCACTGCGAACCCTGCTCATCGGCGATGAGGGCAACGCGGACGCCGCCGATCGGGCCGGAGAACGGGAGGCCGGAAAGCTGGGTGGACATCGAGGACGCGTTGATGGCGACGACGTCGTAGAGCTCATCGGGGTTGATCGCGAGGACGGTAACCACGATCTGGACTTCGTTGCGCAGGCCCTTGACGAAAGCGGGGCGCAGCGGACGGTCCATGAGGCGGCAAGCCAGGATGGCTTCCGTGGACGGGCGGCCTTCGCGGCGGAAGAACGAGCCCGGGATGCGTCCGGCAGCGTACATGCGCTCTTCGACGTCGACCGTCAGCGGGAAGAAGTCGAAACCTTCGCGCGGCTGCTTGCCTGCGGTGGTTGCGGAGAGCAGTGCGGTGTCTTCGTCGATGTAAACCATCGAAGCGCCGGCTGCCTGCTTGGCAAGGCGACCGGTTTCGAAGCGAATGACGCGCTTGCCGAACCGGCCGTTGTCGATGATGGCTTCGGAGAACTGGATTTCGGGACCCTCCATGGAGAGTCACCTCCGTTTCTGTTAGCGGAAGTCCACCGCATCAACCCAGGCCTCTTCTTTTTTCCTGGCCTGTACTACACCCGGTCATCGATCGAGATCCACGGGCTTCATCGTCACCGATGAACCTCCCGGGAATCACTACCGAGGACCGCGAATGCGCGATGCGGTTGATTCCTGTTTTTAGTTGTTGGTGAAGAAGGCGGCCCGTCCCCCAAGGGCGCGGGCCGCCCCTAAAGGCAGACTAGCGACGCAGGCCGAGGCGCTCGATGAGCGAACGGTAGCGGGCGATGTCAGTGTTCTTCAGGTAGGAAAGCATGCGCTTACGACGACCAACCATGGCCAGCAGACCGCGCTGGGTGTGGAAGTCGTGCTTGTGCTCCTTCATGTGCTCAGTCAGATCCTTGATCCGCTGGGTCAGGACTGCAACCTGGACCTCGGGCGAACCGGTGTCGCCTTCAGAGGTTGCGTATTCCTTGATGATGGACTGCTTTACAGCGGCGTCAAGTGCCACGTGAACTCCTAGAGTTGTGCCGTGCTTCCCGATGCAGCGCCTCGCTGACGGGTTGCCCTTGGATGCGTTGCCGCACACAAAAACAGGTCCAGCTGCCACGGACTGCGGCCGGATCCACTCATCAGTTTACCGGCAGGTCTGCAGTGTTGTCGAAATGCCCTATTGTGGGGCCAGCAAGTCACGCGCCTGGGCCACGTCGAGGCACATTTGTTCCACCAGCGCTTCGGGTCCACGGTAGGCAACCATGCCGCGCAGGCGCCGGGTGAATTCGACCGCGACACTCTGGCCGTAGAGGTCGAAATCCTCCACGTTTTCCTCCGGACGGTCGATCACGTGCGCTTCCACCTGGCGGCTGACGCCATCGAAGGTGGGGTTGGAACCCACGGAGATCGCTGCAGGCCAACGCGTCCCGGACTGGTCAATCAGCCAGCCTGCATAGATGCCATCGGCAGGGATGTAGCCGGTTGAATCGGGGGAAAGGTTTGCTGTGGGGAATCCGAGGTCCCGGCCGCGGGCAGCGCCATGGACAACTTCCCCACGCATCCGGTGCGGCCTGCCCAGCACGGCTGCGGCCGTGACCACGTCGCCTTCGGACAAGGCCTCCCTCACCCAGGTGGAGGAACAGCGGCGGTCCGCGTCGCCGTCGTGATGGAGCGGAAAGCCGCCGGCGCCGTATTCATTGACAACCTGCACGCCGAAGCCCAACTGCTCGCCCAGCTCCTGCATGGTAACGACGTCGCCCACGTTTCCGGCGCCGAAGCGAAGATCGTGGCCCACCACGAGGTGAGCGGCGTGGAGTCCGTCGAGCAGGACGTCGCGAACGAATTCAACGGGCGACATCGCTGCGAGGTCCAGCGTGTATTTCATGACCAAAACGGCGTCAACGCCGGTTTCTCCAAGAGCGTCCAGCTTGTCCTGGAGGCCCATGATCAGTTCCGGAGCGGCGTCCGGGCGGTGGACCTGGGCCGGGTGGGGATCGAAGGTGACGGCAACCGAGGGAATGTTGTAGCGCTTGGCGGTGTCCGTCAGCTGCGCGAGGACATGCTGGTGGCCCCGATGGACCCCGTCAAAATTTCCGATGGTGACAACGGTAGGTCCGAAGTCCTTGGGGACTTCAGTGGGATCGTTCCAGATGTGGACCATCAACCTCGCCTTTTACTGCAGATGTTCGTTCCGTCCGGCAACCTCCCGGCGCCGGAACATTCTAAGGTTACCCGGAAGGGCACCGGGCTCAGGACGGACGGCGCTTGTTGAGCCACAGGAGCCCAAGGATCGGCAGCAGCAAAGGTACGAAGCCATAGCCGCGGCCAAAAAGGGACCACACGGTGTCGTGCGGGAAAGCAACCGGATCAAAGAGGCTGATCGCACCCACCACCAGCACGCCGACGAGTTCCGTGAGCACCGCTGCCAGGGACACCTTGAACCAGGTCCGCCCCGGCTTTGCCAGCGAAACAGTGGCAATGATGTAGACGACGGCGGCAAACGCCGAAAGGATGTGCGCCAGCGGAGCTTCGGCGAACTTGGTGGCAATCTGGTACCCGGCGCGCGCTGTCGCCGACAGGGCGAACACCGCGTACACCGCAATCAGCAGGCGTCCCGGGCCCGTGTTCCGGGTGTCCTTCTGCTTCGGCTGTTGGCCGGCGGAGTTGGTCTCGGTTCCAGTCACGTTGTGTTCTTCCTTCAAGGTCAGTACCAGATCTGGTTCATGCGGGCACCCATCACAAGCACCGTCACACCCACTGCGGCCAGGACGAAATTGCTCCAGCGGGTTCGTTCAAGAATGGCCCAGTACACGGCCCCCAGGGGAATGATCAGGGCGGTGAGCATGTAGCCCCAGAACTCCCATGGCTCGCCGGCAATCTGCTCACCCAGGGCCACGCGGACGATCGATCCCACCAGGTAAACCAGCAGCACCACCTCGACGGCCAGCACGGAGTAGATCGTGGGATCGTTCGGGGCCTTCTTCATCAGCCCGGCCACGAGGCACAGGATGGTGGAGACCAAACCGACGATCAGGAGTGCGTAAAAATATCCGTCCATGCCTACTTTGCCTGCCCTGTTCCGGGCGCGAAGACCAGCACCGGCTTGGCGAACGTCCCGGAGTCGGCCAACAACGCCACCAGCTCGCCCGACGGCGCGAACGCTGCGGCAGGATTGTCGGCGGTGGCCGCTTCCGGGGTACCTGCCCCGGGGCCTGCGGCAATGCGGCGGCCGAAGGAAATCTCCGTGGTCTCTTCCTCGCTCAGTTCCCGGTTGGGCATGAGGGCACGCGCGGCCAAGGACATCTCAAGGACCTCGAGTTCCTCTGCCAGCTGCTCCAACGTCCGGGCCTGGTCGATCGAATAGGGTCCCACCTGGGTCCGGCGCAGGGCAGTGAGGTGCCCGCCCACCCCCAAGGCATTACCAAGGTCGCGTGCCAAGGCACGGATATAAGTTCCGGAAGAGCATTCCACGGTGACGTCGACGTCGACTACCCTGCCGCCGTCGACCCTCTTAATCGCGTGGATATCGAAGCGGTGGATGGTGACCGGGCGGGCAGCGAGCTTGACCTCTTCGCCCGAGCGGACACGCGCGTAGGAACGTTCGCCGTTGACCTTGATGGCACTGACGCTGCTGGGCACCTGCTGGATGGGACCGGTCAGAGCTGCGACGCCGGTTGTGATGGCGTCGTCGGTGACGGCGGCGGCGCTGATCGCCTCAGTGACCTCGCCCTCGGCGTCATCGGTAATGGTGGTCTCGCCCAGCCTGATGGTGGCGGTGTAGGTCTTGGACGTACCAACGATGTACGTCAGGAGGCGGGTTGCCTTGTTGATGCCCAGCACCAACACCCCTGTGGCCATGGGATCCAGGGTCCCGGCATGCCCCACTTTCCGGGTGCCGGCCAGCCGCCGCATCCGGCCAACCACATCATGGCTGGTCCATCCCTGCGGTTTGTCAACGATTACCAGTCCAGAAAGCACGCTTACCAGTATATGGGTGGCTAGGATGGCTCCCATGCCTGAGCTTGCCGCGCACGTACGCAATGTCCCCGTGAACCAGATCCGCGAAATTACGGAAGCCGCTTGGGCCACGCCCGGAGCGATCGTCCTGAGCATCGGCGAACCGGGCTTTGCGCTCCCCCGGCACGTCCTGGACGCAGGCATTTCCTGCCTGGACAGGGATGAGACCAACTACACACCCAATGCCGGGATCCCGGCCCTCCGTGAAGCTTTCGCCGCCCGCTTCCGGGAACAGCAGGGCGCGGACATCGGCCCGGAACGGGTTTACGTGGTTGACGGCGCCCAGCAGGGCCTGCATTTCGCCATGAGCCTGCTCCTCTCCCCCGGAGACGGGATTCTCATTCCCAACCCCGGGTACCCGACTTTCGCCATGACAAGCCGCTTGCTGCACGCCGTTCCGGTGCAGTATCCCCTGTACCCGCACAATGACTTCCAGCCGCACATCGAGGACATCGAGGCATTGATTACGCCTCGGACCAAGGTGCTGATGCTGAACTCGCCGTCGAATCCGCTCGGTGCCGTCATTAGTGAGGACACTGTGCGGGAACTCGTCGACTTGGCGGTCAAGCACGATCTCTGGATCATCTCCGACGAATGCTACGAGGCCTTCACCTTCGACGTCCCGCATGTCAGCCCGGCCCGCTTCGACAGCGACGTTCCCGGCGAGGCAAGGGTCTTTACCTCCCTGACGCTTTCCAAGACCTACGGGCTGACCGGCCTCCGCATCGGCGCGCTGATCTGCCCGCCGGGGCTGGAGCAGAAAATGAACAACGTCATGGAGTCGATTGTCTCGTGCGTTGCGTCCCCGTCGCAGTACGCGGCCCTGGCAGCCCTCACGGGCCCGCAGGACTACGTCTCCACTGCCCGCGAACATTACCGGAGCAACCGTGACGCGGCCTCGGCCGTGCTTGCTGACAGGAATATTCCGTTCCTGGGCGCGCAGGGAGCCTTCTATTTGTGGGCCGACGTTTCGCACGTCAGCGACGGCGACGTCCGGACCTGGGTGCGTAAATTCCTTGCGGACTCCGGCGTGTCCTTTGCGCCCGGAACGGCGTTTGGATCGATCGGCGAGGGCTGGATACGGATTGCGCTCTGCGGCAACCAGAAAGACCTGCTCGACGGCGTCAGCCGCCTTCCAGCCAGGGCCTAGTCCCAGGGTGAGCCAGTCCCAGCATGAGCCAGTCCCAGCATGAGCCAGTCGCGGCGTGAACTAGTAGGCGGTGCGGCGGACATGGTTCCGCCAGGCGTCGAAGGGCTGGTCCGACGCCGACAGGTCCGCGTGTTCCACGGGGAGGAGCTCGGGCCTGGCACCGCTGAAGTATTCATAGAACAGTGCATCATCAAAGCCCGCCCGTGCGGCTCCGTGCCTGTCAGCGGCGAAGTACACCCGCCCGATCCTGGCCCACAGCGTTGCCGACAGGCACAGTGGGCAAGGCTCGCAACTGGCGTAGAGCACGGAACCCGAGAGATCGAATCTCCTGGTTGCTGCTGCCGCCCGTCGGATTGCGACTACTTCCGCATGGGCGGTGGGATCGTGGTCCCGTGTCACCCTGTTCACACCCTCATGCGCTGTTCCGTCCGGGGTGACCACGACGGCGCCGAAAGGGCCGCCGCCGTCGGCCACGTTCTGCACGGCCAGCTGTATGGCACGGTTCAGGTATTCATCACGCTCGTGGGTGCTGTGCGCCGACATGCTCCGATCGTAACGAGTTTTTGTACAACTAATGCCCCTAAAACAGAGTCTTAGGGGCATTAGTTGTACAAAAAACCGAGGTGCTAGCGGTTGGCGTCCTCGTCGAGTTCGTTATCGCCGGAGAGGTCGGTGTCCTCTTCGTCGAAGTCGTCTTCGTCGATGTCGGCCGGGGAATCACTCTTGTACGGATCAGCATCGCCTGCGGGCTTGGCGCCGGCAGCCAGTGCGGCCACCTCGGCGTCGCGACGCTTGGCTTCACGCAACAGTTCCTCAAGGTTCGAGGCATTGACCGGAATCTGGTCTGCCACGAATTCGAGGGTTGGAGTGAGGCGCACCGTGATGTTGCGGCCAACTTCCTGGCGCAGCACACCCTTTGCCTTCTCCAAGGCCCGTGCGGCATCAGCGTGCGCAACGTCGTCACCGAAGACCGTGTAGTAGATGGTGGCGTGCTGAAGGTCGTTGGTGACGCGGGCGTCGGTGACCGTGATGGACTCGACGCGCGGATCCTTAACCCGGCGCCCGAGGGCCTCGGCGACGACGACCTTGATCCGCTGTGCCAGCTTGGCAGCGCGTGCGGGATCAGCCATGTCTTCCTCCTGGAAAGTAGAAACGGGGACGGAACGGGTCCGCCGGGGTTACCCGACGGACCCGTTCCATGCGGAACCTAGACGCGCGGCTTTTCGCGCATTTCGAAGGTCTCGATGATGTCGCCTTCAGTGATGTCATTGAAGGAGCCAAGACCGATACCACACTCGAAGTCGGTCCGGACTTCGGTCGCGTCATCCTTGAAGCGCTTGAGCGTCTCAACGGTGAGGTTGTCACCGATGACCTTGCCGTCGCGGCTGACACGTGCCTTGGTGTTACGGCGGATGATGCCCGAGCGGACGATCGAACCGGCGATGTTACCGAACTTGGAAGAACGGAAGACTTCGCGGACCTCGGCGGTACCGAGCTGGACTTCCTCGTACTCCGGCTTGAGCATGCCCTTGAGGGCCATCTCAATGTCATCGATTGCTGCGTAGATGACCGAGTAGAAGCGCATGTCCACGCCTTCACGGTCAGCCAGTTCTGCAACACGCTCGGCCGGCTTGACGTTGAAGCCGATGATGATGGCGTTGTCCACCGTGGCGAGGTTGACGTCGTTCTGCGTGATGGCACCCACACCGCGGTGGATGACACGGAGCTGAACGTCGTCGTCTCCGACGTCGATCTTGAGCAGGGCGTCTTCGAGGGCTTCGACGGCACCGGACACGTCACCCTTGAGGATGAGGTTGAGGGTGTCGATCTTGCCTTCTGCAACGGCCTGGTCGAAGTCTTCCAGGCTGATGCGCTTGCGACGCTTGGCCAGTGCGGCGTTGCGGTCGGCAGCTTCACGCTTTTCAGCGATCTGGCGGGCCGTGCGCTCGTCAGGGGTCACCAGGAAGGTGTCACCTGCACGCGGCACGTTGGACAGGCCGAGGACCTGCACCGGGCGGGACGGCAGCGCGACATCGAGTGCCTCACCGTTCTCGTCGAACATGGCACGGACGCGGCCGTGTGCCGTACCGGCAACGATCGTGTCGCCGACTGCCAAAGTACCGGACTGCACCAGGACGGTAGCAACAGCACCGCGGCCCTTGTCGAGGTTAGCTTCGATGGCAATGCCTCGAGCGTCCTTGTCCGGGTTGGCGCGCAGGTCCAAGGCGGCATCGGCCGTCAGCAGGACGGCGTCGATCAGTTCGTCGATGTTGAGGTTCTGGCGTGCCGAAACCTCTACGAACATGGTGTCGCCACCGTATTCCTCGGGAACCAGGCCGTACTCGGTCAGCTGGCCCTTGACCTTGTCAGGGTTGGCGCCTTCCTTGTCGATCTTGTTCACTGCGACAACGATCGGCACGTTGGCTGCCTGTGCGTGGTTGAGTGCTTCCACCGTCTGGGGCATAACGCCGTCGTCGGCTGCGACAACCAGGATCGCGATATCGGTGACCTTGGCACCACGGGCACGCATGGCCGTGAAGGCCTCGTGACCGGGAGTGTCAATGAAGGTGATGTCGCGGGCCGTGCCCTCGTGGACGTGGCTGATCTGGTAAGCACCGATGTGCTGGGTGATGCCACCGTGCTCGCCGGCCACAACGTTGGAGTTGCGGATGGCATCGAGCAGGCGGGTCTTACCGTGGTCAACGTGACCCATGACCGTGACAACCGGTGCGCGGGGCTCGAGGACGTCGTCGCCTTCGGCGTCGAGTTCGTCCTGGATGTTGATGTCGAACTGGTCGAGCAGTTCGCGCTCTTCATCTTCGGGCGAAACAACCTGGAGCTTGTAGCCAAGTTCGGCGCCAAGCAGGCCGAAGGTGTCCTCGTCGAGGGACTGCGTAGCCGTAGCCATTTCACCAAGGTGGAACAGCACGGTCACCAGTGAGGCCGGGTTTGCATCGATCTTCTCGGCGAAGTCCGTGATGGACGAGCCGCGACGCAGGCGGATGATGGTCTCGCCGTCACCGCGGGGTACTGATACGCCGCCCAGTGACGGAGCACTCATCTGCTCCAGTTCCTGGCGCTTTGCACGCTTCGACTTGCGCTGCTTGCCACGACCGGCGCCGCCCTTGCCGAAGGCACCCTGGGTACCGCCACGACCGCGACCACCCTTGCCGAAGCCACCGCCGGCGGGAGCTCCGCCACCAGTGCCTGAACCGGGAGCGCCGCCGGGACGACCCGGTCCGCCACCCGGACGGCCTGCGC
>NZ_JAQPPK010000021.1 GCF_029952445.1 Paenarthrobacter nitroguajacolicus | reverse complement strand
CCTCGCCATCGTGCTCCCCGCAGATGGCGACGGCGGCCGCGTGCAGCCGCAGCGCGCGGCGCGGATACCCGAGCCGGCCCCAATGGCGGACTGCTTCACCGGAAGGCTCCGCGGCCAGATGGGCGGGTGTGGGCCAGCGCTCCATCCAGTCGAGCCACACCGGCAGCACACGGACGACGGGGGTCTGTTGGAGCATGACTTCGCTGACCAGGATTCCCCAGGGGCTGCAGTCCGGCTGGCGCCATGGCAGGTCCCTGGCGGTCTCGGAGAACCACTGGTCCAAGGCGTCGTGGAGCCGGGCAAGCGCATCGGAATCGGGGAGTGTCATACTGCCATCAACTCTAGTGGAAGCACCGCCGGACCCGGCCCATGTCCGACGTCACACACGCCCGGATTGCTGCCCTGCGGCGTGTAGGTTAGGCGTGCCGACGGCCGCGAGCCTAGCCTAGAAGCATGGCCACCAACGGTAAGCAGCAGTCGACCGCGCGCTCAACAGCGCCGGCGAAGGGTGCTGCCCGTGGCTCATCCACCCCGGTGAAACGGCGACGACCCAGCCCTGCCGTGTACCGCCGTCGACGACAGGTTGTTTTTGGCGGCCTGGTGCTCGTCATTGTCCTGGTGGTCGTAGGCGTGCTGGCCGTGACGGGCATGTTCGCGGGGACTCCCGAGCCCCAAGCGGTAGACACCCCGCAACCCTCGCAAGTGCCCACACAGGGGAGCCCGCCGTCTTCCACACCGTCGGCGTCGGCCTCGCCCACCCCCGTGTGCGACTTCAACCTGATGACCGTCGCGGCGAAAACCGACAAGCCGGCCTACGGTGCCGACGAAAAACCATTGCTGACCATGACCATCACCAACGGCAACGCAGCCCCGTGCGAAGTCAACGTGGGCACGTCCCAAATGGAATACGTGGTGATGAGTGGCTCGGACCGCATCTTCTCCTCCAAGGACTGCCAGACCGGGGGAGTAGACCTGGTGAAGACCATCCAGCCCGGCAAGAGCGAGACCGCCAACTTCCCGTGGCAACGCAACAGGTCGTTGGAAGGATGCGGCGTGATCAACGCCAAACCCGGCGCCGGCGGCGCCTACTACACGTTTGAGGCGCGGCTGGGAAACAAGGCCAGCCCGAAGGCAGTCTTCCAGCTTAACTAGCGGTCGACGGCGGCAGTCAGCTTAGAGGAAACGGTCCAGCAGGCTCGCCTCGGCCATGCGGCTCAAGCCCTCCCGGACCGTACGGGCACGCTGATCGCCGATGCCATCTACTGTCATGAGATCGTCAATGGTGGCGGCCATGAGGTTCTGCAGTCCGCCGAAGTAGTCCACCAGCCGGTCGGCAACGGCCTTGGGCACGGACTTGAGGCCGGACAGCAAACGGTAGCCCCGCGGCTGGACCACTGCGTCCAACTGCTCAACACCGCCGGCGAAGCCAATAATGTGGGCGATACGGCTGAGGTCGATCAATTCCGTGGGTCCGAGGTTGAGCAGTGCCTGGACGGCTTCCTCGATCTCCTCAGGGGTGGTGTTGGGGTCGGAGTAATCGCGGATGATCACTTCACTGCCCGGTCCGCGCCCCACGGTGAGTTCCTCCACCTGGAGGGACAACAAGCGGCCGTCTTCGCCGAGTTCCAGGACATACTGGGCAATTTCCTCGGAGATGCGGCGGACCATTTCCTGGCGCTGCAAGGTCACCGCCACGTCCCTGACCGTCACCAAAGCCTCGATCTCCAAGGCCGACAATGAGCTGGTCACCTGGTCCAACCTGGCGCTGTACCGCTCCAGCGTTGCCAAGGCCTGGTTGGCGCGGGCCAGAACCTTCTCGGACCCTTCCAGGACGTGGCGCAGGCCGTTCACGTACAACGCGATAATTTGCATCGACTGGCTCACCGAAATGACGGGAACGCCGGTCTGGATGGCGACGCGTTCAGCCGTGCGGTGCCGGGTGCCGGATTCCTGGGTTTCGATGCTCGAATCCGGGACAAGTTGGACCGCCGCGCGAACAATGTTGCTGGCGTCCTTGTCGCAAATGATGGCCCCGTCCATTTTGGCCAGTTCGCGCAGCCGGGTGGGAGAGAAATCGATGCCGATATCGAAGCCGCCCGAACAGATGGAATCGATGGTGCGGTCGTACCCCAGCACAATCAGTGCACCGGTGCGCCCGCGGAGGATGCGCTCCAGACCGTCGCGCAACGGAGTTCCGGGTGCGACTCTGGCCAGAGTCGCCTTAAGCGACTCTTCCGGGCTCCGGGCCATAGGGTTTCCCTTCGAAGGTGCAAGCCACGGCTCGCAGACATGCTGAATCCGGCGTCAGTTGGCGCATCCAAAAAATGGCCTTGTGACGCCAAGCTCAATGATAGGGCTTCGAAGCACCGTTAACCGCACCAGCAAGCCCCAAAGTGGGTCATTTCGTTATGTTCGGAAGTTGCTTCAAAGTGGCTAGTAATCCACGTTGCGCTTCAACCTGTTCCCCAGCCACAGCATCGCCAGGCTCACCAGCAGGAAGCCCACCGAGATGGCCAAGGCGAATACCACCACGCCACCCCAACCACCAGCGCGATCGGGATTGATGAACCAGTAGGGGTACCAGTTCACGAAAGCGCCCCGGATCAGGCTGTACGTCAAATACGCGATGGGGTAGATCAGCCAGTACCAAATGTGCCGGAGCTCGAGCTTGGCCCGTGGCGGCTGGAACAGCCAGTCCGCCACCATCACCACAGGCATCAGGTAGTGCACCACGAAGTTCACCCACGGCACCATGGAACCAAGGTCCTCGCCGGCAAGGAGGGCACCGAATACCAGCCCCACCACAGCCATCGCAATGGTGGCCGTGCCGCGCGTTACGTCATCCGCCTCGCTGGGGCGCTTGCGGATCAACACCCTGTAACCGCCGATGAGCAGGACTACGGCGGCGAAAATATTGGACAGGTTGGTGAAGTAACTGAAGAAATTCCAAATATCGTAATTCAGCCCGATATGGACCACCAGCTGGGTCGCAACTGCCACCAACGTCAAAATCCCAAAGAAAAAGCGTCCCCCGATAAGCACATTCCGTTTGGTCATGGACCAATCCTTGCCGACGCGTCGCCCCGGAGATGCCCGACACCCCGAAAGGGTTAAGTTATGAGGAGTTCCAGGGCCTCGGCCAGGTGTCCCACTTCGCGGACGGAGAAGCCATCCGGGATAACTCCCGCTCCCGCCGGGCTGGCCGGAACAATGGCGTGGGTGAAGCCCAGCCGGTGGGCTTCCTGGATGCGCTGGTTGATTCCGGGGACTGGGCGGACCTCGCCCGCCAGGCCCACTTCCCCAAAAGCGATCAGCCGCTGGGGGAGCGCCTTGCGTGACTTGGCGGAGGCAACCGCCAAGGCGACGGCAAGGTCCGTGGCCGGTTCAGTAAGTTTCACACCGCCAACAGTCGCCACGTAGGAGTCATCCTTGTGCAGCATGCAGCCCGCGCGTTGCTGGAGGACTGCCAGCAGCATGGCAACACGGGAACTCTCCAAACCACTGGTGGCGCGGCGCGGCTGGGAGTTGGCGCTCTCGGCAAGGAGTGACTGGACCTCGGCGAGCAGTGGCCTCCGGCCCTCCATGGTTACCGTGATGCACGTCCCCGATACCGGCTCGCGGGTACGCGAAACGAACAATCCGCTGGGATCGGCCAGTCCTTCGATGCCAGCCTCGTTGAGATCGAAACACCCGACGTCGTCAGTAGCTCCGTAACGGTTTTTGACCGCCCTCAGCAGGCGGAGGCGCGAGTGGCGCTCGCCTTCGAACTGGCACACGACATCCACCAGGTGTTCCAGCAAACGCGGGCCGGCGATGGTGCCTTCCTTGGTCACGTGGCCCACCAACAATGTGGTCATATTGCGTCTCTTCGCAGCGGCAATGATGGAAGCTGCTACCTCGCGCACCTGTGAAACACCCCCGGCGCTGCCCTCCACGTCTGCGCTGCTCAGCGTCTGCACGGAGTCCACGATCAGGAGCTTGGGTTCAAGCTTCTCCACTTGGCCCAGGGCCTGGCCCAGATCAGTCTCCGCCGACAGGTAAAGGGTATGGGCGACGGCGTCGATGCGTTCCGCACGCAGCTTCACCTGCGCTGCCGATTCCTCACCCGTGATGTACAGGACGTCCTGCCCGGTTCGGGCGAACTTTGCCGCGACGTCCAGCAGGAGCGTGGATTTTCCGACGCCGGGTTCCCCAGCCAGCAGGATGACGGCACCGGGAACCAGCCCTCCTCCGAGGACGCGGTCCAACTCGTCGACGCCGGTCGGCAGGAAGGCCGCTGTGGTTCCGTCCACCTCGGCGATGCGGCGGGCCGGCTCCAGAACTGTAGCGGCCGCCGTCGTACGTGCAACGGTGGCGCCGTATTCCTCAACGGTTCCCCAGGCCTGGCACTCGCCGCAACGGCCCACCCACTTGATGGCCGTCCAGCCACATTCGGCGCACTTGTAGGCGGGTGTCTTGGATGCGCGGGATGTCTTTGAAGCCATGCGTTCCAGACTAGTCGGGGGGTGTGACAGGATTGGCCCGCCCGTACCGCACCGCGTCCACGAACACGGCCAGGCCGAACACGCCCAGCGCCACCCCAATGGAAGCGACCACGTCAGTGAGCCAGTGGTAGCCGAGATACAGCCGGCTGTAGGCGACCAGCAGCGTCAGCAGTGCGGCGGCGGAGTAGGCAACCACCGCCGTCGTGCGGGTTCTGGCGCGGGACACCAGCAAATAGCTGAGGACAAGTGCGAAAACCGCGGCGCCCAGCGTATGGCCGGACGGGAAGGACAGGGCGTCGTCGGGCCCAAGGAGGAAGTCCGACGAGGGCGGCCGGGACCTGGAAACTTCGAGCTTGATGACAGCTGCGAGGACAACCGAGAGCACCATGGCGCCTATCAGGACGGCCGGACGCCACAGTTCCTTCTTCCACACGGCCCACACCACTCCGACCAGACCGCCAACCGCCGCCATGACGGTAGGTGAGGTCACTGCGGAAACGGCGGCAAGAAGGCCTGTAGCAAGGGAGCTGCGGGAATCCACCGTGAAGGAGTGGACAGCGCCGTCGAGCGTTGCCAGGCCGCTTGAGGACAAAACGGCAGCGAACATCAACCAGAAGACCGCGTCCCCGGCTACAAAGAGTGCGCCTGCCCAGAGGAAGAGGAGCCGTTGCCGCAAGCGGAGGGCAGGGGCAGGCCTGGTGCGCAGGGACAGGCGTGCGGAAGGGACAGAAAGCATCGACCCATTATCCACAGTGGAAATGTGACCTGGCTGGGAGCAGCCTGGGGGGCCTTACAGTGCCGGGAGCACCGCCCGGGCTTCTTCGGGTTCCATCCCGCTGGCTTCCAGCAGGTCCACCATCAGCGGCCTGAAGAGCATCACCACGGTTTCGCCCTCAAGCCGCTGGACGTCGAGAATCTTCGGGTGCAGCCGGGCCGCGATGTCAGAAAGGTCGTTCCTGGCCCGCCGCAGGTGAACCCTGCGCGTGCCTTCGCTCTGTTCGGACAGCCCAATGGTCAGCTCGTCGATGGCGGCGGCGGTTTCCTGCAGGACCTCCGAGATGCTGTCGATCGCTTCGTCGGACAATGCAGCATGGTTGATGGCGCTGGTGAGGCGACGGGCGAACACCCGGCTGTTGCGGAGCGCGAGGTCGATGTATTCCAGGGAGTGTTCCAGCCCTGCGAGTTCGTCCCGGTGCCTGCGATGGGCGGGGGCCAGCGTTGCAACCTCCCCGGACGCCCGCAGCGTCTGCCGCATGCGGTCCACCAAGGGCTGGCAGTTGCGGCCACGGATCAGGGCGTGCCAGGCAGCGGTGGAGTCACTTTCGATCATGGCCTTGGCGCACTCGCGCAGCACCTCGGCAAGTTCGTGCAGGATTTTCTGGATGTCCTTCCGGGGTTCCCTGCGCGGATCCTTCGGCACCAGGATGGTCACCAGCAGCGCGCAGACGCCACCCACCACGGCATCCAGGCTTCGCGTGAAAGGCCCGCCGGCCGGCGCCGGAAGCAACACCACCAGCAATGACTGCAAGCCCAACTGGGTGGTGAAGATGGTGCCGCTGTCCAGGAACCGGGCCAGCAGGATGGAGAAAAGAAGCACGACGGCGGCCTGCCAGATCCCGGCGCCCAGCCAGTGAAGCAGCAAATCACCAACAACGATGCCCAGTGTGCAGCCCAGGCCAACCTCGATGACCCGGCGTAGCCGCGGATCCCTTGAGAAGCCGAGCGCGATCAAGGAGGACGTTGCCGCGAACAAGGGCCCTTGGTGGCCCAGCACGTATTCGGCGAAGGCGTAGGCGCCCACAGCGCACACCGTCATCTGGATGGCCGGGGTCAACGAGTTCCGGCTCCGGACCAGGCCAGTCCGGACTCTGGCCCGCAGAAACCTCTTGCTTGCGTTCAGTCCCTTAGCGGCAGCCATGCCTTCCAGTCTATTTGCCGTGCCACGTTCCACCGGGGAGCGACGAGCGTAACGGCGGAACCACTCAAGGTGGCGCGCGCCACATAACCCAATGGTCCGCCGTCGTTCACCTTCCGTTCACCTGCCACCGCAGATCCCGTTACCTGCGCTCCTTACTTTCAGTAAAGGAACAAAACGGTCCACAGCTCGCGCACGCCGAAATCTCCGTTCGGAACGCATCTGAGAAATCCCTGGAAGGGGCACATCCAAGTGAAGGCAACTCGCTTCGGCCGCAACGCGGCAATCGCGGTCATCGCAGCAGGCGCACTCGCGCTCACCGCTTGCGGTTCTGACAACGCAACCGGCACCACGGGCGGAACCCAGTCCGCAGCAGCCGGCACCAAGGTGACCGGCACGCTGACCGGCATCGGCGCCTCCTCGACCGGCGCAGCCATGGACTCCTGGAAGGCCGGTTTCGCCTCTGCAAACCAGGGCGCCACTGTCCAGTACTCCCCGGATGGTTCCGGCGCTGGCCGCAAGGCGATCATCGACGGTTCGGCACAGTTCGCCGGCTCGGACGCCTACCTCAAGGACGACGAGCTCGAAGCTTCCAAGGCCAAGTGCGGCCCTGAGGGTGCCATCAACATCCCGGTCTACATCTCCCCGATCGCCGTCGCCTTCAACATCCCCGATGTCAAGGAACTGAAGCTCGACGCCGCAACGGTCGCCAAGATCTTCCGCGGCGAAATCGCCAACTGGAACGACCCCGCCATCGCTGCCCTCAACGCAGGCGTTACCCTCCCGGACCTCAAGGTCACCCCGGTGAACCGCTCCGATGACTCCGGCACCACTTCCAACTTCACCGACTACCTCGCATCCGCTGCTCCCGAGGTCTGGACCGACAAGGCTGCCGGCGTTTGGCCCGCCTCCCTGAAGGGCGAGAACGCCAAGGGAACCTCCGGCGTCGTCAAGACCGTCACGGACACCCCGGGTGCCGTTACCTACGCTGACGACTCCGCAGTATCCGGCAAGCTGGGCACCGCCTCCATCAAGGTCGGCGACGAGTTTGTCAAGATCTCCGCCGACGCCGCCGCAAAGGCAGTCGAAGCCGGCAAGCCCGTTGACGGTCGCGCCAGCAACGACGTCGCCATCAAGCTGGACCGCAAGACCACCGCATCTGGTGCCTACCCGGTAGTCCTCGTCTCGTACCACGTCGTGTGCACCACGTACGAGACCAAGGCAGTTGCCGACCTGGTCAAGGCCTTCGAATCCTACGTAGTTTCCGACGACGGACAGAAGACCGCCGCTGACGCCGCGAAGTCCGCACCGCTCTCCAAGACGCTGCAGGACAAGGCCAAGGCTGCCATCGAAACCATCAAGGCCAAGGCCTAAGGTTCCCAACGGGTTCCCTGAACCCGGCTGAACACTGAAGTTCCCTGTCCCGCTTGCCAGTGGCCACAACGCCACTGGAGCGGGGCAGGGAACTTAGCCATGCAACACCAGTTCACTCCAGAATGAAGGATCGTGAAGTGACCACCAACTCCCTGACAACCTCCCACGGCGCAGGACGCGCCGGGGACAAGGTTTTCTCCGGGGCCGCCATGGCCGCAGGGTGCCTGATTCTCGCGGTTCTCTTCGGAGTCGCGCTGTTCCTCGTGGTGCAGGCGATCCCCGCGCTCACCGCTCCGGCCGCTGACATCCAGGGCGGACACGGCTTCTTCGCCTACATTGCCCCGATTGTTGTGGGCACACTGATCGCCGCTGTGATCGCGCTGGTCATTGCCACCCCGGTGGCCATTGGCGTGGCCCTGTTCATCTCGCACTACGCTCCGCGCCGGCTCGCCGCCGGCCTGGGCTACGTGGTGGACCTGCTGGCCGCCATTCCCTCCGTTGTCTACGGCGCCTGGGGTGCGGCATTCCTGGCCAAGGAAATCTCCCCCGCGTACGACTGGCTGGCCACCTACCTCGGCTGGATCCCGATTTTCGAAGGTCCCGCCTCGGCCACCGGCAAGACCATCCTCACGGCCGGCATCGTCCTGTCCGTCATGGTCCTTCCGATCATCACCTCCTTGTCCCGCGAAATCTTCCTGCAGACCCCCAAGCTGCACGAAGAAGCAGCCCTGGCCCTCGGAGCCACGCGTTGGGAAATGATCAAGATGGCTGTGCTGCCCTTCGGTCGTCCCGGCATTATCAGCGCCATCATGCTTGGCCTTGGCCGGGCACTGGGTGAAACCATGGCCGTCGCGCTGGTGCTTTCCTCCGGCGTCCTCACCGCCAGCCTGATCCAGTCCGGCAACCAGACCATCGCCGCAGAGATCGCACTGAACTTCCCCGAAGCCAGCGGCCTGAAGGTCAACACCTTGATCGCTGCGGGCCTGGTGCTGTTCGTCATCACCCTGGGCGTGAACATGATCGCCCGCTGGATCATCACACGGCACAAAGAATTCTCGGGAGCCAACTAAATGACCGCCACAGTAGTCCGCAAGCGCTCCGCACTCACCAAGGGGCAGTTGCCCAAGTTCGCGCCGTACATCGTACTGGCTGTCGCACTTGTTGTTGGCGCGGCCATCCTTGCACTGATCGGATTCAATGCCTTCGGCTGGGGGATCGTCTCCGCCATCCTCTTCGCTGTAGGCCTGGTGTCCTGGAGCGGCGCTGTTGAAGGTGCCCGCAAAGCCAAGGACAAGCTTGCAACTTGCTTGGTTGTGGGCGCCTTCCTGATCGCTTTGTTGCCTTTGATCTCGGTGATCGTCACGGTGCTGATCAACGGCATCCCCGGGCTCATTACCCCCGGGTTCCTTGGCACCTCCATGAACGGCGTCACCGGCGCGTTCGACAACAAAGCAGCCGAGGAAGGCGCACCCGTCCTGGGCGGCATCTACCACGCCCTGATGGGCACCATCCAGATCACGCTCCTTGCCACCGTCATCTCGGTGCCGGTTGGCCTGCTCACCTCGATCTACCTCGTGGAATACGGCAACGACCGTCCGCTGGCCCGCGCCATCACCTTCTTCGTGGATGTCATGACCGGCATCCCGTCGATCGTGGCCGGCCTCTTCGCGGCAGCGTTCTTCTTCGCCATCGTGGGCCCCGGCACCAAGACCGGTGCGGTAGCCGCCGTCGCGCTTTCAGTCCTGATGATCCCGGTGGTGGTCCGCTCCAGCGAGGAAATGCTGAAGATCGTCCCGAACGAACTCCGCGAAGCCTCCTACGCGCTTGGCGTTCGAAAGTGGCGCACCATCACCAAGGTGGTCATTCCGACGGCGATCTCCGGTATCGCTTCCGGCGTCACCCTGGCGATCGCCCGCGTTATCGGCGAAACCGCGCCAATCCTGGTGACCGCAGGCTTCGCCACCACCATCAACAACAATGTGTTCGGTGGCTGGATGGCCTCGCTGCCCACGTTCATTTACACGCAGATCCTCAACCCGACGTCGCCGTCCAACCCTGGTCCCTCGGACCAGCGGGCCTGGGGTGCCGCGCTGGTGCTGATCATCCTGGTGATGCTCCTGAACCTCGGAGCCCGCCTCATTGCCCGCATGTTCGCTCCCAAGACGGGCCGCTAGCGGGCTGCCAGGCCCAACTGGCACTCAAAAACTTCCAGAACCCCCAAGGAACAAAGGAACACCATGTCCAAGCGCATCGACGTCAAAGACCTGAATGTCTACTACGGCAATTTCCTGGCCGTCGAGGACGTCAACATCAACATCCAAGCCAAGTCCGTGACGGCTTTCATCGGGCCGTCCGGCTGCGGCAAGTCGACCTTCCTCCGCACCCTGAACCGCATGCATGAGGTCCTTCCCGGTGCCCGCGTCGAGGGCGAAGTCCTTCTCGACGGCGACAACCTTTACGGCCCCGGCGTGGACCCCGTCACCGTTCGTACCCAGGTGGGCATGGTCTTCCAGCGTCCCAACCCGTTCCCCACCATGTCCATCCGGGATAACGTCCTGGCCGGCGTGAAACTGAACAACAAGAAGATTTCCAAGGGTGCAGCCGATGCCCTCGTGGAAAAGTCCCTGGTGGGCGCCAACCTGTGGAACGAGGTCAAGGACCGCCTGGACAAGCCGGGCTCCGGCCTTTCCGGTGGCCAGCAGCAGCGTCTGTGCATCGCCCGCGCCATCGCTGTGGAGCCCCAGGTGATCCTCATGGACGAGCCTTGCTCCGCCCTGGACCCCATCTCCACCTTGGCCGTTGAGGACCTCATCAACGAGCTCAAGGACCAGTACACGGTGGTGATCGTGACCCACAACATGCAGCAGGCCGCCCGTGTGTCCGACAAGACCGCGTTCTTCAACATCGCGGGCACCGGCAAGCCCGGCAAGCTCATCGAGTTCGCCGACACCACGTCCATCTTCAACAACCCGTCCCAGAAGGCCACGGAAGACTACGTCTCCGGCCGCTTCGGATAAGCGGGTTTCGCGGGTTCCGGCTTCTCTGGGGGAGTCGGCACATAACGACGGCGGCCGTCGCCTTGGGGGTACGGCCGCCGTCGTTTTTTCGTACCCAACTAAGTAACAGCAAACGGTCCATTGAACGCTCAGTGGGCCGTTTGCTGTTACTTAGTTGGGTCTAGAGGCGCGTGAGGGGGGAGAACGCCAGTTCCAGGATGAACGCCGCGGCTGCGGTGACCAGGGGAGTGACCAGCCAGAACAGCAGTATCCGCCGGACCAGGCGCCGGTTGATGGTGTGGAACCGCTGGTTGACGCCTCCGCCCAACACCGAGGCCGTGAGCGTGTGCGTGGTGGAGAGCGGCAACTGGAAGCCGATCGCGCCGATGAACAGCATGACCGACGTCAGTGTCTGGGCAACGAATCCACGCAGGGGATCCACCCGGACCAGTTTGTGTCCCAGAGTGTGCGATATCCGCCAGCCACCCAACAGGGTGCCTGCCGTCAGCATGACTGCCGTGAGCAGCAGGATCCACAGGGGTACGTCGTTACCGCCGGACAACCCGGCAGCCACGATTGCCAGAAGAATGACCGCTGCCGTGCGCTGCCCGTCCTGGAGGCCGTGGCCGAACGCTACGGCCGCACTGGATACGGCCTGTGCACGCCGGAAGCGCCTGTTCACCACGTTCGGCTGCGTGTAGCGGGCGGCCCAGGTCACTGGCCACACCAGGAGGTAGGCCGCCCCGAAAGCTATCAGCGGGGAAAGCACAAGCGGAAGGACAACCTGCGTGACAACGATGCCGTCCACGCCTCCCAGGGAGTTTCCGCCCACCAGGAGGCTGGCGCTGCCGGCACCAATCAGGCCGCCCACCAGCGAGTTCGTGGAGGACAAGGGAATGCCCCGCCACCACGCATAAACACCCCACAGTATCGAGGCCGCCAAGGCGGAGGCGAGCATGGTCAGGCCGCTGGTGCCTTGGGGCAGGGTGATCCACGCCTGTGTGAACGCGAGGACGAACGTGCCGCTGAGCATGGCACCCACAAAGTTGAAGACAGCAGCCAGCAGCACGGCAATGGACGGCGTGAGGGCCCGGGTCCGTGTGGAGAGCGCGACGGCGTTGGAGACGTCCCGGAAGCCGTTGAGGAACGCGAAGCCGGAGGCCAAAGCAACTACAAGGACCAGGACGGCGATTGTCACGTCAGGATTCCTTGACGATGATGCTGCCTACCTGGGTTGCGATCTTTCGCATGTCCTTGGTGACTTCCACCAGCTGGTTGGCGATGTCCCGGTGCCGCGCGTACTGGGTGGACTTCATGTCCTTGAGCATTTCGGCCACCCAGATCCGGTGGGTGCGTTCGGCCCGTTTGGTCAGCCTGAGGATTTCGATCCAGTAGTCCTCAAGCTCGTCGAGGTCTTCGAGTTTCCGCATGGCGTCCACCGTCAGCTCGGCCTGGCGGCTGATGATCTCCAGTTGGTCGGCCGCGCGTTTGGGAAGCCGGTCCAGTTTGTAGATTGCCACGAGGTCGCCGGCGGCATCCAGCTTCTCCATGGCCTCATTGAGGTGGCGGGAGAGGGTGTACATGTCTTCGCGGGGGAGGGGATTCACGAAGCTGGTCCGCATATGGGTCAGCAGCGCGAAGTGCAGGTCCAGGGACTTGGACTCGTGCTCGTGCAGTTCCTCCGCAAGCCGTTCGTGCTCGCTCGCGGGGGCGCCGAGAATTTCGGAGAGGGTTCCGGTGGCGGCCACGATCACGCCGGCCATCTGTGCCAGCAATACGAGCCCGGCAGGTTCCTGGGGGAAAAGGCGCAGCTTCATGTCGCTTCCGGGCTGGGGACGGGTGGGCGCGGACCGCTTGACTTGACGCGACCCGTTTCGTCCCCAACTTTACCGGTCGGGAGAGGGGTGCGGGATGCGCGCGGGAGGGTTGCGGGAAGTTGTCCCCATCGCGGGTGCTGCACAGCCGTGTGAGACTTGGCAAGTCAATTAATTAATCCAATTAATGGGGGAATTGTGCGTTTCAACAATGTAGCGAAAATAACCGGCTTGGCGGCTGCCGGGATGCTCGCCTTGAGTGCCTGCGGCCCCGCCGCGTCGAGTTCGACGGCGGGAGGTTCCGAATCGCCGTCGTCCTCCTCTTCGTCAGCCTCGCCGTCGGCGTCGTCATCGACCTCGTCCTCGTCCTCGTCATCGAGCTCGCCCTCCTCGGAAGGCACCTCTTCCGGCGCCTACAAGGTTGCTTCCTGGGCTCTTCCCATTTCAGATGCCGGCGACAAGCTGGGAAGCCTGAAGGGTGACAGCTTCTCCGTTGACGTCTTCCAAGTAGCAACGGACGTCAATTCCAAGGACAGCATGTTCGTGGACAAGGAGACCAAGGAGAATCTGCTGAAGAAGGGCGCTCCGATCGTCTACGTGAACTACGTGGTCACCAACACCTCATCGGCGGACATTCCGTTGAGCCACTCTTTGGTGACGCCGACTGCCAAGTACACGGACTGGAAGTACCTTGGCGGAATGCCGTCCGATTCCAGCAGTGACGGTTTCGAGAAGCACGGCCTCAGCAGCTCGGGCATCAAGCTCAAGGAGAAGGACCCGTTCGTGCTGAAGCCGGGTGAGTCGTTCAACATCGCAGAGAACTTCGCCTACACCGCGGGCAAGGAAGCTGAGATCAGCGCCACCATGACTCCGCAGGACGCCGCCGGCGACCTCGATCACGACAAGAAGGAAACCGCTGAAACCACGGTCACACTGAAGTAGTTATCTGCCGCAGCTGCCCGGGTCGTCCCAGGACTGGCCCGGGCAAACTGCGTCCGGGCATAAAAATGGTGCCGAACCGGATACGCCTCTCGGCGGTAGGCCGCTCGAAGCGGCTATAAGTTGAAGCCCGGGGGTTTCGCGGTTCGACACCAGCTTTAGTTTTCACCGTCAGGCGGGCTAAGTCAACATTGACAGTCCGGGTCCGACGTGGGTACGTTTCGCCCTTTTTGCGCGTTAGTCCAGCTCTCCCAGCCGCCAAGCATTGGCCGCGTGCTCAAGGTCTTCCGCTGTTTTCACCAACTGGTGGGAGTTGCGGGTGAGCTTGCTTGCGTGGCCTTCGTTGGTGTGTTCGGCACCGTCGGCGAGGGTCGCCTGGCCGAGCGCCACCACGCGGCAGAAGGCCGCGGAACGTTCCAGCGCGACGTCGAACTCGCCGTCGAAAGCACCCGACAAAATGGCGTCCGCCATGGTCTTCATTTCCTCGGCTCCCGGCGGTTCGGCGGCGCCCGCCACCACGTTGGAAACCTGCGCGGTATCGCGGCCGGCCCTGAAGTAGACGGAGATGCGCTCCGGGCTCTGGATGGTGGCGGCGCGGAGGGCGTACAGCCTCCAGAGTGCTCCGGGCAGGCTGCGGGCGGGGCTTTCGGCCCACATCTCGGCGATGGCGTCCAGGCCTTGCTCGTCGGCCAGTTTTACCAGCCGGCGCGTGACTTTCGGATCGTCGCTGTCACGCCCCCGCTTGACCAGGGCCTGGGCGGCCAGGTGTGCTGCCTCCGACACCCGCGCGGGATCTGCCCCACCGGCGAACGGTTCGAAATCGATGGGCGCGAAGGGCTTGGGCTTGTGGTGCCTGTTTGCTCCGCCGTACGCACGTGATCCTGGCTGTTCGCTCATGAGTTCACCGTACTCCTGTGCCCTGATGGGGTCGAGTAACGGTTGCTTGGCTGCTGTTGTTGCCGGGTCGGGCCTTCACCACCCACTTTGCCCTCGTCGGTGCGCCGACGCGCCGGTGCTGCCGCGCGCCGTCGTCGAGTTCTCCTTCAAAGAAGGTGACGACGGCGCGCGACGGCTTGGGTTCCTTGGTGGGCTTGAGCTTGGGGTACAGTATTCATGGCTGTTTCAACAGCTGGAGGGCCTTTAGCTCAGTTGGTAGAGCATCGGACTTTTAATCCGTGGGTCGTGGGTTCGATCCCCACAGGGCCCACCCTCCTGGACAGGCCGGAGACGTTGAGTCTCCGGCCTGTTTTTTGTTTCATGGCCAAGGACACGCTCTGGTGATCATCGGTTAGACTATTCGATGGATTAACTACTGATGAGGGGATTCTGGCGTGGGGGCCTTTGATGCGGCGGTGGAGATTGCTTTCGACGACGGCGCAGCCGACGCTTTGATCACCGCTGCTGATTCCGCGGATGAGGCACTGCGTGGGGAGGGCGGATTCGTGGGCGGTGCCATGGATTATGCGGTGGGGGACTTCAGGGGCGGCTATGCACGCTTGTTCGCCGAGGCCTGTGCTATCAGGGCCAACGATCGCGGCCATCTAGCCGGTGTTCTCGCGGGTCTGGCGGAGGACGTCCGGGAAGCGAAGCTGCGTGCCCAGCAGGAGAAGTCCCGGCTAAAGAGGCTCACCGACTGGCGGCACCGCGCCGAGGCCCGTGAACAAGAGTTTCAGTCCTTCCTGACCCCGTTGAGTGATCCGATGCCCATGGAATTCCCGATCGCTGCACCGACGATTTCAGCGGTGTTTTCTGCGAGCGAACGTGTCCGGTTCGCCGGTGGTTCGGGAGGGGGAACCAGCTCGGCGGATCCTGGGAAGCTGCGCGAATTCGTGTTCCAATCCCGCGCTTCTACGAACATCCTGGACGCGGAGCTGGGAAGAATCCGGAACGCGTGGAGTGAGTTCACCGCAGCGTGTTCCTGGGTGAACTGCGGCAGTGTCACGTTCGTGTCCGGCCTCGAGCAACTTCTGACCGAGAACACCGCCGACGCGGCCTGGCTTGAACAGATCGCCACGGCGTTCGAAAAGGCCTGCAGCGGCTCCATGACTGACGCCATGCTTAACAGCGCCCTCATACAGTACGCGCCAACAGGGCAGGTCAGCTTGAACGACATCGGCGCCCTGAATGCCACGCAACTTGAAGCCTGGCTTGCCGCCCCTGCTAACAAAGGCCGACTTCGGGGGCTCCTCGAACAACCAGGGTTGGACCCTGTAGTGATAGCCCAGTGGTGGGTTGGTCTCGGCCAGACAGTCTCTCAGGGAGCAACCGAATGCGGTGCCAGTCAGAAGCTTCTGATCAAGGCCTTCCCGGGGATCATCGGGAACCTGAACGGGGTCACCGCGACTGCTCGGAATGAAGCCAACCGGATACGCCTCTTCACCGAGCAGGAACGCATCAACGCCGAACTGGCCAAAACGCCTCAACTCCTGCGCATCGGCACGGGAGAGTCCATAACCAACCCGAACTGGACGAACCTGCAAACGCAGCAGCGGGCACTTGACGGGATCCGTGGGGCTCTTGTCAACGCCGGAGCCACAGGCGATGCCGTCCTGCTCGGATTCGATCTCACCCATGGCTCGCCCAAGGCGCAGGTCTCTGCGGGTAACCCGGACACAGCTGACAACGTTACCTACGCTGTATCCGGCATGAACATAACCCCTCAAAGCGGTTTCAATGACTGGGCAACAAATGCCGCGAACCTCCAGTCGCGGCAAAGCCTGAACGACGCGGGTAAGTCCTTTGCGGTGGTGGCGTGGATCAATTACGACCCGCCGACTGTCCCGACCGTGAACAGCGGCGATGCCGCCCGTGTCGGTTCTGAACGATTCGTCGCGGACCTTCGGGGTTTCAATGCCGTCAGAGCGAGCTTTGGCAACAGGACCCCGGAGACCCTTCACATCCTGGGCCACTCCTACGGGACGACCGTGACGTCCAATGCCCTTGCCGCCGCGGAGTTGAATGTCGCCTCCTTCACGATGCTTGCCTCGGCCGGCATAGAAAAGGAGATCCAGAACACCGGAGAACTTCATGTACCTACCGGGCAGGTGTACGCCAGCCACGCTGACGGCGACGGTCTGGCCCAAATGGGACGCTTTTTACGCCAGGATCCGCGCATGGAAGCCTTCGGCGCGAAAGTGTTCTCCTCTGAAGAAGCCACGATTGACGGGACCCTTTATCAAGGCACCACCGAACACAACTCACTGGTACACAGAAAAGACGGCGACGGCTACGGCTACCTGGACAAAGGAACGACCGCCCTGTACGAAGCTGCCCTCACAACAACTGGCAACGGAGAACGAATCCTGCAAGGCGCGCGGCCTATGTCGCCTCCCGTTGGATTTGCTGGCCGATGAACAACACGGGAAGAGTGAACCGCATGACCCATCAACCCAGGGCTAGACAAAAGGCCATCCGCATACTCGCGGCCCTGTTCTGCGCAGCCATTGCTCTAAGCGCGTGCACACCCACCACGGAGAACCCCATGAACCGCTCAGGCAGCCCCAGTGACCCCGCAACCGTTAAAGCCCAGGTCGAAGAACTAAAACAAGCCCTCGCGGACCTGCACGCCTTCAAAGTCGAAACACAGAAAGTCATCGGGCCCCAGGCCTGGGCCGACAAGGGAACCCGCAACAGCGCCTGCACCACCAGTGATGGCAAAGACGGCGTGAACTACATTGTCTTGAGCCAAACCATGGAAAACCTCGACTTGGAGCCATCAGTCAACGTCGTCAAAGCGTTCTGGGAGTCCAAGGGCTTTACCACCCGCACGGAAACGAACCCCTTGGACCCGGGTCTCATCCGCCTCTATGCCGACGAGAACGGCGGACACCTTGTGTCCTTCACCGCCAACATCAAAGGCTCCGGCCTGGAGATGGACAGCGCCTGCGTCGCCGGAGACCAAAACGCAATTTACAAAGAGCTGTATCCCGAGATTTATGGGCTCCCTTCCGGCTCCAGTGCTTCTCCGTCTACGAAGTAAGCAGTCTGTTGCGCCAACGGTCTGTGTTGCGTCGTGATGGAGTGCGTGGGCTTGGAACAGTTTCCGGAAAGAGCGAACCTCATGCCCTATGAACACGACACACGTCCAAAGGCCATGCGCATACTCGCTGCATTGGCTGGCGCGGCCATTGCACTGAGCGCTTGCACGCCCACGACGGAGAACCCCATGAACGGCTCAAACAACCCCAGCGATCCCGCAACCGTTTGAGCCCAAATTGAAGAACTAAAACAAGCCCTCGCCGACCTGCACGCCTTCAAAGTCGAAACCCAAAAAGTCATCGGGCCGCAGGGGTGGGTCGATACGGGCGCTCGAAACATGGGCTGCAGAACACCTGACGGGCAAAGACGGCGTGAACTACATTGTCTTGAGCCAAACCATGGAAAACCTCGACTTGGAGCCATCAGTCAACGTCGTCAAAACGTTCTGGGAATCCAAGGGCTTTACCGCCCGCACGGAAACGAACCCCCTGGACCCAGGTCTCATCCGCCTCTACGCCGATGAGAACGGCGGACACCTTGTCTCCTTCACCGCCAACATCAAAGGCTTCGGTCTGGAGATGGGCAGCGCCTGCGTCGTCGGAGACCTCAGTGCAATCTACGAAGAGCTGGACAGACAGGATGCAAGCGCCACTCCCGCTCCGACAAGCAAGTAGTGGGACGGTAGCGGCGCCTCCTTGCCCACTCCGGGGTTTGTTCGTCGCACTCGCCGCTCACAGGGAGATCTCAGCGAACAGGGGCGGGCCTGATGCGCCGCACCGCAACCATGGCGCCGTGCGGGCGGACTCCGGGATCCCTCCGCGAGTGCGTGCTGGCCACCGCAAAACCAGCACCCTGGAATCGGGCGGACATCTCCTCCACAGGCCAGAAGTAGGCGGGTGCCACGGCGTGCGGGAATTCCTCCACGGCGTCGCCTTCGAAAAAGCCCAGGAGCAGGCTGCCTCCCGGTTCGAGGCATCGGGCGAATTCGGCAAGGACGTTGCCCAGATCCTGGGGTGGCGTATGGATCACCGAGTACCAGGCGAGTATCCCGGCGAGTGATTGGTTGGCTGCTGGTAGCTCCTCGAGGCGTCCCAGCGTGAATGGGATCTCCGGATGGCGCTCCCGGGCCGTTGCGATGAATTCCGGAACCTGGTCAACGCCCTCAACCTCGGTGCCCAGCGAGCGGAGGTAGCCGGCCCACTGCCCTGGCCCGCAGCCGGCGTCGATGACTTTTCCACTGAGTCGAGAGGCCCATTCCTGAACCAGCGAGCGATCGTCTGCGTGCGTGCTGTCGATGGAGCCGAAGAGTCGGGTGTATTCCGCGGATCGCGCCGAGTAGGCGGCTCCGACGTTCGGCTGTGACATGCCACCAGCCTATGCGTGCCGTCTTGGCACGGGCTTTCACGCACGCCGATCCATCGCGCATGTCCGGAGCCGCAGAGAAAGAAATCTCTTGACTCGCCACCAATACACCTACAGCATGGTTTCTATAACGTTGTAAATCGACTCGTACACCCCGGAACAACCCAGCAGACAAGGACCCACGCTTTGGGAGACCAGAACAACACCGCCAAGATCACCATCGACGCCGCGTTCGTCACCGGACCCGTCCGGAGGAAGACCTTCGGGGCTTTCGTTGAGCACCTGGGCCGCTGCGTCTACACGGGCATCTTCGAGCCGGAGCACCCCAAGGCTGACGAGGACGGATTCCGCACGGACGTCCTGGAGCTCACCAAGGAACTGGGTGTCTCCACAGTCCGCTACCCGGGCGGTAACTTCGTGTCGGGCTACCGCTGGGAGGATGGCGTTGGCCCCAAGGAAAACCGCCCCACCCGCCTGGATCTCGCGTGGCACTCCAGCGACCCCAACCTGGTGGGCGTGGACGAGTTCGCCAAATGGTCGGAGAAGGCCGGAGCCGAACCGATGATGGCCGTGAACCTGGGAACCAGGGGAACGCAGGAAGCCCTGGACCTGCTGGAGTACTCCACCATCAAGGGCGGCACCGCACTTTCCGAGCAGCGCAAGGCCAACGGGGCCGTTGAGCCGCACAACATCACCATGTGGTGCCTGGGAAACGAAATGGACGGGTTCTGGCAGATTGGCCACAAAACGGCCACCGAATACGCCCGCGTGGCCGCCGAAACTGCACGGGCCATGCGCATGGTGAATCCGGACCTGGAGCTGGTTGCCTGCGGAAGTTCCGGCCCGGACATGCCTACCTTCGGCGAGTGGGAGCGAGTGGTCCTCAATGAGACGTACGAACTGGTTGACCTGATCTCCGCGCACCAGTACTTCGAGGACTTCGGTAACCTGCAGGAACACCTGTCCGCCGGGCACCGGATGGAAGCGTTCATCAAGGACATCGTCTCGCACATCGACCACGTGAAGTCGGCCACCAAGTCCAAGAAACAGGTCAACATTTCGTTCGATGAGTGGAACGTCTGGCACATGACCCGCGACGAGTCCAAGGCCCCCACCGGCGATGACTGGCCGGTTGCGCCGGTACTCCTTGAGGACCGCTACACGGTGGCCGACGCCGTGGTGGTGGGAGATCTCCTGATCACCCTGCTGCGCAATACCGACCGCGTCCATTCAGCGAGCCTTGCCCAGCTGGTCAACGTGATCGCACCGATCATGACCGAGCCCGGCGGCCGTGCCTGGAAGCAGACAACCTTCCACCCGTTCGCACTCACCTCAGAGCACGCCTCGGGCGAGGTCCTGAACGTGGCCGTCGAGTCGCCCGCGCTCAGCAGCGAGAAGACAGCCGGATTCAGCGCCTTGTCAGCAGTGGCCACGTATGACGCCGTCGCCAACGAGGCCGTGGTGTTCGCCGTGAACCGGTCGGCAACTGACGCGCTGACCCTGCAGGCCGCTGTCGGAGGCTTGAACGCAAGCGGCGTGATCGAAGCGGTGACCTACACGAACAAGGACCCGTATTGGCAGGCGACGGCCGACGATTCGACGTCGGTCCTGCCGTCCGAAAACGTCAGTGTAAAGCTCGACGGCGGCAGCCTCACCGCCGGGCTTCCGCCCGTGAGCTGGACCATGATCAGGCTTTCCCTGGAGTCCTAGGACACTCCGGGAGCGGCTAGGCGATCTGCTGTGAGCCGTCGTGGAACGTCGGGTACGCGGAGATGGGTGTGACGGTGGCCGTGGGTGCCGGCCTGGGTGATTGCGTTGCGGTCTCCGGGGCCGGCCCGTCAACGGTCACAATTTCCATGGAGTCCATGTCCAGCAGGCGCCGGTTCCCGGCGTGGTCGTTGAGCCAGAAAAGGTCCGTGCCCGCCACGGTCTTGACCACGGTGCCCTGGTGGTACAGCCGGCCGTTGTGCCAGGCCTCGACGTAGTCTCCCTCGCTCAAGGGGTGCGGCTCCTCTTGGCTGCCGGGCATCGCGCCGAATGCCTGGGCCAGAGTGGCCTGTGTCTTCAGCGCCTGAAATAGGTCCCTGTTTGCAATGCTCATGTTGCCCCCTCCGCTGGCTGTGCCGTTTGTTTGGTTCCAGCTTTCCGCAACTATGTTGCGGGCGCGTTGCAGGGGTATGAGCGACGTGTGACAGCTACGGGGAAGCCGGGCCGTCGTCGGGAAGCCCGGGGTTCTCCTGGGCAGGTGTTTCGTCGACGGGAAGCTCGTCCGCATACGGGGCACGTGGTCCGGCCCCGCGGCTGGAGAGCTCGTTGGCGGCCATGGCCAGGAGGTCGCGTTCCAATTCGGGGAGCGAGAGCATGCCTTGCAGGTACGCTTCTACTTCGTACTCGCCCACGGATCCGCCGATGCTGAAGTACCTCAGCCAGAGTGTTCCCGTGGAGATTCCGGCGGATTCAAGAGCCGCCAGCAGCCTTCGGCGTTGTTCGGGTTCGTTGCTATCGAAGCCCATCTTGCAGCCTTATTGCCGGTCTGCCGGAATCCCGGCAATGAGCTCTTCACTGACCTGTTGCAGTGCCGTGCCAGTGTTCCGCGACTGCAGCAGGAGCCGTTGCAGGGCCTCTTCATGGGTAATCTTGTGGCGCTCCATCAGAACTCCACACGCGCGGTTCACCAGGTCCCTGCCGTATAAGGCCGTCTGCAGGCCTTCGCTGATCCGTTGTGGTGTCTCCGAGCTTTGGATGTGGGAGAGCAGGGTAGCTGCCGGGGAAGCGAAGAGTTCCATGAGGGACACGGTGCCGGAGTCGAAAACTGATGGCCTGGAAGCGTAGACCTTGATGGCACCGATGCTGTGCCCGCTGGCGATAAGCGGTGCGCTGACCACCGACCTTACGGGCAGGGCCACCACCGCTGCGGTCCACTCCGGCCAGCGCGACTCAGTGTGCGCATCTTCCACAAGAACCGGTTCTTCGGACGCCCAGGCAGTGAGGCATGGACCTTGACCCAACTCATACTGGAGCTGGTCCGACTCTTCAACGATGCCGTCGGTTGATCCCGTGCTGGTTGCCCGGCCTTGTGGATCGAAGATGGAAACACCCGCGCCGATCGCGCCCGGAACTGAATCCTTGATGGCCTGCGAGAGGCTCTGAACCGCGTGGTCCACCTTTTCTTCCGTGAGGAGAAGGCCCAGGATCCTGCCGATGGCGCCGGAGAGTTCGTCCAGGGGAAGGTGCTTCTTCGTCATGGTCTTCTTCCCGGCCGTTCATGTGGGCCCACCGACATCTGCGTTCTGCCAATCTCTCCGCGTTGCACTTTCAAGCCTAGTGCTTTTGCGGCACCCGAATCGGATTACCGGATGCACTACTCCTCAAATGCGGCCGTGAAATCGCGGTCGCCGGCAACATGGGCGATGACGTGCTCCGCCACTGAACGGAGCTTTATGTTCCGGTGGCTGGATGCGTTCACCAGGATTTGGAACGCGGCACTCCGGCCGCAGCGGTTCTGGGCCATGACAATTCCGACGGCGGTGTCGATCACCGTCCGTGACTCCAGGGCTGCCGTCAGGTTTTCGCGGGCATCCCGCAACTGGGCTATCTTCAGCGCCAGATACAGGGCCTTGGCACCGGTGGCAGTGACTTGCTCTGCAGCGGCAATGTCCGCGGCCGAGAAACCGTGCGTATTGGTCGAGTACAGGTTCACCACGGCTTCGGCGACACCGTTCAGCTCCAAGGGCAACGCCAGGATGGAACCGACATCTGTGCATGCGGCAGCTTTCATATACTCCAGCCATCTCGTTTCATCCCGGACATTCGGTACGTGCGAGATGGTGCGTGTGCGCAAGGCGGTAAGGCAAGGACCGTCCCCGAAACTGTTTTGGATGTCATCGAGCTTCCGCGCCAGCGGATCGCTGTCCGCAACAGCCACCGGCTTCTTCTGCCTGATGACCGTGACGCCGCAGGCAATGGTGTTGCCGTTCCGCGTGAGGCTCTTCGCGGTCAGCTCCACCAGATCCTGAAGGAAGTCGCGCACATCCGCGTTGTGCACCAAGAGGTCCTGCAGATGCACCAGGAAGTCTGCAAGATCCACACGGTCCTCCACCGGATCCTGTCCAGAGAGCCTGTCCGGGCGCTGCGTTTCAGTCATGGTTTCCCTGCTCCCTACCGGCGGCATGGAGGATGTCGCCCGCTATTTCATGAAGCCGCCTATCGCTGTTGCGGGAAGCGAGCTGTATAAGTTTGAGGGCCGACTCGCGGTTGCAATGGTTCTGCGCCATCACCAGCGAAATTGCGGCGTCCACTATGGCCCGGGACCTCAGCGCTGCGCGCAGGTGCTCGGGGTAGGGGTCCTCGGCATGCAACCTTAGTGCCAGGCGCAAAATCCGTGAAAGTGATTCCGCATGCCTTTCCACTGATGCCACAGTCTCCGGGGAAAAGGCTCCCAATGTGGTGGAGTAGCAGTTCAGCGCCGATCTTGAGCCGTCGTCGGTCCGGATGGGAACGGCAAGGACGGTCCTGATGCCCTCGGTGGCGGTCGCCTGGGCGTAGTGCTGCCACAGGGCATCGGACTGAAGGTCGGCGATCAAAACCGTGCGTTGTTGCCGCAGCGCTGTGAGGCAAGGGCCGTCGTCGAACTGGTATTGCTTTTCATCCAGCAACCGGGCCTCGTCAGTGCTGCTCGCCACCGTGGCGGGGCCATGGTCCCGTTCCACCGTGATGGCACACAGCATAGGGGCGTCTCCGCCAAGGAGGGATGCCGAAATGGTGGTGAGGCCCAGGAGGAATTCCGTGAATCCCGGGCTTTCCAACAACAGATCCTGTAACTGTTCTGCCGTGGGTACTGCATCGTTCTGGGCCATGAAGGCCTCGTTCCCGGAAACGCCGCGTGGAGAGCCGGCTGGCGGCAGCGCCCTCGTATTCGCGCACGGCCCCGATAAGCAACTCCGGATATGCCGCACCCGAAATCTCCTACTTCCCACACTACGCCTGCATGACCCACGATGGACCAGCCCCGCGGATCTGCAACGATGTATACCACCAGCACAAAGGAGCACACTTAATGGCAGTCACCATGAACGACGTCGCGCGCGTTGCCGGAGTCTCCCTGAAGACGGTCTCCAACGTCATCAACAACTACGAATTCATCCGGCCAACCACCCGGCAACGCGTCCTGGATGCCATCGACCAACTCGGGTACGAAACCAACCTCACCGCCCGCAGCCTCCGCTCCGGCAAGACGAGCATGCTCGGCCTGGTTCTGGCGGACCTCTCGGTGCCCTATTACGCCGAACTCGCCTCCGACATCATGAAGGCCGCCTGGGCGCGCGGCTACCGGGTCCTGGTAGAGCAGTCCGGTAACGAAGCCGATCATGAACGCGCCGCCCTGCAGGGCCAGTTCCGCAGCCTCACCGACGGTCTCCTGTTCATTCCGCTCACCCTTGACGCCCAGCAAATCATCGACGCCGCCGGCAAGAAGCCGCTGGTCCTCCTCGGCGAATTCGTGGAAGACCCACGCCTGGACATGGTCCTCATCCGAAACTACGAGGCCGCCGCAGCCGTCACCACGCACCTGCTTGCGGGCGGCCGCCGTCGGATAGCTGTCCTTGGCGCGGACGACGGCGACACAACCGGCAGTGGTGGCCTGCGCCTTAGCGGATACAAGGCTGCGCTCGCTGACGCCGGCGTCCAGTACGACCCCGCACTGGTGATGCGATGCGAGTGGAGGCGTGATGGGGGAGCCGAGGCCGTGGCCCGGCTGCTGGACAGCGGCGCAGAGTTTGACGCCGTGTTCGGGCTCAACGATGCCCTGGCCCTGGGTGCCCTCCACGAACTTCTGGTCCGGGGCAAGCAGGTGCCAGAGGAGGTGGCCGTCGCCGGTTTCGACGATATTGAAGAGGCCCGGTTCGCGTCGCCGTCGCTGACAACTGTGGCGCCGGGGCGTGCGGAAATCGCGGAGCGCGCCGTCGAACTCCTGATCGAGCGGATCGAAAGCAACATGGCCGTTCCCAAGGTGCGGCAGCTGGAAGCGGCGTTCGAGCTGCGCGTCAGGCAGTCGGCGCCCTGAACGTTGGTATCCGGGGAGTTAGTGTTTTAGGAATGAACGTGATCCCAGCCGACATCCGTACTCCCGCCGTCATGATCGACGTCGACATCCTTGACCGCAACATCCAGCGGATGGCTGCCAGCATGCAGGACAGGGGACTTGGCCTCCGTCCGCACGTCAAGACGCACAAGACGTTGGAGATTGCCCGCAGGCAGTTGGCCGCCGGTGCTGTGGGGATCACCGTTGCCACGATTGGCGAAGCCGAGGTCTTCGCAGCCGATGGCGTGAAGGACATCTTCATTGCCTACCCTCTGTGGGTTGAAGCCGATCACGCGGCGCGACTTCGCGCTTTGACCGCCACGTGCCGCCTGGCCGTTGGTGTGGATTCCGCGGAAGGTGCGACGGCGATGGGCCGCCAACTGGGGCCGGACGCCGCTTCCGTTGAGGTGCTGATAGAAGTGGACAGCGGCCATCACCGCAGTGGAGTCCTGCCTGACGAGACCGTGGAGGTGGCCAACGCCGCAGCTGCTGCCGGTTTGGGTGTGGCCGGGGTCTTCACGTTCCCGGGCCACAGCTACAAGCCGGGAATGCCGACGGGTGCGGCCGGCAACGAAAACGATGCTTTGGGTCAGGCGGCTGCTGCGCTTGTGTCGGCGGGCTTCGACGTGCGGACCATCAGCGGTGGGTCGACGCCGACGGCCCTGCTTGGCGGGGATACTGCGGCAACGGAGCTGCGTCCAGGCGTCTACGTCTTCGGCGACGCCCAGCAACTGGAACTCGAACGGTGCACGTGGGATGACGTCGCGTTGACCGTGGCGGCAACCGTGGTCAGCCGCCACGAAGCCCGCGGCGGCAACGTCCGGCGGGTCGTGGTGGATGCCGGCAGCAAGATCCTGGGCAGCGACCGCCCGGATTGGGCCACAGGCTATGCCCGGCTTCCCGAGTACCCGGAAGCGAGGGTGACGGCGCTGTCCGAGCACCACGCCACGGTGGTGTGGCCCGAGTCGTCCGAACTGCCGCCATTGGGCACCCGGCTCCGGGTGATCCCCAACCACGTCTGCCTCACCATGAACCTCGTGGACGAGGTAACGGTGGTGCGTAATGGTGTTGTGGTGGAGCAGTGGGCCGTGGCGGCGCGGGGCCGGAACAACTAGCAACTAGCCCGGAGTACCTAGCCCGGAACCGGAACGTTCTCCAGCAACGTGTGGAACTCGCGGTTGTGGTAAACCAGCGGGGCTGAGGCGTCGGAGTTGGCCCGGATGTCCTGGACCGCCGCCGCTAAAAGCACGGAGGAGCCAAGCGGCGCCCGGTGAATGATGTCGCAGCGCAGTGCCCATTGGGCCTCCCGGAGAAGGGGCTCGCCGGTGGGCAGCACCTCCCAGTCCATGTCTTCCGTGAACCGGGGAGCGGCGGGGTTGGCGAAAGCGCGCGCGAGTTCCAGCTGATCAGCACCCACGAGGTGCACCACGATTGACTGCGCCGCGGCAATCACCGAGGCAGAACGACCACCTGTAACGGAAAAGGCGAGTGTTGGCGGATCCACCGCGACGGACGCCACGGAGGACGCCGTGAGCCCTACCGGACCGTCCGGCCCGGCGGCAGTGACGATCGCGACTCCCGCCGGGTGCGCGCGGAACGCGGCCCTGAAGAGTTCGCCGACTGCCGGGGACGGCAGGGGATTGTGCTGGGTCATAGCTATACCTTTGGTGGAACGTGCTTGAACTGACGCTGTTGGGGCGCACCTCAATTGATGCTAGGACCTCAACATATATTGAGGTCAATTCGGGCCCATTCGATCCCCGGCCGAGACAGATCGGAAACGTGGTTGAAACGTCCACTCCTTAAGCTGGTCACATCAGGAACAGCTGTGCCCAGCCCTAAGGAGATGTAGTGCACCTTTTGCCCCGTGAGCAGGAGAAACTCATGATCGTGGTGGCCGCCGACCTCGCACGTCGCCGCCAAGGCCGCGGGCTCAAGTTGAACTACCCCGAAGCTGTGGCCATCATCAGCTACGAGCTCATCGAGGGCGCCCGTGATGGCAGGACCGTGGCGGAACTCATGAGCTACGGAACCACCCTGCTCAGCCGCGAAGACGTGATGGAAGGCGTGCCGGAAATGATCCACGACGTCCAGATCGAGGCCACTTTCCCTGACGGCACCAAGCTCGTCACCGTCCACAACCCCATCCGCTAGGAGCACCCATGATCCCCGGTGAATATAGGCTCCGGCCAGGTTCGATTCCCTGCAACAGCGGGCGGGAGGCGATCGCCGTCGAGGTTGTGAACCGCGGTGACCGGCCCGTGCAGATCGGCTCGCACTACCACTTTGCCGAAGCGAACCGCGCTCTGGAGTTCGACCGCGAAGCCGCGTATGGCCGCCGCCTGGACATCCCGGCCGGCACAGCCGCGCGCTTCGAACCGGGCGACAGGAAGACGGTCCGGTTGATCGCCCTGGTGGGGGCGCGTGAGGTTTACGGCCTCAGCAACGCAGTCAACGGAAAGCTCGACGGCGGTACTGGCCTTGCCGGGGAACCCCGCCCGGGCGTCGCAGCCGAAAGGGACAACCAATGAGCTTCGAGATTTCCCGCAAGCAGTACTCCGAGCTCTACGGACCCACCACCGGTGACGCCATCCGCCTGGCCGACACCGAACTGTTCCTTGAAATCGAGAAGGACTACACGGTTTACGGCGAAGAAGTAGTCTTCGGCGGCGGAAAAGTAATCCGCGACGGCATGGGCCAGAACGGACGCCTCACCCGGGACGAGGACATTCCCGATACCGTCATCACCAACGTGGTGGTCCTGGACTACAGCGGCATTTACAGAGCGGACATCGCCCTGAAAGACGGCCATATCTTCAAGATCGGCAAGGCTGGAAACCCGCAGATCACCGACGGCGTGGACATTGTCATCGGCTCCAGCACCGAGATCATCGCCGGCGAGCGGAAAATCCTCACCGCCGGGGGTATCGATACCCACATCCACTTCATCTCCCCGGAACAGGTGCCCGCGGCGCTGTGCAACGGCATCACCACCATGGTGGGCGGCGGAACCGGTCCTGCCGAAGGCACCAAAGCCACCACCATCACGCCGGGCGCCTGGCATATCTCACGGATGCTTCAGGCCGCCGAGGGGTTGCCCGTGAACATCGGCCTGTTCGGGAAAGGCCACGCGTCCGCCGTCGAGCCCCTTGCCGAGCAGATCCGCGCAGGCGCGGTAGGGCTGAAGGTCCACGAGGACTGGGGTTCCACCACGTCCTCGATCGATATGTCCCTCCGCGTCGCTGACGAATACGACGTCCAAGTAGCGATCCACACCGACACCCTCAACGAATGCGGCTTCGTGGAAGACACCATCCGGGCGATCGACGGGCGCGTCATCCACACCTTCCACACCGAAGGCGCCGGCGGTGGCCACGCCCCGGACATCATCAAAATCGCCGGACTGCCCAACGTCCTCCCAGCCTCCACCAACCCCACGCTGCCCTACACAAAGAACACCCTCGAAGAGCACCTGGACATGCTCATGGTGTGCCACCACCTCAACCCGGACATCCCCGAGGACGTGGCCTTCGCCGATTCCCGCATCAGGGCCGAAACCATCGCCGCCGAAGACGTCCTGCACGACCTCGGTATCTTCGCGATCACGTCATCGGACTCCCAGGCAATGGGCCGTGTGGGTGAAGTGGTAACCCGGACGTGGCAGGTTGCCGACGCCATGAAACGTCAGCGCGGAGTGCTCTCCGATCCGTCCGGGACCGTCCATGGTTCCGCGGACTCAGACAACTTCCGCCTCAAACGCTACGTGGCCAAATACACCATCAACCCGGCCATCGCGCAGGGCATGGCAGACGTGATCGGCTCCGTGGAAGAGGGCAAATTCGCCGACCTTGTGCTTTGGGACCCGGCGTTCTTCGGTGTGAAGCCCGAACTCGTTATCAAGGGCGGGCAGATCGCCTACGCACTCATGGGCGACTCCAACGCCTCCATCCCCACGCCACAACCACGCACCATACGGCCCATGTTCGCCACCTACGGCAAGGCACTTCAGCAGACGTCCATCACGTTCCTGTCCAAAGCCGCCATCGACGCCGGAGTGCCCGCCGAGCTGGGCTTGGAACGCATCATCAAACCCGTCACCGGCATCCGCAACCTCACCAAAGCGGACCTGAAATACAACGGCGAAACCCCGGACATCGCCGTCGACCCCGAAACCTACAAGGTGACGGTCGACGGCGAAGAAGTCACCTCCCAGCCCTCCGACGTCCTGCCCATGGCACAGCGCTACTTCCTCTTCTAGGAGCCTCATGATCGTTGAAAAAATCCTGGGCAACCTGCACGAACTGCCCGACACCTACACCGGCCACCACAAAGAGAAGGTAGTGCTCCCAAGCTCGTTGCTGGTCAAACGCATCCAGCGCGTCACCACGGACCACGGCAAGGAACTTGGCATCCGCCTGCCCAGTGGCTCAGGCGACCTCCGCGACGGCGACATCCTCGCCGCCGACGACCACAACGTCATCATCATCTCCGTGCTGCCCACCGACGTCCTGGTCATTGCGGCGCGGAGCATCCACGAAATGGGCGTCGTGGCGCACTCGCTCGGCAACCGACACCTGCAGGCACAGTTCTTTGATGCCTCGTCCGAGTATGGGGCCGAGGTCATGGTGTGCCAGTACGACCACACGGTCGAGGACTATCTGAAGAGCGTTGGCGTCCCCTACGACAGGCAAGAGCGGGTCATGCCGGTGCCTTTCCGCCATGCTGAGCATTCGCACTAAAGTGATGCGCCGCGTCAGGTTGGGAGCGCGCGCTTGCGCTTCGCTGGGAAGGGGGCCGTGCCCGCTTCGCGATGCCCGCCACGCCGCGGCCCCCTTCCCAGCTCCGCTCCAGCCCGCAGTCCGCACCTCCGGCGGTGGCACGTGAGTGCGACGTATCAGCTGGCTCTTCAGCAGTTGACCGACTCGGCTTTGCCTACGGGGGCGTTTGCTCATTCTTTGGGGTTTGAGGGCTATATCGAGCGTGGGCTTGTTGGGGATGAGGGGTCGTTTGGGGTTTGGCTTTCCGCTTTTTTGGGGCAGCAGCTGACTTACTCGGATGGACTTGCTATCCGCTTTCTTTATGAGGGGGCGGATGTGGGTTTGTTGGATTCTGTTCTTTCTTCGCAGTTGTTGGCTCGGGAGGTTCGGGAGGCCTCTTTGAAGATGGGTGGGCGTTTGCTCGAGATCGGCGGGGAAGTGTTTCCGTCGGGGGAGTTGGATGCTTATCGGGAGCTGGTACGGGAGGGGAGTGCGCAGGGGCATCAGCCCTTGGCTTTTGGTGTCATTGCGCGGTCCTTGGGGGTTCCCTTTGAGGCTGCCCTGTCCGCTTATCTCTTCGCGACCGTTACTTCGCTGACGCAGAACGCCGTACGCGCCATCCCGCTGGGGCAGAACGCAGGGCAGCGGGTACTTCGCCAGGCGCACGACGCCGTTGCTGCCGCCGTCCAGGATGTAGCACGGCTGTGCTGGGAAGACTTCGGGGCGGTCAGTCCCGGACTGGAAATTTCACAAATGCGGCACGAACGGCAACGCGCCCGAATGTTCATGAGCTAACTCAGGAGGACACATGACTGAACCCATCAAAATCGGCATCGGTGGACCCGTAGGAGCTGGAAAGACCCAGCTCGTGGAGCGGATCACCCGACACATGAGCGGCGACATCTCCATGGCCGCCGTCACCAACGACATCTACACCATCGAAGACGCAAAAATCCTCGCAGCCAACGGAATCCTGCCCGAGGACCGGATCATCGGCGTCGAAACCGGCGGCTGCCCGCACACCGCCATCCGCGAAGACACGTCTATGAACACCGCGGCCATTGAAGAACTCAAGCAACGCCACCCGGACCTGCAAGTGATCTTCGTCGAATCCGGCGGCGACAACCTCTCAGCCACGTTCAGCCCCGAACTGGTGGATTTCTCCATTTACATCATCGACGTCGCCCAAGGCGAGAAGATCCCCCGCAAAGCCGGCCAAGGCATGATCAAGTCCGACCTCTTCATCATCAACAAGACCGACCTCGCCCCGCATGTCGGAGCCGACCTGTCCATCATGGAGCGGGACTCCAAGGAATTCCGCGGTGATAAGCCGTTCTGCTTTACCAACCTCAAGACGGACGAGGGGTTGGAAGACGTCCTCAACTGGATCCGGCGGGATGTCCTGATGCTCGACTTGGCCTCGTGAGTCTGGTTGCGACGGCGGCTTCGCCGGATTTTGGGCCGTGCCCGCTTCGCGATGCCCGCCACGCCGCGGCCCAAAAATCCGGCTCAGCCGCCTCGGCGGTCCAGTCGCCCAGGGGCGAACTCCGGCTGCGCATCGCCGAGCGTGGAGGGCGGTCTGTTGCTTCGCGGCAGTTTCATGAGGGGGCTCTGCGGGTTTTGCGGCCGCATTACTTGGATCAGAGCGGGCAGGTTTGTTATGTCATGGTCAATCCTGGCGGGGCGTATTTGGGGGCGGACTTGTTCCTCATTGACGTGGAGGTTGAGGCGGGGGCTGAGCTGTTGTTGACTACGCAGTCGGCTACCAAGGTGTACCGGACGCCGGGGTCGTTTGCTGAGCAGCGAATGAGTGTGAGGTTGGGGGAGGGCTCCAGGCTGGAGTTGCTGCCCGACCAATTGATTGCTTATCGGGAGGCCAGTTATCGGCAGAATTCGCGGATAAGTCTCCACCCGACGTCGAGCTTTGTCATGGCTGAAGTCATCACGCCAGGGTGGTCGCCGGACGGCGGGGAGTTCAAGTACGAAGAAGTGAGATTGCGGAACGAAATCTGGATCGAGGACGGAAACAGTGCGAAGCTGCTGGCGCTCGATAATCTCCTGATCCGTCCTCCCGTCAACGATGTGACAGGCCTGGGGTTCATGGAGGGGTCCAGCCATTTGGGCTCTCTGGTGGTGGTGGATCCGCGCGTGGAGCAAGGGCTGGCCGACCAGTTGCATGAGGTGACCCGCGGATTTGGGGCCTACACCGGAGTTTCCTTGACCGCGACTATTGCAGGAACTACCGGGCTTGTGCTGCGATCGTTGTCGAACAGCACCGAGGAACTCAACACGCTGCTCGGCGCCTGCACCAGCTTCCTGCGCGAACGCTGGTACGGGCAGGAGCCCCTGAACCTGAGGAAATACTGATGACTGCGCTGACGGAGTTCGCCGCCATGTACCGCGAGCGGGACGCACTGTCCTTCCGGACGCGCCTGCTGTTCACTTTCGGTGCCGTCGCCGCTTTGCATGTTGCCGGCGTCGCACTTTTGCTTGCCGGAAGCGCCGGTGGTGCCCAGCCGCTGGCGCTCGGGCTGGTGGTCACCGCGTACGTGGCGGGCATCAAGCACAGCTACGACTGGGACCACATCGCAGCGATCGACAACTCCACGCGCAAGTTCGTTGCCCAGCGAAAGGACCCGGTGAGCGTCGGGTTCGCATTCAGCCTGGGGCACAGCTCGGTGGTAATTCTTGCGGGGCTCCTGGTGGTGGCCGGGGCTACGCTGATCGGGCAGTTCATGGAGGAGGGAACCACCGGCAACACGGTCCTCGGCCTGATCGGCGGCGGCGTGTCCGGGCTGTTCCTGCTGGCGATGGGCCTGTTCAATGGCTCCGCGTTCATCCGCGCCATGCAGGTGTACCGGAAGGTGCAGGGCGGCGGTGAGCTGCGGCCCGAAGACCTTGAAGCCAAGGGCTTTGTTGCCCGGTTGCTGGCCAAGCCGCTGTCAAAGGTGGAGCGGCCACGGAACATCTACGTGATCGGCTTCCTCTTCGGGCTGGGATTCGATACCGCCACCACCATCGGGCTGCTGCTCATCACCACGACGGCGTCACTCGCCGGAGTTTCGCCCCTCGCCCTGATGGCGCTCCCGCTGGCCTTCACCGCGGCAATGACCCTGTGCGACTCGATCAATGGGGTTGCCATGATGAAGATGTACAAGTCCGCCATTCACAATCCCCGGCGGAAGCTGGGTTTTAACGCCGTGATCACCGGGATCTCGGCTGTTTCGGCGCTCTTCATCTCTTTGATCACGCTGGGTGGCTTCTCCAACGCCGCTTTTGGGCTGCACGATCCGCTGACAACGTGGCTGGGCGAAGTCGACCTGGGCGACGCCGGCTTGATCCTGGTGGCCCTGTTTGTGACCGTGTGGTCCGGGTCTGTCTGGCGCGGACGCGTCGCACGCCACGCGGCCTAGGCGGGCCAACGCAAAATATTTCCCACTTACTGTAACCAGTGGGCCCGAGCCGGAAACTATACAAGTATCCTGCAGGTCCGGGTTCTAAGTTTCAGGGGGAAAATCGTGCTTTCCGAGCGCGAATTGGCGTTCATCGCCATTCACAAAGACAGCTATCCATCCGTATTCAAATTTGTCCGCCGACGCGTGGAATCAGCGGAGATGGCCGAGGAAATTGCGGCGGACGTCTTCCGGGTCGTCTGGCAAAAGTGGTCCGACGATGCCCGTCCGGAGCTCGCCTATTTGTTGACAGTTGCGCGCAATTTGGTGGGCAATGCCTACCGTAGCCGCGACCGGCAGCAGGCACTGCAGGAAAAGCTCCGCACGACGGCGGTGGAACGCTTCGGCGATACCTCCGAAAACGCCGCGGTACAGGATGCCATGGATCGCCTTCGGGCGCAGGACCGCGACATTCTGCAGCTGGCCTATTGGGACGGCTTGGGCACTACCGACATCGCGGGAGTGCTGCAATGCAGCGAATCCGCGGCAAAAGTCCGCCTCCACCGGGCACGGACTGCCTTCCGGAAACTGATGCCTGCCGGGGCCGAATCGACAACACAGAAGATGGGGGTCTGAAGACAATGGATCCGATCAAGAACCAAATTTCAGCCATTGACCCGCTGGCGAACGAGTCAGCGGAGATCAATTCCGAAGAAGCGCTGGCGCGCATGCTCACCGGACCGCGGGTGTTCAGCGACAACAACCCAGCTGCTGGCGTTGTGTCGCTGGAGGATCGCCGGCGCCGCAAGGCCCGGATCGCGGGCGGACTGTTGCTCGGTGCTGCGGCGGTCACGGCGGGCGTACTTGTTGCGGCCAATTTCGGACCGCTGACGGCTGCTCCCGCACCGGCGGTGACGGTCGCCACCACGGAAGCGACTCCGACACCGAGCGCATCGGCGACTCCGACGCCTACCGCGACGCCCTCTGCAACGCCGTCGGCCACCCCGGAACCTACGGTGCCTGTCAGCACTCCGTCCGAGGCTCCCACAGCTCCGGCGGTTGCACCGACAACGGCTCCAACACAGCCGCCCGTGGCGAACCCACAAAAGTTCACCTTCCCCGACGGGCACCTCTCCTTCACTCTTCCGGTTGGTTGGACGGCTTTCACGGAGCAGGGACCCTATCTGTCCGAGGAAACGAAGGCTGCGTCCCAAGGAGCCACCATCCTGGACGCTACGGGCACCAAGGTGGCTGTGGTGAACAGCGGTTTCTACGGAGACGGCACCGCGGGAGAGGTAACCCGGACTGTCCACGACCGGGCTGTGGTCCCAGGGCTTACCGATATCTCCGGCAACCCCGTGGAGTTTGGTTTCGCGGCCGACCAGTCCAGGTATGTTCCCTACGAAGCGCCCGCGGGCAGTGCCAAAGTCCTGGGTGACGCGTACTACTTCATGGACGTTCGCCTTGCCTCGGAGCTGAAGTCCGGGGAGACGACCTCGGGAACCAACCAGATCAGGATGCCCAACGGAGTCATGAACGCCTACGTGGTGTTCGATTACGAAAAACAGCCGATCTTCGCCACCCCGGAAGCAGCCAAGGCTTGGATGGGCAGCACGCAGTATGCCCAGCTGAAGGGCCTGTTGCTAAGCCTTCGGTATCAGTAGTGCAGGAATATCCTGCTTCGTGACAAGAAAGTGACAAAGTTGTTAATTGCATGACTTTCTTGTAGATAGATCGCCTTAGCTCAGGTAGCCTGAACTCAACTCCCAGGATGTGCTGGACATCCAGCGGACCGGGAGCAGCGTGAACCTGGGCTCAGTGAACCTGAAGCAGAACTTCGCCAAGAGCCGGAAGACCGTGGTCTTCAACGCAACCATGACAGCCAGTGCGGAGACAGTGGCTGGGGTGCCACGAAGTGTGGTCACGGTGGTGTTGGGCAGTGCCGCCAGCGGAGGATCCGGAGTCCGTACAGCCGGGGCGGCGGCAAGCATGGTCTGGACCCCGACCGCCGCCGTCACCTCGCTTACCGGCGCGGCCTGCTCCCTGGCCCCGGTCACGGAGCCGGGCGCGCTGGACAGGGACTTTTAGGGCTGGACTTCCATCGCTGTGCCCTTGCATGTGTCAAAGTGAAAACGCTGTGCAACTGTCCATAACGAAGCTCGCGCGGCTTACATAGGGTTGAAGAGATCTGCTTCACAAAGTTCCCGAATACCCCAAGGATGAGTTTCAAAGATGAAGAGCATCGCCCTCCTGCGCGAACGAGCCACCCGCGTTATGCCCACCGGTTCCCACTGCCCGGCGTCGGGTCTGTGGAGCCCGGAGTCCCAACCGGACGCCGTCCAGGTTTTCGCTGAGGGTCACGTTCTTCCGGCCTACGACGGAGTCCCGACTCTCTGGAGGCGGCGGACTTCCGCTGAAGTTTCGGCATGACCAACTCCATCCTGAACAGGCCTGCCGACTACCGCCACGTTCCCGCCAGCGCCTGGGCCGAACTCAGCACCGGCGATCCTGTGTGGATTTACGACGTCGCGTGGGGCGCCGGCAAGGGCCGCGTGGACGATGTCTCCAAGCACCAGGAACTGCTCTGGGTAATCCTTGAACCGACCGGCCGCAAACTCATTTGCGGCACGGACGACGTCGAGGTCTGGGCCGCCTGAAAAGCTCGCCGAGATGGCAAATAATGACAATTTCTGAGCGGATGATTGTCATTAAGTGCCATCTCGGCGTCAGTTAACCGGCCGGAAGCAACATGCTGGGTGAGCCTGTTTCAACGCGGGCTACAGGACCGTCCGGAAGCCCCGTTTCCCGGTCCAGCCTGAAGCTTACGACGTCGTCCGAGCCTTCGTTGGCGACGTACAGCCAGCCCTCGCGGACCAAGTGGTGGCGTGGCCAGTCACCGCCGCAGGGAACCTCGCCGGTGGGCTCAACCCCAGTGCCATCGCCCGAAACCTGCAGCACGCAGATCCGGTTGGTCCCACGTACGCCCACATAGGCGAAGCGGCCATCAGGCGACAACGCGATCTCAGCGCCGGCGTCTCCGTCCTTGGCTCCGGTGGCGCTCGCTGGAACCACGGACTTCAGCTCGTACGTACCATCTGGTTCCATCCTTATGGTGGCTACTTCCACCGAGTACTCCGTGTCCACGAAGACCGTGCCGCTATGGTGTCGTGCCATGTGCCGCGGCCCTGAGCCCATGGGCAGGATGACCTGGTGGTCCGGCTGCAGCCCCTCGCCAGGTACGTACTGCCATACGCGGACCAGGTCGTGTCCGAGATCCGTGGTCATCACCCTGCCGTCAGGAAGCATCAGGCTTGAATGCGCCCGGCTGGGCCGCTCCCCGTCAGGGGACGTCGCAGTGTGGGGGTCGACGGCGGCTGCCGCACTGGCGCGCGAGGTGATGGCGCCGTCGTCGTCCAGACCGTACAGAATAACCTGGCCGTCGCCCCAACACGTGGCCACGATGAAGCGGCCCTGCGGATCGGCGGCGACGTGACAGGTTGCCTCGCCGGCAGGCCAGGGTTCGCCGAAGGCCTCGAGTTTGGCCTCGCCCGTCCGGCGATAAGCGCGTACGGTCTTGCCTTCCTCGGCGACGGCGTACACCACCGGCAACGTCGGGTGCAGTGCAAGGAACGACGGCGAGTTGGCGGCAATGGCCAGGCCGACGGATGTCAGTTGCCCCTCTCCGTCTGCCGAGAGCGCGGTGATGCCCTTGCCGTGACCGTTCCTGTCTGCCGTGTAGGAACCGGCCCAGATCAGCGTTTCATGTTCCATGTCAGTGCCCCTGAACGTCCGAGTCGACGCCCGCGTCCGGTCCGGCGTCGAGCGTTTGCAGTTTGCTGAGGTCGTCCTGGTCCAGTTCGAAGTCGAAGACGTCCAGGTTCTCCCTCATTCGCTGGGGATTGGCGGTTTTGGGGATGGCGACGAGCCCCTGCTGGACGTGCCAGCGGAGTACGACCTGGCCCGGAGTCTTTCCGTACTTATCGCCAACGGAGGCCAAAACCGGGGCGTTCAACAAGTCACTGCTGGCACCCAACGGGCTGTAGGACTCCGTGATGATGCCATGCCGTTCGTTGTAAGCCCGCGCGGCAGGGCGGGGAATCGAAGGACTGACCTGGATCTGGTTCACCGCCGGCACTACGTTGGTCTCCTGGAACAACTGGTCCAAGTGCGCCGGTTTGAAATTGGACACTCCGATCGAGCGGACTTTGCCCGAAGCCTGGAGCTCCTCAAACGTTTTCCAGGTGGAAACGAATTCGCCGCGGCGGGGGAGGGGCCAGTGGATGAGGAGCAGGTCCACGTATTCCAGTCCCAAGCGCTCCAGTGAGCCCTCCAGGCCGTCCACCGCCTTGCCGGAACCCTGGAATGCACCGTCCAGCTTGGTGGTGATGAACAGCTCTGCGCGGTTCACCCCGCAAGACCGGATCCCATTGCCCACGCCCTTTTCATTGCCATACTTCACGGCAGTATCGATGTGCCTGTAGCCGCAAGAAACAGCTTCCACCACGGCGTCGGCGACCTCGGCGTCATTCAGCGGCCACGTGCCAAGGCCAAGTTGTGGGATCTTATGGTGATCGTTGAGTTCGATAAGTGGGGCAAGTTCCATGGGCTGCTCTCCTCCGGGTTTCTACGTTTCTACGCTGGCCGCTTGGTGCTTGGCAACAACTATCGCCGGCTCCAATCAAAGAGCCTGTCGCTTAGCTCCATGTAGTCCTCGCCCACCACCTGCAATTCGGGGTGCTGATCGTGCCACTCAACAATTTCCCTGGCCCCATCCGCGAACGGGATTGTTGCCCGGTAATCGGGAACCAGCGCCTTGATCTTGGAGTTGTCGAACACCACGGAGTGCGAGCGGTCGCCCAACAGGTTGGGGCCGAGCTCCGGGCTGTGGGCGGCGATGGTGTCGGAGGAAACATGGAACAGTTCCGGTTCATCCACTCCCGCTGCGCGTGCGAACAAGCGGTAGATCTGGTTCCAGGGCAGGAACTCGTCCGAGGTTATGGTGTAGCTCTCGCCCACCGCCTGTGGCCGGCCCAGAAGCCCCACAAAAGCCTTGGCGAAATCACGGCTGTGCGTCAGCGTCCAAAGAGAGGTCCCGTCGCCGTGGACCATCACAGGCATGCCCGCGCGCATCCTGTGGATGTCCGTCCACCCGCCCACCATGGCGATCTTGGTCCGGTCATAGGTGTGCGAAGGCCGCACCACGGTCAGCGGGAAATCCACATCACGGTAAGCCTCGAACAGTAATTCCTCGCACGCGATCTTGTCCTGCGAGTACTTCCAGAACGGGTTCTTCAGCGGTGTGGACTCGCGGATAGGCAGCGTGGTGGGCGGCTTTTGGTACGCCGAAGCGGAACTGATGAAAACGTACTGACCGGTCCGGCCACGGAACAAATCCAAGCTGGCCCGAGCATGATCCGGCGTGAACGAGATGAAGTCCGCAACGGCGTCGTACTCCCTTCCCTGAAGGACCTCGCGCACGGCGTACGGGTTCCTGACGTCCGCATGGAGCACCTCCGCGCCGTCGGGAACCGGCCGACCGGCCGACCGTCCCCTGTTGAGGATGGTCAGCCGGTGGCCCAGTGCGACGACGCGTTCAGCCGCCGCCGCACTGATGACCCCGGTCCCGCCGATAAACAGGATGTTCCGCGGCGATACGGTGTCCGCTTGGGGTAAGAGACTGCTCACCAGGCGTAGTCTTCGGGAGCCGGCCGGTGCCCCGGGAAGATATCGTCCAGACGCTTCAGGGCGTCCTCATTCAGGGAAACGTCCAGTGCGCGGATGGCTGCGTCCAGCTGCTCCTGCGTACGCGGACCAACAATCGGCGCGGTCACGGCGGGCTGATGCAAAAGCCAGGCTAATGCCACGTCGCCGGGCTTTTGGCCCAGTTCGTCAGCGAAATCCTCGTACTGTCGAATCTGGTCTTCGTGCTTCTTGAGGGTCTCAAGCGCCCGGCCTTCCGTGCGCCGTACGCCCTGCTCCTCCTTCTTGAGAACGCCACCCAACAAGCCGCCCTGCAGTGGCGACCACGGGATCAGGCCAAGGCCGTACTGTTGCGCTGCCGGGATCACCTCAAGCTCCAGTTCCCGCTTGAAGAGGTTGTAGATGGACTGCTCGCTCACCAGGCCCGTGTAGTTCCGCCGGCGCGCGGCTTCCTGTGCCTGGGCTATGTGCCAACCCGCAAAGTTGCTGCTGCCCGAGTAGAGGATCTTGCCCTGCTGGACGGCTACCTCGATGGCCTGCCAGATCTCGTCCCACGGAGTATCCCGGTCGATGTGGTGGAACTGGTAAATGTCGATGTAATCCGTCTGCAGCCGCTTCAGGCTCGCGTCCAGCGCCCGGCGGATGTTCAGGGCGGACAACTTGGATTCGTTGGGCCGGTCCGTCATGGTGCCGTAGAGCTTGGTGGCAAGCACGGTCCGTTCGCGGCGCTCGCCGCCCTTGGCGAACCAGCGGCCGATGATTTCCTCGGTCCAGCCTCGGTGCTCCACCCCGCCGTAGACGTTGGCGGTGTCGAAGAAGTTGATACCGGAGTCCAACGCCGAATCCATGATCGAATGGGCGGTTGCCTCGTCCGTTTGAGGGCCGAAGTTCATGGTTCCAAGGCAGAGGCGCGAGACTTTCAGGCCGGAACGGCCCAGGTGGGTGTACTGCATGTCTGTTGGTCCTTTGTGTTTGTTGGTCTTAGAACTGGGTGAAAGCGGCGACGGCGGGATCGGAACCGATGCGGGCGCCCGCTTCCAAGGCGGTGACGGCCGCGAGTTCGGATTCGGTGAGGGTGAGATCGGCCGCGCCGAAGTTCTCCCGCATCCTGGTGGAGTCCGCGGACTTGGGGATCACTATGGTGCCCTGGGCGAGGTGCCAAGCCAGGATCACCTGTGCAGGGGTAGTGCCGTGGGCCGCGGCGATGAGCGCAACCTGCTCTGCGTTCAAGTCCCGGCCCTGACCCAGTGGGCTGTATGCCTCAACAGCGATGCCAAGATCGCGGCATTTATTGGCCAGTTCACCCTGCTGGTACGTGGGGTGGAGCTCGATCTGGTTCACGGCAGGCACTACCTCGGCTTCCCGCAGCAAGGTGTCCACATGATCCGAAAGGAAGTTGGAAATGCCGATGGCCCGGATCTGCTTGTCCTGATAGAGCTTTTCCATCTCCTTCCAGGCCTGCGTAAAGAGCCCCTGCGACGGGACGGGCCAGTGGATCAGGTAAAGGTCCACGACCTCCAGGTCCAAGGCATCCCTGCTCCGCTGGAAGGCATCGTAGGCCTCTCCTTGCTCGCCGTTGCGAAGCTTGGTGGTGACGAAAATTTCTTCCCGGGGAATGCCCGAGGCGTTGATGGCGGCACCAACCCCGGCTTCGTTCCGGTAGGCGGCTGCGGTGTCGATGTGGCGGTACCCGGCTTCGAGGGCATCCTCCACCACCTTCTGCGTTTCGTCGGCAGGCACTTGGAAGACACCAAATCCCAGCTGCGGGATGGTGACGCCGTTGTTCAGTGTCAGCTCTGGCATGACGGTCTCCTTCGACGGGATGGTTATGGCCGTGGCACTCCGGCTTCGTGGCTGCAACCGCCGGGCGGTTTTCAGAAAGCGTTTTCGGAGGCTCTGTGATGAGCCTATTCAGTTTTTGCGGCAGAGTCAGCAGTAGAGCCTGATCCTGTTTTTCCTAGGTCTGGTAGTCCTACCCACAACGGTGGCCTTTCACACACCGCGACCGGCAGAATGGATGGATGGGTCAAAGCGCCGAGTTCGGTAAATTCCTCAAAGTCATGCGTGCCCGCCTCCAGCCTGAGGACGCCGGGGCACTGGAGTCCAGTGGTTCGCGCAGAGTGCCCGGGCTTCGCCGTGAAGAGGTGGCCCGGCTCTCCGGTGTGAGCACGGACTATTACACCCGCCTCGAACAGGGCCGAAACATCCACCCTTCCAGGGCGGTCCTTGACGCAGTTGCCCGCGCCCTGAGGCTGGATGCGGGGGAGCAGGCACACATGATGGACCTGCTGGAGCATTGTGCGAGTTCTGCCGGCAACCCAGGACCCGTCCAAAAGGTCCGACCAGCCTTGCAGCAGTTGCTTGATGCCGTGGGTGACGTTCCAGCCATGGTCCTTGGCCGGCGTGCGGATGTCCTGGCGGGAAACCGGATGGCACATTTGCTCTTCACCGATTTCACCCTTTTGCCGGCCGCGGAGCGCAACCTCACGCGGTGGCTCATCCTGGATCCTGCGGCAGGAGCGTTGTTCCGCGACTGGAAAACTGTTGCCGCTGAGGCCGTGGGTGCGCTGCGCATGGACGTAGGCCGGCACCCGAACGACCCCGAGACAAACCAGCTGGTGGGCGAACTCGCCGTCCACAGCGAGCACTTCCGCCAGTGGTGGGCCGGGCACAGGGTCGCCACCCGCGCCGCGGGCGCCGTCAGGCTGCACCACCCAGTGGTGGGGGACCTCGAACTGAACTTCGAGACGCTGGGTCTCCCGGACGACGCCGACCAGCACCTAAGGATCTATTCCGCCAAGGCCGGTTCGCCGTCGTCGGACGCGTTGACGCTGCTGAACTTTGGTGACCTGGGCACCCAAGCCGAGGTCCCCGAACCCGAACCCGCCCGCCGGGATGACAGTTAATGCCAATGTTCGCGCGGAACATTGGCATTAACTGGTAACTCGCGGAGTTGGAGTCAGCGCTCCAGGCGGAAACCGAGCTTGATGGTGACCTGCCAGTCGGCTACCGCGCCGTCCTCGAGGTGGCCGCGGATTTCCTTGACCTCAAACCAGTCGAGATTCCGCAGGGTTTGCGATGCGGTGGCGATGCCGTTCTTGATGGCGTCGTCAACGCCCTCTGTGGAAGTTCCTACAATTTCGGAAACGCTATACGTGTGGCCAGCCATGGTGCTCCTCATCAACGTCTTACGAATCTTTGGAAAAGAAAATCTGACCCGCAGGGCAGGCCGTCCATGCAGACTAGCCCACGGAACTCCGCGCGGCCAGAGGTCCCGCGGCTTAGCTTTCGCGCCAGTCGTTGCTGGTGATGTGCGAGCCCGCCTGGGGTCCCATCTGCAGCATTCCGCCGTCCACCGGCCAGGACGCGCCATTGACGTAGCTCGACGCCGGGGACGCCAGGAAAGCGATCACGGCGGCGATCTCCCGCGCATCACCGGGGCGGCCCAGCGGCACGCCGGGCCTGTCCTTGGTAGTGGGGTCCTCGTCTTCCTGGCCGGTCATCGGGGTGGCGATCTCGCCCGGAGCCACGTTGTTCGCGGTGATGCCGTGCTCCGCAAGCTCCAAAGCCATGGTCTTGATGAGCCCGCCAAGTCCGTGCTTGGAAGCGTCGTAAGCCGAGGCACCGACCCGCGGCTGGAATTCGTGGACGCTCGTGACGGCGATGATCCGGCCACCGCGCCCGGCCTTCACCATCCGCCTCGCAGCCGTTTGCATAGCCACGAAAGCGCCGTTGAGGTTGGTGTCCAGGGTGGACATCCAGGTTTCGTAGTCGAGGTCCAGGAACTTGGTGCCGTCACCGGTTCCGGAGTTGTTTACGAAGACATCCACGCCGCCGAGTTCTTCGGCGAGCTCGTCCACTGCCGCGGACGTGCCCCGGACATCGGTAGTGTCCAGTTGGTGGACCACCGCCTTGCGACCCAGGCCGCGGACCTCCTCGGCAGTCTCCTCGGCGCCCTTCTGGTCCGAGTGCCAGGTGATTCCCACATCCATCCCGGCTTTGGCCAGGGCCACCGCCGTGGCCCGTCCGATCCCTGAATCCGAGCCTGTGACGATGGCGGTCTGCGGGGCAAATGGTGCGTCGCTCATGGTCCTGCCTTTCAGTGATGTGAGGGTTTCGATGTTTTATCCCTACCCCCTGGCAGCGGCGGTAAACACTCCGGCACAAAAGGGTCATCCCGGGCGGTGGCTATGGAGTGTAGATTTCTTGGAGCAGCACCCAGCGAATCCCCAGAACCAGGAGTCCCCATGTCAGAAGTTATTGTCGTCGGCGTTGACAACAGTGAAACAGCCAAGCGCGCAGCAATGGCAGCAGCGAAGCTCGCTACCGCCCTCGGTGCCGAACTGCACGTCATCAGCGGTTTCTCCGATGACCGGATCGAAGAATTCGGCAGCGGCAGCGACCGCATCACTGTTTCCTCGGCTGACTCCGCCGAATACGTTGCCCGAAAGGTCTCAGAGGAACTCGACGTTCCGGCCGGCAACATTAAGTACTTCGCTGCCCGCGGCAACCCAGCCAACGCCCTGATCAACTACGCGGAGACCAACAACGCTTCCCTGATCGTGGTGGGCAACAAGCGCATGAAGGGCCTCGGCCGTGTTCTTGGCAGCATCGCCAACAGCGTGGCCCACGGCGCTCCGTGCGACGTGTACATCGTGAACACCGAAGTCGACGCGTAAGCACCCATGTAGGTAACAGCAAACGTCGCTATGACCACTCATAGCGACGTTTGCTGTTACTCAGTTGGGGGGCGGCACTTAGTGGCCCTGGAAGGCTTCAGCCAGCCACCACGAGCCACCGTCGGAGGCGATTTTCGCGTCGATCACCAGGGGCCGGGTTTGGGTACCGGACTGGTAGGCGGCGAGCCAAGGTTCGACGGCGGCGAGGTCGGCTACCGTTCTGACCGTCACGCCTTCGGCGCCGAACCCGCGGGCGATCGCCGCGATATCTGTATCCGGGAACACCACGCTCGCCAGATCGGCTTCGGGGTGTTCGGGCGCAAAGTGGTGCACCTCGGCCCCGTAGGCGGCGTCGTTGTAGACGATGCAGACCAGCGGCAGCTTCAGCCGGACGGCGGTTTCGAGTTCGCTGATGCCCATCAGGAACCCGCCGTCGCCGGCGCCGAGAACGGGGAGCCGGGCAGGCTGGGCCACGGCTGCGCCGATGGCCGTGTACAGCCCCAGCCCGATGGCCTGGAAAGCCTGTGTGAAGCAGAACCCGAACTCGTCCGGAATGGCGAGGTACTGGCTGGGATAGCCCATGAAGTTGCCCGAATCCACGGACACGATCCGCTCCGACGGAAGCAGGGTGTCGAGTTCGCGGGTCAGGACGCGGGGGTCGATCCGGGAGCCGGTGGACAGGTCCGGTGTTTGGACGTCCCGCCAGCGCGAGCCTTCCTTGATGGCCAGGGCGTTGGCCTCTGTGCGGTACTTCTCCGCAGGGTCCGGCTGCGCGTCCGCCAACGCCGACAGGGCATCAGCCGCGGTCAGCGCCGTATCACCCAGCACCCCCAGCGAAATGGGCCGGTTGGCGCCCAAGGCTGCGTCTTCGACGTCGATCTGGACCACCGTGGTGCCGGTCGAAATCAGCCTTCCGTGGCGCATGGTCCACATGTTCAGGGCGCACCCCCAGCCCACGATCAGGTCGGCACCGCTGATCAGTTCCGCCGTAGTCGGCGACGAGAAGCCACCTGAAATTCCGAGGTTGTGCGGGTCGCCGTTGAACAGCCCGCTCGCCACGGCAGAGGTCGCTACCAGAGCGCCGGCGTGCCGTGCCAAGGCAAGGATTTCTTCGCGCGCGCCCCGGCCGCCGCGTCCAGCAACAAACACGGGTCGTTCGGCCGCGGCGATCAACCCCACCAGTTTCTGCACGGCGTCAGCGTCCGGGCGCACCTTGAGCGGTTCAGGCACGACGACGGCACCCACCTCGTCTGCGGCGGTGGCACTTTGGACGTCCAGCGGCAGGCTCAGGACAACGGTGCGGCGCTCGTTCAGTGCTGTCCGGAAAGCCCGGATGGTGTCAGCGACCGCGGTGGCGGGGGAGTGGATCCGTTCTGCCACGGCACCGACGCTGCGCGCCAAAGCATCCTGGTCGATCTTGAAGTTGGACCTGGTCGCTGCAGCCTGGGTGTCGGCGGTCAGCACGACCATGGGTGTCCGGCTCTTCGCGGCCTCACCGATGCCCGTGATGGCGTTGCTTAGGCCGCAGCCTTGGTGCGTGGTGACCACTCCGACCTTTCCGGACATCCGCCCGTAAGCGTCGGCCATGGTGGCCGCGCCACCCTCATGCCGGGCGGCAGTGAAAGGAATCCCTTCGGCCATGAGGGTGCTGGTGACATCGAAGTTACCTGAGCCCACCACCCCGAAGACGTGCCCGACTCCGAGCTGGGCCAGCGTCCGGCCTACAAGCGTGGAAACCCGCATCTGCACTGTCACGTTCGGCTCCCCGCTCATGAGCGCTCCTCCGCGCCCTTTTCCACCAGGGCGTACACGCGGCTGGGGCTGCCCGTACCGCCCACGATCGGCAGCGGAGCAACCACCAGGGTGGCACCCGTGATGGGGAGGCGGTCCACGTTCCGCAGCGAGGTGACGCCGTACTTGTCCGCTCCGAGGAGGAAGGAGTGCACGGGGAACATCGGATCAAGCGCCCCTGCCTGTCCGGCGTCGATGCCCACGGTTTCCACGCCGAAACCGCTGATTGAGGAGTTGCCCGCAAGCCATTTGGCACCTGCTGCTGAGACGCCGGGAGTGTGGGGACCGGCGTCGTCCGCGTTAACGAAAGCGGCAGCGTCCGCGCCGCGGGCCGCCCAACCGGTCCGGAAGATGATCCAGCAGTTCTCCGGGAAGGAACCGTGCTCTTCCTGCCACTGCTCAAAGTGTTCCGGTTCCAGCAGGAAATCGGCGTGGGCAGCTGCCTCGGCGGTCTTATCAATGACAACCAGCGGCCCCACCAACCGGTGCGGTTCGATCTGGTCCACGGACTTGCCGTCCTTGCCGGTAATCCAGTGCACCGGGGCGTCCAGGTGCGTGCCGGCATGCTCGCCCACCGTGACGTCGTTCCACGCCCACGCCGGACCGGCGTCGTCAAAATTGCTCACCGGAGAAACCGACAAACCGACCGTGTTCGCGAAGGGCTGCGGCAGGTTCAGGATGGGTGTCTCGGAGCTCAGGGGGGTGGTGAGGTCGATGATCTCCACCGAACCATTCGAAAGGGCTGCAGTGAGCCCGGCCAGAACAGACATTGTTCTCCTATCGCTTACGTGGTTTCAGTGCTGCTTGAATACGGGAAAATCTTGAGGGCTTGGGGATCAGCTTCCGGGCCACCAAGTGCCCGGAACCGCCCGAGAGTCCGGGGCCCGGGTGCGTTGAAGCTCCGATGTGCCAGAGTCCCTGTATGGCCGTGCGGTGTCCCGCGGCCCCGGGGAAGGGGCGCCACAAGAGGTTTTGGAAGAGTTCGGCGGAGCCACCGTAGGGGTCCCCCTTCACCGCGTTGGGGTTGGCCGCGGAAAGGTCCGTCGGAGCCAGGATGTCGGAGGCCAGGACTCTCGCTCGCGTCCCCGGGGCGAACTGTTCCAGCCGGGCCAGGACCCTCTCCAGGTACGCCTGCTTCAGTTCTTCATTCCAGCCGTTGGCCACATCCAGTTCACCGGCGGCGTCACCCACCGGTGCGAACGGCACTTCCTGGAGTTGCAGCCACAGCGTGGCCTTGCCCTCCGGGGCCCGCGACGGATCCAGGAGGTACTGCTGTCCCACCACCACCGTTGGTTCGACGGGCAGCAGCCCGGCCTCGGCTTGGGCGCACGCAATTGCCGTGCTGTCCGAACCGTTGCTGATGTGAACCAGCGGAACGTGGTCCAGTCGGGGGTCGAGCCACTCCACCGGCTTGTCCAGGGCGAGGTGGATTTGCATGGCCCCACGGCCGTTCTGGTAGCGCGCGGCAGCAGCGGCGGTACCTGCCGGTGGTTGCTTCAGCAGCTTGGTGTACAGGGCCTGCGGAGAGACGTTGGCCAGCACGGTACCCGCCGAAACGACCCCGGTAGAGGTGCGGACGCCCGTCACGGAACCGGACACCACAGTGATCTCCTCAGCCTCGGCTCCCAGCATGATCCGGACGCCGTTGTCCCTCAGTAAGGACTCAAAGGCCGCAACGAAGCGCGACGCCCCGCCTTTGACCACAGGGAGCCCGAAGCCGTGCATGCTCATGGCCATCACGGGAAGCATCACGCCGCCTGTGGCTTGATCCGGACCGAGCCCGGCATGCAGGAGCCAAGGAGACCACAGCTGGTCGGCTTCCCAACCATCGAAGCGGCTGCGGACATAGTTCCGGCCACTCATCACGGAGTCCCGCAGGAATACCTCGTTGGCGGCCAGCCGGCCCCGCCGCACGGCCCCCACGGCAATCTTGGCGACGTCCGGAAACGAGCGGAGCTCCGCGCCGAAGGCCCCGAACACTGTGTCTGCGTGACGGCCAAGATCGTCCAGCATGGCCAGGTAGGCTGCTTGGTCGCCGGGCTCCTTGAACGCCGACGCCGTTTCCGCAGGATCGCGGTGCGCGATGACCACCCGCTGTGCTCCCGTCGCCGGATCCAGCGCCACAGCCGCCGTTACGGGCCCGGAGGTGTTGCAGTACTCCAAGCCCCGGGCATGCAGTTCCTTGCCCAACGCACCGTAAGCGCCTCCGGACACGAACAGCGGATGCCAGGAGGAAAACGTGTCATGGATGAAGCCAGGAAGCGTCCGCTCGGAGGAATCGATAAAGCCGCCCAAGCGGTCTGAGCGCTCGATAACGCACACCCGCTTTCCGTCCAGGGCGAGTTCGGCTGCTGCAACCAGGGAGTTGATGCCGGAACCGATGATTGCGACGTCGAAGGAGTCCATGCAGTGCTGTTCCTCTCAGAAATCAGGATGGCTGGCAGTGGCGTGGTACTTGCCGCTGTGGAACACCAGGGGAGCCCCGCCGTCGTGCTTGTAGCTTTCCACCTCACCCACGTAGATGACATGATCGCCGGCGTCATGTCGTGAGACGGTGCGGCATTGGAAGGTGGCCACCGCGCCATCCAGAAGCGGCACACCGGCGATGCCTTCGGTGGTTTCCGCGCCGGCGAACTTGTCTGTGGCGGGCGTGGCGAACTGCCGTGACAGGACGTGCTGGTCGCTGGCAAGGATGTTGATGGCGAAGTGCGTGGCTTCCTCGAAATCGCCCAGGCTTGGTGCGCGTTTGCTGGGGCACCACAGCACCAGGGGCGGTTCCATGGACACCGAGGTGAAGGAATTCGCCGTCATGCCCACCTTTCTGCCGTCCGCGGAGACCGTGGTGACAACGGTGACGCCAGTGGCGAATTGCCCCAAGGCGCTCCGGAAATCGCGGACATCGAACGCGGACGTGTCCTCTTCCTTCCTGGCCTGCATGAAGTCGGTTGCGGCAGCGGAGTCGAACCACCACGGGTACGAGGTCCGGGGATCATCGAAGCCGTTCACGATGCTCGCCGCCAGCGCCGGGTGCTCCGCGGCTTCGCTGAGGAGCGTCTTTTGGTGGTCCCTTCTTGGCTTCAGGAGGTCGTTGGTCCACTCAACTGCCCATTGCCCCCATCCGCGCCAGAATTCGTCGAACGTGCGCTCCATCCATTGACGGTCGAACGGTTGCTGGCCGCGGCGGATGATCGAGTCGAGGTAGTACTTGGCCGCCAGGGTCGCGTTGTTGGAACCCTGCCCGGTGAGGGGATCGTTGAGGACCACGGCGTCACCGAGGCCGAACACCAGCTTCCCGTTGCCGAGTTCCCCTACCGCGGACCTCACCGTGGGCGTGATGCGGCCCAGCAGCGTGGCGCCGTCATCGGTCAGTTCCGCACCTTCGAAGTTTTGGGTCTCGTGCGGGAAATGCTCGCGCAGGATCTCCAGGGACCGTTCGAGCTGCTCCTCAGGGCTTCCGACGTCGGTCCAACGGTCCATGGGGCCGCCCACCACGCCTTCGAACACCATCATGCGGCAGGGGCCGGAGACGGTAAGGCCCGGGAACGTGAAGAATTCGCCGACGCCGGGGACCATGGACATGCGGATGGCGTCACCGGTGCCGGCGACAGCACCGGCGTCGGGCTTGACGTAGTTCAGTGCCAGGACGCGCTTGGGGCGGTCGAATGGCGACTTGGCTTTGTCCCGGGGGAAGATCTGGCCGATTTCGCCTTTGCCGGTGCTCACAATGACAAGCTCGTAGTCGCGGGCGAGTTCCTCGAGCATGCGCGCCGTGACTTTCCCGATGCGGAAATCACCGCCGGCTGCAACGAATGTTTCTATCCAGAGGGCGCTTTTGATCCGCTGGTCGATGGAGCGGGCCGGGCCGTCCAAGGGCGCTTCCCATTCGATGGGCTGATCACCGTCCACGCGGAGCCGGAAGGAGGTGATTCCAGTGACGGATCCTGATTCGTAGTATTCGGTCAGGGCGGTACCCATCTGGCCCTCGGCATCCAGCGCCGTAGAGAACATGCACTGGCTGGACATGACTTTCCCGGCGCGGATCTGGGCGGCGGAACGGTCGGACAGCAGCGTTACCGCGTAACCCTCCCGTTGCAGGCCCAAAGCCAGTTGGGCGCCGGATTCGCCGGCCCCGATGATTGCTATCTTTCGCATGGTGAATCCTTTTTAGCAGGGCTGTGCTAGAAAACTGGGTCTGAAAACTTGTGTCAGGAAACCTTGGCGGCAGACAGGCTTGCCAAGTAGTTGGCAGCCTTGTCCGGGTACATGAACCAGTTCTGGAATTCAGGGGGATGGTTGAAGCCGTTGGCGAACCTGTGGGCGATGTCAGGCTCGCTGTTGGCCGCGCCCAGGAGTTCAAGGACGTGGGGCGGCGGGGGAGCCAGGAGGGCATTGGTCCAGTGTGCAACGTGCTGTGCGTAATCCCAATAGCGCTCGAACGTGGCCTGCATGAACTCTGCCCCGTAGGCCCGGTCACCGTGCTGGATGATGCTGTGCAGGTAGGAGGCGGCGCACTTGCTGGCGTTGTTGGAACCCTGGCCGGTGATGGGATCGTTCAACACTACGACGTCGGCCAGGCCCAGTACCTGCGCCCCGCTCGGCAAGGTGGCGATGGGGTGCCGGACCGTGGGGGCGAACCGGCCCTGGAGGACACCGTTGGGATCGGTGAGTTCAACATCGGCGGCGCGTTCTGCCTCCCATGGCAGGAAGGTCTTGAGGATGTTCCGGGAGTTCTCCAGGTGTTCCTCGGGGGACAGGCCCTTCCAGGAATCAAGGGGGCCGCCGGGAACGCCCTCGAACACCATGATATCGCAGGGGCCGGTTGTGGTCAGTGCGGGAAAGACGAAGTACTCGCCGATGCCGGGAATGAGGTTGAAAGAGACTGCGGAGTACTCTTCGCGTGGCCGTAAGCCCTTTACATAGGTCAATGCCAATGCCCGCTGCGGGGCATCGTAGGTACTGCGTTCGGCGTCGCGGGTAAACAGCTGGGCGATCTCGCCCTTTCCTGCTGCCACTATCACCAAGTCCGAGTTCCTGGCGTACTTCTCCAGCTCGGCAACCCCGGCGTCCTCAAAGACCAGCTCGCCTCCCCGGGCGGTGAACTCTTCCATGAACCGGGGGAATTTGACCCGCTGGTCGATGGACTTTGCGTGGTGGTCCAGCCGGGAGGCCCAGCTGATGGCCTTCTCGCCCGGGAGTTCGGGGTGCGGAATGGTGAACGAGATGCCGTCGACTGTCGGAGCGTCCGGCCAGAAGTCCAGCCCGAGCGCCCGTTCGTGTTCCAGTGCATTGTGGAAGATGCACTGGCTGGAGGCGACTTTGCCTTCTGCAATTTCCTCGGGCGTCCGGTTGGAGATGGTGGTGACCTGGTAACCGGCGTCTAGCAGGCCGATTCCCAGCTGGAGGCCGGACTGTCCGGCGCCCACGATTGTGATGTGGCGTTGCGTCATTGTGGTCTCTTTTCTTTGGGTCTTGTTCTTGGGTATCGAACGGTCAGTTTGCGGCGAGCAGCGGGATGGTTTCTTCTGCCCGTTCCGGCCCCAAGGCGGAATAACCGCCGTCGACCGCCCAATCGGCGCCGGTCACGAAGCTCGCCTGGTCGCCGGCAAGGAAGGCGACGACGTCACCCACCTCGTGCGGGCGTCCGACGCGTCCCAGGGCATGGAATGGTGCAGCAACTGAGTCTGTTTTCTCAAGGCTTCCGTTGGTGAGCGAGTCCATGATGTTGCTCCACACCCAACCGGGGCTGACCGAATTGACCCGGATGCCGTCGGCGGCGAAGTCCACGGCCATGCTGCGGGTGACCTGCACCAGGGCTGCTTTGCTGGCTGGATAGAGCCAGCGTCCCGTCTGGGCTACTGAGCTGGAGATCGAGGTGAAGTTGATGATGGCGCCGTGGCCGGAGTTCTTGAGGTGGGGGCGGGCTGCGTTGCTTGCCACCACTGCGCTCACCAGGTTGACGTTCAGTGCGTCCAGCCAATCGGCCCGGCCGGAGTCGGCGCCGGCGTCGTTGTAGGTGCAGGCAAGGTTGACCAGGATGTCCAGGCTGCCGTGCCGGGCCACGGTTTCGGTCACCAAGGCGTTCACGGCGTAGTCGTCCGTGATGTCCGTGTGGGAAAACATGACGCCTTCACCCAGCCCGGCGGTGATGGCACCGCCGTCGGGGTTTATGTCCGCTACCACCACGGTGGCGCCGGCGTCCCTAAGGGCAGTGACCACCCCCTGGCCCACCTTGGTGGCGCCGCCGGTAACGATTGCTGTCCTGCCGAGAAGTCCTGACATGGTCAAACCCTTTCAACTGCGGATGGTCATGTTGCGCAAATATGACGTGCGTCATACTCGTTCTGAAGCGACTCTAGGGATTCAGGCGTCGTGCGGAATATCCACTTGGCGCGGAAATTATCCGTTTTGCGCAGAGTCCTCGTCTTCCTGGTGCCATCCCGCCCACGGCGAATGCGTCACCAAGATGTCCTTCTCCCGCAGTTGTGCTGCCCACAGTTCGAAGTGGCTTCGGTCCCATTCGTCCCGGCGTTCATGCACGAGCTTGATGTTCTTCACTTGTCCTCACCTCGCTTCCGCACTGTTATGGTGATGTGAGCTGCGTCATACTTGTCCTAAGAGCGACTCTAGACAGCCGCTGCACGGCGGAATATCCAGATGGCGCGGGGAACATCCGAAAGGCGAAAAGCTGCGAAAACCCATGTAAAGCAGGTGGTTGATGGTGAGGATCCTTCCCCGGGATGTCCTGCGGGGACGGCCAACAATGGCCACCACCGACGTGGACGAGGCTCACGCCAAAATCGCTGAGTTGTTCTGCGGGCATGAGCTCGCGCCGCGGACAAGAACATCGTCCGTAAACATGAAGCTGCGCTCCCTGCACAGGGCCGACGTGGGGATCGAATACCTGGACTATGGCGCCGATGTCCGGATCGCTCCTGAAGGCCTGCAGGATTTCCATTTGGTGCAGATCCCTTTGGCTGGGCATGCCACCATGCAGGTGGGCCAAAGTACCGTGGAATCCAGCCCCGCACTTGCCAGCGTGCCGCCGATTGACCGGCCGTTTTCCATGAGTTGGGATGGCGGAAGTCCCCACCTGATCGTCTACGTTCGCCGCACCGCTCTGGAACGGATCTCCACTCAACTGCGCGGTGAGGGCGACGTTGACCTCGGCTATGGCATGGACCTCACCACCGCCGCCGGCCGCGCCTTCTTGAGGTCCGTCGTCGAACTTCACGACGATATGATCAGCCGCCCCCAATCCGCTGCGCCGGTGTTCCTGCAAGGGCTACTGGCGGACAGCATGGTGTCGCGCTTATTGATGGCCATGGAACCGCCGGCCAGCCTCCCCCGGGACGTGGATACGGAGAGCCGGCTGGTCCGGGAATGTCGTGAACTGCTGGAACGGCACGCTTTCGAGGAACTCACCGTGCCAGACATCGCAGAGTGTTTGGGGGTGTCTGTGCGCACCCTGCAAACCGCTCTTCGGGCCGAAACCGGAGCGACGCCGTCGGACCTGCTCAGGAGCATCCGCCTGGACCGGGCCCGTGAGATACTCCTCGAGGCAAGCCCCCGTGAGCAAAGCGTGACGGCGGTTGCCGAGTTGTGCGGCTTCACTCACCAAGGGCGGTTCTCGGCCCTGTATCTCAAGACGTTCGGCGAGCTGCCGTCGGAGAGCCTGCGGCGCTGACTCCCCGCTGCTACGCCTCCAGCACGTACGTCTTCAGATCGTCCAGGGTCTGCTGCATGTGTGCATCCATTGCCAGCCGGGCCTCGTTGGGGTTCCGCGATTCCAGGGCGGCCGCGATCTTCCGGTGGTGCCCGATGGCGTGCTCCTGGATTTCCGGGAAGGCCGAGGTTTCCGCGCGCCGTGCCTCAAGGACCCGGTGCAGCGGTTCAAACAGGACGGCCACGAAGACGTTGCCGGACGCGTGAAGAATGACGTCGTGGAAGGCGAGGTCCGCTTCCACAAAACCGGCGAGGTCATTGACTTCATGCGAGGACTGCATCTTTTCCACATGCTCTTTGAGCGCGATGAGTTCGTCGTCGGAGATGCGTTCCGCGGCCAGCTCGCAGGCGCCGGTTTCCAGCATCCGGCGAAGTTCGATCAACTGGATCGCAGCCGCAGCGTCCTTGGTTCCCTCCGAGGCTGCACGGAGCACCGCTTCCAGGGAGGCCCACTGGTTCAGGGGGTTTACGAACGTTCCGCGGCCGCGTTCTACGCTGAGGATCCGTTGCGCTTCCAGCGTTTTCATGGCTTCACGCACGGTCATCCGGCTCACCTCGTGCCTGGCGCTGAGCTCAAGCTCGCCCGGAACCACTGTTCCTGGCGGAAACTCACCCGCGATGATCCGGTCCAGCAACTCATCAGCTACGACGCCAACCAGCGACTTGCGTGCCATGTATCCCCACTCCTGTTTTCCCATCCATCTTGTGCCCGCGTAGCCGGGCGGGATGGATGTCAGACATCTTACGCTGGCGCGGGCCAGCTGGTGCTCCAAAATTCCCGCAGCGCCTCCGCGCATTGCCCCGGCTGCTCCCAATGCACGCTGTGCCCGGCCTCTGGAATGGGTGCCAATCGACGTCGCGGGTCGGCCTTCACAAACGCGGCCATCTGGTCCAAAGTGCGTAAACGGTCGGCGGTTCCAGCCAGCACCAGCACCGGCGCGTGAACGCGCCCAGGCACTGAAGGTTCGACGCCGGTCATGGCCGCCTTGCCGCTGGAGCCAAGAACCTCGAAGGGAACATTGAATCCGCGCCCGAGCAGCTCTTCGTCCTCCGGGGACAAGTGGCCGTACCAGGCTTCCATGCAACGGGACTTGGTTTCGGGATCAATGAAGCCCTGTTTCCATTGAGACTCCAGCATGGACCGGAAGCCTTCGTTCGGGGGTGCCGGGACCATGCCAACCAGCGCCAGGGTTGCCACCAGCTCCGGATGATTGGCGGCCAGCGTCAGGGCCACGCTTCCGCCCAGGGAGTGGCCCACCACGTGAACCTGTCCGCTGTGCCTGGCTTCGAGGGCGGCCGCAAGGGCAGCAGCCGCTGAGTCCAGGGTCCACTCGAATCCAACGGGCAGAATCTCCCCGGGGTGATAGCCGGGAAGGTCCACAACCCACACGTTCATTCCAGCGGCGAGCAACTTTTCGGCCAACGGATCCCAGTACGCGGAACTTGAAGCCCAGCCATGGAGAAGGACCACAGGTACGCCTCCACCTGCGGAAACGGCGGGCTCGCGAATAGCCACGAACGGATGCGGAACCACGTTCTCTGCCATCTACCCAGCGTAGTGACGCTGGTCTCCTTGCGCAGTGAAGGGCGGTATGTCACACTAATTCAAATGTTAGATGTCTGACATCTTACATACACAAATCGCAGTAGAGATTTTCCACGATGGAGTGCACAGTGATTCTTGAAGCCGATGTTCTTGCCGCCTTTCCGGCGGAAGTCCGGATTCCCGCTCAGCTCGTGGCCGACGCCGTTGCAGCGTCCACCGCAAGCAGCCCCCGCGTCCTGGTGGTCCTCGATGACGACCCCACAGGCACGCAGTCCGTGGCAGATCTGGCTGTCCTGACAAGTTGGAACGTGGAGGACTTCGCGTGGGCCTTCACCCACATCCGCGAAAACCAGACCAAACCTGCCGTGTACGTCCTCACCAACACCCGTAGCCTGGACCCGGCCGAAGCCGCTGCCCGCAACCAGGAAATCGTCCGCAACGCGCTCGCCGCTGCCGCCGCTTCCGGGGACGGCCTGCGCCTGGGCTTCGTCAGCCGCAGCGACTCCACCCTCCGTGGCCACTACCCGGTGGAACCGGACACCATAGCCGAAACCGTCGCCGCCGAAACAGGCGAAAAGACAGATGGCGTCGTGATTGTTCCCGCCTTTCCCGACGCCGGCCGCGTCACCATCGGCGGCGTCCACTACATGCGGGCCGACGGCGGAAAGCTCACCCCTGTGGCCGAGACGGAATTCGCCAAGGACGCGAGCTTTGGCTTCACCAACTCCGAGATGGCCAAGTACGTGGAGGAGAAGTCACAAGGTCGCTTCCCCGCCAGCAGCGTCATCGTCCTGGACCTGGACATCATCCGCGCCGGCGCCTCCGCGCAAGACCCGGCCATCTCGGCCAAAGCCATTGCGGACGCCATTGAACCGGCCACCAACTCCACCCCCATCGTTGCCGACATCGTCACCGAGAACGACTTCCGGGCCCTGGCTCTCGGTCTCGAAGAAGCCGAGCGCCGCGGCAAGAAGCTCCTTTACCGCGTTGGGCCGCCGTTCGTCCGTGGCCGCATTGGCCAGGAAATCCGTGCCGCCCTCACCGCCGAAGAAGCCTTCGCGGGCAACACTCCCTCCACCGCAGGCGGGCTGATCGTGGTCGGCTCCCATGTTGGCGTGACCACCCGCCAGCTCAACGACCTGACCTCCCAGCACAGCTCCGCGCGGATCATCGAAATCGACGTCGAGAAGCTTCTGGCCGGCGAGGCGGAAGCCGACGCCTATATCGGAACCATTGTGTCCGACGTCGTGAACGCCCTCCACCAAGGCGACGTGATCGTCCACACCAGCCGCCTCCTCATCAAAACCGACGACGCCGCAGCGAGCCTGAAGATTGCCCGCACCGTCTCCGCCGCCGTCGTGGCCGTGGTGAACCGCACGCTCAAGACCTTCCCGCCACGGTTCGTCATCGCCAAGGGGGGCATCACGTCCTCGGACGTCGCCGCGCACGGACTGGAGATCCGCCACGGGATCGTCCGCGGTCCCATGCTTCCGGGCATCGTCTCGCTGTGGGAGCCGGTGGACGGCCCCGCAAAGGGCATCCCCTACATCGTCTTCGCAGGCAACGTGGGCGATGACCAATCACTGACCCAGGTCACCCGCAAACTCAGCACTTCCTTCTAGATTCAACGGAGAACACCATGACCAGCAGCAACTACACCGTCACCGTCCTGGGCCTGGGTGCCATGGGCCTGCCGATGGCTACCCGCCTCGCATCCGAACTGACCGTGCACGGTTTCGACATCGCCGAACCCCGCCTGGAGCTCGCGGCGGCAGCCGGCATCAAGACCTTCGCTTCGGCCCGTGAAGCTTCTCAGGACGCTGATGCGCTGCTGCTCGCTGTCCGCAACGGCGAGCAACTCGACGATGTCCTCTTCGGTGAGAACGGTGTCGCGACCGTCCTGAAGCCGGGCGCCGTCGTCATCCTGGGCAGCACGGTCGGCACGGAAGCCATTCCGGCAACCGTGGCCAAACTGGCCGAATACGGCGTGTCCCTGGTGGATGCACCCCTGTCCGGCGGCCCCAAGCGTGCCGGCGAAGGCGATCTCCTGATCGTGGTGGGTGCCGAGCCCGAAGCCCTCGAAAAGGCCCGGCCTGCACTGGAACTGCTGGCCTCCACGCTGACGATCGTCGGCGACAAGCCCGGCGACGGCCAAGCCCTCAAGACGGTCAACCAGCTGTTGTGCGGCGTCCACATTGCTGCCGCCGCTGAAGCCTTGGCGCTCGCTGACGCCCTGGGCCTCGACCAAGCCAAGACCCTGGCCGCCCTGGAAGCTGGAGCGGCCGGTTCCTTCATGCTCTCCAACCGCGGTCCGCGCATTCTTGAGGCCTACGACGAAGAAGGCGCTGAGGTCCTCAGCCGCTTGGACATTTTCGTCAAGGACATGGGCATCGTGGGCAAGGCAACCCGGGCCGCAGGACTCGCCGCGCCCGTTGCCGCTGCTGCAGAACAGCTTTACCTCCTCGGCCAGGCCCAGGGCCTCGCCGCCGCAGACGACTCCGCCGTCATCAAGGTCGTAGCGCCTGCCAAGCGCACCGCCTAAGCACCAACCCCAGAACGCGCGACGACGGCGATCCCCCCTTCGCCGTCGCCGCCACCTCCCGCCGGTCTTCTTTAGACTGGTCTGTCAAAGGAGACACCGCCCCAATGAATCCCCTCATCAATTCCCTCATGGTCGGGGCCGCTGACGCCCCGGCGATCAAGCCCGCAGTGGAGCTGGGAACACCGCTTCTGCTGACCATCGCCGCCGCGGGCATCGCCCTTTTGTTGGTGCTGATCATCCGGTTCAAGATCCAGGCATTTGTTGCCCTGCTGGCCGTCAGCATCCTGGTAGGCGTTGCCGCCCAGATTCCGCTCAAGGACATCTTCACGGTGGTGACCAACGGCGTCGGCAGCACCATGGGCAAGGTGGCACTGCTTATCGCCCTCGGCGCCATCCTCGGCCGCATGATTGAAGTTTCCGGAGGCGTTCAGTCGCTGGCCACCCACTTCACGGAAAAGCTCGGTGCCAAGCGCGTCGCCGTCGCCTTGACCGCCGTCGGCTTCCTTGTGGCGATCCCGGTGTTCTTCGAGGTCGGTGTGATCGTCCTGGTCCCAATCGTTTACGCGTTCGCCAAGATCGCCAAGGTCCACCCGATCAAGTTCGGCCTGCCCATGGCCGGAATCATGCTGTCCATCCATGTGGCCGTTCCGCCGCACCCGGGCATCGTTGCAGGCGCTGGTGTGTTCGGTGCCGACATCGGACTCATCACCATGATCTCCCTGATCATCTGCATTCCCCTTGGCTTCCTGTCCTACTGGGTGGCCAGCATCATGAACCGCAAGGATTACGAACTGCTTCCGGGCGTCAAGGCCCAGGTGGAAGAATTCGGCTCCGATTCGCTCGTCCACGTTGGCCATGACGGCCCCGGGGCTCGCGCCATCGCCCCGCCGCGTCCGGGCCTGATCATGTTTCTGATCGCCGCTCCGATCGTCCAGATCCTCCTCGGTACTGTCGGTACGCTGACCATCGCCAAGGACAACTACTGGTACGGCGTAGCGTCGTTCATCGGCAACCCGTTCTTCGCTTTGCTGGTGGCTGTTGCCCTCTCCTTCTTCCTGCTTGCCGTCCGCCGCAACTGGTCGCTCAAGGAAACAGGCGAGATCTTCGAGGGCGCCCTGCCTCCCATCGCCTCCATCCTGATGGTGGTTGCTGCCGGTGGCGTGTTCGGTGAAGTCCTCCGGACGTCCGGCATTGGCGCTGCGCTGTCCCACACATTGGACAGCCTCGGCCTGCCGGTGATCGTGCTCGGCTTCATAATTTCGTTGGCCCTGCGTGCCGCCCAGGGTTCGGCCACGGTGGCAATCGTCACGACGACGGGCCTGCTCACCTCTGCGGTCATGGAAGGTGGCTACTCGCCCGCGCAGATCGCCGTGATCGTGATCGCCATCGGCTTTGGCGCGCTCGGACTGTCCCACGTAACCGATGCCGGCTTCTGGACCGTGATCCGCTACTACGGCCTCACCGTGTCCGACGGACTCAAGACCTGGACCGTCCTCACCACCATCCTCGGCTTGGCCGGCTTCGTCCTCACCTACGTGGCCTGGATCCTGGTTGGAGGCCTGGCCCACTGATGCGCGCTGCACTCGATCAGCTGGTCAACTCCGCCCTGGCTTCCGGCTCCGCTGTCCCGGCCTTCACCTGCTACGACTTCACCACTGCGTTGGCCGTGGTGTCGGCAGCCGAGGAATCCGGGCGGGGCGTGATCCTCCTGGTGGCTCCCAAGACTGCCTCCACCGCCAACGGACTCCGACTCATCACGGCCCTCCGTGGTTTGGCCGACTCCGCGGGCGTTCCGGTTTCAGTGCAACTGGACCACGCCTCGGAGCTGCAGGTCATCCTCGACTCCGTGGCGGCTGGTGCGGACTCCGTTCTGGCCGATGGCTCGTCGCTGCCGTTGGAGGAGAACATCGCTTTGGTCCGCGAAGTCCGTGCCGCGCTGGCTGCGGCAGGCCGTTCCGACGTCGTGATCGAAGCGGAACTGGGCGGTCTGGCGGGCGACGAGGACCGGGCGTTTTCAGCAACAGCGCCCGACGCCGCCACTTCCGTCCCCGGTCTCACCGACCCTGCGCAGGTGGCCGACTTCGTCGAGCGAACCGGCGCGCAACTGCTGGCTGTTGCTGTTGGCAACGTTCACGGAAAGTACCGGGGTGAGCCGAATATCCGGTGGGACGTGCTGCAGGAAGTTGCTTCCCGCACGGACGTTCCGTTGGTTCTGCATGGCGCCTCAGGCATCCCGGCAGAGGAGCTCGCGAAAGCGCCGTCCATGAACGTAGGCAAAGTGAACTTCAACACCGAGCTGCGGACCGGGATCCTTGCCACACTGGAGTCTGAAACCCCTGCGCACCGGGCAGATGGTGAGAACCTCCAAGGATTGCTGGCCCGCTGGAACGGGTCAGCTGCGGCATTTGCCGGCGCCACGCTGGAGCTGCTCAGCACCTGACGGCCGGGCCGAAGAACACAGGGAGGCTAGGATCAGACCATGATCCTGGCCTCCCTGATTTTTGCGCTGATTGCCGCGCTGCTTCACGTTTACATCTTCACCATGGAGTCCATCACGTGGACCAAGCCGGCTACGTGGAAGCGTTTCAGCCTCACTTCACAGGCAGACGCCGAGACCACCAAGCCCTTGGCCTACAACCAGGGCTTCTACAACCTGTTCCTGGCCATCGGCGCACTGATCGGAATCATCGCTGTTTGGGCAGGGGCACCGCAGGTGGGCTGGACCCTCGTGTTCAGCAGTTGCGGCTCCATGCTCCTGGCCGCCTTGGTCCTCGCGGCCAGCGGGCGGAAGTACCTCCGCGCAGCCACCCTCCAGGGCACAACGCCTTTGCTCGCCGTCGTGCTTGGAATCCTCGCCCTCCTTTAAAGCAACGCGGGGTCACTTATGGCCCATGTTTGCCGTCAACATGGGCCATAAGTGACCCCGCGTTGTCCTTTAGTGCTCCGGCGGGCCGGCCTGGGCTGCGGCGGCGTCCATCCACAGCACTTCCCAGTGGTGGCCATCGAGGTCCCTGAAAGCCCGGCTGTACATGAATCCGAGATCCTGCGGGTCGTAAGTCTCTGAGCCGCCCGCTTCGAGGGCCTTGTTTGCCAGCGAATCCACGTCTTCACGGCTGTCGGCTGAAAGGGCGACGATGGCCGCCGTCGAGTTTTTGGTGTCCGCGATGGGCTGCTTGGTGAACTGGCTGAATTTTTCGTGGGTGAGGAGCATGGTGTAAATCGTGTCGCTGAAAACCACGCAAGCCGCCGTTTCGTCGGTGAAATTCGGGTTGATGGTGTAACCAAGCGCTGTGTAGAAGGCCTTGGATGCCTCGAGGTCGCTGACGGGCAAATTCACGAAAATGGACGTAGTCATGGGTCTGATCCTGCCGGTGTTTGGGCATTCCGTCCAGAGCCCGACGGAGGCTGCCAGCGTATTTGCCGACAGCCTCCGCTCCCTGTTACGGGATGTTGTGCCAGAACCAGCGGGTCACATCAACGACGAGTCGCAGAATGTTGACCGCCAGGTTCCAGGCGCCCCATGGCTCCTCGCGTCTACGCTTGAATGTCATGCCGGCACCTCCTCCCGGAGGAAAAGGACACGGCCGCACCCAGGGCAGCAGCGGAGCGTTGCGCCGTGGGTGCGGGGGCCATAGACTCAAGATGTGGCGTTTGAGGTTCTATGGCCCTCATACCGCATCAATGAGCGCATCGCGCTGAACGAAGACCCGACTGCTATCGGGTCTTTTGTTCGTTAACGGTGCGATGAGCTGTTGCCCATCTGCCACCAGACTATCGTTTTCCGGACGCGCAATTCCCTGTTTGTGGACAAGCTCGCAACGGACTCACTTCCACAGCGGCAACGGCACCACTTTGCGGCTCCGGCCCGATTCATCCAGCACATGGCCAAGCCTCTTGTAGGTCCGCACCACCGCCTGCCGGGACATGACTGCACTGCCCGGAGCGCGCTCGGCCAGTTCGCGTTCGTAAGCCTGGACCTCCAGGTAATCGCGGACCCACAGGGTGACCACCAGGTTTTGCGCGCCCAGGACCTGGGCGCTCAAGCGGCAGTTCGGCAAGGCAGCAAAGTAGCGGCCGACGTCGTCAACAAAATGGGCCGGGACGTTCAGTACCAAAGTGACCTCCCTCAGGCCCTGCTGGGCCGACGTCGACGTATCGCACCGAAGCGATATGTAGCCCGCAGCGAGGAACCGCTCCACGCGTCGGCGCGCCGTCTGGGGTGACACGCCACAGGCGGCGCCCAGTTCAGCCCAGGTGGCACGGCCATTCTTTGCGAGCTCCTCCAACAGCGACGCGTCCAAATGATCGGGTGAGTAGCCTGCTTGCTCGGGCAGGGGTTCGGCCGAGACGAGTCGTGCCCGGGCAGGTTCCAAAGTACCGCTGCGCCATTCCGAGGCCTGCCGGTACAACTTGGTGACGAAGACTACCTCTCTGTGGGTTATCCCGGGCAGCCGCGGAAAGGTCCCGGTGACGATGTCCATCAATTCCGCGTGGCTTGAAGCGAAGCAGTCCATGAAGATGTCGTGCGAGCCCGTGACCAGGGAGACGGTGGCGAACGAAGGCTCCGCGCACAGGCGCTCAAGCAAGTCCTCGCTCTCGCCGGGGGTGGAAGACAAATGGATGAAGGCGGACCAGCCTGTGTTGAGGTAGCGCTGCCCGGGGGACGGCGTAATCCAGGCCTGGCCTTGCTCTGCAAGCGTGTTCCAGCGCCGGGCAACGGTGGGCCCGGACAGCCCAAGGGCATCCGCCACCCGGCTCCATTCAGCCCGTGGGTTGATCTGAAGGGCATTCACGATTTCCAGGTCCAACTCGGAAATCATGGCTGATTCGTTCACTGTTGCCTGCTTTGAGTGGGTTTTGAACAATTTCGTAGTCAGTGTAGACGCTGGTCATAACGTTGTGACTCGTATCACCACCTACCGCAGGCAGAGATCCTGCGCAAGACACGACACCCAAGGAAGCACATGGCAAGCAAGACAGCACCGTCGGCGACGTCAGCCGTGACTCGCCGGACCATCACAGGATTGATCCTGGCAATGGCACTGATTGAATCGCTTAGCGGCGTCACGCAGGGGTACCTCAACCCCATCCTCCCGGCGTTGGGGCCGGTCTTCGAGATCGACGATCCCACCATCAACGGCATCTTCCTCATCTCCAACGTCAGCTTTGCCGTGCTCACCCCGATCATCTCGAGGCTCGGAGACAGCTACGGCTACAGACTGGTGCTGCGCTGGTCCACCGCGGTGGTGACGGTCGGCGTGCTGCAAATGGCGCTGTGGCCATCGTTGTGGACAGTGACTCTTGGCGTCGTCATGCTCACCTGCGTGGTGGGGTTCATCCCGCTGATGATGGGAATCCTCCGCGTCACCAGCCCGGGCCATACCCGCACCGGCGTCAGCGTCATGATCGGCATGCTCATGATCATGGTGGGAGCTGGTGGACTTCTGGCCGGGATCGTGGGCGTTACCGATCCGACGCTCGGCTTCTGGGTTGCCGTGCCGTTCGCGGTGGTCGCCTTCGTCTGCTCCTTCTTGATGCCCGACGCCGGGGTCCCGACACGTGAGGGCCTGGCCCTTGCGCCGCTGCTGGCTTGCTCCCTGGGGCTCATCGGGTTCGTCGTGGCGCTTTCCATGGCGCCCGAATGGGGTTGGCTGGACGCCCGCACATTGACAGCAGGACTGCTTGGGCTGGTCCTCTTGGCGTTCTGGGCCAAGCGTGACGCCAGCGCCGCCCCGGGCAAGCGGTTCATGGACCTGCGCATGCTGGCCATTCCCAGGATCCGTGCAGTCTCGATGGCCACATTCTTCTTTGGCTTCGCATCCATCAGCTACTTCGGAACCAACGGCATCTTCCTGCATTCCAACCCGGACAAGACGGGCTACGGCTTCGGCCTAAGCCCGCTTATGATCGCTGTTGTCCTGGCCCTCGCATCAGTGCTGTCCCTGGGTTCCTCACTCCTGACAACCAAGGCGCTCCGGCAGTTCGGCGAACGCACCACCTTGGTCTTCGCGGGCGTCCTGCTGGCCGGGGGATTCGTGGTGATGCTGCTGGCCCACGGCTCCTTGGCCGGGTACTGCGTTGGCTTCGCCATGTTCAACCTGAGCCTGGGCATGTACCAGGCAGGCACGCGCTCATTGTCGGTTGAAGGGGTGCCCTTGGAGGAAACCTCCACAGCTGCAGGCCTGAACGAGCTTGCCCTGTCGGTTGGCATCGCGGTGGGTGCGGCCGTCGTAAAGCTGATCTCTTCCGCCAATGCCGAGTCGGGACACATCACTGAGGGCGGCCTGTTCTTCATCTGGGGTGCGCTGGCCGTCGCGGCCCTGGTGGCGGCAGCGGCCAGCGCAAGCTATCCCAAGCGTCCGTCCGGGCAGGTGACCGCATGATGACAGGTCCCATCAACGGCAGCCCAAGTTCCGCCGTCGTACTTCCCGCCCGCGACGACATCCGCGCCATCCTGGACAGCCACCTTCAGCGTTGGAAGCCCGAAATCCTGGATCTCAGCCATTCGATCCACGCGGATCCGGAACTTGGCGGCGAGGAGTTCCGGGCCGTCAAACGTGTCCAAAGGGTGCTGCGGAAAGCCGGCTTCACCTTGGACGAAAAGCAGCCGTCGCAGTCCACCGCCTTCAGCGCGCGGTTCGGTTCGGGTGAGCTCGTGGTGGCACTGTGCGTTGAGTACGACGCCCTCCCGGCCATCGGACACGCGTGCGGGCACAATATCAACGCAGCCAGCGCCGTGGGGGCGGCGCTTGCGCTCGCGGCCGTGGCCGGGCAACTGGATATCACCGTCAAGGTCCTGGGAACACCGGCGGAGGAGACCACCGGAGGGAAAGTGGATTTGATCGACGAAGGCTTCTTCGACGACGTCTCCCTGGCCATGATGGCGCACGCGGCAGCAACCGACGTCGTGGGTGGTTCTTCGTTGGCCATGGGCATGTGGGATGTGCTGTTCGAGGGCAGGCCTGCCCATGCCGCGGCTGCTCCTGCTGAGGGCGTCAACGCCCTGGATGCCATGGTCATCGCTCAAACGGCCATCGCCCTGGCCCGGCAGCAACTTCCCGCGGGGTCCATCGTTTCGCTGATCGTCACGGAAGGCGGAAGCGCGGTCAACGTCATCCCCGAACGTGCCAGAGCCAACGTTGAAATGCGTGCCCCGAACATCCGCATCCTGAAAACCATCCAGGACAAAGTGCGGCGCTGCCTCGAAGGCGGCGCCCACGCCAGCGGATGCACGCTCCAAGTGACACCCTCGGGCAACTCGTATGCCGAACTGCGCCAGGACGCCTTCCTCTCCCAGGCGTACAGGGACGCGATGACCGCGCGGGGCCGGGACGTGGCCTGCAGTACCGATCCTGTGGCCTCCACTGACATGGGCAACGTTTCGCAGCTGGTGCCCAGTATCCATCCGATGGTTGGCTACGACGTCCGCGGTGCGGCACACCACACTGCAGAATTCGCGTCATTCGGCGCCTCAGCCGGAGCGGACCAGGCGGTCCTCGACGCCGCCTTCGGGCTCGCTGCGGCTGCGTGTGCCGCCGCCGTGAATCCGGCGTACCGGGAGCGCTTGCTACGGAAGACACGCACCTAGCGAGCAGGGCGCCCCGCTGCTGGCTCCGTTGCTTCCCCGGGCGGACAATGGAGTCAGCACGCAGGGAGTCAGTACCCGGGTGCTTGCCTGGTAGGGAGAGCCATGGAGCGGGATGCGTTTCCTGCGATCAGCCCAACGGCTGCGCAGAGGGATCCGGCGATCGACCTTGTCCGTTTCACCTGCCTGCTCCTGGTGGTGGCCGCCCATTGCATGATGGTGAGCCCTGTCCTGCACAAGGACGGGACAGTCGATACCCGGAACGTGCTCATGGAACAGGGGTGGTTCACGCCTGTGCTCTGGTTGCTGATGATCGTTCCCCTGTTCTTTGTTCTGGGCGGCGTCACCGGACTCCAGTCGTGGCGCCGCTTGAAGGCAGCGGGCGGGACCGGGTTCGACTTCGCCCAGCTTCGCCTTCTGCGCCTGGTACGCCCGGCTATGGCCCTGCTTGCCTTCATGTGGGGAGGGCTGTGGATCGCGTTGCTCCTGGGCGTCCACCCGCAAGTCATCCAACTGATGACTGCCGGGGCTGCGATGCCGCTGTGGTTCCTCGCCGCGTACCTCACGGCCCAGCTCAGCATCCCGTTGATGGCAAGATTCCATGAACGTGCGCCGCTGCTGACATTCGCGGCGCTGGTGGTTTCGATCATCTCCATCGACTCCCTCCGCGGGGCTGTTCCGGTACTCGCCTTCACCAACATGGTCTTCGTGTGGTGCGCGGTCCAGCAGCTGGGCTTCTTCAAGGCCGATGGCTTTTTCGAGCACCGCAGCCGCACGTGGCTGGTGGGTGCCATTGTCTCCAACAACCTCCTGTTGGGGCTCGTCACTGGCGTCGGGGTGTACCCGGGCAACATGGTGGTCAACATCAATCCACCCAATCTGTGCCTGCTCCTTCTGGGTATCTCGCAGACGGCGACACTGCAGCTTCTGGCCCCCGGCGTGCGGTGGCTCGCTGAAGTCCGCTGGATCCGCGCGGTGATTGCCGTGGCAGGGCGCCGCTCCATGACCGTGTATTTGTGGCATCTTCCCGTCCTGGTTGGCATGTCCGGGCTGTTGTTGCTCACGGATGTCCCCAAGTCCATGGCGGAAACGGCTGAGTGGTGGTGGGCGCGAATACCCGTCTTCCTCGCGGTAGTGGTACTCCTTGTCCCGGTGGTGTTGATTTTCGGTCGCCTTGAGGATCGCCCCATGGCGGCCAGCCACGCACGGGGCCCAGCGCGGGTAGCGGTGGTGACGGCCGCCGTCGTGGTCTTTATTCCGGTGGCGGACGCCGCGTTCAATGGCCTGACGCTCGCCCTGCTGGGCGGGGGAGCGGCTTGCTTCGCACTGTCGGTCCTGCTGCTGGGCAGGGTTCCGACGCCGGTGCTGCCGCCGGCCCAAGTGAAACGCGCGGAGGCGCCGGGACTCACGTTGCCAGCGCACGATTTACGTGCCAATCTCGAATCATGACCGAGAATACGGATTCACTGGCCGAGTCGTTCCGCCCCGGCGTTACTACAGTGCGCAACGACAAATTCCACCGCTACGAGCTTCACGTGGACGGTGAGTTGGCGGTGATTTCGCAGTTCATGGACAAGCCCGGCCACATCGATTTCATTCACACCGAGACGAGGTCCCAGTTCAAGGGCCAAGGCCTGGCCAACGTATTGGCGCACTTTGCTCTGGACGACGTCGTGGCTTCGGGCAAGCGCATCATCCCGCACTGCCCGTTCATTGCGGGGTATTTGAAAAAACACGAAGGCTACGAGCTGGACGTGGACTGGCCCAAGGAACAGCCCGCGGTTGAATCGGAAGCGGACAACAACTAGCCACGGGTATCAGTCGGCGCGAACGCCGGGTGAATGTGGTTTTCGACGCGGCGATACTGACGTGACGGTTGCCGAGGTCCAGAAGCCCAGCCCTGGGCGCGCTGACCGGGGAGGCCAATCGAGCCGTGCCCCTGAGAGTGCCACGATGGCATCGTGTTCGTCGACGACTTCCTGGCCCAGGCACCAAGCGGTGACCTGCATGGCACTGACAAGGCTGCCGCCGTGGACATGGTCAGCCTCCGTGACGCGATAGGAGAAACTCCGCATCACGCCTTCGCCCGGAGCCAGGGAGCCGACGGACAGGTGGCGACGGTCCGGACTGGAGGTGTAAAGCAGTGGCTCCATGGCCTCGTTGGTGAAGGATCGCGGAATAAGACGAATGTTACGAAGATGGCACGTGGACTCATTCACGACCCATGCCGTGAAGATCACGGTTTCCCCGGGTACCGCTGTCGACTTGTCCGCGCCATGGATCAACGTGATGCATTTCGGTTGCCCGCCCAGCGCACGGCAACCATAAAGCCGGGCCGATGAAGCGGGTGTTTTCGCACTTCGCAGGCGTATTGCGGCCCCGGGGCGCGTCGAACGGGCCACCCTGACTAAAGAAGACCGTCCCTTGAATTGCGTGATTCCCCGCGCCGGGCCGGAGTTGTGAAACCTCATGCATTGTTAGTGCCGGTTGGGGCGGTTTTATGTCGTTAATTCGACGAAACTTTTCGCCCTTATAGTCCTAAGTACCCTGAGATTCAAGTCAAGCCGCAATCTGATGACACACTATTGTTTATGGATCAAGTAATAGTGGCCGGGGCCGGTGGGGCGTCCCCAACTTTGGCTGCCGGAAACGACAGCGATCCCCATATCCTTAACCTCGTTCGCGAGGGTGTCACGGACGCTTTCGACACCCTCTATAAGCGGCACGTGCAGATCGCCTATTACGTTGCGCGCACACAGTCAGATAACCCGAGCGATGCCGATGACGTCGTTGCCGAAGCCTTTGCATCCATCTTCCAGTCCTTGAAGGACGGCAAGGGGCCCAAGGAGTTTTTTCGTTCGTACCTCCTGACCGTTGTGCGGCGTACAGCGCATGAACGCAATCGGAAGGCCAGGCTCATTCAGACCGCGGCCGACGACGCCATCCTGGACGCCGCCGTCCACGATGACGACCACCTGGTTGGCGATCTTGAGTCGAGCATCATGGCGCAAGCCTTCAAATCGTTGCCGGAGCGTTGGCAGGCCGTGCTGTTCCACCTTGATGTCGAAGGCTTGAAGCCGGCCGCTGTTGCTCCTTTGGTGGGCCTGACTCCCAACGGTGTCTCTTCCTTGGCCATCCGGGCCAGGGAAGGATTGCGCCAGGCGTATCTGCAGCACCACATCAGCAGCAGCGTTGACCAAGCCTGCGACGAATACGCCAGCCAGCTCGGCAAGTATGTGCGCAATGCCCTCAAGCGCACCTCCACGGAAAAAGTGGATGCCCACTTGGCAACGTGCGCCAAGTGCATGGCCTTGTTGGTGGAACTCAACGATGTCCAAGGCGGCATGCGCGCCATCCTCTTCCCCTTGGTCGCGGGAGTTACTTTCACACCGGCGGCTGCCGCGGTGGTTGGCTGGCCGGGCGCGGGAGGCGCAGCTGCTTCAGGCAAGGCTGCCGTTGCCGGCCTCCACGGAATCAGCCAGGCATGGAAAATCGTGGCAGCCCTGGTGGTGGGCGTCGGAGCTCTTGCAGGAGCCCTCACCTTGTTCCTGCAGCCGGGCGCCGCTCCAGGTTCGGTGGTGGTTGCCGAATCTCCGGCCAGCGTCCCGGCTATCAAGGAAACAGCGCCGCCGGTCCCCACCACCAGCCCTGCGCCTGAACCAACTACCTCAGCCGCGCCCCCACTCCCGGTGGCTGCCCCTTCGGTGCTGCCCGCCCCGCCTGCGAGCCAAACCCCCGCAGCCGTGGTTCCGCCGCAAGCGCCCCCAGGAAGAAACGCCGTTGTGGTTGACCCTGGTTTCACCTATTCGACGACGGCGCCACAGGCTTCAGCTTCTACGGCACCCCTGACTCAAACGGTTGAGGCAGTGTTCACGGCCGCTCAGGGGCAGGGTCCCCTTGAGCGCGACCTTCAGGTCCAGTTCTCCCTGGGCGGCGAAGGTTCCCCCACTTCGGGCGAGGTGATCTTTGGCCTGCCCGCTGGCATTACCTTCATTCCGGGGAAGACCCTGGCGCCGGCTGGATGGGACTGCAGCGCCACGGAAGCACAGCAGATCCGTTGCGCCACGGAAGCGATGGACCAAAGCCAGCTGACGTTCAACCTGGCGGTGACGCTGCCCGAGGACATGGAGAGTGGAACGTTGGACTACCAGTTCGCCGGCCAAGGGATCGTGCCAAAGTCGTTCATCAATACGTTCCATTAAAAATTCTTTCTGATTTCGCGTCACGAATCGGGCATTGCCGCCACTAAGGCTTTGAGGATCTTTGTGCTTTGTCGATTCTCAAATGTCGGCCACGTTTTTCCCTCACGAATTGCAGCTATCACAGGCAAGAGAATCAATGAAACATGCACGTCCACGGAAACTGTTGGCGGGTCTACTCGCTACGGCGTTAATCTCCTTGGGGGTGGGCACGGCCTCGGCCCCACAGTCCCTGGCAACCGTATCCGGGTCGCCAGGCGTCACCCAGCCTGGCACCGTCGTTTTCAATGAAGACTTCGAAAACGGCACAGATAACACCGCGCTTGGGGCACAGTCCTACTCGGTGCCCGGCTCCACCACGTACGAGGGTGCTACGGGGCAAACGTACACCGGTTCCCCGCTATGGATTGATGGGGTCCGCTGCAATGGCGTCATCCTGAGCTATGACAACACCGATACGCCCCCGTGGGCCGCTTCAGGTGCAGCGGGATCGGGTACCGAGAATCGCTGCGCCGACGTCGGAACACGCCGCAGCTATCAGCACCTGCGTATGTTGGCCAAGGCCATGGGACAGCAATTCACGCCAACGTCGCCCGATACCAACCACGTAACCAGCTCCTACACGGAGTGCCTTTCCACCGATACGGCCGGCGGCTTTTGCGCAACTCTCCCCGCGGGACCAAGTAACGGTGTGATGTTCAAGACGGCCAATCCACTGGCAACTACCGCAGGCCACTATTACACCTTCGGCGTGGATGCGGCGTACATGAACTGCTTCGGGGGAGCGTCGGACCCGTCCTACCAATTCGCGCGTATCGACGCCGGCGGAACTGTGACTCCCATCGGGGACCCGCTGAACGGCTGCCAGCCGACATCCGACCCCAACGTCCAGGCCTACCAGCAGCAGGTCACAAGCAACGTCGGTGGTTCTTTCGGCACAATCACCAAGACGGTCAACATCACTTCCATGCTCACTGACCAGGCCTTCCAGTCAACGGGCGGCTCTTTGGGACTTGAGATGTGGAACAACAACGGCACCTCCAACGGCAACGATGGAGCTTTCGACAACGTACGCCTGGTGGATGTCACGCCCCAGTTGGACAAGTCGTTTTCGCCATCGTTGATCGGCCCGGGCCAGGCGTCCACTCTGACGCTGACGGTTACCAATACCAGCGAACTCAACGCGAAGAACGACTGGTCCGTCACTGACACCCTGCCTGCCGGACTGAAAATAGCCGGCACGCCGAACATCGGTGGCACTTGCATCCAGTCAGCCGGGAATCCGCTGGCCACCACCGCAGCTCCGGGCAGCAATGTTGTATCAGTTACCGGCGGCGACCTGGCCAAGGGCATGGCCTCCTGCACCATCACCGTGGATGTCACCTCGGACACCGAGGGTAGTTATGTCAACGGTCCAGCGAACATCGTGAGCAACCTCAACCCTCCGGCGAACGCAACCTTGATGGTCAAGGCTCCACGCATTCAGTTGAGCAAGGCCCTGGATGCTCCCCGACTGGTTGATTCGGACCAGTTCACCACTGAGATCCGCTCAGGCTCGGCAACGGGACCTGTGGTCAACAACACCGCCAACTCCACCACTGCAGGAACCGGATCAACGATTACGGCAGGTACTGGCGTCACCGGTAAGTACATTGCCGACACCTCCAGCACGTACTACCTGACGGAATCCGCTGCCAACCTGGCTGATTATGACAAATCAATCACTTGCACGGACGCCAACGGTTTGCAGCCCGGGCTTCCTTCGGGAGTTGCGCTCGATCAGCCTTTGGCCCTGACTCCTGTTCCCGGTGCGGACATCAGCTGCGTTCTGACCAATACCGCAAAGCCTGTTTCACGGTTGGAGTTCACCAAGACGGCGGATGCCTCCGCCGTTCAGAACCCCAGCATGTCCGGCGACAAAATCACGTACACCTTCTCAGCCAGGAACACGGGCAACGTCACGCTAAGGAACGTTTCCATCACGGATCCACTGGCCGGCCTCTCGGCTTTGGTCTACGTCTGGCCCGGCAGTCCGGGCGAGTTGCTCCCCGGCCAGACCGTCACCGCTACGGCAACGTACGCCATTACGCAGGCAGATATCGACGCCGGTCATGTTGCCAACTCGGCCACCACCACGGGTACCCCGCCCACCGGTCCGCCGGTAACGCCTCCTCCGGGCGAAACGGATACTCCGTTGACCCCTGCTCCGGGCATGGAGTTCACCAAGACGGCCAACGCTTCCGCTGTCCAGTCGCCGTCCAAGGTCGGGGACAAGATCACGTACACGTTCACAGCGAAGAACACCGGCAACGTCGCGCTGACCAACGTCTCCGTCGACGACCCCCTGACTGGCCTCTCGGCCCTGAGCTACACCTGGCCCGCGGCTGCAGGAACCCTGCAACCCGGACAGGCGGTGACGGCTACGGCAACGTACGCGATTACCCAGGCGGACATCGACGCCGGTCACGTTGCCAACTCGGCCACCACCACGGGGACTCCGCCCACCGGTCCGTCGGTCACGCCTCCTCCGGGGAGAACGGATACCCCGTTGACCCCGGCAGCAGGACTTCAGTTCACCAAGAAGGCGGATGCTTCAGCGGTAGGCGACCCCACCGAGGTGGGTGACCCCATCATTTACGCGTTCACGATCAAGAACACCGGGAGTGTTCCACTCAAGGGCGTTGCGGTCAACGATCCCATGCCCGGACTGACGGCCTTGGTTTATACCTGGCCCGGTGCTGCAGGGATCCTGCTGCCCGGACAGACAGTGACGGCTACGGCAACATACGCGATCACCCAGGCGGACATCAGCGCAGGGAAGGTGGCGAACACGGCTACTGCAAGCGGCACTCCTCCCAATGGACCGCCTCTGGGCACACCACATGCAACCGCTGTTGTGACCTTCCCGCCAGCCATGCCGTCGGTCACGGGTCACTCGGGCGGGTCATTGGCCACCACCGGTGTTGTCCTCACCGTACTGCCCATAAGCCTTCTGATAGTTGGCACGGGTCTGTTCCTGTTCCTCGCTGGAGGCCGCAAGCGTTCTGGGTAGCCAGTGGCGAAGTGACAAAAACCGCCACCGACATCAAGTGCGTGCTGGGGGCGACTGTTCTCCAGCCATGCGCTTCCTTTGCCATCGTGCGGCGTGCCAGAACAACAGTCCCGCCATGATGAGCACGGCCGCCAGGAGGGCGTAGGGCGCGTTCGACAACATCATGTATGTGAACTGGGCGCTCTCGGGCGTCAAATGGGGAATCGGCGAGGTCATGGCCCCGGCAGCGGTGGCCACGGCCCACAACCCCACCCACAACAGCCCGGCGTCCAGGACCCAGAGGGCAATGATGAACGGGTTCACCGACAGGCGCTTACCGGGCCGGTCAATGGCCTCAGGAACGTGCGGGCTGATTGCTTGCACGGAATTGCCGTGCTCGTCGATTTCGCGGAAACCGATCCGCTCGTGAACGTGGTCTTTCATGTGGCCCCCAGCCGCAGACTGTTCTTTTCCTGCACTCTACTCCTGCCCGGTCAAGGCTCCGTGACGGCTGGGCACTGGCCGGAAAGTTCAGTCTCCGGCAAAGAGCGCGGCCGTATTTTGCCTTCCAAGCCCCCGGAGGAAAAGTCAATGACGGCTGTCGAGCCGTCCAAGACCCCGGATACCGCCTTCCAAGCGAATTAGGTCACAAAAGTTTGACGGAAAGGCTTACCTAAGTAAGGCTTACCTTGCTAATGAAGCCCCAACGCAAACGGAAGGAAGCTGACGTGACGTCACCTAGTGTCGAAGAGCGGATCGCCCAGGAGCCTGATTTTGGTTCCAAAGTGGAACTGGCCCTCGCTGCCACCAACCAGCTGTTCAACGCCCGCAATTCGCCAAGCTACGTGGCCCAGGTCCTCCAGGGAGTCAACGCCGTCTCCACCAAGGTCCAGCGGACCGCCCAACCTTTCACCGGCGTCGGGCATTCAGAGCTGAAGGCCCGCGTTGGCGCCGTCGACCTCGACCGTCCCTTGCCGGACACCGCCGCGGCACTTGAAGAACTGGACGAGCTCTACCTCAGGGATGCGATCTACTTCCACGATTCCCGCTATGCCGCACACCTGAATTGCCCGGTGGTGATCCCCGCACTGGTGGGCGAAGCCGTGCTTTCCGCCGTGAACTCGTCCATGGATACGTGGGACCAGAGCGCGGGCGCCACCATGATCGAACGCCGGCTTATCGACTGGACTGCGGAGCGTATCGGCTTCGGCGCAGAGGCCGACGGTGTGTTCACCTCAGGTGGCAGCCAATCCAACTTCCAGGCGCTGTTGATTGCCCGCAACCATGCGGTGGCCAAGCTTCGGGCATCGAACGGCGAGGCCCGCCTTCCGCACCTGCTGGACCGCCTCCGGATCTTCACCTCCGTGGACAGCCACTTCAGCATCCAGAAGTCGGCATCCATGCTGGGCCTCGGCTTCGACGCCGTAATTGCGGTGCCCACCTCGGAAGACCACCGCATGGACCCCACCGCCCTCGCGGCTGCTTTGGCTGAAGCGCACGACGCCGGCCTGGTGCCCATGGCGGTGGTGGCCACCGCCGGGACCACCGACTTCGGTTCGGTTGACCCGCTCTCCGAGCTCGCCGCGCTGGTCCGCGCTTACGACTCCTGGCTCCATGTGGACGCAGCCTACGGGGGAGGCCTGCTGGTTTCCGGACGGTACCGCCACCTCCTGGACGGCATCCGCTTGGCCGATTCGGTCACGGTTGACTTCCACAAGACGTTCTTCCAGCCTGTCAGTTCCAGCGCAGTTCTGGTGCGCAATGGCTCCATGATGGGGCACGTCACCTACTACGCCGACTACCTGAACCCGGAGAGCGCCGCGAAGGCCGAGATCCCGAACCAGGTGGACAAGAGCATCCAGACCACCCGCCGCTTCGATGCCCTGAAACTGTGGCTCACGTTGCGCATCATGGGCGCCGACGCCATTGGAGCACTCTTCGACGAGGCGATTGACCTGACGGACCGCGTGGGGTCGTTGCTCGCCGATGACGCGGACTTCGAGCTTGCCGCCGCACCGCAGCTCAGCACACTCGTCTTCCGCTACCGCCCGGAGCTTGATGGCGTAAAGCTCGACGAAGACTCCGCCGACGCCCTCAATCCGGCCATCCGCGCCGCCATCTTCGCCTCGGGTGAAGCAGTCGTTGCCGGCACCAAGGTGGCTGGGCGGCACTACCTCAAATTCACCCTCCTCAATGCCGAAGCGTCCCTGAGGGACATCCGCGAAATCATCGAATTCATCCGCAGGACCGGCGCCAGCCTCCTTGCAAACACCACGGAGGCAGCAGCATGAGCACCCCTGACAACGGCAGGATTTACGACGTCGCGGGCATCGGCGTCGGGCCCTTCAACCTCGGCCTGGCCGCGCTGAGCGAGCCGCTGGAAAACCTGGACTGCGTGTTCGTGGATCGCCGCGGGTCCTTCGACTGGCACCCGGGCATGATGCTGGAGCCGGCGCACCTGCAGGTCCCTTTCATGGCGGACTTGGTGACCTTGGCAGATCCCACGTCGCCTTTCTCTTTCCTGAACTTCCTGAAGCAGACGGGCCGGCTGTACCGCTTCTATATCCGCGAAAACTTCTACCCGCTGCGTGCCGAGTACAACCAGTATTGCCAGTGGGTGGCCGGGCAGCTGGAATCCGTCCGTTTTAGCACGGATGTGCTTGATGTGGCTTACGACGACGGCGTGTACCGACTTTCGGTGCAGGGCCCGGATGGCGCCGAGGTGCTTCGCGCCCGCCGGCTGGTCCTTGGCACTGGTACGTCCCCGTATGTTCCGGACTCCTGTGCAGGAATAGTGGAGGCTGGTGGGCTTGTCCTCCACAACGCCGATTACCTGTCGAGGAAGAGTGAGCTGCAGTCCAAGCGCAGCATCACGATCGTGGGCAGCGGCCAGAGTGCGGCTGAGCTGTACTACGAGCTCCTTCAGGAGATCGACGTCTACGGCTACCAACTCAACTGGGTGACCCGCTCCGGACGTTTCTTCCCGCTGGAGTACACCAAGCTCACCCTTGAAATGACCTCGCCGGAGTACGTTGACTACTTCCACTCACTCCCGGGCGGGCAGCGCGACTCCCTGATCAAGAGCCAGAAGAACCTGTACAAGGGCATCAATTCGGACCTGATCGACGACATCTACGATCTCCTCTACACAAAGAGCCTCTCCGGCATGGTGGACACGCAGCTGCACACACATTCGTCCCTGACGGCAGCGCAGTGGGATCCGGCAACGGGCACCCACACGCTCCAGTTGCATCACGAAGAGCATGGCCGCGATTACCAGCTGGAATCCGACGCCGTGGTCCTCGCCACCGGTTACAGCTACAAGGAACCGGCGTTCCTCACGGGCATCCAGGACCGGATCCGCCGCGACGCCAAGGGCCGTTTCGACGTCGACCGCAACTATGGGACCGGCGTCGAACCCGGCGAAATCTTTGTGCAGAACGCCGAGCTGCACACCCACGGCTTCGTCACGCCGGACCTGGGCATGGCTGCCTACCGCAATTCCTGCATCCTGCGCGAAATCACCGGCCGCGAGGTCTATCCGATCGAACGCAGCATCGCGTTCCAGCAGTTCGGGGCGCCGGCGCCTGTCGCTGTGGAGGCCCCGGAGTCTGTTGGAGCAGCAGTATGAGCTTCACGTTCCGTCCAGTAGATCCCCTGGCCGACGCACTTGTCCTGCACAGCTGGGTAAGCCAGGAGTATGCGCGGTTCTGGGGAATGGTTGGTTCCGTGGAGCAGGACGTTGTGGAGGAATACTCGAAGATTGCCGCTTCTGCCCATCATCGAGCCTTCCTGGGGCTCGACGACGGCGCACCCGCCTTCCTGATGGAGCGATACCGCCCGGAGTCATCGCCGTTGGCAGACGTTTACGACGTCCAGCCCGGCGACGTCGGCATGCACCTTTTGGTGTCCCCACCCAGCGGTGATCCGCGGCCCGGCTACACCACCGCCGTCATGCAGTCCGTGATGACCGAACTCTTCGCCGACCCCGCAACCCGGCGCGTCGTCGTCGAGCCCGATGCCCGGAACCACAAGATCCATGTGTTGAACCAGAAGGTGGGCTTCAGGCCGCACGGCGTGGTGACCCTTCCCGCCGTCGACCCTGCCGAAGACCACAAACAAGCCCTGTTGAGTTTCTGTACGCGTGAGGATTTCCTCGCCACGCTGACCCCGATTCTGGCCGCGCCGGCTACGGCGAGCAGAGGAGAATTCCAATGACCACCACCGTTGACAACGTGACCACCGCGGCTGCAGGTTCTGTGGCCCACCTGACTCCGGAGCGTTGGGCCGCCGCCAACCGGCACGTGGTCCGCAAAGCGATCGCCGAATTCTCGCACGAGCGCATCCTGGTCCCGGAACTGATCCGGGAAGAGGGGGACGGTGCCGGGCTTTACGGTGCCGGTCTCTACAAGGTAGTTAGCGACGACGACACGGTTGAGTACCGCTTCCGCGCCCGGCTGCTGGAACTTGAGCACTGGTCGGTGTCGGCAGAGTCCATTGTGCGCCTGCGGGACGGCAAGGAGTTGCCGCTGGACGCGCTGGACTTCATCACCGAATTCCATGAGGCACTGGGCATCCGCCAGGAGATGCTGCCCGTATACCTCGAGGAGGTCAGCAGCACGCTGTCGAGTCACGCCTATAAGCAGGGCAAGCCGTTCAGTTCGGCCGAATTGGTGGCGGGGGTGACGCGGGGCCGGGACCGGGCCGCGGATTTCCAAGCTATCGAACACAGCATGACCGAGGGCCACCCGTGCTTCGTTGCCAACAATGGCCGGTTGGGGTTCGGGATCGCCGACTATCACGCCTTCGCTCCCGAAACCGGGGCCATCGTGCAGTTGCAGTGGATCGCCGTTCACCGCTCAAAGGCCGTGTTCACCTCCAGTGCGGGGCTGGACTACCGCACCCATTTCGAAGCCGAACTCGGACCGGCCACCTTGGCATGGTTCCAAGCAGAACTCTCGGCGTCCGGCCTGGACCCCGAGGACTACCTCCTCATGCCGGTGCACCTATGGCAGTGGGACAACAAACTCACAGTGACGTTCGCGGCAGAAATCGCCCAACGGCACATCGTCCACTTGGGAACCGGTGAGGATTCCTATCAGGCGCAGCAGTCAATCCGTACGTTCTTCAACACCACTTCACCGGAGAAGGCGTACGTCAAGACTGCCATGTCCGTGCTGAACATGGGCTTCATGCGTGGGCTCTCGCCGCAGTACATGAAGGCCACTCCGGCTATCAACGACTGGCTGCAGGAATTGATCGGCAATGACCAGGAGCTCCAGAACCGGGGCCTGGCCATGATCCGTGAAACTGCTGCCATCGGCTACCACAACCACTACTACGAGGCGGCATCGGCCAAGGGGTCGCCCTACCGGAAGATGCTCTCGGCCCTGTGGAGGGAAAGTCCGCTGCCGTTGCTCAAGGACGGGCAGCAATTGGCCACCATGGCATCGTTGCTGCATGTGGATTCGTCCGGCGAGTCCGTGGTTTCGGCGCTGATTTCCCGCTCCGGACTGGCGCCCCTCGAATGGCTCCGCCGCTACTTCGAGGCCTACCTCGTCCCATTGGTGCACTGCCTCTACGAGTACGAACTCGCCTTCATGCCGCACGGCGAAAACGTGATCCTGGTCCTCGAAAACGGCGTGCCGGTGCGGGCGATCATGAAGGACATCGCTGAGGAGATCGTGGTCATGGGGGACAGGCTTGAGCTCCCCGACGACGTTTCGCGCATCAAGGCAGAGATCCCCGCTGAAGAGATGGTCCTGGCCATCTTCACGGACGTTTTCGACTGCATCTTCCGCTTCCTGGGCGCAATCCTTGTGGAGGACGGGACAGTCCGCGAAGACGGGTTCTGGGGTACTGCCGCGGCCGTGTTGCGGGCGTACCAGGAACGGCACCCGGAGCTTGCGGACCAGTTCGCCATGCACGATCTCTTCGCGCCGGACTTCGAGCTCTCCTGCCTCAACCGCCTGCAACTGAGGAACAACCAGCAGATGCTCGACATTTCAGACCCCTCCGGTGGACTCCAGATGGCGGGTCGATTGGGGAACCCCCTGGCGAAGTTCGCCTAGCGTACCGCGAGGGGTTGGCTTTCGACTCTTTGGGGGTTCGAAAGGGTTGGGAGCTAACCCCTCGGCGCGTCAATGAGCGCCACGATCTCCGTGGTGTATGCCTGTGAGGACTCCATGGATCCGCGGAACCAGCAGACTGCGTGGATGGATGGGTCGCCCGGGACCACCATGGGCCGGAGGTTGTCCGCGGTGGACCCTTCCGTGATGGCTTCCCATGCCCAGCTTGCCCCGGAATCGACCGTGACGCCCCGATAGATCTCGTAATGCGGTGTGCCAACGCCGGTCCGGGGATCCACCGGCGTCGAGATGTACACCTGATCAAGGTTGTTGGGATCCACAGCACCCAGCCCTGTGTAATCCTGCTCGTGCGGCAGCAGGCCTGGACCCGCGACGGCGAGTGGATTCAGTTCCCAGCGCACCCCGTCGAAGCGGGCGTACAGCAGGCGGTGATCGTCGACGTCGAGCATTTGCTCCCGCTGCAGCGGACCGTTCACGTCGTTGGCCCGGCAGGTGACGATGGCGGCGAGTTCGTTGCCCTGCCGGCGAAGGTCAGTAGTCCAGCCGTGGGTGAGGGTGTCGCCGTCGAGCGTCATCCCGGCTTTGAAGACAGTGGTGAGGGTGTCCTGATTGATGCCGGCGCTGCCGATGACCGGCTTGCTGGCCACGTTGCCCTCGGCGTCGTGAAGCGCATCGCCTTCGATGTAGCCGTGGTAAATGCTGTTGTTGAAGTCGCGGGGGTGGTGGTCCGTGGTGATGAGGTCGATCCGGTCGACGCCGTTGGAGGCGTACCGCGTGTACCCGTTGACGTAGCCGATCTTGGGGCGCGTGAAGAGTTTCCCGCCGTAGTTCCACGTGCTGCCGTGGTCATCGGAGACCATCAGCGTGGGGTCGTCGTTGATGGCCCGGACAAAGTTGTAGACCCGATCCTCCGCAGCCAAAGCGTGAAGGTTGGAGTACGTCGCACCACGACCATTGGCCAGTTCCGTCCAATCGAACTGCCGCTCCGGCTCCCATTCTGAAGCGTCGTGCGGACGGACTGAGACCCGCCACCGTGAAAAGTTGTCCGTCTTGTGCTTGGCGTACATGGCAACGTAGCGACCGTCCGGCCGGATCAGGAGTGCGGGGGCGTTGTGATCGTCCGCCTCCAAGCGCTCGTGGAGGAGGTGGGTGCTGCGCTCGCCGGAAACAAGATCCAGGACAGAGATCTCGATGTTGCCCCCGCGGCCCGGTCCGCCCGGCCCTTTAGGAGAAGCGACTGAGCCAACCAGCAGCGTGTTGTTGGAGGGGTCGATCACAGCGCGTTCGTCCTGGAACCAGCACCAGGCGCCGTTGTTGTTGAGGACCAGTGGCTCTTGGAGGGAAGGAGCATCGGTGACCATGGAAATCCTTTGCGACTTTGCATCGTTTCAAAATCCATCCTACGCACCGAGATGCCAATAGATGACAATCCCAAGCGCCGGGATTGTCACTTATTGCCAAGTCGGCGGAGGCAAAGGGGGGAGAGCTAACCCCTCGGCGCAAGGTGGGGAGGGCGGCTAGTCTTGGCGCATGACGACTCGAGCCAACGAACTCACCGCCTTGGTCACTGGAGCAACGGCTGGGCTGGGCGCCGAGTTCGCCCGTCAACTGGCCGAATCCGGGCACCACCTGGTCCTTGTGGCCCGCGACGAACAGCGACTCAAGCAAAAAGCCGAGGAACTCGAACGCGACTTCAGCATCTCGGTCGAAGTGCTGTCCGCGGACCTGACCACCGACGTCGGGGTTTCAGCAGTTGCCGACCGCCTCAAGGACGCTGGCCGTCCCGTCGACGTGCTGGTCAACAACGCCGGAATCGGACTCCTGAAGTCTTTCGAGCGCAACGGGTTGGAAGAAGAACGCCGCCATCTGAGGTTGCATGTCGAGACACCCATGGAGTTGTGCCACGCTGCGCTGGAAGTGATGTTGGCCCGGGGAAAGGGCCGGATCATCAACGTGGCCAGCGTCGCGGCGTTCGCGAACCGGGGCACCTACTCCGCCGCCAAGGCATGGCAGGTGACCTTCAGCAGGTGGGCTAACCTCACGTACGCGAAGTCGGGTGTGCAGGTCACCGCCGTGTGCCCGGGCTTCACGCACACCGAATTCCACGACCGCATGGGAATGGATAAAACCGTAGCCCCGCGCTTCCTGTGGCTGACAGCCGAGCGCGTGGTCCGTGAAGGCCTGGAAGACAACGCCAATGGCAAGGCCGTTTCCATCCCTACCAAACGCTACAAAGTTGTCAGCTCCTTCGCGCGCATTCTTCCGGCAAAGCTGACCTCCGGGCCACCACGCCGGCCACTGGAGCCCTAACTTTCACCCGCGAAGGATTCCACAAGCCGTGCGAGCGGCTCGGGTGCCTGCCCTACTGGCAACGCGGCCACCAGCAGGGGTGCGTAGCGGATCTTGTTCCCGCTGCGGCCACCGAAGAAGCGGCGCAACTGCGCCGGTACCGGCTGTTCGCGCTGCGAGGGTTGGCGCTGCAGCAGCCGGAACGACGCGAGTTCACCTTGGCCATCAATAACGTTGAGCACGGCGTCGATGCCCAGGGAGCGGATTAGTTCGTCTTCCAAATCCGCGTGGCAGACGTGGAAGCCGAGTTCATCCAAGGGCCCCGAACCGATTCCGGCGCGGCACAGTGCGCGGGCAATGCCATGGGACTCGCGTTCGTCGCATAGCCCGAGAAGCCTGTGATCGGCACCGGCCGGACCATAACGCTCCAGGAAACGGACGATGCTGGTGGCGCCTCCCATGGGTACCACCGACACGTGCTCGGCGTTCAGGTCATGGCCGCGGCGACGCGCGAGCATCTCGACCGCCAGCCGGTCGCTCTCGCCTTCGACCAAGACAGTTGTCGCCTGCATTGAACCAGTATGGCTCAGGCGCGCGGGATCCCAGCCTGCGCCGTCTTGGAGCGCGGCGCCCGTACCAGCACCGCAACCGCGATTCCCACCACGGCTCCCACGAAAGTCTCAATGGCGCGTTCCATCACCAGCACACCCGGATCCATCGGTGCGGCAAGCTGCGCGATCAGCAGGACCACCGGTGTGAAGAACACCATCGCCCACCCGTAGTGCCGGGCCATGAAAAGCTCCGTGGGGAACTGGCACAGCATCACCACCACGGCGAGGACCACCACGCCGTGGCCGGGAAAGTATTGCAGGGGAGACAGCGGAGTGGGGAAAAGCACGACGGCGACCACCACCAACCCTAGGAACGTTCCCACGATGCGGTGGATACCGCGGTGGACGCGGCTTGGGAGGTCGGCGCCCGCGAGGGGCACGGCGGCTGCGGCCATGGCCCAGTGCGGATGGCCACTCCCGCTAAGGACTCCGATGGCCCCGGCGGCGCTCACCGCGAGGGAGTAGCGGACGGCATGGACGAGGGCGGCTTGGCGAAGGGGGCCGCGGAGGGACGGAACATTTCGGGTGGCGCCGGCCACCCAGTTGCGGTGCCGGAACCAGCCGGCGAACCCAACCACCAAGGAGAAGGCGGCGGACGCAGCTCCGATGAGTACCGCCGTCGTGAACGGAACGCTGGTGGGGACCGAAGCGCAGGCGCCCAACGCAAGGATGCCGAAAAATGGACCGATCGGCTTGAGCCGCACCGTGTCCGAGTACAAGGATCCAGCCCCGGCGAACAGGGTAGCCACCAGTACCAGCCACCACGAATGGATGTGGTTGACGGAAAGGAAAACGCCAATGGTGAGTCCGCCCACCAGGATCAGCGCCGCTTGTGCCTGGTGTTTGAGGCGGAGCTGATGGGTTTCGTTGCGGCCGTACATCCCTGTCAGCGCGCCGAACACGGCGTACAACATGAGGTCGGGACGGCCCAGGAGGACCAGGAAGAGCCCCGGCAGTGCAACGCTCAGGGCAACCCGGACTGCGGAGAGGCGGTCGTTGTTTGCCGGGCCAAGTCGGTGGAGTTCGCGGGCGTGCATCAAGAGTGCGGGCACGGGGAACACCACCAATCATCCAGGGTTGTTCCTGAAAATTATCAGGATCACTATCGGAGCCGCCATAATCCCGGTCACAACCCGTAGTGAACCCGGCCGCATGGACACGGAAACTTCTGGGAAGATCGAGGTATGCCCGTCGCTTTCGTCTGCCGCACCCGTTCCAGCATGCCGCCGCAGGAACTGTTCGATTTGTCACGGAACATCGATGCCCACGTGGGATCGATGACCAAGAGCCGCGAGAAGGCAGTGGCCGGGGTCACCAGTGGGCTGATATCCCAAGGTGAGACCGTCACCTGGCAGGCCTGGCACCTTGGAGTCCGCTTCCGCATGACAAGCCGCATCACGCGTATGGAGGCTCCGGCGTCGTTCTCCGACGAACAGGTGAAGGGCCCTTTCAAGTACCTCCGCCACACGCACGAGTTCCGGCCCGATGGCAGTGGGACGCTCATGGTGGACACCATCGAATTCGCTGCTCCGTTCGGGCCACTGGGCAGGCTGGTGGAGAAGCTGGTCCTGGGCCGGTACATGCAGAACCTGATCGAGAAGCGCAACGAGTTCCTGGTGGGCCAAACACCTCCAGCCCAAACGCCCCCAGCCCTGGATACGCGGCAATGATCAGGCTCGCGCACGCGGACGACCTGCAGATGATGCAGGACATCGAGCGCGCTGCGGGGGAGACGTTCCGGCAACTCGGCATGGACCAGATCGCGATTGACGAGCCATTTCCCGTGGAAACACTGGGTGCCTACGCAGCCGCCGGTCGCGCCTGGGTGTCCGTGGACGGGCTCGACTATCCGGTGGCGTACCTGTTGGCCGATGTCGTTGATGGCGACGGCCACGTGGAGCAGGTCAGCGTCCACCCGGATCAAGCGCATCAGGGACTTGGACGGGAGCTGCTCCATGCCGCGCGTGTTTGGACACGGGGCCACGGGATGAAGCGGCAAACCCTGAGCACGTTCCGGGACGTGCCGTGGAACGCCCCGTACTATCGGCGCCTGGGGTTCGAGGTGCTCGACGCCGGCAGTTGGGGTCCGGAGCTGGCCCACCTCATGGAGCACGAGGCCCAGTTGGGGCTGACCCGCTGGCCGAGGGTCGCCATGTGGCGCCCGGCGGTGCCGCCGAAGTAGCGTGCCTCCGAGTAATCAGCGCAGAGTGGCCGTCACTCCGCCACCAGTTCAACCTCGTAGCTGTCAGTGTTCAGCAGGTAGGCGGCGTAGTGGTCAGGGCCGCCGGCGTGCGGGTACTTGGACTCGAACATCTCGTACCAGCCGGCGTCCGCCCCGAGTGCACGGATCCGGTCCACATTTTCCCGGGTGCCTGCATGAAACGCCACGTGATTGACGCCGGGGTCGGTCCGGCGGTGGGCAGTGCCGGTAATTGCTTCGGTCTGCTCCACCACAACGTACGTCCCGCCGAGCTTCCAACTGCACCCCGTGGGCCACTCCTGGAATGGTTCATAGCCGAGTTGCCCCAAAAGCCAGCCCCATTCTTCCCTGGCCCGGTCAAGGAGCGGCACCCAGATCTCAAGATGGTGGATCGAACCAACCGGAACCTCACGCATGCGCCGAGTCTACGAGGTCCGGGCGCGTTCCACATCCGCCGCGCTCGCCGGGTCGCCGGACGCACGAAGCCCGGCGATAACTCCGTCGACGTCGGCCGGAGTACGGTTCTGGCTGAGTTTCGTCTTCGCCTCCACACGGGAAATCAAAAGTTCGACGCCGACAATCGCCCTCAGCTGCCCCGCAATGAACCGCTCGGGTGCTTCGTCGACGGTCCATGGCTGCGGCCTGCCTGCCTCATGCTGGTTGGAGAGGCGACGGACGTGCCGACCCAACCACTCGGCGTCGTCATGAATAACAAGCTTCCCGTAAACGTGGGCCGTCGAGTAGTTCCAGGTGGGGACAACGCGGCCGTGCTCAGCTTTCGAGGCATACCAGGACGGCGAAATGTAGGCATCCTCGCCCTGCACGATCATCAGCGCCTCAGCGGTGGCATGGGAGGACCACTGGGTGTTGTTCCGGGCCATGTGGGCGTGCAGGGCACCGTGCTCACCAACAGATGGCTCGTAGACGAAGGGCAGAAGCGTGGCGAGCAAGCCGTCCGGAGTCATGGTGACCAGGTTGGCGGCCCCCGAGTAGTTAAGCAGGGATTTCAGGGCTTCGTCAGATGCTGCGAAATGCGCTGGGGTGTACATGTTCTGTTCCTTTCTGGAATGTTCAGGATTTCGACGGCGGGTTGAGCCTGACGCGGACAGCGGCACCTGCGCAGAGAATCACCGCCAGGCCACCCACAACGGTGGTCCACGTCATCGACTCACCCAGGAGGAGGCCGGCCCACGCGATGCTCATGACGGGCTGGACCAGTTGGATCTGGCTGACCTGGGCCATGGGACCGATCGCGAGTCCGTGGTACCAGGCGAAGAAGCCAAGGAACATGCTCACCACCCCCAGGTAGGCGAAGGACAACCACTGGACAGGTGACGCCGCGGGCAATCCGGAACCCAACGAAACCAGCGTCAGCACGATCATCACGGGGGAGGCGACTACGAGCGCCCAGGAAATGGTCTGCCAAGCGCCCAATTCGCGGGCCAGCAACCCACCCTCCGCATAGCCTATGGCGGCCGCCAGGACTGCCAGGAGCAGGAGAAGATCGGCCCAATGCAGCGAGCCGAAACCGCCTGATTGCAACAAGGCGAAGACCAGCGCGGCCAGTACGCCTACTGCCGTCAGGACCCAGAACAACGGTCGCGGCCGCTCCCTGCCCCGGATCACCGCTACTGTAGCCGTGGCTGCAGGCAGTAGCGCGATCACGACAGCTCCGTGGCTGGCAGAGGTGCTGGTGAGGGCGAAGGTTGTGAGTAGGGGAAACCCTGCCACGATCCCGCCCGCTACTACGGCCAAGCGGAACCATTGGCGGCCACGCGGGAACCGTTGTTTCGTCAGGCCCAGTGCAAGGGCCGCAAGAAGGGCAGCAACCACCGCCCTTCCTGCTCCGATGAACAAGGGCGACATGCCTTCGACAGCCACGCGGGTGAGGGGGACAGTGAAGGAGAAAGCCACGACACCAAGGAGGCCCCACCAAACGCCGCTGGAAGTCCTGACGGGTATCACTGGCCGTGAAATCGTAGTAGCGCTACTATTGTGACTCATGAATAACGATAGCAGTTCCCGGATCGTCTCGCGAGTAAAGGAATGGATCGCTGGGGCCGCTCCCGGAGCAAAACTGCCATCCACCAGGCAACTCGTGGCCGAGTACCAAGCGAGCCCCGTGACAGTGCAGAAGGCGCTGCGGACCCTCACCGCCCAAGGGCTCATTGAAAGCCGTCCCGGTGTGGGAACCTTCGTGCGCGCCTACCGCATGGCAAGGCCCTCCGACTATGGATGGCAGACGGCTGCCCTTCGCTTAGCCCAGGCCGCAAGGCCCCTGAATTCCGCCGCCATGCGCAGCGCGTCCAACGACGTCATCGCCTTCCACTCCGGCTATCCCGACCGCGAACTCCTGCCGGAAAGGCTGGTCCGTGCCGCCCTGACCCGCGCAGCCCGCGGCGATGCCGCGTTGTCGCGGCCCCCGGCGCAAGGGCTCCCGGAGCTGCAATCGTGGTTCGCGCACGAGCTGAGCACCTCAACGCCAGTGGGCGTCACGCCGCCCCAGCCGAGCGACGTCGTCGTTCTTCCAGGGAGCCAAAGCGGACTCAGCTCGATTTTCCGCGGACTGGTGGGGCACGGCCAGCCGCTGCTGGTGGAGTCGCCAAGCTACTGGGGCGCGTTGCTTGCTGCGGGCCAGGCGGGCGTGAATGTCATCCCTGTTCCCAGCGGTCCGGAGGGGCCTGACCCGGACGAGTTGGACAGGGCCTTCGAGGAATCAGGCGCGCGGCTGTTCTACGGGCAGCCCAACTTCGCCAATCCCACCGGCGCCCAATGGTCGGCGGAACGCGGCGAGGAAGTGCTGCGGATCGTCCAGCGGCATGGCGCTTTCCTTGTGGAGGACGACTGGGCCCACGACTTCGGCATCACAGCGCCATCCGTACCGATCGCCGCCAAGGACGATTCCGGGCACGTGGTCTACATCCGCTCGCTGACCAAGAGCGTTTCGCCGAGCATCCGCGTCGCCGCAATCATCGCCCGTGGACCTGCCAGGGAGCGGATCATGGGCGCCCAGGCTGCCGAATCGATGTATGTCAGCGGCGTGCTCCAGGCGGCGGCGCTCGACGTCGTCACCCAACCAGGGTGGCAAACGCACCTTCGTGGCCTTAGCCACCAACTGCAATCGCGCCGCGACCTGCTGGTCACGAGCCTCCGCGAGCACGTTCCGCAGGCGCACTTGAGCCACCTGCCCAAAGGTGGTCTGAATCTGTGGCTGCGGATGCCGGACGGGTTCGACGTCGATCGGCTCACCAAGGATTGCGAGGCGGCCGGCGTGCTGATTGCTGCCGGGACGGAGTGGTTTCCTGCCGAACCGGAAGGGCCGCACATCAGGCTCAACTATGCCGGCCCCAACCCTGGCCGATTCCCGGAAGGTGCACGGATTATTGGTGAAATGGTGAATCGGCAGGAGCGGGGCTAGCCGGGGCAGAATCGTCGTCGGCTTTGTAACTGGCCTCCGGGGCGTCCCACTCGATGTGGTGTTTGTAGACCCAGTCGAAGTTGTCGGCGGCTTTCCTGGCCAACGACCGGAAGACCAGCTTGAGCACCAGGTCTTCGGCCACCCGCCTGAACTGTCCACGGATTTTCGGGGCGGCATTCCGGCGCCCCCACTCGACCACCAGCTCGGCTCTGTCGCGGCGTTCTTCTTCGTATCGCGCAAGGGCGGCGGGGATGCCCGAGGGTGAAATGCCCTGCAGCTCGCGCCCCAACGTGACCGCGTCCTCGATGGCCATGGAGGCGCCTTGCCCGGACGACGGCGATGCCGCATGGGCGGCATCTCCCACCAGGACCGCGGCGCCCCTGTGCCAGAGGGGAATGCTGGGGAAGTCGGACGTGGTGTACGGGCGGATGATCTCTGTGGTGGCGCCAATGATGGCAGCCATGGGTGTGCAATCGCCCTCAACGAGTCCCGTCAGCCAGGACCTGCGGCGTTCTGCGTCAAAGGCGGCGGGGTCCTCCTTGGAGATCTGGAGGGGATTGGCGAACCACCAGATTTTGCCCTCCGGATCCTGCATGTAGCAATAGAAGCACCGCTTGCCGAACACCATCTTCATCCGGCCCACGGCAACATCCACGAGGGTGGCGGGGATTGCTCCAGCTTGGACAATGCCGCCCGTGTTCAAGAGCGGGATGTTCCGCGGTGCCGGGGATTCGGGATCGATGAGGGGCCGGACGGCCGAGTGCAGGCCATCCGCCCCGACCACCAGGTGACCCTCCGCGGAGGTGCCGTCGGAGAAGAACGCCGTGACGGCGTCGTGCTTTTGCTCCATGCGGGCCAGCCGCTTCCCGTACACAATCCGGACCCCGCGACGGCCCGCCTCCTCCCTGAGTAGGGCGTAGAGCTCGGAACGGGTCATGGTTCGTGCGGTGGTGCCATCCGGGAGTGAACCGCCGTAATCGAAGTCGATGAGGTGCTTCCCGGTGCTGCCCAGGTACATGGACATCTGCGGCGTGCTGAACCCCAGGGCGGCGGTGCCCTCCTTGAGTCCGAGGGTCTGAAGTGCGTCGAAGCCGTTGACAGCCACGGTGAGGAAGCCGCCTATGCCGTCGGATGGTCCTTGGTAAGCCTCGTAGACAGTGGCTTGGTGCCCGGCTTTGCGCAGGGAGATGGCGGTGGACAGTCCAGCGATTCCGGACCCGATGATGAGGCAGTTCAGCATGATGGCTCCCTTGGCAATATATTTCTTTCGGTTAAAAGAAATATATGGCTGTCCGGGGGGGTCGGTCAATCCTTTCGGTTCAGCGAAATAATTTGCTAGCCTCGGGGCATGAGTAATCCCGAGCACTCCGAGCAGACCCGCGAATCCCTTCTGGACGACGTGTACGCCTCGGGCCGCGAGTTATCCACGGCTGCCATAATGTTCCACACCAAGTTGTCGGAACTGCGGGGATTATCCGCCACGGAGGGGAAAGCGATCGATCTCCTGCTTCGGTTTGGTCCCATGACGGCGGGTGAGTTCGGCGAGCGATCCGGGTTGGCTCCGGCCTCCGTCACCGGGCTGATGCAGAGGCTTGAAAGCAAGGGCGTGGCGCGCCGGATCCAGCATGCAGAGGACAGGCGGAAGGTCCTGGTGGAACTCGTGGGGGACCAGGTCACGGCCGCCGCGCCGTACTTCGCTGACTTCATGGCGGGCTTGGGCGCACTCCTGGAGGGCTACAGCGATGAGGAGCTGAAGATCATCGCCGATTACTCCCACAAGGCGGCGCGCATCCAACAGGAAGCCGCCGGGCGGCTGGGTGCCGACACCGCCGTCGGGCCTTAACAGCCGTAGCCACCAGCATCAAGGAGAGCGCCTTGGGGCTGGTGGCTACGGTGGGCGGCAAACTGCCGCGAACTGGCTCTGTCGCTTCGACTCAGCGACGCTGTGCAGAAGTTGCAGGCAAAAGGTTCCTACGCGGGGGTCAGGTCCTTATTGCCTGTGCTGAACACCGAGTCATCGATTGGCTGGCCGTCGAACGGCATCTCGTCCAGGTTGATGAGCGGGTTGGTGTCCTGCGTTGCAACGAGCTCGCGTGCTTCAGCCGGGGTGTCCACGCTGGGCATGGAGCCAGGCAGCGGGCGCTGGGCGGATTCACGCAGGAAGTAGATGGCGATGGCACCCACGATGGACGTTGCCATCAGGTAGTACGCCGGCATCATGTCGTTGCCCGTGCCCTCAATGAGGCCCTGCACGATGAACGGTGTGGTTCCACCGAAGATCGCTACCGAGAAGTTGTAGGCGATGCCCATTCCGCCGTAGCGGCTGGACGTCGGGAACAGCGCCGGAAGGGCCGAGGCCAGGTTGGCGATGTAGAACGTCACGGGGAAGGCGATCAGTGCCAGGCCGGCCAAGGTGGACCAGATGTCGCCGATGCCGATGAGCAGGAAGGCGGGGATGGCAAAGACGATGGTGCTGCCTGCGCCGATCCACAGGACGGGGCGGCGGCCGATACGGTCGGAGAGCTTGCCCGTCAGCGGGATGCACACGGCCATGATCACCAGGACGGGAATGGTCAGCAGGGTGCCGTGGACGGGGTCGTAGCCCTTGGAGTCCGTGAGGTAGGTAGGCATGTACGACGTCAGTGCGTATCCAACAGTGTTGGCCGCGGCCGCGAGGATCATGGCAAGGATGATCTGGCGCCAGTAAGCCTTGATGATGCCCACAGGTCCCTTGGCGACAGCTGCATCCTGTGACGCAGCGCTCTTGGCAGAGGCTTCCTGGGCGTCCAGGGTTGCCTGGAATTGGGGGGATTCCTCAATCTTGCTACGGAAGTACACGGCGATGAGGCCCAGCGGACCAGCGATCAGGAACGGAAGCCTCCAGCCCCATTCCTCCATGGCCGACTGTCCGAGCGTGAGCTGCAGGACAGACACCAGGGCGGCACCAAGGGCGAAGCCAATGTAGCTGCCCATATCCAGGAAGCTGGCGAAGTAACCGCGGCGCTTGTCCGGGGCGTACTCGCTCACGAAAGTCGTGGCACCGGCGTATTCGCCACCGGTGGAGAAGCCTTGGATGAGCTTCAGGATGACCAGCAGCGCGGCGGCCCAGATGCCGATCTGCGCATAGCCGGGCAGGAGTCCGACGGCGAAGGTACTTGCCGCCATCAGCATCAGTGTTGCTGCGAGGACCTTCTGGCGGCCCACCTTGTCGCCGAGCCAACCGAACACGACGCCGCCGAGGGGGCGGGCGATGAAGGTTGCGGCGAAGGTGCCCAGAAGGAAGAGGGTCTGGACGGACTTGTCCGCTTCGGGCAGGAAGACGGGGCCCATGGTGGTGATGAGGTAGCCGAACACGCCGACGTCGTACCATTCCATGGTGTTGCCGACGATGGTTCCGCCGAGTGCTTTGCGCAGCATCGGCTTATCCACCACGTTCACGTCCGATTCCTTCAACCGGCGCTTCGGGCGGAGCTTTGCTTTCTTGGCTGCGTTCTTTGTTGCGGTTGCAGTTGTTGCTGCGTTTGTGGCGGCCGGGGTGTGGCCTGCCAATGCTTGGTTCCCGGCGGCGTTCCTTGCGCCATCCGGAGAGACGGTGTTGCTTTGGTCTGTGGGCATTTGGGCTTCTCCTAGGGAGGTCATTTGCTTGCGACTTCTGCTGCCCCGCTCTGGGCAGGGTTTCAATTTTACGCGGTTTGGGCCCAAAACCCGAGTTGAGATCCGATTTTTAGGCCCTTCAGGGGTGCAAATTGCCTAGCTGTGTTGCATCTCATTACCGGCTTTTGCCCTGCAAGGACGCGGAAGTTGGCTGGTTTTTGCCCCGCGAAGCGCGTTGTTACCAAATTGTTTAGCTATGCCCACTTAACGGGGGCGATTCTGGGCCTTAAAGTGACGAATGGGGAGTCCATGCACATTGACGGCGGCCACCGGCATTACGCCGGCGGCCACCGCTCCCGGTTAGGGGATGTTGTGCCAGAACAGGCGGACGACATCAACGACTAGTCGGATGATGTTGACCGCCAGGTTCCAGGCGCCCCATGGTTCTCCACGTTTCCGCTTGGACTCCATGCCGGCACCTCCTCCCGGAGGAACAGGGCACGGCCTGCACGTGTCTGTGGGCACAACAAACGTTGGGTTATAGGACAAAACGTGTGTAAATCCCGGGTGTGTCATGATCGTCCGGCCCAGCCGGTGCGGTGCCAGAGGCCTTCCTCGGGGCTGAGCCCGGTGCTGTAGAGATCTGGGCCGGGTTCTTGTTC
>NZ_JAQPPK010000020.1 GCF_029952445.1 Paenarthrobacter nitroguajacolicus | reverse complement strand
AGGACCGGGCACGGCGGAGCTCTGCGAGGCCGGGACCGGGCCCAACAGCCGGCCACGGAGCGAAGCGGAGAGGACGCCCATCAACTGGTTGAAGCGCAGCGCAAACCAGAGCGAGCCCCCGCGAGCCGGCCCCGTTGCTGGAACTGTCGGTCTGGGCCGGTAAGGTGGCTCTGTCCCGCCTGGTTACCCCCAATCCCAGGCGGGACACTTGTTTCAGAAGGAGAGGTAGGCAGTGGGATTACGGAACTTCCTGAACAGGCGCAGCCGGTCGACTGAAGTCCAAGCCTCGTCGGCGGTGGCGCCGGACGCGCCCGTAGAGCAGGAGCCACTGACGGCCGGGCAGCTGAGCACAGAGCAGCTGGAAGACCTCGATGCTGCGCGTGCGGAGTTGCTGCAGCTCGCCGCCGAGGTCGGGGTGAAGAGCCTCAACGCCTGCCCTCGGGATGGGAGTCGTTGGCAGGATGATCCTGCGACCATCAGGACCATCACCGCGGTCCTCAGGGAAGCTCATCTGGAGGAACAACGGTCCCTGGCGGATCCCGGACCGGCCCGGTGAGCGGGCCGCCACGTGACGGCCCGCCCCGGATCCGGTCTAGCTTCCGTCGTCCCTGGATACTTTCGAGTTGGCGCGGTACGCCATGATCGCCGCTCCAAGTGCTGTGAGCGAGAGAACGAAGTTCACGATGGTCAGCGGTTCCATGAGGGGTTTCCTTATCGTTGAGGTGGCCATATCCTGAGAAAGGAGACCGGTGGCCGCAACCAAGCGGTCACGACCACCGGATTGTGTGACTACTACCTCCTTGCGTTCCGCTTACGCTTCCGAGTTCCAGCTCGGGAGCGTTTGCTCTTTAAGCGCGCGTTCCGCGCGGAGAGTAAAGCAATGACTGCTGTCATCAGGCTCACGACCGAAGTCGCGAGCTTGATCGCGTCGTCGATGCTCATGTAGCCACCTCCTTCCTGCCCCGCCGTGCGAGGCCCCCCACGTCGCAGCCGGTCGAGGGTGGGCCGTCAACCCCGAAGAGCGGCCGGGGACTCCCGCGAAATAAGGGAGCGCAGCGACCGCGTGGGATTGCCCGGTTGCGTGGGTTGACGGGTGGGGACGGCTACGATCAGTGGCCTTGTACGGAGAACAACCCAGCCACATGTAAGGCAAAAGAAGCTTTTACAGGCCGAAGCGGAGCGAAGGTCCTTATTCTGTCGGTCCCCTGGCCCATGCTTGGATGAGTACTGTGACAACGAGAGGGATGGCTATGATTCCGATGCGAACGAGGATTCACCACCGCCTCGGTGGTCTTTTATGCCGTCTACGAGGTGACCACCGGCTTTCACTCGTTGTGTCTCATACGTTTGTTCCTGGGCAAGGTGAGCGTAGCGAGAGACGCCCCCTTTGCCGTGTGTGCTGGCAGATGCCGGGCGACTAATGCCAAATACTCAAAGGAGCAACACATGCTGGGTTTCAAAGTGAACGTCCAGAACGAGGACAAGAGCGCTGAGTTGGAGATCCAGGGTTTCCTGGATCCGGAGACGGCCGAGGGTTTCGCGAACGCAGTTCACGAAACCCTGCAGATGTGCGTGGAAGAGTACGACGAGATCACTGGTTTCGAAGTTGGCCGTCCTGGCCCCATGGAGTCCCGCGATGATGCCCCCGAAGCGGATATTGAATACTTCATCGATCAGATCACCATGTCTGTCATGAATCCCGAACCGGAGAATCTGGTCAAAGGCGAGTCCCCGGTGCGGTTCGCTGTTGAACACCCCGTGGAGTTGTAACCGGACGGCACCCCTATGGCCTGACCGGACGTAACTGCACGAACAGAACGGATCCCATGAGCGAGTCCATTCCGAGGGCACTGCAACCACCGGTTGCTGTTGCCCTGGCGAAACTCGTCAAGACGTTCCCCGGACCCGCTGCCCTCCCGGGCGGGATCTGGGCCGAACCTAAATGGGACGGGTACCTTCACTGGACTTCGTCAAGTCATTCCGGGCTGTGACGCCATGAGTGATCCTGTCCCTGGGGCATGCCATCGAAGGCCGTGAAGGGCATCCTTGCGACGTCTGCCTCGCCCGGTGTGACGCTTTTTGAGCCGAAGTTGGCTGGGTACCGGATCAAGATCTCCGAGCAGAAGGACGGTGGAGCCTATGGTCACGCCAGGGCAAGGCGCTGACGAGATATTCTGTTCGGCTTCAGCACGACCCGGGGTGACTTTTCCCATGTCAAATGGCAGTTAATTGTGCGCGACAGGTGTCGTCACTTATTGCCCAGCTAGTCCGTTAGTGAGGGCACTACTCGGCCGTCATCCAACCTCGAAGTCCTGTATTGCCAGGATGATCTCGGATCCCGAGTGTTTTGAGACGAAAAGGTTTCGAGACATTGAGCTGAAAGTTTCCTCCAGGCCTGGAATAGGATTTCAGGTGCCTGGCTTGGAGTCATGTCCGGGGCGCAGGGCGATCCACAGCGCGCATCGCCGGCAAATATAGGCGGGTTCATGGCCGAGCGCGTGAAGTTTGTGGCGCTTCATTTGCCGTCCGCAACAGGAGCACCGGTTCGGGCTGTCAGAGTCCACGGTTTCTCAGCGCTTCCAGTACCCGATCGACGGTCGGAACGCCGGCCATGCCGCTTGGCACGGGGTAGATCCGGCATGCGAGTTCAGTCTCTGGGGCAGTCATCGAATGCAGCAGTTCGATTTTCATAGCGCCTCACGTCATGTAACAGGAGATCCGGGTGGCTTGTCAGAGTCCGGCTTCTGATGGCTTATCTGGGGAGGCTGGCTTGGGGACAGTTGCCGGGCGTGGAAGTCGAAGTGGAGCGTCGGGTACGCGTAGACGTCGGTGAGTGTCATTGTCGGCATGAAGAAAGGATCCCACCGATCCGGGAATGGCATCGTTCTTGCCAGGGACTTGAAACTCTCGCGTTCGAGTCTGCGGGAAATTGCGCTTATGGTCTTGTCTAGTTTGCGGCGCATTCGCTGTTTGTTGTAGACGAGGGCAGCAGCGCGGGAGCCCCAGTAGTTCACGACATCGAAGGGCTGTGTCCCGGCATTCAGGACCGCTGCAAAGGCTTTGCCGGCTGGTTCGGGGAGCCTGCTGATGACATGGACCAGCGGAAGCAGGGCGCGGACGACCATGTAGCCGAAAACCATGTGGAAGAGCAGTTCCTCGTTGGTCCACCGGGTTCCGTTGCTGCGTCTCCGAAGATCCGCGTCCCCGGCGTTCTTCAGCCAGGCATCGAGGTCGTGGCTGGCACGGCTGTAGCCGGCCAGGATTTCCGTCTTTGTTCGTTCCATGCCGTGCTGCCTTCCGCTCCTGACGCCTGGATTTTGCTGATCTTAGATGTAGCGGCAGACCTCGTCAGCGGAGCACGTGTCCGGTTCCGGCTCAGCGGCCTGGGCGTGCAGTTGGGAGATGGTTTCCCTGAGGGCAAGGAGCTCGGCGATCTGGGCATCGAGTTCCCGCAGACGCTCGCCTAGGAGGTCCCGGACGTGCGAGCACGGCGGCTGGCCGTGCTCGCGGATCCTCAGGATCTGCCCGATCTGGGCGAGGGTGAGCCCGGCGGCCTGGCCGCGGTGGATGAACCCGACCCGTCCCACAGCATCGTCGGTGTAGTCCCGGTACCCGGAGGCCATGCGGTCCGCGGGCGGGAGCAGACCCGATTCCTCGTAGAACCGCAGGGTCTTGGTCGTGGTCCCGGTTGCTTCCGCAAGCTGTCCGATTCTCATGTGCGCTGATTCTTTCAGTGGCCGCCCGACTTGACCTTCCACTGTACTGGAAGGTTCATGATGGTGCCATAGGAACTTTCAAGTCACGGGGAAGGACGACAGGATGGGCAACGAGGGGTTCGATCTTGCGATCATTGGGTCCGGTGGAGCGGCGTTTGCGGCCGCGATCCGTGCCAGGGGGCTGGGCAAGCGGGTAGTGATGGTGGAGCGCGGGACCGTGGGCGGGACGTGCGTGAACACCGGGTGTGTGCCGTCGAAGGCGCTTCTGGCTGCCGCGGATGCCCGTCACGTGGCGTTGGACTCGGCCCGTTTCCCCGGCATCGTGGCCTCGACGGGCCCCGTGGACATGCCGGCCCTCATCGGGGGCAAGGCCGCGCTTGTTGAAAGCATGCGGACGGAGAAGTACATCGATCTGGCCGCGGACTATGGCTGGGCCATGGTCGAAGGGGACGCCGCGTTCACTGGAAGCCAGGAAGCTCCGCTGCTCCAGGTCACCTCACCGAGCGGTGCCGTGACAACGATCGAGGCCGGACACTACCTCGTGGCCACCGGCTCCGCCCCATGGGCACCGCCCGTTCCGGGACTGGCCGGGACCGGCTACCTGACCTCGACGACGGCGATGGAACTGGACGAGGTCCCGGAATCAATGCTCATCCTGGGCGGGGGCTATGTTGCCTTGGAGCAGGCGCAGCTCTTCTCCCGGCTCGGCACCCGGGTCACCATGCTGGTCCGCTCCCGGTTGACCTCGCAGGAGGAACCGGAAGTCTCCAAGGCGTTGGCCGGAGTCTTCGCGGACGAGGGGATCCGGGTGGTCCGTCGGGCCATTGTGGATTCCGTGACCATGGACGAGTCAACGGGCGAGGTTGTCGCCACCGCATCCGTGGCCGGAGGCCACGAAGTCTTCCGGGCCGCCCGGCTGCTCGTGGCCATGGGCCGCCGGCCCGTCACCGACGGCCTGAACCTTGGGGCCATCGGTGTAAAGACCGGCACGTCCGGCGAGATTGTGGTCGATGCGCGTTTGGCCAGTTCCAACCCGCGGGTCTGGGCCGCCGGGGACGTGACCGGACATAGGGAGTTCGTGTACGTCGCTGCGGCTCACGGCACATTGGCCGTGGAGAACGCCTTCACCGACGCCGTGGTTGAGGTCGACTACCGGTACTTGCCCCGGGTGACGTTCACCAGCCCGGCTGTGGGTGCCGTCGGAATGACTGAGAAGGACGCGGTCGCTGCCGGGATCCGCTGTGACTGCAGGGTCCTGCCCCTGCAAAATGTCCCAAGGGCGCTGGTCAACCGCGACACCCGCGGCTTCATCAAGGTCGTCGCCGACCGCGACACCGGCAGGATCCTGGGCCTCACCGCCGTAGCCAAGGACGCCGGGGAACTCGCTGCCGCCGGCGTCTACGTCCTCGAGGCGGGCATGACCACCGCCCAGGTCGCCGCCATGTGGAGCCCGTACCTGACCATGGCCGAGGGCATCAAACTCGCCTGCAAAGCCTTCACCGCCGACGTCTCCAGGCTCTCCTGCTGCGCCTGAAAGCGCGGCCCCGAACATCAAGAAAGCCAATCCCAGGACAACCACCGACCACCCGGCCCTCATCTACCTGCTGTCCCCTTGACGGTCCGGGATCGACCTGAATTCTTCATGCCGTTGCTGCGGCTCCTCGCCGAAGGCGAGCCGTCACGACCTCTTGCAAACTATACCCCCCGGGGGTATATTGTGAGTGTTGTCAGTGAGAGGCATGTCGCGGAGGGCCCAGGGCTCCTCTTTACAGCCGTTCAACCACAGCACCCATCGCATCTTCTGCAATGAATGGAACTGACATGCAAACACCATCACGCACCGAACTGCCCTTGACCTCTTCCTCGTCGGGCTGCGGTTGCTGCTCCGCTGAAACCCTCACTGCTCCTGCCGCCGAAACGGGCGTTGAATACAGCGTTGAAGGACTGACCTGCGGAGGCTGCGTGGCCAGCGTTCAGCGTTCGGTCTCCGCCGTGGACGGCGTAGAGTCCGCCACCGTTGACCTTGTTCCGGGCGGAGTTTCCCGCCTCACCATTACCGGATCCGCCGAACCGTCCGCGGTCAAGGATGCCGTTACCGCGGCTGGCTACAGCCTGACCAACAGCTAGTCCCAAAACCACGGCCCTGCGCGCCCCTATCATGGCTGCGCGGCCGTCACTGGAGGAGCACACCATGACAGAGCACTCCCATCACCCCGCCGGGCACCATGCCCCTGTCGGCGAAGCCGAACCGGACTTCACCGAACGCCACGCCACCAGCGCGGCACAACATCAACACCACGGCCATCAGGGACACGACGGGGCCGACGATCATGCGGTGCACAGCCACGGACAGCATGCCGGGCACAGCACGGCAATGTTCAAGGACAGGTTCTGGCTGACGCTGGCGTTGTCGGTCCCGGTCGTGTATTTCAGCCCGATGTTCGGGCACCTGCTGGGGTACGTGCCCTTGGAGTTCCCGGGCTCGTCCTGGATCCCACCGGTCCTGGGTACGGTGATCTTCCTCTACGGAGGACAGCCGTTCCTCAAGGGCGGGATCAATGAATTGAAGACCCGGCAGCCCGGGATGATGCTGCTGATTTCCATGGCCATCACTGTCGCGTTCGTCGCGTCCTGGGCCACCACCCTGCGGATCGGGAACTTTGACTTGGACTTCTGGTGGGAACTGGCATTGCTGGTTGCCATCATGCTGCTTGGCCACTGGATCGAAATGAGAGCACTCGGGTCCGCACAAGGCGCCTTGGACGCCCTCGCGGCCCTCCTTCCGGACGAAGCCGAACGGGTCACCGATGCCGGCGTGGAAACCGTCCCGGTGTCCGAACTGAGACAAGGGGACGTCGTCCTGGTCCGGTCCGGGGCCCGGATGCCCGCCGACGGCACCATCGTTGACGGCCGCGCCGAGTTCGATGAATCAATGATCACCGGTGAATCCAAAACAGTGCTGCGCGCTGAAGGTGACCCGGTCGTGGCCGGGACCGTGGCCACCGACAACACAGTCCGGGTCACCGTGACAGCCGTCGGTGATGACACGGCGCTGGCCGGCATCCAACGGCTCGTAGCCGAAGCCCAGGCTTCCTCGTCCAAAGCCCAGGCCCTCGCGGACCGGGCAGCAGCGTTCCTGTTCTACTTCGCAACCCTCGCCGGGGTGATCACGTTCATTGCGTGGATCCTGCTGGGAAGCCTGCCCGAAGCGGTGACACGGACCGTGACTGTGCTGGTGATCGCCTGCCCGCACGCGCTCGGCCTGGCCATTCCACTGGTGATCGCCATCTCCACGGAACAGGCCGCCAAGGCCGGGGTGCTGATCAAAAACCGGATCGCCCTGGAGCGGATGCGCACCATCGACGTCGTCCTGTTCGACAAGACCGGCACCCTGACCAAGGGTGAACCTGAAGTAAGGGACATGGCAACTGTCGACGGCGGTGCCGCCGATGAACTCCTGGCCCTGGCAGCGGCCGTCGAATCTGACAGCGAACACCCCGTGGCGCGGGCCATCGTCCGGGCTGCCCAGAGCAAAAACCTGGACCTCCCGCCCGCTGCGGGCTTCTCTTCCATGACCGGCCGGGGCGTGCGCGCCACGGTCGACGGGCGCACCGTCCAGGTCGGTGGCCCGGCGCTCTTGCGCGAACTGGGGCTGAGCGAGCCGGAATCCCTGGCCGCTTCGACCCGGGAGTGGATGGGCCGGGGAGCTGCCGTGCTGCACGTCATCGACGGGGACCGCATATTGGGTGCGGTCAGTCTTGAGGACGCGATCCGTCCCGAGTCCCGGCAGGCCGTGGCAGCGCTGCAAAGCAGGGGCATCAAGGTAGCCATGATCACCGGCGACGCGCAGCAAGTCGCGACGGCAGTGGGCGCGGAACTGAACATTGATGAGGTTTTCGCGGAGGTTCTTCCGGCCGACAAGGACAAGAAGGTAGCCCAGCTGCAGGCCCGGGGCCTGAAAGTGGCCATGGTCGGGGACGGGGTCAACGACTCCCCGGCACTTGCCCGTGCCGAGGTGGGCATCGCGATCGGCGCCGGCACGGACGTGGCCATGGAGTCGGCCGGGGTCATCCTGGCCGGCAACGACCCCCGGGCAGTGCTGTCCATGGTGGATCTGTCCAGGGCGAGCTACACCAAAATGTGGCAGAACCTTGTCTGGGCCACCGGGTACAACGTGATCGCCGTCCCGCTGGCCGCTGGCGTCCTGGCTTTCGCCGGGATCATCCTGTCCCCGGCGGCCGGGGCGGTGCTGATGTCCGTTTCCACGATTGTGGTCGCCCTCAACGCCCAACTACTCCGCCGGGTGAAACTGAACCCCTCGCAGGTTCGTTGACCACTTAGTGCCACCGGCACCGACGCACCCGTCCCCCGCGGACCCCGGCGTTGGTGCCGGTAGCCTTGAAAGAACCAGTACGCAGGGAGGGAGACCAGCATGGCCGCACAACGCACCATCACCGGATCCGCCCTCCTCACGGCGACACTGCTGGCCGCGGTCCTGGCCATCATCACCGGAATCCTGGGCATGCACGTCATGACCGGGACTCACTCAGCGCACTCGAGCGCCACGATTCCCGCAGACCTGCCGGCCCTGGCCTCGTCGGCTCCTGTCACTTCCGCGCACGCCGGACACCAGTCCACATCATCCGGGCCCGGTTCCCTGCAGGAGTTGCCTGTCGCCAACGGCGCAGCCTCCCCGGCTCAATGCTCATGCTCAGGGAACTGCTCCAGCGAGCATTCCATGAGCGCGGCCTGCATCCCCTCCGCGGCAGCCGGTATCCTTGCAGCGCCGGTACCCGCCGAAACGTCCTACAGGTCGGCCCCGTCCCAGGCCTCCACCACCTTGGTCTGGAACCAGTGGCCCTACCGTCCCAGCAGTCCTTCACCGGGTGAGCTTTCCATCAGCAGAACATAGACGCTCGGAGTCCCCGGCCTGAAACCGGGGACATTCCTTGCGACCCGGAAGTGAACCTGTTCTTCCGGCGCATCTTTGATGGCTTCCCCCCTTTTTTATGGACGCCTTTGCGTCCCCGAAAACAACTTTGAAGGACCTGATAGTGATGAACACGAAGAAGTTTTTACCTCTCGCAGCTACTGCCGTCGCCGCGGTGATCGCCCTCGCGGGCTGCGGTTCCTCCGGCAGTTCCGGCTCCCCAGCGACCTCCATGCCTGGTATGGACCACGGCAGCAGCTCGACCAGCCCCTCAACCTCGGCCTCGGCCGGGACTCATAACTCCGCTGACGTGATGTTTGCCCAGATGATGATTCCGCACCACACCCAGGCTGTGGAGATGAGCGACATGATCCTTAAGAAGCAGGATATCCCCGCCGAGGTCACCGCCCTGGCTACCCGGATCAAGGACGCGCAGGGACCGGAGATCGAGAAGATGTCCGGCTGGTTGCAGAGTTGGGGTGAATCGACGCAGGTGCCCACCGGGCACAGCATGGACGGAATGATGGGCGCCGAGGACATGACCAAGCTGGAAGCTGCCCAAGGTGTGGAAGCTGCGAAGCTGTTCCTGACCCAGATGATCGCTCACCACGAGGGCGCCGTGACCATGGCCAAGACCGAGACCACGGACGGCAAAGACCCCGCAGCTGTCCAGCTGAGCAAGGACATCGTCAGTGCCCAGGAAGCCGAGATCAAGGAAATGCAGACACTGCTGGCCAGCCTCTAGCCTCTCCTTGACGGGGCCGGCCCTGCACCAATCACGCGGGGCCGGCCCTCCCTTCCGCGTTTCCTTTCACTCCTTGGAGCTCTCTCATGCATTCCTTCATTCCTGCGGCGTGGCGACGCAGCGTCCTGCTGTCCGGCGCAGCGCTGATCCTTGCCCTGACAGCCTGCACTCCGACCAGCCCACCCACGACCACGGCGCCCACGATCGAACCCAGCGACAAGGCCCTGCCCAGCAGCCACGTCCACGGCTTGACCGTGGACCCCGACACCAGCCAAGTACTCCTGGCCACCCACGATGGGCTCTTCGACGTGACCAAAGAACCCGCCACCAAAATCGGTGGCACCAATGACCTGATGGGCTTCACTGCCGGGAAAAACGGCGTCTTTTACGCCTCCGGGCACCCCGGCCCCGGTTCGGACCTGCCCAATCCACTCGGGCTCCTCAAGTCCTCCGACGGAGGACAGAGCTGGGAGAAACTCTCACGGCAAGGCCAGTCCGACTTCCACGCCTTGACCGCCACCAAAACCGGGATCGTCGCGTACGACGGTGAACTACGCCAAAGCGCAGACGGTCAAACCTGGAACACCGTGGCCGCCGGGTTCGCACCGGCAGTCCTGGCCGGCCACCCGGACAGCGACACGGTACTGGGCACCACCACCGAGGGAATCCAGCGCTCCACCGACGGCGGAGCCACCTGGTCGCTCGACAAGGCCGGGCCGGTGATCCAATACGCCGCCTTCGCCAACCCCGACGAAGCCGCCGGGGTCGCCCCTGACGGGACCACATACTACTCGGCAGACGGCGGGGCGAGCTGGACAAAGCAAGGCCGAGTCGATGGTGAGGTGATGGCCATAGCAGCACTCAAGGGCGCAGATGGGAAACCCTGGATCTGGGCCGCCACTTCCGACGGGATCGTTGTGTCCACGGACGGCGGCACAATTTTCCGCCCCATGGACGCCGCCTGACCCGATGACCACCTGCAACCAGGCCGAGGAATGGCATCTGGCGGGCTGCATGGACCAGGTCTAGGGTGGGCGTGATGGCCGGGCCCACCGGCCCTCACGCCCATCCCGAACAGGAGCTGGCAATGACCCACCACATCAGCGCGATGATCAATTCCCACCCAGGAGCCGCGGGCGGCATGGACAAGGAGAAACTTGCCGAATGTATCGCGGCCTGCTTTGAATGCGCCCAAGTGTGCAGTTCCTGCGCCGACGCCTGTCTTGGTGAAGACATGGGCGCCGAACTGACCACCTGTATCCGCACCGACCTGGACTGTGCCGATATCTGTGGGGCCACAGGCACTATCCTCAGCCGCCAAACCGACACCAACACAGACATTGTCCGGGCGATGCTCGAAGCCTGCCGGGCTGCCTGCGCTGTTTGCGCCGAAGAATGCGAGCAGCACGCCGACATGCACGAACACTGCAAAATCTGTGCGGAGGCCTGCCGGCGCTGCGAGACCGCCTGCGCGAACCTGCTTTCCACTCTCGCCTGAATCACATGGCGGGCTGCTGAACCTCGGGCCGTAGTCCGGTCATGGTGATCCCGACGAGCCGCTGCACGGCAGCAGGGGCCATCCCCGCTGCCGCCCCCAAGGCGTGCAGGCAGTAAACCGCCAACGCCTCAGGGGCAATATCAGTCCGGACCGAGCGACAGGTGATTAGTCGCAGCCGTGGTTATTTGGCGGTGTCCTCGAGGAGCTGGCGGAATTGTTCCTCTGTGTTCAGGGTCAGTTTTTCGCCGTTGAGGAAGAAAGTCGGTGTTCCGGTGACACCGAGTGCGGTGCCGTCGGTGGCGTCCTTGCGGATCCGTTCGCGTGTTGCTTCGTCGGCGACGGCGGCGTCGTATTTGGCCATGTCGAGGCCCAGTTCCTCGGCGTAGCTGCGGAACACGGCGGCCTGGGAGTCGGTCTTTTCGCCCCACTGCGGCTGGGTTTCGAACATTTTGGCAGCCATTTGCTCGTATTTGCCCTGCTGGGCTGCGGCTTCGACGGCGAGGGCGGACGTGCCGGAGTTCCGGTGCCCCGGCAACGGGAAGTAGCGCTGAACGAAGGTGATCCTGTCGCCGTATTCCTTTTTCAGGTCCTCCACGAGCGGGTAGGCGGCGCGACAGGCTTCGCATTCGAAGTCCAGGAACTCCACCAGCTGGGCCTTCTCGGCTGCCGGTGTGGTGATGCGGTGGCTGTCCTCCCGGACCAGCTGAGGACCGCCTTCGGGCTGGGCGATGCTGGGTGCCGGTTTGGTGGCGGTGAGCACTGCGAACCAGATCACTCCGGCGGCAACCACGGCCCCTATCAGAATCCAGATGATGAGCCGGACCTTTTTGGCGGTGTCGACGGCGGGCGGTTGGGGTTTGGGTGGTGCCTGTGTCATCAGTGGTGAGTGCTTTCCTGGTCGCGGCGGGCGGCGGGTTCTGTTCGGAAGGTTGAGTGTTCGACGCTGAGGCCGAAGCGTTAGTGCCGGTCAGCTGTGCCCTGGCCGGTCAGATCCAGAGGTTTATCAGGCGTTGCAGGGAGCCTGATCCGAGGAGGATGGTCAGGCCCAGCCCGATGAAGACCGCGGGGACGAGCCAGTGTTCAACTTTTTCCAGGGTTTCGACGACTTTGTGGTGGGTGCCGATGATTTTGCCCAGAGCGCACCAGAGCGCGACCAAGGCTAGGAAGACGATGACGGTGATGGCGGTGTCGGACGGGGCCATGGTTCGGAACACGGGCGTGTAGATGGCGATGTTGTCCGCGCCGTTGGCGATGGTGATGCCGGCGATTCCGACCAGGCCAAGCCCTTCGGTGAGTCTGTTCTCGTCATCATCGTCGTCTTTTTTCAGGCCGCGGATGAGGCCCAGGATGCCCAGGGCCAAGGGGAGGATTCCGAGGAGTCCGACCCATTCGTCGGGGACGATAGTCAGACCCAGGGCGGCCAGGAGGCTCAGCCCCACGAGGGTGATGAATCCTGCGTACTGCCCTCCGACGATATGCCAAGGCCGCGGCGTGCCCTTGCTTGAGGCCAGGAAAAGCGCTGTCAGCACCACGATGTCATCGATGTTCGTTGCGGCGAACATGCCAGCCGCTGCCAGGATGGTCGCGAACATGGGAGTCCCTTCCGGGTATCAGGTGAGCGTTGGAACTGTTCTTGTGCCGCTTACGCCTTTCGCTGTTTTTTGGGCCCGAGCAAGGTGCCCAAAATGTACAGGGCTACGCCGACGGTGACGAAAACGTCGGCGAGGTTGAAGGTGGGGAACCAGCCGCTGTGCAGGTAGTCCACGACGCCGCGCCCATCCAGCCGGTCTACGAGGTTTCCTACCCCGCCGCCCACCACCATGGCAGCACCGGCCCGTGAAAGGGCTGACATGGTGGGGGCTGTGGAGACCGCGTACCAGGTCATGGCCAGGATGATCGCCGCGGTCGCTGCGATCACCATCCATGGGGCCAGGTCAGCGCCGAGGCTGAACGCGACCCCGGTGTTGTAGAGCAGCTTCAGGTTCATCAGACCCAGCTCGATCGTGGCGCCGTTGGAAAGCGTGGCTTCGGCCAGGGCCTTGATGACCAGGTCAGCGACGGCGAGCACAGCTGCCGTGATGAGCAAGGTGATCTTGATCCGCCGGGCTTTCCCGGCAACCGGTGTCGTGCCGGCGGGACTTGCCGGGGACGGGACGCTCACGCTGCCGGCTCCAGAGCCGGGGTGGTTTTGGCGGACGGGAGGGTGGTTTTGCGGCTGATCCGGCCGGCGCGGACGCCATTGCCGATCACGACGATTTCAGCGAGTTCGTGGATCAGGACAACCGCCGCTAGTCCGAGGAGCCCGAACAGTGCCAGCGGGATCAGGATGGCGATCAGCAGCAGGGACAGGCCTACGTTCTGGAGCATGATCGAACGGGTCCTGCGGGCGTGGTCCAGGACCTGGGGCAGGTGGTTCAGATCCTCACCCATCAGGGCGATGTCAGCGGTTTCAATTGCGACGTCGGTGCCCATCGCTCCCATTGCTATGCCGGTGTCAGCGGTCGCCAGGGCAGGGGCGTCGTTGACGCCGTCGCCGACCATGGCGGTGGGCTGGCGGGACTTCAGGGTCCGGATGATTTCGGCTTTGTCTTCGGGGCGGAGGTCGGCGTGGACTTCGGTGATGCCGGCGTCCTTGCCCAAGGCGTTGGCGGTGATGGTGTTATCCCCGGTGAGCATGGCCGTGGTGTACCCGGAGGCGCTGAGACGGGCAATGACGTCCCGGGCTTCGGGACGCAGCTCGTCACGCACTGCGACGGCACCGATGACCTCGCCGGCGGATTCGATCAGGACAGCGGTGGCACCTGCCGTTTGCATCCGCTCGACTTCCCCGGCAAGGGAACCGGGGTTGATCCAGCCAGGGCGGCCCAACCGGACGGTTTTACCCTCGAAAAGGCCTTCCAGGCCGGCTCCGGGGACGGTGTCCACGTCGGTGACCTCGGCCCGGGCAGGTGATGCGGCGAGGATGGCGCGGGCGAGGGGGTGTTCGCTGCGGGCTTCCAGTCCGGCTGCGAGGGCGAGGACTTCTTCGCGGGTCGCGGTTCCGGTTGCGGCGACGTCGATGACTTCGGGCTTGTTCCGGGTCAGGGTGCCGGTCTTGTCCAGGGCGATGGTGCGGATTTTGCCGAGGGTTTCCAGCGCTCCGCCGCCCTTGATGAGCACGCCGATGCGGCTGGCTGCACCAACGGAGGCCACGACGGTGACGGGTACGGAGATCGCCAAGGCGCACGGTGATGCGGCGACCAGGACGACCAGGGCGCGTTCGAACCACAGCAGCGGTTCTCCGACGATGAAGCCGAAGGCGATGATCAGGGCCGCGGCGATGAGGATGCCGGGGACGAGCTTTTTGGCGATGTTGTCCGCCAGCCGCTGGCCGGGTCCCTTGCGGGACTGTTCGGCTTCGACGATGTGCACGATGCGGGCCAGGGAGTTGTTCTCGGCGGTGCTGGTGACTTCGACTTCCAGTGGCCCGGTTCCGTTGATGGACCCGGCATAGACATCGCTGCCGGGACCGGCCTCCACGGGGACGGATTCACCGGTAAGGGCCGAGGTGTCCAGGGAGGTGCGGCCGGTGATGATTCGGCCATCGGTGGCCAATCGCTCACCCGGGCGGACAATCATCCGCTCCCCGGGGACGAGTTCGGCTGGGTCCACGGTGACCTCAGTGCCGCCGCGCAGGACCCGCGCTTCAGCCGGTACCAGGTCCAGCAGGGCCCGCAGACCGCGCCGGGTTTTGGCCAGAGAGTATTCCTCCAGGCCTTCGGAGATGGAGTAGAGGAAGGCGAGCATGGCTGCTTCCTCGTACTCGCCCAACGCGACGGCACCGGCGGCGGCGATCGTCATCAGGGTGCCGACGCCGATCTTGCCCTTAAGCAGGCGCCGGAGGGTGGAGGGAACAAAGGTCCAGGCAGCGACCAGCAGAGCCCCGATTTCCAGGACCAGGCGCAGCCACTCCGGCCCCCCCGTCAGGGACAGGATCCATCCGGTCAGGAGCAGCACACCAGCGACCGCAGCGGCCCTGATCTCGTTGATTTGCCAGAATCCGACCGCTTCCTCAGCCTCTTCGGCCGCGGTTTCGGGCTTGTCGTCGCTGCAGCCGCAGGCGTCGCTCATCAGGCGTTCTCCTTCGTCGTCTTTGTCAGCTCTGCGCCGGCACTTCCGGCGCCGTAGTTCGGGCACAAGCTGACAGCATTACCGGTCGCGGCAAGCAGAATTTCAGCTTGGGCAAGGACATCCATCAGTTCCGGGCGTGTGAGCGAGTAATACACGCTGCGGCCCTGGGCGCGGCCCTCCACCAAGCCGCAATCACGCAAGCAAGCAACATGAGCGGAGACCGTGGACTGAGCCAAACCCAGCTCAGCAGCAAGCTCCCCCACCCTCACTTCTCCCTGCGCCATGCGCTTCACCAGGCCCAATCGCGTGGGATCGCTGAGGGAATGAAACAAAGCGGCCGCGGGATCCAAGGGACCGCAAGCGTCCCCGGAACCACCCAATTGAATCGTCATATGACGATGATAGCGCAAGAATTGGATGTTATCGGCATATACCCTACGGTTTTGAGCGCCCAGCAGGACCCTTCGCCCCTGCCTTCACTCTCTGTGGCGCGGGGAAATTGTCGTTCTGACAAAGCCACGTCTTTTCCCAGGAATTGAGGGAACAGCGTAGAGCATTGGCGGGCATTTCGCTTGGTGCAGCCAGGGGCGTTGCCCCCGCCGACCACCTGCCCCCGTGGGCCGTGCCGCCTACCCTCGTCGTTGACAAAGACGGCAACGGCAAAGTCGCCGCCCGCGTCCTGGACTGCTGGCGACTCCCAACGCTCTATTAGCTGCGGATACTTTCCCGACTGTCTAGGGCACCCCCAGACGCCGTCCTCCAGCGTCAGTGAGAAAGATTCACGACACAACGCGACAAGGCCAGGGCCTATCGATCAGACATTTTTACCGTAGCCTCATCCCTTCGGCGGCGGAGGTGAACAAGGCTTTCTTCCAGAGCGCTCACTTCGCCGAGCCAATGGTGCTCGCGGGCTTCGCTGAGGCGCTGCTCTGCATTTTCGGTCATGGTTTCCAAGCGACCGGTTTGAGCGGGGTCTACCTGAAGAAAGCGACACTTCACGCAGGCGTGTTCGTGCACGCATGGGGTGGCGTAGGGGCGGTGGCAGGTGCCCAACGCGACCCTCCGCAGCAGGAAGTGCTGTTCGAATTCCTTCCATTCCTCCGATGAAGCCGGGCGAAGTTCGTAGTCGGGCCGAGTCTGGCGGCGGCGCTCGATAAAGGCGTGGTGGGCTTGGATCACGTGCTCCGGGAAGACCGCGGTGTATCCTCTGGTTGTTTCCAGGTTCAGGTGTCCCAGAAGCGTTGAGACGATATGGAGCGGCAGGCCCGTGCCAACGAGCTCGGTAGCGAAGAGCCGTCGGAAGTCGTGCGGAGTGAAATTGACGAGGGTGCCCCCATCCATAAGGCCTGCGTGTGCTGCGATGGTATTCAGTACACGGCTGATGTAGGTGTGGGAGAGAACGTTCTGCGTGGGTCCGACGAGCCGGGCGAACAAGTGTGGAAGCGGGTTGCTGAAGCTCTTTTCATTCGGGTCGTATCGGACTGACAGCGGCACTGTCTGGCCCGTTCCTCTGGCCCGGCGCTGTACGTCCACGAGCACTTTGACCAGCTCCGGTGACATCGGGACGAGACGTTCCTGGTCGGTTTTCGATGGAACGATGTGCAGCAACGGGACGATCGTGCTGGTGGTCGGTGCGACATAGTGCCGCAGAGAGAGCTGGGTCAGTTCTTGAAGTTCCTCAAGGCGTATGCCGGTTTCCTTGAGGGTCGACGCGACCGCCCATCCCCAAAATCCGTCTGCTTCGACAGCAGTGACGTCAGTCTTTTTGCCAACGGGCGTGGGCGGGATGCAGCCTTCATCAGCAGCGATCACCTCAGCCCAGACCCGGGCCCTGATGCTCGATGATTTGAGTATCGGCGGGTCGTGCCGGCGATACGTTATGCCTTCGACGGCGTAGATCTCGCCGTGGCGTGCGGACAATGTCGCGGCCAGTAGGGCTGTGCCTCGTTCACGGAGAGCGGCAGCCGATCTCATGAATCCCGGCAGCAGCGGGGTGAGGGAGCGGGTCCGTTGTTGCATTCTGGCTTGGACATGTTTGCGCTGCTTGGAGACGCTTCTGGACTCGGTGCGCGGAAACGGTATGGGTGCGACCCAGACTGCCCACCGTTCAGGTTGATCATGAGACCACTCGGCAATGTCCCTGTAGAGAGCCCTGATGGCGAAGTAGGTTGATGCGGTATCACTCCGGGGTCGTCCCGCAAGGGTGCGGTGAATCCGTTCACGCCATTGCGCGGCCACTTCCGGGGCAAGCCGGAGGTCCGCCTGTTCAGGATTGATATCGATGACTTCGGCCCAAAACAATCGAACAAGCCGGTAAGCAATTCCCTCAAGTGACCCGTAGTCCATGTTTGGTTTGAGTTCTTCAAGGTAGTCGATGAGCAGGTCACGGACGCCCGATTCCGGGATCCGGTATCGCTCAACCAAGGTCTTGACAGTGTGGCGGCGTGAGGAGACGCTGGCGTGCCAGGCTGCACGCAGTGTCGGCGGTTCCTCCGCAAGCGGGCCTAATGCGACGAGCAGTTCCCACGCCAGGTGTTCCTTGGCGTGGCGGGTGGACCGGGCGATGTGTGAGTATGCGAGCACGTCCTCTCCAGTCAATTGGGAAAGCCGCTTTCCTGTTCGGACCAAGATCCTGGTGATGGCATTTTCTGCGTTTCGTCGGATCAGCTCGTGGGCCCGTTGGTATTCCGGCAGCGCGCGTAACCGTGCTGTCTCGGCTGGTTCGGAAACTTCGAGGAAGGACAACGAGCCACGGCTTTGGCTTCGGATCCAGTTCTTGGCGGAAAACATCCACTCGTAGGAAGGACGAATGAGTCGCGCCCGGACCAGAGCGCTGATGCCGGAGCTGAGGTATGCCTGTCCGACTGACAGCCGCTCACTGAGTTCCTTCAACCCTTCACGTGGGGCTTGATCCAGTCCGGAGGCCAGCCAGCGCTCCTCCCAAGTACTGCCGGGAAACTCGTTCAGCCATCGAAGGGCATGGCCTACGGCCGCAACCCGTTTCGTCAAGCTCGCTGGGGACAAGCCGTAGGTGAGAGTGGATTTCCTCGCCCAGTCGATGGCTTCCTCTACCCCAAGACTCTGAAGGCCGAGAAGCTGTTCGTCCTGGCCGGCCGGGGCAGGAACACCGCCGTCGAAAGCTTGCCGCGGCCATGCCCTGTTAACAGTGGTGAGGGCGCTATCAGCCGGAAGCCGGAGTTCCCTTCCCCGCCGATAGGTCTCGGCCGCTGCAATTCCTGCTGGCGACCGGGGATCCGTTGTGGTCTCAGTACTGATCATTCGCCCAGTCCCAGTAGCTCGCGGACAGCAGCACCGTCATATTCCGGTTCAATGGTTGGCGCTGGTGGCCGTGGTCTGGCGTAATGCTCCAGGACTTTCTGCAGCACATCTTCCATCCTCGGCTGCGTATAGACAGTTGTCGTAGTGACCTGGGCATGACGGAGGACTGTTTGGACATCCACCAGCGTGAACGCGGGGTCTCCAATCATTCGTTCAGCAGCAGTGTGCCGCAGATCGTGCAGAGTCCAGTTCGAACCAAGAGACTTCTGCGCCCTACTGAACATCCGCCGCGCCGCACCATACGTCAGTGGCCTCCGGTTCCTCGGGGCAAGGGTCCACCACACAGGATCTCCTGGTGAAGCGGGCTGCCCTTCCCGCATGTACAGGGCCAACCAAACGAAAGCATCAGCGCTGGCTGGGACGAGGTCACGATTCCTGGTGCCTTTGCTCGTCACAACAAACGTGTGCTCCCCGAAGTCATAGTCTCCGTGCCGGAGGCTAAGTAGTTCCTCCGCGCGGACACCACTGCTAAGCCAGAAGGAAAGCAAGGCTCTATCGCGGTGGTGCTTCAACTCCGTGAAGATGGCAGATACGGCGTCGTCGGGAATGCCACGCCATGCCGGACGCGGCACGCGCTGCCGATAGGTCCCCCGGCGAGAGACCCGGAACGGTTGCATTGGGTTGTGGTGGGCGTTGAGTCGCGATCCGGCGTCTCTCTGCCGGGGAACGGGATTCACCAGCGGCCCCATATCCATCTCCAGAGCGAAATCGTAGAAGCTCGACAGTACGGTCAGTTGATGGTTGATGGAGTTCGCCGAAAATGCCGTGCCCTGGCCCCGCTTACCCGTAACCGCATTCAGAGGAGCCGGCTTATCCAGGCCCCGGCGGAGGGCATTCGCTGTCGGGGCAGCCTGCATATACTCAACCAACGCCCGAACATCCAGTCGTTCGGCCTTCTCCCATGGCGTAAACCTTTGGTGAAGAAATCGAAACCACCGCAGAAGGTCGTAGGCGTAGCTGCGCAGAGTGGCGGGAGAGCAATCAGAAGCTGACAAGTCCCTTAGAAATGAAGTCGCCGCGGGATGCTCCGTTTCCGGAAACACCACCCTGCAGGGTAGACCTTGCTTCGATTCCACGACCCGCCCCAGCTGCTCCATACGCTAAGCCTCCCCTTCAACGATGACCAACAAACCAACTCAAAGTGCAGTTAACATGCCGGGCCCTCGTTTTAAGTGACTCTGACGGGGTAACCCTGTGGAGCCGACAGGGCAAAGAACTCTCCCGCTTCTTTCCCGATCTCTGCGCAGCGGTTCGGGTCCAGGTGCCGCCCGGCGTGGTCCTGGACGGCGAAGCGGTCATCTGGAACGGGGACCGACTGGACTTCGAGGCGCTGCAGCGCCGCATGGTCAGCTCCAGTGCGACCCTGCCGGCTCTGGTCCACGAGCTGCCAGCCTCCTTCGCGGCCTTTGACGTGCTGGCCGTTGCCGGGCAGGACATCCGGGGTGTTCCGTTCACGGGCCGACGGCAGCTGCTCGAGGAACTGGCCCGGGACTGGACAGCGCCTTTGAACCTCTCCCCCACCACCACGGACATGGAACTGGCGAAGACCTGGTTGAAGGACTTGCCCGCCACGGGCGTGGAAGGGCTGGTCTTTAAAGGAGGGGCGCAGCCATATGATGGCTCGCGCTCCTGGTTGAAGCTGAAAACAAGGAACACTTTCGACGCGGTCTGCGCCGCTGTCATCGGCCCGATCGCGCAACCGCAGGCCATCATCGCCGGCTTGCCGGTCGATGGGCAGCTGCGGATCGTTGGTCGGTCTACGGTTCTCTCGACGCGGGTAGGGCGTGAGCTGGGCCGCCAGCTTTATCCGGCCCTACCCGGGCATCCGTGGCCGGAAGAAGTCAGCGAAACCTCGCTGAACAGATTCAGCAAAGACAAAGGACCCGTTCACCTGACACTGGTGGAACCGATCGTGGTCGAGATATCGGCCGACGTCGCCTGGACCGGCAAATCCTTCAGACACGGCGTCAGTTACGTTCGGTCGAGGCCGGAGCTTGACCCTGCCGACGTCGAACTCCCACCGCACCTCCAAGACCGCTAACGCTTCCTCGTCGCGGTGGACGGGTTGTGCACACTGGCGGGCAGGTGGAGCCCTCCGCACAGCTCAAAGCTGTCCCCATTGTGTGCAATCCGACCGCGCCGCCCATTGGCGGCTTATAGTGTCGCTGCCCTGCAGTACTGTTAATCGAACATAGTTTCGAATAAAAGGTGTGTTGTGGGCGTGATAATTGGCCCCCGTGTGATAAACGCGGGGCTGTCGTTGAGGACGGTGCTGGCGGCACCGGTAGCGGTGGCCGCCGGCTATCCCTCACCCGCCCAGGATTACTTTGACGGCCGGATCGACCTCAACGAGCACCTGGTCAAAGACGTGACCAGCACCTTCATCGTCCGGGTCACCGGGCAGTCCATGGAGGGCGCCGGCATTAGCGACGGTGACGAACTGGTGGTGAACCAGGCACTGGAACCGAAAGACGGTTCCGTGGTCGTCGCCGTCCTGGACGGGGAACTGACGATCAAGCGGCTGCGGATCACACCCACTGGCGTGGTCCTGCAGGCCGACAATCCACGCTTCCCCGATATCGAGGTTCCGGCCTTGTCGGAACTGACAATCTGGGGCGTGGCCACGAGGTGCCTGCACCATGTGTAAGCGCTATTGCATTAACCGGGCGATCGGCGGCCGCGATGTCTAAGCCCGCGGTGATGCGCCGGATGCAGGAGATCGCGCACGTGGACGTGAACTGCTTTTACGCCTCCGCCGAGCGCGCCTTTAATCCTTCCCTAGAGGGCAAGCCGGTCATCGTGCTGTCCAACAATGACGGCTGCGCGGTCACCCGCTCCCCCGAAGCGAAGCGGCTGGGCATCGCCATGGGAGAACCGTGGTTCAAACTCAGGCCCCGCGCGAAGGAATGGGGGCTGGTTGCCCTGTCGAGCAACTACGAACTCTACGGAGACATCTCCGCCAGGGTCATGGAGCTGCTGGGCCGCTACTCGGCCTGGGTGGAGGTGTACTCCATTGATGAGGCCTTCCTAGGCGTCAAAGGCGAACCCGACGAGCTGCTGGCCCTGGGCCGGACGATGAAGGCCGCGTGCCGGCGGAACGTCGGCGTGCCGGTCTGCGTCGGCATCGCCCCCACGAAGACCCTTGCCAAGCTCTGTAACAAGTGGGCGAAGAACAACCCCGCCTTTGGCGGTGTGTGCCGGTGGGAATCAGTGCCCGCCCAGCAGCGCGAAGCACTGATGGCCAAACTGTCAGTGATCGAAATCTGGGGCGTGGCCACCAGGTTGACCAAGCGCCTGAACGCGATGGGGATCTTCTCGATCCTGGACCTGACCCGAGCGAACCCGGTAGCGATCCGGGACAAGTTCTCCATCGTCATGATGCGCACCGTCCTGGAATTGCAGGGAACCCCGTGTATCCCGATGGAAGAGGAACGCATCGGGAGGGATCAGCTGATCTTCTCCCGGTCCTTCTCCACACCCATCACCACGGTCGCGGGGTTGCGGCAGGTCATGAGCGTGTACGCGCAAATGGCCTCCGCCCGTCTGGCCAAACATGACCTTCAAGCGAAAGTGGTGACGGCGTTCGCGGCGACGTCGCACTTTAACCCGAACGAAAAGTCCTTCCCCTCGGTCTGCCTGGCGCTGCCGATGCCCACCGCGGATCCGGTGCTGCTGACCAAAGCAGCCCACGCCCTGCTCCCTCAGGTTCACGAGGGCGTGAAGTATGTCAGGGCCGGGATCATGGTCACCGACCTGCGCCCGTCAGGGAACCAGAAACCCTTGGAATTGTTCGAGAACCCGCACGAAGAACGCGGTATCGGCATCCTGCTCGAAGACGTGGCCAAACGATACGGCCGCGGCTCCATCGGGCTGGGCCATGCCGGGATCAAGGGCGGGCCGGACTGGTCCATGAAACGCGACATGCTCTCCCCCAGGTACACCACCCACTGGGACGAACTTCCCCTCGTTAAAGCCGCCTGACCGGCGCTGGAACAGAAAGGAGTCCACCATGACTCTTGCCCCCGAACACCCCACCACCGGACACGGGATCGATGTCCGCTTCACTCCGGACGGGACGCCCATGGCGATCCGTTACGACGGCAGGATCTGGATGGTCGATCCCGACGTCCACACCGCGCACTGGTTCACCCGGGACTCCTGGTGGGAACACCGGACCCGGGCAGCGGTCGGCAGCGGCGATCTGGTCAGCGTCGAACACTGGCAAGTCCAAGCCACCCAGCCGTCCGCCAACACTGGGCTGCACACCTTCACCCTGCGCCGGGACCCGCTGGGCACCGTGTGGCAGCTCGAGTCCATCAGCTAGTGCCGACGGACCTGTACCGCTCCCCCGTCCCTGCGCAATTGTGGGAGCGGATCCGCAACGAGTTCCATTTGCCTTCCCTGGAGCAGGTCCAGGAAAGGCTCTCGGCCGTTCATGAGGATCCTGAACCGATGATCCGGCGGCTCTCCCGGGTATTTATCGGTGAGGGGACGTATTGCCCCGGGTACCAGTTCCGCCCGGACATGACCCTCAACCCTGTGGTCGTTGCACTCTTCGAACGGGCCATGGACTTGCGGATTCCGCACAACTATCTGGCGCTGTGGATGATGGTCCCCTCCCCCACGGTGCAGGGACGGCGCCCCGTGGACCTGAGACATGCCAAGGATCCTGCACCGCTTCTCGCGGCATTGGGGCACGTCCTTGCCGACGTTGCGGCCTAGGATATTGGGGTGAAAGTGATCCTGACTGTAGAGGCCGGCAACGGCGAACTCAGTTATGTTGACGCCGACGGTGGGACGTACGAAGCTGCCAAAGCGGCGGCTGAAGCACTGATCCCGGAAGGCTCTAAAGCCATTGCCATCCGCACGGACTAGCAAGCGCCCCAAGAGCCGGGACAAGCGAACCCCGGAAGAGACAGCCCGGTTAATAGCCGGGTTCTACGAGGACAACGGGTATCTGCCCACCCGGCACACACCACCCGCAGGGGAGCACAAGCGTCTGGCACTCGCCCTTCAGAGATTCCGTAGGCTCCACAAGGTAGGGGATCTGCCCGAGGACGCTGCCCGGATCCTGGATGAGGCGCATCCGGGCTGGACCGCCCGGGCCGATCATTCCACGGAACGATGGCAACGGATTGCAGATGACTTCATTGCCTGGGTCCAGCAGCATGGCAGATTCCCGCAACCCTCCGCCGACGACCCTGCAGAACGCTTCCTCAGTAGATGGCTGAACCGACAACGCCACGACGCCCGCCGGGAACGCTTCCCTGCCCGCATTGAGGAACTGGACTCACGGCTCCCCGAATGGCGCGAGACCTTCTCGGACCACGAGAGACAGCCATACGTCGAATCGGCCCAGCAAATCGCCGCCTACGTACAGAAAACCGGGAGCCTCCCTGCCCCTGACGGCCAGAGCGGAACCGAGGCAGAACGCCTGGCAGGGTTGCTCATTGTTCTGCGGAACCAGAACAGGCGCGGCCTGCTGGCCAAGGACGCCATCAAAGCCCTCGATGCCGCCTTCCCGGAATGGATGGACGGCATCACGCTCAACGCCGAACGTCACTGGCACAACAGGGCTACCGAATTCATCGAATGGGTCAAAGTGAACGGCAGGCACCCGCACAGGAGCGCCGGAGACCCCGCTGAACGGGCACTAGCAGGATGGGTCACGCGACAGAGGGTCCACGCGAAAAAGGGCGAATACCCGGCACGCATCAAACAGCTGAACAAGCGCATGCCCGGATGGAACCGAACACCCTAACAACCCTCGTCACAGCCAGCCAAAAGGCCGGCACGTAGACTTCCCCAAGTCTTAGTGCGCGTTTACCGGCATTCGTGACGCGAAAACTGAAAGTACTTTTCTGGTGCCGCCCGTTCCGCGATCCTCCGGCATCCGCTGTGTATCGTGGCGAAGGTAATTGCTTTTGATCGAAGGGACACGTTGTGGCACAGGGTGACATCGAGACCTATTACGAAAACGGCACATGGAAGAACAAGCGCGAGGGTACTGATCGGGCTTTCACCACCGGCGGGACCAAAGAAGAGGCCACAGCGCAGGGACGCGACGCTGCCCGGAAAGACAAAGTGGAGCACGTCATCAAGAACCAAGACGGCACCATCTCGGAGAAAAACAGCTACGGCAATGATCCGAGGAACGTCCCCGGCTAGAGCAACCAGCTTCCCGGGAGTTTGTCAGGGAGCGTAGCTACGCTGAGTCTCGTCCTCATGATTCCCCCAAGATTCCAGGACGCACGTGCAGAGGAGGAGACCCATAGGGTCTCCTCCTCCGTTTGTTGGATAGCGGCCAACACTGCAAGTATGACCGGTACGAGCCGAACCGCACCTCATACTTCCGGGGCCGTTGTTGCGGACGCTGTTGACGCGGGTGCTAACGATCCGAGGCGTCAGGGTCGGTTCCGGCAAAGAGTCCAGCAGGTGCCGGACGTCTGCTTTGTCGGTCAGATCAGGGTCGAGCCATTCCGCGAAGCGCTCTTTCGGGATGATGACCGGAGAACGATCGTGCACGTATCCCAGTGCATCCTGCGTCGTTGTGGTCAGCACCGTGCAGCTCAGCATCCACCGCTCCGGGTCGTCTTCAGGAAGCTCAGGATCGGGCCAAAACTCATACAGGCCCGCGAACCCCAGCAACGGCTCCTTCTCGGAGAACAGATAGTTCGGGATCTTCTTTCCATCCTCAGTCTTCTGCCACTCGTAGTACCCCTCGGCTGGCACGATAGCCCTGCGCTTGAGCGCGGCGGACCGGAAGGACGACTTCTCCAAGATTGATTCGCTCCGGGCATTTATCAGCCTCCGAACTGCGCCGCGATCCTCCGTCGGAGCAGTGACTGATTAAATCAGCCACTGCCTTTGACGCAGCCGCGCGGCGGCCGGACAGCTTCAACAATTTCATACACCACGGACGCTGGGTCCTCATGGGTCCAGAAGCGAAGAACGGTCCATCCGGCAGTTGCAAGGAGCTCCGTCGTCTCGCAGTCTCGTTTTCGATTCCGGGAAACCTTCGCGCTCCAGTAGGTGACGTTGGAACCCGGCGGACGGTAGTGAGCCGGGCAACCGTGCCAGAAGCACCCATCGATGAAGACGGCGACACGCGCACGAGTGAAGACCACATCAGCGGTTCGGCGAAGGCTGGGCAGTGGCCGAAAGTTCACTCTGTAACGCAAACCCTTCGCATGAAGAAGGTGCCGAACAGCCAACTCAGGTTTGGTGTCCCGGGAGCGGTTACCCTGCATAGCTTTCCTTGTAGCAGACGTGGTTCCGGAGGAGTTTTCCACGTTGCCAATTTATGACAGTTTCTGTGTTCTGATCCAACTTCTTCGAGGTAAGCAAAGACACGGGATCGGGCAGGCTGAAAATTCGCGTTCGGCCTCCTCTCGGAAGTAGCGTTAGGCCCATGAATCACGTCCACTCCCTCCCTCCTCTTTCCCGCGCACCGCTGCGCGCGGCGGAGTTTTTCGCTGGCATTGGCCTCGTACGTGCAGGCCTTGAATCTGCAGGCTTTGAAATCGTCTGGGCCAATGACTACGAGCCTGCGAAGAAGGAGATGTACGAGGGCAATTTCGGGACCGACCACGACTTTGCTTTGGGTGATGTGGCTGAGGTCAACAGTTCCCACCTTCCGGAGGACCTGGATTTCGCGTGGGCCAGCTTCCCGTGCACTGATTTGTCCCTGGCTGGGGACCGGCGAGGACTCGCAGGGAAGCAATCAGGAACGTTCTTCCACTTCACCCGCATTCTGGCCGAGCTTGGGGACAAGAAGCCCCGGGTAATCGCATTAGAGAACGTCAACGGTTTGGCGACGTCCCATGGCGGCGACGACATGGCAGCCCTTGTCAGGGAACTCAACAGTCTTGGCTACAGCGTGGATGTCCTGGCCCTGGACGGCCGGAGATTCGTCCCGCAGTCAAGGCCAAGGATTTTTGTGGTCGGCAGCATGGACGTTCCGAACGAAGACCCCGAAGAAGTGTCCACTTTGCGGCCTGAATGGCTGCAAGGCGTATTTCAGGATGAAACTTTGGTGACTCACCGCGCAGCTCTCCCGGAGCCACCTGCCATGTTGACTGTCGGCCTATCAGACGTGATAGAGACAATGGGTCCGCGGGACATCCGTTGGTGGGAACTGGATCGCAAAGAGAGGTTCCTCGACTCTCTCTCTCCCGTGCAAAGTGGACGTCTGGAAGCTATGAAATCTTCTGGGCTCGTGACGTACCGGACGGCGTACCGACGCACACGCGCCGGTGTGCCTGTATGGGAGATCCGCGCCGATGAGATTTCCGGCTGCCTGCGCACCGCGAGGGGCGGCTCTTCCAAGCAGGCAGTTGTAATGGCCGGCCAGGGTCGGATCGCTGTCCGCTGGATGACACCCCTCGAATACGCGCGCCTCATGGGAGCCCCCGATTACAACCTGAACGGCCTGCGCGACAGCCAAATACTTTTCGGCTTCGGAGACGCCGTTGTAGTTCCGGCCGTTCAGTGGGTCGGGGACAACTACCTGGCTCCTCTGATCCGGGGAGAACTCTCACAGCCTGCCCGTCTGGAACGGGTGGCTGGTTAGTGTCCTCGCGCGGTGATGCAACGCTGCCCGGAACTGGGCCAGCAGCTCCCATTGAATCTCTCCCGGCTGAAGATGTTCGTCAGTTCCGGACCGAGCTCAAGAGTTTCATGGAAAGCCTAGACGGGGACGGACGCAAGATAGGCACGGCCAAGTACGGCATCTACGCGTTCTACGACTACGACGGCGAGCCAATCTATGTCGGCCAAACGCGTGAAAAGCTCTCTGGGCGGGTTGGCCGGCATCTGACCAACCAAAGAACCGATGCCGTGGCCATGCGCGTCCTGGACCCCCTGGAGGTCGCGGCCGTGGAAGTGTGGCCTCTCTGGGAATTCGATGAGATGGCCCGCCATGCGACTACCAAGGAAGAGAAGAAGGAGCTCGCGCGCCTTCTCGATGCTTACGAGTACTCCGCCTACCTGAAGGCAATCAAGGACAGCCGCTTCAAAGCGATTCTCAACGAGAAGATCCCCCCTGTCTCCGAAGCGGTCCCCCTCCCTCCGTCGTTCAAGGCGTCGTTGGTCACGGAGCTTCACCGGGTCGAAAGAGGTCACGCCGACATTCGCATCGCGCGCCGGGCCGAAACGGTCTCACGATTGGCCGACGTCGTCCGAGAGCGCGGACAAGTCACTGTTGGGCTCCGACGGGTTTTAGTCGTGCAGGCTGTCCGGCTCGCCTTCCTGTCTGCCCAGCGTCTTGCCGTTGCTGAAGGGCGTCCAATGCCAACGCCTGACTCCATCAATGTCAGCCAACTGGTTGGTTCCGTGCTCGTCGAGGCCCCAGACGCCGGTGAAGACGATGCCCTATAACTGTTCAGGGATCAGGTCATCGGCGACGGCTAACATCCATTCCCCGTCGCCAAAACGGATCTCATACAGCGCTTCCCCGGCGGGGCTCAAACCTTGGAAATTCGCCTCAAAGTAGGGCCATCCATCGCGTGTCCGTGCCACAGCGTCCCGTGTCTTGATCGCCCTAAAGGTGCCAAGCGCTGCAGATTTACTCATCGCTGCCAACCCACAACCTCCAGTTTTTGTGAAAGGCCAGCCAAGACCTTTGGTGCTTGGGTTACATCCCACGCGCGCCCTAACACTAGGAAGCAGAGTCCTTCGGGACCAGCGCGGAAAGGATCCGTTGAACCTTGCCCACGGATTCTGAATTCCGGAGGTATTCGTCATAGGACTGACGCGCATTTAGCAAAAGTTCGTCGTACATGACCACGCGGGTCTGGATGGGCCGCAACTGATCGTTGCTGGTTTGCCTGCCCTGGTAGTCGGCCCAGTCCCTGAGCTCGCGACCTACGACGCAGACAATGGCGTGGGGCTCGTTTCCCTTGCCGGCATTGTCGAGCCAGTGCATAAGAGCGCTGCGATACTTCTTCACTTGAGCACTTAGTGTCTCTGTATCTGTGGTGACGCCAGCCCGCTTGAGTTCGATGATCACATGCTGACCTGAGGTCTTCTGGTACCTGATGTCATAGCGGGATTTCTTTTCTTCATCTGAAAGCTTGTCCGAGATCTCCGCGAATGCTTTCTGCATGGAAACCTCCATGCTAGGCGCCGCCGCACGCTCCCAGCCTGGGTCCAGAAGCCACAAGTGCTCGAACAAGTGCTCCTGGAGGAAGCGTTCCTTTTCGTTGTCATCTACGAGCTGTTGAAGCTTGTCGATGATGGCCAACCTGGAAGCAACAATCTTGTGATACAAAGCAGCTTCCAAGTCCGCGCTGGTTATCAGGACGCTGCCGAGGGCTTGGAGATCCTGTGCCGAGACGTTTTCCAAGGCATCGAGGTTGTCTTTCTGCCGCATGATCTCAAACGCCAAAACCCCTTGAGCGAAAACTTCGTTCCGCGCTTCTGGCGAGAGACCAAGCTGGTTGATTTTCCCGAAGAGTCGCTGAGCCTTCGACTTTGTGTCCTTCCCAAGCGTGAGGAACCACTCCTGGATCTCCGGGATTTCCAACGCAGTCTTTGCGCCCTCCTCATTCCGAAGAGTCGTCCATTGCCGCTTGATGTGTTTGATCTCCGTACCGATGAATTCCCGAAGCATCCGGTAGCGCTCGTCGTCTTGGACAATGCTCTGCCGCGAGCTCGTCGCGATGTCCACTTGGTCATCCTCGTCAAGGAAGTCTGCGTGTATTTCTCCAAAAAGGTAACTCTTGAAGATCCCGACTTCATTGAACTGGTCCAAGATATCTTCCTGGGCCAGCTTGCCTCTGATCATCAGCGGAACTTTGTTCAGGTGATCTTCCCCGGCGGAGTCGCGCAGGGTTGTAGTGTCCAGGGCGGTCCCGATGTAGCCTCGGACAATCTTGCCTGGTCCGATCGTGCCTATTCGTCCTTCCAAGCGAGGACTATGCTTCAGGCCGTCTTTGATGGATTTATGGTCGGTTTCTTCTCCGTAAGTCCAGAGATACTGCGCCTTGCTCGTCAGGTCCCTGTCTTCTACAGAAATGGGTTCGCCTCCGATCGTCACCGCAAAGCCGTGTTGGGCTCCTATGACGCTAAAGCGCCTTGCAAGGCGCCGGCGCAAATGAGAAGCCGTCCGATTGATGCTCTTCTTCAGCCCCGTGAGAGTGATCCGAGTGCCACGAATGAAGTCAATACTGTCGGTGGGCATAACCTTGGGATAGTAAGGTTTCGACTGGCTAGGGTCTTCACCGCCGATTTGAGCATTTATCTGCTCGAGCTCCATCAACAAAGAGCTCTTCTGCCCATCTTTCACGGTTTCCACGAGGATCTCGGTAGCGACGCTGAAGAGAGCCAGCTTGCCGATGCCCTTCCGTCCCATGACGGGCCGGCCGGACGGTGAGGTGGCTGAGTCTTTGTTTTCCCGGCGCTGGTACCCAACCCTCAGGAATTTTGAGTTGACATCGGCTGCGGTCATGCCAATGCCGTCATCCTGAACCACAATTTTTTGCTTATCGACGTCCAACTGAATAGTCACCAGCTGAGCGTCGGCATCCCAGGCATTGGCGACCGTCTCGGAGAGAACCGCAGGGTGGTTGCTGTAAAGGTTGATCCCAAGATGGTTGAGCACGTTCAAGCTCATGCTCATCTCAAACGGGTGGCTGCTCATACGTTTCTCCAAAACTAAGGGCCTGTGCGACTTCCAACTCTATGTGACCCAGCACCCGCAATCTTGAAAACCGCCGCCCGGCAACAACTCTTGAGTTTGTGGGAGTCCCGCTTTCTTGGAAGTGGGACACCACCCTTGGAACGCTCCCCACCCATCCGAATCCGCGAGATCCTGCGAAACATATCCGTCCCGTATGTAGTCCCAAAAGTCATGCAACAAATTCCTGTCACAGAAACAACGTTGGCACAGCAGGCGTGTGAACGTGTGTGAACGTATCAGCTAGTGCGGAAAATCCGAGCGCCCTACAGGCGAAGCGGCGCTTGCCCGCCGCCGGGCAGACCATTACAACACCTTGACCAGAAGCGTGTGGGCGGTCGCCATGATCCGAACCGTCTTCCCCCAATGACCGGGAAGCTCGCACAGCTGCTTCGTCAGGTGTTCTACAGCCTCGCGATAGTCCAAGTCGTCCTTCATCCGCTCTGCGTGCCGGCCCAGGCTCAACTTAGCCCCGTCGGCCAGCCCGCGAAGTCTAAGCCACCGATCGTCGGGAACCTCAATTGCGTCGTCATTGCGGAACGTCATGCCTCATTAACCTCCTACTTACCTACTACAACACCCTGTCGTAGCCCAGATCAGCCAGTCTGCCACGCCCGGCCTCAGTACGCAAGGCTACAACTTGATATGATTCCAAAGCTTGTCGGACCCTGTCGGCATTTGGTGTATGCTCGAGGGTATGAGTCAAGTTGACGAGATCTGGTTGGTCGCCGGTGGCGAGCCCGGAGCTGAACGATTCGGGCAGCTCGTGCAGCTCCTCCGGAAGGAGAAGCGCCTGTCGGTCGAGGAGTTGGCCACCCAGGCCGACCTCTCGGTCGGGACCATCCGGGCGATCGAGCAAGGCCGACGTGCCCCGTCCGAGGAGTCCGGTGTCCGGCTCCTCCAGTTGCTCCTGCCCCTGGGGTCGCTGTCGAAGGAGAAGGCGATGAGCCTCGACGGCGAACAGATCCGCATCGATTACTCCTTCATCGACCCTCAGTCCGGGACGCGGGTCCTGCTGCAGTTCAGGGCCAAGACCGCGGGTGACAACCGCCGCTGGTCCATTGACAAGCCGCGTGCCGGCGAATCGAAGGCTGAGGCGTTCATACGCGAACTGTGGAGTGACCCCAAGCGCAGGGCAGAATGGCAGGAAACCTTCAGTGAGGGGATACGGCCGACACTTGCGGCACTGGCTGACTTGCGATCGTGGGCAGCAGCTCCTGCTAGCGACGCTGCCTTCGGCAGGGTCATGCGTCGGCTCGCCACAACCAACGGGCTCCGCATGGAGCTCCTCGAAAACCTGCTGGCCCTGTGGCACCGGGTGGAGAGTGACACTGCCGGCGAGTGGGAGCGCAGTCTCGCCTCACAAATGGATACGCTCCTCGCCGGGTACTACAAGTTCCCAGACGACGACGTTCCGCTGACGACGGAGTAGCCAATCCAGAGCGGTCCTCCGCCGCGCAGTCACGCCGTACATTGCCAGCCCCCATCGCCGTCTTTGTGTCGATCGCCGGCCCTGCCAGGCTCCGAAAGTCGATGCCCCGCCCCCAAGGCCCCTGAGAGTCTCCAAGTCCATGGTGTCCAGATACAGCTGAGCTAGGACGGACGGTCCTTGCCCCGGCTGGGCACCCAAGGTCCACGAAAACCTTCCCAGCCGAAAAATGACGGCACCCCAAACGCAAACGATAAAGCTGGAGTGGCTTGTGAAGAAGTGAAATATCCAACGCCAAGGCCAGCGGTGTCCTCTAACTAACGCTCGCAAGACGCCGGATGAGGTATCGGGCCGGGCAACTGAAGTGCAAGGACTCACCGTGTATCAGTTGCCGTGTACGCGCCAGGGTAACGGCTTCCTCCCCTCGTGAGACACCTACACCCTATCCAGTCGGCGCACTAGATACTCCACCCTTGGCGGGTCCTTCGACGGCATCCTGATCGACCGGCCTTCGTATGGACTCAGGTAAGCAAACAGCTCCTCGTCGAGAGCAATTTTCGTTCCGTCTATATGCACCGTGTAGTCGGTGCTAACGGTAAGGAAGCCAGTGTCAAAGGCCCGGTCCACCAAAGTCGAAAGGCAGATGCCGTTTGAGGGATCCAGTCGGATCGACTCATCCTCGCTCCACGGCACGATGTGCGACGCAATAAGGAATGCCGGCGTTGTTATACCGGTGATTGCGCACTGGTTGCCATAGTTGCTCTTGACTTGATCCGCGAAGGCACGTTGGGCGCTGCCGCGCGTTTTCGCCTGAACAGAACGGTCTGGCACCGCGAACTCGCGTCGCCTAATCTGCACTTTAAATACTTCGACCTCGTCACGGTCAACATCGGACGCCTCAGCTCCGGAATCATCGCCTCGCGTAGGCGCCTCGACCTGGAGGATGTACTCGAGAAGTTCGGCGGGGACCCTCTGACGCCCAGGCACATTCCCTCTCAACCCATGCTCCCGAAGTAACCTCAGCTCCAGCTGTCCTCTGGCTACATCGTCGAAAACGTCTCTCTTCTTGAGGCGCATCCAGTTGCGCTCCGTGAGACGTCTGCTCCTTTCTGCCGGGTCTCGCCAGTAGGCCCCGTCGTCTATGAGTTGAGAAGGTGGCACCTGAACCGCAGTGACAACACACTTATGGGTGATCGCCGCTATCGGACCTGTTGTGTAGAGATAGACGTCGTCTCCAACGGCAATGTGCGCGTTGTCGGCCTCGCTCCAGTTCACCTCGGGAATGTCTCGAAACGCCGCCTCACTGTCGAAAGTGCGTCTGTTCGAGGGAATGATCCATGCAGTGCTCATTAGTTGATATGTCCCGTTCGTCCGCCCATGAGTTGACCTTAGCGGTCGCGGACCCTTCGTGATGCGCCACAATGCGGGCAGACCAGCGCTTGGTTGAACAAGGGCAGGGCAGAGTCTGTTCGTTCAGAACGGCGGTTAGATTGAAACTCAAGTCACTGTTCTACGGCGCCCACCGCAGCAACCCCAGGCAGTTATCTAGGGTCCTGGGTTTCGAGCACCGCCAGCACCTGTCCTGCTGCATCCAGATGATGTACGACCACCCCCACGGCATTTCGTGCCGTGCCATGCAGTTGCTCAACATCACGCGCCAGCGTGAGGAGATCATCCACCATCAAATACCCAAGCCCGTCCTGCACGTCCAACAGCAGGCGGTAAAGCTCCAACGCTCCGACTCCAGCCTGTCCCACTTGGGGATCCCACATGTCTTTACTGACCATTGGAGATTCCAAGCCGCACGCTAATGGATCCTCTGCCGGACGTTGGTGCCGCTCAGCGAGAAGGTTAGGCGAAGGACTCAGGGACTGGACCCAAGAGAGGTTGCGTATCCGCAGCATTGCGATAGGACGGCTCCCAGGGCAATCGTCCGGTGGAGTCACTCCAGATTGCTTGGAGGGCCTCTACTTTGCCATACACGTCTGCCACCGCCGTCAGTCCTGCGATGTTTTCTGAAGCAATGAAAGCGATGGGGGCGGGCGGTTCTGTGTGGTCTGTCGTGATGCTTCCCGGGCTGAAGCGCCTACCTGCTTTCACCTCTTCACCCATGAGGTTTAGAAAAGCTTGAGCCACCTCGAACGGCAGCCCCTCCATGACAATCTCCGGATGCTTCATGGCAGTCAAGCCAACGGTGTATGAAAAGGCGGGCTCATCACTCGCGCAGACATGACGTACCGCCCACCCGTGTTCTTCGATCAACGACAGCAGTTGATTGAAGACGGGGTCATTGCTGTCCCTAGGTTTCACGAACTCAATCTAGCAACGCCGTGGGAGCTGTGTCGCCAATCGTCAGCGGTGTCTATCCCCTGCACCCCCGGATGGGGATCCCTTACGTTCCCTCGCTCGGAAACCCCTCCCCCGCTGCTACTGAGACGCTTCACGCGGAGACGACTAAATGAGACCCCCTGGTGTGCGGAGATCCTGGGTATCTGGCTAGTCGGCCGCAGATGCAGCAATGCCTCAGGAAGCATTAGCTTTTCGAGACAGTGGCTTACTTCTCAATGCTTCCTGCTGGTGAGTGCGAGAACCGCCGACGCTCCCTAGCAAAGCCCGCTCAACGCGCGGCCACGTTGCGTGGCGTCTCTCGGTCCGGCCCTGAAGATTGCACTCCACTAAACCCAAAGGACCGCTGACATCCTGAACGCCCCGGAATGATGGTGCCAGAATGTCAGAGCCTGCTCGTAGCCTTCACTCATGACGAAGATGAAGAAAACTTGCCCACTTTGCCACGGTCGAGCAGGACAACCTGAACCCGGATGGTGGATGTGTGACGACTGCGGAGGTTTTTGGCCAGTCGGTAAAAGCCCCGTAGCCATGATGCGAGCCGCCAGGAGTCGGGAAGCGGGCAGCTCAAGGCCGAGAACAAAACTGCGACCGTCGTAGGTTGGGGTGTCCACCTGGAGGGTGATCATGTGCCTCAATAGCGCGATCCGCGGAATCTCGAAGTCCAATATTCGAAGATGCTGGCCTTTAGTCAGAAACGCTCCCCACGTCTCTTGACCACTTTTTAGTACCCGGACATGGGTTCTGACCGAGCCCCGAACCCCGTTTTCAGATTTCGGGAACGCTGGACTGGAGTGGTCACTAATGGTCGTTTGCGCCGTTTTCCTCCTCACGGTACGAGTTATACGCCTTCCAAAGGGCTAGTGACTGCCCGTGCTGTCGCCACGAAGTTCCGCACAGCTATTAAAGTGATAGCAAATCGATAGTGTTTGGATGGTTTCTATTCGTAGCTATCCCTAACTTGCTCAAGCCCTATCCTCAAGGCCCGCAAAGCCATTGGATGCTTTTTCCTGCCTTCAAGCGTGGCGACTGCAGACAGAAGCTCAACGAGGTCAAGATCGTTGTCGAACCGGAGCAACATCGTCCTTGGATGCTCTTTGTCCCTCATATCACCGAGTTCGGGAGTGACGCTGGGTCGAATGGGCGTGACGCGATCACTCTGAGCAGCCGGTGTCACAAGAAGTGGCTCAGCTGCATTGCCAAAGGCCTCAATTGCGGCATCGCGATCTCGCTCAGATGCCGATCGTTTCTTTAGTGCCATCAGCCGATCAACTCCTCTACCAATCCTCGTATTTCACGGGCGGCCTTAGGATTTTTCCATTCAACGACCCCTAGGCCCTCTCCTACTACATCGCGATAGGCCTTGCGCTCATAGAGCACGGTGGTCAGCGGCTCGATACTTGGGTAATCCGCTAGGTATTCCCGGGCATCAGCGCTTTCGGATTCGAAGGCATTGGTCGATACACGAGTCAATGCTCCGCGAACGCGTAGGGACGGATTGAAGTCCCTGGCAGTTTCGATGAGCCGATCCACCGTTTCCAACGTATCGAGATCGAACTGGCTGGATTGCGTCAATATCAACAACTGGTGCGCCGCCGTCATGGCTGTCCGCATCTCCTTGCTGTCCTTACCAGCGACGTCGACCAGCACGACGTCATAGCTCGAATCGAGTTCTCGAAGCGTCTCATGGAGGCTGCCCAACTTCTCCACAACGAAAATGCGTGGCTCATGCCCAGCCTCTTCGCGATCCACCGCCCAGCGCGCCGTAGACCGCTGGCGGTCCCCGTCCACCACGGCTACTCGAAGCCCACGCTTGGCGAGTTCCACGGCTAGGTTGGTGACGACAGTGGACTTCCCCACGCCGCCTTTTTCGCTTCCCACGACAATGATCATGGTCCTCAGGCTAGCGGAACGAGAGTATCAAACTACTAGCGACACGCTATTAGTTTGATATCACTTGCAAAGTGATATCAAACTAGTATCTATCGCATAGTTCTCGCCCCTACCGCATGGAGTCTTGAAAGTTGACGATACTACTACGATATCAATTCAATACTACTTTAATATTGCTATCAAGGCAGTATCAGTCTGATATTGATTGACTACACCGACGACTGTTGCCCGGCCTCGGCCGTCATTGCCAGCGAAGGCTAGGGACAGCGGCCGCCAGGGTCGCCAGTCAAGATGAAACTATTCTGATACTAGTTTGATATCACCCAAATACTGTTTTGATAGTAGTTTCAAATTGCTATCAAATGAGCCCAATATGACCGACACCTCCGGGCGCTGAGTCAGCTCAGGTTCGAAGAATTTCGCGAATGCTTCCAAGGTTGATATCAACCCAAAATCAAAGTGACAGCACTCGAAGTGAGGCCTGCTTGTCAGGATTCCCTGACATACTTAGCGGCGATACTTTGCTCAGAAGACGCCGATACGGGGCTGTTAGGGGACTATGCGCTGGGACATGTTGGACGGAATCCACGAAGGATGGTTGGGAGCGGTGGTCCCCGATGGTCGCATCTCCACTGACATAAGAGAAGGAGGAGTTCGTGTTGAAGGATTCACAGGGGATCAACGACGTCATCCTTTGATGCCTAATCACGAAATTGTCCCTGATGACCTGGTCATAGGTTGGCGTGCGGTATGTGCATGCGGCTGGGTAGGCGCTCTCTGGAATCGCGCTCCGACGCCCAAAGACGCGAATCCATCGAAGCGACAAGCGTTCGTGCCCTTTCTTGGTGACGCTGTGCCATCAGTCAGTGTCGAGGAGGCCCTACGCCAAGAGTGGTCGGCGCACGCCGTGCCTGCTGCCGCAATTTCTGAATTGGAATCGGCATATCAGGCCCTGAAGAGAGCTGAGTCCAGAGTTAACAGAGGAGTCGAGTCCGCCCGTTCAGCAGGCGTTTCCTGGGCCCGTATAGGTATCACCCAAAACATGAGCAGGCAATCCGCCCACGAACGATGGAATTCCTAATACAAGCTGCCACAAGATACGTTGCCACACAATGTGAGCATTGCATCCTTAAGCTGCAGTGTGCCACAGGGTGAAGTTCTCGTCTGGTGGGACCCAATGTTCGTCGCATTCTGCGTCGTAGAGGTTGGTTTCGTTGATTTCGGTGTCGCGAAAGCGGTCAAGGTGGGCATGCCAAATGGCGCGTTCGCGGCGGTTCCGGGCGATGTGTTCAAGGTAATCGTCCAGGACGCCGAGACGGGCGGCGAGCATGCGCAGGTTGACGGAGGTCGTTTTCCACACTCGTCCGTGACGTTGAAGCATACCGACGCTTTCCATTTCAGCCAGGGCACTTGAGCAGGCGTTGCGGCTGATCCCAGTCGTGCGGACGAGATCCGCGGTAGTCGCGGAACTACGGCCGCGTTCGATCGCCTCGTACACCAAGGCCGTGGCGTCTCCCAACGCCCGGAAGACCGGCCTAATGGCATAGATTTTGCCTTTCCGCCAGGTCAGTTCCCGAGCCAGTTGCTGGTACTGCTCAGGGAGCTGGATCAGGTACACGTCAGCGGCTTTGTAGTGTGCGTCCGCGATCTTAGTAAGGATCCCGTCCGAGGCGCCGGCGAGGATGGGCAGGAGCCTGGCGATGGTGACGTGGTGTTTTCCCATGGCGGCGGCCAGGGTACGGCAGCCGACGTCGAGGATGTCCGTTTCTTTGGCCCTCATGTACCCCAAGAGTCCACGGATGAGCAGGCGGAGGCTGAGGCCTTGCCGGCCTTTGGATTGCAGTCTGTGGTCCAAGACCGCGTAGAGGACATTTTCCAGATCATTCACGAGCTGCGAGGAACCAGCGCTGCTTCTTTCGCCCGCCCCCCCTGTGGTTAATGTTTGGCTTGTGTTGTTAATAAGTGCACTCTTTTTCCCGTGTTTTCCGGGGAGTGATTTCTGTGAAGCCTTGTTGGTGAAGGTCTGGGCTTTGACCCATTCAACGGGCAGCAGTCGTCTCTGGCGCTCCGGGGATCCGTAGAGGGCGGCCAGCCCGGGGAACTGGCCGCCAAGTTCCTTTTCGACCTGGTTGAGAGTCCATCCGCAGGCGCTGAAGTGATTCAGGACGGCCATCCTGGCCTCGGACGGGCTTTTGTACCGGGCTGTGTCGTACAACCCGGTACGGGCGGCCCGGCGCAGGGGTGCCTCTCCGCTCGAAGTCAGAGGAAGGGCCGGCAGGGTGCCGACGCGCTGTGCGGCAACTGTCTTGGCGGAGCGGGTCTTCAGAGCGCGTTTCCGCGCCAGCTCCGGTGCCAGGGCAGCCCGCAGTTCGACCACCGTGGATGAACGGTTTCGGCGGCGCAGGATGTCATACGCACGGGAGAGGGGAGTGATCAAGGTTTGGTGACCACCAGATTTATGCAACGACCCGGGCACACGGATGCACCCGTCCGTGACGTTCTGGTGCGGACTCGGGTCCAAACTTGTGGCCGTCAACGCCAGGGCTTCGACCAATTCCCTAGCCTCGGTCGCGCCCACACGTTCCGCTAGAGGCACATACAGGTGCCGGCCGCCGCTGGGGGAGAAGTCCTCCACAAACGTCATTCCACACGCCGACAACAATCGGCCCACCCGGGCAGCGTCCGCATCAACAACGCCCTTCAGGGCCTTGGACGTATCAAAGTCCAGGCACAACGTCGCAACACTGCCATCCACTCCGTGCACAGCAACCGCGGCAGGCCGCTCTGGCAACGACCGTGTGATTTTCGGCGCATTCGCCGGCCGCGGATACTGAAACTTCTGGCCAATCCAGCGCCCCAAACGGTACGACGGCGCACCAGCAATCAACGGAGCAAGGCTCCAAGCCTGCTCAGGGGACGATACTGACACGACACTCGGTTGTGGGTGCGTTGACGCCAAAACAGCATCCGGTACCATAGACAACAACAGCCTCTCTTTGAGGGGTATGGAAAATCCACCCACCGGGGTGGGTGTTCTATAAGTTCAGATCTGATCCCGCCAAGAACTGGATCTGAACAGATACTTAGATGAAGGCCCGCCTAGTGCGGGCCTTCAGTTTTTAACTAGCCTTTGCAATAGGCAAAGTCTCCTGTGTGTGCTCGGACCGAAATTTTTCCAGATCGATGGAGTCGATGTGGGCAGCAACAAGGGGGGTTAGATAGTCCACCGCGTTGCAGTCAAGAATGTCTAGGATGTCACGCAGTTTTTCGGCGCGAGTGATGTCCGGTTTGACGTTGAATGTATGCCGTGGGCCCTTAGACGGGCGTCCACCCTGTGCGAGCTTTCGGAGTGCCATAGAGCTATCTAATCGGTTTTTGTTATCGAAACCCCAGATGTCTGCGGGCGTGTCGCATCCGTTCTTTGACAGAGCTTGCCCGGCTCGGCCTCTGAGGCATGATCTTTGCTGTCGCAGAGAAAGTTTGTTCTCGGTTCGTATGAGTCCGTTACGCAGCTAGTCGACGACCCAAGAAGTCCTATCAAGGTCGGGTATGTCGGAAGAGCCGCAGCCAGGTGTCGTTCATATGTCTGCGGATGCGACCTGCCGCCGCACCTGGAGTCGCTGACTAAAATCTGCGGGAGTGGAGCGTATCGGCCATGCAGTCGAAGGGGCCTTTCGATTCGGCCTCGGATTGCGTAGTTAGGATGTGACATATGTTCTTTGTTCCCCTCACGTACTCCTGATCATGATTGAAAATACTTAAGCATGCTCAACCTGCATCCTATTGCATCATCTGTCCGGTTTGCAGAACGGCATTTGGGCCACTTCGGGAGATTTGCCGCATTGGCCATGGATAGACGGCGGGCTACCCGACGAGTCTCCGCTTTCACGCGCGCGGTGGAACTGCCTTCGCCTCTAAGTCTGGACAAGCTCATACGATTTGTTGAGCTGGCCACGGAGAGACCCATTCAACTCTCCCGAAGGGATGACCTGCTTGATGTGGACATGTCAGGTTTCTGGCATGAGGGCGAGGACGTGAACCGCTTGCTCCATGTGGGCGACCGGTCAGAATTCGCCGGTGAGATGAATATCCTGCATGAAATCTCACACGTTCTGCTCCAACACGATCCGGAGCCCATGTCGGGGGAGGAACTAGCAGTTGTGTTCCCGGACCTAGACCCGCGGAAGGTTCTTCACGGCTGGAGACACACCAAACTGCGTACCGGGATCGAAGCAGAGGCTGAGCTGCTAGCGGACCACCTCTACGCGCAGATCCGCTCGGGCAAGAGAGAAGACGAGATTCTGGGTTTCGGGGATGTAATAGGTTGACCCTCGCTGATGTTGTGCTGGCCATTTCCGCCGTTGTGCTTCTGATGTCGTCCGTGGCGATGTACCTTTCCAGGGGTCGCCGGATACACGGTTCGTGGATCTACGGCAGCTTTTTTGGCTCTCTGACGGCAATCTTCCTTGTCGAGCCGATCTATTATGCGGTGGATGCAGCGATAGGAGGTACTAACTATCTCGCTCTGGTGCAGCGGGCGTTCCTGACAGCGACTCTGATGTCAATGCACATAGGCATATGGAGGGCAATGGCCCCTTCGCAACTAGGGCGTCAGGTCATTTTCGCCTGGGTCATAGCAGCGACCAGCTTTGGGGGCCAGGTAGTCCTGTTTATTCAGGCGGCTCCGTCGATTAGCAGTTCGGGTATGCGCCAGTACGAGAGCAATCCGTTGGTCGCCGTCTATAGCCTTCTGATGCTTGCGCACCTTGCCACCGTGGCCTTTTCAGCAATGCGTCTAAGTGTCCGCTACAGCCGGCGTCTAAAGTCTCTGCGACGGCGCCGGTCGCTGACATTCGTAGCTATCGGCTCGGGCTTTGCTCTGACCGTCGCGCTGATCCACGCCACAATGACCTTGACCGACTTGGTTGGATCCCCTCCGGAGTTCCTAGGAACGCTGGAAAGGATCTTCACAGCCAGTTCCGCTTTTGTCTTCGCCTTGGCAATTGGGATCCCCACGTTTCCTCGATGGATCGACTCAGCCAGGAGGGGTTTTACCGCCCGGCGGGTGCTATGGGGTCTCTGTCCCCTGTGGGGCAAGTTGCAGCCCGAAATTGATCAATATGTCATCTGGCCCTACCGTGGCCGGCTGATGGAAATGATGAGCCGTGACCCTGCCATGCGGATACATCGGAGGATCGTTGAGATGAGAGATTGTTTTGAATCGGATGCAACCATGGAAGGTAGACTCTCTCAAGCCGAACTGGCCAAGATTCGAACGATGGAAGTTAATGCACATGCTTGACCAGCAAACCCCTTCAGAGCGCACCGCAGAGGCTGTCGGTCGAGTTCTCCACCCTGGCGTCATGCTTTTGGTCGCCGCAGTCGCGACGGCCATCTCAGCGCCAGCGTCCGTCCCTGCGTTGACGGCCACCTTGGCTGCCCTCGGAGTGGTAATCGTTCTCGGGGTGTTTGTCTTCCCCGCACTTGGAAAGAGCCTGGGGTGGCCGGAAGACCGCCGGAAGACCTTGAGCTTCGCGGCCTGCGCGGGTGTTCTGGCTGTCGGTCTAGTTGTTTCAGCCCTACTCGGGGCGCCCGCCCTGCTTATTGCCAATGGCATCGCCTTTGTCGTAGGGGCAACTCTCATTGCGCTGGGCCGGTGGCGGTGGAACATTTCTGTGCATACTGCAATCTTCACCGGCATCGTGCTGGGCCTCGGGACGTCACTATCTCCACTGTGGTTCGCGGCTTTGGTTGCTCTTCCTATCCTCATCTGGTCAAGAGCGGCTTCGAAGCGTCAAAGCATTGCTCAGTCCCTATGGGGAAGCGCCATTGGCGTCGTGGCATGGCTCGCGTACCTGCTTAGCCTGTCGTTGCTCGGAGCGTAGCGATGTCGCCCAACCTCAACGAAGCGCGGGATGCGTGGCGTCAGACATTATCGGAGCGTCTGAATCTCTTGCTCGATGTGATGGTAGCCAGTGGGGGAGAGCCCTACGAGTTTGAAGACATCCGGCGTGGCCTGGAACAGCAAGGAGTGACTCTCTCTCGTTCGAGGTGGCTCTATATGCGGGACGGCACCGGAGCGACGGTGACTGACGAACGACTACTCACGGCTTTGGCCAACTTCTTCGGCGTGAACCCCGCGTACCTCAACGACTTTGATACAGAGATCCCGGAACGTATTGAGAAGCAGCTCAAGTCGTTGAAGACTCTCCGTGAGAAGAGAGTGAAGAAGTTTGCTGCTCGCAGCCTAAAGGGTGTCTCACCTGAGAAGTTCCAAGCGATAGCTCGAATCCTGGACGAAGACGACTAAACGTCCTCGCCACAAATTAGTTTGAGCATGCGTTTTATGTCTTGAGCATGATCAAGGTAGGCTGGCCGCGTGTTTACTTTCCAGCAAATTGTCGTACCCTCGCAGCTCAAGTTCAGGCGATGGAACGCGGGTGGATGCCCTAATGGCAGTGAGTGTGCGATTGCACGGCATATATCCCCGGGCCGATCTTCACCAAAATCAAGGGCGCGTCCGGGGATGAACACCCACCGGGTCGCCTCTTCAGCGCCGACCATGTAAAGCCCTGGGGTGCGGACGTGCGGCAATATAGTCGCGGGCGGCGACGGTCGTCTACCTGCCGTCCAGATACTTGGCGTAGTCCGCCAGCGCTTTATCTCGGGCGGCCTTGTTCAAGGTGTAGATGACGCGCTGGCCATGCCGCTGCTCGCCGGCATCCGATGCGACAATTCCCTGCTCTTCCAGGTCCTGAAGGTGCCTGAAGATGGTCTGGTATGTCGCGGAAAGCTCGCGCGTTATCTGCCCGGAGGTGACCCCCTCGGGGTGGAGTGCCAGGTGCCGAACGATAGCCGCACGCACCTGGTTCATCCCGAACGCGCTCATCGCCGCTTCGGCCTGAGGTTGAACGGCAGTGAGGGGCTTTGCGTATCGGGGCACTTGCTTATTTTGCCGCATCTAATCACAACCGGATAATACACTAACATTTAATGTTAGACTTGCCGGTGAAGGGTTCACGCCTCATTGAGAACGTATGACAAGCGATTCCGCGGGATTAACTGGACAATTCGTGCTGACAATCGACTGGACTAACAATCCTGTCGGTGAGTGGCCGTAGATGTGGAAGCAATGCCCGTTGGGGGAGGGACAGGTTTTGAAGAACATGCTGCCGTTCGGCAAACCGCCGCTGGATGCCTTGCCGTGTGCCCGCTCAGGGGCCCGCCAGTGACAGCCCGGAAGGTTATCAGCGGGGAGGTCATCGACTCGCTTGGATGCGGGACTTCTGGTTCCTTTGTAGTCGTAGACGGGGCCGCTCGTGATGCAGCGTAAGTCGTTGGGTTTGATGGCCCTCGTTGTCATTCCCGGCATATTCTTTGGGCTGGTCTTCTCGGTCATCCTCCTGCTGGTGCCCGCGAAACCTGCTGCGGCTGATTGCGGTCCGGTGTCTGTTGTCGTTGATGGCAACGCGAAAGTTGATGGGTACACGGCGGAGCAGTTGAAGAACGCCGCTGCTGTCATGGGGGCCGGGAAGGCTCTGAACCTCTCAGTGAAGGGCCAGACCATCAGCATCATGGTGGCCCTGGGGGAGTCCGGTTTGCGTGTGCTGGACTACGGCGACGGCCCCGGCCCGGACTCCCGCGGGTTGTTCCAGCAGCGCGACAACGGCGCGTGGGGCTCCTACACGGACCGCATGGACCCGACCATCAGTGCCACGAACTTCGTCAAGGCACTCCAGGCCGTCCCGGGTTGGGAGCTGCTGGAACCGACCATTGCCGGGAACAAGGTCCAGCGCAACGCGGACCCGTACCACTATCAGAAGTACTGGCCCGAAGCGGTCAAGATCGTCCAGGCACTCTCGGACGGCAAAGTCGGTGTTGACGCTGGTAGCTGCGGGATCCCGGGCAAGTCCGGCGCGGGGGATGACTACCCGTGGAAGGACTCTCCGACCTGGTTGCAGGTAGGAGCTAACGAGGCCAGCACCTCACCGCTGAACCTCTACTACCGCGAGTGCGTGGATTTTGCCTTGTGGCGGGTCAACCAGCAGATGGGATCCACGAGCGCACCGTTCAAGTTCCTCAACGGGACCTTCCGTCCGGACGGTCAGCGGCTTGGTTCTGCGGTGACGTGGAAGGCCGGCTGGGACGCCAAGGGTTGGCCCACCGGCAAGACACCCCGGGTCGGCGCCGTGGTCTGGTACGCACCGGGCACCGGGGGAGCGGACCCGACCTTCGGCCACGTGGCCGTCGTCAAGGAAGTCAAGGACGACGGGACCTACGTCGAAGAGGGCTACAACGGCAACCCGCCCCCGGATGACCACAACTACTACACCCGCACTGTCAGCAGCAGTGTTCCGTCCGCGTTCCTGTACCTGCCCGGCTTGGAGGCAAAGAAGTGAAAAAACCCTCTCTTGTTCTTATTGCGGTGGCACTGTTGTGTGCTGGTTGTGCCCCGGCCTCGAACACCACGCCAGCACCGGCAGAAACGACGGCCACGCCCTCGGCTCCGGTCTCACTCAGTGCCAGCAGCGGTCCGCAGGCACCGGGCGGGACCGTCCCTCCCACCATCGGCATCTCCTGGGATCAAGCCAGCAAGGATCAGGCCCTGGACGTCGCGCAGAAGGCCATGGCCGACTTCGCCCGCCCGACCCTGGGTGACCAGCAGTGGGCCAACGACCTTGCACGCTGGCTCACCCCGCAGGCCACCGCTGATTACTCAGCGGTGGACCCGGCCAACATCCCAGCCAACCGCGTCACCGGCCCGGCCACGCTGACCGTCGATGAAACCAACGGCTACGGCGTCATTGCCACTGTCCCGACCAACGCCGGGACCTACACGCTGCAGCTGCTCCGCACAGGCAAGGACGCGCCGTGGAAGGTCAACCGGCTCACACCACCAACGTCCTAAGCGCCACGCCCCTCCATCTCACACACGTAAAGGAAGAAAATTCATGGGTACTACACCAACCGAGGTCTTGGCCTTTCCCAACATCAAGGCCATCGTCCGCGACAACGGCACCGCTGAGGTCGTCGTTGCCGGTAACTCCCGCGTCGTCCCCGACGGGGACTCCCTGCAGGACCTCCGCAACAACGCACTCGCCCTCGTCGTAGGCGAAGCGCAGACTCTGCAGCGCCCGGTGCGGGTCCTGATCGAGGATCCCGAAGGACACGGCGAACTGATCGTCCACCCGGACAACAAGATCGAATCCGTCTCCTACGAACCCCGCCCCGCCCGCCGCCGTGCGCAGGCACCGGAAACCACGCCCGAGACCGCAGCACCGGCCATCATCGAGACCGTCCCCGTGGCCGCTCCTGAACCGGTAGCCGCACCCGTACAGCCTGCCCCCGTCGAAGAAACAGCACCGGCAGTGGAGGCCCAGCCGTGGCCGCCCACCCACGTGGTGGCCGAAGCACACACGGACCTTTCGACCGCGCCCGAGGCCACCATCCCGACCGGGCAGCGGATCCCCGACGCAGAAGCACCGCAGGCAGCCGCGACCGCGACGGAAGTACCGGCGACTCGGCGCAGCCTGAAGGAAACCTCCTTCCTGGTCAGCGCACCGGTACTGGAACCCGCCACACAGGGCTGGCGGGGAGCGCTCACCCGGCTCGGATTCCGCATGGACCCCTCACAGGAGGAGCTGTCCGAACGCGAAGATATCCGCACCGTGTCCCAGCACTGGCCCGGCCCCCGGACCATCGCCGTGGTCAACCGCAAGGGCGGGGCCAACAAGACCCCCACCGTCGTGATGCTCTCGGCAATTCTCGCCCGCTACAGCGGCGCGGCCACCGTCGCGTGGGACAACAACGAATCCCAAGGCACGCTGGGCTGGCGCACGGAAAAGGGTGCGCATAACCGCAGCGTCCTGGACCTGATCGATTCCTCCACGGAACTGCTCTCTCCGTCCACGAATGCTGCTGAGATCGCTAAGTTCGTGCACCACCAAACGGCTGACAAGTTCGACGTGCTGCGCTCGGATGAGAACGAAGAAGGCGACCACGAGGTCACCGCTGAGGAAGTCGACATCGCCCACCAGGTACTGACCCGCTACTACCGGTTGGTGGTCATGGACTCCGGCAACACCGCCCGCGCCGCGAACTGGCGTCGCATGATCGACCACACCAACCAGCTCGTCGTTCCCGTCACCGCCATCGAGGACCGGGCCGAAGCCGCGAGGCTGACGCTGCAAACCCTCGAATCCCGTGGTGGCCACGACGCTGAACTGGCACGGAACGCCGTCGTGATCGTCTCCGAATCCACCGACGCCAAGCGCAGCATGACCGGTGACGCACTCAAACGGGCAAAGGCCGAAGCCCAGCGGATCGCTGACGGGTTTGAACCTTTCGTCCGCGCCGTCGTCCGGATCCCCTACGATCCCGCCCTGGTCAACGGCCCCATCCGCTACGAAGCTCTCCAACCCGCAACCCAGCGGGCGTGGCTGGCCGCCGCGGCCGCCGTCGCCAAAGGCTTCTAACCCATTCCACATCGACTCAAAGAGAGGAGGAAACATGCAACTGTCACTGAACCCCTGGATCACCACCCCGGCTGAGAAAGTCGAAGTGGAAATATCGGATGTGCACGTCCCGCCGGCTGCCGTGATCAGCACACCACTCAAAGGCATGATCGAACCTGACACCGCAGATCGCCTGGCAAGCCGCACCATGTCCGGTGCCGCAGCGTTGTGGGTTGTCGGCAGCCACGGCGGTGCTGGTGAGAGCCGCACCGCTGACCTGCTCGACGGGGCACGCCCCACCGGGCACTGCTGGCCCGTCCTGCAGGACGGGTCCAAGCCTCGCGTGCTGCTGGTCTGCCGGGCTGACATGCACGGCCTGACGACCGCTCAAAGCGCTCTGACCCAGTGGGCCTCGGGAGCCGCTCCCGATGTGGAGCTGCTCGGTCTCGCTGTCCTCGCGGACGCACCGGGAAAAACACCCAAAGCTCTCCGGGACTTCACGGCCATCGTCGGCGGGGGAGCGCCCCGCCTCTGGACCCTTCCCTGGGTCGAGGCATGGCGGCACGGAGACTCCATCACCACACCAACGGCCCGCGAATATCAACGCTTCATCACCGACGTAACCACCCTGGTTACCGAAACCAACCCAAGCACCAACCACTGAAAGGTCTCACCATGAACTCAATCACTGCACTTGCAACAGTTGTTACTCCGGCGCCTGCACCGAACATTCCCGATCCCACCCCCGTCGTCCCCGCAGAGGCCGGCGGACTGCTCACCGTCCTGAACTGGGCCTCCGGTATCGGCCTCGTCCTGGGTGTTCTGGGCGTGATCATCGTCGGCATCACCATGGTCATCCAGCTCCAGCGCGGCGAGGGCGGCCAGTCCTTGGCCAAGCTCGGCTGGGTCCTGCTCGGCTGCATCATCATCACCGGTGCTGCGGGCATCGTCCGTGCGTTCGTCTAAGCCAGCACCAACAACGGGAGGTTCATCTTGAGCCAGTCAACAGAGAGCACCACCGAAAGCAATCCGTTCACCAAACCCGGGTTCATCATTGCTGCCGCGCTGGTGGTCGCGCTAGTCGCAGCAGCCGTCGTGATCTTCCTGCTCCCCAAAGGACAAGAAGACGCCCAACCCGCCCCAACAGCATCCAGCAACTCCGCCACAGATAGTCCCAGTGCTTCTACTGCCTCTGCCAAGAGCGTCTGTGGGCTTCCTGCCAGCCAGGAAACAGCGCTTGGTACCGCACCCAAGTCCAAGTGGGAGCTGGATGGAACCATGGCCGTTCCCACAGACCCCTCAAAGGTCGGCCCCGGAACGGTAGGCAAGGACGGCCTGAGGTCGTGCTTTGCGCAGTCGCCTACAGGGGCCCTCTACGCGACAGCAAACATCTGGGCAGCTTCGTTCAACGGCTATGCAAAACAGGTCTATCTGGAACTTGCCGCTGACAGCCCAGCCCGGGACAAAGCGGTAAAGGCCATCAACGAGGGGAAGGACGTCGGCGGAGGAAGCTCACCGAAGGTCCAGATCGCAGGTTTCATCATTCACTCGTACTCGCCAACGGCGGCGGTTGTGGAGCTGGCGTTCAAGACCGAGGACGGCGGATACGGTGCACTTTCAACATCGCTGCTATGGGAAGCCGGCGACTGGAAACTGGACATGCCCGCTGCAGGCGGAGGAACGATTCGTCAGATCAGTGACCTGAGTTCATTCATCCCGTGGAACGGGGTCTGACATGGCATGTGAAGTCTGGGACTTGGCCTGCAAAGCCAAAGAAGGTGCCGGAGAAGTCGCGGCAGGGATAGCCGACGACACCATCAACAATCTCGCCAAGGCCATCATGGAGGGCATGAGTCAGATGGTGACGACTCTGTCTACTTTCTGGGTCTCAACCCCGACGGTGAACCTAACTAGCCAAGACGGCTCTACAGCCAGTCCGGTTGTTTCCCTGGTCAATAGTGAGTTGATGCCATGGACTTTGGCGCTTGCAGTCCTGGCCGTCATCTTGGGCGGCATCCGGCTGATTTGGGAGCAGCGGGGCGCACCTCTAAAAGACCTGCTGCGTTCACTTATCACTCTGACCCTGGTTTCAGGTCTGGGACTGGGGGTGATTTCGATCCTGGTGATCGCAGCCGACGCCTTTTCTGCCGAGATCATCAAACGCTCCACGGACGGCAAGGGCTTTGCCGAGTCGATGCAGCTGTTGACCATGGCGAACCAGACAGGTGTGGGGGTTTTCATCCTCATCGTTCTGGGTCTTATCGGCCTGCTTGCATCCCTAGTCCAGATAGTCCTCATGATCGTTCGCAGCGGCATGTTGGTGATTCTTGCGGGCATCCTGCCCACCACAGCCGCGTTCACGAACACCGAGATGGGACGGCAGTGGTTCCAAAGAACTGTGGGTTGGACCATCGCCTTTTTTCTCTACAAACCAGCAGCGGCCATCGTGTACTCAGTTGCGTTCCTGCTCATGGAAAACAGTGGGGAGAAGGACGCCTTGATCGGTTCCATCACCGGTTTCACGCTGATGGTTGTAGCGCTGTTTGCACTGCCAGCTCTGATGCGTTTCGTGACACCGATGGTCGGTGCCGTCGCCTCCGGCAGCGGGGCCGCAGCGGGAGCAGCTGTTGGTGCCATTGCCACAGGTGCAGTTTCCCTTGGCCGTGGTGGTAGCGGGAGGGGCAATGCTTCACCGACCCCTTCATCGTCGACAAGTACGTCGAACACCCAGACCGGCAGTTCACCAAAGGGCGCCGATGGAACGTCCGGCCCGCGAGGCGGAGGAGGGCAGCCCATCCCTGGCGCCACGGGGCCGGGTGGAGCGGCCGGCACAGCGGCAGCGGCCAAGGCAGGTACGGCCGGGACCGGATCCTCTGGAGCGACAGCTGGTGCCGGTGGAGGGGCAGCAGCAGCCAGTGGGGGAGCAGCGGCAGCTGGACCCGTGGGGGTGGCTGTAGCTGCAGGAGCAAAGGCGGCGTCCTCGACGTCGCAGGCAATCGAAAAGACCGCGCAGGATTCAACCGGGGAGGGCCCCAGTGGCAGCAATTAACACCGAATACAAAGAACCGTCTTACGGCAACTGGCGCGTACCGCGCTCAGCCGGGCTGGCCAACCTCGGCGCGATCGGCACCGCTATCGTGTTCGCAGGTTTGTTGGCGGGCATTATCAGCTTCGCTATTTGGGGCCTGTTCGTTGGCCTGGGCGTTCTTGCCTTTGCCGGTGTCAGCGCCTTGCTGCTGACAGTCAAGGACAAGCATGGCCAGTCCATTGTTGACCGTGCCGGCACTCGTTTGGCCTTCAAGGTCTCCCGGTCTTCGGGCACAAATCTCTACCGTTCGGGCCCGCTCGGCGTAACGCCGTGGGGCATGTACCAGCTTCCGGGCTTGGCTGCGAAGTCGACCCTGTACGAATTCACCGACTCCTACAAGCGTCCCTTCGCGATGCTGCACGTGCCCACCACGAGTCACTTCACCGTGATCTTCTCAACCGAACCCGATGGGGCCTCCTTGGTGGACCCCGAGCAGGTTGATGCGTGGGTGGCGAACTGGGGTGGCTGGCTCGCCGGGCTCTCCGATGAGGCAGGGCTGGACTCCGCAGCCGTGACCGTGGAAACGGCCCCGGACTCGGGGTACCGGCTCCGGAACGAAGTGCTGATGAACATCGACCCGGAAGCACCTGAGTTCGCCCGGGAAATGCTGAACGAGGTTGTGACCACCTACCCGGAAGGATCAGCCACGGTCCGTGCCTGGGTGTCGTTGACGTTCAAGGCCGCTATCCGTACAGGGGCAAAAAAACGGACCCCTGAAGAAGTCGCCCGTGATCTTGCCTCCCGGATTCCGGGCTTGTCGGCACGGCTGCAGTCCACCGGTGCCGGGATCGCCCGTCCGACGACAGCGCAGGAACTGTGCGAGGTCGTGCGTGTCGCTTACGATCCTCCTGCAGCGCTGATCATCGATGAAGCTCACGCGGCCGGGTCTCCGGTGTCCCTGACCTGGGGCGAGGTCGGCCCCACCGCGCACCAGTCCAACTGGGAGAACTACCGCCACGATTCGGCGTTCTCAGTCTCCTGGACCATGACCGGCGCCCCGCGTGGATCGGTGAATTCATCAGTCCTGTCGCGGTTGCTGGCCCCTCACGGGGACGTTGACCGCAAGCGCGTGTCCCTGCTCTACCGTCCGATGGATTCGGCCCGCGCCGCTGCCGTGGTCGAACAGGATCAGAACAACGCCAACGTCCGTATCACTTCCGGAAACCGGCCATCCGCCCGTGCGCTGGTGGATGCCCGGTCAGCGGCACAGACCGCGAAAGAAGAAGCCCAAGGTGCCGGCCTAGTGAACTTCGGCTTGGTCGTCACGGCCACCGTGACCGACCGGGAACGCCTTCCAGACGCGGTGGCTGCTGTGGAACAGAGTTCCGGTAGCGCCAGGTTGCTGCTGCGTCCCGCATACGGGGCGCAGGACACCGTGTTCGCCGCGTCACTGCCTCTGGGCCTGGTGCTGCCCGAGCACAGCATGGTCCCGTCTGAGATTAAGGATGCTCTGTAATGGCTCTCCCGAAACTCTTCACCCGCTCCTCGAAACACAGCACCGCACCGGCCAAGGCTGCTCCGAAGAAGGCTGAGAAGCAGCCCCGCTCTGCCGGTCCGGGTGCCCGTGGCTGGCCGCGGCGCGGCGGGGGCATGGCCCAGCTCGTCCCCTCCGTGAAACAGTACCGGGGGACCACGGTTCAGGTCTGCGGGCTGTGGCCTTTTTCCTCCGGTGCGTCCTCGCCCATGATCGGCGTGCCGCTGGGACGGCACGAAGAAACACAGGCCACGGTCTGCTGCGACCCGATCAGCTGGTTCCAGCGCGCACGCCTGATTTCCAACCCGTCTGCGTTCATCCTGGGCAAGCCCGGGCTGGGGAAGTCCACCGTCGTCCGGCGGATGTTCATCGGACTCTCCGCACAAGGGGTTCACCCGCTGATCCTTGGTGACCTCAAAGGCGAGCACGTCAAAGCCGTCAGGGCACTAGGCGGACAGGTCATCCGCCTCGGCCGTGGTGTCGGGTACCTGAACATCCTCGACCCGGGCCAGGCTGTCGAAGCCGCTCAGCTCCTGGAAGACAACGGCCACCCTGAAGACGCAGCGCGCGTCCGTGCCGACGCGCACGGCCGCCGCCTGACAATGGTGGTCTCGCTGATCACGATCAGCCGGAACAACCCGCCCACCGATCAGGAACAAACCATCCTAGACCGCGCCCTGCGGGTCCTCGATGAGCGCTTCGACGGTGTCCCGGTGTTGAAGGACCTGCTGGACGTGATTGTCTCCGCACCGGACGAGCTGCGACAGGTCGCACTGGACCGGGGCGACATGAACGTCTACCTCCAAGAAACCCGGGCGCTGGAAGCAACCCTGCTGGGATTGACCGGTGGCGGGAAACTCGGAGAAATCTTCTCCCGCCAGACCAGCCAGCCCATGAAACGCGACCGCGCCGTGGTCTTCGACGTCTCCAGCATTGACGAGACCGAAACGGACCTCCAGGCCGCCGTCCTGCTCGCGTGCTGGTCCTACGGCTTCGGCACGGTCAACGTGGCCAACGCCCTGGCCGATACCGGGCTGGAGCCGCGACGGAACTACTTTGTGGTCCTGGATGAGCTGTGGCGTGCGCTGCGCGCCGGTAAGGGCATGGTGGACCGTGTGGACGCCCTGACCCGGTTGAACCGCTCCGTCGGTGTTGGACAGATCATGATCTCCCACACCATGTCCGACCTGTTGGCGTTGCCGGCAGAGGAAGACCGGATGAAAGCCCGGGGCTTCGTCGAACGCTCCGGCATGGTTATCTGCGGGGGCCTCCCCGCTTCCGAGATGCCTTTGTTGACCTCCGGCATTCCACTTTCCCGGCAGGAGCAGCAAAAACTCATTGGCTGGCAAGACCCGCCCGCGTGGGACTCACGCGGCGTCGACGTCGAACCTCCGGGCCGGGGAAAGTTCCTGATCAAGGTCGGTGGCCGTCCCGGGATCCCCGTGCAGGTCGGGCTCACCTCCTTGGAGAAAGGCCCCGAAGGCGTCAATGACACCGACGGGAAATGGCACTCCACCCCTGAAACCCTGCTGGAATCGGCAGCCCCGGTCCTACCGATTGAAGGAGGCACCCTGTGAGCGCACCAAACCGTAAAGGAATGGGGATGGGCGACGCTGTGCTGGTCTGGTTGGCCATCGGTTTCATCGTCGTCTTCGGCGGCGGAACCTACGCCGCCTTGCACCTCGGTTCGTGGATGGCGGGCATTGCCGCTCCACCAGCCCACCCCATCGATCTGATCGCCGGCCCGGCCAAGGGCCGAGTCCCGTGGCCCACCGAAGCCACGGTGGTCGCCTGCCTCATGGCCGGCGTGGTGCTGGCCCTGACCATTGTTGTCCTGGTGGCCTGGAGGAAGGGTGCCTCCAAGCGCGCCCGGGTCGATAAGGCAGCCCGCTACCTCGGACGCGGGAAGTCACTGGCGGCGTTCTCGGAAAAAGGAGCGAAAGCGACCGCCGAGCGTTTGGGCGTTATGGATGCTCCGGGGATCGTGGTCGGCAAGGTCGTCTCCACAGGTCAGAAGTTCATCCAGTCCTGGGAAGACCTGTCCCTCGACATCTGGGGTCCCCGAACCGGTAAATCAACCTCACGGGTCATGCCCGCCGTTCTGGACGCACCCGGCGCTGTGGTCTCCACATCGAACAAGCGCGACATCGTGGACGGCACCCGTGGCGTCCGCGAGAGCACGGCCCCGGTATGGGTGTTCGATCCGCAGAAGATCGCCCAGGAAGAACCTGATTGGTGGTGGAACCCGCTCTCCTACGTCACCGACGAAGAGAAGGCCTACAAGCTCACCCAGCACTTCTCCGTTGGCTCCCGTGTGCCCGGGTCTAAGCCTGACGCTTACTTCGATCCCAAGGCCGAGGACATTCTGTCCTCGTATTTCCTCGCGGCCGCGCTCGGGGAGCTGCCCATCACACAGGTCTACATCTGGGTCACCGAACAGGTCAGCCAAGAGCCTATTGAGATCCTTCGCGAGCATGACTACGAGCTGCAGTACAAGGGCCTTGAATCCACCTTGAAGCTGGCCGATAAGCAGCGTGACGGTATCTTCGGCACGGCCGAGAAGATGATCCAATGCCTCAAGAGCCGCAACACGCTGCGGTGGGTCGCCCCCACCGGTGGAGCGACCGTATCCACGGATACCCGCCGGCAATTCAACCCCCATGCTTTCGCGGCTTCGCAGGAAACGATCTACATCCTCTCCAAAGAAGGTGCCGGCTCAGCAGCACCCCTCACCACAGCCCTGACCGTAGCCATTGCCGAGGCCATGGAGGAACGGGCAGAGCGCAGCGGCGGGCGGCTTCCCAAGCCCGGGCTCTTCGCACTCGATGAACTGGCCAACGTCGTCCGCTGGGCCGGACTGCCGGACCAGTTCAGCCACTACGGCTCCAAAGGCCTGATCGTCATGGGGATCCTGCAGTCCTGGTCCCAAGGGGTCGAGCTGTGGGGAGAAGCGAACATGCGGAAGATCTGGTCAGCCGCGAACGTAAAGGTCTACGGCGGCGGTGTCGCAGAAGAAGGCTTCCTCCGTGCACTCTCGGACCTGATCGGAGACTACAGCTACATCAACGTCTCCACGTCCTCCGGCAAGTCCGGTTCCAGCCGCTCCCGCCAAGAGAGCAAGGAACGCATCTTCGATGTCTCCAACCTCGCAGAACTGGACCGTGGCCGCGCCGTCGTCCTCGCCTCAGGCGCCCCCGCCACGCTGGTCCGGACGATGCCTTGGTACACCGGACCACACAAGGAGGCGGTGGAGGCATCCATCAAGCGATACAGCCCGCGTCCTGAAGAACCCGCTGAAGCTGTGCCAGCTGCATCGACAGTCAACCCTTGGGTTACGAAGTAGGAGCGTCCCAGATGACTAACGACATTGGCTTGTTCGCCCCAGCCCCTGGCAGCGGGGACTCAGGAGTGTCTGCGGAGAAACCAGCCGAGGAACCGAAAGCACCGGAGCTGGTGTACGGCTCAGCCGAGGAATTCCTGCACGAGCAGCTGCTCCCAACCTACGTGCGCGACGTCGACAATCGCGCCCTGAAGTGGTGCATCGAGTGGTACTTCCACCCCGAAGCGCTCTCCCGCATAGAGGCTCTATGGAGGGCATGGGAACACCTCCGGCTCGACGGCGCTACCGGCATGAGCGTCTGGTGGCGCGACCACGCAGACCACCACATGCGCGTCCTCCTGGACCCACGCGGTCCGTTCCACAAATGCGACATGCAAAAACACCGGGACCCCGAACACCTCGAACCCAAGAAAGCACCCGCGGGCTGGTTCCCCGATGTTCGGGGCATCCAGCCATGAACCCGGCCAAGGCGCCGGTCCCGCCTGCGCCCAGTCAAATGAGATAAGCCGCCCTGCCGTCGCCGGAGGCAATCACTGCCGCGCTTGAGCAGGGCACGATGCCGGAATCCAGCGACGATGACTGAACTGTTGAACTCCGAAGCTAAAACCTCAAGCCTGTGATGAACCGTCGACGGCATGAGGCAACCAGAGGCGCCGGGAACAAGACAGTCACGGGCAGCGTTGCAAACTCGTCAGACCTGAACAACAGGCAACACCGTTAGAAATGGGAATCAGCCAAGTGGCAACCGACTACGACGAAGTACGCTCCGACGTCAAAGAATCCCAGGAGCGCTCCCTCGAAGCACTGCAGTCCGCCAACGCACCCGATGCACGCAGCGTCGTCAGTGAACTCGACGAGGCCGATGCCCTCGATGAGGGTCTGACCCCCGGCGGGGAAATCGTCTCCGAAGAATTGATTGTGCAGGTAATTCCCCAAGCCGAGGACGAGTTCACCTGCTACTCGTGTTTCTTGGTTCGCCACCGGTCCCAACTGGCCCGCGAAAGCGGCGGCCACTCATACTGCATCGAGTGCGAAGGCTAAGCCAAGTCGATCAGATTTCGTCACGCCAGCTTCCCAGCGAACCATCAGGTGATTTGGGCAGAATCAATTTTTCGGTCAACCACTATTTGACCGGGGCTTCGCCAATTCTGGGTGGGATGCTGGCCAGCGAAGCGGCTACCCATATGTCAGGTTGAGGTCTTAGTCTCCTGTCCATAGCCTGTCAAAGAAGGCATTCAGGACCCTATTCTGACGAGATTCATGCCCCAAACTGACGTCAGGTTGGGGTGTAGCTCAGGCTGAAATGGAATGAAAGCTCCTTCGCCCGAGCTGAGCTCGTCTTTTCGCCGTTCTAGTTACGTCGGGTCGGAATTTGAAGGCCGAATAGTGCTCGATGCCTTTACTTACGTAGCGGTGTAACTACTTACGTGGTGGTGGTGGATCCAGCGGTTAGCAAAGATGGGAGGTCGTTAGGGTAGGGCAATCGTGTCGCCGCATCTGGGACTTGGGCGTGAGAGCATCGGGGGAATGAGCAACAGGATCGGCGCGAAATTGGTCCCGGCGACTGCACTCTTGAAAGGAAACCATCGTCCATGTCACAACTTGCACGTAGACAGCGATTCCGACTGGTGCCCATGCGCCCCCGTGATCCCAACGAAGAAGGAAGGAGCGCCAGCTCCCTAGAGCTGTTTTTCGACTTGGTCTTCGTCGTCGCGGTAAGCATTGCAAGTCTTGAACTTCATCATGCTCTCACCGAAAGCCACATCCTGGACGGACTGATAGCTTATGCCGTGGTCTTCTTTGGCATTTGGTGGTCTTGGATGAACTTCACGTGGTTCGCTACTTCCTTCGCCACAGACGACTGGCTGTACAGGCTACTAACCTTTGTTCAAATGGGCGGAGTCCTGGTATTCGCCGCAGGCATCGGCCCTGCATTCAGCGATGGTAATTACACCATTCTCGTTCTCAGCTACGTGGTCATGCGTGTGGCAATGGTGGCCCAGTGGCTCCGCGCTTCCCGGTTGGCTGGTGACAGCCGACGTGCCACCCAGCTGTATGCGGCCGGCATCGGAATCGTTCAACTGCTCTGGTTGCTCCAGTTGGCCCTTCCGGCTGTTCTTTCCGCCGCGGCGTTGATCGTATTGATCGTGGCCGAGCTTGCAGTCCCAATCATTGCGGAGCGCACTGGTGGAACGACACCATGGCACCCCCACCACATCACCGAGCGCTATGGACTATTTACCCTTATCCTTCTCGGTGAAAGTCTGCTGGCCTCTGGGAACGCCATCATCGAAGCCCTGCATGATAATGCCGCGCTAGGGCCCCTCATTTCGATTTCCGTCCTGGCTCTCGTCACCACTGCGGCCCTGTGGTGGATCTACTTCTGGCCGCCGCATCATGAATCCATCAGCTCCTTCGGAAATTCCCTCCGCTACGGATACGTGCACTACCTTGTCTTCGCAGCAGCGGGGGCTCTATCGGCTGGAGTCGAAGTGCAGATCGATGTGCTCACCGAGAACACTAAACTCAGCACGATCGCTGCGTCGTTTACGTTCACTGCACCCGTTGCAGCGTTCGTGATGGGTATCTGGTGGATCGCCCTGCGAGATAACGCTGACAGGCTGGTCAATCTTGTAGTACCGGCGGGGGCTCTGCTTATTCTTGCCGATTCACTCGGGCCGATTCCAGTGACGTTTACCGCAGCAATACTCGTTCTGATCGTTATCGTGCTTGTCCTGCGCGATCCGGTCCCCGCGAGCGACAAGTAGTAGTGACGGCTCCACAGAAGGTGGCTGGAGTGCACAGCCAAATACTGAATCCTTGGACGCGTCGGAACATGCATGGCTCGCACTAGGCTGATTGCCGTGGCCTATGCCGGCATCAATTTCTGAGGTGGGCTGCTGGTAAGTGTCTACTCGACGGCTGAGTGCATAGCCTTGAACGATGGACATTTCGCAACAGGTGAGGCAGTTCCTCATGACTCGGCGTGCCAAACTTACGCCGGAACAAGCGGGGCTTCCCCCGGGCGGCGGCAAACGCCGCGTCAATGGCTTACGTCGCGAGGAGGTTGCGGTCCTCGCAGGTGTAAGCACCGAATACTACGCCCAGATCGAGCGTGGCGACATCGCGCGCGCCTCGGAAGAGATCCTCAATGCGATCGCATCCGCACTCCAGCTTGACGATGTAGAACGTCAACATCTCTTGGATCTCTGCCGTGCCGCCAGACCTCGTCCTCGACAGCCTGCGCAGGAAGGGAAGATCCACGCGAACGTGCGGCAGTTGATGGATGCCATGCCGGGGCTGCCCGCGTCGATTCAGAATGGACGCCTTGACCTGCTGGCCACAAATTCACTTGGCCGGGCCCTGTATGCCGACGTGTACGAGCGGCACAGCGGAACGAGTCTGCCTAACCTAGCCCTTTACATGTTTCTCGATGAACACAGTCACGTCACCTTTCCGGACTGGACGATCGTCGCTGAGGACGCGGTGAGGACTCTGCAATCCGAGTTGGCCCGCGTCCCCCGTTCGAAGGCCTTCGTCGAGTTGATTGGGAGACTGTCCACGATCAGCCCTGAGTTTCGCTCCATGTGGGCTGCACATAATGTGTCAGCCCACCGTCGCGGGAAGAAGCGGATCATGCACCCTGTAGTGGGTGAGCTTGAACTGAACTACGAGGCCCTGCAGCTTCCGGGCGCCCCCGGGCTACAGATGGTGACGTTCCTGCCCGAGGTGGGCTCTCCGGCTGAAGATGCACTACGGCTGTTGGGCAGTTGGAATATGCCCTCATCCCAAGGCCCAAGGGTTTCTCTCGAGGAAGATGCAACTGTCGAGGATCCCGGCCGCCCCCGGGAATGACTGGGGTGGGCCAGTGGCATCTGCCTCAATCGGGAAAGGCTTCCTAGCCTTGAAGTATTGCCGAACTCGACGATAACGACGAGGGCAGGGCCGGTTCCTAACTCCGGTCAGAACCAACTAGCTGATTTAGAAGGAGTGCTTCGTGTCGAATGTCGAGCACGTTACGTTCAAGAACCGCGACATGTATTGGGAGATTGCGGCGGACATCTATTACCCGCCGAACTTTGATGAGTCCAAGCAGTACCCGGCCATTGTCGTAGCTCACCCGATTGGTTCATGCAAGGAGCAGACCTCGGGTGAGGTCTATTCCGCGCAGCTGGCTGAGCAGGGCTTCGTGGCCCTGGCTTTCGATGCGAGTTTCCAAGGCGAGTCCGGAGGTGAGCCGCGCTTCACCGAAGACCCGTCCCTGCGTGTGGAAGACTTCCGCCACGTCGCTGACTATCTCGTTACTCTCTCGTATGTCGACGCCGGGCGCATCGGTTTGATCGGAATATGCGGCGGGGGCGGATACGCGATCAACGCCGCTATGACTGAACGCCGGTATAAGGCAATCGCAACGATCACTGGGGCGAACTACGGCCGCGTGCTGCGCGAGACCGAGGGCTCCGCGGAAGCGGTGATCGCGAAACTCGAGGAGATTGCAGCACAGCGCACCGCCGAAGCCCAGGGCGCCGACTGGCAGGTTGACGGTGGCTTGCCGGAATCCACCGAACAGGCGAAAGAGCTCGGAATCACCGACGTTGATATCCTCGGCGCGACCGAATATTACAAGACCACTCGCGGCGCGAAGCCTAACGGCCTTAACAAGACCCTCCGCTCGCACATGGGGACCGCTTACGGTTGGGACGCTTTCCACCTGGCCGAGGAACTGCTGACCCAGCCACTCCTCGTAGTCGTGGGCGACATCCAGGGCGGTTTCGGTGCGTACCGCGACGGCTACGAGATCGTGCGCCGGGCCCGGTCGACGAAGAAGGAACTTACGGTGGTCAAGGGATGGTCGCACTATGATCTCTACGACAAGGACGAACCGGTGGCTCAGGCTATGAGCAAATTGACACCGTTCTTTACCGAGAACCTCTAAAGCGCAGCGGGTCGCCGCCCGCACTGCCGGGTCGGGTCGGGGCAAAGCTGGCATCCCGCCAAATCATCCTGAAAGGAAACTTCATGACAAAAGTCCTTGTGCTCGGTGCATCCGGGCAGATAGCTTCCTGGGCTATCAAAATGCTCGATGAGCAGGGCGCCACGCTAACCCTGTTCGCCCGCAAGAAGAGTCGCCTTGGGGTAGTGCCTCCAGGCGCAACAGTGATTGAGGGCGACACGACCGATCGCTCGGTGCTTGCCAAGGCTGTTAGAGGGCAGGACGTCGTGTATGCGAATCTCTCCGGCAACATCGACGAGCAGGCCAGGGCAATTGTCGATGTCATGAAAGCCGAAGGCGTCCAGCGGTTGGTCTTTGTAACCGCTCTGGGCATCCACAACGAGGTTCCGGGGGAGTTCGGCCGCTGGAACCGCGCCACCATAGGGGCGTCCACGCTTGACACGTATGCTGCCGCATCTGATGTCATTGAGACCTCATCATTGGCTTACACCGTGCTGCGACCAGCCTGGCTGTCTGACGCAGATGAGGTCGATTATGAGCTAACCCAGCGCGACGAGCCGTTCAAGGGTACGACGGTCTCTCGTAAGAGCGTCGCCGCGCTCGTTACTGAAATAGTCACTCGCCCTGAGAAGCACCAGCGGGAGAGCCTTGGTGTAAACAAGCCAGGGACTGAGGGCGACCGCCCCAACTGGTAAGGGCTGCTTGTCCCTTATGGTCCGGCTTCACGCAGTAACCACCCGGGAAGCCGGACCATAACCCAGATTATTTAGTTAGGCGCCTTATAATATGGTGCCAATGTATGAGATTCTAGGTACTCGTCAGCGGCTGTTATTGCGCCAAATCGACGGCAGTAGTAGAGCTGAGTTCGCCATGGGATTTTTGGCGACCTCGCGCCGGGTAGATGAAAGCTACAACGAGATGCTCGTTGGACGCGAGCTTTCTGGCGGTCGCTTCGCAGCCCTTCTCGCAGTAAGTGAGACGCCAGGCATCACCCCGGCACACTTGGCCAGGGAGTTGGACGTAAAACGGTCCACGGTCACTGGTTTGATCGGTGGACTCGTCAAGCGGGGCCTAGTCGTTCGCGGCAGCGACGAAGCCGATCGACGCGTGTAGACACTGGCAATCACACCGAGGAATTAACTATGCACAGACAACAGCTGAGCGACAGCGTCACATCGTACCTTCCGCAGAGGAGCATGGCGGGTAGAGTGCCCCTGGGAAGTCGTATCGGGCGCTAAATCCCTTGCACAGTCGTTTGTACCCTCATCCAGATGACATGCGCAACATTTCTAGATCTAGCGAGGTCAGTCTTCCTCCCTCGACCATTGGAGCGATGGATAAGGCAAGAAGCGGCGCCACTCGGCTGACCTCGACCTTAGTTAGGTAGTGGTATCACTGTCACATCTTTTTAATAGAACGAGCTTGCCCGTGGATATGTTGTTCCTTGGGCACGGAGAATATGAGTTTTGGTCATGAATCAAACTTGGTGCGACGTGCATCTGAATCAGTTGGGCGACTTCTTGAAAGCTCGCCGCAAGGAAATTCAGCCGCACGACGTAGACATACCAAATGCAACTACGTGCGACAGCTGTTTATAGACCCGGCGGTCCGATCCCTCTACCCCCGACTGGGAGGCAACCGGTCGACTGTGCGTAGCGCAGTTACACAGGGAAGCTGCGCGCAATCCGAAGGATCCACGCTTGGCAGAGTTGGTGGATGAACTTGCCCATATGGACGAGGACTTCCAGCGCTGGTGGAAGGAGCATTTAGTGGCTGTACGGAACAGCGGAGTCAAGCGCTTTCGACACCCGCGTGTAGGCGACCTGGTGCTGGAGTGGGATACATTGACTTGCGCGACGGACCCAAATCAACAGCTAGTCACTTGGAGCGCCCCCACGGGAACGGAATTCCACAACCGATTTCTATTGCTTGTCAGCCCTCCTCCAACGGCCGAACTGTAGGTATTGGGACAAACGGCCTGAAATACAAGCCGATGGGGCCAAAAAGCGGGTAGGTGCACTCCATTTCGAAGACTCCCCATTTTGTGCTCGCCGGTCTGCAACCGCGCACAAACCATGGGACTAAAGGCGCTTGCTATAGAACGGTATAAGTGCGTCGAGGGCAGGCTGAACAGCTTCCGGTTTGTCGTACAGGTCGTAATGAGAAACGTCAGGAATGATGACGACTTCCTTGTCCTTTGAGGCTGCCATGTCGAACAGTGTGTGTGCATCCCTGTAGGCGCCGAATTCGCCAGGTTTGTTGCCAACAACCAGCAGCAAGGGTTGGGTCAACAACTTGTCTGCTAAGTGAACTGCATCGAACCCAACGGTGGGAGCCATTGAGGAGAAGGACCAGAGATTTGTTCCGTGAGGGTGGGCACCACGGGGCGTTTTGTAGTACTCAGTCGCCTCGGCAACATCTATATGGAGTGGTGGGACGAGGCCCATTTCCTTGGCCTTCTCGACCGATGGCGGGATAGAACTATCAAGTCGCTGTTCTGCTCCTCGTGCCTCCGCCGTGCGCTGTTCTCCGATGGCCTCCAACGTCTTGATTGCCGCGTCCGGAGACTTGTCTCCCTCTCTCAGAAGACGCCCTAGGTTGACACCAGTCACGGTTGCCACGGCTTTAAAACGCCTTTCGGTCATTGCGGCCGCCCAGGTGTAGCCACCACCCGCACACATGCCAAACACGCCGATGCGGTTCTCGTCTACGCAGTCAAGAGTTACGAGGTAGTCGACCGCGCACCGGAAGTCCTCGACACGCCAGCCGGCATCCTCGAGTTGCCGGGGTTCACCGGCACTACCGGCCTGAAATGAAGCGTCAAAGGCAAGCACGACGAAACCAGCCTCTGCTAGGGCCTTGCCGTAGACAGAACCAGAGGTTTGCTCCTTGCAACTTCCCACGGGGTGCGCGCTAACGATGGTGGGGTACTTCTGAGCTGCGTCAAAGTTGGGCGGGAAGTGAATGTCTGCAGCAACATCTACGTGCTTATTCCTGAACGTAATGGTTTCCATTGGTAGCGCTTCTTTCTGGGCTGACGGGCCACTGTCGGCCGGAGGCCGTGTGACATTGACTGGACTTGCCGGCAGCACGACAGGTATTTCGCCGCGACGGCAGGGCCCACAATTGAGACAGCTACATCCACCATAGCTCCGGGTGGTTAGCGTTAGGCAGGGACTACCTTGTCCTGGGATACGAAGCAACGACTCACGCTTCCTGAGAACTAAGGGAGCTGAACGGCCGAAATATGAAATCTCTGCACAGCGGTCTGAGCCGGTTCTCCTCTATCCCAGATGGCCTCGCTCCGCCGTGGGAGGAAACTGTCCAGCCGGAATCGCTCTGTATCTCTCAGGGATGGCGGCGCGAACCCAGTTGTGGAGCCCCCTCCTACGTAGTTTCCACTCGACGGACGGTGCTTCCCCTGACGGGCCGGAGACGTCTACCTCTTCCTCCAGCTTGGGGAGGAGGCTGGTGAGGACAGACCACTCAATGCCCAAAGAGAATGCTCCCTTCGGGAGCGGTCAGCAAACAAGGAGGCTTTACAGATAACCGGCTTCCCTTGCAGCGTTTCGACCGGCTACGATGCCGGAGCAGAAAGCCTCGGACAGTGAGCAGCCCTGGATGGGATATAGCAGGCCAATTGCTTGTCCGAGTTCGCCCGCCGAGTAGAGTCCTGTGATAGGCGCACCGTCGAGGGCTGCCAGCACCTGGCTTTGGCCGTTACGGCGGAGGCCCCCCGTGGTGTGCGGGCCTCCCACGAATAGAGGCACACAGTAAAATGGTGCGCGGAGGGGAACGAGAGTTTCCCCGGGCCGCCCGAATCTGTCGGCGCCAGCATCACAGGCACGGTTGTAGCCTGTTACTGCCTCGTCGAAGCGTCCGGCGTTCGCGCCCACTGCCGCTGCGGCCTCGGAGGGGGTATCACCGACCCCGATCCATCCGGAGGCGATCTCCTTGAGGTTGTCGTGACTCCATGAGTACAGTCCAACCGTGGAGACTCCGCGATCTGGATACGTGAGCGGGCCTGCATTGAGTCGTGCGCTGTCGAAGAGATAGTAAGACGGTGATCGTGGGTATGATCCGCTGGTCGAGTCGAAGTCGATCATGTCGTATAGTACGTCGTGGGCTAGGTTGGCTTGTCTGCTCTCGTTCATGTAGCGGTCGCCGTTGCCGTCGACGATCAAGTACCCGCCACCGTTGAGGTCAAGGATGAAACCAAGCCGGAGTCCACTCTCAGCGTCGTCGAAGGCTCCTACGCCGCGGCCTATGAGGCGGTTCATGCGAACGAGATCTGCCCCGGCTGACATGCCGAGACGCATCCCGGAGCCGTCGTTGAATGGATTGCCGTAGAACTCAGTGCTCGGCACCTCTATGAACTGCCGTACTAGCTCGGAAGATCCGCCAAAACCGCCAGTGGCGATAACGGTTCCGCCTCTTGCATGGATCTCGTACTCGTGACCCTGAATCGAGGTATGGGCTCCCCTCACCGCACCCTCGTCGATGATGAGCGACGTTGCGTGAGAGTCCCAGAAGAGCTGCGCTCCACTGTTTAGGACGGCGGTGATGATTCCGCGGTAGAGCGCCTCCCCACCCAAACATGCCTGCTCAGGAGCGAACCAGCCCGGCTGTCCCTGGATCGGGGAGGGCAGGGAAGTCCAGGCCCGACGCAGCGCTAGAGTTTCGGCGCCGGGAAACTCCGGATGCTCGGGACCACGTATGCCTTCGCTTAACCGCATCTCAATGCCGTAGCGTTCCAGCCATTCAAACAATGCGCGCGATTCCACAGCCCAGCTCTGCAGCATGTCCTCGTCGACCAGTCCACCTGAGCATGCGCGAAGATACTCCAGGCCGGCCGGGATGTCGGGGCAGGACATCACCCATGCCCCTGCCATTCGGAAGTTCGGTGTGTGCCGTGTTGCTTCAGATACTTCAAGGAGTACGACGTCGCACCCAGCCTCCCGTGCGGTCAACGCGGCGGCAGACCCGGCTGCACCTGCGCCGAGTACGAGCACGTCGGTTTCGATCGTAGGTTTCATTGCCCGCGCGCTGCGTCTTCGAAGTCGAGCCAAGGCTGAATTCGTGCATGGTGCTCAAGCACTTCGAACGACCAATCGCTTCGTTCGAGGAAAGGACCGTTCGTGCCAGTTTCCAGGATTTCCTTTGCGATCCGCGTCATTGCGCTTCCGGCGGCAAACGTGAGCGACATCGGGTATACCGTAAGACCCACTCCGATGGCCTCATACTCCCTCACGGTCATGATCGGTGTCATGCGACTCTCAGAGGAAGTCACCATGAGGTGTTTGATTTCACGCCCAAAGGCTTTGAGCTCGTCAAGTGTTTGTGGAAGCGCGGGAAAGACAACATCAGCCCCCGCCTCCTCGTAGGCCTTTGCTCTTTTGAGTGCGTCCTCAAAACTGGTGGTACCGATCGCGTCGGTGCGTCCGATAATGACGAAGTTGGGGTCTTTCTGAGCTGCCTTTGCAGCCCGGATCATCGCCTGCATTTCTTCGATGCTGATAAGCGTTCGGCCCTCCCGTTCACCGCTGCGCTTTGGAAACGTCTGGTCTTCGATTTGGATGCCTGCAACCCCGCCCTCCTCGAAAAGCTCTACAGTTCGCTTGATGTTCGCTATCCCCCCGTATCCGGTGTCGCAATCGACGAGTACAGGGATCTCAACGGCACGAGCCACACGCGAAGCAATTTGGGCCACTTCAGTCTGGGTGAGCAACCCCACGTCAGGCACACCGCATGCCGCAGCGAGGGACACGCCACTGATGTATGCAGCCTGGGCCCCGGCGTCTTCCGCAATTCGTGCACCCAGAGCGTCGACGCATCCCAGCGCCGCAACGTTGCCTTTCTTTAGTGCTTGTCGCAGCGCAGCACGCTGTGCCGCTCCGTAGCCGTGAAATGAATTCGTCATATTCGGTATTCCTTGATTGGGTTGGAAGTCGGAGTGAGCCGATCGCTGTGCCGAGGGTCACCGAGACGCATGCCTATTCACTACCCGAGTTCCCGACGCGGCACTTGGCCCATGAGAAGGACGAAGGTCTCTCCCGGTCAGCTGACAAAGGCGGTTCCTTCATTGAAGCCCCATGCTGATTGCGAGCACGTCCCTATGCGGTACCCGCGATGCTATGGGCTAGCGAGAGAGTTTGACCCTTCGTGAACTTGCTCACCGTGAACTCTTCAATGAATGTGCCCACGGTGTCTTTGACACGGCGAAGTTCACCATGGAGTTCAGGGCCCAGCCAAGCAGCGCCAGAACCAGAACTGCGGCATATACGCCCGAGAGAATCAGTAGTCCAGACTGATTCGCCACAAGGTAGCCGAGGCCGGATGACCCTGAGAGCATCTCGCCAACAACAGCCCCGGCAAGAGCGTAGGGGACAGCGAGTCGTAGGCCTGCGAGGATGTAACCGCCCGCTGCCGGGATGATGACTTTGATGAAAAGGGCCCCCCGGGTTGCCCCGCTGATGCGCCCCAGCCTTACGAAGTCCTCTTCGACGGCTTTGACTCCTGCGATGGTGTTAATGAGCACGATAAAGAAGACGACAGTGAAGACCAGGGCGATCTTCATCATGGACCCCAGCCCGAACATGATCACAAACAGCGGCGCAAGGGCGAAGCGTGGGGTGGCGTTCGCCATGTCTATGAACGGGCGACTAACGGCGTCCCAAAATGTGGAACGTGCAAGGAACATACCGATCGGGATGGCCAGTAGTACCGAGATAAGGAATCCGAGGAAAGCCTCGTAGAGGCTCACGAGAGTGTTCGAAAGCAGCGTTCCATCCACGGCCCAGCGGACGAGCTTGTCCCAAATCTGCACGGGTGAGGAGAAGAAAAAGGTGTTGATGAGACCGGCGTCGGCGCCCACCTGCCACGCTGCCAAGGCCAGGACGACGACACCGACCTGGGTCGCAGTTACCAGGATTCGCCGACGTCGCCTGCGCTGGGCCGCACGGTTTACGCCGATGTTCGGAGAGACGGTGGCGATGATCTCGGTGGTGCTCATGTGGAAAGTTCCTTCTCGGGTTCAAGTTCATTGCGCAGATCCGCCCAGAGTTTTGCGTAAAGCTCGTGGAACGCCGGGAGGGAGGGTAGATCGAGTACGTCGCGGGGCCGAGGGATGCCAACTTCGTAAATGGCCTTAATGGCGGCCGGGCGATGCGTCATGACGACGATGCGGTCTGACAGTGCGATCGCCTCGGTGAGGTCGTGTGTCACCATCAGGACGGTTGGGCGGTCCTGCTCCCATATCTTGGCAAATTCGCCTTGGACCTGCACACGTGTTTGGGCGTCCAGGGCCCCAAACGGCTCGTCCATGAGGATGATGCCTCGGTTGCCCGCGAGAGTGCGTGCGAGGGAAACGCGCTGGCGCATTCCGTGCGATAGCTCGGACGGATATTTATGCTCGGCTCCGCCCAGGCCGACGCGGCTAAGCAGGCTCTCCGCACGATCTTTTCGAGCGGAGGAATTGAGACGGCTCCCAGTGCGTCCTACTTCGAGAGGAAACATGACATTCGCAAGAGTTGTCCGCCAAGGAAGCAGGTTATCGCGCGCGAACATGAAGGCCACGCGGTCGGACTGAACACCGGAAACCTTAGTGTCGTCGATGAAGAGACCACCTTCGGTGGGCTCGATGAAGCCAGCGAGCAGGTTGAGCAGTGTGGTCTTGCCGCACCCACTCGGCCCGATGATGCTCACGAACTCCCCGGGGGCTATCGACAAGGACACATCGTTGACGGCCTTACTCGCCTCAGTGTGGTTGCCATCGGGGTCTTCGAAAAAGTGGGTGACCGACTCGATGCGGATGCGAGGGTCGGTCGTCGAACTGATGTTGGTCAAGACATCTCCTTTTGGTCGGTTCGTGAGGGGAAGCGCGACAGCAGCGGACACTGTGTCGACGATGCGTGCGGCCGCCCGGACACAGGATGTCCGCGCGGCCGCGTCGGCGGTATCAGCCCTTAAAGGGCAGCACGTAGTCCCCGTATGCGAGATCTCGAGTCAGCACGCCGTTATCCTTCAACATCTTCACAGCGGTCTCAAACTGCTGCTGGGTGAACTCGACACTGTTGCCGAGCGCCGCGCGGAAAGTCTTGATGGGTCCCGTTATGGTCTCCGGGGCGACCCCGAGCTTCTTCGCAACGATCTGGGTGAGTTCGTCGTTGTGAGCTGGGTCGAGCGCCCACTGGTTAGCCTTGGCGACTGCGCGCTGGTAACCGGCCACGAGATTGGGGTTTTTGTCCGCCCACTTTGCTGAAACGATTGGCGTTGCAATGGGGAGGTTGAGGCCCGGCACCTGACCGTCGTATAGATTGATCACCTGCACCACAATGCCCTTTTCCACGAGCGGCTCGAAGAGCGGGCTCGGCACGAGGCCGGAGTCGAACGTACCCTGGCTGAGTCCGGCGACCAGCGAAGAGCCGTCGCCGGCGGGGGTCACTTTAATATCCTTATCGCTGATCCCGGCATTGATCAGCATTGCGTGCGCCAAGTTGTCCACGAGCGCGCCTGGAACCGTTACACCGATGTTCTTGCCTTTCAACGCCTCAAGCGCCTCCGGCCACTTGCCGGCAAGATGGGCGACGGGGCTGCTGGTCGGAACCACCAGAGACATGGCCATGCGCTGGGGGAACCCGGCGATGAAGCGTACTTCCTGGTTCTGCTCGATCGCGGCCATGCCGTTGACGCCGGTAATGGCGACGTCAACGTCGCCAGCGAGGAGAGGGGTAATCGGGTTCTGTGGCGAAGCCACGAACTCGGCAGTGATTCCCTCTTCCTGAAAGAAGCCCTTCTCTTGGGCGATCTGGGGTAGGTAGTCGGCTGCCTGGAAAGGATTGAGCTGCGCGATTTTGACCGTCTTGGACGCGGACTCGCTGCCGGCGGGGCCGCTAGCACAGCCGCTGAGCAGGAGGCCGGCCGATGCAGCGAGTGCCCCAATTCTTAATGCGTCACGTCGAGTGTGGCTTCTCATGTATGTCTCCTCATTGAGCGCGATAGGCCGTTGAGCCTGGGTTGGACGAGAAGCGTCCTGGGTCGAGAGTACTCTTTGTAAGACAACGGGTAAATAGTCCTTTTGCTGAAATTTAGTCTGTAGGAAGATTAAGCGGCCATCCTTCACCTATGTCTGACATGATGAGAATGTTCACGGGGTCTCGGAAGCGGCCGGGGCCCCTCGCAAGGCAGACCGTCAGCTATCGGCGGGACTGTCTGCTACTTCAGAGAGGGCAACATGGTTGCGACAAGGAAGACACCCGAGAACCGCCCCTACGGCTATGAGGGAAAAACGGTGATCGTCACCGGGGCAACGACCGGCATCGGCCTGGATATCACCGAGCGCCTTTTGGACGAAGGGGCGATCGTGATCGCGAACGGACGCCGATCCGACGCGTTCCTCGACCGGACTGAATCAAATCTGCACGTGGTTACGGGAGACGTTTCAGACCCGGCAACCGCGCGGAGCCTCGTCGATGAGGCGATGCGCGCTTCCGGGAGAATCGACGCACTCTTCAATAACGCGGGCAAGGGGTTATTCAAGCCGGCCGAGGATACCACCGACGAAGAGTGGCTGGAGTTGATTAACGTCAACCTCAACGGCGCTTGGTTTGTGGCCTCAGCGGTGGGCAAGGCAATGATTGCACAAGGTGAAGGCGGGGCCATTCTCAATACGGGCTCGGGGGCGGGCACCGCGGGAATTACGCACGGCGTTGCGTACGTGGCGTCCAAACACGGTCTCACCGGTCTTACCCGCGCACTTGCTACGGATTGGGGCCGCTATGGCATCAGGGTCAACGCCATCGCTCCCGGATTCACACTTACACCCATGACAGAGGTGTTTCGCGACGAAAATCCCGAAGCTTACGCGGAACGCGCCTCGCGGTGCCCCCTCGGGCGTTCCGGGGAAGTTCGCGAACAAACTGCGATGGCATTGTTCCTGAACTCGGACGAGGCCAGCTACACCAGCGGCCTGATCGCCGTGGTGGACGGGGGCACACACGCTATGTCCGCGGGATACAAACCACCGGCCCGGATTGTGTAAGGACCCGCACGGCACAGCCACGAGCGCCTGCGATTCCTGAGCTTGGGCGATGCCTGGAACGACCGCGCGCGCCCTCGGATGGGCGGATGCATGTGTTGGGATTGCCGCCTGTTCGCCTAGGGCTCGGAAACCCCTACCGTCAACCTGTTTATTTTGGTACATTTACTGTAATGTCAGACAAGCAAGAAGTAGGCTTGGATGTACAATCGACATTCGAAGGAGCAACGTGGCTAACGGTATGACAAAGGCTTGGGTGCAGCGCGGCGCCCGTAACCTCGCGGTGGAAGAGTTAGAACTCCCCTCGAAACTCCCCGCTGGGGCTGCGATCGTCGATGTCGAGGCCAACGGAATCTGCGGCAGCGACTTCGAGCAGTATGTGGGCCATTTCGATGACACGGGAATCATGAAGTATCCCCTGGTCATTGGTCACGAACCGGTCGTGCGTATCCGAGAAATCACGCCTGAGGCAGCAGAGCGTTGGCAGGTCTCCGCGGGTGACCGCGTCGCCGTCGAACCGCACGCAGGATGCGGAGTGTGTGTCTACTGCATGTCGGGCCGACAGGTGCTATGCCCGAGAAAGACGCAATACGGGTATGTGAGTCTGGATGTTGGGCACGGCCTCTGGGGTGGACTCGCCACGCAGATGATTCTTGAGGGCAATACCGTGCTGCACAAGCTCCCCGAGGACCTCTCCACGGAGGATGCCTTGATGTTCAATCCGCTCTCAGCGGGCTTCGAATGGGGCGTGCTGAAAGGGCGTATCGGGATCGGTGACGATGTGCTGATCATAGGCGCTGGGCAACGTGGCCTCGCTTGCGTTATTGCCGCCAAGATGGCGGGGGCCAACCGCATCGCTATCTCAGGTTTGGAGACAGACCGCGACAAGCTGGACATCGCAAGGGCGCTCGGCGCCACTGACACCATCGTCACTGATCCGGCGAATGCTGCAAGTTTGATTGACCAGGTCGGCCAGAAGAGTTTCGACGTGGTGTTGGATGTCGTTCCTGCTGCGACCCGCCCTGTCATCGACGCAATCAAAGCTGTGAAGGTCGGTGGCCGGGTCGTCCTCGGCGGCTTGAAAGGCGCGCGGGTGGTTCCTGACTTCGTTTCCGATGACATTGTGCTGAAGTCCATCGAGGTGGTCGGTGCTCTCGGCGTTAGTTCCCGTGGATACCAGCTGGCGATCGGGGCGATCCTGAGCGGGAGATTCGACTTTTCAAGCTGGCACACCCACACCTTTAACTTCGATGATGCTGAAGAGGCCATCAGAGTACTGGGCGGAGAGGTCAAGACCGGCGTCACGCCCATCCATGTAAGCGTGCTGGCACAGTAACCACACCTGAGACACGACAAGGAGATCCCTGATGCCTGTCAAAATTCCCCGATTCTCAGATGGACTCGGGCCCATGACGATCCTGCCAGCGGTGTGGGACGTACTGTCTGCCGCAACAGCACGCTCGGCCGGCGCGACCCACCTCTTCCTGTCGGGGGCGGCCGTCAACAACGTGCATGGATATCCAGATCGTGGGCTCCTCGACACTGAGGACTTCGCGCGAATCGTGCGCCAGATCACCACTGCCACCGAGCTGCCAATAATGGTGGACGCCGAAGCAGGGTTCGGCGGTCTGCCCAAATTCGGACGCCTGCTCGACGAGCTTTCGTCCGCCGGCTGCAACGCGATCATGATCGAGGACCAGGACGAAGCCGGCGCGACCAAAACTGTCGGCCTTGAGCAGCGATTGTGCGATCCCCAGGTGATGGTGGACCGCATCGCGTTCATCCGTCGTCATTTTGGGGACCAATTCCAGATTCTCGCCCGTACCGACTACCTGCTGCATATGGACTTCGAGGAGAGCCTCCAACGCCTCGCTGCCTACGATGAGGCCGGCGCTGACTGGGTAGTTCCGGTGTTCGCCCCCTCGAAGGAGTCACTGCAAGAAGCCGCAGTGCGTTTCCCCGGCCGACTCATGGTGCTCGCGGCCTCTCCGCCGGTCAATGGCGCAATGAAGTACGTCACTCGTTGGGAAGACATGCAGGAGATTCAGCCGGTGGCCGTGCAAGTCACGGGTGAATACCGTAACGTCGTGCCGCCGCTCCAGGAGGCGTACCAGCAGGCGCTCGATGGCCGGTGGACCACGTTGTTCGAGAATCGCCCCGACCCGGTTTGGTTTGACGAGATGCTGGGCCTGAACCGGCCTCTCATGGAGGGCTGAAGGAATGGAAATCGTCGATGCACAAGTGCATCTGTGGGGTGCGGAGACATCCGAGCGTCCCTGGAACATCGCCACGGGCCATGCTCCCCATGGCCCTGCCGAGTACACCGCTGAAGCGCTACTGACCCAGATGGATGCGGCAGGGATATCTGCGGCCTTCGTCGTGCCACCCTCGTTCGAGGGCGATCGCATCGACTTAGTGGTTGACGCGGCGGAGCGTCACCCGCATCGCTTCATGGCTCATGGTCGGTGGCCTCTCACCGGACCAGACATTGCCCCAACTATCGAGCAAGATCTGCTGAGCCCCTATTTGCGTGGCATCCGCATGACGTTCAACGGTGAAGCCGCCCGCTGGGTCGAGGATGGCGTAGTGGATTGGGTGTGGGCGTTTGCGGAAGAGCGTGGAATCCCCGTCTCCCTGTTTCCTGTGGTCGGGGACCTTGCGGAATTCGGCCCCATCTTGCGGAAGCACCCCAACCTGAAGCTTAGCTTCGACCACCTCGGGACTTCCGTCCCGGCGACGGGCTTCGACACGCTAGACCGCATTAACCAGCTCGAATCGCTAGCCGGATTGCCGAACATCGCCGTCAAGGCCTCCGCCCTCCCGGTCTCATTCCCCACTACGTACTCGGCGGAGGTCGTGCGGCAGGTGGTCGATCGACTCATGAAGTGGTTCGGCCCAGAACGGATCTTCTGGGGTTCGGACTACACCCGATATCCATCGGAAAATTACGGGGAAACCGTGCAGCGGTTCCTCGATGGCATTGCGCACCTCGCGCCGGGAGATCAGGAGCTCATTATGGGTAAGGCAATTCGGGCATGGTTCGACTGGGAGTCCGCATGAGTTCCGCCGAAACACGCGCAGACGTTCTGATAGTCGGCGGAGGACAGGCGGGAGCCCAGACGGCACTCTCCCTCCGGGCCGAAGGATTTGAAGGATCGATCACGATCCTCGATGCCGGACAGCAACTACCCTATGAGCGCCCTCCGCTGACTAAGGCCTACATGCGGGGCGAGCGGGACGCTGCGGATCTGCAATTCCGCGCCCCGGAGTACTGGGAGCAGCACCATATTACGGTGGTGCTCAATCAGGCGATCGAATCGATCGATCCGGCAGCTAGGACCGCCACCGCAGCATCTGGCGTCGTGTATGAGTTCGGGACCCTGGTCTGGGCCGCCGGGGGGCACGCGCGTCGGCTGCCATTCACCGAGGGCATCGAGGGAGTTCTCAGCGTTCGAGTGCTCGAAGATGCGGATCTTCTCAAGAGCAGGCTCGGACAATTGCGGGACGTTGTTGTGATCGGCGGCGGCTTTATCGGGCTAGAAGCTGCCTCGGTGCTTCGGGACAGCGGTGCCCGACTCACGATTCTCGAAGCAATGGATCGATTGCTGGCACGGGTGACGTCGCCTCCGGTTTCGGATTACTTCGCTCAACTGCATCGCTCGCACGGCGCCGATGTGCGGCTCGATGCAGTCGTGGAGGCAATCGAGCAGCAGGACGGCAAGGTTTCGGGTGTTCGCCTCGCCGGCGGCGAGGTGATTTCCGCCGATGCCGTTCTGGTCGGCATCGGGCTCGTGCCCAATGTTCAGCCTTTGGTGGACGCCGGGGCGACCGTTTCCAACGGCGTCGAGGTGGACGCGCAGGGCCGTACCTCTTTGGACGGGATCTTCGCTGTAGGCGATTGCGCAAACCGCGTGAGCGACTTCTCGCGAGGAACCAGGGTCCGCCTCGAATCGGTACCCAGCGCAGTCGAATCAGGCAAGAGAGTAGCCGATGCGATCATGGGACGTCCACCGCGGGAGGAATCGGTGCCCTGGTTCTGGTCCCACCAATTCGATGTAAAACTGCAGACGGCGGGCCTTTTCAATGGCTACGACGACCTCGTAGTTCGGGGCGAACCGGGCTCTGGGAAATTCTCCGTCGTCTACCTCTGCCAGGGCGTAGTGATCGCCGTGGACACAGTGAACAACGTGCGGGACTTTGCACAGGGCAAGGCGCTTGTGACGGCCAAGGCAGCCGTCGACCGCGAGCGGCTGCTCGACAAGGATCTCTCCTTGAAGGAACTGATTCCGACGAGCTAATCGGTTCCAGATGTATTCGCACCTTTGGCTCCGAAAGGCGCAAGCGTACCTTGAGACTCTATTCATGAAGCACGTAGCAAGCCGACACTTCGACGCGGGAGCCTTGGAGAGTCGGCTGGACGAGGAAGGAGGCGTCAATGAATAACCAGGCTCAACAGTCAGTCTGGGACGTTTCATCCTCCTATGTGGAATGGGGCATCAAGCGTTCCCTGCGAGAGTACGTCCTCGGCACGGAGGACGGAACGATCGAATGGGTCGCCCCGGCTTCGGAAAGACGGTTTCCCGCCCACGAAATCATAAACCGAGCTGCGGTAGACGAGCTCTGCGGCGTCTTTGAGGGGTCGGTTCGCTTTCGGGCGCACGGGTCCCTGATGGATGTCGCCGTCGGATCGATCTCCGTGGAGATCGGCTCGATGGGTGCGGCGATTTCAATCGCTGGGATCAGCTCTGGCACATTCGCCGAACACGAAGGATCGGTCCGTCGCATACAGGTGAACGGCGTAATTGAAATCCTTATTGAACATCCAGCTTTGACGAGCCGGGGTGCGGCATTCCTGGGCGGGGTCTATACTCGCGGAACTCTGCTCGACCCGCTCCGCCTCGTGCTCGCGCTGGAGCCACACCCACACCCCGCTCGTGCGATCGCGCCCGAACCGGGACAGCGATCCTTGACTTGGAAAACGAAGGAGAAACCATGACTGTCGACGACCTCGACGACAAGCTGCTGGATCCCCAGTGGTACCGCAACGACGACTACCTTGAAGGATTCCGTAGACTCCGGAATGATGACCCGGTTCGTTGGGTGGACGATCCACTCTACGGGAAGAGTTTTTGGGCGATCACGCGATTCGATGATGTCGAAGAGCTGCTGCTAAACGACCGGGACTACAGTAACCGATGGGACACCCACCTTCCGAAGTCGCCTAAGCGACTCACTCCCGAGGAGCGCTTCTCCCAAGGGTTCGACGTGCTAATGCCGTTCCTCGACAACCCTACACATGACGTGTACCGGCGGCCGCTCAACCGGCACTTCAGCAAGCCGGCAATAGGCAAACTCCGCCAGCTAGCCGAGACCACGGTGGACGGTATCGTGGATGATCTCGCCAATCGTGGGCAAGATGAGATAGTCAATGGCCTGGCACTTTCGGTGGCAACACAGGTTGTCCTGAACTGGTATGGGGTTCCCCATGAGGATTGGGCTCGTGTCCAAGAAGGCGTCCACACCAGCGGCCGAGGTTTCGCGCCGACAACAGAAGCTGCCTACAGTGGGAGCGATCACAGCCCGCTTTGGAACTATGCGCAGGATTTGGCGCAAGAGCGTATGGAGAAGCCGAAGGACGACTTCCTTTCTGTCCTCGTCCAGACGAAAATCGACGGGGACCCGATGAGTCTGCATGAGGCGACGGCGACGATCTTCATCCTGTTCGAGGGTGCGCTCGGCAACACACGCAACGCGCTGTCATATGGACTATGGCTCTTCATGACGAACCCGGATCAGCTGGCGCTCCTGCGCGAGAACCCTGAACTCATGAACAGTGCGACGGACGAAGTGCTCCGCCACGCGTCGAATTCGCCGACGCGGCTTCGGATCGCCAACCGGGACATGGATTTCGGAGGCAAGGAGATTCGATCAGGCGATTGGATGGTGGGGTTCACAAAGTCGGCGAACTTCGACGAGCGTCGATTCGAGAACCCCACTGCGTTCGATATTACCCGCGGCGAGAGCGGGATTACCTTCGGCGCAGGCGTTCACAACTGTCTCGGCCGCCACCTTGCCCGACTGGAAATGGCCACCGCTTTCAAGAAAATCTTTGACCGCTTCGACGTGGAATTCGCCGAGGAACCGGTCTGGGGGAACGACTCTCCAGGCGCAAACCTGCTGGCCCGGATGCCGGTCACTTTCACCTCTCGCCATTAAGTCACCCGATATCACCAATCTTCAAAGGATATGAACATGAGTAATGCCAAAATGCACCTCGCAGACGGAGGGGTTCAAGAGATCGAAGTCGCAGATGGCGAGAGCATCATGCGCGCTGCCGTTCGTGAAGGGGTGCCCGGGATCGAAGGCGAATGCGGCGGCGAGATGTCCTGCGCCACCTGCCACGTTTACCTGCCTTCCCCTTGGAAGGAAAAGATCCGTGGCGCCTCTGACGACGAACGGGACCTACTCGAAGCGGACGAGGACGCCACTGAGGACAGCCGACTCAGCTGTCAGGTCAGGATGCGGCCGGAAATTGATGGGGTCGAACTCACGGTCGTCAATGCCGAATGAGAGAAGACTGCTCAGCGTTATAAGGACTGGAGATTTGGGTCCGGCAAACCGCCACCGATAGTTTGCCGGTTTGATACGCCGTTGACGAAACAGCACAGACCTTGGAGCAAGCAGCGGGATTGAAACGGGTCGCCCGCAGGCGAGTGGATGCGCTTCACGTTATGGCCACACCCCCTCTTTCTCAAGTTCTCGGCCGTAGGCAGGCGGCCATCCTCCGGTGAGCGTCACACGCACATTCGAACGGAGGCGGTAACGGAGCCGGACCGTGCCGCAGCTCGTTTCGCCTGGAACCTCCACGATTTTCAGCGATGGGGTATTCAGCCACCAGCCACCAGCCCATCACAGAGCATACGCTGCCTGCAGACGTGACGCCGGGACAGTGTCGTCGGCGTCCAGGTGTTACCCGAAGGAAATCGCCGTAACGGTGTAGTTCCTGCGCTCACATGCGTATCAAGGACCAATAACGCCCGCCCGTCAGTCGACGACCGCAGGCGCCGCTGCCACACTGTCTAAGGAGTCCTGTGCCCTGGGAATTATTGCTGCCAGCTGCCGCATCGCTTCTGGGGTCGGTAGCTGCCCGCATGACGGGACTCGGTTTCGCTCTGATCGCTGCCCCGGTCTATGTTGTGGTCTTTGGGCCTCGCGACGCCGTTGCAGCGATCATCGTTATCGGCGGTCTAAATGGTCTCGTCGTCTTGTGGTCTCTCCGCGCTCACGTACAGTGGACCCGCGCTCTCCTAATTCTTGTCGGGGGGATTCTGGGGGCTGTACCTGGGGCTTGGGTACTCGCCAACACGCCCCAGCGGGCGCTTGAGTTATCGATCAGTGCACTCCTAATCGTCTCTCTGTTCGCCGCCAACATGTTCCCCATCGGCCGCACGACGGATACGCGGATGGTGCGGCTGACCGCAGGAGTGTTGTGGGGCTTCTTTACGACATCTTCCGCCATGGGATCGCCGCCGCTGGCAGTCTACTCCCGGCTCACCGACTGGCGACCGCCGAGCTTCTCCGCCTCTGTGCAGCCGATATTTGTCGCGTCCGCGCCTGTGTTCCTGACCGCCAACTTCTTCACAGGGGGATCCTGGTTTCCTCATATCCCACCGTCCACGGCGGCTGCGATGATTATCGCAATTGCTCTCGGCGTCGCTATTGGCACTTTTGGGGCACGCCGTACCTCGGCACGGACGGCCATGCGGCTGCAATACGGATTTGCAATCGCCGGCGCCCTGTACACCGGCGTCCGCGCATTGCTGCTCTGGGAGATCTGACAGTGGTTTCGTCCATTCGGCCGGGACATTGAATGCCGAGGCGAAAGCGCCCACTCCCGCCAACTCTCGGTCTGTGGCTAGTTACTCGTTTTGTCTCGGTTTCCCAGAAGGAGCCACAACACGAAGCCGAGTGAAGGTCGGCGTGCTCAGCACTGAAGCCTGCCGACTCTCCCGTGGAAACACATAGACAGCTGCTGGGCAGACTAATCCAGGACCAGCCCCGAGGCGATCCTAAGGCTGTCCTGGCACGGAAGCTCACCTTAGTGGACGGCATTCGACGGAATAACCGCGGACGCCCACCCGCAGGCACATCAGATTCAACGTCCGCCTTAGCCGAAATCATGTGATGTTCGGAACCACAGCCGGTGCATCGACCTGCCACAAGGGCTCGTGAATCCGCTCCGTAAAGCGCCAACCGTCTCCGATGCGGAGCGCCTGGTCACGGTAGCGTATCCCGCGGGTGGATATCACGCCCTTTGCAGCAATATGCAGCGACGCCACAGCATGACTTTCGATCTCAGCGATGTCACCTTTTACCCTGCAAGACCAGCTGCCAAGGACGTGCAAGCTGCTGTCGCACCCCTCCAGTGTGCGGCGGATGAAATCGGCTACAACGCCACCGCCGCAGAAGGGTTCGGCTGACATCCCGTATGAACTGACCGAGTCGTCAGTGAAGCAGTCCGAAACGGCAGCCCAATCCCGTGAATCAATGCCTGCGAAATAGCGCTGCAGGAGAAGCATCACAGCGAAGGTTTTATCTGTCATTCGTCTCCCTCGTTTGATCCCGGTGTCGCCCGTGGGCTTACACATTCAAAGGGAGTGCCCCTAGCGGCTTCCTTGCAACATCCTGTGCGTTGGTCATTTGTCTGTCAAGCTAGATCAATTGCCTTCACCGACAATCACCGAACCATCATGATGTGCTCTCAGACGGAGATGTAGGGCGTTCAAGACTCGTCAGCCGATTGAATTCCTCAAGGACGATACCTGATTCGATGAAACCATTCGACGCAACTGCAATGCTTGACAATTGTCGGACAAGCATGAAATCGTATCGATACATACAGGAAGTCGAAGAGGACCCCATGGCAACGACCACCGAAGACCAGCAACTGATGGTCAAGGCAATTGATCAGATCTGCAGGAGCATCGTCACAGACGAGTATTCGGCCGAGATCGATCGTGAAGCGCGCTACCCCGCTGAGGTGATGGACGCACTCGCAGCTCAGGGCTGGGCGGCACTCCCGGTGCCGGCCAGCGCAGGAGGCGGCGGGGCGTCAGCCCGCGATCTCGTAGTGATTCACGATGCACTCGCCCGTCATAATCTGGTGATCGGACAAGCCTTCTTTTCGCTCTGGGTGCTCGGAGCCGAGGCGATCGATCGCATGGGCACCCAAGAGCAGAAGGACGAGTGGCTGCCACGTGCTAGCGAAGGCGCGAACATTGCGTTCGCTTTAACGGAGCCAGGGTCGGGTTCAGACGCGGCAGCCCTCCGCGCTTCCGCCGTTCGCGAGGGCGACGACTTCGTGGTGAATGGGTCGAAGGTCTTCATCACAGGCGCCGCGGTGGCCGACGTGATCATTACCGCGGTGCGTACGTCGACCGACGGTAAGAAGCACGACGGCATCACCCTGCTCCTCATCGATCCAAAGGAGCCGGGCGTAGAAATCCGGAAGCTCTCCAAGATGGGACTGAAGGGGCTGGACCTCTGCGAAGTGTTTTTCGATAGCGCCAGGGTCCCTGTCTCCGCCGTCCTCGGCGAGGTGGACCGCGGATGGTCTGGCGTTACGCCAGGACTGGCAAAGGAGCGAATGCTCCTCGCCGCGCTTGCCGTCGGCGCATTGCGAGACCTCCTAGATCGCTGTCTGGAACATTCGCTGGCACGCACAACTTTCGGTAAGCCGATCGCGAGCCACCAGCTCATCGCTGACAAGCTTGTGACAATGCGGGTCGCGATCGAAGCAGGGGAAGCACTTGCACTACGGGCCGCCGACGCGGTCGATTCCGAGGACCCGGATGCTGCGAGTATCGCTGCCATCGCCAAGCTCTATGCCACCGACGCCTATTGCACAGCGACCCGCGAAGCTGTGCAGATCTTCGGTGGCTACGGCTTTACCGACGAATACCCGGTGTCACGCCACTACCGCGACTGCAAATACTTGGAAATTGGCGGCGGCACCAGCGAAATCCAGAAGATCGTTGTCGCGCGCTCGATGGGGATCCGATTGTGAGCGCCCTTGACGCCTTCCGGCTAGACGGCCGGATCGTGCTCGTCACCGGCGCGTCCGGCGGGCTGGGCGCAGAAGGGGCCTCAGCCCTGGCCGACGCGGGGGCGACCGTGATCATCACAGGACGCCGTGAGCAAAAGTTGGCAGCAGTCGCCGACCGCATCCGTGCCACGGGTGGGTGCGTACACACGCGCGTTCTCGATATGACGGACGCGGACGCCGTACGGTCGGCGTTCGGCGAGCTCGCCGACACTGTCGGCCCGTTCGATGCGCTTATCAACAATGCCGCGCAGGCGCACCAGGCCGCCGTACTCGATGTCACCGATGCGGACTGGGCGCGCATCGTCGATATCAACCTCACCGCCAGCTTCACAGCGGCGCAGGCGTTCCTGCGCAGACGCAACACGACACGGTCTACGTCAATAGTGAACATTTCCTCGCTGGCTGGCGTGATCGGCGTGCGCGGCCAGGCCGCGTATGTGGCGAGTAAGACGGGCGTCGTCGGGCTCACCAAGGCGCTTGCTGTCGAAGTGGCGCGTGAAGATGTGCGGGTGAATGCTTTGGCGCCGGGCTACTTCGCAACCGATATGCCAGGCGAGGTACTCGCCAATGAGGCCGCGACCGCGGCCTTGCTGCGCAAGATCCCACTTGGCAGGGTAGGCCAGCCCGCCGAGATCGGCCCGGCTCTCGTCTTCCTGGCATCCGATGCCTCCCGGTACATGACCGGGGCTGTTCTCAATTTCGATGGAGGGTATACCGCACAATGAGCGAACAGACACGTCCTGTCGCGCTAGTCACTGGCGCCGCGGGAGATATCGGGCAGGCGACCGCGGTCGCCTTCGCTCGACGAGGATACGACGTTGCCGTATTCGACAGGCTCGAAGAGCTCCTGGCCGAGACGGTCTCGCTCTGCGAGGCGGAAGGTGCCAAAGTGCACGCCGCGGCTGTGAACCAGACCGATTTCGAAACCGTGCGTCAGGGCGTCGCCGACGTCGTTACCGCACTCGGACGCATCGATGCACTCTTCGCCAACGCCGGCTACGGCAAGATGGCCGAGCTTGTAAACGAACCGATTAAGGAGTGGCAGCGGCACGTTGACGTCAATCTGAACGGCACCTACTACATCGCACGCGAGGTCGCGAACACCATGATTGCGCGGGGTGGTGGGGGAGCCATCGTGCTCAACGCCTCCTCAGGTGCGTCGCAGTACTCGGACCTCCTTGGGGCCTACTGCATCACAAAGGCCGGAGTGAAGATGCTCTCCGTGGGACTCGCATCCGAGCTTGGCACGCACCGCATTCGTGTCAACTCCATCGAGCCTGGCGTCGTTGAGACGGGCATGACCGCGCCGATGCTCAATGGCGGGAACGGCGAAAGCCACCGCGAGGTGCTCGGCGTTAACACGCCCGTGGGCCGTCTTGGGGCGCCCGAGGACGTCGCCCAGCTGGTTGCGTTCCTAGCCTCGAACGAGAGCGCCGGATTCATCACCGGCGTCAGCGTGCCGATCGACGGCGGACAGGTCATTCACGGCCACCCGCAGTGGTACTCCACCGACTACCGCACTACCGGAGCTCCGAAATGGGAGGTGAAACTGTGAGTGATGTACGTGCATCCCGCATCGTCGAGGTCGAAGAGGCCGCGGCTGCCGTCAAAGACGGCATGACTATCGCCATCGGCGGGTTCATCAACTCGGGTCACCCGATGGCCATCGTGCGACAACTGATCAAGGATGGACGCAAGGACCTTACGGTCGTCGGCGCCGCATCCTCGGGGCTTGAAACCGATCTGCTTATCGCGGCAGGTGTGGCCTCTCACGTGATCTCACCCTATGTGGGCGCCGAGGGCTTCGCAGGCATCGGACCCGCCTTCCGGAAGGCCGGCCAGGACGGGCTGATCGACATTTTCGAGCTTGACGAGGCGCACTTCTACGCAGGGCTGCGTGCCTCCGCGCAGCGGGTGCCATACAACCCGTGGAAGGCTGGCGTTGGCACCGACCTGCCTAAGGTAAACCCCTGGCTGAAGGAGTACAGGGACCCTATAAACGACGAGCTGCTCATCGCGGTTCCTGCGATCAACATCGATGTCGCCTTCCTGCACGCTGCAGTGAGTGACATCTACGGCAACGTGCAGCACAACGGTACCCGGTACGGCGACATCTCGATGTACAACGCTGCTACGAAGACCTATGTCTCTGTCGAGAAGGTCGTGTCTCCCGAGCGCATCAAGGCCGACCCCTTGCGCACCAGCATTCCCGGTGCAACGGGCATCATCCGCGCCCCCTACGGCTCTCACCCGTACTCGGCCGACGGGTACTACGTGCCGGACGCCGAGCACATCAACACCTACCTCGCAGCGGCCACCTCGTGGCTGAAGACCGGCGACCGTGCCGAGCTCGACGCCTATATCGCCGAGTTCATCACGGGCCCGGCAGACCACGCTGACTACCTGGAGCGTATCGGCATCCGCGCGCTGCTCTCCCTGAACGAGTTCTGAGGCCGAGATGAATGAGACTGCATCCCCAAAAGAGGTCATGGCAGCAGCTATTGCCCATGATCTGAAAGACGGACAGTGGGTCGAGGTCGGGGCAAATCTTCCCGTCCCACGTGCGGGCGCTCTGCTCGGACACCTGCACCACGGTCCCAATATGACCGTCATGATTGCTATGACCAAGGCCTACCTACGTGACACCCCGGTAATCGAGGAGTTCGAGTTCATCACCGATGTCGGCGCAATGCAGTGGTCCGAGGCGTATTACCAGCATGACCAGTTGTTGAACAATCAGCGGCACCGCGCGAACGGAGTGTTCTTCTGTGGCGGCATCCAAATCGACCGCTTCGGCAACTCGAACATGATCGGCATCGGCTCCGACTACAAGAACCTGAAGTTCCGCGGTCCCGGTCCGATCGGTACAACCAACGCCACGGCCCAGAACGGCACGTGGCATCTGGTGACCAATTCGCATGACCCCCGCGTCCTCGTCGATCGCGTCGACTATATCTCAGCTCTTGGATACGGTCGCGGTGAGAAAAACTTGCGTGAGGACCTGGGGCTTCCCAATGGCGGTCCCAGCTCGATCATCACCCCGTTGTGCGTGTTCGACTTCGACGAAGAAACGCGCAGTGCCCGCCTGAAGTCGGTTCATCCCGGTGTCTCTGTGGACAAGGTCGTCGAGAGCACGGGGTTCAGCATCATCGTCCCCGAGAACGTGCCAATCACCGCCGGCCCCACAGCCGAAGAGCTGGTGCTGCTACGCACACGCATCGACGCTAAAGGGGCGCTGCGGGGATGAAAATGGACGATCCGTCTTTGCGCACTCTGCCGGCGCTGCTCGCCCGCAACGCCGCGGAGGATCCGGATCGAGTCTTCCTTGCCCATGGGGGCGGGGAATCGACCCGCCGCGAAGTCTGGGAGTGCGCGCAACGTACCGCGTCTGGATTCCTTAGCCTGGGCATCAACCAAGGAGATCGCGTTGCGATCATGCTCGACAACGGGCCGGACTTCATCTCGGCTTGGTTTGGGCTCGCCACGGCGGGGCTTGTGGAGGTGCCACTAAACCCCGAAATGGGCAGCGAACGGCTTCTGCATGCGATGCGCAACTCCCGAGCAGTCGCTGCCGTCGTTGACGTGGACTATATCGCTCAATTCACCCAGTTGCGTGACGAGTTACCCGATCTCACCACGATCGTGATCGTAGGCGGAGACATAGGATCGCCCTTCAAGACAGTGTCGTTGGCAGAGCTGGGCACCAGTCGGATCGGTAAGCTTCCTGAAGTGACCCGCGCGGATCCCGCTGCGATTATGTACACCTCCGGTTCGACCGGGCCTGCCAAGGGGGTCATCCTCCCGCATGGCCAGCACTACATGAACGGCTGGCAGGCCCGCCGCCAGGCCGAGATCAAGTCGGATGACCGGATCTTTGTGGTCCTTCCGCTGCACCACAACCAGGCGCAGGGCTACGGCGTAATGGCCGCGGTGGTCGCTGGTGCCGAGGTCTTCATCGCTCCAGGATTCCGGCGTGCAACTTTCTGGCAGGAAGTGAACGATGCCCACGCGACGGTCTTCGTGTTCGTTGGTGCGCTGCTCGCGCTACTCGGCGCCCAGGAAGGAAACCCGAAGAATACGATCCGTGTGGCATATGGCGCGATGGTACCCAAAGAGCTTTACCTCGAACTCGAGCAGCGCTTCGATATGCGCATCATCGATGGATACGGCTCCACTGAAGGCACGATTCCGGTCTGGGGGGACCTGCGCGGCGAACGGGCCATCGGCTCATCCGGAAAGGTGATTCCGGAGTTCGAAGTAACCATTCGCGACCAAATGGACGACGAGCTGCCCGCTGGGGAAATAGGCGAGATCTGCATTCGATCGTGCGTGCCATTCTCGATGTTCCAAGGCTACTTCGGCAACCCCGAGAAGACCGTTTCAGCCTGCCGGAATCTCTGGTATCACTCCGGTGACCGGGGACGCTTCGACGAAAATGGGAACCTTTGGTTCGAAGGCCGGGTCGATGATGCAATGCGGCGCTTCGGCGAGTTCGTCTCCGCAAAGGAAGTCGAGGAGGCAATCCTCACCCTCGACGCCGTTGAACTGGTGGCATGCTACGGCATTCCTGATCCAGTGGCCGGCCAGGAAGTTATGGTTGCCATCGTCCGCCGAGAAGGCCGCACCCTCGCCGCCGATCAGATAAGGGATCGAGCTGCGGCGATGCTGCCGAAGTTCGCGGTGCCGCGCTACGTCGAGTTCGTCGACGAGCTACCTATGACCCCGACCGGCAAAATCCAAAAGCACAAGCTGCGCACCCGCGGCGTTACAGACCTCACGTCGGATGCACGACGTGAACAGGAAGGAAAATAGCATGGCCTACTTCAGCACCAGCGTCAGCGAGGTGACCGAGGGCATCGTGAACCTCCGCGGGTACTCCCTCGCCGAAATCATGAGGAAGGCAACCTACACCCAAGGCGCCTTCCTCTCGATCACGGGTAGACTGCCCGACGAAGCCGAAACCCGATTGGTCGACGGCGTGCTCAACAGTCTCCTCGACCACGGCTACGTCGCTTCGACCATCACCGCCGCTCGGTACATCGCGTCCGGGAACCCGCAATTCATTCCCGCGGTCGCCGGAGGTATCCTCGCCGCAGGCAGCAACACGCTCTCGCCCGAACACTCTTTTCACCTACTCGATCACACCGACGAACTGCGTGGCGACGGAACGTTCGAGGAAGGCGCCGAACGAGTCGTCGAAGAGTACGTCTCGCAGAAGAAGCGCCTCCCGGGATTTGGACACCCTACGCACAAGACAAGTGACTTCCGTGCCGATATCCTGTTCGATCTCGCGGAAGAACTCGGCCTTGACGGTAACTCAATCAAACAAATCCAAGCGATCAACCGGGCGTTTATTGCCAGGACGGGCAAGACAAACATCCCCATCAACATCGACGGTGCTCTCGCGGCCATCGGCCGCGACTTGGACTGGTCCGCGAACCAGACTGTGGCGTTCGCGGTTCTCTCCGTCCTGCCCGGTCTCATGGCTCACGTAATTGAGGAGATCGAAACCGGGCGGCCGCTGCGCTACATCCAAGACGGCGACTATATCGGTGAGCCCTTGGTGAAGCAGCTCTAACACCCTTACTGACACAAATATCAATAAGAAAACCAATTGTCTGACAATCATCACCGGTGGTTACCACCGTTGCTTGACAAATGAAGGAGAAATCTGAAATGGGACTCAACGACAACACTGTGCACTGGGATCGCGTCGAGAAGGGCGTCGAGCGCGCTGACGGGCGTTTGATCTGGCGGCCCTACGGCTTCCCGGAAATCATCGATCCGTCACGCTCGTATTTCCACGAGGGGGAGATCCAGCCGAAGTGGGACGTTTCCGACAAGATTGTCGTGCAGTCCGCGATTACCGGCGCCTTCTACACTCGGAACGCCAACCCCAACCAGCCCATTACCACTGAAGAGATACTCAAGGACGCCCAGGAATGCGCCCGCGCCGGCGCCAGCGCGATACACCTGCACATGCGCGGCGACAACGGCTACAACACCCTCGATCGCGACCGCTTCAAGGCCGTCGTGAACCCGCTGCGCGAGGAATTTCCTGGCATCTCGGTCGACGGTTGCTACGTTACGGCCCTGCAGGGCGAGTGGGACGAGATGAAAATCGCGATCAAGGAGAACATCCTTGACGGCGTCCCTGTCAACACAGCAGTGCTTTACAACGGCGACGCGCTGTTCGCAAAGCCAGCTCCGCTCATGATCGAGAAAACCCGCCTCATCCTTGAGGCCGGCGCCGCGCCCATCGTTGCGGTGTACACCGACGCAGACGTGAACAACGCAGAGCGATTCCTGTTCCGCTCGGGTCTGCTCGGGCCGGGCCAGGTATGGTGTGTACTGCCTTCCATCCCGGGCGCCAGCCCGATGGAGAACCCGCATCAGATGTTCACCGGGCTGCTCCGTATGGTCGAGCTGGTGCGGGATGTGGACCCCGAGGCAAAGATCTTCGTCTGCGCTGCGGGCCGCGCCTCTGTCTTCCTTGCCACGGCCGCTGCCCTTCTCGGTCTGCACATTCGCGTCGGTATGGAGGACACAGTCTGGAAGTACCCGCATAAAGACGAGAAACTCACCAGCAACCTCGAGGCATTCCTGCAGATCAAGCAGATCGTCGAGGCGCTCGGGCGCCAGGTAGCCACTCCCACTGAGTACCGCGAGATCATGGGTGTGAAGCCGCTCGAACAAGCGACCAGCTAAAGGGAGCGAATCTTTTATGCGAGGCGGACGTCCGGTCGACGACGAGGTGCTCCGGCTTCCTGTCGTCGACCGGGGTGTCGTCGGGACTGCGGACATTGATTTTAACGATCACATGAACGTCAACGTGTATCTGCGTATCCTGACGACCACGACAATTCGTGGGCTCGAGTACTGTGGGCTGGGTTACGACTACGCACCCAGGCATCAGTGCGGGCTGTTCTCTGTCGACCACCATGCGAGATACCTCTCCGAGCTGCGACTCGGGGCCGAGTACACGACGCATGTACGTCTCGTGGAGGCGTCTTCCTGCGGAGTACGGACCGTGGCGATGCTTCGCGATGTGAAAAGACAGCGAATTGCCTGCACTTTGGAAAGTCTGCTTCTCAATGTGGACCATGGCACCAGAAAAGTAACGCCTTTCTCGCCTGGGATCATCGAGAGGCTGAATGAAGCAGCGAGAGCTGCGAGCGAGTTGGAATGGACGACGAAGGGCTGCGATTCCATTGCTGTACCGGGAACACTTATTGCGGTCTGACAATGGCCATCGATGCACAGCAGGGCTGAAGGCCCAAGCCGTGAGTTTGAGAGGTAGATGATGAAGATCTTCGTCCTGGTAAAAGAGGTGCCCGATACCTATGAGGACCGTCGGCTCGACATGGAGACGGGCCTCGCCGATCGTGGGGCAGGCCAGGTAGTGCTCGACGAGATCACGGAGCGGGCACTCGAAGTCGCGCTCAAATATGCAGACGCGAACCCTGACGCAGAGGTTGTGGCGCTGTCGATGGCGCCGGAGTCTGCGACATCATCCATACGCCGGGCACTTGCGATCGGCGCTGGCTCCGCCGTGCACGTCGTCGACGAGGCACTGCACGGTGCGGACTTGGGCCTGACCGCCACGGTCCTGGCGGCGGCGATCCGGCGCGGCGGAGCGGATCTGGTCATTACGGGCAATCTCTCCACGGACGGGGCCGGCGGGGTAATACCCGCAATGCTCGCCGAACACCTAAATTACGCCCAAGCGACCAACCTCAGCGCCGTGCAGATTGCACCCGATGCCGTGACCGCAACTCGTGAAACCGATTACGGATCGCAGCAGGTAACAGCGCCCCTTCCGGCCGTCGTGTCAATCACAGAGGCGCTTCCTGAAGCACGCTTCCCAAACTTCAAAGGCATCATGGCAGCTAAAAAGAAGCCAATTGAGGTGCTCTCCCTCGCGGATCTGGGCGTGACGGCCGACCCGGCCGAGGCGCCCCAGACAATTCTCACCGCCGTATCGGAGAAGCCGCCACGCGCAGGTGGCGTGAAGATCGTGGACGAAGGCGACGCGGCCGTGCAGCTCATCGATTTCCTTGTGAAGAACAGGCTGGTGTAACGATGCCCCACTATGAGAGCCCGATCCTTGTCCTCATCGATGTGACTCCGAGTGGTGCCGCGGCGCCCTCGACCGCCCAGCTGATCGGCGCTGCCGCTCAGCTGGGCACTCCGGTAGCGCTGGTGGCAGCACCGGCGGACAGCGCAAAGGACGCGGTGGATTCCGCGGTCGCCGCAGGAGCGCAGCTCGTTCTCACCACTGACGTCGACGACGGACCCATTGCGGTACCCATCGTGGACGCAATGCAGGCTGCCTACCGCACGGTCCAGCCGGACGCGGTACTAATCTCAAACTCGATCGCCGGGCGTGACGTCGCGGGGCGCCTGGCAGTGCGCGAGCATCTGGCACTTTCAGTGGACGCCGTCGATGTCGCCCGTGACGACGAGGGCATCGTGGCGCACCACTCGGTCTACGGAGGTGCCTACCTTACCCATTCGGCGCCCACCTTTGGAACCCCGGTCATTACAGTCCGCCAGGGCACGATCGACACCCGGGCAAAGTCGGCACCGGAAGCCCGCGTCGAGAAACTTACAGTGGAGCCGTCCGGAGCTGCGGTCGCGGTGGGTACTGTTGTCGAAGCATTACAGATCGCCTCATCCCGCCCCGAGTTGCGCGGCGCCAGGGTTGTCGTTTCCGGCGGTCGCGGGTTGGGGTCCAAGGAAAACTTCTCACTCGTCGAGGACCTCGCGGACGAGCTCAATGCCGCGATTGGCGCCTCCCGTGCCGCCGTTGACGCCGGCTTCATTCCTTTCCCACATCAGGTAGGGCAGACCGGAGTGTCCGTCTCGCCGCAGCTATACGTCGCGATCGGCATCTCGGGGGCCATTCAGCACCGAGCCGGTATGCAGACAGCCAAGACAATCGTTGCGATCAATAAGGATCCCGGATCGCCCATCTTCGACGTGGCGGACTTCGGGATCGTCGGTGACCTGTTCACGGTCGTGCCACAGGTGGTAGACGCGCTGCGAGGGCGGAAGAAATAACGATGACGACGGTACGCAGAGGACTGCCCCGCACCCGCGGTGGCGAAGGCTGGCCACCCGCAGGTATTGAGCCCAAGTTTGCGGAGAAAAGCTACTCCCCGGCCGAAGCCGGCCCAGGATCCAGCATTACCGACAGCTCAGCCCAGACAAGCACGGCTGCGAACACCTGTCCGCCGACGTCGCTTGCAGGACCGTCTCCGACATCCGAGACAACCTCGTTCGACGAGACCAAAACGGTCAGGCCCGTGTTGCGCAAGGGCCTGCCTCGCGTCACCGGCGGGGATCCATGGCCTCCGTCCAGCTCGCGCATAGCATTGGCTTCCCCAGCCGGCATCCATCGCGAGTCGCGCCCAGCGTCCAAAGCCGGTCTAACCGACCATGCCGCGCTCTCTTTCAAACCCGCGCGCCACGTCGAAGCCTCGGTCGTTGACGAACTCGTAAAGGCTACGTCGACGGCATCCGAGCATCAGACGCCCGAAGAGAGCGGTTCCACTCTTCGACGGGGCCTTCCACGCGTCCTCGGGGGAGAGCCCTGGCCTCCTTCAGGAACCGCAACCGTCAGGCAGGTAGACCCACCTCCTGCAGTCTTGGAAGCCACCGAGGACGAAGCGGCGCCGGTTACCGATTCGCCTCTCCCAGCAAGTCACGACGTGGCCGCGTCTCAGACCCTCATGCGAACCAACACGCCGGAAGATGCCCCTACGCACGCCGAGGCGGAACGCAACGCAAAGCGCCGACGGACCCTGGTCCAGTTGCTCGGTGTCATCGCCGCCGGAGTGGTTGCCGTATCAGTGGTTTTCCTCGCCCGAGCCATGCTCAGCATGCCGGCCACACAGGACTTCCTGACACGGTTCCCGGGGGAGTACCAGACTCCTGCGACACCCGGGATAGCGCCGTGGGTAGGGTGGCAGCACTTCTTCAACGTGTTCCTGATGGTCCTGATCATCCGCTCTGGCCTACGCGTGCGCCATGAGAAGCGCCCCGAGGCTTACTGGACTTCGCGGAACGGTAAGACCAAGATCAGCATCGCCCTCTGGTTACATCAGTGCCTCGACATCCTCTGGCTGGCGAACGGTTTGATCTTCGTGGTCTTGTTGTTTCTCACCGGGCACTGGGCCCGGCTCATCCCGACCAGCTGGGACGTCTTTCCGAACGCGCTATCAGCTGCGTTGCAGTACATATCGTTCGAGTGGCCGGTCGAGAACGGATGGAACAACTACAACAGCCTGCAGCAGCTTGCCTACTTCACCACGGTCTTCCTCGCGGCGCCGCTCGCTGCTCTTTCCGGGTTCCGGATGTCGGGATTCTGGCCGAAGCGAGCCCAGCGGCTATCGAAGGCCTACCCCGTCGAGTGGGCGCGGGCTGTCCACTACCCGGTGATGTTGTACTTCGTCGTTTTCATCGTCCTGCACGTCTCCCTCGTAATGCTCACGGGGTTCCTGCGCAACCTCAACCACATGTACGCCGCACAAGATGCCGACGGCTGGCTTGGATTCTGGATCTTCCTTGGATCTGTGCTGGCTATCGCGGCCGGGTGGGTCCTCGCCCGCACTTCATTGCTCTCCCCTCTCGCCGGCATGTTTGGCAAGGTGTCTTCTCGGTGACGTTTGCGCAGAAGACATTTGAGGCCGGAAAAGCCGTGGCCCCCGGAGCAAGGCCCCATCGCGGTAAGCCACTACTGCCCCCGGCGAGGCCGGTGTTTGCTCGGAGGAAGCGTTTCTAGACGAACGTAATGGATCCGGCCTCGGCCAGCCTTCGGGAGGCAGTTACCTGGACTGTAGCCAATTGCAGCCCGAAGATCGATCAGCTCTGTTCCAGATAACCAGATTCAGTAAACAACTCGTCATAGGTTCTTGTTTTGGTCCGATTTGCTCACACTCTGCACGGATTCTACTGCTCCGGATTGCAGTTAACCTGACACCGGACGTCCGATAGTGCGCAAAATTCGGCTCGGCTTGCCTGAGGGCCAGTGCGCGCTTGCGGCCGTCTGAGGCGGATGGCGATAGGTCAAGAAGCCCTAGTCGCGCGGGCAGTCGAGTGCCCGTTCGTACTAGCCCGGTCGGGAACGGGGGACTCATTGTGACCATGGCCCTTTGCGATGGCGTGGTCGCGCAGGTAGTTCAAATGCGCTTGCATCGCCTCTGCAGCAGCCACCGGATCCTGGGCTTGGATGGCCCGATAAAGCCTGATGTGATGCGTGACCGATTCCTTCCCCAGCGCCTCATCGGTGTTTACGAAGGCGAGGGGGCGCGCCGTGCGGTGCAGCGCAGACACAAAGGCGGCAAGCACACGGTTGCCCGACGCACTTGCGATCACACCATGGAATTGTGCATTCAGTTCGGAAATGAGGGGATCATCGTAGGTGGACGCCCGCTCACGGTCGATGATGTCGTGGAGTTCCACGAGATGGTCATCCCGCCGATGTTTTGCCGCAAGACGTGCGCTGGGAACCTCAAGCAGATCCCGAAAATTCGAAACTTCATCCGTGGATACCGACCCGATATCCAAGACGCTAATTAACCGGTCAGAAACTACACGAGCGAATGTATTGTGGTCGACTCTTTGCACAAAGAGGCCACTTGTCATACCAGGTCCCTTGGTCAGTAAACCTGCCTCAACCAAAGATCTCAATGCCTCCCGAATCGTTGCCCGGCTGACGTTGAAAGTTTGAGCCAGAGCATGTTCGGCCGGCAAACGGACTCCGTCTCCCAGCGAACCATCGAGAATGGCTTGCTTGATTTGGCTCTCGACTTGCTGTCGAGGCCGTAGAACAGGCATCGCGGGGAACGGCATCGACACTGTTGGCATATCCGGCATCTTTTCCTCCTGTGCGTACGAGCTCTATTTACCATTGTATGACTAGTGAGCCTTAAGTCAGGGAAGACTACGCAGCCTTAAGTCAGACATGCAGGGCTCTAGCGAAAGCTGCAGCACTTCACGGGCGTACGCATAGGGCGTTGCCTGCCTGTGGGCGACGCGTCGCCCACAGGCAGCAGCGCCAAGATTCCTATCGAACTGGAACCCGTGGTGGGCCAGGCGAAAACCGAGTGGAAGTACGGGATGCCTCAGTACGAAGCAGGGCCGGTCGAGCATCCAGGCCGCGTCGCTCTGAAGATACCCGCGGTGGACGTTTATCGACGAGGGGCGTCTTGCAAGTCCTTAAACCTCCACTCGGTCGGAAACGACGGTCAGGTACTAAGGAGAGTCCGCAGGCAGCCTCACCAGCGAATCACACGGCAGGGCGGCCGTAACGCGCATCAAGTGTTGCACTGGCCGCGCCGAGCGCGCTTCCTCCATAACGAATTCAGTAACAGCGCAGAGCAGAGCATGAGGCACACGACTGCACCGAGTTCGAGCGTCATGCTGATGCTATCTCCTGTTGGTTGGTGGTCAGTTGTGGAGTGCGCCGCGATGATTGCGGCCGATGCTGCTGTGCCAAACGAGCTGCCAACCGTCCTAAGGACTTGGTTGAAGCTGACGGAGCTGCCCAGTTCTTCTGCAGCAACGTTTTGAGCAATCAGGGCGGGCATGGCGGCATAGCTTGCGCCCACCCCCAGTCCGAATACCAACGTGCCCAGCAGAATCTCCCACAAATAGGCATGTGTCAACCACAGCAAAGTACCGGCGACAGCCATGAGGAGTGCCCCAACAGGAAGTAAGGGCGCCAGGCCTGTTCTGAGGGAGATCCGACGCACGATTTCGTTCGCGAGGAAACTTCCCACCGATAGAGGAAGTATGACGAAGCCCGCCCAGAAGACCGGAATTGCAAGGCCGTACCCGGTTGATGCGGGGGCCTGAGCAACTAGGCTCGCCACGGATAGACCGATATACAGGGCGGCGCCCAGTCCAATGGCCGCAACATTGGCTAGAAGGACATCTCCATGGCGCATGGCCCGCAAGTTGATAAGCGGATGCTCGATTTTGAGTTCTAGACGAATCCAAAGACCCAACAGAATGATTGATAGCGACAACGACGCAAGGGTCCAGGCCGACAGCCAGCCCCACTTCGGTCCTTCACTTATGCCCAACAGCAGCAGCCCAAGGCCGCTCCCAAGGGCGCAAGCCCCTAAGAGGTCAAAGGAGAACACGGGAGCCGCTTGGTCCGGCCCTTTGGGGATCTTTCGCCACACGACGAGGACCGCACTGAGAACAAACAGAGCCGCAAACCAGAACGCAAATTGATAGGCCCAGACACCGGCAATGATGCCCGTCAGGGGATACCCAATCCCGATGCCCGAGGCCACTGTGACCGAAAGAGTCGAGATCGATGATTGAACCCGGACCGGCTCAACGTATCTACGCGCGAGGGCGATTGTCACGGGCACAACGCCATAAGTCAGACCTTGCAAGGCGCGGCCTACCAAGAACACCGGGAAGCTAGTTGCTGTCCCGGCGATCACAGAACCAGCGAAAATGACCGCCAGGGAAATCAGAAGCAGATTCTTCTTGTGCGGCCCGTCGCTGAGTCGACCCATCACCGGAGTTGCAAGGGCGCCAACGAGCAGGTTCACCGTAAGCATCCATTGCGCGGTGCCGACGTCCACGCCCATCTGAACGGAAATTGAAGGCACCAGAAGCATGCCAAGGGAACTAACTATCGCCGTCGAAAGGGCCGCATAGATCAACGTTGGAACCAAGCTGAGACGAATAGTGCCCATGGTGGGCTACCTCCCGAATTTTGTCGCACTGATATTGGCGCCGCAACTGTCGCGATCTCCTATTAGCCGTTGTCAAGGAAGCTTCAACAATCATCTCCAAACGCCAGGTGCTGGTCCCCACTCAGTGTCAGCTCGCGACCGAGCCCGATCATACGCAGCCCACTCACCCCCTGATGAACTGGTCCCCGATTGTTGGACTGGCTAATTGGGATTTTAGGCTGCGAGGGTCTGGGTCCGGTATTGGACCGGGCTCTGACCGTCGAGTTTGGTGGAGATCCTTTCGTTGTTGTACCAGTGGATG
>NZ_JAQPPK010000002.1 GCF_029952445.1 Paenarthrobacter nitroguajacolicus | reverse complement strand
GGCTGGGGAGCCGTGGTTTGCCGTGCCGGTTCCGCGGACTGCCCCTGCTCCGGGGCTGCCTGGGGTGACGCTGCCTGGGGTGACGCTGCCTGTGGTGCGGCTGGCTGTGATGCCGCTGCTTGGGGAGCGGAGGCCTGCGGGGCGCGATCGACGGCCGGACGATCCTCCACAGGCCAGTCGTTGGTTGAGACGCGCGGGGCCGTGATTCCGTCCCGCGTGCCGGCCTCGACGGAGGGCTCCTGAGTAGATGCTGCTGGTGAAGCGGGAGCGGGGGATGCCGGGGCTGGCTCTGTCCGCGGGGGCGCAGCTTGGGAAACCGGCGCCGTCTGAGCTGGCGCAGCCTGCGCGGGTACCGCAGCAGAAGGAATGGCCGGGGCCGCAGAAGGTGCAGAAGCAGAAGGTGCGGCAGCAGCGACGACAGGGGTGCCGCCGTCGCCCGCGTAATTCAGGCGACGTTCCACGCGGTCGATGCGGGCAGCGATACCGCGCTCGGTCTGCTCCGCACTGGGCAGCAGAATGCGGGCGCAGAGCAGTTCGAGATGCAGCCGGGGGGAGGTGGCGCCAGTCATCTCTGTGAGGGCCGTGTTGGTGACGTCTGCTGCCCTGGAAAGCTCGGCCGCGCCAAGGTTTGTGGCCTGGTTGCGCATCCGGGCGATCTGGTCCTCCGGCATTCCCCGCAGGATGGCGTGGGCGCTTTCGGGCATGGCCTGGACGATGATGAGATCGCGGAAACGCTCCAAAAGGTCCTCGACGAAGCGCCGGGGATCGTGTCCGGTCTGGATGACGCGGTCAACCGCGCGGAAAACCGTGGCGGCATCGGCAACCGCGACGGCATCGACGATGTCGTCCAGCAAGGAGGCGTGCGTGTAACCAAGAAGTGCTACTGCGAGTTCGTAGTCCAGGCCGTTCGAGCCCGCGCCGGCCATGAGCTGGTCCAGCACGGAGAGGGTGTCGCGGACCGAACCCCCGCCTGCGCGGATGACGAGCGAGAGCACGCCGGGAGCAACAGGAACGTTTTCCTGCCGGCAGAGCAGCTCGAGGTACTGCATGAGCGGCTCCGGCGGAACCAACCGGAAGGGGTAGTGGTGCGTGCGCGAGCGGATGGTCCCGATGACCTTGTCCGGCTCAGTGGTGGCAAAGATGAACTTGATGTGTTCCGGTGGCTCTTCGACAATCTTGAGCAGTGCGTTGAAGCCGGCCGACGTGACCATGTGGGCCTCGTCAATGATGAAGATCTTGTAGCGGTCCCGAACCGGGGCGAAGGTGGCGCGCTCGCGGAGATCACGGGCGTCATCGACGCCACCGTGGCTGGCGGCGTCGATCTCGATGACGTCCAGGGATCCCGATCCGCCGCGTGCCAGTTCCACACAGCTGGGGCACTTGCCGCAAGGGGTGTCGGTGGGGCCTTCCGCGCAGTTCAGGCAGCGCGCCAGGATGCGCGCGGAGGTGGTTTTGCCGCAGCCGCGCGGGCCGGAGAAGAGATAGGCGTGGTTCACGCGGTTCTTCCGGAGCGCCGTCATCAGCGGCTCCGTGACGTGTTCCTGCCCGATAACGTCCGCGAAAGAGTCCGGGCGATACCTTCGATACAGGGCAGTTGTAACAGTCACAAGTGAAACCTACCTATAGGGACTGACATTTAAAGTAAGTGACCCCTCATGCACCCGCCAGAGCCCATCTACCCTTGCTACCTTCCGGTCCTGGGGGAGTTCAACAGGATGACGCCACATGAGGGGCCGTCGACAAGCTTACCCGAACTTAGTTCGGGGTTCGAATCGGCTCGGGCGGGTTATGGAAAACGCTCGACGGCGGGTGGTTGCGGCTGCTTTTAATGTCGGGGCCCGTTGGTAAACCCGTAGTCAACGACGACCGTTAGCGGGAGGGCTACGACTGTGGGGTGCCATGGGTAACGGCGATTGGTTGCATGCGGTTGATGCCTCCAACGAGATTCATAAGGACGTGCTGGCTGCGGTTCGAGCATTGATGGCGGTGGGTTGGAGACTGCGCAGACAAGGGCACAAGTTCTACTTGTATTGCCCCTGTGGGCCGGAGGGTGCGCAATTGAGGGTGGATGGCACGCCCAGGAATGCTTCACAGCGTGCAAAGATCCTGCTGCGTGATGCCCGGCGATGTCCTGGGCAGCACGATTTGCTCAGAGGGAGACGATAGTTGTTGTCACTTGTCAACAACAGGAGGTATCGTGGGGTCATGAGCATGGAGCAAACATTCGAGGTGCGGCTTAGGCTCGAGGAGCTTCCGGACGAGATCGAAGACCTGGTGGTGGCGGAACTTGATGGCATAGTGTCTCGCTTTGCAGGCGTTCCGTATGTGACCTTGCTGCAAGGCGCGCCCAATGGCCGGCAGGCTGCCCTTCGCCTTGTTGCTCGGGTGGTGGAACTGGGTGGCAAAATCCGATCCGTCGATTTCGACTATGTCACTCGAAGTGAGATCGCGGAGCGGTTGGGGGCGACGAGGCAGGCCGTTACCCATTGGACAGCAGGACTGCGCCAGGCCGGCTTCCCATTCCCCGCCCCGGCCATCCAGGCGGGCGTCTCTTTGTGGTGCTGGTCCGATGTTGTGGACTGGGCTGTGGCCTCGAATCACGCCGTTGACGAGGGCGTCAGCCTCTTGTCGGCCGATGAAATCGCTGTTATCAATGGCGAGTTGGCTGCTGGTCGACTGCCGGTTTTCGCCTGAGGGCCAAATCTGTCACCACCACCCGTTCACCCGCCACGTCATGAAAGCCGGCTCCTCGTAAGGGTGGGCCGCCCGCAATGCCTGCACCACGCCGTCGAGCACCGCTTCCCCAACCACGCACTCAATGCGGACTTCGGGCACCTGCTCCTCAATGCCCACCTCGCCCACGTATGGCTGGGCGCCCGGCAGGGGAGTGAATCGACCCGTGCCCGGCGAGGTGAAGGCGCAGTGCGAATAGTCGCCGATGCGCCCCGCGCCGGCGTCGCCGATGGCCTGCAGGACCTCTTCCAAATGCGTCTCCGGTACGTAAACCACCAGTGCATGAAGCTCCGTCATGGAGACATCTTGTCAGCAAATTAGGCTACAAAGCGGTCTCAACCATTGCAAAAGAAGGGGTGGCAGCGGACCATGGGTATGTACACCGATTGGGGCAATCTCAAGGTTGTGAGCTGCGGGGCCTGGGGGCGAGGGGCCGGACCCGGTAGCTCAACGGTTGTGCCGCAAGAATGGGCGCGTTGGGGGCGTCCATTTTTCCGTTAAGCGGCGTCTTCCCCAGGCTGCCCCGGGGTGGCGATTCAGGCCGATTACACGATGCCGAAATTCTCAGGTACAGTAGTATCTGCTTTCGAATCGGAAGCAAGGAGAATTCGCCTAGCGGCCTATGGCGCACGCCTGGAACGCGTGTTGGGTTAACGCCCTCGGGGGTTCAAATCCCCCATTCTCCGCGTTTGGCCCCAGTCCTCGGACTGGGGCCTTTTGCGTTTCCGGGACGCCCCGCCCGAGCCAGGCTAGTCGCGCACGGGCCAGGCTAGTCGGCGTCGGCCTGCTGCTCGGCGTCCTGTTGCTGTGCCTCCGCCACCCGTTCCAGCACCTCGCGGCATGCTGCGGTGGCCGGGTGGATTCTGCCGGCTGTCCTCGTGGACGTGAACACGGTTCGTTTGGGCAGGCCCGGAAGATCCAGGAGTTGCACCGTCCGCGAACGTCCGGTCCAGACGAGGTCTGGCATGAGAGCCACGGCGTTTCCGGATTCGATGAGACGGATTTGCGCCTGAAGGTCAGCCGTTTCGTAGCGTACGTCGGGTTCGAAACCGGCGGAGCGGCACGCCTGCTCGGCCCAGTGCCGGGAGGCGGCGCCCCTGGGCTCCATGACCCACGGCATCGAGGCGGTGTCCGCCAAGGAGGAAACAGCTTCCCCGCCCAGCCCGATCGGGGGAGTAGCCAAGCGGATGGCGTCACTGGTCAGTGTGACACGGTCCAGTCCGCTGTGGTGCGGCGCCGCGTGGCCGGGATATTGCTCAGCCACCACTAGGTCGAAGTCCCTTGCCCAGGTTTCATAGAGGGCGGTCTCGGGCTCGCGCTGGGTCATTTCCACGCGCACTTCCGGGTACTCCTTGCGCATGATGCTGAGGAAGTCGGGCAGCAGTGCCAAGGCCGCCGACTGGAACACGGCCAGCCGCACCGTTCCGGTGACCATCGACAAAGATGCGACGAGCTCTGTTTCGGCCCGTTCCAGCGTCTCCAGCAGCGCCGCGGTGTGCGCTACCAGGATCTCTGCCTGCGGTGTGAGCTGCACCCGGCGGCCCGCTTTGCGCAGCAGTTCCACCCCGGCTTCCTTCTCCAGGAGCGTCAATTGCTGGGACACGGAAGAAGGGCTGTACTGCATCGCGTCGGCAACCTCGGCGAGGGTTCCACGGATCTTCAACTCGTGCAGCAAACGCAGCCTGCGGACGTCCAGCAAGGCGGCCTCCAAAGGATCGAGATGAGTAATCAATATTCGTCAGAAAAGATCGCTTTTCCTAATGAGATTGTAGATCCATACTGATGGAAACAAACAAACTTCTCCGTCCCAGAAGGAGCCCCCATGACCAGCACCCTCCCGGATGCCACCGCCCCGAGCACCCAGGATTCCGGGCAGTTCGACGCCCTGGCCCAAGAAGCTATTGCGTTGGTCCGCCACTGGCTGACTGAAGCCAGCAAGATCCCCGTTGACGTATCCGCCCAGCGCCTCGCCGGCGTCCTGAAGGACCCGAACGGCCTGGACTTCACGGTCGGATTCGTCGACGGCGTCATCCGCCCCGAGGACCTGTCGGTCGCCGGCCGCAAACTCGCCGAACTCGCCCCCAAGGTACCCAAGTTCCTCCCCTGGTACATGCGCAGCGCTGTCCGTGTGGGCGGTGTGATGGCTCCGATCCTCCCGCAGGTTGTCATCCCGATCGCCCGCCGCGTCCTCCGTGAAATGGTGGGCCACCTGATCGTCGACGCCACCGATGCGAAGCTCGGTCCGGCCATCGCCAAGATCAAGCAGGACGGCGTGCACCTGAACGTGAACCTCCTCGGCGAAGCTGTCCTGGGCGAGCACGAAGCCCAGCGCCGCCTGGAAGGCACGCTCAAGCTCCTGGCCCGTGATGACGTGGACTACGTCTCCATCAAGGAATCCTCCACCGTGGCCCCGCACTCCCCGTGGGCCTTCGACGAAGCCGTCGATCACGTGGTGGAGAAGCTCACCCCGCTCTACCGCCTTGCCGCGTCCTTCCCCAAGCCCAAGTTCATCAACCTGGACATGGAGGAATACAAGGACCTCAGCATGACCATCGCGGTGTTCAAGCGCATCCTGGACATGCCCGAATTCAAGAACCTCGAGGCCGGCATCGTCCTCCAGGCCTACCTTCCGGACGCACTGGGCGCCATGCAGGAACTCCAGGAATGGGCAACAGCCCGCCGTGCCCAGGGTGGTGCACCCATCAAGGTCCGCGTGGTCAAGGGCGCCAACCTTCCCATGGAGCAGGTTGAGGCCTCGCTGCACGATTGGCCGCTGGCAACGTGGGGTACCAAGCAGGACTCCGACACCAGCTACAAGAACGTCATCAACTACGCCCTCACCCCGGAGCACGTTGACGCTGTCCGCATCGGCGTTGCCGGCCACAACCTCTTCGACGTCGCCTTCGCCTGGCTGCTGGCCAAGCAGCGCGGGGTTGTGAAGGGTATCGAATTCGAAATGCTCCTGGGCATGGCAACCGGCCAGGCCACCGCGGTCCGCAAAGATGTCGGCAGCCTCCTGCTCTACACACCGGTGGTCCACCCGGGCGAGTTCGACGTCGCCATCGCCTACCTGATCCGCCGCCTCGAAGAAGGCGCGTCCCAGGAAAACTTCATGTCTGCAGTCTTCGAACTCAGCGAAAACGAAGCCCTGTTCAAGCGCGAACAGCAGCGCTTCCTGGCCTCCCTTGCCACCATGAAGGACGAAGTCCCTGGCCCCAACCGCAAGCAGGATCGCCGCCTCCCGGCCGAGCCCGCACCGACCGAGGGCTTCCACAACACCCCGGACACCGACCCGGCACTCCCGGCCAACCGTGCATGGGGCCGTGACATCCTCCAGCGCATCCCCGGTTCCACAGCAGGCAACAAGATCGTGGACTCCACCAAGGTCTCCGACGCCGCCGAGCTCGAGAGCATCATCGCCACGGCCGTGGACGCCGGCAAAGCCTGGGGTGCACGTCCCGCCGCTGAGCGCGCAGCCATCCTGCACCGCGCCGGCGAGGTCCTCGAAGCCCGCCGTGCCGAACTCCTTGAGGTGATGGCTTCCGAAACCGGCAAGACCATCGACCAGGGCGATCCCGAGGTTAGCGAAGCAATCGACTTCGCGCACTACTACGCCGAGCGCGCCAAGGACCTGGAAACGGTCGACGGCGCCACGTTCGTCCCAGCGAACCTCACCGTTGTGACCCCGCCGTGGAACTTCCCGGTGGCCATCCCCGCAGGCTCGACGCTCGCAGCGCTCGCCTCAGGTTCCGCCGTCGTGATCAAGCCTGCAAAGCAGGCCCGCCGCTCCGGTTCCGTCATGGTCGATGCCCTGTGGGAAGCCGGCGTGCCGCGCGAAGTGCTGGCCCTGGTTCAGCTTGAAGAGCGCGACCTTGGCACCCAGCTGGTCTCGCACCCGAGCGTTGACCGCGTCATCCTCACCGGTGGCTACGAAACCGCTGAACTGTTCCGTTCGTTCCGCCAGGACCTGCCGCTGCTCGCGGAAACGTCCGGAAAGAACGCCATTATCGTCACCCCGAGCGCTGACTTGGACCTGGCTGCCAAGGACGTTGTGTACTCGGCGTTCGGCCACGCGGGCCAGAAGTGCTCGGCCGCATCGTTGGTGATCCTGGTGGGTTCGGTGGCCAAGAGCGCCCGCTTCCACAACCAGCTCATCGACGCCGCCCGCTCACTGACTGTCGGCTACCCGGAGGACGCCACCACCCAGATGGGCCCGATCATCGAGCCCGCCAATGGCAAGCTCCTGAACGCGCTCACCACCCTGGGCGACGGCGAAAGCTGGGCCATCAAGCCCGAGCGCCTCGACGAGACCGGCCGCCTGTGGTCCCCGGGCATCCGTTCGGGCGTCAAGCGTGGCTCCTACTTCCACCTGACCGAATTCTTCGGCCCGGTGCTGGGCGTTATGACCGCCGAAACGCTCGAGGAAGCCATCGCCATCCAGAACGAGATCGAGTACGGCCTCACCGCCGGCCTGCACTCCCTGGATTCCGCAGAGATGGGTGTTTGGCTGGAGAAGATCCAGGCCGGAAACCTGTACGTCAACCGCGGCATCACCGGTGCGATCGTCCAGCGCCAGCCGTTCGGTGGCTGGAAGAAGTCGGCCGTGGGTGCCGGAACCAAGGCCGGCGGCCCGAACTACCTGATCGGTTTGGGCAGCTGGCTCCCCGCCGAGGCCAAGGCCAAGCGCGGCACCATGCTCCAGGGTGCAGCTTCGCAGATCCTCGCTGCAGCCAAGTCGGCCGACGTGACCGCAGAGGAACTCCAGACCCTCCAGCAGGCACTCTTCAGTGACGCCGCAGCTTGGGAATCCGAGTTCGGCACGTGCAAGGACGTCTCCGCCCTGACCGCAGAGCGCAACGTCTTCCGCTACCGCTCCCTCCCTGTCACCATCCGCCTTTCCGAGGGCGAGCGGCTCGCAGAGCTGCTGCGTGTTGTGGCAGCCGGCGCAGTGGCTGGTTCGAAGCTCACGGTGAGCTCCGCCGTCGTGCTTCCCGACACCGTGGTGAGCGTGTTCGCGAACCTGGGCGTCAGCGTCCGGATCGAGGACGACGCCGCGTGGCTGGCCCGTGCGGCCAAGTTCGACGCCGGTCGGATTCGCCTGATCGGTGGCGACTTCGCCGCGCTGAGCGCAGCCATGGGTGGCCGTCCCGACGTCGCGGTTTACCACGGTGCCGTGACCCAGGCCGGCCGGATCGAGATGCTGCCGTTCCTCCGCGAGCAGGCAGTGTCCATCACGGCCCACCGCTTCGGCACCCCGAACCACCTGTCGGACCACTTGATCTAGCAGTCCTCGCGGCGTGCGCCGAGGAGTTAGCTCTCGACGCAATGAACGCCCCAAAAGGTTGAAAGCCAACCCCTCGGCGCAACCCCACACAATGTGGGCACGCGCCGAGGGGTTGGCTTTCGCCGTTATGGGCGCGCGAAAAGGGTGAGATCTCACCCTCGGCGAAAGGGGAGTTCAAGCGTCCGCGTACCCCAGCCGCTGCAACCTTTGTCGGGCCGCCTGTTCGCTGGGCCCATGTGAACCAAGGGCGAGCCGGACCATGCCCAGCACTACCCTCGCCGCCGTGATCACGGGGAGGGGGACCGGGCCAACCCTGGCTCGCTGGAGGCCCATCAGCTCCCGGTACTTTGGTTCAAGGCTTGCGACGGCGGCCGCGAACAGGATGCGGTAACCAGGCCTGAGGAGCGGGCTCAACGGCGGGTGTTGGATGAAGGAGACGGTCTCGGCCAGTCGCTCATCGGCCCGCAGGATCCCGGATGCGTACCATCCCTCCAATTCCTCGCGGACCTGGGCTTCGGTAACAGGCGGGTCCTGCACTCCCATGAGCCGCCCGGCCGCTGCCCATTCGCGGACGTAGGCGTCAGCTCCACCGGGGATGGAAACACCCCAGATGCGGTTGGCCGTGAGGAACGAGTCCGCGTAGGTGACGTGGACCCAGCGGAGAAGTTCAGGGTCATTGGCGGCGTACTCGTGGACGGCACCGTTTCCGTCGGTATACGTTCCTCGGACGCGTTCGTGAATCCTGCGCACCACGGCGGTGGCGGATTCGGCGGCCTCGGTGGATCCGTACGTCACCGTGAAGATCCAGCGCACGGTGTTGGCCAGGCGGCCCAACGGGTCCTTCTGGAAACCGGAGTGCTCATAAACTCCGGCCAGAGCGCCGGGGTGCAGGGCCTGCATCAACAGGACCCTGATCCCCGCCACAATGGTGGCCACGTGTCCATGCACCGCCCAGACGGCCGACCCCGGAAGGTGATATCCGGCGTCGTTCCCTTCCGCCAGGCGCGGCACCCACTCAGGCGGCGTCCCGGACGTCCCGGTGAACGTGCGCTGCAGTTCGTGGCGGTACTCAGTGAGGTAGTTCCTCATGCATCCCATGAGACCGCTCTTTGGCGGAGGTGTACAGAGGAAAATCTACCGGGTGGCGCGTCGTCGGGCTGGGGCGGCTGCCACCAGCAACGCGGCAATGGCGACGGCGGCACTGAGGATGAGCCCCGGACGGTACTGTTCCAGCATGGCTTGCGCGCTGACGGTGCCGGCCGCTTGGCCGTGGCCGCTGACCAGGGCTGTGGTGACGGCCAGGACCAAAGCCGCTCCCACCTGCGTGCTGGTCTGGATCAAACCGGCGGCCAGTCCCTGCTCCGAATCCTTGATGCCCGCTGTGGCCTGCACGTTGATGGACGGGAAGGCCAGGGCGAAGCCGATGCCCAGGAGGACCACCGATGGAAGGATGTCCATGGCGTAGTTCGGGGTGGTGCCTACGCGGAGGAACAGGACGTACCCCAGGCCGAGCGCTGTGAGACCGGTGAGGATCAGCTGCGTGGCCCCGAATTTCTCGATGAGCCGGTCCGCGAACGGCGCGCTGGTGGCCACCAACAGACCCGCCGGGAGCAACGCCAACGCCATCCCCAGTGGAGTCCAGCCGAGCACGGACTGCAGGAACATGGTGACGATGAACTGGAAGCTCAGGTAGGACCCAAAGAGCCCCACTGCGCTCAAGTTGGCCCGCGCCACCCAGCCTTCCTTGAGGATGCCGAAGCGGATGAGCGGGTGCTTGACCTTGTTTTCGATCACTGCGAAGGCTGCCAGCACGGCAACAGAAACTGCGAATCCGGCGATTGTTGCCACAGATCCCCAGCCCTGCTCAGGTGCTGAAACCAAGGTGTACACCAGGCCGAGCATGCCCAGCGCGAGGGTCACGGCTCCCCAGATGTCGTGTCCGCTGTTTTCCGCCGATGGCTTGTCCTTGGGGATGAATTTCATGCCCAGCAGGACCACGATCACGGCGATCGGGACGGATACCAGGAACGTCCAGCGCCAGCTCAGGCTGGTCATCAGGCCGCCGACTACCAGGCCCAGTGAGAATCCGCTGGCGCCAAAAGTGGTGAAGATGGACAGCGCCTTGTTGCGTTCGCGTCCCTCGGCAAAGTTGGTGGTGATGATGGAGAACCCGGTGGGTGCGGTGAAAGCGGCCGCGAGCCCTTTGACGAACCGTGTGGCGATCAGGACGGCGGGATCGTCGACGAGGCCGCCGAGGAGCGACGCAGCTGCGAAGACGGTCAAGGCAATGAGGAAGATTCGACGGCGGCCCAACAGGTCTGCCAGTCGCCCACCAAGGAGCAGGAGGCTTCCGTAGCCCAGGACGTAGGCGGAAACGATCCACTGCAGGGAATCGGTTCCGAGGTGGAGTTCCTGTCCGATGGACGGCAAAGCGACGCCAACCATGGAGACGTCCAGCCCGTCGAGGGCCAGGACGGTGCAGACAACCATTAGCAGAAGCCACTGCGCCCGCGTCCAGCGGACCGCTGTGGCCAAGGTCGGCTCGACAGAGGTTTTGAGGGTGGTGGGTGAGGTCATGCGATCAATCTATATGACACGTCATTCAATGACAAGGAATATGACACGGAATCTTATGACGTGGATTTTAATCCACTGATGACCTAAGATGGGGACATGGCAACGACGCGTGACCGCCAGCTGGAAGACCGGGAATTGGTTGAGCAGTGGCGCAGCATCCAGAGCTCCTACTTCCGTACCGCAGGAGCAATCGACCGCGCCCTTGAAGCCAAGTTCGATATCGGGCTGAACGAGTTCGAAATCCTGGATCTCGTTGCTGACAGCGAAGAATCGTCCTGTCGCATGAAGTCGTTGGGGGAGCGGACACCCATGACGCAGAGCGCCGTGTCCAAAGTGGTGGACCGCCTGGAAAAGGCAGGCCTCGTTTCCCGCCAAACCTGCGCTGAAGACCGCCGCTCGCTGTTCCTGGAATTGACTGAGGCCGGCCGCGCGATCCACGCAAATGCCGCCGTCGAACACCGTGCGCTGCTGAAGGAAAACCTGGGCTGACGCGACGCGTCCCGGCTCCGAGGGGGAAGCGCAACTTGAATCAGTCCATCAAGGTAGTGTACTGGAAGGCGCGCGCGGGGACGTCGCACTTACGGGCGCTGCTTTGGGCCGAGACTACCCAAATGCATAACTGGCGAACCTGGCCCTAACTGCAAGTATCGAGGTGGCTCTCTGGCCCAAGTCAGATCGCCTGCAAACATACCCGATGGGTTCCTAGTGGGACGCCCCCGGAGTTCACCACTCATTCCAGATCATGGCGGCGAACCACTTGGCCTTCATTGACCTTATTTCGGTGTCTCCCCCCGGTTCGGTGACTCACAAAAGGGCACGGGCCGTTCGGACTCCCCAGGTCTTCAGATCAGCGCCTTGGGGAAACTGTCCAAGTACTCCCAAGTGTTGAACCTGGCTGACTCCAAGTCATCGGCGGTGACGGTCTTATCGCCTCTCCAATAGGCTTCAGCGGTCTGCAGAGAGGATTGGATGTCAGGCGGAATGAAAAGAACCGTCAGTTGCTGAAGCATCACCTTCATCAGCTCATGAAATTCATCTACTCCTTCCGTAATTGATATCGCCTCAGCAGCTCCAGAAGCTCCGAGCTATTCAATACTTCACTCCAAACTGGTCGTGACATGCCCACATTCAAGGCACGGCGCCAGCGCTGCGATTGACAAACCTAGGCTTCCTTCGTGGGGAAAGCTTCAACGACTCCCCAAGTGGGCAGTTTGGGGCGGTCCGAAGGAGGAATCCAGCGCCGCAATCGGGTGCTCCTATTGGTTCGGCATTCGTTGGGACAGGCGGCGGACTTGAATGGCTGCGTGGGTCTTGCGCAGGGCGGCGATCGAGGCCTCATATGACCGCTGCGCTACACCCACAAAGAGGCAATCGATGACCATCATTTGGGCAATGCGGCTGCCCAAAGCGCCCGGCCGGAAGGGTGTCTCTCGAGCTGCCGTGCAGAGCACAATGTCGGCTTCCTGGCCGAGTGTGGAATCGGCGTGGTTGGTGATGGCGATCGTGGTTGCTCCGACGTCATTGGCGACCCTGAGGAAATCAACGGTGTCGACCGTCGTTCCAGAATGCGAAATTGCTACGGCCACGCATGAGTTGTCCAGAAGTGCCGCTGAGGTCCACGCTGCGTGCGCCTCGGACCAGCTGAAGGCGGTCTGATCGATCCGGTGCAGTTTCTGGCGTAAATCCTGCCCAACCAGCGCGCCGGCACCGACTCCAAAGATGTCGGTCTTCCTGGCCACTGAGATCGCCGCGACCGCTTCCTCCAACTTTTGAACATCGAGCAGTTGGGCAGTGTCAGCGATGGACATCGTCTCGTTGAAAGCAATTTTGGAAACTACGTCCTGAAGAGAGTCTGCCTGGTCAATGTCTTCGTAGACTTCGGCCGGGACATTGTTGGCCAGACTCTCGCGAGTCGCCTCACGCACCAGATCGAGGCGGAGGTCCGAATATCCGCTGTAGCCAATCTTCTTGGCGAAGCGCACGACTGACGTGGTCGAGGTCCCGCACTCCTCCGCGAGGTCACCTATGGATATCGTGGCAACCCGCGAGGGGTCGGCAAGGACGGCTTCCGCGATGCTTCGTTCGGAAGGCCGAAGCGACGGCAGCGCTGACCGGATCCTCACCAGCACCGTTCTTGATGACCCTTGGTGTCCGACATCTTCCATCGGATGCTCCTTCTTGTTGCCCTCCTACCAAGGTACCGGGACAACAGGATCTTGTACATAAGTTTCCTAAAAACTGAATTTCATGTAAATGATTGACACGACGGTCGTGAAGCACCTACCTTGAATGTCAGGTAAATCACACACAAAGGAAATTAGGGACCTCGATGACCGCTAAACCGCATGCCCGCCCCGAGAACCCAGCTTGGCTGGACATTAGTACTGAAGCGCGCAGCGATCGGACTCTTGATCTTGATCAGCTCCCGACTGTCAAAATCCTGGAAGCGCTCAATGACGAAGACCAGCGGGCACCCGCTGCGGTCCGTCTCACCCTTCCGGTAATGGCCCAGCTGGTGGAAGCAGCAGAGGAGTCTATCCGCGGCGGCGGACGGGTTCACTATTTCGGGGCCGGCACCTCCGGACGTCTGGGCGTCCTTGACGCGGCTGAACTGAGACCTACGTTCAACCTGCCCGAGGGCGTTGTTGTTGCACACCATGCCGGAGGAAGCCGGGCTCTGACCCATGCCGTAGAAAACGTTGAGGATTCCTGGGATGCCGGTGTTGCAGAGGCGAGAGACACTCGACCCGGAGATGTCGTTATTGGCATTGCCGCTTCAGGACGAACCCCGTATGTCGGCGGGGCGTTGACAGCTGGTCGCGAACAGGGTGCCACGACGGCACTCATCTCCTGCGCCAAGGAGCCGGAACTGGGCCACTTGGCGGATTTTCTTCTCGTAGCAGACACCGGTGCCGAGGCGTTGGCCGGGTCAACCCGCCTTAAAGCGGGAACTGCCCAGAAGCTCATGCTCAACGGTTTCTCCACCACCCTGATGATCAAACTAGGTAAGACCTGGTCGAATCTGATGGTGTCCGTCGTGGCCACCAATGAGAAGCTGCGGGCACGCACGGTCAGGATCCTGATGGAGGCCACCGGCGGGGCTGAAGCGGGCTGCCTCAGCGCACTCGAAGCCGCCGAAGGTGACTTGAAAGTTGCTTTGGCCATCATGTTCACCGGCGCCGAACCGGAGGTAGCCCGCGGTGCTGTTCAGGCCGCAGGAGGCGACCTGCGGCGTGCCACGGAATCCCTTCGCCAGAACTAAACATCATTTCGGGAACACCTTTGGACACCCCCCATACTCACGCAAGAAAGGCAGCGTCGGATGACCGAATGCCAGAAAGAGGTTAGTGCTCCGATGAGAGTGGATACTTCGCTCCGCGGCTTCAGCGGCTTCTCCACACGGGAGCTCGACCGCCTCGCTTTGGCCCACGACGCGTCGCACTATCTCCTAACCCCGCAGGCTGTACTCGCGCCGTTAGACCCTGCCGAAGTAGGTCAGATCATGGCGGCGGCCGCTTCTTCCGGCGTCCCCTTGGTCTTTCGTTCAGGCGGAACGTCGCTGAGCGGCCAGGCAATCACGGACGGACTCCTGCTGGATGTCCGCAAGAACTTCCGCTCGATAGAGGTGCTGGCCGGCGGCGCCAAAGTCCGCTTGGGTCCGGGGGCTACGGTGCGAAGCGTAAATGCCCGGCTGGCCCAGTATGGGCGCAAGCTCGGCCCGGACCCGGCGAGTGAAAGTGCCTGCACGATCGGCGGCGTCGTTGCAAACAACTCCTCCGGGATGTCCTGCGGCACCGAATTCAACACCTACCGCACGCTCGAGTCCATGGTGTTCGTTCTGCCATCGGGAACTGTGATCGATACCGCGGATCCCACGGCCGACCAGCACCTGCGCGCAACAGAACCCGAACTGCATGACGGGCTGGCACGTCTGCGCCACCGGATCGTGACCAATCCAGCTTCCGTGCGCACCATTGAGCACCAGTTCTCCATGAAGAACACCATGGGGTACGCGCTCAACTCTTTCCTCGATTTCGAGACACCGGTGAAGATCCTGGAGCACCTCATGATCGGATCTGAAGGAACCCTGGGCTTTATTGCTCAGGCAACCTTCCGCACCATCGAATCCCTGATGCATGCGGGGACCGGCCTGATGGTGTTCCCTTCATTGGACGCCGCTGCCTCGTCGCTGCCGGATCTGGTCGCATCGGGACTGTCCAGCATCGAACTCATGGACGCCGCATCGTTGCGCGTGGCCCAGCACCAGGTCGACACCCCGACCACCTTGGCTGGGCTGGACATCGATCGACACGCAGCCCTGCTCGTCGAACACCAGGGTGCGTCCGCGGAGGAAGTGCAGCATAAGCATCGGGAAAGCCTCGAACTGTTCAGCTCCCTGGCTCTTGCTGCGCCGTTCGAGCTATCGACAGACGCCGCCAAACGGGCAGCCCTTTGGCACATCCGAAAGGGCCTTTACACGGCCGTCGCGGGCAACCGGCCTGTTGGCACCAACGCCCTACTCGAAGACATCGCGGTCCCCGTCCCCGTGTTAGCCGAGACCTGCCAAGACTTGCTCTCACTCTTCGAACGCCACGGCTACCAGGACAGCGTGATCTTTGGCCACGCGAAGGACGGAAACATCCACTTCATGCTCACTGAGCGCTTCGGCGATCCTTCGCTGCTGGCCCGCTACGAGGCCTTTACCGAAGACATGGTGGACCTGGTACTCCAGCGACAGGGCACCCTGAAGGCTGAGCATGGTACCGGCCGGATCATGGCTCCGTTCGTCGAACGCCAGTATGGCCGTGAACTCTACGAAGTCATGGCCAGCATCAAGGCACTGACCGACCCCTCAGGCCTGTTAAACCCCGGCGTTGTCCTTTCCGAAGATCCACGCTCCTACATGGACAACCTCAAGACGGCACCTTCGGTGGAAAACGAAGTAGACCGCTGTGTCGAATGCGGCTACTGCGAACCCGTATGCCCAAGCAAGGACCTGACCCTGACTCCCCGTCAACGGATCGTCATTCGCCGCGAAATCGCCACTGCGGAACAACACGGCGACCACGACCTCGCCAAGCGCCTGCGCAGCGACTTCGACTACGACGGTATTCAGACGTGCGCGGCAGATGGCATGTGCCAGATTGCCTGTCCAGTGCTTATAAACACCGGGGATCTGGTGCGTCGGCTCCGATCCGAAAACCGTGTCACCCTGGCCGACAAAGGCTGGACTGCCGCATCAAAGCATTGGGAGGCCGTCACCACCGTCGGGTCGCTAGGACTGAGCGCCGTGAAAATGGCGCCCTCCCCTGTGGTGAAGGCCGTCACCCGCGTCGGCAGGCTGGCCCTCGGAGACGAAAACGTGCCGCTCTACGCTGACGCGCTGCCCAAGGGAGGCCACAAGCGGATCGGCGCGCAGCGGCCGCCATCCGCTGAAGCCGTCTATTTTCCGGCCTGCATCGGCGCCATGTTCGGCGCTGCCAACGATGGTCACGGCCGTCAGGGCGACGGGGTCTCCAAGGCATTCGTGAACCTTGCTGAACGGGTTGGCGTAGTGCTGGCCGTTCCTGAAGGAATCGGTGACCTCTGTTGCGGAACGCCGTGGAAGTCGAAGGGATTCACAACAGGCTATGACGTCATGAGGACCAAGGTCCTTCCAGCACTCTGGGACGCAAGCGACGAGGGTCGCCTGCCCGTGGTTTGCGACGCATCCTCCTGCACGGAGGGGCTTGAGACCCTGCGGGACACGGCGGCCGATTCAGAGTATTCGCAACTCACTTTCATCGACTCGGTGGAGTTCGCCAACAAGCGGCTAGTACCGCACCTGGAGATTCCACGACACCTTGAATCCCTTGCGCTCCACCCCACCTGCTCCTCAACACGCCTCGGTATCAACGATGCATTGACAGCGATTGCCAGCTCCCTGTCCGGAGAAGTGATGGTTCCACCCAGTTGGGGATGCTGCGCATACGCCGGAGACCGCGGTCTGCTGCACCCCGAGCTGACCGAGTCCGCGACCGCGGCGCAGGCAGCCGAAATCAACCAGAGTGGCCACTCGGCGTACGCGTCAACCAACAGAACCTGCGAACTGGGCATGACCCAAGCCACGGGCCACCAATACCGACACATCCTCGAACTGCTGGATGATGCGACCAAACCAACGGAAGGGGCCGTGTGATGGAGATCGTTATTCTCCCCAACACTGCAGAAGTCGGCAGGCTGGCAGCGGACCAAATCGAGTCACTGCTTGCGGGTAAAGCCCACGCGGTTCTCGGCCTTGCCACGGGCTCCTCACCTCTGCCTATCTACCGGGAACTTGAGCAGCGCTATCAGTCGGGGACTGTGAGTTTCGCACGTGCCCGCGCATTCACACTCGATGAATACGTGGGTCTGCCCGATGGGCACCCTGAGCAATACCGTGAGGTAATCCGGAAGGAGTTCACCGACAAGGTGGACTTCGATCCAGCCAACGTCCACGGCCCGGCGGGCAACGCCGCAGGTACGCACTATGCTTGCCAAGCGTACGAGAAAGCCGTGCAAGCTGCTGGCGGGGTTGATCTGCAGATCCTGGGCATTGGCACGGACGGCCACATTGGCTTCAACGAACCGGGCTCGTCCCTGGCGTCACGCACACGAATCAAGACGCTCACTGAACAAACCAGGCGCGACAATGCCAGATTCTTTGACTCCCTGGACGAAGTCCCAAGGCATGTGGTGACACAGGGTCTCGGAACCATCCTGGAGGCCAGTCACATCCTGCTGGCGGCAACTGGGGCGAACAAAGCCCAAGCGGTACGGCACTTGGTTGAAGGGCCCGTCTCGGCCCTGTGCCCGGCATCAGCGCTACAACTGCACCCACACGTCACCGTGCTGTTGGATGACGCCGCGGCGTCACAGCTCTCACTGGCCGACTACTACCGCCATTCCTTCAGGCACAAACCGGACTGGCAAAAACTCTAGAGGCGCTGCAACAAGGCGGCCTGAACCGCCATAACCATCGGTCGTCGTCATAGGACATGGCGAATCCCCGCACAACGTAGGAGAAATCATGAGCACCCCAACAATCATCCAACAGCCACCCGCCAAGCAATCCAGGCGAGCCCTGGTGGCCGGGTCCGTAGGCAACTTCATCGAATGGTACGAATTCGGCATCTACGGTGCGTTTGCAACCGTCATCGCTGCCAACTTCTTCACGACGACAGGGGCCTCGGACTTCGAGGCCCTCATCAAGACCTATGCTTCGTTCGCCATCGCGTTCTTCTTCCGCCCCGTCGGAGCCTGGATATTTGGCCGGATCGGTGACCGCGTCGGTCGGCGCCCCACCCTGATCGTCGTCCTGCTGCTGATGACGGGGGCGACCACGCTCATCGGCCTGCTCCCCAACTACGCCACATTGGGCATTACGGCACCGATCCTCCTGACTCTTGTCCGCATTCTCCAAGGATTGTCAGCGGGTGGTGAGTTCGGCGGCGCCGTTTCCATCATGACCGAGTTCGCACCTCCTGGAAAACGCGGAAGGTTCGGATCATGGCAGTCCTTCACTGTCGCGCTGGGTCTCTTGGCAGGCGCTGGCGTCGCAGCTCTCATGTCCTCGATTCTGAGTGCTCAGGACCTCAGCGCTTGGGGCTGGCGGATCCCCTTCATTTTGGCTTTGCCCCTCGGCCTCGTGGCACTCTACCTGCGGCTGAAGCTTGAGGAGACTCCGAACTTCCAGCGCGCCACACTGGCGGAGAAGACGCACACGGCAGACGTCGTCGTTTCGCATCCCAGCAAAGCTGAAACGGCCAAGGCGATCCTCCTTGGGATCGGACGGCTCATGGGCTGGTCAGCAGCCGGCTATACATTCCTCGTGGTCCTGCCTTCCTATCTCCAGACCAGCCTTCACGCCACGTTCCAAGCGGCCCTGATCGCCACAGTGCTCGCCAATGCAGGCTTCGCCGCCTCCATCATCCCCAGTGCCATTCTCAGCGACCGGTGGGGCCGCCGACCGATCATGATGGCGGGCGCCATCCTCATCACCGTCCTTGCCCTGCCGCTCCTTAAAATCCTTCAGGATCCTGGTAGCTCACCGTGGCTCATGGGAGCCGGCGTTTTCATTGCAGGTGCAGTCGTCGGCATGATGGCCGGCCCAGGCCCCGCCATGCTTTCGGAAATGTTTCCCACCACTGTTCGCTACACCGGCTTGGGACTCGCGTACTCGCTCTCCAACGCCGTGTTCTCGGGATCCGCTGGGCTCATCATTACCGGCCTTATCGCTTCCACGAGCAACAAAGACATCCCCGCTTACTACGTGATGGTCACGTGCATCATCAGCGTCTTCGCACTTGCCTCGCTCCGTGGTTCCGCCCACAAGCACGCCCTGCGCGACTAACCTAACCAGAAGAAAAGGGAGTATCCACATGCGTATCATCGGCATGATGTCCGGAACGTCTTATGATGCGATCGATGCCGTCGCCGTTGACATCACCCGCGAAGGTGATGCCTTGGTGATTGATCCCCGGGGTGCTATCAGCGAGCCCTACCCCGATGAGTTGCTGGCGGCCCTGGCGGCACAGATGCCGCCCGCGACGACCTCCATGGAGCAGGTCTGCCGGCTCGATGCAGGCATCGGTCAGGCCTTTGCCCGACTCGCGGCCAAGGCCAACGACCAGCTCTGCGATGGCCAGGCTGAAGTCATCGCATCCCACGGCCAGACCGTGTTCCACTGGGTAGAAGGCGGCACAGTCCACGGCACCCTCCAGCTCGGAGAACCGTCCTGGATAGCGGAAGCAACCGGATGCACGGTTGTGTCAAACTTCCGATCCCGCGACGTTTCCGCCGGCGGCCAGGGAGCACCATTGGTGAGCCTGTTCGACACTCTGTGGCTGCGCGGGATGTCGGGGACGCCCGTAGCCCTGAATCTCGGCGGAATTGCCAACATCACTGTCGTATCAGGCGAACCCATAGCCTTCGATACCGGGCCGGCAAACGCGCTCATCGACGCGGCGATCACGTCGATGACTGCGGGCAAACAACGCTATGACCACAACGGCGAGCTCGGTGCCCGGGGCACGGTCCACGCAGAACTGCTCAACCGGCTGCTCGACGAGCCGTACTACTCCCGGCCCGCCCCCAAGACCACCGGCAAGGAGCTGTTCCACCTGCCCTATCTCACCGCAGCACTTGCGGACACCGGGACGCAGGACCTCCCGGCCGAGGACGTAATTGCCACGCTTGTCCGGCTAACAGCCCGGACCGTAACCGACGCCGTAAGAGCCGTGGGAGGAACATCGGTGGTTGTCTCCGGCGGCGGCACCCTCAACCCAACACTGATGCGGGACCTGGAGCACGAACTGGAAAATGTCGAGCTGCGCCGCTCAGACGAACTCGGACTTCCCTCGTCAATGAAAGAGGCTTGTGCGTTCGCCGTCCTCGGATACCTCTCAGTGCACAACCTTCCGGCCACAGTGCCGAGCTGCACGGGCGCGCGCCACGCGAGTATCCTCGGCTCGATTACGCCGGGAACCGGCGGTATTCAGATCCAGACCGCGGTCCCAGCGCCCACAACACTCAGCATCGTCGGCGTAACTGCTGGGCGTCTGAACACGGAACAAAAAGTCCGCACCGCGCCCTGAACTGATGATCGTCACCGCCTGAAGCAAACCCTCTTTCGGGTTCGAGAGCCTAGCCCCGTCAGGCCGTAGTTCCCCGGTCGGGGAAACATCCCGGTACAAGGTCTGTCGGGTGATACCGGGTTCGGCGCAAAGTGCGCTGACCTTGGTAGCGGGCTTGCCCAGGGAGGCCATGGCGAGCCTGAGTTTAGCGGGGGTCACCTTGTACGGGCGTCCACCGTTGCGACCGCGGCACGGGTTGAGGCGAGCCCGGCGAGGGTACGTTCGGAGATGAGCTCGCGTTCGAACTCGGCTAGGGCACCAAAGATCCCGAAGACGAGCTTCCCGGATGCGGTTGTGGTGTCAATGGCAGCGCCCTGCCCTGTGAGGACCTTCAGGCCGACTCTGCATTCGGTGGGGCCAGGGACGATGTTGACCAGGTGTCGCAGGTCCCGGCCGAGCCGCTCGAGTTTCCAGACCGAGGGCCAACGGTCTGGAGAGAACGCAATCCGGCAGTGGACAACCAACCGGATTGGGCGTCCCCTGGTTCGCCGACATAGATCAGAAGCGCCCTCAGCAAAGCTCAAGACATCTTGAGCAAAAACTGATCCAACCTTTCGCTTCCCAGCGCCCGCGAAGCCTTTATTTCTGGTGTGATTCCCGCAAGAATGGTGCTTGCACGCCAGGCTGGGGTTTGGTGCCGCTGGCTTTGGGGAGTGTTTTGTGGGCAAGCATCATGAATCAGACCGGGCAGTTGACCTGATCCGTACCGAAAAATTCCGCCGCGTCTTTATCGCCGGATGCCTCGCGGTTCTGGCCTTCTTCGCCTTCGGCTTCCAGCCGCTGACATCCGTTCCCATGGGAACCGTTGATGGAACAGTGGCCCAGGGCGTCGTAGGACCTACAGCATTGGGGAGCCTTACGCCGCCCGAGGCTGAAACCATGGTCATCGACCCCACCCAGGCAGCGCCCGAGCAAACGCCTGGCACGCCCATGGTCTACTTTGACCGGGCGGTAGTCCGGACGGTGAGCAAAGACGGTTCCACCGGACTGACAGTAGCCTCGGCTGGCATGTCCCGACCTCCCGCAGGCAGCTTGTACGCGCCCCTTGAAGTCCTCAATCCGAGTTCTCCCTACGGCTACCGCTACAGCCCGCTGACCGGGCTTGCCGGCGAGTTCCACTGGGGCCAGGACTACGCGGCCGCCTGCGGAACCCGGGTCTACGCAGCCGACGCCGGTGTGGTCCGCGCTGTTGGTTGGCATATCTGGGGCGGCGGAAACCGTGTGGAAATCGAGCACGGCAACGGCCTGGTCACCACTTATAACCACTTGCAGGACATCAGCGTCACGCAGGGCCAGTCGGTCCGCGTGGGCGAGGTCATTGCCGAGGTAGGCACTACCGGCTGGTCCACGGGCTGCCACCTCCACTTCGAGACGATCGTCAACGGGCTCCACACCAACCCGAACGGCTGGACCTACCTGCCCATCAAGCAGGTGGATCCGCTCCAAACCATGACGTTCGTGAACTACCAGCCGGGAGTTGGCACGGGAAGCTCTGCGCCGCAGTGGGCAGTCCCCGTGGCCGACGGCACCAACCGCGCAGTCATCGGCGGCGAACACGAGGAACCCGTGGCCCCGCCCGTTGTGGTCCCACCGGTCACGTCGGTGGAGACGCCCACCAGCCCCGCCGTCCCGTCACCGCCTCAAACCACGACGCCGGTACCGTCACCATCCGTGACGCCGACGCCGACGGTCACCCCGGCGCCGACGGTCACGCCGACGCCGACAGTCACCCCGACGCCGACGGCCACGCCGACACCAACCGTCACCCCCACACCGACGGTTACGCCGACCCCGACGACTACCACCACAGCCCCCGAGACCACGGCTCCAGTAGTCCCGACGACGCCCGTAGCAACGGACCCCCTCACAACGGTCCAAGCGCCAACGGTCCAAGCACCAGCCGTCCAGGACCCAACTGTCCAGGCTCCGACCGTCCAGTCAGCCGTCGCGCCGCCGCCAGCCGCCGTCGTCGAACCTCCGGTACCTGCCCCGGTAGTCGTGGAGCCCGCACCGGTAGTGGTGCCAACAGTGACGCAGACCGTGGCGCCCGCCCCGGCGCCCGTTGCTCCGGCGCCTGCGCCAACACCGGTGGCCGTCCTCCCGTCCGCCCTCCCGGTTGTGACGCTCCCGCCCGGCTACATCCTGATCGCCCCGGACCTGGTCCAGAGGCCGGACGGCGTGATTGTGCCGTTGTCCTCGCTCATCATTCCTGCGCCCTAGACGCCAACACGGCCGCGCGTTTCGCGGCCCGAGCCAGCTCCCGTAAGCTCGATGGCGGCGATCCCGCCAGCCGATGACGTCAGGAAGCGAATCCCATGAGCAGCCTCTACAGCATTCCCATCACGTTCAACGACGGCTCCGAGGGCGACTTCGGCCGGTTCGAGGGCAAGGCTGTCATGGTGGTGAACGTCGCTTCCGAATGCGGGTTCACCCGCCAGTATGCGGGCCTGGAAGAGCTCTACGGCAAGTACCGCGGGCAAGGGCTGGAGATCCTCGGCGTGCCGTGCAATCAGTTCGGTGGACAGGAGCCGGGAGCCGATGCGGAGATCGCGGAGTTCTGCGAACGGAATTTCGGCGTCACGTTCCCGTTGACCAGCAAAGCCAACGTCCTGGGCAAGGAGCAGCACCCGCTGTTCGCCGAGCTGACCCGCGACGAGGATGGCCAGCCGGTCAAGGTGAAATGGAACTTCGAAAAGTTCGTCGTCAGCCGCTCCGGTGAATTGGTTGGGAGGTTCCCATCCGCAGTGGAGCCTGACTCCGAAGACCTGTTGAAGGCAGTGGAAGAGGCGTTGGCGTAAATGCGAAAACCTGAAGGGAGGAAAGTAATTTTCCAACATTCCGCCGGAAATTAGCCAGTTGTTGGCTTGTTGTCTGGTTGGATTGGCCCTACTGGATTGACACGGGAGACGCCGTCTCCCACCAAACGCTAAGGCAAGCTATGGAGCTCATCGAGGCCGAGTACCCCAAACCAGGTCATGTGCTTTTGCACTTGAGCGATCTTCACCTGGTGGGTGGACCAGGCACGCTTCATGGCTCTGTTGACAGCGCAGCCAGGCTCGAGGAGATCTGCCGGCAGATCGTCGCTTCCCGGATCAAGCCCGCGGCCATCATCTTCACCGGCGACCTCGCGGACAGGGGAGAGCTCGAGGCCTACAAACGGCTCCGGGTCATGATCGAGCCTGTCTGCGACGCACTCGGTGCCAAGGCCATCTGGGCCATGGGAAACCACGACAACCGGGCCAACTTCCGCGCCGCGTTCGTGGACGCCTCGGAAGCCAGCCAGCCCCAGGACCCCGTGGACCGCAGCTACTTCGTCAACGGGCTCCGCATCATCACCTTGGACACCACTGTCCCCGGCTACCATTACGGCGAGTTGTCCGAATCGCAGCTTGAGTGGCTGGCCTCCGAACTGGCCACGCCCGCACCGGACGGCACCATTCTGGCGCTCCACCACCCGCCCGTCCCGTGCGTGCAGGACCTCGCTGTCCTGGTGGAGCTGCGTGGGCAAGCCGCCCTGGCCGCCGTCGTGCGTAATACGGACGTCCGCACCATCCTGGGTGGCCACCTGCATTACTCCACGACGGCGAGCTTCGCCGGCATCCCGGTGTCCGTCGCCTCCGCGACGTGTTACACCCAGGATCTCGGGGTGCGCGCGGGAGGCCAACGGGGCCGCGACGGCGCCCAGTCCTACAACATGATCCACGTCTACGAACACACCATCGTCCATTCGGTGGTTCCCATGTCCGGCGGAGTCACGGTAGGCGAACCCGTGGATGCGGCGGAAGTCCAGCGGCGATTGGCTGCCGCCGGCATCCGCATTCCGCACGAGTCACGCGTGGGCGCGCACACCTCACCCGGTACCCTGACGTCGTCGCTGCCGGTTATTTCTCCCAGGGTGCCTTGACGGGGAAGTACTTTTCCAGGAAGTCGGTCACCAGTTCGGCCCGTTCATCCGCGGCCACCTCAGGGAAACTGCCATCGTTGAGGCAGAAGAAGTCCATGTGGCGCTTGGCCAGCAGCTTGGGCAGGTAGTGCAGGCCGGCCCACATGGTCGAATCCACGTAGCGGACCTTGGCAGCGGTTTGCGTGACCGCCCGGCCGGTGAGCAGGGCGTAGTAGTGGTACAGCGAGTTGGTCACCGAGATGTTGTCCGCGGCGCGGAAACGGCTGGCTGCGGTCTTGGCGAACTCAGCGGGGAATTCCTTCTCCATCTGCGCCACCACACTGCGCCGCAACGGTGCTGCCGTGTGCTCCAAGTGCCTGGTGGTGATCCGGCCGAAGCGTTCCCACAAAAGCTTGCGGTTGACGCGCGCCGCGTTCTCGAAGCCACTGCGCTCGGCGTCGTTCTCGCCCAGGCCGATGCGGGTGTCCGCCTCGATGAACTTGGTGATGCCGCCGGGCGTGAAGAACATGTCCGGGCCTACTGGACGGCCGAAGAACATGTCGTCGTTGGAGTACAGGAAGTGCTCCGACAAGCCCTCGATGTGGTGGAGCTGGCATTCCACGGCCTGCGAGTTATGGGTGGGCAGGACCGAAGGATCGGCGAAGAATTCCTCGCTCCGGACGATCGTCACGGCGGGGTGCTCCGCCAGCCAGGCAGGCGCCGGGGAATCCGTGGCAATAAAGATCCGGCGGATCCAGGGGGCGAACATGTGAACCGAACGCAGCGCGTACTTCAGTTCGTTGATCTGCCGGAAGCGGGCTTCGTGGTCGTCGCCTTCGCCCAGGACGGCGCCGGCCTGCTGGGCGCGCCTACGTGCGATGTATTCGGGGTCGCTGCCATCCACCCACGAGAAAACGATGTCGATGTCGAAGTCGATGTCGCTGGCGTGGTCGGCGAACATGTTCTCGATGGTGGGCCAGGACAGGCCGTGGCGCTGGACCGTACCGCGGACGGCGTCCTGCCGGAGCATGGTGCGACGGGTCAGGGAGTTCTCCACGGGGAGTTCCAGATGGTCGCCCTCGAACCTCCAGAGCTCAAGCTGGACACCGAGTGCCGGCCCGTACCAAAGGCCCCCGCCGATTTCGACGCGCGGCCGGTACAGGCGAAAGATCCGGGCTTTCCGGTTGGCAGTGAGATCGCCGTCGGCCACCAGCATGGAGGTCTTCTTCTTGGCGTCCACTGTCATGGAGTAGAAAGGCTCGTTCCGGAACGCCGCGACCAGCGCCTTGCGGACGTCCTTGCGGGACTCCCAGTCGACGGCGATGACAGGCCGCTCGTCGTTGCCACGCACCAGGATGAAGTCGATGCCGGCGGCATCCAGGGCGGCCCGTACAGCCAGGAGATCGGAAACCATGGCCTGTTGCGGAGTGAGGTCGCCGTTGACCAGGGCGTACCGCCCGCGGTGACGGACGACGTCGGACCGGTGCCTGAGATGCGCGACAACGGCAGGCGAGACCGCCTCCGCAATCGTGTCCTCTTCGACGGACGGGCTGCCGTGGTAAATCGGATCGACCTGTGCTTGTGTGATGGCTGTTTCTCCGGGATCGTCGGTGTTTCTGGGGTAAGGGTGTGGTGACGCTGCTAGATGTCCAAGGCCTCGCGCCAGCTGCGCAGGAACGCTCCGCCGGCGTCGTCGTGGATCACGTCTTCCGCAAGTTCCAAGTCAGTGGCCGTCAGAATCGTGTACGGCTTCACCGGGACGCCGTCTGCGGGCCGGACATCCACGTGCTTCACGTCGTGGTCGTTGTGGTGTAGCCAGTCTGCCATGGCGTAGTCGGTCCGGGAATCACCCACCGTACGCCAGGAGAGCGGGGTGATGCCTTGGGCCGCGAGGAGCTCAACGGCGCGGCTTGCTCCGAGGTCCTTGCCGAGCCGCACGGACTCGATGTCTGTAGAGATGATGGTGGGGTCCAGCCGGTAGTCCGCGGTGTCGTCGGATTCCGGGGCGTGATGGTCCAGTATGGCTGCACTCAGGCCGTGCCGTTCCATGATGCCCAGGGCGTCGGCGTCGAAGAGTTTCTGTTCAGCCAGGTAGTCCGCGCTGGCTACGTCCACGTGCTGCTCCACGGAAACCATGGCGCGCTTGGTCTCATCGAAGAACATGTGTGTGGAGTAATCCTCGGCTACCAAGCGGCGGATGTCGTCGCCGTAGGCTTTGGGCACAGCGAGTTCGTGGTCCACGTGGATGGTACCCGGGCCCTCAGCGGTGTAGCTGAACCACACGGCGCCCTTCTCGCAGATGGCGTGGATTACCGTGTTGGCGGGCATGCCCGCGGCAATCATGGGTTCCATGACCTGTTCGGCAATGAACGCGTCCGAGCGGCCTGTGTTGAAGATGACCGGGATTCCTGCCGATGCAAGAGCCACCATGTCGGCGATGATGTCCGGTTTGACGTCGCGCGTCACAGGGCTTGCGATGGGGCCATCGACATCCAGCAGCAAAGCCAGTGCGGGCTGGGTGCGGGCAGCGGTCCGGTCAGTACCTTGGAACGGTTGGGTCATGCCCCTATTCTGTCAGTCCCTGCGGGAACCCTCACAGCTGTGACGACTGTGACGCCCGACGACGGTTAGTCACCTTTTGGCTACAACCTGCCTGTGCTGCGGGTCACAAGTTCCGTTAGGGCGGCTTCTTCCATAGGCTTGCAGGGTGATCTTCAAAGCAGTGGGCGAGGGACGCCCGTACCCTGACCATGGATACTCCGCGCCGCGGGACTGGGCGGCCCTGCCCCCGCGTCCCGTCCGCCTGGATGATCTGGTCACCACCAAGCGGACCCTGGACTTGGAGGCATTGCTGGCTGAAGACTCCACGTTCTTTGGAGATCTGTTCCCGCACGTCGTCCAGTACCAGGGCGTGATGTACCTCGAGGACGGCCTTCACCGGGCAGTCCGCACAGCCCTGCACCAGAGGACGGCCATTCACGCTCGTGTATTGGTCATCGATGGCTAGGCAGTCCGGTCCGGAGCAGGACACCGCCCGGCCAAAAAAACGTAAGCGTCCCAAGGATGTGACGCAGCTCCACGGCCACCACGTGGTGACGGGACCGGAACTCCGTGCAACTTTTGCCGATGACGCTCCCGTCCGGCGGGGCAGTTTCGGGCGCAGGCTGTTCCACGGGATTGTGCTGGTGCTGCTGCTCGGGGTTATTACTGCCGGTGCAGTAGGCGCCTGGGCTGTCATGAACGGCGTCATCAAAGTCCCCACGGCGATTGCCAGCAAGGCACCAGCCAGCCTCTGTCCTTCAGGCACGTTCGACTACGTGCCCAACGCTAACGTCCAACTCAATGTCCTCAACGCCACGTCCCGCGGCGGGCTGGCCGCAACGGTGGCTGACCAGCTCACGGCGCGCGGTTACAAGGTGGCGTCGGTTGGCAACAGCGACACCTCCTACTCAGGCACTGGAGTGGTGGTGTCAGGAGTCAAGGGCCAGGCGGCCGCTTTCAACATCCAGCGTAACCTTGCCGGTACGGACTACTTCCAGGACAACCGGGAAGACGAATCGGTGGACGTCATCATCACGCCGGGCTACCAAGGACTGGTGGATCCCCAGTTGGTGGACCAAACTCCCGGAAAGCTCCTATGTCCGCGTGAGGAACTGCGCATCGCCGACAACTCCAAGTGGCCAGTCATCCCCACTCGACCTGCGGGGCAGTAGGCTCAGCTTGCCAATGCGTCCCGCGCCGGAGCGTCCAGGCGAACGGGCTTGCCGTTGTCATCGAAGCGGGCACCCGAGCCGAGCTGGATGAACCGCACCGTTTGCGCGGTCAGAACCTCGACGTCGGAGGCCGGGGCCGGTGGGGGAGTCTCGCCGTCGGGCGTCCGGTTGCGTCGCGCGGCGCTGGCGGACAGCGTGCCGTGGATAAGCCGCGCGAGCTGGGCGACGTCGATGTCCGGAAGGTAGCCCTGCTGTACACCATCCTGGAGGATGTCCTGGAGCAGGGCGTTGAGGTCGCCCACGTGGTCCGCGAGCTTGGCGAAGGACCCCGGGGAGAGGACGGCAGCCATCGCCGGGCCCGGCGGCAGATGGCGGCGGCTGAGGTCCTCCACCTGGGCACGGACGTAGAGTGCCAGGCGATCCACCGGGTTTTCAAGCGCGGCCAGCGAGTCCCGGAGGTCCACGATGAAGCGTTCAGTCTCATCAAGGGCGTACGCGATGAGCAGCTGTTCCATGTCAGCGTAATAGTTGTAGACGGCGGTCCGGCCAACGCCGGCGTGCCGTGCAACGTCGGTCATGGTCAACCCCGGAAGGCCATGGGTGAAGAGGAGCTCACCAAACGCCGTGAGTATCCGACGCTGGGTCTCGGCACGTTGGGCAGCGTTCGTAGCAGCCGTGATCCTGGGCATATAGACACTTTACAGCGATCTGTCAGCAAACCGACTCCCGGCGCGGCTGGCACCCAACCGGGCGGTAACATCGTGGAAAACCGGGACACCAGATAACCGGAAAAATGCAGCAAGGGGGCGTCTTGCGCGCAACGGTCAAGGACGTAGCGCGCCGCGCGGGGGTCTCACCCAAAACGGTCTCCAACGTCATGAATGGAATCGTGCCGGTGAGCGGACCTACGCGGCTCAGGGTTGAGCAGGCCATGCAGGAGTTGGACTACGTCCCGAACCTCTCGGCGCGGGGACTTCGCAATGGGCGCTCGGGTGTCATTGGACTGGCGTTGCCGAACCTTGGCACTCCGTTCTCCGCGGAGATAGCGCAGTGCGTTGTTGAGGTTGCCCACGCGCAGGGTTGGAGTGTGCAGATCGAGGAAACGGGCTCCGATCCGCATCGCGAACAGGAGCTGATGACGCGTGCCCGGGCCAACCTGATCGACGGATTGATTCTCAACCCGGTGGTACTCAACGAGAGCGCTGTGAGGGTGGGTGTGGCCTTGCCGCCCGTCGTCCTCCTGGGGGAGGTGTCGCAGGAGTTGGCCGACCGCGTCTATGTGGACAGCTTCGCTGCGGCGAGGGACATGACCTTGGCCCTGGCCCGGCCCGGGCGGCGACGTATCGCGGTGCTTGGCATCAACAGGGGAAGGCAGTCGGCGACTGCGATCCAACGGACACAGGGGTACGAGGCCGCTTTGCAGTCACTGGGCATTCCCCGGGACGAAACCTTGATGATCGCCTGCGAAGAATGGACCCCGGGGTCCGCGGCGGATTCCTTGATGCAATATCTCGACTCCCACCCCGTTCCCGAGGCACTCTTTTGCTTCACGGACTCGATGGCCCTGGGTGCCCTCAATGCGCTCTGGAAGCGCGGGATCCGGGTGCCCGATGACATCGCCGTAGCGGGCTTTGACGACATCGCCGATGGCCGGTTCGCGGTGCCTTCGCTCAGCACGGTGTCCTTTGACAAGCGTGCAATTGCCGCGGAGGCCCTGCGCCTGCTCATCGAGCGGATGGCGGACAGGAGCCATCCGCAGCGCGTCGTCTCCGTTCCTTACACCATCGAGGAACGGGGCAGCAGCCGATAAGGCTGCCTGAAAGTAAAATTGTTCGCGCTAACAATTTCTCTTGCCCAGTCCATTACAACGATGTAATGTGAGAGCTGCGTCACCCCGGGGCCACCTTTTACCCACGCGAGGAGACGTACCGGAGCCGGACTTCAGTGCAGCAGTGTGTTTCCTTTCAGCGGACCCTTCCAAAGGAGTGACGGGTGAAGCAGTTTGAATCTTTGACCGGGAAAAATTTGTCCCGGAGACAGTTATTGGCAGGCTCGGCGCTGCTTGGCGGTGGGCTTTTGGCCACGAGCCTCACGGGATGTGGCGGATCAGCCGGAGCCGCGGCGGTGCCGACCATCAACTTCTGGCATCTCCTCTCCGGAGGTGACGGCACCAAAATGCAGGCCATGATCGCCAACGCCAACAACGGTAATCCTGGCTTCAAAGTCCACCCCACGGTGTTGGCCTGGGGTGCGCCGTACTACACAAAGCTGGCGATGGCATCTGCGGGTGGCCGGCCGCCCGAGGTCGCCATCATGCACGCAAGCCGCGTTCCCGGCTATGCCCCGGGTGGCCTCATTGAGCCCTGGGACCTGAAACTCCTGGCGGAAAACGGCATCACGCCGGAGAACTTCGCCCCGCGTATCTGGGAAAAGAGCCAGCAGGACGGAAAAGTGTTTTCCCTGGCCTTGGACTCCCACCCATTCATCATGTTCTACAACACGGACATAGCGGGTAAAGCCGGCTTGTTGGAAAGCAACGGCCAGTTGGGGGAGGTCAGCACCCCGGCCGAGTTCAAGGCTATGGCGCTGGAAATGCAAAAGGTCACCAAGTCCCACGGCCTGTCCTTCGGCTACTTGAACCTCGGCTCACAGATGTGGCGACTGTTTTACACGCTCTACAAGCAGCACGGGGCGGAAATCGTCCTCACTCCCGGCCAACCCATGCAGGCCGACCGGGACGCCGCCGTAGAGTCTCTGGAGTTCATGGCAACCCTCTTTGACGACACCATCGCCGCCAAAGGCAACGACATCAACACCGGCATCGCCGAGTTCGTCCGGGGCGACTCGGGAATGCTTTTCAGCGGCGGCTGGGAACTGCCCACCATGAAGAAGGCAAAGCTGCCCGTTGATGCGCTCACCATTCCCACCCTGTACGGGACGCCAGCTTCCTACGCCGATTCGCACTCGTTCGTCCTTCCGCGGCAGCTCGCTGTCGATGAGGAAAAGCGCAAGGACGCCTACAAGTTCGTCAGCGACATCCTCAAGGGTTCGTTGTCGTGGGCAGAGGCAGGCCACATCCCGGCGTACCAGCCCGTGGTGCAATCACAGGCCTATAAGGAGCTGACCCCGCAAGTCCACTACGCCAACGCGGCGGACATTATCTCTTACGATCCCGACGCCTGGTTCAGCGGATCCGGCTCGGACTGGCAGAACTATTTCGCCGAGTACATCCAGAACGTCCTTCTGGGGCGCAGCAAGGCAGCGGACGGGTGGGACGGCTTCGTGGCCCGCACCAACGACCTTCTATCCCGGCCCAACCCGGTCTGACCGGCATCAGCACACCGAGCGACAAAGGAGTCCTTCATGAGTTCCTCTACAGTGTCCCGGCAGACCCGCCAAGCACGGACAACACCAGCCCCCGGCCTAAAGCCCGGGCCCTCCCTGCGCACAAGCAGGAACAACGTAAGCGGTTGGGCATTCGCCGCCCCATTCCTCGTGTTCTTTTTGGTATTCCTCGTATGGCCCATTCTGTATGGCTTCTACATGAGCCTCACGGGCAAATCCCTGACAGGCGCCAATGACGCCCTCATCGGTTTTGCCAACTACTCCGAGGCCTTTGCCGATGCCGGGATGTGGCGTTCCCTGGGCAATACCGTCTACTTCACGGTCATCAGCACGGTTCCGCTGGTGGTGGTCGCTTTGGTGATGGCCGCGCTGTTGAATATAGGCCTGCCTGCCCAGTGGCTCTGGCGGCTTTCCTACTTTGCCCCGTTCCTGCTGGCCTCCACGGTTGTCTCCCTGTTTTTCGTCTGGATGTACAACCCGCAGCTTGGCCTGATCAACGATTTCCTGTCCAAGTTCGGAATCCCGAAAGTCGGTTGGCTCAACGATCCCAACGTGGCCATGTGGTCGATCGTCATAGCCACGCTCTGGTGGACGGTCGGGTTCAACTTCCTCCTCTACCTGGCAGCGATGCAAAACATCCCAGTGCAACACTATGAAGCGGCGTCGCTGGATGGTGCTGGAGCTTGGCGGCAGTTCTTCTCCATCACGCTGCCCCAGCTCACCCCCACCACGGTGATGATCGTGCTGCTGCAGATCCTTGCTTCCCTGAAGGTCTTTGACCAGATCTACCAGATGACCTCCGGCGGTCCGGGCGGGTCCACCCGACCCGTGGTCCAGTACATCTTCGAAACCGGGTTTACCGGATACCGGCTGGGATACTCCGCAGCCATCTCCTACATCTTCTTCGGACTGATCGTGGTGGTTTCTGCCCTGCAGTTCGTCATCACCCGCCGCAGGAGCGCATAGCCATGGCAAATACAACACTCACCCGTTCCATCCCGCGCAGCGATTCCGGACAAGCCATCCGCCAACCGCGCAAGAAGCTGAGCGCCGGCAAGATCGCCGCCGTCGTGGTCGCCGCGGTACTCGCCGTCCTTTGGCTGGTTCCCTTCGCCTGGGCGACGGTCACCGCCTTCAAGTCCGAAGCGGATGCCTCGGCGTCGAAGGTCAGCTGGTTCCCGCCGTCGGGCTTTACGTTCGATGCTTTCGTCAACGTGTTCCAAGCGGGCAACATCCCGCTCTGGACGTGGAACTCGCTCTACACGTCCGCGGCAATTACCCTCATCACGCTGGTGATCTCCGCCTTCATCGCCTATGCACTGTCCAGGATCGAGTTCAAGGGCAAGAAGGTGCTGATGATAGCCATCATCGCCAGCATCATTGTGCCGCCACCGGTGCTCATGATTCCGCTCTTCTACCAAATGCTCGCGTTCAAAATGATCGATACCCCGTGGGCCATCATCCTTCCGCAGGTGATCCACCCCGCCATGGTGTTTGTCCTCAAGAGGTTCTTCGACCAGATCCCGCATGAACTTGAGGAAGCGGCAGTGATGGACGGGGCCAGCCGGCTCCGGATCTTCATGCAGATCATCCTGCCGTTGTCCCGGCCTATCCTGGCCGCCGTCGCGATCTTCGTGTTCATCGGCGCGTGGAACAACTTCCTGTGGCCGTTCATCTCCACCAATGACGACTCCCTGCTGACCCTTCCCGTTGGCCTGCAGACCATCAAGAGCGCCTATGGCGTCCAGTATGCGCAGAACATGGCGTCCGCTTTGCTGGCCGCGCTGCCGCTGATTGTCGTCTTCCTGTTCTTCCAGCGCCAGATCATCAAGGGCATCTCGACGACGGGACTCGCCGGCACCTGACCGGCCCGCTTTTTACGCAGAACCAGACCTGAAACACAACCAAGGAGATCCATGTCCCGCGCACGCATCACCCTCGACCGCGACTTCACGGTTGGAGAAGTACCACGCCGCCTCTTCGGCTCCTTCGTGGAGCACATGGGCCGTTGCGTCTACACCGGCATCTACGAACCCGGGCACCCGGAAGCAGACGAAAACGGCTTCCGGCAGGACGTCCTCAAGCTGGTCAAGGAACTCGGCGCCACTGTCATCCGGTACCCGGGCGGCAACTTCGTCTCGGGCTACAACTGGGAAGACGGCATCGGCCCCCGTGAGAACAGGCCCCGACGCTTGGACGGCGCCTGGCACACCGTGGAGACGAACGCCTTCGGCCTGCACGAATTCGTCGACTGGTCCAGGCAGGCCGGCACCGAAATCATGGAAGCCATCAACCTGGGCACCAAGGGAGTGGAAGAAGCCCGCGCCATCGTGGAGTACTCCAACCACCCGGGAGGCACCTACTGGTCGGACCTTCGCGTCAAGAACGGCCACAAGGATCCGTTCGACATCAAACTCTGGTGCCTGGGCAACGAGATGGACGGGCCGTGGCAGATCGGGCACAAGACGGCCGACGAATACGGCCGCCTGGCCCAGGAAGCCGCCAAGGCCATGCGTTACGTGGATCCGTCCATCGAACTCGTGGCATGCGGCAGCTCAAAATCCGCGATGCCCACCTTCGGCGAGTGGGAGCAAACTGTCCTCACGCACACCTATGACGAGGTGGACTACGTTTCCCTGCACGCCTACTACTTCGAAGAAGAAGGCGACGTCGGCAGCTTCCTGGCTTCCGCCGTCGATACCGATTTCTTCATCGAGTCAGTGATCGCCACGGCCGATGCCGTGCGTGCCAAGGGCAAACACAAAAAGCACATCAACCTGTCCTTCGACGAGTGGAACGTTTGGTACCAGCGCGGCCGGGACACCGAGGACCAGCTGCGCAACATCGTCAAGGGTCCGTGGCGCGAGCACCCGCGGGTTATCGAAGACCACTACAACGTGACGGACGCCGTGGTGGTAGGGACCTTGCTCAACTCGTTGCTCCGGCACGGCGACAGGGTCAAGATCGCCAACCAGGCACAGCTGGTCAACGTGATCGCACCGATCCTTTCCGAGGAAAACGGACCGGCGTGGAAGCAGACCATTTTCCACCCGTTCGCGCGGATGGCGGAGCTCGCAAAGGGCCAGATTCTGCGGCTGTCGGTCGACTCTGACAAGTACTCAAACGACCGTTTTGGGGACACCGACCTGGTGGACGTCAGCGCCACGTGGAACGAGGAGACAGGCCGGGTCGCCTTGTTCTTCGCGAACCGCGGCCTGGAAGAGGCGGCCGACGTCGAGACCGCCCTGCGCGGTTTTGACGCCCGGCAGGTTGTCCGCGCCGAAGTCCTGGAGATTCCCGACGGCGGCGACCGCTTCAGCATCAACAGCCAGGACCAGCCTGGACGGGTGGCGCTCAAGCCGCTGGAAGGCGTGAAGGCGACTGGTTCGGAGCTACGCCTGACGCTGCCCGCCCTGTCCTGGGCCGTCGTCGAGCTTGAAGTGGCGAAAGCCTAACGCCGTTCCCAACTGTGTAACAGCAAACGTCGCAATGAGCGCTCATTGCGACGTTTGCTGTTACTTACTTGGGTAATGTACGACGGCGGGTGGCTGGCTAAACGGCGCAGCCGTCAGGGCCGCAGGCCTCGGCGTCGGAGGCACCCACCGGGATCAGCGGGTTGGCTTCCTGCCACGCCTGGTTCAGCGCCTGGCTGAAGAGCTCGGCGGGCTGGGCACCCGAGATGCCGTACTTGCGGTCGATGACGAAGAACGGAACGCCGGTGACACCGATGGCGCGCGCCTCGTTGATGTCCAGGTTCACTTCTTCGGTGAACTTGTCCGTGGTGAAGAGCTCCTGCACCTCGCTGGCCGGAAGCTCCAGGGCAGCGCCGAGTTCCGTGAGGTATTCCCGGCTTCCGATGTCCTTGCCGTGCTCAAAGTGGTCGCTGAGCAGCTTTTCCTTGGCAACATCCTGCTTGTCATGGGTGCCGGCCAGGTGGATGAGGCGGTGCGCAGTGAAGCTGTTGGCCACCACCACCTTGTCGAAGTGGTAGTCCAGGCCTTCGCCCTTGGCGGTCTCCGTGACGTGCGCGAACATCTGCTTGACCTGCTCCGGAGCCATGCCCTTGCGCTTGCTGAGGTAGTCCAGTTCCGTTCCGTCATAGTGCTCGGGAACAGACGGGTCCAGCTGGTAGCTCTTCCACTGGATGTCCACGGAGTCGCGGTGGGGGAACTGCGCCAGGGCGGTCTCCAAACGGCGCTTGCCGATGTAGCACCACGGGCATGCGACGTCTGACCAGATCTCTATCTTCATGTTCGCGTCAACCCCGCAGCCCGTGGAGGCATTCCGGTAACAGCCTGTTATTTTGCTCACGGGGCGAATAGCCTTGAGGAGGGTTGTGCAGCCAGCCCTCGGACTGGGGGTTATGCGCGGAGGCCCGGATGCGCATCGGACTCATTGTTGGACCATGGTTTACCGTCCCGCCCGAGAGATATGGCGGTACGGAAAGGGTGGTGGACGCCCTTGCCCGCGCGCTTGTTGATGCCGGGCACGAAGTCCTGTTGGCAGCGGCGTCGGACAGCACTTGTCCTGTGCCGCAAATGCCTGGATTCGGTCCCAGCCAGCCGGAGGAAATTGGACTCACCCTCAGCGAGTTGAGCCATGTCATTAAGGCGTACCGCGGGATGGGCGGCGTGGACATCGTCCATGACCATACGTTGGCTGGCCCCCTCTATGCCCACCGGCCCCCGGACATTCCCGTGGTCACCACCATCCACGGACAATTCACGGCCCAATCGGCGGAGCTGTACCGCGCCATGCAACAGGACACGTCCATCATCGCGATTTCCAACGACCAGCGATCGATGCTCCCGGACCTCAACGTTGCGGCCGTCATCCACCACGGGCTGGATCTGTCCACAGTGTCCGTGGGCGACGGTCAAGGCGGTTATGCATGCTTCGTGGGCCGGATGTGTCCGGACAAAGGGCTCATGGAAGCGGTGGCTGTTGCACGGGAGGCTGGTATACCCCTGAAAATAGCCGCGAAGATGCAGGCCAAGGACGAACGAGAGTTCTACAGGGACATCGTGAAGCCAGCGTTGGGGCCGCAGGAGGAATTCCTTGGCGAACTATCCGATCCCGAAAAATATGAGCTCATGGGCGGGGCCGTTGCCTTGGTCAACCCCATCCAATGGCCGGAACCGTTTGGCCTGGTCATGATCGAATCACTGGCCACGGGCACGCCCGTAGTGGCCACGCCGATGGGTGCGGCCCCGGAAATCGTCCAACATGGAAAGACCGGATTCCTGGGCGACGTCAGTGAGCTGGCAGGGTTCGTTGATGCTGCCGCCAACTTGAGCCGTGCGGACTGCCGGCGCTCCGTGGACGAGTACTTCAGCGCGGAACGCATGGCCGCCGAGCACCTGGACCTTTATTCACGCATCCTTGGACAATTCAGGAGCAAGGGGCTTCACGGCAGGCCCTTAGTGAAAGAGAATCAGAGGCAGGCCTCGTAGCCGAGGACATTTGTACGCGAAAACCGATCCCCTTTGAGGAGACCTGCCGCGCATGACCGCTTGGAACGCAGACACGGAAGCCGGAGCATCCGAACTGGGGGCGGTGACCGTCGTCGAAGGTTCGTCTTTCTGCATTTCCGCCCACGCCGGCGACATCCACGGCGGCGGTTCGCAAGGTGCGTACTACCAGGACACGCGCATCGTTTCCCGCTGGGTGCTGCGGATCAACGGCGAACCCCGGGAGCCGCTCGTGGCCCGGAACCCCGTGGCGTTCCAAGCCGAGTACGTGGGACGGGCGTGTACGGAGGACGGGCGTTTTGAAAGCCCGCTGCTGGTCCGGCACCAGCGCAGCGTGGGCTCGGGCCTGCGCGATGACCTCACCATCACCAACTATTCCGGTACGCCGTCAACCTGCACCATCGAACTGCTGATCGACGCCGACCTTGCCGACCTCTTCGACGTCAAAGGCGGCAGGGCGGGAACGGACGGGGAAACCATCCGGGTTGCGCGCGAAGACGGGCTGCACATCGACTCCGTGCATTCCACCGGGCAACGGCGAGGGGTGTTGTTCCAGGCGCAAGGGGCAAAAGTCACTGCGGAAGGACTCACCTTCAACGTCACCATCCCGGCCAGGGAGGACTGGACCACCACCATCATTGCCTTGCCACTGGTCAACGGCGAGGCCCCGGACGATCGCTTCACCGTTGGAACGCCCCTGCAGCACAGCACCGGAGCCCGCCGGCAAACCCAGTGGGAGGAGCACGTTCCACGCATCACGGTCACCGACCAGAACGTCACGGACGTGCTGGACCAAAGCCAGCGGGACCTCGGATCCTTGCGTATTTTCGATGACGAACACCCGGGCCGCGTCGCGATCGCCGCCGGTGCCCCGTGGTTCATGGCCCTGTTCGGGCGCGATTCACTCCTCTCTTCCTACATGTCCCTCATGGTTGATCCGGGCCTTGCTGCAGGGACGCTGCAGACACTGGCCGGCCTGCAGGGAACCAAGGTGGACCTCGACTCCGAGGAAGAACCCGGCCGCATGCCGCACGAGGTCAGGCTGGGAATCACCGCCGGGTTGTCCCTGGGAGGTACCGCCTACTACGGAACCGCCGACGCCACCCCGCTGTTCGTCTCCACCCTGGGCGAGCTCAGCCGGTGGGGCCTCGGGGAGGACATCATCGAATCCCTTCTCCCGCACGCCGACCGGGCCATCGAATGGATGGAGCAGTACGGCGACCGGGATGGCGACGGGTTCCTCGAATACCAGCGCCCCAACAACCACGGCCTGGTCAATCAAGGGTGGAAGGACTCCTGGGACGGGATCAACTTCGCCGATGGCCGGATGGCGGAGGCGCCCATTGCACTCTGCGAAGTCCAGGCCTATGCCTATGCTGCGTACGTTGCCCGGTCCCTGCTGGCGCGCGCGGCGGGCGATACCGCCGTCGAACGCCGTTGCGCCGACCGCGCGGAAGAGCTCAAGGAAGCCTTCAACAAAACCTTCTGGCTGCCGGACAAGGGCTATTTCGCGCTGGCGCTGGACAAGGACAAACAGCCCGTGGACTCGTGTACCTCCAACATGGGGCATTGCCTGTGGGTGGGCATCGTGGACGAGGACAAAGCGCCACAGGTGGCGGAACGGCTGATGTCCCCGGAGATGTTCACCGGCTGGGGGATCCGGACCCTCGGCTCCGACATGGGTGCCTATAACCCGGTCAGCTACCACAACGGATCGGTCTGGCCACACGACACGGCGCTCGCCGCCACCGGGCTCATGCGGTACGGCTTTGTGGACGAAGCCAGCCGGATAGCCAGCGGACTTTTCGACGCCGCCGAGCACTTTGGTGGGCAGCTTCCGGAGCTGTTCTGCGGCTTCGATCGTGGCGACTTTCCGGAGCCGGTCCCGTATCCGACGGCGTGTTCCCCTCAAGCGTGGGCGGCTGCGGCTCCGGTTCAACTGGCCAGGATCCTGCTGCGGTTCGATCCCGACTTCACCCGGGACGTGCTGCATTTGGCGCCGATCCTCCCGAGCTCGTTCGGCGAGTTCACGGCGGACAACGTACTGCTGGGGAAGTCCCGGATCACAGTGCGGGCATCCGGTTCCTCAGGAACCGTCACCGGGCTGCCGGAGGGACTCCAGTTGCGCAACGACCCGCGGCCGCCACTGACCGGGGACTTGTTTGGCTAGAGCCTGTTCTCCATGACGAAGTCGTGCTCCACGGTATTGCCAAGCTTGAATGACTTGGTGCCTACCCGCTGGAAGCCGCTCTTTTCATAGAAGCGGATGGCTTTGGCGTTCTCGCTGTTCACGCCGAGCCAAACACCTGCCGCGCCCTTGTCCGTTGCCAGCGCCAACGAGGCCTGGATCAGTCGGGACGCCGCGCCCTTGCCATGGTGGTCCGGGTGGACGTAGCACTTGCTCAGCTCTGTCGAGGGCAGCGCCGAAAGCACGGAGGCGACGTCGGGGTCCCCGGTTGGCTTGGCAATCAGCATCGTGTAACCGTTGAGCTGTCCGTCGTCGTCGAGCACCATGATGGTGATGTTCGGATCGGCGAGGTACTCCGAAAAGCTGGTTTCGCTGAGCGTCTTTTCCAGGTGCGCCTGGATGTCGGCCGGCGAGGAGCCCGGCGGGCACGCCAGCGGGAAGGTGACGGCGGCAAGCTCAGCCAGTTTCCCGGCGTCGTGGGCTGTTGCGGTTCGGATGGTCTCGGCCATGTGGTCCCCCTTGCGAGTTTGTGTACAGGTAATGCCCCTAAGAACGAATCTTAAGGGCATTAGCTGAAGGGAAACTGCTGGTCAGGGAGTGGGCCGGATGGCGGTGTCCGCGCTGTAGGAGGTGACAGCGGAGGCAGGTCCGCTGTCCAGGACCTTGGAGTGGCTCGTGGAAGAGTCGAGAACCACATGCTGGGCCGGGACGTTGCTCACCACGTGGTTGAGTGCCACCACGTTACTGTCCCCTCCCGCGACCAGTACGATCGTGGGCTGGGCGCCGGCAGGGACAACCTGGGCAGGTGGGACGTCATAGGCGAACAGATTGTTCGAAACAAGGTTGTTGTCGCCGGCCACATGAAGGACTCCGTAGAGATCATCCAGTCCGTTTGATCGGTTGAGAAATGGAGGGAAGCCCTCAACGCCTCGGCGGAAGTGGTTCGAAGTAATGAGGCTTTCTTTGCAGCCATTGAGCAGGCGCATGATGCCCGGGTAGAAGCCCTGAAGCCTGTTCGCAGTTACTGAGCATCGGTTGCAGCCCGTGAGTTGGATGAGGCTGCTTCCCCTGGGAAAGAGGTTGTTGCCTGTGACCAGGAGGCCCTCGTGGTTTTCGGCAAGGAGCGTTACGCCTTCAGGGCCTGCACCCATGAGGTTGTCGCTGACGATGGTGGCCTGCCCGGCACCGGTAAGCTCAACGCAGTTTCCGCACTCCGCGATCATGTTGTCGTGGACCCGGAGGGCATCCGCGCCGCGCACGATCAAAGCGTGCTCGAGGTACACGAACCCCATCCCAGTGATGTGCAGGGAATCGTTGTCGGAGGCCACCTCGATTCCTGTCCTGCCGTTCTTATAGCTGTTGGCATCCGGCGTGAACTCCACCCCGTCAAGGCAGAAATCCCTGAACACGATGCCGGAAAGCCGGGGACTTCCGCTCCGCCGGACCAGAAATGCCTGGGGTGCGTCCGCGGAGGTCAGGACGCGGATGTGGCTGCCGCCCGGCTGGATGTTGAGCCAACCGGTGGTGTCGACATTGTCTTTGATGCTCCGCGAAAAGAAGCCGTGTCCGAATCCGGCGATGGTCAGGTAATCGACGTCAACCACCACTTGCGTGCGGAGGTCGTAGTTTCCCGGCGGAATGATGATGACGGCACCCGGCCGGCTGTCCGGCGTCGACTGCCGTTGCTTGATGTCGGCGATGATGTCGTTGATGACCGCGCCGACGTCGGACTGTGCAGTGACCTTTGGCTGTCCCTTGATGCGCCAAGACGTCACGTCATAGGTGTTTGGCGAGGTCAGGGGAGTGCCTTCGGCTGCGTCCGCTTTGGGTGACAGCCCGAGGCTCAAGGCCGCCGCGAGGGTGCCGACCGCCCCTGTGCCGACCAGCAGCCGGCGGCTTGGATCTGCTGCGTCCATCTTTGTGACCGTTTTCATGCTTCTCCGTGGGTTGTGGGCGTAGCCCGGATGGCGTTGGCAGCCCTGTCCGCAAGTACTTGGGCTTCGCTGCCGGAATCGAGGATGGTGTTGCGGGTTGATTCGGGATCAACCAGGACAGCCGTCACGGCCAGGGCCTCAGCGGCGTCAGTCGCCAGCAGGGCGTCCACCTGTCCTTCGAAGCAGTCGTCGCTGGAAGTGGCGTGAACGTTCCTGGCAACCACGTGGTTGTTGGACACGAAATTTCCGGCGCCCTCGCGCAGCCGGATGGTGACCGGCGTCGCGCCTTCCGGACGAATGTGCTCCGAATCGATGATCTGTGAAAAGTGGTTGCCGATCACCGAGTTGTTGCTGCCGCTTACGCTGAGGACTCCGTGAAGATCATCGAGCCCGTTATCGATCCCCAGGAACGGCGTCCAGGGCTCGTGGTCGCGGAGGAAATGGTTGGTGGCCACGAGGTTTTCCGAGCTGTTCCGCTCCAGGACCACCATGCCGGGGTAGAAGGAATGGAGCCGGTTGTTGGTGATGCTGGAGCGCGTCACGCCGCTGAAAAAGACGCTGCTGGCTCCGCGTGGAAAAACGTTGTTCGCCGTCACCAGGAGCCCGCCATGGTTCTCCGCGTAGATCGAGTGGCCCTTGAAACCGGCGCCAATCAGGTTGTCGGTGATCTTTGACGCCTGTCCCCATCCGCGCAACTCAATGCAGCTGCCGCATTCCGCGATGAAGTTGTTGTGGATGGAAAGTGCGTCCGCGTTGTGGATGGTCAGGGCGTGTTCGAGGTAGATGAAGCCCATCTCGTTGACGCGGAAGGAGTCGTTGGCACTTGAGACGTGGATGCCGGTTTTTCCGTTGACGTACGTGTTTTCCGCTGGCAGCTCCGAGCCGTCCGGTGCGAAGTGGAGCCCATCGATGCAGAAGTTGGCGAACTCCACCGAACTGATCCGGGGGCTGCCCGTACGCTCCACGAGGAAGGCAGCTCCCTTGGCCGGGTCAGCGCCGTTGCCGGGAAGCTCAGGCAGGTCCACCAGGACCCGGCTGCCTCCGGGCCACAGCTCATGGAGATCGGGCCATTCGTCCTCGGGCACGTTGAACCTGATGCTTGAGGACGTAAACCCGTGGCCCGAGCCCTGGATCCTGAGGAAGCTGATGTCGATCAACACCTGGGTGCGCAGGCGATAGTCACCGGGCGGGAGGTAGATGACCGCTCCCGGCTTGCCGCCGTCGTTCACGTCTGAGGCGTTTTGCCGTTCCTTGATGTCGGCGATGATGCTGTTGATGACCTCGCCGACGTCCTCGGACGGGTCGCCGGTGGGCCAGGTGGTCACGTCGTAGTAGTTGCTGCTGGACATGGTGTGGATCCTCTTGATGGGGTTGAGCGTGGTCAGTTGGCGGGCTGGTGTTCGGCTGTTCCGGCCAGTTCAGGCAGTTCGGCCAGCAGCTCGTCCGACGTCGGCGGGTTGGCGCCCGCGCGGCGCACCGTGATGGCCGCGGCCTTGGTGGCGCGGCGGCCCAAGGACTCCAACGCCTCCGGTGTGAGCCGGTCAACGCCGGTGAGGAGAAGACCGTAGATCAGGGCGGACATGTACGAGTCCCCCGCGCCGATGGTGTCCGCCACCGTGGATTTCACGGACGGGACCAGGACCTGAGCGCCTGCGGTCGAGAGCATGGATCCTTCGGAGCCCTTGGTGACCACTACAAGTCCGGCCCCCAGGTCCAGGATGCGTTGCGAAGCGTCCTCGAGGGAGACCCCCGGGTAGAGCCACCGCGCGTCCTCGTCGCTGAGTTTGACCACGTCCGTGAAGGGAATCAGGTCCTCGAAGATGGCCTTGGCGCTGGCCTGGGTGCCCAGCAGGGCCGGGCGGATATTGGGATCGTAGGTGACAATGCATCGCTGATGTACCTGCCCAAGCAGCTCCCGTACCACTGCTGCTCCGGGTTCCAGGAAGGTGGCAATCGAGCCGGTGTGCAGGATCTTGGGCACCGTCATTGGAGCGATCCGGGGAAGCTCCCACTGGATGTCGAAGTCGTAGTGGGCTGAACCGTCCGACGCAATGGTGGCGGTGGCCGTCGCGGTGCGGCCGCCGAGGCTGGCGCCGCCCAGGAGTTCGACGCCGGCACTCGCCAGGTGCCGCTCGATGGCAGCACCGTGGTGGTCGTCTCCGATCGAGGTCAACAAAGCGGTAGGCACGCCAAGCCGTCCGAGGCCGTAAGCCACGTTCGCGGGAGATCCTCCCGGGTGTTCCACGCTGCCTTGGGACGAGACGACGATATCCACCAAGGCTTCGCCGACGACCACGACTTCTGTTTCCGGGTGGGTGTCTTGTACTTTTTGCATTCGGACTTCTCCTTAGGCGAGTGATGAAACCGCGAGCTTCAGAACTGTTGCAATGCCGCCCTCCGCGGCCAGCGAGTTCTCCTGGCTGTGGGCTTCCGGGAAGACAAGATCGGTCAGGACCACCTTTCCGTCCTGCGCGAAGACTTCCACGGAGCACTGATCCACCACGATGAGCAGTTTGAGGACACCGTCCTCCAAGCCAACGGGCGCGGATTCGACGGACGCGAACTTTTCGTGGAACGTGGTCTCTCCTGACCGGGAGCGGTCAAGGGTGAGCCGGCCATTGCCTGCGGCGTAGCTCAAGACAGTGCCTTGGCGGCCGTCGGAGCTGGCGAGCAGCCGCAGCTCAACACGCTCTGCGGTTCCCGGCGCGATTTCAGCTTCGATCACCTGGGCTGCACCCGGAACGGCGTCGGGCAAGCGCAGGGCTGATGCTCCCAACTCGATGTTGCCCGCGTGAAGCAGTTCTTCCTCCGAACCTCCAAGGACTGGATGCTGGACCAGCCGGGCGCCGCCATTCCCGGAACTTAGACGCAACTCGCGGGCAAGGGTCATGGAGGACCGCCAAGGTGCCGTGGGCAATTGGTTGGCGTAATCCCAGTTGTTCATCCAGCCGATGATGATGCGCCGGTCATCCGGGGCGTTGCTGAAGGACACGGAGGCATAGCAATCACGTCCCCAGTCCAGCCACAAGCTCTGCTGCAGTGCTTCCGACCGGGAAGCATCGTCCGGCAGCGAGGTGATTCCGGCAGGCGCCGCGAGTGAGCCTGCCTCCGGAACGAAACTGACGCCGTCGAACTGTCCCACGAAGTACTGGCCGCCCGAACCTCCCGCCACCGCACCGGGGTTGACGTTGACGATCAGTACCCAATTGACGTTCTCCGGATCCCCGTCCACCGGCAAAGGAAAGAGATCGGGGCATTCCCACTCGCCGGCGTCAGCGTTGGCCGGGCCAAAGTCGCTCAGGAAGTCCCAGGTTTTGAGGTCATCAGAGCGGTAGAGGACCACCTTCTGCTGCTGAGCTTCGACGGCGACCATCACCCAGCAGGAATCCTGTGCGCTTTCGTAGCGGAACACCTTGGGATCGCGGAAGTGCGCGGAGTCCCTGGTGAGAACAGGGTTCCGATCGTATTTTTGCCACGTCATTCCGCCGTCAACGCTGTACGCGAGGGACTGGGCCTGCGTGCCGCTGTGAACCGACCCTGCTTTGAAGGCGCTGGTGTAAATGGCCACCAAGGCCGGTGACTCCGCGGTGCCAAAACCGGAGGTGTTGCCGTGGTCCACCACCACGCTCCCGGAGAAGATGTCCTCTGTCTCATCGCCCGCGATGGCCACCGGATGTTCCGTCCAACGGAGGAGGTCGGTGGAGGTGGCGTGGCCCCAGGACATGTTGCCCCAGACGTTGCCGTAGGGGTTGTTCTGGAAGAACAGGTGGTACAAACCGTCGTGGAAAACCAGGCCGTTGGGATCGTTCAACCAGGTGTCCCGCGCCGTGAAGTGAACGGCAGGCCGGAATCTGGGTGTTTCGGCCGGGGCTGTTTCCGGGCGTGCGGCATCAAGGCTACTGGACATGTGGTGCGTTCCTTTTGGGACGTTGAAGGGCTGGGTGGGTGCTACCGGGGAGCTGCGACGGAATCGCGGCTTACCAAGGGGCAGCCCAGAATGGTCGGGTGGAGCGCCATCAAGGAGAGATCGTCCTTGCCCTCGATGGCGTCGATGAGGTGTTCAGTGGCCCAGGCCCCCATTTCGTAGTGGGGGAGGGCCACGGTGGTGAGGCCCGGATAGAGGTTGGCTGCGATCAGTTCCTGGTCGTCAAAGCCCACCACCGAAAGGTCGTGGGGGATACTCAGCCCCAGCTCGCTGGCGGCCCGATAGGCGCCCATGGCCATCCGGTCGTTGTAGCAGAACAATGCCGTAGGCCGGTCCGCCCGCGACAGGATCCGCTTGGCCGCTTCATAGCCGCCGTGCACCTCGGAGACCTCGGACTCCACAGGTGCCGCGTCGCCGTCGAGCCCTGTTTCGGTGAGCATGGCCCGGAAGGCCTGCAGCCGCTGGCGGGTCGCCGGAACGTCGTCGGTGTTGTTGATGAAGCCCACTTTGGTGTGGCCAGCGTCCAGGAGTGCTCCAACAGCGGCCCGGGCACCTCCGTCTTCGTCCGGGACCACGGCCGTGATGTTCCCGCCGATGGCCACGGAGTCCACCAGGACAGAGGGGACGCTGCCAAGGTTGGCCGGGAGTTCGACGTTGCGGTGGTACATGGTGGCATAAAGGATCCCGTCCACGCGGCGTTCCAGAAGGGCTTGGACATCGGCTTGCCTGGACTCGAGGCTCGCTGATCCCGGGGTATTGATGATCATCAGGTTGTAGCCCCTGGCCTTGGCGGCTTCGTCAGCACCGAGGATGATCCGGCCGGCGTGGGGAGTCGTGGCGATTTCCTCGCTCACCAACCCCAGCATGCCGGTCCTTTGCGTGCGGAGGGCCTGGGCCAGGCGATTGGGCCCGTAACCGAGTTGTTCGGCCGCCGTCCGGACCTTATCCCTGGTTTCTTCGCTGATCCGGGCGTAAGAGACCTCGTTGAGAACGTGGGAAACGGTGGTGACGGACACGCCGGCGGCGACGGCAACGTCCTTGATACCGATGTTCTTGCTGCTCATGTGGCTCCCACGTCCTTATGGTTTGTGATGCCCCGGAGGGGCTATCAGTAGGCTACTGCTTGATGGTGGCGCTAGCCCTTGACCGCGCCCAGCGTCATGCCCGCTACGATCTTGCGCTGCAGCAGGAGCGTCAGCAGGATGACCGGGATCGAGTAGACCGCAGCCAGGGCAGTCATGGAACCCCAGTCCAGTCCGAACTGCGTCTGGAAGTTAGCGATGACCACCGGCGTTGTTTGGGACCGGATGGCTGTCATCAGGAGGGCGAACAGGAACTCGTTCCAGGAAGCCAGGAAGGCGAAGATCGCCGTGACCGCAATACCGCCGGACACCACAGGGATCACCACCCGCCACAGTGCGCCAAGCCGGCTGCACCCGTCCACGGTTGCGGCTTCTTCCAAGTCACGGGGGACGGATTCGAAGAAGCTGGACATCAGCCAGATGGAGAGGGGAAGCGAGATGGTGGTGTGTGCAATGGACAGGGCAATCGGGGTATCTGCCAAGCCCACGGAAGCCATCATGGAAGCCAGCGGAATGCCGATGGCCACCGGAGGGACCATGCGGGTAACCAGAGCGGCCATGATGAACACCTGTCCGCTGGGGGTCTTGTACCGTGTGATGCCGTAAGCAGCCGGAACGGCCAGGACCAGGGACAGCACGGTGCTGATTACCGCTGTTTGGATGCTGTTGATGAACGATGCCACCACGCCGCTGCGGCCCAGGGCGTTGGTGTAGTTCTCCAGCGTCCACTCCCGGGGCAGGATGGTGGGCGGAACGGCGATGGTGTCGATCGGTGTCTTGAATGACGTGAACAGCAAGTACAGGAACGGGAAGCCGTAAAGCACCATGGCCGCGGCCAGCAGGATCCACAGGATGGTCCGGGTGCTGCGCCTGCCGGCTTCGAGGCCTTCCCGGTTGACTCCCCGCCGTCTCCTCATTGGCGGTTCGGTGGTGGAAACGTTCGACGACGGCTGCTCAGGTTTGGTGGCCAGGCTCGCGTTGCTCATCAGTTGTCCTTTCCTGGCCGCCAGATGGTGGCCACTGCAACGAAGGCAATGGCGAGCATTGCGAGGAGGTAGATGGTGCCCATGGCGCTGGCCAGGCCGGGGTCGCCGAAGCGGATCATGGTCCGGTAGATCAGCAGGCTCATCGTTTCGGAGGCCGACTGGGGTCCGCCGTTGGTTTGGATGAGGATGGTGTCGAAGGCCCGCGCGGCGTCAATACCGCGGACCACCAAGGCAACGGCGATCACCGGACGCAGCAGGGGAAGGATGATCCGGAACAGGAGTGCCGGAGCCCGTGCACCGTCCAGGCGGGCAGCCTCGAGGAGGTCGCCCGGGATGTTCTGGAGGCCCGCGAAGAGCACCAAGCACATGAAGGAGGTGGTGAGCCAGATGTCCGGGATGGCAACGGAGAACAACACAATGTTGGGATCGGACAGCCAACCGATCTGGTTGGGGTCGGAGAGGATGCCTGCCTGGTGGAGGAGCGTTCCGATGAGGCCGAAGTTATCGATCATCAGGAATTTCCACAGCAGGCCTGCCACGATCGGGGCGATCATCAGCGGGTAGAGGAAGACGGTCCGCCAGATCTGGGATTTCTTACCCAGCGTGGTGAACAGCAGGGCCATGCCCAGGCCGAGTGCGAATTCGAGGGTCACCACCACCAGGGTGTAGGCGAGGGTCCGCCATCCGGCATTGGTGAACGCTTCGGAGGTGAAGGCGGTGACGTAGTTCTGGAACCCCACGAAATCGCGGGGTCCGCCGGCGATGGGGGAGATCTTGAAGAAGCTGTCAGCCACCAGGCGGAAGAGCGGGTAGGCCACAAATACGGCCAGGAACAGTGCCGCGGGCGTCATCAGATAGAGGGCGAAGCGGCGATCGGAGATACGCACGGTATTTCTTTTCTGCTGGTTGGGACCGCGGCCGGCACTGTTTTTCGCGCGGTGCGCGTGCCGGTGCCGGCCGCGGAGTTCTACTTCAGGAGGTCCTGGATCTGCTTCTTGGCATCGGCCAGGAGCGCCGAGGTGTCTCCACCGGCCACGGCCTTCTGCAGCAGCGGGATGAGGACGGTGTCAACGATCTGCTGCCACTTGGCGGTTGCGGGCCGGGTGGCTGTTGCCGGAGCGTTGAGGGTTTCAATCAGCGGCTTGAAGCTCTCGTAACCAGGCTGGTCCTGGTACTTCTGGAAGGCACTGATGCGGGAGGCCAAGCCAAGCTTGGATTCAATTCCCTTGTCGTTGTAGTCGTAGGCGCACTTGATGAACTTCTTGGCAGCGTCCGTGTTCTTGGTTGTCTTGGGAACTGACAGGTACCACGGTCCCGGAACGCCTGCGACGCCGGCGCTGCCGCCAACCATCGCGGCGGCTCCTACCTTGCCTGCCACGGGAGCATCGGCGGGGATCTGCCGGTACGCGTGGGCCCAGAAGCGGGTCATGGCCGTCTTGCCCTGGTTGAACAGGTTTTGCGCTGCAGCCCAGTCAACCTGTGCAGCACCACTCGGGGCGTCCTTGGCCAGGCTTACGTAGAAGTCCAGGGCTTCCTTGTGGGCGGCGTTGTCGATGACCACGTTGTTGTCCTTGTCCAGGACCATCGGTGAGCCGGCCTGGAGGACGTGGGCCAGCCATTCGGTTTCCACGGCGCCTTTGACGTCCGTGCCGTACATTCCGTCCTTGGTGAAGAACGCGGAAATGTCCTGGTACTGCTTCCACGTCTTGGGGGCAGCGAGCTCGTAGCCGTACTTGGCCTGGAAATCACTCTTGTTCTTGGCGTCCTCGAACAGGTCCTTGCGGTACAGGATGATCTCGGCATTGGTCCAGGCAGGCATGCCGATGAAGTGGCCGTCCACGTTGGCTTCCTTCACCAGGGCGGGGAAGATGTCCTTCTTGACGTCATCGGTGAACAGCTCATCGATGGGCTGGACGGCGTCCTTGAAGCTTGGCAGCCATACGGAATCCAGGGCCGCGACATCGAAGGACACGTTGCCCGAGGAGAACTCGCTGGAGAGGCGGTTGAACATGCCGTCGTAGGGGAGTTCGACGAAGTTCACGTCCACGCCGGCGTCCTTTTTGCACTGCTCGGCTACGCCGGTTAGTTCGGCGTGGCCGCCGGCCTCGACCAGGACGTTGATGGAGCTGGAGCCGCCGGAGCCGCCCGACGATGGTGCGGGACCGCCGGCGCCACAACCGGTGGCAACGAGTGCGACGGCGGTGCACAGCCCGCCGAGGGTGACGAGCTTGGAGATGGTGTTTCGAGTGGACATCGCTGTCGACTCACTTTCTCTTGAACGGAAATTGCAGAGAGATGAGGGGTAACACTTTTTGGCTTGAAAAATCGTTTTGCCAAAACGACTTGGCACTCAGATTAGGCCCATCCTTGGAAGGCTGTCAACGGTTGGTTATCAGAAAATTTCAGCCCTTGACGATGTGCCAGAGGCGGAAATAGAGTGACTGCACGTCTTGGACAAATCGTTTTGGCAATTTTGGCATAAAAAACGACGGCGGCCGGTCACCAAAGTGACCAGCCGTCGTCGTGCGTCGTGAAACTCCTAGTCCGCCTTCACGGCAAGGACCGGGCAGTCCGCCTCCAGGAGGATGCGCTGGGACACGCTGCCCATGATGAGCTTGCCCACCGGGCTGCGGCGCCGGAGGCCGATGACGATCAAGCCGGCGTCATGTTCCTCGGCAGCATCCAGCACCTCCGCCGCTGCGTCATGGCCGCGGATGGGTTGCTTGATGATGTGCTGAATGCCGTGTTCGGCCAGCCGGTCCTCGATGCTCTGGATATCCGGCTCCTGCGCGAAGCGGTTGTCCACCAGGGCATCGCCCTTGGAGGAGTTGATGACCAGCAGGGTGTCGTTGCCCTTCTTGGCCTCGGCAATCGCTTGCGTCAGTGCTGCTTCGCCTTCCGGCGTGGGGACGTATCCCACCACGATGGTCATGGTTTCTCCTGTTTGTGCTGGACCGGGGTGGTCTCGTGGTGGATTGATTCGGGCCCTGCATGGCTGTCCGGACTGGACGGTACAGCGGGCGCTGCCGCCGGGCGGTTCCGCCGAATGAGCCTGAGCACCAGCGGCCAGGCCAGGATGATGCCGATGATGACGTAAATCCCGACGGCGATCGGCTCGCTGAAGAGCCCTGCCGGGTCGCCGGCGCTCAGCTGGAGGGTCTTGCGGAGCTGGCCTTCCAGGCGCGGACCCAGGATGACGCCGAGGATGAGCGGCAGTACGGGGAGCCCGAACCGACGCATCATGAACCCCAACGCGCCCAGGACCAGCAGGATCACCAGGTCGAACGCCTGGAGATTCACCGAGTAGGCGCCCAACGTGGCGAAGAACAGGATGCCTGCGTACAGGTAGGGGCGGGGCAACTGGAGCAGCTTGGCCCACAGCGGTGCCAGGGGCAGGTTGATCAGCAGGAGCAGCAGGTTGCCGATGAAGAGGCTCGCGATCAAGGCCCACACCAGAGGTCCTTGGCTTGAGAAGAGCTGCGGGCCTGGCTGGATGCCGTAGGACGTGAACGCTGCCAGCATCACAGCGGCCGTGGCGTTGGTGGGCAGGCCGAGCGCCAGCATGGGGGTGAGGGTGCCCGCGGCGGCCGCGTTGTTCGCAGCTTCCGGTCCGGCCACACCTTCGATGGCTCCATGCCCGAATTCTTCAGGGTGCTTGCTGAGGCGCTTCTCGGTGACGTAACTAAGGAACGTCGGAATTTCGGCACCACCGGCGGGCAAAGCCCCGAACGGGAAACCGAATACCGTGCCGCGAAGCCACGGCTTCCAGGAACGTTGCCAGTCCTTCTTGCCCATCCACGGACGGCCAACGGGAATGATGTGCAACGGGGTGCGGCGCAAATGGGCGGCTACCCAGAGTGCCTCGCCCACGGCGAAGATGGCCACGGCCACCACAACAATGTCCAGTCCGTCAGACAACAGCGGAATGCCGAACGTGAGGCGGCTCTGACCGGTCACGGAATCCAGGCCCACCAGGCCGATAGCCAAACCGAGGCCCAGAGAGGCGAAGCCACGCAGGCGTGACTTGCCCAGGACTGCGGTGACGGCCAGGAGCGCCAGCATCATGATGGCGAAGTAGCTGGGGGAGCCCAGGCTGACAGCGAACTTCACAACGATCGGTGCGCAGACGGCAAGGAGGGTGGTGCCAATGGTGCCCGCCACGAACGAGCCGATGGCCGCCGTCGCAAGCGCCTGGGCGGCGCGTCCCGCCTTGGCCATCTTGTTGCCTTCGATGGCCGTGACCACAGACGACGATTCGCCGGGAGTATTCAGCAGGATCGACGTGGTGGAACCGCCGTACATGCCGCCGTAGTAGATGCCGGCGAACATGATGAACGCACTGGTGGGTTCAAGCGCGTACGTGACCGGAAGCAGCAAGGCAACGGTCATGGCCGGGCCGAGTCCGGGGAGGACACCCACAGCGGTGCCCAGAATAACGCCGATCATGGCGTACATGAGGTTCAAGGGGGTCAGGGCGGTGGAGAAACCGTCCATCAGGGAGGACCAGACGTCCATCAGAGGATTCCTTCCAGGAGCCCGGCCGGCAATGCAATGCCGAGGCCGAGGTAGAAGCCGTAGAAGGTCAGCAGGGAAAGCGCCACGGAGATGATTCCGTCACGGATGTAGCGGCGGCTGCCGAGGGCCAGGACGCTGCCCCAGAAAAGTACGGTGCCGGAGATGACCCATCCTGCCCAGTCGATGAGCAGGATGTTGAGCAGGAAAGCTCCAGCCAAAGGCAGGACAGTCTTCCAGTCGGCGGGGTGGGCCAGGTCCACATCCTCGCCGCCTTCAGCCTCGCCTTTGCCGCCACGCAGGACGTTGATGGCCAGCAGGACGGCACAGACCACCAGTAGTCCGGCAACGATGAACGGGACAGTCTTTGGACCCACCGGATCCGATTTCGAGTACGGGGTCACCAGGCCGTTGGCGTCCAGGAAGACAAGGACCCCGACCACGCCGAGCAGGTGGGCAACCCCCAGCTCGGCGCGGCCTTTCAAGCCTGTTACTGCAGAGCTCACGCCAAACCAAGCTTGGTGAGGACGTCAGCCACCCGCTTGTCCTGGTCGGTCAGGAACGTCTTGAACTCATCACCGGTGACAAAGGCATCCGTCCAGCTGTGGGTCTTGAGCGCTTCTTTCCAGCCCGCGGACTCGTGCATCTTCTCGAGTGCGGCAATCAGGGATTTCTTGTCCTCGTCGCTGATACCGGGAGGGGCCACAACGCCGCGCCAGTTGCTGAACACGAGGTCGATGTTTGATTCCTTGAGTGTGGGGGCATCCACGCCCTCAAGCCGCTTTTCGCCGCTGGTTGCAAGGACGCGGACCTCTCCGGACTTGATCTGCTCCAGGTACTCACCGGCACCTGAAGCGGCGAAGCCCAGCTTGTTGCCCAGGATGGCGGGCAGGAGATCGCCGCCGCCGTCGTAGGAGACAAAGTTGACCTTGGTGGCGTCGATGCCTACGGCACCGGCCAACTGCATCGGCAGGAGGTGGTCCGGACCGCCGGGGGAGGAGCCGCCACCTACGGAGATCGATGCGGGATCTGCCTTCCAGGCCTTCACGAGATCGTCAATGGTCTTGTAGGGGGAGTCCTTGCTGACCATGATGGCGCCGGGCTCTTCAATGAGCTTGGCCAAGGGGGTGGTGTCCGTCAGTTTGGACTGGGACTTGTTGGTGTAGCTGGCCCCGACAACGCCCAGGCCCATGAGCATGGTGAGATCGCCATTGCCCTTTTCGTTCACCACACGTGCCAGGCCAACAGTGCCGCCCGCGCCTGCAAGGTTGAACACCTCGGTGTTGCTGGCGATCTTCTCGTCGTCGAGTACCTTGGCTGCTGCCCGGGCGGTGGTGTCGTAGCCGCCACCGGGAGTGTTCGGAACCATGATCTGGAGGCCGGTGATGGGTCCGGCGGCAGCGCCGGAGCTTTCAGAACCAGTGGAGTTCTTGCCGGTGGCACCGCAACCGGTGGCCATCAGGGCGAGACCGGCGGCGACGGCGGCGACTCGCAATGCGCGGATCTGGCGCATGGTGTTCCTCTTCTCAGTTTTGAATTCTCTGCAGGGCGATCAACGTTGTGCCCCGTGAATCGATGCTAGGGGTGGGCGTGACGGCGATCACTCTTGTGTTCGCAGTGATCTTTAAGTTCATTGCGTTCACGGTGTTGGATGGTCGCCTGCAGCTCTGGGGTATAGTTCCGATACGCCACGCGGGAGCGCCCCAGACACCCCGCACTCTGGCACCACCTAAGGAAATCTCAGTGACCCGACTGGCTCGAAGAAGAGGCATGTCCCTTGCCGGACAATACCTTGTGCTGCAGTTGCTGATTGTTTTGGCCGTCCTGGTGGCAGTGGTGGCAATCTCCCTGGCACAGTCGGCCGCCGCCTTTGAACGGACCGAGGGACGCCGGGCGTTGTCGGCAGCTGAAGCCCTGGGCAACAACCCCACCGTACGCGAGATGCTCCCTGCCGCGGAGCCACGCGGCGGCTCCGCACTGCCCGCCGTCGCCGAATCCGTTAGGACCGTTTCAGGCTCGGCGCACGTGGCCCTCGCCAAGCTGGACGGCACAGTGATCACTGCCTCCGATCCCGGCCTGATCGGCAGGCCTTTGCCATTGGGCGAGAGCAGGGTAATGGAAGGGCGGGCCTGGACCGGTGTCCTCAACGGCAGTACCGGGGCGGTCCTGTCGGCGCATGTGCCGGTAATCGACGATTCCGGTCAAATGATCGGCATCGCCTCCATCAGTCGCAACTACCCCTCCACCCTGGAAAGACTCGGCGACGCCGTCCCCAACCTCCTCACTTATCTGGGAGTGGCCAGCATCCTGGGAGTTGCCGGTTCGCTTCTTCTCTCCAGGCGGGTAAAGCGGCAGACCCTCGGCATGGAACCAAGGGAAATCACTGGACTGGTGGAAAACCGCGAGGCCATGCTGCAAGGCCTGAAGGAAGGCGTGGTGGCCTTGGATCCGCACGAGAGGATCACGGTAGCCAACCAAAGTGCCCGCCAATTGCTCGGCCTGCCCGACGACTGCGTGGGCAAGAAGCTCCGGTCCCTGCCCGTCGATTCTGCGCTGAAGGTGGTGCTCACCCGCGAACAATCGGACCCTGACCAACTGGTGTTGGTTGGGGAGCGCCTGGTGGTGATGAACCGTGTTGCCTTGCACTCGCACGGACGCGACATCGGCTCAGTGACCACTTTGAGGGACCGCACCGAGCTGTCCTCCCTTGAAAGTGAACTCGGTGCCACCCGCACGGTTACCGATACCCTTCGTGCACAGGCCCACGAATTCGCCAACCAACTCCACGTCATCTCCGGACTGATTCAAATCGGCGAATACGATTCCGTGGTGCAGTTCGTCAACGGCGCCACTGTGGAGCGCACCCGGCTCAACGACGACGTCACCAGCCGCATCGAAGATCCCGCGCTCGCCGCCCTGCTGATCGCCAAAGCCAGCCTGGCCACCGAGCGCGGTGCCGACCTGAAACTGGATCCCCGGTCCGCGCTTCCGCGCGTCAAGGATGAACTCTCCCGGGACATTACCACCGTGGTGGGCAACCTGGTGGATAACGCGTTCGACGCCGTCACGGGTCTCGCCGGCGCATCGGTCAGCGTACTGGTGGTGGACTCGCCGGAGGGTGTCGCGGTGACCGTCCGGGATAACGGCCCCGGCGTGCCCTCGGGTTCCGCCGAGGATATTTTCCAGCAAGGCTACTCCACTAAGGAACCGGGACCCGGGGATGCACGGGGTTTTGGCTTGGCGCTTTCACGGGTCATCTGCCGGCGGTCCGGTGGGGACTTGACCGTGTCCAACGACGCCGGTGCAGTATTCACCGCACGATTCAGCAAGAACCAAACGGGTTTGGATAAAGGGGCACAACAACAGTGATCAAGGTCCTGATTGTCGATGACGACTTCATGGTGGCCAAGGTGCATGCGGGCTTCATCCAACGAAGCCCCGGTTTCGGGGTGGTGGGAGTGGCCCACACAGGTGCGCAGGCGTTGGCGGAAACGCAACGGCTGCAGCCCGACCTGGTGCTGCTGGATATCCATCTCCCGGACATCAATGGCTTGGACCTGATGCACCAGTTGCGGGACGTTGCCCCGGATCTTGATGTGCTGGTGATCAGTGCTGCCCGCGAGGTGGAGACGGTGCGGAAAGCCCTTCGCGGCGGCATAGTCCATTACCTGATCAAGCCGTTCTCACAGTCCGATCTCCAGGAGCGGTTGGAGCACTATCTCAGTGCCTACCAGGGGCTGGATGCTTCCAAGGTCGAGGCTGAACAATCCGACGTGAACAGGGTCTTTGGCCTCAGTGTTTCCGAGCGTTCGTTGCCCAAGGGCTGCAGTGGTGAGACGCTGGAACTTGTCGAGTCCGCATTGAAATCAGCGCCGGGTGACCTTTCCGCAGCGGAGGTTGCCGAGCAGTTGGGTACGTCCCGGGTCAGTGCGCGCCGCTACCTTGAGTACCTCCACGACGAAGGTGCGCTGGACGTGAGACTTAGGTACGGCGTCGGGCGTCCTGAGAGGCGGTACGTGCTCAAGGGGCGGTGACCTGCTTGCCTAGCAGACGGCCCCCAGCAGGCTTCAGCTGTCGCGGCAAACAGCGCCGTGAAAGCACCGCCATCTATCGCAGCGGATCATGCGGTTTGCCACTTTCGATGGCCCCTATGAGTGCCCGCATCGTTCGAGAGATCGTCGAGCGGACTTCCTCGTCGTGGACGATTCCGTCCTTGCCGACGAGTGCCCGTGGCACAGGGATGTCGACGCAAGCCTGTTCGACAACGTTCGCGCCGGTGTAGTCCAGCACGGTCCGCAAGGAGGCATATGTACCCGCGGCGTGGGTGACGTCGCAGCTCCGAGACGTAGCGGGGCAAAGGGTCCCGATCCGAGTCAGGGTTAAAGTGCGGGAGGTCCAGGCGAAGTGCGAACTTTGACCCCCGCACGAGTGTCATGACACCCCTGTAGAATGGGACTTGAGCACTCCTTGGAAGGGAGATCACTATGTCGGCGGGCACGCCCAGACGCTCCGTCCGTATTGAGGACGAGCTATGGAACCAGGCACACGCGAAGGCGGCCAGGGAAGGCACCACCGTAGCTGAACGCGTGCGTGCCGGGCTCCGCGAATACGTACACGGACCAGAAATCAGGCACACAATCGCCGATTCCCTTGTCTATCTCGTCCCTGGATCCCTGGAAGACCTCAAGGGCCCAGCATCAGGCACTATCGAACTGCCAATCCATCTGGACTGGGGACCTGAGCGTCGCTACGACGTCGCCGATGATGCGAGCTGCAGGTCCCTCTACCAGCTGACGCTGCAGAACTCAGGGTCCACGGAGGAGATGGCAGAGATCATTAACGCTGGCAGACTGGTCAGTTTGTGGCCCTCCATACGTCTCCCGGAACGTTGCCGTCAGCTATGGAGTGACGCCTTTGCCCAACTGCCCAGGCATCGCGAAAGCAAGGAACATCCCGCATGGACGACGCTCAACGCGTAGCAACAGAGCTAGCCCTGTCCGTTCTCGACGCCGAGGGGTTCATCCTCGCTGGTGGACAGGCCCTTGCCGAACACGGTGTCATCAGCCGTATGTCCGATGACATTGACCTCTTCGCCCAGTACCGGAGCCACACCCCGCAGAGCTTCGCAGCTTCCGTGGACAAGATCACGCATGCGCTTGACGAGGCGGGGTACTCGGTAGAGGTCACCCGTCAATACGAGGAGTTCGCCAGCCTTACCGTGACCAAGTTTCAAACGGCCGTTGTGATTGATCTAGGACTGGACTGGTGGGAGAACAAACCCGCAATAGTGGACATTGGGCCGGTCATGTCACTGGAGGATTCGGTGGCTTCGAAGTTGCTCACCGTCTACTCACGCGGCTACGCCCGTGACTACCTCGATGCCTACTCCATCCTCAGCAGCAAACGCTTCACCCCGCAGCAGCTGATTTTGCTGTGCCAGCGCCGAGACCCGCACCTGGACCTTGAAATGCTCGCTGCGGCCATGACCGGCCACCGCATACTCGCCCCCACAGAGTTCATTAAGTACGGGCTTCCCGAAGCTGAGCTTCCACAACTGGATCAGACGCTTACAGGCTTCGCAAAAACCATAGGCCAACACGCTTCCACGACGGTTGTCGAGTGACCAAAATGCTCGACGGAAGCCCGTCTTAAACCCCCACCGTCTTCAGGTAGTTCCTGATCCCGTCCACCACGAGCTGATGATCCTCGTCGGAGCTCAGGCCGGACACCGTCACAGCACCGATCACACCTGCACCACGCACGCGGAGAGGGAAGGAACCACCCGCCAGCGTATAGTCCTCGTGGGCCAGCCAACCTCCGCCCACCGGGCTGTGGCCCCGGCCAGCGAATTCCTCGGAAAGCAAGGCAGTACTGTGCTCAAACCGCAGCACCGAAGCGGATTTCCGTCGGATCCACTCTTCCTGGTCGGACGTTGCGCCGGGCAGGACGCAGCGGAAGAGCACGATGTTGTGCCGGCGGATGTCGATGGCCACACCGAACTCCGAAGCGATGGCATGGTTGGCGATCAACGAACCAAGCCGCCAAGCGTCATGGTGGTCGAAGCTCGCAAAGACCAGTTCTTCTTCCTGCTGGCGGAGTTCGGCGAGCCGTGGTGAATCAGTCATTGTGGTTCCCCTCCAGGGCTGCGTCGGCCAGGATAGCGTCCGCCTCGTAGCTCAGCCCGATCTGTCGGCGGATCTCATCCATGGCGGCCATGACGGCGACGGTCTCAGCCGGGGGCAAGATGGCTCCGGCCGTCTCGCCGGCCTTGACCAGACGTTCCAGTTCAGCGGCCTGGTACTGCATGCCACGGCTGCTCACTGCTTGCTCGTACCGCTCCACAACGCTGCCATCCACCGCGTGAACCGTGAACGGAACGGGGTTGTACCAAGTGTGCTCGATGTCGATCCACCCTTCGGTGCCGATCACCAGGGCACGGTTGGCGCTGGCCGCGTCCAGTTCGCAATCCACCAAAGCCTGGGCGCCGCCGTCGTAATCAAATATCGCCGCAGTCTGGCGGTCGACGCCGGTGGCTGTCATTGATGCGCTGGCGCGGATGGCAGACGGGGTGCCAAGAACGTCGAAAGCGAAGGAGATGGGGTAGATGCCAAGGTCCAGCAGGGCACCGCCGCCAAGGGCGGGATCGTTGAGCCGGTGTGCAGGGTCTTTGGGCAGGCTCTGGTTGTGGCTGGCCACCACCTTGCGGACCTCGCCGATGGTCCCGTCAGCGATGATCTCGCGGATCCTGACGATGTGCGGCAGGAACCGGGTCCACATGGCTTCCAAGGCCACAAGTCCCTTGGATTCTGCAAGATCCACGATGTCCTGAGCTTCGCGGGCGTTCATGGTGAACGACTTCTCCACCAGCACGTGCTTGCCCGCGTTCAATGCCAGCAGGGCATTCGCATGATGGAAAGGGTGCGGCGTGGCGATGTAAACCACGTCAACCAAAGGGTCTGCCACCAGGTCTTCATAACTGCCGTGCGCCGTAGCCACACCATATTGCTCCCCGAAAGCATGGCTGGACTCCGCTGAACGCGAGCCGACGGCCTGCACGGTGAAGCCGTTGTCCTTCAAGTCCTGCGTCTGCAGCCCGGCGATGAATCCGGTGCCCAGGATGCCCCAGCGGATTGTTCCGTCGGAAGCGCCGTTGTTCAAGGTCACGTAGTCAGTCCTTTGTTGAGTCAGTGATCGGGTACGCCACAAACGCAAAGCGCCCGGAATCCGGCGACCAGCTGTTGACGTTGAGGGTACCCTGACCGCCCAAAAGTGGCCATGTCCGGAGTGGGGTGGTCCAGTCCTCGGTCGAAACAAGTACGACGTCGACAGACAAGTCGGCTGGGTGGCCCACCGTTCCGCTGGGGAACCGGACGTAACTCGCGTAGCGGCCATCGGGGGAGAGATGGGGGAACCAGTCGACGGTTGCGGACTCAAGCAGTTGCTCGAATCCGGTGCCGTCCACGCGAATCCGGGCCAGCTGGGCATGGCCTTTGGCCGTGGTGAAGGATTCCGTGTTCAGGTACAGCCACTTGCCATCGGGTGCATACTCCGGCCCGTCGCAGTGGCCGGTGCCGACGTCGATGCGCTTGGCCCCGAAGCCGGCGGCAGCACCGCCGTCGGACGCCATGGTCATGAGGTGGCCCGGTTGCGTGAAGTCTCCGCCCTCGATACCTACGTAGGCCAGCTGGGCGCCGTCAGGGCTCACACCATGGAGGAAATGGAAGGATCCACCGTCCTCGGTGAGGCGTGTGGCCGGGCCGCCGCTGAGCAGGGCGCGGTAGATGTGGCCGTCGTTGGCGGAAAGGAAGATGTTTCGGCCATCAGGTGCAAGCACGTGGTCGTTGTTGAGGTCCGGGCCGCCGCTGATCGGAATGTGCGCAAGTTCGCGGGTGTCCGTGTCGAGACGCCACAGCTTCCCGTCTCCGTTGAGAATCAATGCCGAACCGTCGAACGTCCAGTTGGGGGCTTCAAGGAGGATCTCATCGGTGCTGAACAGCAGCTCGGTTTCGCCGGTCACGGAGGCTGTCCACACTTCGCAACGCTGACCCGGTTGAAGGGTGCGGATCACGGCTGGCTCCTTGCCATTTTGATGGGAGTTTTTGTACAGATAACGCCCTAAAGAAGGCTTCTAAAGGGCGTCATCTGTATAAAAACTCCGGAGGGAGGCGGTTAGTCCTGGCTGAACGCGGCGTCGAAGGAGGTTTGTGAGGCGGGGAAGTCGAACTTCTTCAGGGCGGCGAGGGCTTCGGGGGCGCCGTGGAGGCGGTCCATGCCGGCGTCCTCCCATTCGATGCTGATGGGACCGTTGTAGCCGATCGCGGTGAGGGCGCGGAAGGACGCTTCCCAGGGCACGTCTCCGCGTCCGGCCGAGACAAAGTCCCAGCCGCGGCGGGGGTCGCCCCAGGCCAGGTGGGAGCCCATCACGGTGTTCCGGCCGGTGAAGCGGAGCTTGGTGTCCTTGCAGTCCACGTGGTAAATCCGGTCTTTGAAGTCCCAGATGAAGGAGACGGGATCGATGCCCTGCCACATGAAGTGGGAGGGGTCCCAGTTCAGGCCGAACGCTTCGCGGTGGCCGATCGCTTCGAGGGTTCGGACGGTGGTCCAGTAGTCGTAGGCGATTTCGGAGGGGTGGACTTCGTGGGCGAAGCGGACCCCGTTCTCGTCGAAGACGTCCAGGATGGGGTTCCAGCGGTCGGCGAAGTCCTGGTAGCCGGCCTCGATGACTTTCTCCGGGACGGGCGGGAACATGGCCACGTACTGCCAGATGGAGGAGCCGGTGAACCCCACCACCGTGTCCACGCCCAGCGCTTTGGCGAGGCGGGCGGTGTGCTTCATTTCTTCGGCGGCGCGTTGGCGGACGCCTTCGGGGTCCCCGTCGCCCCAGACCTTGGACCCGACGATTGCCTGGTGGCGGAAGTCGATGGGGTCATCGCAGACTGCTTGGCCTTTGAGGTGGTTGGAGATGGCCCAGACCTTGAGGTTGTACTTCTCCAGGATGGCGAGTTTGGACTCGACGTAGCCGGGTTCGTCCCAGCGCCAGGCGTCCAGGTGGTCTCCGGAGACGGCGATTTCCAGGCCGTCATAGCCCCAGCCCGAGGCAAGGCGCGCGACTTCCTCGAAGGGGAGGTCGGCCCACTGGCCGGTGAACAGGGTGTACGGGCGGGGCATGTCAGGCTCCTTCAATAGTGGTTGCGGTGGCGGTGTTCGTTGCGTGCGTGGAGAGTTGGATCAGTGAGCTTTTCGCGGCGGCGGACTCTTCGATCGCGGCCAGGATGTGTTGGACCTTCAAACCCTCTTCGAACGACGGCGAGGGTGCCTCACCGGAGGCGATGGCGGACAGGAAGTCCCGGATCTGGTGGGTAAAGGTGTGTTCCCAGCCGATGATGTGTCCCTGCGGCCACCACGCTTCAAGGTACGGGTGCTCGGGCTCGTTGACCAGAATCCGCCGGAAGCCCTGCTCCCGGACCGGGGCTGTGGCGTCCAGGAAGCCGAGTTCGTTGAGGTTCTCCAGATCGAAGAGGATGGTGCCCTTGTCGCCGTAGATCTCGAGTTTGAGGGAGTTTTTCTGCCCGGTCGCTACGCGGCTGACCTCAACTGAGGCGATTGCTCCAGAGGCGAGGGTCAGCGTGGCCCAGGCGGCGTCGTCGACCGTCACATCCTCCAGGGCGCTTTCCGGATCAGCCGACCGGGGGCGGCGGTCCACGAACGTGTGCAGGCGGCCCGAAACCTCGGTGACGTCGTCCCCGAGCAGATAGAGGACTTGGTCGATGGCGTGGGAGGCAATGTCCCCGAGGGCGCCGGATCCTGCGGTTTCCTTGCGGAGGCGCCAGGTCATGGGGGATTCGGCGTCGGATAGCCAGTCCTGCAAGTACGCGGCACGTACGTGGCGGACGGTCCCGAGGCGGCCTTCGGCGATGAGTTCGCGTGCCAGGGCGAGGGCGGGGACGCGGCGGTAGTTGAAACCGATCATCGACTGGACGCCGCGTTTTCGTGCAGCAGCTCCGGCGGCGACCATCAGTTCGGCCTCACCAAGGGTGTTGGCGAGGGGTTTCTCCACAAGGACATGTTTGCCGGCGTCAAGTGCTGCGATGGCGATTTCGGCGTGCATCCAGCCCGGAGCGCAGATATCGATGATGTGGATGTCGTCGCGCTCGATGACTTCACGCCAGTCGGTGGCGGACTCGGCCCAGCCGTACTTGGCTGCGGCTTCGGCTACTTGGGTGGCGTCCCGGCCAACGAGTACTTTCTGCTCGAAGGCCGGGACGTCGAAGAAACTGGCCACGTTCCGCCACGCATTCGAGTGCGCCTTTCCCATGAATGCATAGCCAATGGCGGCCACGCCGAGGGGGCGCGAGGCCAGCGAGGGCGCCGGTCGGTCGGAAGGCAGGGACGAGTCAGTGGGCGTGGTCATGGTTTCAGTCTCTTTCTATCGCCTTGCGTGCTAGAGCGTTGCTGTTTCGGGTGCCCAGTCCTCAGGGAGGGCCGCCGAAACAGGTGCGTTGCTGGTGACGTCCACGAACGAGCCCGACTCCACGGACTCGGCGATCGAGACCATGGAATCCAGCACGTGGTAGGCGAGGTCGCCGGTGGCTCGATGGGCGGTCCCGGCGCGGAGGGCCCGGGCCATGTCCAGCACGCCGAGGCCACGGCCTTGGGCGGGACCCGTCGCGGCAATGATCTCGGGTTCTTCCGCGCCCGGTCGCCAGAGCTTCAGGTCGCCGTCGAAATAGTTCGGGTCCGGAAGGGACAGCGTGGCTTCGGTGCCGGTTATCTCCACGAAGCCCATCCGCAACCGCGGTGACTCGAAGGAGAAGACGCTGTGGCTGGACTGGCCGCCCTCGAACTGCGCCATCGCGGAGACGTGCGTGGGGACTTCGACGGCGAATTCCTCTCCGGCCTTGGGACCGGAACCGATCACGCGGGTGGCTTTGGCGGAGGAGCCGACGGCGGCCACCTTGCGGATCGATCCGAAGGTCTGGATCAGTGCGGTGAGGTAGTACGGGCCCATATCGAACAGCGGACCGGCGCCGTGCTGGAACAAGAACGCGGGGTTCGGGTGCCAGGACTCCGGACCGGGGGTCTGGAATGTGGTCATGCCGGTCAGTGGGGTGCCGATATCACCGCGTTCGATGATGCGGCGTGCCGTCTGCAGGCCCGCGCCGAGGAACGTGTCCGGGGCCGTGCCGAGCCGGATGCCTGCGGCGTCGGCTGCCTTGAGCAAGCCCAGGCCCGATTCGCGGTCCAGCGAGAACGGCTTTTCGGTCCACACGTGCTTGCCCGCGTTCACGGCGGCGGTGGCCACCTCCACGTGCGCCGCCGGGATGGTCAGGTTCACGATGATTTCGACGTCGGGATGGTTCAGTGCCAGCTCCGGGGCGCCGAACTCGGGAATGTTGTATTCCTTGGCGCGGGCCTCGGCGGCCTCGACGAACAGGTCCGCGATCACCAGGACCTTCAGGTCCGGGAACGTGGTGAGGTTGTCCAGGTACTGCTTGCTGATGTTGCCCGCACCGATGACGGCGACGCCAACCGGGCCCTTGCGGGTAGAAGGGGTGAAGCTCATGCCTTGGCTCCTTCAGTCTGTGCGGTGCTGGCAGCGGCGGTCAGGTAGTTCAGGGATTCGGTGATGCCTTGGAAAATGTCACCGGAATAGTCATCGAATTCCACCACTCCGACTTCCAGGGACTTGGCGGCGGCGATCACGTCCAGGACCGGGATGGTGCCCTGGCCGGCGGGCTGCTGTGCCTTGATATCGGTCGTGGCGGGGCCGTCCTTGATGTGGATGAATTTCACTCGGTCACCCAGGCGGGCCAGCAGTTCCACCGGGTCCTGGCCACCAACGGCTGCCCAGTACGTGTCTACCTCAAGAACCAGTTCCGGATCCAGCAGGCCTTCGAAATACTCCAGTGCGGTGGTGCCTTCAATGGTGGACTCCAGCTCCCAGGCGTGGTTGTGGTAGCCAACCCGGATGCCGTATTCAGCACCCTTCTTCGCGGCCGCGTTGAGCTTGGCCGCGGTGGCCTGGATGGTTTCGGCGTCCTGCCAGTGCTCGGCGGGGAGGTAGGGATCGATCACGGTAGTAATGCCCAGTTCCTTGGCGGCCGCGAAGATCTCGTCCTGGTCCTGGCTCAGAAGCGGTGCGTGGCCGGAAGGAGCCGTGAGTCCATTCTCCTTCAGGGCCGTTCCGAGCTCTGCTGCGGTGGCCACGAAGTTGTACGGCTCAACCTGGGTGTAGCCGATCCCGGCAACCTTCTTGATGGTTCCCGGCAGGTCCTCGGCGATGGCGTTGCGGAGCGTGTACAGCTGGAGTGAGTAAGACATGGGATTCCTTTGTGGTGTTTCGGTTCTTTAGGACAGTGTTCTCAAAGACAGTCTGGCTGGAGCTACCTGCCGGCGAGGGATCCGCCGATGCCGCCCACGCTGAAGTACTTGTTCAGGGCGGCGAAGACGATGATCGGCGGGAGCATCATGATCACGGCCAAGGCCATGACTCCGGACCAGTCGGTGAGGTTTTGCTGGAAGAAGGACTGGACGCCCATGGGGAGGGTGAAGATCTCGTTGGAGCGCAGGAACACGATGGCTACCAGGTAATCGTTCCAGGCCAGCAGGAACGCGAAGATAGCGGTGGAGAGGACGCCGGGCAGGGAGTTCCGGAGGACCACCTTGGTGAAGGACCCGAACACGGAGCAGCCATCAATCCAGGAAGCTTCCTCAAGGCTGATGGGGATGGAGTCGAAGTAGGCGGCCATCATCCAAGTGGCAACCGTCATGGTGGAACCGACGTAGATGATGGTCAGGCCCATCAGGTTGTCCACAAGTCCCATGGCGGCGAAGAGGATGAACAGCGGCACCACGGAAGTGATGATGGGCAGGGACTGCATGACGAAGAGCAGCAGCGAGTAGCCGGAGACTGCTTTGGAACGGCCGCGGGAGAGGACGTACCCGGCAGGTGCCGCAACGGCTACGGAGACCACAACGGTGGACAACGTGGTGATGAGGCTGTTCTGCAGCCAGACGCCGGCGAGGGTTTTGCTGAAGACGCCGGTGATGTTCTCCAAGGTCAGGCCGGTCGTGGTGCTGTTCGGTGCCGGGGTCAGGGCCAGGATGACGGTGACCATGATGGGGATCAGGACGATCGCCGTGATGGCCAGGATCAGGGCGAAGCGCCACCAGCGACCACGCATGCCGGCGTCGGAGAGGACGCGGCGGGCCTTGCCGGTGTTGGCGACGCCGAGTGCGGGCCCGGACTCGGGGTGGGCGTGAAGTACTGCGCTCATTATTCGACGCTCGACTTTCGGATCTGGCGGTACAGGATGACCGAGACGATTACCAAGGTGATGGTCATGAGGAAGGCGATGGCTACGCCGGGACCTGTTGCGAAGTCCTGGAAGACGGTGCGGTAGGCGAGGACCACCAGGGAGGTGGTGGCATCAACGGGTCCGCCGCCGGTAAGCAGGTAGATGGTGGGGAAGTCGTTGACGCAGAAGATCGTCATGAGGATCCACGAGATATACGTGGAGCGGGCGATCAGCGGCAAGGTAATTTGCGTGAACTGCTGGAAGCGGGAGGCGCCGTCCATGTTGGCCGCCTCGTAGACCGTGGAGTCAACGGACGCCAGGGCAGCTGAGGTCATCATCATCATGAAGGGGAAGCTGACCCAGACCTTGAAGATCATGACAGTCACCGCTGCCAGGGTGGGGTCTGCCAGGAACAGCGGGGTGCCCAGTCCGAGGTTTCGGAAGATGGACGGGATAAGGCTGTCCGGGGTAGCTACCAGCCAGTTCCAAGCCGTGGAGGACACTACGATCGGGACCACCCACGGGAGGAGCAGGAGGACCTTGAAGGTGCCGCCGGCGGGGATCTTGGTGCGGAGCAGCAAAGCCAGGCCAAGGCCCACGGCCCAGGATCCGAACACGCCAACAATCGTGAACAGCAGCGTGAACTGTGCGGCCTTCCAGAACGCCGGTGAGGCAAGGACCTGCTGGAAGTTTTCGATGCCCACGAAGTCGCCGGTTTGGATCAGGTTTCCGTCGTGGGTGGCCTGGACGCCGGCCTGGAAGAGCGGGTAGCCGTGGATGAGGACGAGCAGGATGACCGAGGGCAGCAGCAGCCAGAAAAATGTCCTGGATGTCTGGGCCGACAGTTTGCTCTTGCGGTTTCGGGCCCCGCCCCCGGACCCGCCGGGGGCAAGCCCCTTGCGGGCCCGGGCAAGGCCGGACGGTGCTGTTGTAGAGGACATGGTGCCGGCGCCTACTTCTTCAGGACGGACTTGAGGCCGGTCTCGAAAGCCTGCAGTGCGGACTTGGCGTCAGTCTTGCCCGTCAGCACGGTCTGGGTGAACTGGTTCAAGGCCTGGCCGCCGTCGAGGGCAGCAAGGTCAGCGCTGAGGGCGGTGCCCTGAGAAGCGAAGGTCTTGGCGATCGGCACGTATTCGTTGACCACTTTGACGTTGTTGGCGTCGGAGGTGAACTCGGGAAGCTCGGTGATGGACTTGAAGACCGGAAGGGCGTTCATGAGCTTCTGCTGCCAGAGGTTCTTGAGCTGGCCCAGGTAGTAGACCAGGAATTCCTCGGAGGCGTCCTGCGAGGGAGTGTTGGTGTACATCATGATGTTGTTCGGGAAGACCAAGGCTGTCTTGTCGCCGTGGGGTCCGGCAATGGGGCTGGCCACCACGATGTCGCCGGAGGTATCGCCGACGCGCTCGGGAACACCCAAGACGTACGGGCCGAAGGCTGCCTTGCCGTCCTTCCACTGGGCGTTCAGGTTGTCCGTGGTGTAGCTGACGGCAGCGGGATCGATGATGCCGTTGGAAACCAGCTCGAGCATGTACTCGATGGCCTCCACGTTGCGGTCGTTCATGACATCCAGCTGGCCATCCTTGGTGAAGACGCCGCCACCGTTGTTGATCATCATGAGGATCATGGAGTGATTGCCGATGTTGTTGCCGGCGCCGGAACCCGTGGCGAAGCCGAACGCACCGATGGTCTTCAGCTTCTTGCCGGCCTCGAGAAGGGAGGCCCAGTCCTTGGGGACTTCCACGCCGGCCTTCTCGAACAAGGACTTGCGGTACCAGAGCGGACGCATGTCCAGCTGCCACGGAACAGCAACATAGCCCTTGTCGGTCTTGAACGGCTCCAGTACGCCGGGCAGGAAGTCGTCGAACTGTCCGTTGGACTTCAGCTTTTCAATGACCTTGTCCGCGTACGCGATCTGGCCTTGCTGCTCAAACTGGAACGCCTGGAAACCGCCACCGGTGGACACTGCGGGGCCGGTCTTGGACGCGATGGCCGAGGAGAAGGTCTGGTAGAAGTTGTTCCACTGGATGATCTGGTAAGTGGCCTTGCTGTTGGCTCCGGAGAAGCCTTCAGCGATCTTCTTCGCGGCGTCGTTGTAGGCCGGTGTTGCCCACGGCATGTCCCAGAACTTGAGCGTTCCGCCAGCGCCACCCCCGCCCTGGCTGGCTGAGCCGCCACCGCAAGCGGCGAGCAGCGGCACTGAGGCAGCGGCAGCTGTCAGGCCGAGGAAACCGCGGCGGGAGAAGGAACGGTTGGCTGCGGACTGAACATTCATGATGATTCCTTTCGGGACCGGAAACGCTGACTCTGCGTTGGTGTACCGGTCCAGCTCAACTTTGAGTGGGGTAATGCGTACTGAATGGCTGGGTAATGCTGTGGAACGGTGGGACAAAAACGGTGGGACTCAGTTCAGGGCTGTGATGGCTGCCGTCAGCGCCGCGAAGCGATGCAGGTCGGCGGGGAGGGTGCCGGCGTCGAGGTGTTCCTTGAGCCGGCGCCACGTGGCGCGGTGGGCGGATTCGTAGATCGTTGGGAGAATCAGTTCCCCCTGTGGCCCGGTGACTTTGACCGTTGCAGGCCAGGCAGCCACCGGTTCGGGCAGCGTCACGGTGACCCCGCCGTCGTCGGTCAACAGGGTGACGTTCACGCCCGCCGGCCGCGCGCTCGAAATGGCACCCTGCAGGGCTGCCGGTGCATCGTTGGCCAGTACCGCCGTCGCCGTGTAACCGTGCGGTCCGCGGGCCAGGATGCGGAGGTTCGCAAGCGGTCCGGCAACGCGTACGACGGCGGCAAGATGGTCTGCGAGCAACTCGGCTGAGTCGGTTCCCACCCCAGCTGTGGCCACGCTGTCCAGGACGGCGGCGCGGCCGGCCATGGAGCGGACTGCGTCCTCTGCGCCAGGAACAGCAGGGCTTGAAGCCCAGCGCTGGTCCAGGACCACTACAGTGCGGGCTTTCCCGGCCGCTGACTGGAGCCGGTCGGTGTTTTCCGGCGCCGGGTTCACCACCACGATGCCGCGGGCACCGCCGTCGATCGCTTGCTGCGCTTGGGTGCTCCAGCCGGACTGGCCGTCGATCACCTGAATGTCGGCGGCGCCCTCGGTTGCGGGCCCGAAGGACTCCGGGAGGGACGCGACGGCCAAGGCTACGGCGCCGGCTTCCTGCGCGGCAGGTGTGGCGCGGACGGTGTACTGCTTGTGCCCAATCATGCGTGGGCTCCTTCGCGTGCGGGCTGGGTGGTCGGTTGGGTGTCGCCAGTCAGCTGGGCGTCGACGGCGGCCAGGGTTGCGTCGGCGATGTCCAGGGCGAAGGTGAGGTCGTCGATCAGGGTTTGCGCCGATGGCGGCTGCTTGGTTCCGGCCGCCAGGGCCGCAAGTTCGCGCCATTCGCCCTCGTAGCCGTTGTGTTCGAACGGGCCATGGATGGTGGTTTCGGGACCGGATTCGGTGGCGCGGCTGAAGGTGGCCACCGCGGATCCGGCCTGTACATAGGACGGGGTGAAGTCGATGCGGAGCGCCGCGTGGTCTGAAAGGGCTTCGAAGCTCCATTCCGGCTTCCACGTGTTGTTCATGGCTGCGCGAAGTTCGATGGTCCGCGTTGGCGTGCGCAGCGAGATGACGTAGCCGAAGGGCCGGACGATGCGTGCCTCCAGGACTTCGATGTCCTTGAAGTCCGGGGTGAAACGGCGGACCAGGGGGAGATCATGGATGGCCAGGCCCATGATGCCGCCCTTGAGCGACTGCTTGATGACCTCGGGATCGGAGTAGTCAGGCGTACCGCCTGCGGGCCGGGTGATGATCTCCGTGGCGAAGTCCTCGAACCGGGAGTTCGGGGGCAGGACGATCGAGGAGCGGATGGTGTGCGCGGTGTCCGGGAGGTTGTCCCAGTGTTCCTGTGCGGCGCTCCAGCCGGGATCGAACGTGTGCATGGCGCCTACGATGATCGGCACACCGGTTTCTTCGCTGACGGCCGAGATGCGCGCGGCTTCCTCGGCGTTCATGGCGAAGGGCTTCTCGCAAAGGACGGCTTTCTTGCCTGCCCGGCAGGCGGCGATGACTTGCTCAGCGTGGAACTGGTGCGGGCTGCAGATGGCGACGATGTCCACTGCAGGATCGCCGAGGAGGGCATCGATGCTGGTGCTGTGAGTTGCGCCAACCCGGGCTGCAACTGACTCTGCCACGGAGGCGTCAACATCCATGATGTGGCGGACGGTGAGGAGATCGCCGAGTCGTGCGAGGGACGGCAGGTGGATGGCTTGGGTGACGGGGCCTGCGCCGAGAATGCCTACCCCGAGTGTTCGGGCGGCGTCTGTGTGGCTGGACAAGTTCAGTTACCTCTTCGTAAGCAGAATCAAGAGCGGGAGATCGATGCTGGCGATACCGGGCATCGGTTGTCGTGATGTGTTGCTGATCACAACTTAGAAGGACTTTTGCCGAGCGTCAAGCAAAAGTTGAAAAACCATCGACAAACTTCCAGCAGATGACACGCATAACTCCGGCGTGCTATCACTAAAGGCATGACCACAGCCACCGGAAACGACGCCGGATCGACCTCCGTCCTGGAGGCCGGCAGTCTTTCCCGCGCTGGAGACCTCTTCCAACTCCTGCGCGACGGCCGGGCCAGGACCAGGGCCGAACTCGCAGTCACCACCGGGCTCGCCCGATCCACGGTCGCGTCCCGCATCGACGCCCTCATCAGCTCTGGCCTCGTTGGGCCCGCAGGCGAGGCCTCCTCCAGTGGCGGCAGGCCGCCGTCGCGCTTTGCCTTCAACCCCGCCGCGCGGGTGGTGCTGGCGGTCGACGTCGGAGCTACCCACGTGATTGTTGCCGTCACCGACCTCGGGGGCAGTATCCTGGCCGAGCGCCGGCTGAAGCAGGAAGTTGCCGACGGGCCGGAAACGGTCCTGGGTCGCGTAGTCTCCGCAGGCCGTGAGCTGCTTACCGAAGCCGGTCGTGAACTTGGCGACCTCGCCGGCATGGGCATCGGCCTGCCCGGTCCCGTCGAACACGACACGGGACGGCCCGTGAAGCCGCCGATCATGCCGGGCTGGGACGGATTCGACGTCGTCACTTACGTCCAGCGCTCTCTGCCTGTTCCCGTATTGGTGGACAACGACGTGAACATCATGGCCCTCGGTGAGCGGACCGCGTACTGGCCGGACCACGACAACTTTCTCTTCATCAAAGTCGCCACCGGCATCGGTGCTGGCATCATCAGCAGCGGTGAGCTGCAGCGGGGCGCCAATGGCACCGCCGGCGACCTCGGCCACGTCCGGGTCCCGCGCGGGGATGACGTCCTTTGCCGTTGCGGCAACTACGGGTGCCTCGAAGCGCTCGCCTCAGGGCCCGCCGTCGCGCGCCAACTGCAAACGCAAGGGCTTGAAGCGGCCAACGGAGCCGATGTGTTGCGCCTGGTGGGTGAGGGAAACCTGCAGGCCATCCAGGCGCTGCGACAGGCCGGGCGCGATGTCGGGGACGTCTTGGCGACCGTGGTCAACCTGCTGAACCCGTCCATGATCGTCATTGGCGGCAGCGTGGGAGAAGCCGGCGAACACTTGGTGGCCGGCATCCGCGAAGTGGTCTACCGGCGTTCCTTGCCGTTGGCTACCACGCATCTTCGTATTGGCATTTCGATGGCGGGAGACCGGTCCGCCATCCTCGGTGCCAGCCAGATGGTCACGCAGTATGTCCTCTCGCCCGCCGTGATCGAGGCCACGCTGCAAGCTACGGGCTGAGCCTTCATGGATGCCGGTGGGTGGGCAGGGGCGTGATAGCAATGAAACTGATGAAAACGCTTCCTGTCACCCTCCGGTCCACACCATGAGCCAGCTCCTCGCCAAAGTTCCCCGGGGCTGGCTGATCCTCGCGTGCATTGGCTTGATCGCCCTGAACATGCGTGGGCCTTTTGTCGCCGTGGCACCCGTGGTGGATCTGCTCCGGCAGGACCTCGGATTCTCGCCCGTCGAACTCGGGCTGCTGACAGGGATCCCGGTGCTCTGCTTCTCGCTTGCCTCGCCCCTGGCTTCACTGGCCGGACGCCGACTCGGCGCCGAATTCGCCGTCATGCTCACATTGCTCGGCGTGCTGGCGGGGGTGGTGATCCGCTCCAGCGGTGGCAGTGCGCTGGTGATGGCAGGCACGGTGGTCATCGGCGTGGCCATCACCATTGGCAACATCGCGGTGCCGCTGATCATTCGCCGCGACTTCGCTCCCCGGCGGCAAGCGACCGCCATGGGTGTTTACACGGCAGCGCTGAATATCGGCTCGTTCCTCACATCCGTTGCCACTGCTCCGTTGGCTGAGCTGGTGGGGTGGCGGCTTTCGCTGGCGGCAAGTGCGTTGCTGGCGTTGGCGGCGATTCTGTTTTGGGTACCCACAGTGGGTGCGCGGCGCGCTTTTGTGCCGGCTCCTGTTGCGGCTTCCGTTCCTTCAGGTTCGGGACACGTGGCGGGCGTGGGCTGGCTGACGGTGGGATTGACGCTGGGCTTCGCCGGCCAGGCGTTCTCCTACTACGGCGTCACCGCGTGGCTCCCGAGCTTCCTGTCCGACGAACTCTCCATGGGCACGGCCGAGGCCGGGGCCGGTTCCTCGCTGTTCCAGATTTTCGCGATTGTAGGCGGCCTGGGCGTGCCGCTCCTGGCCCGTTTCACCAGTACGACGACGGTGGCGGTCACCTTGAGCACGCTGTGGCTGACGGTTCCCGTTGGCTTGTTACTGGTGCCTTCGTGGTGGTGGATGTGGTCCTCCCTCGGCGGGGTTGCCCAGGGCGGCGGGATCACGGTGATCTTCATTGCGATCATTCAGTTCGCCCGTTCACAGGCTGCTGCCGGGAAGATGTCCGCCGTGGTCCAGGGGGTCGGATACTGCTTCGCCGCCTTGGCGCCCACTGTTGTTGGATACGTGCACAGTGTCTCCGAAGGCTGGACGGTCCCGCTGTTCGTGATCCTCGGCTCTGTGCTCGCGTTCTGTGTGTGCACCACGTTGTCCGTGCGCTGGGTGTCCCGGCAGGGAAGGTGAGCCACGCCGCGAGGTGAGTCTGTCCCGCGAGGTGAGTACCGCCGTCGTAAACCCAACTAGGTGACAGCAAACGCTCCACTGAGGGCTCAGTGGGACAGTTGCTGTCACCTACTTGGGTACGGAGAAGCCCCGCTGCTGGGCTGCCTCCCCGACCATCGGGGTCACTTGTTGCGAAGAGTGCAGGCAGCCCAGCGTCGGGGCTCGGTGTGTCGCTTGCTCAGGTCCTGGACCTAGGCGGCGACGAGTTCCTCTTCTGTGGCCTCTTCACGGGCCTCGGTGAGGAAGCGGGCGTAGGCGGGGATGGTCAGGAAGGTGGGGAATTCTTCTGCCAGGGTGACTTCTTCGAAGATGGCGCGGGCGTCAGCGAAGCGGTCTCCATCGAAGCGTTCCAGGCGGGCAAATTCCTCATCCAGCATGTCCTCCACCCATTCGCGGGTGATGATGTCGCCGTGGTCCGTGATGGCGTGGGAGTGGATCCACTGCCAGAGCTGGGAACGGGAGATCTCAGCGGTGGCGGCGTCTTCCATGAGGTTGTGGATTGCCACAGCCCCGTTGCCCCGCAGCCAGGACTCGATGTAGCGGATGCCTACCTCGATGTTCAGGCGAACCCCGGCTTCGGTGATGGTGCCCTCGGTGCTGGCGATGTCGATCAGCGCACGGTCATCGGGGGTGACGTCCTCGCGGCTGCGGTCCAGCTGGTTCGGCTTGTCTCCGAGCACTTCGTCAAAGACTTCGCGGCATACCGGCACCAGGTCCGGGTGGGCCACCCAGGAACCGTCGAAACCGTCGTTGGCTTCGCGGGTCTTGTCAGCACGGACTTTCTCGAACGACGCCGTGTTGGCGGCTTCGTCTTTCCGGTTCGGGACGGCTGCTGCCATGCCGCCGATAGCCATGGCCCCACGTCGGTGGCATGCCCGGACCAGTTGCTCGGTGTAGGCACGCATGAACGGCTGGGTCATGGTCACCTGGCCGCGGTCCGGGAGTACGAAACGGGGCCCGCGGGTGCGGAAGTTCTTGATCAGCGAGAAGATGTAGTCCCAGCGGCCGGCGTTCAGTCCGCTCGCGTGGTCGCGCAGTTCGTACAGGATCTCCTCCATCTCGAACGCTGCGGTGATGGTTTCGATGAGCACCGTGGCGCGGATGGTGCCCTGCGGGATGCCGAGCAGGTCCTGGGCCAGGATGAAGATGTCATTCCACAGGCGTGCTTCGAGGTGGTTCTCGATCTTGGGCAGGTAGAAGTACGGTCCCTTGCCCTGGGCGAGCAGCCGTCGGGCGTTGTGGAAGAAGTACAAACCGAAGTCCACGATGCCGCCGGCGATCGGCTTGCCGTCGATGAGCATGTGCTTTTCGGGCAGGTGCCACCCGCGCGGGCGGACCACGATGGTGGGCAGGTCCTCGGCGGCCTTGAGCTTGTATTCCTTGCCCTCCGGGGAGGTGAAATCGATCCGGCGTTCCAGGGCATCGGTCAGGTTCAGTTGGCCTTGGATGACGTTGCGCCACGTCGGCGTGGAGGAGTCTTCCATGTCCGCGAGCCAGACCTTCGCACCCGAGTTCAGGGCGTTGATGGTCATCTTCTTATCCACCGGGCCGGTGATCTCTACGCGTCGGTCCTCCAAACCCGGCGCCGGGGGAGCAACCCGCCAGGACGGGTCATTGCGGATGCCCTCGGTCTGCGGGAGGAAGCGAGGATCCTGGCCACTGGAGATCTGGTTGCGGCGGGCATGCCGTGCCTGCATCAGCTCCTGCCGACGATCAGCGACGGCCCGGTGCAGCTTGCCGACGAACTCAAGCGCATCCGGAGTAAGGACCTCGTTCTGCCGGCTAATGGGCTGGGCGGTCAAGGTGATGCCATTAATAGTGAAGTTGTCGGTGAAGCTGTTCATTTCAAGACTCCTAAGAAAAAGTTCGACGGCGGCTGGTTCCGTGCGGTGCGTACGAGGCCGGAGGTGCGGTGATGCGGCAGCCTGCGTAAAAGGGGCCCTGCGTCCCGGTCCGTCCTCGCTCAGCGAGGTCGAAACCGGGACGTGGGGAATAGCAGGCAGAGCATTACCGGTCCGCAGGCCGGAGGCGACAATCGCCGTCGGGGTGGTGGTTAGTGGAACTGGCCTTCTTCGGTGGATCCCACCAGGGCCAAGGTTGATGCGTTCGGGTTGAGCGCGGTTGCGATGTCGTCGAAGTAGCCGGTGCCGACTTCGCGCTGGTGCTTCGTGGCGGTGTAGCCGCGGGACTCGGAGGCGAATTCCTTTTCCTGGAGCTCGACGTAGGCGCTCATGCCTTCACGGGCGTAGCCGTGGGCGAGGTCGAACATCGAGTAGTTCAGGGCGTGGAAGCCGGCCAGGGTGATGAACTGGAACGTGAAGCCCATGGCACCGAGTTCGCGCTGGAACTTGGCGATCGTGGCGTCGTCCAGGTGCTTGCGCCAGTTGAAGGACGGGGAGCAGTTGTAGGAGAGCATCTGGTCCGGGAACTCGGCCTTGACCGACTCGGCGAACTTGCGGGCCAGCTCCAGGTCCGGGGTGCCCGTTTCCATCCAGATGAGGTCGGAGTACGGTGCGTAGGCCTTGGCGCGGGCAATGCAGGGTTCGATGCCGTTGCGGACCTTGTAGAAGCCCTCGGCGGTACGTTCACCGGTGATGAATTCCTGGTCGCGCTCATCGACGTCGGAGGTGATCAGGGTTGCTGCCTCGGCGTCGGTGCGGGCGATGACGACGGTCGGGGTACCGGCGACGTCGGCTGCCAAGCGGGCTGCGTTCAGGGTCCGGATGTGCTGCTGGGTGGGGATCAGGACCTTGCCGCCCAGGTGTCCGCACTTCTTCTCGGATGCGAGCTGGTCTTCCCAGTGCACGCCTGAGGCGCCGGCGGTGATCATGGATTTCATGAGCTCGTAGGCGTTGAGCGGGCCACCGAAGCCAGCCTCGGCGTCGGCGACGATCGGAACCAGCCAGTCCTCAACGGTCTTGACACCCTCGGCGTATTCGATCTGGTCTGCGCGGAGCAGGGCGTTGTTGATGCGGCGGACAACCTGCGGCACCGAGTTGGCCGGGTACAGGGACTGGTCCGGGTAGGTGTGGCCGGAGAGGTTGGCGTCGGCTGCAACCTGCCAGCCGGACAGGTAGATCGCTCGCAGGCCGGCCTTGACCTGCTGGACGGCCTGGTTGCCGGTCAGTGCGCCCAGGGCGTTGGTGTAGCCGCCGTTCGGGGCTTCCTCGGTGAGCTGCTTCCAGAGCTTCTCCGAACCGCGGCGGGCCAGGGTGTGCTCTTCAGAGACGCGACCGCGGAGGCGGACGACGTCGGAAGCTGAGTAATCACGGGTGACGCCCTCCCAGCGCGGGTTGGCGGACCATTCAAGTTCCAGCGCTGCTGCCTGCTGCTCGGCGGTCTGCTCTGCTGGTTCAAACGATGCGGTCATTGCATGTCTCCTAATATCCTGGCGGGGCTCCCGGGCTGGCCTCCGCAGCTTCCTTGCTGCTTCGGCCGGCTCACCGGGGTCTGTATTTCTTTTTCGTGAGAACTACTTTTCTGCACTTTCAAGGGCCTTTCTAGAGGAAAAGTATGGAAAGAAATGCAGTTCTTCGCGTATTCTCAAGAAATGTCGCCTTCAAGCTGGAATCGAGACGTCGCGTCGCCGTCGTCGTCCCCTGCAACCCCCGAACTGGACGTCATCAGCCTCGGCCGCCGCGTGCGCCACCTGCGCAAGCAAGCCGGCCTGACGCTCGATGACCTGAGTGCCGCCGTCGGAACCGCTCCGAGCCAGCTGAGCCTCATCGAAAACGGCAAGCGCGAGCCCAAGCTGGGGCTGCTTCAGCAGCTGGCCGCGTCCCTACATGTGAGCATCGACCAGCTCCTGGGAGCCGAGCCTCCGAGCCGCCGCGCCGCCCTGGAAATCGAGCTGGAACGGTACCAGCGCGGACCCCTGTACGAGTCGCTGAACCTGCCCAAAATCCGCATCAGCTCGCGGCTTCCGCTGGAGGTCCTGGAGTCGCAGGTGGGGCTGCTTCAGGAGCTCGAACGCAAACTTAATGAGCAAGCCGCGACGCCGGAAGAAGCCCGCCGCGCGAACGGCGAGTTGCGTGCCATGATGCGCGAGCGCGGTAACTATTTCCCCGAGTATGAGGCCGAGGCGCAGAAGGTCCTGAAAGGGGTCGGCTACACTACGGGTCCGCTGAGCCAACACGTCATTGCGGACATCGCCGAGAACCTCGGTTTTTCGCTTCACCATGTGGGTGACCTGCCGCATTCAACGCGTTCCGTGACGGATTTGAAGAACCGCAGAATTTACCTGACACAGAACCAGAGGCAGGACCACGACCCCCGCTCAGTGCTGCTGCAGGCGCTGGGGCACTACGTCCTTGGGCATGAAACTCCGCGGAACTACGGCGACTTCCTGGCACAGCGCGTGGCGACCAACTACTTCGCTGCGGCCTTGTTGCTGCCCGAGCACGCCACAGTGGAGTTCCTGCAAAAGGCCAAAGCTGCCAAGGAAATCGCGGTGGAGGACATCCGCGATGCCTTCGCCGTGTCGTACGAAACCGCCGCGCACCGCTTCACCAACCTGGCTACCAAGCACCTGGGCATCACCACGCACTTCCAGAAGACCCACCAGTCCGGCATCATCTACAAGGCCTACGAGAATGACGGCGTGACCTTCCCGCAGGACCACACCGGGGCGATCGAGGGGCAGCCGTCGTGCAAGGCATGGACATCGCGGGCCGTGTTCGACGTCCCCGACAAATTCAGTGCCTACAGCCAGTACACGGATACCCCTTCGGGCACGTACTGGTGCACCGCACGGACAGAGCGCTCGGCTTCAGGGGAGTTTTCGCTGAGCATCGGCGTCCCTTACCAGCACGTGAAATGGTTCAGGGGGCGCGAAACCACGGCCCGCGCCACGTCCAACTGCCCTGACCCGAATTGCTGCAAGCGCCCGCCGGCTGCGTTGGCGGATGAGTGGGCCGGGAATGCGTGGCCCTCTGCCCGGGCCCACTCGCACCTGCTCGCCGCCATGCCTCCCGGAGCGTTCCCGGGCGTCGACGAAACCGAGGTGTACTCCTTCCTGGCTGCCCACTCCGGGCGCTGAGCTTCACCCCGCGGCTCGAGTTCGCTGGAAGCGTGCGGGACCGCCGGAAGTGTCCTTGCGATTTCGGCGTTTTCCGGCGAACACGCGGCGGGGGGGCTAAGGGTTCAACGCGTTTGCCCAGTCCAGCGCTGTTTTCCGTCTGGTTTCCGCCGGGTCGATTAGCTTAATGCGTTCTGCCAGAACGATGGGGTCGATAAGTTTCGACTCAACAAGGGCGAGAACGAACGCATGGTCCTTGGTTCTGGCGGCAATCAACTTTGCGGCGCAAAGGTCGTAGGGGTCCAGGCAGAGGCCAGTGCTGTTCTTGGTGTTTTCGTTCCGGACGCTAACGAGACGGTATTCCCAGTCTTTGGGAAGCACGGCGGTCCGCCTTCCAACGCCTTGGACGTAGAAGCCGAATTCGGCGTGGAAGGGCGACCACTCGCCGATGGCGGCGTCGATGCTGTCCGCCAAGGTTCCCGCGTCGTCATCAGACAACGGTGCTATGTCCACTTCGTCCGACATGGTGGCCGCGAGTGGCAGTTGGTCCTCGGTGTAAGTGCCCAGTATCGACTGGCTACCAATGACAATGACACGATCGTTGTGGATGATCTCGGTAGCAGCCCGAATGGCGTGCTCGAGTTCCTCACGGCGCAAGAGCGGCTGCCTTCCTGATCGCAATTAAGCGCTCTTGTTCGGAGAGCGCTCCTGCGAAAGGGCTCATCTGCCTGAGCTCAGTGGCGAAAGCGCTGTCTTCGAGCATCGCTTCTTCAATCTCTTCAACCGTCTGGCCCAAGAGCTCATCCCATCGGTTAACCCACTCGTTGGCAACGCTGCTTCTGGGCCGCTCACGCATCCTTTCGACGCCGGCACGACCGATGCTCCGGATTCGTTCTTCATCGGCGTGGAGTTTCAGGCTCAGTTGGATGTGCAGTTCAAAAGGGATGCGCTCTTCCCTGCGGACCAATCGAGGGCGTCGCGAACGAGCGGAACTGATGGATGACTGGACCACAGCCGGGCTGCAATGGATCTTCTTAGCAATTTCCCGGATGGATAGTCCCAAAGAATGGAGAGACAGGATTGCTTCTTGGCGTCGGTGGGCAGCAACGAGTTGCTGTCGTCGCAAATCCTCACTGATCCTGCCCAGATCTTCGGCTTCCTGAACCAGCTCGTCCATGTTGATCCCCACATGTGTATGGTACCCCCATGCGCCAACGCTAGGGAACCAGGCGCGCTACGAGCACCGCCGCAGCGTTTACGACGTCGTCCGCCGCCTTTTTGCTGGCACTCAAGGCGACTTCGTGGCCGGCTACCGTGATCATGTCCGTGATCACGGCGACCGTGAGCCGCCCGAGGGTGTCGTCACTGGTCCCGAGAAGTACCGAGTTCTGCCGGACCCACTCGCGTCCGCGTTCACGCCGCAGAACCTCGAAGCCCGGGGGAGTGTCGCCCTCAATGAACACCCGTTCGAGCTCCCGGTGCTTCCAGGTGTAGTCGAAGTAGCTGCGGCTGCCTACGTTGAAGAGAGCCAGGGGATCGGACTCTCCTGCATTGCGGGCCTTGGCCACTGCGGCCGCCACCAAGCGTTCGTGTTCGTTTTGGTAGTCGTCCCAAAGGGCCAGGAAGAGCTCGGTTTTGCCGCCGAAATGGTGGTAAAGGCTGCCGACGCTGGACCCGGCGCGGGACACGATGTCCGAGATGCTGGCATCGGTGAAGCCATGATCCACGAAGACCCCAGCAGCCGCGTCGAGCAAGTTGCGCTGTGTGGCTGCGGTTCGTGTCCACTGCCAGGAGCCAGCGGTGGTTGCTGCCTCGGAGGTTTTGCGGACCATGCTTCGCACTCCTCTCACAACCGGGAAAAACGCGGCGTGTTCTCCGGTGTTTTTCTGGAATCGTACCTTCATGATTATCCACATAGCCAGTAGTGAACCTTGACTGGCCCCCAAACTACGGGAAATAATTCTGGAAAGTAGTTCTAGAAACATACATTGCGGCATGTATCCGAATGCTGCGATTTTTGACGTCCGACGCCCCGAAACCCGGGTGCCGTTTTCGCCGTCGGGCTGTAACTGGTTGAATCGCTATATAGCGCCAACTGGTCGCAGCCAACCAAGCCAGAGAGGAACGCGGCCTGATGTCCGTTTCAAGCAAGTCGTCCGGGATCACGTCGAACAGGTGGTTCAAGCCAGTCGTCGTCACTGCGGGAGCTTTGGTGGTGGCCCTGATCCTGGTGCTGGTGGCTCAGTGGCTCCGAACCCTTCAACCGGTTCAGCAGTTCTTGACGGACTACCCCGGTCATTCCGCCATCCCCGAGGGAACCCCCACGGGATTTCCGGCATGGCTTGGCTGGCAGCACTTCCTGAACATGTTCTTCATTGTTCTGATCATTCGTTCCGGCTGGCAGGTTCGGACCACCACGCGTCCTCCGGCGTATTGGACCAGGAACAACAAGGGATTCATCAAAACCAAGAACCCGCCCAGCAAAATCAGCCTGGATCTGTGGTTCCACCTGACACTGGACGCCTTGTGGGTCTTGAACGGCATCATTTTCATCGTGCTGCTCTTCGCCACCGGTCAATGGTTGAGGATCGTGCCCACCAACTGGGACGTCTTCCCGAACGCTGTCTCGGCCGGCCTGCAGTATGCCTCCCTGAACTGGCCGGTTGAGAACGGCTGGAACAACTACAACAGCCTCCAGCTCCTGACCTACTTCATCACTGTCTTCATCGCCGCGCCCCTGGCCATCATCACGGGTATCAGGATGTCCGGCGCGTGGCCCAAGAAGTCCGCGGTGAACAAGTTCTACCCAATTGAGCTGGCCCGCAAGATCCACTTCCCGGTGATGATCTACTTCGTGGCTTTCGTGATCGTCCACGTGAGCCTGGTGCTGGCTACCGGCGCGCTGAACAACCTCAACCACATGTACGCCTCGAACAACGACTACAGCTGGTGGGGCTTCGGCATCTTCGCGGCATCCATCGTTTTCACGGCCGCTGCGTGGTTCCTGGCGCGGCCACTGTTCCTGCGCCCGATCGCCTCATTGATGGGTAAGGTTTCGCGCTAAACACACCCAAAGAAACAGCCGCCCTGGAAGGCTTCCACGGCGGCTGTTTCTGTAAGAAATGAGGCTAGCTCAAGGCCCCGCCCTGCCACAGCGCATCGAACGGAGCACCGGACGCCACGCGGTTCTTGATGCCTGCCGTCACGAACGCTTTAGCAGTCCGGGCTGCTTCCAGGGGTGTCGCGCCCTTGGCCAGTTCCGCAGTCACAGCGGCAGCAAGCGAACAACCGGCACCCGAAACAGCCACTTCGCCAACCTTCGGCGCGCGCAGGACTTCCAGCGTGTCGCCATCGTAGTAGACGTCGACGGCGTCCGGGCCTTCCAGCCGTACCCCGCCTTTGGCGAGGACTGCAGCGCCGCTGATCTCATGGATCCGGATGGCTGCGGCCTTCAGCGATTCTTCGTCCGTGATGGTGAGCCCGGACAGTGATTCGGCTTCGAAGTGGTTGGGTGTCACGAACGTGGCCAGCGGGAGGATCTGGGCCTTCAACGCCTGGTCGGTATCCAGGGCGTGGCCCGGCTCCTGGCCCTTGCAGATCAGGACCGGGTCAAGGACCACATTCGCGAAGGCGCCATCGGCCAGGGCCTTTTCCACCGTGCTGATGGTTGCCGGGCTGCCGAGCATGCCGATCTTCACGGTGTCCAGAACCGAAGGTGCGCCGGACGCGGCGCCGTATGCCGCCGTCGTGGCTTCCAGTTGGTCCGCGATGACTTGCTGATCTACCGGCACAAAACGGTGGTTCCAGTCGTCGTTCGGGTTGAAGGAAACGATGCACGTGAGGTTCGCAATTCCGAACACTCCGAGTTCCTGGAAGGTCTTGAGGTCGGCCTGGGCGCCGGCGCCACCGGTCGCTTCGGAGCCGGCGATGGTCAGAGCAATGGCAGGGGCAACGGCTGAGGTCATGACTCCATTTTGGCAGTTGCTCCGGTTCCAGTCCTAACGAGGCTAGCCGTGCAACGTCCGGTAGGCGGCCTCCGCGGCCGGATGCAGGGGCACTCCCGCGGTGTTGATCAGCGTTTCGGGGCTGAGGAATTGAACCCCCGCGCTGGACTTTGGCACCAGGTCCTGGGCATTCCCCACCATGAGTTCCACGGTCTGCCGAACAACATGGTCCGCCAGGTCGCTGCGGCAAAGGAGGAGGTTGGCCACCCCCACTGTCCACACAGCTGGGGCGTTCGCATAGCTGTTCGCCGGGATGAGGACCCGGTCGTAGAAGAACCCTGACTGCGCACGTGTTGCCGGAATCAGTTCGGAGAGATCCAACAGCCGCACGCGAAGGTCCTGGGCTGCAGCGGCGATGGGCGCCGTCGGAACCCCTCCGGACTGGATCATGACATCAATCGAGCCGTCGGCAAGCGCAGCAATAGCCTGGTTCAGGCCCAGGTTTACCTGCTTCAGGGCCCGGCCCGGTGTTGCGGACTGCGGCGCCAGCCCGGCAGCGGCGACGATCCTTCCTGCGGTGAGGGTGGTGCCCGAACCCACTTCGCCCACGCCCGCGGTCTTCCCGGCGAGGTCCGCGAACGTCCGGATGGGGCTGTCCTCCCGCACGATGCAGTGGACGTAGTTTTGGTACACCTTTCCCAACGCCATCAAACGCCCTTCGCTGTGGCTGCTGGCGGCGGGTTGGGCGGCCGCGTCGGCAAGGGCGACGGCGAAGGTTGCGTCGCCGGACAGCACGCGCTGAATGTTCTCAAGACTCCCGCCAGTGGTCAGGGCCCGTGCCTTGTCCGTGATCCGTTCACGTTGCAGCAGGTCCGCCAGGAGGGTCGCGAATTCAAGGTAGAAGCCGCCCGACTCGCCGCCGGCCACCGTTAGCTCTTTCGGTTTCTCCTCCGGGGAGCAGCCAATTGTTGAGGCCAGCACGCCGAACGTAACGGCCGCCTTGAGGGCATTTCGCCGGGTGATCACAGGGAATTCAGGCATCGAAACCACCCTGCGGATGCGCAAACTCGAGCCGTACGGTCAGCCCATGCGGCTCCTTCGGTTCCAGCGTCAGCTTCGCTCCGTTCGCCTCGGCCAGCCGCTCCACAATGGTCATCCCCAAGCCGTTGCCGGGAATCCTGCTGTGCTGGGGCGCCCGCCAAAACCTGGTGGTGGAAGCGGCACGCTGATCGGCTGGGAGGCCGGGACCGTCGTCGGAAATCACGACGGCGGTGCCTCCCGGGGCAGGTTCGGTCGCCACTGTGATGTGGGCGCCCGGGGCGTACTTGATGGCGTTGGCCAGTAGTTCCCCAACCATGTGCGCGAGTTCTTCCGGGTTGCACGCGATGGTGACCGGGAGGGCTGGCTCGATGAGGGTTATGGTGGCGCCAGCCTGGAGGGCCGCGGGCGCGGCCCGTTCCGTCTCGCCTTGCAGCACAGGAAAGGGATCGATGACGGCCAGGCGCTGGTGGTCCGTCGCCTGATCCGCACGGGCAGGGCCGGCAGAGGCGCGATGCTCCGCAGTAGCCAGCTTCAGCACGCCGTCGAGCATTCCTTCCACCCGCTCAAGCTCGGCAACAACGCCTGCCGCTGCGGCCTTCTCCGGTTCTGACCGCAACGCCAGCTGAAGCAGATCGATCCTCAGTCGAAGCGCTCCCACAGGGTTGCGGAGCTGGTGCGAGGTATCCGCGATGAGCCGGCGCTGGGACTCCATGCTCTCGCTCACCGTGTGCGCCATGGCGGTGAAGGAACGGCTGAGTTCGCGAAGCTCGGGCGGGCCGGCCTCGGGGAGCTGGCTCGTTGTCCCGGTGGCTTCGAGCTCGTGAACGGCCTTGCTGAGGCGATGGACCGGGCGCAAAACCCAGCCCGTGACGCGCGCCGCGGCCAGCAGGAGCAGCGCGCCAAGCGCCACGGCGGCAAGCACGACGACGAGCCACCGCTCCCGCAGCTTCTGGCGGGCGGCGTCGAGATTCACCTCCATGACAACCTCGCCGAGCACCTGGCTGGCCGTGCCAAAAGACCTGGACACGATCTCATTTCCCGTTCCGAAAGCGCGGACGGGGTTCAGGGTGGTGTCGCTGAGGTTCAGGCTTGCCCGGCCGAGCGCGTCCTTGACCTCCGATTGGTCATCGTGGAGATTCCCGGAACGGATGGTTTGCCCTTGCATGTGGATCAGGATCCCTTCGCCGTACAAATCGGCGTAGCGGTCCATCTCGCGCTGCAGTTGGGTGGTGTTGTTGTCGGCCAGGGCGTCGCTGGCCAGCTGTGCGAAACGGTTGAGGGCAGCCACCCTGTTGATCTGCAATTCCTGGGTGAGCTCGCGGCTGGCCGAGGTCAGGATGACGCTGGACACCGTCACCACAATGACCACCACCAGCAGGCTCAGGATGCCCAGGACGCGGAGTTTCACGGCTGCTCTACGCGGTAGCCGACGCCCCGGACATTGATGATGAAGCCCGGCATCTGGAGTTTGGACCTAAGTCCTGTGAGGTGCACGTCCAGGGAACGGGAGTGCGCCAGGAATGCGTCGCCCCAGAGTGCGTCCAGGATCTGTTCACGGGTGACGACCGAGCCTGCATTCCTGACCAGGAGGCCCAGAAGGTCGAATTCTGTTGCCGTCAGCGCCAGCTCTTTGTTGTTGACGGAGGCGACGCGACGATCGAGATCTACTTCCAGACCACCCAGGACGACGGTGTGTGGTGCTTCGGGGCCGGAGCGGTTGGTCCGCCTGGTGACGGCCTCGATGCGGGCCAGTAGCTCCACCAGTTTTACAGGTTTCACCAGGTAGTCATCTGCTCCTGAGCGAAGGCCGAGGACCACGCTGCGTTCATCGTCGCGGGCCGTCAGGATCAAGATGGGGATCTGCGTGACTTGGCGGAGCTTCCTGAGGACATCCAGGCCATCCAGGTCCGGCAGGCCCAGGTCGAGCAGGATGACCTCGTGCTGCCGGTGGGCCAGGAGCGCGTCCTCACCCCGGGAAACCCGGGTGTGTTTGTGCCCGGCGGAGGCGACGGCGGCACTCAAGGCTGAGGCCATGGCGTCGTCATCCTCGACGATGAGCACGTGCACGGTGGGGATCCTTCGGTTTGCTGGGGTGGGTTGGGTTGCTTGGCGGGGTTGGGTTGGGTTCGGGGTTGCTACTAGAGCTTAACGTTGTGAGGCCCGCTCTGCGCCCCTCGGAGTGTCCAAGGTGCGCAGAACGGGCCTCACAAGGCACCAAAGTCAGGCGTTGACGCGGTCCTTCTTGTCGCCGTCGCCCGTTTCTCCGGCGGTGCCGGTTTCTCCGGCGGCGCCTTTCGCGGCGAACGCGTTGCCCTGCTCCGCATCAAGGTGCGTGGACTTCTTGTTCTTGAGGGCGAAGATGTACACCAGCAGCGAGACGAAGATCGCGGCGGTGACGTAGGTGAAGAACAGGTCCACCTGGCCCGACTTCTGCAGCGCCGCCCCGATCAGCGGAACCGTGCCGCCGAACAGCGAGTTGGCGATCGCGTAGCCCAGCCCAACGCCAAGCGCACGGATCGAGGCCGGGAAGAGCTCAGCCTTCACCAGTGCGTTGATGGACGTGTAACCGCCAACCATCAGCAGGCCACCGAACATCAGCAGGAAGGCCACGAACGGATCCTTGGTCCCAGCCAGCGTGGAAAGCAAGGGCCAGGTGAACAGGACACCGGTTACGCCGAACCAGATCAACAGGGGCTTCCGGCCGATCTTGTCCGAAAGCATGCCGTAAACAGGCTGGAGCAGCATGAAGATGAACAGCGCCCAGAAGTTGATCACCGAGGTGTCGGTCTTGGCGATGCCGGAAGTATCGTTCATGAACTTCAGGATGAAGTTGGTGTACGTGTAGAAGGCGACGGTGCCGCCGAGCGTGATGCCGATGCAGATCAGCAGCGGCTTCCAGTGCTTTGTGAACAGGAGCTTCATGGTGCCCGGCTGGGCTTCGCCGGCGACCTTGACGTGTGCCGCACGGAGTTGGTCGGCAGAGAGGGTTTCCTCCATGGAGCGGCGAAGCCAGAGCACGACGAGTGCAGCAACACCACCGATGGCGAACGGAATCCGCCAGCCCCACGCGGTCAGGTCTTCCTTGCTCATGGTGTTCTGCAGGACCACGAGCACCAGGAGCGCCAGCATCTGGCCGCCGATCAGGGTCACGTACTGGAAGCTGGAGAAGAATCCGCGGCGTTTCGCCGTGGCAGCCTCGGACATATAGGTGGCGCTCGTACCGTATTCGCCACCCACCGAGAAGCCTTGGACCATGCGGATGAACACCAGCAGGATCATGGCCCAAAGACCGATGACATCCTGCGTCGGCATGATGGCGATGGCGAACGATCCCGCCGACATCATGGTCACGCTCAGCGTCAGCGCAGCCTTGCGGCCCTTGCGGTCGGCATAGCGTCCGAAGAACCAGCTGCCGATCGGCCGCATGAGGAACGACGTCGAGAAGACGGCCATTGCTTCAAGGCCGGCTTGGAGGTCGTCCGAGGAGTTGAAGAAGTGCGACTGGAAATACGCCGCAAAAGCGGTGTAAACGTAGACGTCGAACCACTCCACGAGGTTGCCCGCGGAGCCCTTGAGGATGTTGCTCACTGCCTTGCGTGTCTGTGCGGCTTCGCTCAGAGGTGCAGCTTGTTGGGTGCTCATCAATGAACCTTCCTGGACGGCAGCGTTTTGCGGCGGCCGTGTCTTGCATGAGTTCGTTCTGTCCATGAAGCTCGTGCTCATGGCGTCCTTGCGCATGGCTCTTCGTTGACTAAGAAAGGCCCTCTTGGGGTGAAGAGGACATGTTCCAAACTATGGGTGATGCACGGCACAACCAACGTTGGAGCGGATTTCCTAACACTTCCTTAGGTTTCGGGTGGCGTCCGGTAACTGTCCGACAGCGGCCCGGTCGAATACTCGACGGCGGCGCCTTGCCTTAGGCCTCGGGCGGCACCTTCCGCCGGCCCCACCCCCTCAAGCTCTCTCACGAAATCCCCCTTTCGCGCGGATCCTCTCTCACATCCCGACGGCTTCCCGCCGTCGCTCTCTCACTTGCCATCCCTGCTGGGTCCGGCTGGGCCGTAAATGCGAACGATCTTCCAGATCGAGAGCCGGCCGACACCTGCCGCAAATGCGATAGACAGCGAGAACAGAATCGGACCATTTCCGGATAACCCGCCAAATGGTGCACATATAAGCACCGGCCCCGCGAAAAAAGCGGCAACATGAATCCACTGGTTGGGGATACGCCGCAGCGCCAGGCCCAGAAGAGATCCCACGGCAGCACCGACGGCCCAGACGGGTAGAAAGCTGTAAATAAAGAAGACGATTGTCCCAGCACCGTGTGATTGCACAGTCAGCAAAAGGCAAAAGGCCAGGTGGGCAACCGTTATGCCAACCGCAAGTCCCTTTCCACCAATCACCACGCGGTCTTTCGACCCATATCGCCACGAGTTGCGCGTCTCCGGGGTCATCAGCCCGTACTCCGACTCGTCTATCCAGCTGTCATCGTTCATGGTCACCTTGGGCTAGTGAGGGATGGGTGGGAAGGGGTGGTTACGTGAGTGAGGGATGGGTGGGAAGGGGCGGTTACGTGAGTGAGGGATGGGTGGGCTTTCCCTTGGCGAGCCCGTTGAGCGCGCCGGCGAGTGAGGGGTATTCAAACGTAAATCCCGCATCGATCAACTTCCGTGGTTCAACCCAACGGCTCTTCAACACCAGCTCCGTCTGGGTTCGAATCAGAACAGCTCCCGCCTCGAGAAGCCACGCCGGCGTCGGGATGCCGAAGGGGACACCCATGCTTTGGCGGACCAGTGACATCAGTTCGCGATTGTCCACGGCGTAGGGAGAGGCCGCGTTTACCGGACCTGTCAGTGACTGCTGCGCGCTGATAAACACCACCGAACGGAACAAGTCCTCCACGTGGATCCAGCTGAACTTTTGCGTCCCGGGACCCATATGGCCACCCAGTCCCAGGCGGGCAAGGTTCCGGAAGGGATTCATGACGCCGCCGTCCTGCCCCAGCACTATCGCAATACGAAGAGGAACTTTCCGCGTATTTGGAGCCACGGCCGCCGCCAACTCGTCCTCCCACGCGCGGGCAACGTCCACGGAGAAACCGCTGCCCAATTCGCCGGAAATCTCGGACTGCGGACCGTCTTCCGCGTGTCGGTAGATGGTGCCGGTGCTCGCGTTGATCCATGTGCGGGGTGGTTCAGCGCACGCCGCCACGGCCCGACCCAAGGCACGGGTCGTGAGAACCCGGGAGTCCAGAATTTCCCGTCGGTGCTTTTCGTTATACCGGCAATTCACGGAACGTCCGGCGAGGTTCACCAGGAGTTCGGCGCCGTTCAGCACTTTGGTGATGCCGCCGTCGTCGTTCCATTGCGCGTCTGCCGGAGCGGCCCGCCCAATCGTCCGCACCTGCCAGCCCTCTTCAAGAAACCGCCGCTGGAAGTAGCTGCCGATGAAGCCGGTAGCCCCAGCGATAACCACCACCCGCCGGCTCATGCGTCCTCCTTGACCGTGCGGACGAGTCCCAGGACGTCGTCGAACACCTTGCTCACGCCCGGAATTTTGGCCAGCGACAGACCGCGCGCTACCAGCGGAGCAGCGCCGTCGATCAGCTTGCGTGTGCGGCGCTGGCCCTCGGACTTGTCATAAACCCAGAACAGCGCCACGCCCATATACGCAAGCCAAAGCAGCTCCGGCAGATCGGCACGCAGTTTCTTCGCGACGGCGGGAGAGGCGCCGTCGACGGCGGATCGAAAGATTGCGAGCGAAGCGTCCCTGGCGGCGGTGGACGCCTCGCCGAACGGATTGACGGGCGACGTCGGCCGGATCGCCGTTGAGATGAAGTCGGAACCGAACTGATGGTACGGGGTCATAACGTCTATGCCCGTGTGGAGGACAGTTTTGAGTCGGCCGGCAAGATCCTGGACACCTTCGAGGGCCTTCGTCGCTGCCACCGCGTGCTCGTCCTGCACCTGGATGTAGAGCTCCTGGACCAGCTCATCCTTGGATGCGAAGTAGTAGTAGGCGTTGCCAACGGAGACGCCGGCCTCTTGGGCAATGGCGCGCATGGTGGTCTTCTCGAAGCCGATCTCGCGGAACATCTTGAGGGCAACGTCGGCCACCAATTGTCTGGTCTGTTCACTTTTCGCGGCCATGCGGTGCTCCTCGCGTTGCACTTTTGAACGTGTTCAAGAATGAGTATGCCACAAGTTTGAACGCGTTCAAAAGCGGCTTGAGGGGTGGGATGTGAGTGAGGGTTGGCCGGAAGGGGGGATGTGAGTGAGGGTTGGTGGGAAGGGGGTGGGAGGTGAGTGAGGGTTGGTGGGAAGGGGGTGGGATGTGAGTGAGCGATGGGTGGGAAGGGGTGGGAGAATGGAACCGGTGCCGGGCGAACGCCCCACCACCCACAGTGCTAATACAGCGGGGCTCCCCTCGGAACCGGGTGCCTGCGCGAACCACTACGAAATGGATGACCCATGCCCTCGCCCTCCGGCTCCAGCACGCTCAGCAAGCCTGCACCCCGCTTCGCCTCGATCGGATCCCCGTATTTCGGCATCATGTTGGCCGTGATGGCCGTGGTGCTGATCCTGTCCAACATTGGCGCCTCAAAGGGCGTGGTGCTGGGCCCCATCATCACTGACGGCGGATTCTTCCTCTTCCCGCTGGCCTACATCCTGGGCGACGTCATGAGTGAGGTGTACGGCTTCAAGGTGGCGCGCAAGGCCATCATCACCTCCTTCGCGCTCTCGGTGTTCGCATCGCTGTGCTACTGGGTGATCATCATCCTTCCCGGTTTCAACGACGACTACGGGACTGCCAAACAAGCAGCCATCGAGGGCGCACTCGGACCCGTACCGCAGATCGTCCTGGCATCGCTCCTCGCCTTCCTGGCAGGCCAGACCATCAACTCCTGGATCCTGGTGAAGATGAAGGCGCGAACGGGCGAAAAGAGCCTGTGGGCGCGCCTCATGGGCTCCTCAGTGGTGGGCGAATTCGTGGACACACTGATCTTCTGCAGCATCGCGGCGTCGGTCATCGGCATCACGGACTTCGGTATGTTCGCGAACTACGTCTTGGTGGGCTTCGTGTACAAGACCGGGGTCGAGTTCATCTTTGTCCCGATCACCGTGCTGGTTGTCGGCTGGATCAAGAAGCGCGAGCCAAGCTATGGAGTAGTCGCAGCCTAGCCTCTCGCCGAGGTCGCTGGAACGGTGCCGGACCGCCCCAAGGTTCCGGACGCCGTCGAACGTTTCCCGCGAACTCGGCGATCCCTACGAGTAGTACCGCCCCAGCGTCTCCGCCTTGAACTCGAAAAAGTCCCCGGATTCGATGGCCAGCCGGGCGTCGTCCACCATTTTCACCACGAAGCGCTCGTTGTGGATGGAGATAAGCGTGGCCGAGACCATTTCCTTGGCCTTGAACAGGTGGTGGATGTAGGCACGCGAGTAATTCACGCACGTGTAGCAGTCGCAGCCCTCCTGCAGGGGCCCAAAGTCGGTCTTGTACTTCGCCCCGGACAAGTTGAAGCGTCCGAACGGTGTGTAGAACGCTGAGTTCCTGGCAACCCGCGTGGGGGAGACGCAGTCGAACGTGTCGGCACCGTTTTCGATCGCGGTGAAGATGTCATCCGGCTCGGAGATGCCCAGCAGGTGCCGGGGCTTGTCCTCGGGCAGTTCTTCGTTGCACCAGCGCACAATCGTGCCCAGGTTTTCCTTCTCCAAGGCTCCGCCGATCCCGTACCCGTCAAAGGGCATGGCCCCAAGGTCGCGGCAGGCCTTGCGGCGAAGGTCCTCGTACTGGGCGCCTTGGATGACTCCGAACAAGGCCTGGTACGGCTTGTCTACGCGCGAGGAAGTCAACGCAGCATGCTCCTCCAGGCACCGCAACGCCCACAACCGTGTCCGCTCCAGCGACTCTTCCTGGTAGGCCCGGGAGTTCTGCAGCGTGGTGAGCTCATCGAAGGCGAACATGATGTCCGCGCCGATCTGGTGCTGGACCTGCATGGAGATTTCGGGGGAGAAGCGGTGCCGGTCACCGTTCAGGTGCGACTTGAACCAAACACCGTCATCGTCAATGTGCGCCAGCCGTTCCTTGCCGGGTGCGACGGCATCATCGGGTCCGGACGAATCCACGTTCTTCATGTCGATGACCTTCTTGAACCCGGAGCCCAGGCTCATCACCTGGAATCCGCCGGAGTCCGTGAAAGTGGGTCCGGACCAGTTCATGAACGCACCCAGCCCACCTGCGGCGTCGAGGATCTCCGGCCCCGGCTGAAGGTAGAGGTGGTAGGCATTGGCCAGGACGGCCTGCGCGCCGAGGTCCGCAATGGACTCGGGCAGCACGGCCTTGACTGTGGCTTTGGTTCCGACGGCGATGAACGCGGGCGTCTGGATGGTTCCGTGCGGGGTGGTGATGGTTCCGGTGCGGCCCAGGAACTCCCCGCCGTTGGCCTCCACCAAAGCGTCCGACGGCGGGCACGTTTCAGTCAGGCGCTTGCCCACCGAGAACGAGAACTCGGATTGCCGATCAGACAAACCGGGCAGGGCAGGGGAGGATGCAGGAACGGAAGAGGAAGCTGGCACGCTATCAAGTGTGCCAGCTTTACCGTGGGTAACCTGCGGAGGGAGCCCTACGACCCGTAGTTTTCAGCTTTCCAGTTGTCCCACGAGGACCGGATGTCCGCCAAGGTGTGGGCGCCCAGATCGTAAGTGGAGGCAATTACCATGGACCCGCCGTCGGGCCTTTTCTCCGGAATCGGCAACTGTTCGGCGACGATCAGCAGGCCGTCCCCGTGCTCGGCGTAGCTGTGGACCGTGAGGCCCACCTGATGCCTGCTCTTGAACCAGACCTTGCCGGAGATCTTCTCACCCGTAGCGAGCGTGAGCGAGTATTCCTCCCCAACGGGAGGCAGATCCCCGAGCCCGAGCTTTTCAATCGCGGGACCGCCCTTGCCCGGGAGGGAGACGAAATGGGTCCGTCGATGCCCGTGCGGGTGCCGTTCCAACGCGAAACGCAGCTGGTGCAGGAACGTGAGCCAGCCCTGGGTGATGTCCTCGTCCCAGTCCGCCCACTCGGAATCGTGGTCCAGGGCAACCCTGGTGATCCTCACTTCAGTGCCACCGGAGACAGGGTGGAGCTCGAACACATCCCCGCCGTTGACGGTCAGGCTCGTATGCTCGGGTCCTTCCACGACGTCCGTGTTGAAGTAGATCTGTTTGATTTCGTCGGTGAGATCGTCGGCTTCCCAGCCATGCCATTGAGCAACCAGCGACGGTTCGCGCAGCATTGTCCAAACCTGCTGCGCGTCGGCATTAATAACAACGCTCAGATTGTTCGTCATGGCCCCGAATCTACCGCCGTTCGCGTCCACATAACAGGGCTTGAAATTCCCCGTTTCAGGGAGCCGGAAAAGCTAGGCGCGCACGGATTCCAGTTCGTTGCCGATCCGCCTGGCCAACTCTTCCTCGTTGATGGTTTTCGAGCCGCCGTGGGCGCGGAGGAACATCAGCGCTTCAAGGCGCAGGAACCGCCATTCGCGCTCGGCCTCGTGGTTGCCGTTGTCGATGGCGCGGAAGATTTCCTTGTCGTACAGATTGGGTTCGTTCAGCGAGCGCTGCCGCACCCGGGCGTTGATCCGGGCCTTGAACGGGTCCTCTTCCTGGGATTCGGGGGCGCGCAGCAGTTTCTCGTACACCGCGGCACGTTCGGACTGCCCCGCTTCGCGGCAGATGAAACTGGACAGTGCCAGGGCCCGTTCGATCGATGCCCACCGGTCCAGGTTTCCGTCGAACGGCAGCACGTTCAGCAGGTCCGCCACGGCCAGGGCATTGTCAGGATCGCGCAGCACGATGCAAAGATCGAACGCCAGGTTGCTGAGGTCCCGGAGGCAGCTTCCGGACTTGGTGTTGATGCCTTTCGCCAGCCGGTCCGCAAGCACCTGGACACCGTTTTTGCCCTTGTGGTTGGCCACCGCGGCACGAACCACGGCTTCCGGCGTTCCGTCGGGCTCCGGGATCAGCGCGAGTTCCTCCGCGCTGGGGCCCGTGTAGGTGGGCGGCGTGTCGGGGCGTGGAGGCACGACGACGGCGGGTGCGGCCGGAGCGTCGATGTCGCCTTCCGCCGGGCTGCTGGAGTCGGGGTTGCTGGAGCCGGCGGGAGCAGGCTCACTGGTTGCCGGCGCGTCATCGGCAACATGGTCGGAAACCTGATCCGGAACCCCGTCGCCCACGGGAACGCTGGACCCAACCGCGATCCGCACCGTACCGCCGTCGTCCATGGTTACGCGCAGCAAAGCGGCGACGCCGTAGTCATCGTTTTCTGCGTCAATGCTGACGATTTCCCGGGCGGGCCCGTCGCCGGGTGGGAACACAAAATCCCCGGGCCGCAGGTCCCCAGCCTGCTTTTCCCTGTACTGCTGTGTGGCTGGGCTGTGAGTCATCGGAAGTCCTTTGGTTCTCTTGGGGTCCGCCGTCCAGTCTACAAAGACCAGCTGATAGAGGGGCCGGGACCCGCTAGAGAACGATGCCCGAGAAAGCCAGCGCCTGCCGCACGAGATTTCCGCGTCCGCCGTCGAATTCCTGCTGGACGTTCTCGCTGAGCACCTCCTGCGGCGTCATCCACGTCAGTTCAAGGGCGTCCTGGCGGGGTTCGCATTCACCGGTGACCGGGATGACGTAGGCCAGTGACACGGCGTGTTGGCGGTCGTCCGTGAAGCCCGTCTGCGAGGGCGCCGGGAAATATTCGGCCACCGTGAAGGGGACAGGGCTGATGGGCAGCTGCGGGAAAGCCAGGGGGCCGAGGTCCTTTTCCATGTGCCGCAGGAGCGCCGCGCGGATGGTCTCGCGGTACAGGACGCGGCCGGAGACGAGGTAGCGCACCATGTTGCCGTCGGCGTCGCCCTGCAGCAGGGTACCGACCTCGTTGACATACCCGAGCGGATCCAACCTGACCGGAACAGCCTCCACGTAGACCATGGGGAGACGGCCGCGGGCTTCGAAGAGGTCTTCATCGGAAAGCCAGCCTGGAAACGGGTCGGGTGTACGTACGCTCATGGTTAAGTTCTACCGCATCCCCGGCCGAAGTTCCGTGGAGGCGTCCCGCATGCCACGGCCGTTACGCTCTCGGCGGCATTAGGGCGCAGGGGTGGTTACAGGGCGCGGTGTCTCCACTACGATCGATGCCGACGTCGAACCGCCCACGGCATCGGGGTTGGCTACGTAGAGGACGTCTTCGCTGATCCGCGCCTCGATGTCCGCCGCCTTCAGCCTTCCCAGCAGAGGCTCCAGGCCGCCGTCGTACTCGAACGCGAGGTCGCCGTTGGTGCTGTCCGCACCGTGGACAACCCGCAGGATTCCGCCGTTCTTAGTGGTGAACGTGGTCGATTCGTCGTCCCCCGTGCGGGGTCGCGCGCCGATGTTCCGGAGATCATTTGCCGCGATGCCCACCAATGGACTGATCCAGGTTGCCACGACTGTGAGGGCAGGATCGGCGTCGGTCGACGTGGCCCAGGTGCCGTCGGCTGCGCGCTGCGCGGGGAAGGCGAAGAACTCGAAACCGTCATCGGCCGAAATCCGCACCGTGTTCCCGTCCGGTGTCTGGTGGACTTCCGCCTGGGTGCCGTCATCCTCGGTACGCCTGGCGAACTCCTCCAGGTTCCCCACTTCGACGCTGAAGATGGTGGAGCCGTCCAAGGGATGTCCGTGATCCACGCGGCCCACCGCGAGGCGACCCGAACCGGCGTCGAACTCCTGCCAGTCACGGTCCTCAACGGTCACCACCAAACCCAGCGCCTGCAGCAGGGCGGACCACTGTTCCGGTCGGGAGGTGTAGTGGATGGGGCGGGCTCGCAACATTGGTCCTCCAGGTTCTGGGCTTCACTTCACAGCCTATTCCGCGTGGCCGTGTCCGGACCCGTCCGCTTCCATGCCGTCCGCTTCCATGCCGTCCGCTTCCACAGCAGAATGGGACCATGCCCCTGGAGCTCGAGGAATTGATCGTCACAGACGGATCCGCTTGGCGCGCGTGGCTGGCCGATCATGCTGCGGACAGCCCGGGCGTGTGGCTCGTCCTGCACAAAAAGGGCGGAAACGTGACCGAGCTGGACTACGACGCCGCACTGGACGAGGCACTCTGCTTTGGCTGGATCGACGGCCAGTCCAGGAGCCGCGACGCCGAAAGCTACTTCCAGCGCATGACCCCGCGCGGCCGCCGCAGCATCTGGTCCGCGCGAAACGTAGGGCATATTGCCCGGCTTGAAGCCGAAGGCAAGATGACCGACGCCGGTCATGCCGCCGTCGAGGCCGCCAAAGCCGACGGCCGTTGGGAAGCGGCCTACGCCGGCCCCGCTGACTCCGTTGTTCCGGACGACCTCGCCGCTGCCATCGCTGAAGTTCCCGAAGCGCAGGCCATGTTCGATGTCCTCACGTCCCAGAACCGCTTCGCCTTGATCCACCGGACCAATCTGGTCAAGCGCGCGGACACCCGCGCCCGCAAAATCGCCGGCTTCGTGGAGATGCTGGCCCGCCACGAGACCCCTTATCCGCAAAAGAAACAGCCGGCCACGGCTCCGAAACCAGCAGGCTCCAGCTAGAGCGTTGCAGCGGCCTCGAGGGTCATCCACGCCTGCAGCTGGGTGGAAAGTTCGACGCCGGCACCCGCCGGATACGTTTCGCCCGCCGGCCGCAGGGGGCTGGGGGAGAAGATGAGCGGAGGGGTTCCCGTGCCGCGAGCCAGATCCGGTGCTTCACGGCGGCTCGCCCAAAAGGCCTCGGCCGTTGAGAAGACCATCTTCCTGGCCGTGTTGCGCGCGTCCAGCGGAAGCCGGTGGTCCCGTCCGGCCAACGCGAGGTAACGGACCAGGATGCCGGTGAAGAGGCCGCCGTCGCCGGTTCCATCTCCACGAATCACGCGCGTGCCGGGAACCGTCAACTCACGGGCAACGGCCTCGAGCAAATGCGCGGCCCGGTCCAGGTTCTCCTGGCCGCCAAGTTCCAGCAAAGCGCCAAGAACGGGTCCCTGGTTGTAGGTGTACACGGCGTCCTCCAGCACAGGTTCGCCGTTCCTGATTCGGATCCCGTCCTGGTAAACGCCGCGTTCGGGGTGAAGGAGCCTGGAGTTGAGCCAATTCACCAGTGACTGCGCCCGTTCACGGCGGCCCGTCCTCGCGAAATAGAGGGCTACGGGAGCGGTGGCAGGGGTGTTCTTGAAGTCCCTCTTGGTGCTCCAGAACGTGCCACCGCCCAGATCGTCAGTGGAGGCTGAATCGAACTGCAGGGTTAGCCGTTTCCGGATGTACGCGTTGCGCCGGCGGCCAGGTTTCCTGGTTTCTTCCGCAAGCCTTTCGAGCCTGAGGGTTGAGAGGGCCAGCCAGGCCATGTCGTCGTAGTAGTGGTTCTCGAACCGGAGCAGGTTCCGGAGCCGGATGGTGGTGACCAGCCGGGAAGCGAGCCTTCCCGCGCTCGGGCGGGAGTCGCCGTCGAACCTTGTTTTGGTGGCGAGTTCCCGGCGGCCGGCGTCCACCAGGCAGTCCACGTAGTGAGCCTGCCACCAGTAGTGCCACGGACCCACCAGACTGCGGACGGTGTTGCCGGGGATCCTGATGGCACCGATGTGAGTGCCTGGAAGGAACAGCAGACGCCTGCCGAAGCTGCGGGTCACGGAACGGGCGGCCTGGTTGGCGCGGCCGGCCCAATCGGCGGCATCAGGAGTGGGCGACGATTCATGGTGGAGGGCATCGTGCACAGGCATGGGAACAGCCTAGCGGGGGAGCCGGGGTGCGCTGGCTCACAATTCCAGTTAACATGCATTAACGGATTTGGGTTCTGCATCAAGGAGGATGGATGGACATCAACGGCACGGTGGCACTGGTCACTGGCGGCGCTTCAGGTTTGGGGGCCGCCACGGCCAAGCGACTTTTCGACGCCGGGGCCTCGGTGGTGCTGGTCGACTTGCCACAGTCCGCGGGCGAGGCCTACGCGGCGGAACTCAACGCAGGGAGCAGCGGAAGCAAGGCGGTCTTTGCCCCTGCCGATGTCACCAACGAAGCGCAGATCCAAGCAGCTGTGGATACAGCATCCTCGCTGGGACCACTGAGAATCGTGGTCAACTGCGCCGGTATCGCAACACCGGGAAAGGTTCTTGGCCGTGACGGCGTCCTGCCGCTGGAAACCTTCAACAGGGTCATCCAGATCAACCTCATTGGCACCTTCAACGTGATCCGCCTGGCTGCCGCGGCCATGGTGGAAACCGAACCAGTGACTACTGAACTTGGCGGACCCGAACGCGGGGTCATCATCAACACCGCCTCCGTGGCTGCCTTCGAGGGCCAGATCGGCCAGCCCGCCTACGCCGCGTCCAAAGGCGCGGTTGCCGCCATGACGCTTCCGCTGGCGCGCGAGCTCGCGCGGTCGCTGATCCGGGTGGCCACCATCGCCCCGGGCATCTTCGAAACACCCATGATGGCCGGACTTCCGCAGGCAGCCCAGGATTCGCTGGGGCAGCAGGTCCCGCACCCGGCGCGCCTGGGCCGGGCCGCGGAATACGCCAACCTGGCCGCCCACATTGTGGAAAATGCCATGTTGAACGGTGAGACCATCCGGCTGGATGGCGCCATCCGGATGGGAATCAAATGATGGGCGATTACAGCGGTGCGCCCGTAACGACGGGCTCGTCCGGTCCCGTCCCGGGTTCAGTGGCGGACCTTCCGAGCGCGGATTTCTTCGACTTCGAATCCCTGCTGAGCGTCCAGGAACAGCGAAAACTCAACGAACTCCGGGCATTTCTCGCCTCCGAGATCGCGCCCTACGCCGGGCAATGGTGGGAGAAGGCCGAATTTCCGGAGCATATCCTGCCCAAACTCGCCGCACTCCGGCTCAGTGCTCCGGCGCAACGCGGGTACACGCATCTTTTCGCCGGACTGGTCATTGCCGAGATGACGCGCGTCGACACTTCGATCGCCACCTTCTTCATGGTCCACCACGACCTCTTCGTGGAGTCACTCTACGACTTTGGCAGTGACTCCCAACAGGACCGCTACCTCGACGACGCCTCGAACCTCCGCACCACCGGCGCCTTCGCGCTCACCGAACCCGAGCACGGTTCCGACGTCGCAGGCGGGATGGAAACCACCGCGCGCAGGGTGGAGAGGCCAGCGTCCGACGGCGGCGACTACTGGGTCATCAACGGTGCCAAACGCTGGATCGGCAACGGGACGTTCTGCGATTACATGCTGGTGTGGGCCAAGGACGAAGCCGACGGGGCCGTACGGGCGTTCATCGTGGACGCTTCGTTGCCGGGCGTCACCCGGAGCCGGATCGAGAACAAGATCGCCCTGCGGACAGTGCAGAATGCCGACATCGTCTTCCAGGACGTGGAAGTCGCAGAAGCCGACCGGTTCACAGGCATCAGCAGTTTCGCCGACACCAACCATCTACTGCGCGGATCCCGCATCATGGTGGCCTGGCAGGCTGTAGGCCAGCAACTGGCCGCGTTCGACGTCGCCCGGCAGTACGCCGTCGAACGCTTGCAGTTCGGAAGGCCGCTGGCCAGGTTCCAGCTCATCCAGCAGCACCTGGTGGAAATGCTCGGAAACGCCGTGGCCAGCATGGGGATGATGGTCCGGATCGCCCAGCTGCAGGAAGACATCTTTACCGACGCCAAAGGTGTCCGGCACGGCGGCGCGGACATGGCCCAGGTGGCGCTCGCAAAGGCCTACTGCACCGCCAGGATGCGAGAAACCGTGGCCCGTGGACGATCAATCCTTGGCGGGAACGGGATCGTCACCGATTACCGGATGGCCAAGATTTTCGCCGATGCCGAAGCCATCTACACCTATGAAGGCTCCTATGAGATCAACTCGCTGATCGTCGGCAGGGCAGTGACGGGCGTTTCCGCCATCGCCTAGCCGGGGATCTTCTCCCCGGCTTCCACCCGCACATCGATCGAATTGCCGCGGACAGGCATGGGGCAGGTGCCATAGGGGGTAAAGGCGCTGGGGTAGTTGATGGCGCGGTTGAAATCGATCACCACGGAGCCATCGGGCCGGGGCCGTGGAATGAAGACCTTGCGCCACTCATCCGTTGTGTCGCCATTGGTTTCATCGTGGAACGTGACATTGAGTGCGCCCAGCTTTTCCGCCTCGGCATGGAGCCGGATCTCGTGCCCGATGCCCGGGACGCGGAACACGACCTCGCCCACGGAACGATGAACCCCGTCAACCAGGGGGTTGGCCGTGCCGATGGGGACGTCCTGGGGTTCGGCGTACGGCTCGAAGAGGCCGTTGATCACCCAATCCGGGTTGTAGTCATAGGTCGGCACTGCCGTGAACTCCGTGAGGACCGGAGATGCGTCATCTCGGGTGCGGATTGCGTACTTGTCGGCACGCATGGCCAGTTCCACCACTACCTGCTTGCCGTCCGCACCGCCGTACTGGACCCACATGAGGGACTCTTCGTCCTCCAGAACCGCGCTGATGGTTCCATCCACGGCCTCTCCGCTGCCCACCACAGTGATGCCGTCTGCGGGGCCGGCCGTCAGGAAAGCCGTTGTCCCGTCCGTGGACCAGAGGCCCGGTGCCAGCTCAAGGTGGGACGGTTCCGGGCCAAGCCACTGAAACGAAGTCAGCGTCAACCAGCCGTGCTCGGTGGCGAGCGCTGAATTCCGGCCCTCACGGAACCGCTCCCATCGGGCGATCCGGGGGTCGGTTGCTGTGGTAGGCGAACTCATGGGTCTCCTTGGCTGAGGGTCGCGCGCTGTTTGCACTCCTGTCAACCATGCACCGTGCTGCTGAATTCCCTGAATTCGTGGTGTTGCCTGTGTTGCCTGCGCCGCCTGTGCCGCCCGACGTGCGGTGGGCAGTGTGGGACGGCTCGCGCTGGCCCCCAACCCATGCCAGCGCGAGCCGCGTGTGATGGTTCGTCCCCGGAGAGCCCCGGGATTATCCATCAGAGAATGAGTGTCGGAAAGTCCCAATATATGACGGGATGGGCTGGGATCCCTTTAGTTCGAATCGCAGGAAGAGTCCAGCCTGGTTCGGGCCGTAGTAGCCGCCGATAAGGCCGTGGCAGCGGAGGCCAGCGGGTAGAACTTGATGCGGGCCGGCCTGAGGGCGCCGTCCCCCACGGCTTCAATGGCCGCTTTGCACTGCACCATCCTGGACAGGTTGCCCTCGCTGATGGGAAACAGGATGTGGACGGCGGAGTCCTGATACATGGCAGTAGCTCCGGTTCCGCCCAGTTGTCCTTTGACGGCGTCACCCAACTGGGCGAGCAGCGTCCAGCAATGGCTGCGGCTCTCCTGGGGACCAGGCACCGAGATGACCGCCAGCGCATGTGCACCCTGGTATCCTGCAGCGAACCCGGATACTTCGTGGATCCGGCGTTGGAAATGAGCTTGGGTGGCCAGACCTGTGTAAACATCCGTGCACGAGATCGGCGGGGCGGTCTCGGCCACCTCGGCCCAGCCCTCAGCCAATGATTGAAGGGCGTCGACGTCCAGGGATTGTTTTGCGGCGATGAAGAGGGCCCGGAAATCCGTCATGGTCTCGCTGATGCTGACACCGTTTCTTGCGCGGGCAGCGCCCAGGGATTTGGCGGTGATTGCCGGAACCACGGCGCTCCTGGCCAGGGATGTCACCACTGTCCGGACCTCGGGTTGGAACCAATCCGAGTGGAACCGCCACCCGGCTTGATAGCTGGTGGTCTGCCATCTACGCAACAGAAGATGTCGCGAAAAGGTGCATTCTGCGAGTGATTTTGTCCGGAACGATGTCATATCCGAACAGTGCGCGGAAGGGCCGTTTCGTGACGAAGCGGCCCTGACAAACGTTGGTAAAGACTCTGTACAAAGTGGCGTCACGACTGGCCGGTTGCCCCCACTCCATATATATGGGCAGGGTTCAGTACGTTTTGGGGGCGCCGTAGATGGCGCGGCGGTCACGCTCGGGCAACAAATCCGACGTCAAGGTCGACGATGATGGGCACCTCATTGCGTTGGTCCGCAGCGGAGACATGTCCGCGTTCGACCATCTGTACCAGCGCCACCTTTCCATCGCCTCCACTGTCGCCAGACGGAACGTAGATAACCCCAGTGACGCTGAAGACGTAGTAGCCGAAGCCTTTCAATCGGTACTGCAGAGCCTGGTTGCAGGCAAAGGGCCGGACATGTTCTTCCGTGCATATCTGTTGTCCACGGTGACCCGGTTGTCCCACCAACAGAATCGAAAGAGCGGCAAAGTATTGCCCAGCGGCGACGAAGCCGTACTGGACCAAACGGTTGCCGAGCCCGACGCTGCCGTCAGTGCTTTCGAGTCGAGCACAGTGGCCCAGGCGTTCCGGGCCTTGCCGGAAAGGTGGCAGGCCGTCCTGTGGTACCTGGACGTTGAACGGATGAAACCGGCGGTCGTCGCACCCATCTTGGGCCTCTCCGCCAATGCCGTTTCGGCACTGGCTGTCCGCGCCCGGGAGGGATTGAGGAGGCAATACCTCCAGTTCCACCTTTCCGAAAGCGCGGCTGACGCCTGCACGGAGTTCGCCTCGAAACTCGGCTATTTCATCCGGGGCGGGCTCTCCAGTGCAGCTGAGCTCCGGGTCCGTCGGCATCTTGAAGGCTGTGCCAAGTGCACGGCGGCGTTGGCAGAGCTCAAAGACGTCCAAGGGACCATGCGGACCGTGCTTCTCCCCTTGGTGACGGGTATCCCACTGGCGGTATGGGTTGGAAAAAGTGCCGGACTTGGCGTACTGGGCGGCATTCTGCCGGTGAAGGGATTCCTTGCCCTACCCGTCCTGGCAAAGCCTGCGGTCATGGCCATCAGCATGGCCGCCGCTGTTGGGCTGGCATTGGGGGCGTTAGGAATCGTGGATCTCATTTCCCCCGATTCTTCCTCGGAGCCCAGGGCCCTTGAAACCGGCGCTGTGCATGAGCAGCCCAATCCAACGCCTCCTGCGCCGCCGCCCACCAGTGAGCCCGCCGCTGTGCCTGTCCCGGCGGTGCCGTTTCCCGCGGAACAACAGCCACTGAGCGCAGCTCCTCCGGAGCCTGAGCCCGTTACCGTCCCCACGCCCGCACCGTCACCGTCCAAAGCTCCACCGCCCCAAGCTCCAGCGCCAAGGCCCGCTACTGTCTTGGCCGCCGTCGGCGGTTCAGCGAAATGGGTCACTACGACGGACCGTAACGGTACACAGACTTCCAGCGTTTCTCGCTGGGATATCGCTTTCACCGCGTCAGGAACCGAACCATTGGGAAACGGCAAAGTTGTCATAGCGCTGGAAGATAATGACGTCATCCAAGCCAGCTCTGTTACGGCGCCTGCTGGCTGGTCGTGTTCCGCGGCAAGTTCGAATGCCTTGTCCTGCGTAACAAATTCGATCCAGAGGAGCGACCTCCACTTCCACCTGGAATCTGCCCCCAAGGTGCCCAAGTCCGGCGGAGTGCTCAGGTACTCCCTCAGCGGACCGGGGCTCACCACCGCCAACTTTGCCTGCAACTACTAAACGTGGGCCACTGGACCAGGCCTTTAGGGCGTTACGGCCGGGAGGCAAAACGCGCGCCAAATTCTGAGACGCATTCTTGGCTGGGGTTGGGTCCGGGTAAGATCCCGTAGGAAACAACAGTAATCCGGCTCACAGTATCCAGCGCAGTGTACGGGCCAAACCCTGACCCCGAAGGTATGTATCCATGGTTCACACTGCCCATCAAGACACCGATCTCGCTGCAGAACTGCGGGCCGACGTACGCCGCGTTTCCACCCTCCTGGGGGAGTCGCTGGTCCGGCAGCACGGTCCGGAACTGCTGCAGCTTGTGGAGCAGGTTCGCTTGCTGACCAAGGAATCAAAGGAGGCCGCGCGGGGCGGCGCCGATGCCACAGGCCCATGGAGCGCGCACGACGTCGTAGCCCAGGTGCGCGAGCTGCTCGCCTCCCTGCCGCTGGACCAGGCGACCGATCTTGTCCGCGCCTTTGCGTTCTACTTCCACCTCAGCAACGCAGCTGAGCAGGTGCACCGCGTGCGTGGACTCCGTACCCGCCAGGAAAAGGATGGCTGGCTGGCCAAGGCCGTATCCGAGATCGCCGGTCAGGCCGGACCCCAGGTTCTGCAGGACGTGATCAACGAACTCGACGTGCGTCCCATCTTCACGGCCCACCCCACCGAGGCTTCGCGTCGTTCCGTGCTGGACAAGGTCCGGAAGCTCTCCGATGTCCTGGCCGAGCCCACGGCCGAAGGCACCTCGGCCAGGCGCCGCCAGGACCGCCAGCTTGCCGAAATCATCGACCAGATGTGGCAGACGGATGAGCTCCGGCAGGTTCGCCCGACTCCGGTGGACGAAGCCCGTAACGCGATCTACTACTTGAACAGCATCCTCACCGACGCCATGCCGGAGATGCTGACTGACCTCTCCGAGCTCCTGGAGGAGCACGGCGTCAAGCTGCCCGCAGCAGCTGCCCCGCTGCGTTTTGGTTCGTGGATCGGTGGGGACCGCGACGGCAACCCGAATGTCACTGCAGCCGTGACACGCGAGATCCTGCAGCTGCAGAACCAGAATGCCGTCCGGATCAGCATTGCCTTGATCGATGAACTCATTTCTGTCCTTTCCAATTCCACGGCCCTCTTCGGTGCCGACCAGGAGCTGCTGGATTCCATCACGGAGGACTTGAAGAACCTGCCCGGCCTGGACAAGCGCATCCTCGAACTGAACGCCCAGGAGCCCTACCGTCTCAAGCTGACCTGTATCAAGGCGAAGCTGATCAACACTGGCCGCCGCGTGTCCGGTTCCACCCATCACCAACCCGGCCGCGATTACGCCACTACCTCTGAGCTGCTCGCAGAGTTCGGCCTGCTGGAGGACTCCCTGCGGAACCATTCTGCCGCGCTGGTGGCTGATGGTGCCCTGGCACGTGTACGCCGGGCCATCGCCGCTTTCGGCCTGCATCTGGCCACCCTGGACATCCGTGAGCATGCCGACTACCACCATGACGCCGTCGGACAGCTTGTGGACCGGCTCGGCACCGAAAAGCCGTACGGCGAACTGACCCGGGAGGAGCGGTTCGAGTTCCTCGGCGCTGAGCTCGCATCGCGCAGGCCGCTCTCCGGCCACCCGATCAAACTCGAGGGCACGGCAGATGGCACCTATGACGTCTTCCGCAGCATCCGGCAGGCCCTGCACACCTACGGCCCGGACGTGGTGGAGACCTACATCATTTCCATGACCCGCGGTGCTGACGACGTCCTTGCCGCGGCAGTGCTTGCCCGCGAGGCCGGTTTGATCGACCTCTTCGGTGCCAAGCCCCACGCCAAGATCGGCTTTGCTCCGCTGCTGGAAACCGTGGAAGAACTGCGTGCCTCGGCGGAGATCGTGGACCAGTTGCTCTCCGATCCGTCCTACCGGGAACTTGTCCGTCTCCGTGGAGACATCCAGGAAGTCATGCTCGGCTACTCAGATTCCAACAAGGAATCCGGCGTGATGACCAGCCAGTGGGAGATCCACAAGACGCAGCGCAAGCTGCGTGACATTGCGGCCAAGCATGGCGTGCGGGTGCGCTTGTTCCATGGCCGCGGTGGTTCCGTTGGCCGTGGTGGCGGACCCACGTACGACGCCATCATGGCCCAGCCGAACGGTGTCCTCGAAGGGGAAATCAAGTTCACTGAGCAGGGCGAAGTCATCTCCGACAAATACTCCCTCCCTGAGCTGGCCCGCGAGAATCTGGAACTGTCCTTGGCCGCCGTCATGCAGGGTTCGGCCCTCCACCGCACGCCGCGTACCTCCGAAGACGAGCGCGAACGCTACGCCAACGTCATGGAGACCATTTCCGACGCCGCCTTCGCCCGGTACCGCAAGCTCATTGACGATCCCGACCTTCCCGCCTACTTCCTGGCCTCCACGCCTGTGGAGCAACTGGGTTCCCTGAACATCGGATCGCGGCCATCCAAGCGCCCGGACTCCGGAGCAGGACTTGGCGGACTCCGTGCCATTCCATGGGTCTTCGGGTGGACTCAGTCCCGGCAGATCGTCCCCGGCTGGTTCGGCGTGGGCTCGGGCCTGAAGGCCGCCCGTGAAGCCGGCAACACAGGGCAACTGGTTGAAATGATGGACCGCTGGCACTTCTTCCGCTCGGTCATCTCCAACGTGGAAATGACCCTGGCCAAAACCGACATGGAGATCGCGGGACACTATGTTTCGTCGTTGGTCCCCGGGGAACTGCACCGCTTGTTCCACATGATCCGTGACGAGTATGAGCTCACTGTGGCCGAGGTGGAACGGCTCACCGGGGAGATCGAGCTGCTGGACGCCCAGCCAACCCTGAAGCGCTCACTGGAAATCCGCGACCAGTACCTGGACCCCATCAGCTACCTGCAGGTGGAACTCCTCCGCCGTGTCCGCGAGGAGTCGGTCTCCGGTGCGGAGATCGACGAGCGGCTCCAGCGCGCCATGCTCATCACGGTCAATGGCGTGGCCGCCGGCCTGCGCAACACCGGATAACAAACCCTCTCCCACATCCCACCCCCTTAAACGGATCCCTCCATCACCAGTGAGGGAGGGATCCGGTGAAGGGGGTGGGATGTGCAGGAGCGTTAGGGTGGTGGGATGCCATCGTTCCAGACCAAGTTGAAGATCACCGGCCTCAAACCGGGCAATGCTCCGGAGTCGGTCATGGCCGCAGCGATCGAGGCCTTGGAAACCCGTCACCACGTTGAAGCCAACCAGCTGGACATCGTGGGCGGCGTACCGCAAATCAGTCTCCGCTTCACAGTGGGCGACCGTGATTACTCAGGCGAGAACGACGAAGCCCGGACGTCGGCTGCCATGATGCGGGACGCCGTCGAACGTGTTGCCGTCACCGGGAGCCTTTATGTGCTGCGCCGCAGCCGCGGACGTTGGTCGCCCGTTTAGGGCTACACGCCCTCTTCGGGCTGGGGTGCGTCGCCGTCGAACGGCTCGTCCACGGGGGAGCGGGTGCCGCGCCGACGCGTGACGATCAGGCCCACCACCACGCCGATGACCAACCCAACGCCCACCCCGATGATTGAGCTGGCCCAAAAGGGCAGCTTGGTGGTGGACCCGGTGAAGTAGCCGAGTCCTACCTGCCACACCGCCCACAGGATGCCGCCCAGGCTGGCGCAGAAACCGAACCCACGGACGGAAACGTTGGCGATCCCGGCTGCAGCGGATGTCGCGAGCCGGCCGCCCGGGATGAAGCGCGCGCCGATGATCGCGCCGTATGCTGAGGACCGGCCGGCCTTCGCGATGGCTTCGTGGATGCCGCGGTGGACGCGGCGGCCCCACGACCAGCGGTCCAGGACGTGGCTGATCCGGCGTCTGAACAGCATGAAGACCGCCATGTCACCGAGCCAGGAAGCGAACGCGGCCAGGAACAGGATCAGCCAGAAGTTGGCGTGTCCGTCGGCTGCGAGCGCTCCGCCGGTGATGACCACCATTTCGGAGGGAATCGGCGGAAAAACGGCATCACCAAGCACCATAGGGACGATCCACAGGTAAATTGCGGATCCCCATGTCTCCGGGGCGGTGATGTCCATGCGCACAAGGTATCGCACTTGCCGCTTCCGCCGCTCGGGCGCCAGACTGTGGGCATGCGCATCGAGATCCTGCAGGGGGACATCACAACCCGCTCCGTGGATGCAATCGTCAATGCAGCCAATTCCTCGCTGCTCGGTGGAGGGGGAGTGGACGGTGCCATCCACAGGGCCGCCGGGCCGGAGCTCCTAGAGGCGTGCCGTGGGTTGAGGCGGGCTGGGTTGCCGGCCGGGCTTCCGGTCGGAGCCGCCGTGGCGACACCCGGCTTCAAGCTCCCGGCGCGCTGGGTGATCCATACGGTGGGGCCGAACCGGCATGCCGGCGAGACCGACCCGGAGTTGCTCGGGTCCTGTTTCCGGGAGAGTTTGACCGTGGCTGATGGCCTGGGTGCCCGGTCCGTGGCTTTCCCGGCGGTCAGTGCCGGTATTTACGGCTGGGATGCCCGGCAGGTTGCGGAAATAGCGTTCGACGCCGTCGACCGGTTCGCGTCGTCGCCCGCCGCGGGCAGGGCGTCGGACAGCCCGCTGGAGTTGGTGGAGTTCGTGCTGTTTTCGGAAGATACGACGGCTGTCTTCCGCTCCGTGTTTGGCGCCTGAAGCAACGCGGGGTCACTAATGGCCCATGTTTGGGGCGAACATGGGCCATAAGTGACCCCGCGTTGCATTAAGAGGGGTGGGCTTCGCTGAGCTCCAGGCGGCTCCGGTATTCCACGGGCTGCTTGGTGATGGGGTCCACGAACGTGATGCCGCGGGCCAGGAGTTGGAGCGGTTTGGCGTAGTCGTCCGGTGCCTTGTCCAGCAGTTCCGGGTAGAAGGCGTCGTTGACGATTCCCAGTCCCAGCGAAGCCATGTGCACCCGGAGCTGGTGCGTCTTGCCGGTGTGGGGCTCCAGGCGGTACAGCGCGCGCTGGTGAGTGCCGGCGTCGAACGTTCTTACTTGCTCGATGCGCGTTTCCGCGTTCGGTTCGCCGTCGATGACCTCTGCGAGCAGGTAGCTGCGCGATTTCGTCATGCGATTGCGGACTGTGGCGGGAAATTCGACGGCGGGATAACCTGCGGCGGGCGTCGCGGCGGACACGCACTCGTATTCTTTCTGGACCTGACGCTTTTCGAAGAGCACCTGATACTTGCCGCGTGTTTCCGGGTTGGTGGAGAGCAGCAGCAGTCCGGCCGTCATCCGGTCAAGGCGGTGCATGGGGATGAGGTCGGGAAGGTCAAGCAGGTTCCGGAGCCTTACCAGCGCGGATTCCTGGATGTAGGTGCCGCCCGGGGTGGTGGGGAGGAAGTGCGGCTTGTCCACCACGAGGATGTGTTCGTCCTGGTGAAGGATGTTGATTTCCACGGGAAGGCGGGTTTCCGGTGGCAGCGTGCGGTAGTACCAGATGAAGGTGTGGTCCTCCAGTTTGGTGCTCCGCGTCAGGGGTACGCCGCCCTCACCCACGATCTCTCCGGCGTCGAACCGGTCCTCGATGCCTTGGGGGTCGATATGTCCCCATCGATGCATCATGTAGTCCATCGCAGTGACCCAAGGGCCCTCGCCCGGGAGGCGGAGGCGGGTGGCGTTCACGCCGTCGCGTACGGGGAGGGGGGATTGCATCACCGGACAATTCTACTTTGCTGGCGTTGCGAGGCCTGCTCTACGCCCTATTCAAGGCTCGGAGGGCGCAGAGCGGGCCTCACAACGGGAGCAACTCTCCCGAACATAAAATAGTTCTTGACAATAAAAGTTGTCGGTGGCCATACTGGAGGCATGTTGGACATCGAAGTGATCGAGGACCCTGCGGCAGCGGAAGCTTCGCTGGACCCAATCCGGACGCGGATCCTCCAGGAACTCGTCGAGCCGGCGTCGGCCACACAGCTGGCCGCCAAGGTCGGCCTGCCTCGCCAAAAAGTGAACTACCACCTCAAGGCCTTGGAGCGTCACGGCCTGGTGGAGCTGGTGGAGGAGCGGCGCAAGGGCAACGTCACCGAACGTGTCCTGCGTGCGACGGCGGCGTCCTACTTGATCTCGCCGGTAGCACTGGCCTCCGTTGCGCCGGATCCGCGGCGTTTCTCCGACCGTTTCTCAGCGTTCTGGCTGCTCGCGCTCGCCTCGCGCACCGTGCAGGAAATGGGCAAGCTCATCTCCGGCGCAGCGGTGGCGAAGAAGAAGCTGGCCAGTTTCGCGATCGATGGCGAGATCACGTTCCGCACGGCCGCCGATCGCGCGGCGTTCGCTGAAGAGCTCGGGGTAGCGGTGACGCGCCTCGTGGATAAGTACCACGACGGCGGTCCTGCCGCCGAGGCGGGGGGCGGACGCAAGCATCGGCTCGTCGTCGTCCTCCATCCAGCACTGAAGACCCCATCACAACCCGCTTCCGCTACGGAAAAAACATCAGATAAGGACCAAAGCAATGACTGACAACCGGAACTTTGAGATCGTGGCTGACACCGAACTGCCCGGCACGCCGGAACGCGTGTGGAACGCCGTCACCGCCGACACTGCCGCTTGGATGTTCCCCACGGACCAGTGGCCCGCGGTGAAAACGGTGGAGGAATACCCCACCCATCTGGTGTCCCGGATGGAGGGCCCCGAAGGCTGGTTCAACCAGTTGGAGCACGTCCTCGAGCCGCTGGAAGGTGGACGGGCGAAGCTCCACTACGTCCACAGCGGCATCTTCGCCGACAACTGGGATGAGCAGTACGACGGCGCCAGCAAGCACACCCGCTTCTACCTTCACACCCTGGGCCAGTACCTGGAGTTCTTCGATGGCCGGCCGGTGGTTTTCACGGATATCCAGGCGCCTGCTTCGTCGCAGACGCCGGACGGTTTCGTGCAGCTGAAGAGGGCCTTGGGGGTTGAGGGCGCCGCTGCCGGGACTGCTGTTGATGTGGAGCTCGAAGGCGTCGGGCGGCTGAGTGGCGAGGTGGACTTCGCCGACGGGAACTTCCTCGGGCTGCGGACCGCTGACGCCATGTACCGCTTCTTCGGCCGGAACGCTTTTGGCGCTCCGGTGGGGATGACCGTGCACGACTTCAGCGGATCCGGGGACGCCGAGCTGACGGCGAAATCCTGGGGTAGCTTCCTGGAAAAGGTTTACGCGTAGCTCACTGTTTGGGATCGGGGGCCCAAGCCCGGGCCACCGATTCCAGTGCCGCCTCATAGATTCCGGCCCAATCCGTGCCGGGCTCGTTCATCCGGGCGAGTTCCAGTCCCACCAGTCCGTGGACCTGGCCCCAGATGGCCATCGCAACCACTGACGGATCTTCGGCCCGAAGCCTTCCGGCGGCTTGTGCCGAGGTGACCGCCTCCACCAGGGGGAGCATCGAGTCGGAGGCGACGTCCGGCGTCGGGCTGCATTCAATGTAGGTGGCCAGCGCGCCGCCGAACATGAGCCGGTACAGGGCGGGATGTTCCAGGGCCCAGGTGCGGTAGGCCCGGCCGAGCTCCCGGAGGCCTCCCGTTGCTGCCTGGCGCTGGGATTCGCCAAAGGAGCGGAAGCCCTCGTCGATGGCAGCCGTCAGCAGTTGGGCCTTTCCGCCGAAGAGTGAGTAGATGGCCGACGTCGAGGTTTCTGCTGCTGCGGCGACATCGCGCAGGGTGACCCGGGAGGGTCCTTCCCGATCCACGAGGTCGGCGGTGACTGCCAGGAGCTTTTGCTGGACCAGGTGGTCGTGGACTACGGGTCTTGCCATGCCTTCCATTGTTCCATAACATTGTTTCATAACGCTGTTATGAAACAACCGAAGGAAAGTCATGGCACAGAAGATCTTCCCGGGCCGCTTCACTGCGGACGTCGGGCGCAGCGAAGTGACCGTCTTCCTCATCGGCATGCGGGCCAACAGATGGTGGAAGATGGGCCGCGTCGCCAAGGTGGCCTCGGCGATGCCCACCATGATGCAGCACCTCGCCACCCACCCGGAGGCCGGACTGCTTGGCAGCGAGCAGTGGTTCGGGCGGACCACCATTCTCCTCAGCTACTGGGAAAGCCCGGAGCATCTCAGGCGCTTCGCGGCGGACAGGGATTCACCCCACCTTGGGCCCTGGCGGAAATTCATGAAGGAGATCGCGGGCAGCGGGGACGTGGGCGTGTGGCACGAGACGTACCAGGTGCCGGCGTCGGGGATTGAAGTTGTTTACAGCGGCATGCCCTTGTTCGGCCTCGCGAAGGCAACATCGCACGTTCCCGTCGGTCCGGGCACCAACACCGCGAAGCAGCGGATGGCCTCATCGGCCGCTTCGCACCCAAGTAGGTAACAGCAAACGTCGCTACGGAGCCTCATTGGAGCAAGAGCTGTCACTTAGTTGGGCGGCTTGCAGCGGATTAGGCGACGGCGGCGGGCCGCTCCGGCTTGAGGGTCCGGCGCAGTTGCGGGGAACCATCGAGCTTGTCCTGCGCGGCACGCAAGGCCCGGACTGCGACTTCCAGTTGCTCCGGGGGCAGCGTGAACGGGACGCGCAGGTAGTGCTCAAAAGCCCCGCCCACGCCGAATCGCGGACCGGCCGCCAACCGCACACCGAAATCGGGCGCCAACACTGTGAATGCTGTGCTGCAGGGGCTCGGGAGCCGGCACCATACTGTCAACCCGCCCTTGGGAATCTCCACTTCCCACTCGGGCAGGTACTTCTCCAAGAGGCGCAACAAGGATTCCCGGTTGTGGCGAAGCTCCTCAAGGCGTGCGTCCAACGGTGCGGAGAAAGACCTGATCAAACGCGCTGCCGCCAGCTGTTCCACCACCGGGCCACCCAGGTCCATCACCGTCCTCGTTGCGATGAACCTGGGTATCAGGGCCTCGTCGGCGCGGATCCATCCGGTCCTGAGGCCCGCCCAATGGGACTTGCTCAGTGACCCGACTGAAACCACAGCGGGACTGAACGCCGACATCGGTGCGGTGCGTACGCCGTCGAGATTCAAGCCGCGCAGTGTCTCATCCACTACCAGCACCGTCCCTGCGGACGCGGCCGCGCGGGCCAACCGCCGCCGTTGGAGATCGGACATGATGCGCCCCGTCGGGTTATGGAAATCCGGTACGAGGTAGGCCATCGCAGGCTGTTGCTGGCTCATTGCTGCCACCATCGCGTCGATGTCCCAGGCGGGAGAGGTGTCCGCCGGCAAGGCTACCGGAAGGATCCTGCACCCCGCTGCGCGGATGGCGTCCAGCGCGTTGGGATAGGTGGGGTGCTCCACCATGACCCGGTCCTGCTTGCCCGCCAGGGTGCGCAGCACGATGTTGAGGGCATGCTGCGCCCCGGACGTGATGAGGATCTGGCTGGCAGTGGTGGGCACACCCTCGGCCGTGTATTTGTCCGCGATCGCTTCGCGCAGGGCAGTCACGCCCATGGCGTCGTAACCGAAGCCCGGCAGAAGGGCGGGCAGCTCGGTCAGTGCCTCGGCGAACGCCCGGTGAACGGCTTCTCCAGCCGCGGGCAGGGAGGCATAAGCCAAATCGAGGAGTCCTTCCGGTGCCGCAAGTCCGGGCATGCTTGCGGGCACCGACCGGTGCGGGATGCACGTCCGTCCCCGACTGCCTTGGCCGGCGGTGAGGAAACCTTGCTCGCGGAGGCCGGCGTAGGCGGCCGTCACTGTTGTGCGGCTAACGCCCAGCGTCTGGGCGAGCGCGCGCTCGCTGGGCAGCGCGACGTCCAGCGGGATGCGGCCGTCCATCACCAGCAAACGCACGACGTCGGCAAGCTCGCGGTAGGCGGGCAGGGCGCCGGTGTTCCACTGCCCCAGGAGGCGAAGGAGGGCGGTGGGATTCAGGGAAGGGGCCATAAGACCAGTATTCCAAACTGGCTATGGAATACAAGGCCAGTTCTCTTGGATCATGTATTTCATGATGACCCGCAGAATCACGCAACTCCTGATCGGCCTGGCAATGTACGGCATTTCCCTGGCCATGTTCATCCGGGCCGGACTCGGCTTGGACCCCTGGGACGTTTTCCACCAGGGCCTCGCCGTGAAGACCGGCTTCAGCATTGGCGTCGTGGTCATCGCTGTCAGCTTCCTGGTCCTCCTGCTCTGGATCCCGCTCCGGCAGATGCCCGGGGTGGGAACCATCGCCAATGCCGTCCTGGTGGGTCTCTTTGCGGACCTTGGCCTGTGGCTCATTCCGGAGTTTTCGCACCTCGGCGGACAGATCGCCATGCTTGCCGGAGCCGTGATCCTCAACGGCATCGCGTCAGCCTGCTACATCGGAGCCCGGCTAGGCCCCGGAGCCCGTGATGGCCTCATGACGGGTTTGGTACGGCGCACCGGATGGTCCGTGCGACTGGTCCGCACCGGGATCGAAGTGGTTGTCCTGGCCGTCGGCATCCTCTTGGGCGGCTCCGTCGGAGTTGCCACCGTGGTCTACGCCTTGGCGATCGGCCCGATTGTCCAGGTGCTGTTGCCAAAGTTCATGGTGCCCGAGCGGGCAAAGGCAACGGCCCCCACGGAAACCGTGGAGGCCGCAACCGCTGCATGACTGCAGATGACCGCCGACTGCCTAGCGGCACGCCTCCAAATCCTCGCCGTACCGCAACCAATCCGGCAGGTCCTGAGCCAGCGCGTCCCGGATGGTGGGCGATCCAGCGCTCCGCCAGTCGACGTCGTCGTTAATCTCGATCTCGTACTTCTTCCACTCGAACCAATTGATCATTTTTAGCTGCGGGTACTTTTGGTGGGTTTCGGCGGAGAAGACCTGGCGCCACCAGGCACGCTTGACGTCCAGCTCCGAGGCCCCGCCGCGCGCAGGCGTGAAGATCGCGGCGGTTTCCGGGATGGCGACCGGACGGTTATGGTCCACGCCGTACACCTGGTAGAAATCAGGCACTGAACTGTCGTCGCCTGCGGTGCCGCTGTATGTGCCCGTGAGCATCGCCAGGAACTTGCCGGGCTCGGCAATGTCGTTGTTGCCCCAAGGGCGCTGGTTGCCCCAGTGGTAGAGCGAGACGCCCACCCAATCCACGGCGTCATCCCCGGGATAGTAAGGCGCATAGGTGTCATCAGCCATAGTGAGGGTGCCGTCGTGGTCGGTATCCAGCGCGGCAAAATCCGGAGTGCCCGGTCGGGCCGCGTACTGCCCGCCCGTGAACGGATAGCCGCCCCCGTAGTTCGGCGCCCACATCATGGACGTTCCCGGCGCCCGGGTATGCACCGCCGCCGCCACTTTGCGGAACACCTCAACGTAGCGGATCGGCTGTTGGCCCCAGGCATACCAGGAACCATTCATCTCATGGGCAAAACGTACGACGACGGGCGTCCCCTGATCGTTGATGGCGCGTAAGTCGGTGGCCAACTTGTCGATCACTTCATCGCTCATGGTCACCAGGCCGCCGTGCGGCTCGAGCGTCAGGAGCAGCACCCCGCCGCTCGCCCGGACCTGCGTGACGGCATTGGTGGTGTGGGACCACGTTTCGTCGTCGTAGGGAATGTCGGAGAACTGCACCACTACCGCCGGATTGTGCCCCAGATTGGCCGTGTGCTCGGCCAGGGTCTCGGAGTCCCAGTCCAGGTTGACCCCCAGGAGTACGCCGTCTTTGGGGATGATCGATGCCGCATCACCGGCCTTGCACAGCGATAGTGCCTGGACGATCGGGACTACTTCCTTGGAGGCGAAGCCCAGCCCGGTGGCCGCCAGGGCTGTCACGAGCAAGGGGACCAGCAGGCTCGCGCGTCGGCGTTTGCGGTTGGGATGGCCGGCGAAGGTGGGGGGAGTTGGCTTATTCCGGGGTGGGCGCGACACCGCCGTGCTTGTGCGGGCCATGTCAGCCCCATCCAAAGGTGCGATGCCGTGGTCCGAAGAGGCCACGCCAACCGGGCTTGGACGTGAGGCGACGGCCGTGCACGCGCGTCCGACCGCCGTCGACCGCTTCCTCCCGGGTTTCGTAGATACGGGCGACTTGCCCCAAATGGGCCTGCAGGCGCGTGGTTTCCAGTGCCGTGGAGCTGCCGAACAAGCGCAAATCTCCGCCCCTGGATCGTAGGACGTGCAGCACCTCCATGAGCCCGACGACGCCGGAAGCACCAACGGTGGTCACAGCGGCCACATCCAGGAAGACCAAGATGGGCCCATCGGATGCGGCCTTGGCGGACTCTTGCCGGATGGCGAGGACGGTTGCTGCGTTCAACGCGCCGACAACGGACAGATCGACGGAGGTCAGTGACGAGGGTGTGGTGTTTGAAACATGGGAGAGCATGGACATGATGGGTCGCTCCTTGCTGGGGGATGGAACGGCGTTTTATATGGGATGTCTCTGGTCAGCGCCCGGTTGGAGGCGGGACGAGCGAATCTGTATCAACGATGGCGGTGAGTTCGCCGGGCGTGGGAATGGGATCGATTTGTTCATCGCCTGGTCCCCGGTATCGGGCGGCACCGATGACCACGCTAAGCAGGGCCAGGTCCAGGCCCACCCAAGCGAGGGTGATGAGCGTGGGGTACAGCGGTGCCGCACCAGTAACCGCACGGTCTATGCCGATGCCCGAGGAGACAACCAGGACGGCCATCGCCACCACTTGGGTCCGGACGTGATGGAAGCCGCGTCCTGCCGCCTGCTTGCTCTTGGCCGTGACGGAGAACGTCAGGTGCTTGCCCAGGAAGACCGCCGCAGCACCGGAACAGGTGGCCGCGATCCACGTAGGAAAGAGCGCAAAAGACCATTGCTGGCCGCGCCACAGACCGCGTGATCCGTTGCCGGCTACCTGGAACAGCAGCTGGCAGGAGATGAAGAATGGCAGGAACAGGCAGAAGAACACCACAGGACTGGCTGTCAGGGGATACGTGCCGGCTACAAGAAACACCACGGGCGCCGCGATGTAGCTCAGGGCGGCGAACCCGTTGAGGTAGCTGGTCATGGTGCCCAAATACATTAGGCGTTGTGCCAGGGCAAGCCCACGCAGGAACAACGGGTTGTCGTTGAAAAACACCTGCATGGTGCCGGCTGCCCAACGATGCCGTTGCGACAACATGGTGGACACGTCCTCCGGGGCCAGCCCGTGGACAAGGACTTCGTGGTGGTAAACGCTGCCCCAACCCATGGCGTGGAGGTGCATGGCCGTGGCCATGTCCTCGGTGATGGTGGTGGTGTCCATCGGGTGGATCGCCAATGCCTGGTCGGTATGGGCAACATCCACCGATTCGAGGACAGCGTCGAGCTCCGGCACCACATCGTCCATGGCATCCGGAACAGCCAACGCAGCCGCATGGAATGAGACCCGTAGCTCAAACGTGATCTCCGCCAGTACATCGCCCCGGCGAAGCTGCTGCTCCGCGCGGGTGATCGCTGCCAGTGCCTGTTCCACCACCGGCATGGCGGCTGGATGTCGGCGGCCAAGTTCGCCGAGAAGGTCCTGCAACCGGGAACGGCCCCTGCGCAGGGCACTCCAGGTGTGCTCTGTGGCGGTCCGGGTGTAGCGGGTCAGGCCCAGAGCCATGAGGGCTTCCCTGCGCAGGACGGCATTCGAGCCGCAAAAGAACGCCGCATCCCAACCATCCTTGCCCTGCTGGATAGGTCCGTAGAAGAGTTCGGCCTGGCTGCCCAGGGGGTCGCGGTCCGGAACATTCCAGAAATGCTGCGGAGTCTGGACGAAGGCCACCTCAGCGGCATCAAAGTAGCCAAGGACCCGGTCCAGGAAACGCGGCTCCGGGACTTGGTCCGCATCCAGGATGGCCACGAACTCACCCGTGGTCATGGATAGGGCGTTGTTGACGTTGCCCGCCTTGGCGAACCGCTGCCGGCCGTCCCATTCGGGGCCCCGCGTAATGTATCCGACGCCGATCTGCCGGGCTGCGCTCGCGAACACACTGCGGTTCCCGTCATCCAGGATCCAGGTTTCGTGTGGGTAGTCCATGTCCCTGGCCGCGATGGCCGTCTTGAGGACAAGCTCAAGCGGCTCGTTGTAGGTGGCAATGAAAACGTCTACGGTCCGCCCCGGCAGGGCAGGCGGAGGCGGCGGCCGCCGTCGTGCGTTCCACATGGTGATGGCGTACAGCGCCGACTCGCCCAGGCTGTAGGTCTCCGCGGCTACGAGCGGCAGCGAAATCCACCACGCGTCCCACGCAACGGTTCCTGACCAGCGCCAACTGATGTAGATCAACCCGAAAGAAACTACGAGGACCGCGAGGATCCTCACCAGAATCTGCTTGTGAATGCCCATATTTAGCCTCCGGTAACTGCTGGGGAAAAGGCAAAGGCGCGGCAGGCTGTCCAGACGCCCGGAGGGCGAAACTTGGAAGGACACGGCTGACGCGCCTGGAGCATGCATCGTCGATGCTCAGAGGAAGGAAATCAGTTGCGATAAGGAAGTTTCCTGTTCCTTATCCCACTTTCTCCCGCTTGCATTTCGTCGCCGTTACGGGATTGATAAGTACTTTCGCGTTGATTATTTCCTTCCAGTGACGTTTTGCGTGTCCCGTCAAAAAGCCTTGCGCGCTGGATGAAAAGGCCGTCAGAGTTGCGTTCATGAAGCGAAGACTCATGCCTTTGGTGATGGTCATCGTCGGATTCACCCTCACGGCGACACTCATCGCTCCCGAGCCTCCGGCGCTGGCGGCCACCGGCATGCCGGCTCCTGGTGCGCTGGTGTGGAGCGATGAATTCAGCGGGCCTGCGGGAACCGCCCCGGACAGCAGCAAGTGGGTTCCGGACACAGGAGGGTCAGGTTGGGGCAACGGCGAGTTGCAGTACTACACCAGCAGTCCCCGGAACGCCGCCATGGACGGGCAGGGAAATCTGGCCATCACGGCGCGTCGGGAAAATCCCGAGGGCTACTCCTGCCACTACGGACCGTGCCAATACACCTCCGCGCGACTCATGACCGCAGGGAAGTTCAGCCGGACACAAGGCCGCTTCGAAGCCCGTCTCAAGCTGCCCAAAGGACAAGGAATGTGGCCCGCCTTCTGGATGCTGGGCAACAACGTCTTCACCGATGGCTGGCCCACCAGCGGCGAGATCGACGTCATGGAAAACGTCGGCAAGGAACCCGGCACGGTCTGGGGCAGCATCCACGGCCCAGGCTATTCCGGAGCCAACTCGGCCAATGGCAGCTACACCCTTCCCAACAGAAAGGCCCTGGGCGACGCATTCCACACCTTCACCGTGGACTGGGGACCGGACTCGATCACGTGGTACATCGACGGCATTGCCTATTCAAGAAAGAGCGCGGCCAGCGTTTCGGGGGCGTGGGTTTTCGACCATAATTTCTTCATACTGCTTAACCTCGCCGTCGGCGGCAATTGGCCGGGCGCACCGGATTCGGGGACCGTTTTCCCGCAATCCCTGTTGGTGGACTATGTCCGCGTTTACGAACTCGCGGACGCACCGTCGCCACCGGCTGTGGCGGCAGGGGTTCGGATCCAGGGCTACGCGGGCAAATGCATCGACGTCGCCGGACGCCAGGCCGTGGACGGCGCCCAGCTTCAATTGTGGGATTGCGATACGGCTGCCTCCGAGCAATGGTCTTTTGCCAGCAACGGCACCATCCGATCGTTGGGTAAATGCATGGATGTGGCCTGGGGATCCACTGCCAACGGCGCGCGTGTGCAGCTCGCTTCCTGCAACGGAAGCGCGGCGCAACAATTCGTGCTGAACTCCGCCGGAGATTTGGTGAATCCGCAGGCCAACAAATGCGTGGACGTGGCGGATTGGGCGTCTGTGAATGGTTCCCGTCTGCAATTATGGGATTGCGCCGGTTCCGCCAACCAGAAATGGTGGCGGATGGCGTAGAAAAGCGTCCGACGGCGGCGCGCGGCAAACGCGGGTCCGGCGACTGTTGCTGGGGCGGCTGGGGAGCTTCCTGGAGTAGTCGGCGGGACCTTGCATTGGGCGCGCTGCCGTCGCGGCGGTTGCCGTTGTGCCCGGCCGGACGAAGATCCAGTTCCCGGCCGGGCCGCGGTTTCGAACGGAGTGTTAGGCCGGTACGGGTGAGCCGGGCAGCGGTTTGGAACTGGCCGGCTCCTGGGACATGAAGCTAGGGGGCCGGCTGGCAGCGGGGGCAAAAGTATATGTCGCGTTCCTCGGTTCCGTCAGGTGCGGCCAGGACGTCGTGTTGGACCGGTGTTCCGCATCGGCGGCAGGGTTGGCGCGTCCTGCCGTAAACCCAATAGCCGGGACGCATGGCGCGCGGACCCAACGTGCTGCGCCGTCCCGGACCCAGGTTCTCGCCAAGGAGCCGCTTGGCGTCCCTGACGATCTTCGCGAGATCAGGAACCTGGCCGACGGGGAGGGCAGGGTGGACGCCGGATAAGAAGCAAGAGTCGCAGCGGTAGATGTTGCCGATTCCGGCGAGCTTCCGTTGGTCCAGCAGGGCGTACCCCACGGGGACGTCGGGCTCTGCCAGGAGCCTCCGCAGTGCTTCCTCTTCATCCCAGTCCGGTCCCAGGAGGTCAGGACCAAGATGTCCCACGATCTTTTCTTCCTCCGCCGTGGGCACCACTTCGAGGATGCCGAGCGAGAAACCCACGGCATCGGCAACCGCCGTGCGCAGTATGCAGCGTGCTGTGTGGCCGGGCTTGGTCCAACGACCCCCCGGTTGATAGATCATCCAGTTTCCCTCCATCTTGAGGTGGGAATGGATGGTCAGTGCCCGGGGCTTCCTGCTGGCGCCGGGCTCTTCGTCAACGGGACCGACCAAGCGCATGAGCAGGTGCTTGCCCCTCGGAACCACCTCCGTCATGGTCCAACCCGCCAGGTTGAGGGTGGCGAAGCGGGGCACACGGAAGTCCGAAGCTGTGATGACCTGGCCGGCCAAGGCCTCGTTCAGCCGGGCGGCGGCCCGGAATATGGAATCGCCTTCAGGCACGGATCCGGAGTCCCTTCGGAGTTGAGTAGGCGCCTGCGGCCGCAAGGGCAACGGCAATGGGGGTTTCCAGGAGGTCGTGGCCGTTGACCTTCTCCATGAAGAGCTTGTCCACCGCTCCGCGCCGCACCACGTCCACCAACGCCTGGGCGGCAACGGCCAACACGGCCTCGTCCTGGTTGAAGGTGAGTAGAGTCTTGCCGCCGCGTTCGACGTAAAGGACAAGGGCGCCGTCGACCATCACCACCAGCGCTCCCGCTTTCCGTCCCGGACGGTGGCCCGATCCGGCGTCGACCGAGAGTGCCGGCCACGGCAGTGCGGCGCCGTAAGGATTGGCCGGATCGGTCGCGGCGAGAGCAAGTGCGACGGGTTCAGCCTTGGAGATCCGGGCATCCTCCGTGAAGGACCTCAGCCGGTCCACCGTCGCGGGCACCGCGAACTGGGCCGCGCCAAGATGTTCGATGAAATAGCCGCGCCGGCATCGGCCGGCTTCCTCGAGCCGGGCAAGCACTTTATACATAAGTCCGAAGCCGCCGATGATGTTCTCGGCCATGACCGAACCGCGGGTCACCACACCGTATCTGTCCAACAGCAGTTCGGCGGTGCCCCGGGCGTGGATGGTGGGGTCCAGTTCCGGCGCCGGCAAGGCGGACCAACGGCCCACGGCTGAAGGCGGTGCGGGAGCTATGCCGCCTGACACCGAACCGTACCGTCCGCCGGTAAGACCGGGCGAGCCCAGCAACCCCGTTCCATGCGAGCGGCCAAGCCTGCTCATCCGCGGGGTTCTTGCCCGCGGAGCTTTGGCGACTTGCCGGTGCGCTGTCTTTCCGCCCGAGATCATGGCCCGCACGGGAGCGAAGGTATCCCCGGTGACTCGTCCGGCCCACACCAAGTCCCACAGCGCGGTGACAACGGCGTCGTCACTGAGGACCGCATCCATGCCACCGGCCACTTCAGTCAGTTGCCGGAAGAAGTAGCCGCCTCCAGCACTGAAGTGTTCCAAGAGCCGCTGCTGCGCGTCGCCGGGTTCGAAGTCGGGTGCGGGATTGAGGGTCAGCTCGGCGGAATCGGCAACGTGGAGGCTGATCCACCCATCGTTGCCGGGCAGGGATCCGGCCCCCGACCACAGGAGTTCACCGGCGGCCATGAGTTCGTCGAGCATCGCCGGCTTGTAGTCAGCCACGCGGCTTGCCAACACCAGGGGTTCCCAGGCCGACGCCGGGATGGGTACTCCGGAGAGTTGATCCACGGCCGTGATGATGCCATCGAGTCCCCGCAGCGCCTGGCTTCTGGACTTGCCCGGTGCAGTCACGTTCTGCCACGCGGGGAGGAACCGGCCGTATGCTGCGGTGTCTACGGGTTCCACCTCGGCCCGCAGCGCTGCAAGGGAACGACGCCGGAGCTTCCTCAGGACCTCGGCATCGCACCATTCGCTGGACGGCGGGGCGTCCACGGTCATCAGTTCCGGTTCAATAGCCTCAGTGGGTTGCTCTGCGACAGCGTGCGGGCGGAACTCGCCTTCCACCACGCGGCCGTCTCCGGCCAGGCGCTTCAGGGCCGTGTTGACGACGGCGACGCCCAGCCCCAGCCTCGTTGCAGCCTCCGCCGCAGTGAATGGCCCGTGGGTACGGGCATAGCGGGAAACGAGGTCGCCCAGGGGATCGTTGACTGGCTCAATGAAGGCGAGCGGAACGCCCATGGGCAGCGGAACACCGATGGCATCGCGGAGCCGCGCCGCGTCCTCCACCGCGGCAAAGCGCTCGACGCCGCCGATCGTTACCTTGAGTGCGCGGTTGGCTTTCTGCAGGGCAACCAGGTGGGATCCGGCGTCGGACGCAGTGCCGTGCGGCACAGCGGGCGGGGCTTCTTCGACGTGGTCGGGATCGTCCATTGACTGGTCCAGGGTGAAGGGCTCCGGCGCGGGTTCGGCCTGCTCCGTTCCTTGCAGCCGTTCCGCGACTTCTTCGATGCTGAGCGGACCCAGAAGCCGCAGGAGGTCAGCGACGCCTTCCATGCCACGGACGCGACGGTCAGGTGCGAGCCGCTGCAACTCCATTTCGGTGGAGTCGATAACTGCCGCATCCAGGAGTTCCCGCAGTTCCACGCGACCCAGAAGTTCGTTGAGCAGCGTGGAGTCCAGGGCCAAAGCGGCAGCCCGGCGTTCGGCCAGGGGGGAGTCACCCTCATAGAGGAACTGTGCCACGTAGCCGAACAGCAGGGACTTCGCGAAGGGGGAAGGCTGCTGGGTGGTGGTCTCAACGATCCTGAGCTCACGGCGCTCCACTGATGCCGCAATGTCTTTCAACGCCGGGAGATCGTAAACATCCTGCAGGCATTCGCGCACCGTTTCGAGCACGATGGGGAAAGAAGGGTACTTCCGGGCGACATCCAGCAACTGGGCCGAGCGTTGGCGTTGTTGCCACAAGGGTTGCCGTTTTGCAGGATTCTGCCGGGGGAGGAGCAGGGCCCTGGCGGCGCATTCCCGGAACCTGGAGGCGAACAGGGCGCTCCCGCCGACTTCCGCCGTGACGATTTGTTCGAGTTCCTCGGGGTCGAAGAGGAAGAGCTCGGCTCCAGGTGGCTCATCCTCCATCATGGGCACCCGCAGGACAATGCCGTCGTCAGCGGCCATGGCCGAACCGTCCAGGCCATAGCGCTGCTGCAGCCGTTGCCCGACGGCCAGTGCCCACGGTGCGTGGACGGGCATGCCGAAGGGGCTATGGAGGACCACCCGCCAATCGCCAAGTTCGTCGTGGAAACGCTCCACCACCAGGGTGCGGTCACTGGGGACGATCTCCGTGGCTTCCTTTTGCTCCCTGAGGTATTGCAGCAGGTTGCTGGCTGCGAAGGCGTCCAGGCCACTGGCTTGGCAGCGTTCCATCGCAGGCGCTTCGTCTGCGGCAGAAAGTTCACGGATGAAAGCGCCCAGAGCCTTGCCCAAATCGACAGGGCGGCCCAGGGAATCACCCTTCCAGAAAGGGAGTTTTCCGGGCTGGCCAAACGCGGGGGACACCAAAACGCGATCGTGGGTGATGTCCTCGATCTTCCAGCTGGTGGCGCCGAGGGCGAAGACGTCACCCACCCGGGATTCGTACACCATCTCTTCGTCGAGCTCGCCAACGCGGCGTCCACCCTTCGCGGCGCGTGCAGAGGCTGTTGGTTCACTGCCATCCGCGTTGGCCGGAGACGATGAGCCTTCAACTTCGGTGCCGATGATGTAGACACCGAACAAACCGCGGTCCGGGATGGTGCCGCCGGAGGTGACTGCGAGGCGTTGGGCGCCGGGCCGGCCCTCAATGGTTCCTGCGTGCCGGTCCCAGATGATCCGTGGACGGAGTTCAGCGAATTCGTCCGAGGGGTAACGTCCGGCCAACAGATCCAGGGTTGCCTCGAACGCTGAGCGCGGAAGGCTCGCGAAAGGAGCTGAACGACGCACGGTACTGAACCAGTCCTCGACGTCGATACTGCCCAAAGCCGTGGCCGCCACCGTCTGCTGGGCCAGGATGTCCAGGGGATTGGTGGGGATGCTCAACCGCTCAATCTGGCCACTGAGCATCCTCTCCACGGTGACGCTGGTGTGCAGAAGGTCTGCCCGGTGCTTCGGGAACAGTACGCCCTCGGAGATCTCGCCCACCTGGTGTCCGGCACGTCCCACGCGCTGCAGGCCGCTGGCCACCGAAGGCGGCGACTCCACCTGGATCACAAGGTCCACGGCACCCATATCGATGCCGAGTTCCAGCGATGACGTGGCGACCACGCAGCGCAGCCTGCCGGACTTGAGGTCGTCCTCGATCATGGCGCGCTGGTCTTTGGAAACTGAGCCGTGGTGCGCGCGGGCCAGGACTGGATCCGCCCCCGTGGTACTCCCGGCCTGCGCCATCATGTGTGCCGGGGTTGCGGTGGAGGCCGGAACAGCCGGATTGGCATCAGAGGCTGCCCATTCGCTGCCACCCACGGCCATTAGCTGGCGTTCGGCGTAGATTTCGTTGAGCCGGGCCGTCAACCGCTCGGAGAGCCGGCGCGAGTTGGCAAAAACAATGGTGGATTGCTTGGACAAGACCAAGTCCACGATCTGTTCCTCCACATGCGGCCAGATCGACGCCTGCGGCTGCAGCCCGGATGCCGGGCCGGAGTCGAAGGCCCCTGCCGCCCCCTGCAGGTCGGACATGTCCTCCACAGGCACAGTGACTGTGAGGTTCCAGTTCTTCTTGGACGGTGGAGCGACGATCTCCACGGGAGCCTGGCCGGCCAGGAACTGGGCCACTAACTCGCGGGGCTGAACCGTCGCCGAGAGCCCGATTCGCTGGGCGGGCTTGGACAGCAGGGCGTCCAGCCGTTCCAACGAAACCGCCAAGTGTGCACCGCGCTTGGTCCCGGCAACTGCGTGGACTTCGTCGATGATGATGGTGTCGACTTCGCTGAGCGTTTCCCGGGCGCGGGAGGTCAGCATCAGGAAGAGGGATTCCGGGGTGGTGATGAGGATATCGGGCGGGTTGGTCAACAGCGTTCGGCGATCTGCCGCCGTCGTATCTCCCGAACGGACACCTACACTTACCAGCGGTGCCGGCAGCCCCAGGCGTTTGGCCGTTTGCGTGATGCCGATGAGTGGGGCGCGGAGGTTGCGCTCGACGTCGACGCCCAGCGCCTTGAGCGGTGAGATATAGAGGACGCGTGTTTTGGTTTTGGGGCGCTTGGCCCGCCCTTTGCCGTTCGCGGGCACGGTCTCCAGCCCCGGAAGCGTGTCAGTGGGAGCGGAGTGCAGTCTGTCCAGTGCCCACAGGAAGGCCGCGAGGGTTTTACCGGAGCCTGTCGGCGCAACTACCAAGGCGTGGGAACCCGATGAGATCGCGTTCCAGGCGCCGTCCTGCGCGGGAGTGGGCTCGGAAAAAGCGCCGAGGAACCATTCCCTGGTTGCCTGGCTGAAACGGCTGATGGCGCCAACGGACGTCTGCGGCTCCTGCATTTATCCATCATGCCCCACGGCTCCGACAGAATAAGCCGGAACCGTGGGGAGGTGGTCAAACAGCCTGGAAGGCAGTGATGGTCAGCAGCTTGATGCCGGCATTGCTGCACGCATCGTGCTGCTCGGCGACGAACAGCGAGGCCGTGTCATTCGGCGGGTAGATGCGAAGCCCGGCCGCAGGAACCTTGGTGCAGTCACCGTAGTTGCCGGCTTGTGTGTACCGGATTTCGGCCCAGGCCGACTTGCCCGGGGCAAGCTCGATCTTGGTGACAGGGGTGGTGGTTTCGCGGATTGCCGGTTCACCGATCGGGTCCCCGTTGGCGTCTGCCGTCAGGGATACGCCGGCGAAACCTTCAACAATGCATGGGGCCGTTCCGGAGTTCGTGAGGATCAGCTTCTCGTAGATACTGCCCGCTGCTCCGCCACCGGTCGCGTCCGTCGCCGCTGTCAGCGTCGCTGCCTTGCACGCTCCAACCGCTGCCGGTGGGGCCGGGGTGGTCGTTTCCGAAGGGGACTGCGATGGTGTCGTCGTTGCCGTCGCAGAAGGTGAGCTCGACATCGAGGACGCGGACGGGGTGGAAGAGGTTGGCGGGGCACTGCTCGAGTCCGCAGGGCTGGGGCTTGGCCCACAAGCCGCCAGGAGCAGCAGCGAGGCGGCCGCCGTCGTCGTCACAAGACCGGTTTTGATGCGCTGAGTCCACATGGGCACCAGCCTTGCTTCGGCGGTGGCGCTAGTCAATTCAGCCACGGGTTACAGAGCGGATTGGCGCCCGGATCGTGATCTTCCGGGCGCCACCCGCGCTGGTTACTGGCGACTTACTTGGCGTCGACCTTCACAGCGGCAGGCTTGGCCGAACGGCTGCGGAAGAACGCTGCGCCACCAAGTCCCAGGCCTGCAATGCCTGCGATCAGGCCGGCCCAGCTCCGGGCCTGCGAGCCGTCGTCCGTGACGGCTGCTGCCTGCTCCGTGGAAACCGTGGATGCCGAGTGGTGGTCCCCTGCTGCGTCGGCCGGAGTGATGGCGATCGCCGGTGCCGGCGACTTCAGGTCGTCCTCGCTCTGGCCGTCCTTGGGGATCTCGATCCAGTCCGTCTTGCCCGTTTCGCAGGTCTGGTACGTGGGGAAATAGATGGTCTTGCCAGCTGCGTCCGGCAGTTTGACCGAGAGGACCAGGGCGTCGCGCATGTGCGGATCCAGCGGGGCCTTTGCCGTGTAGACGATCTGGCTGGTCCGCTTGGTGATGGACGTGCCGTCGTCCAGCTTCTTGGGCTCGGCGAGGTTTTCCGTCACCTTCTCCACGGTCCAGTTCGGGTTCACGGTTGGGGTAGCGTCCGTCAGTTCCTCGGGAAGGTTGATGGCCACCTTTGTGGTGCCCGACGTGCCGCAACCATGCGGAACGCTGAAGGTCAGCAGCGCGTAGGAGTTCGCTGCCGTCTTGTTCGGATCAACGGAAACGTGCGCGGATGCGCCGGCGATTCCGGCCATCATCAGGGCGGCGGTTCCACCGGCAACGGCGGTGGCTGAGAGGGTACGGCGGAGGGCGGACTTGTTCATGGGAATTGCCTTTCGGGTGCGCCTGGAGGCGGCGCTGGGGTACGGGTCTGGGAGCCCGTCACCGTGCAAAGGCTCTTGCTCGCTTTAAAGCGCTGGTGCTTTGCGGCTTGGCGCTTTGCAGCTTTGGTGCCGGGCGGAACTAGGAAGTTACGACGACGGCGGGCGGGCCGCGGCGGCTGTCTTGCCTAAGGTTCCGCCAAGGGCGGGGGATAAAAACGTCAGGTGCGCCAACGGCGACAGGCGACGCGCCGGCGTCGGGCCTGAACAGCAGCGTGGGCAGGGAAACCAGCGGGCGCAGCCACGCGGCCAGCTGCCACAGCGCGTCCTCGCCCTTGGCCAGGACGATGGCGGATCCGACCGTGGCCGCGATGTGCGCGATGAGCATGAGGACGCCCAACGTGGTGCCCAGTTCATGGAGGTGCGCTGCCGGATCCAAGGAAGGCAGCGGCACGGTCTCCAGGTGGTGCGTGCCGTTGGGAGCCGCGCCACCAACCGGCGCCAAAGCGGTAAATGCCTCGTGGAGCAGCACCTGGCTGGATCCCAGAAGAGCGGCCATCGCCACGAAAGAGAGTTTGAAACGGGTTGCCAAGGTGGAGGCCAAGGCCGTCAATGCAAGCAGTGCCAGGAGCACGGGCGCTGTTGGCAGCAATCCACCGCCGACGACGTGGGCACCGGCTGCAAGGGCCACAATGACCAAGGCGATGGCGCCGGACCGCAAGGCGTGGAAGGGTGCCCGGGGCTGTGAAGTGCGCACGGGTCCTCCCTTATCTCTTGCGTTGGCTGTTAACGGCTTCGATTCTATCGGGAGTTCGTTGCAGGGTTGGCCCCGGATGGGTTGGCTGCCGCCTCTTGTGTGGCCGCGGCCGACCGCCCTGCCATCGCGCTGGCTGCAATGGTGATGAGCGCGCCCAAAACCATCGCTGCGCCTTCCCCCGGTTGAAGAAGGTGCAACTGCGAGCCGATGGTCACCGCTGCCACGGGAACGCCCAGTTGGGACGCCGAGAGAATGGCCAACGGCAATGGCTGGCCGAGGACACGCATGGCGGCATGGACCAAGAGGGTGCCCGCGCCAAGGCAAAGGCCCAGAAGGATCATCTGGGGGTTCGATGCGAGGTCGTTCAGGTTCAAGGAAGCGCCGAGCCATACAAAGAAGACGGGTCCAAGAAAACCGTCGCTCACCGCGAACAACTGATGGGCAAGCCGCCGTGGTTCACCCACTGCTGCAACGACAAGGCCAAAGGAGAAACCAGCCAGCATCACTGAAACGTGCCCCAGGACGGCCAAGCCTGCCAAGGCAAACAACAAAGTCAACTGGATCCGTAGCTCCAGGGCAAACTTCCGGTCCTCGGAAACGTCGTGCAGGCGGCCGCGTGTGCCGCTGCGTTCCAAAGCGCGGAGGACGAAGAACAAGACCACGGCACACAGGGCCACGACGGCGGCGCCCAAGGCTGCGCGTCCGGCATTGGGCGGGTCGACGGCCAGGGGGAGTGCTACGATGCAGGCGATGTCGGCTATGGCCACCTGGGCAGTCATGGTCAGGACCTTGGGGCCGCCGAGGTTCAGGGAGTCCACGATCGGCAGCACCAAAGCAGCCGAGGACGAGGCCAGCAACACGATGTACAGCGGCGCATGGCCCGTTCCGAAAATGGCTCCTATTCCAAAGCCCGTGGCGACGGCCAGCAACGCCGCAGCCCCGGCCTTGGCCGCGCCGCCGCCCAAGGCTTCCCGGATCGACTTGTCCCGCACAGGCACGTGCGTGCCGGCAACGAACATGATCAACGCGAAGCCAACATCGGCCATTAAGTTAAACGCCGGGTCCGCTGGGTCCACCAAGTGGAGGCCCGTCCGGCCGATCAGGATGCCCGCCAGCAGCTGGCCCAGGACCACGGGCAAATGCCATTTCCGGGGCAACGCCAGCAGCGGCCCCAGGAGGGCTACCGCCGAGATCAGGGCGAGCTGGAGGAACGTCACCTGTTTGGTTCACGGTGGCGCGTAAAGGTGGGGGCCGGCGGGGGAGGAACGTGCGCCGCGCCGGTAGTTGATCGACGACGGCGGAGCTCAAGTTTCAGGCTTTCCTCACCTCGGGCCATGGCCCAGTGATGGTTCGCCGAGAACGCCGGTTTGAGGAGCCAACTGAGCCTGCGGAGGAGGGGCTTGGCTGTACTGACGCGCCAGTCGTACGTGATGACTGTCTCGGGCCCGTCCGTTTCGAAGGTCCAGCGTCCCGTGCCGTTGAGATCACCCTTTGCCGTGAGCGCGAAGCCGTCCAGGGTCACCGGTTCCGTGACAGTGAGCCGCCATTTGAGTGTGTAGGGGAGCCAGCCCTTCGTGAAGAGGTCGAAGGAGCTTCCGGTGCCGTCGGAGTTGCCTTGGCTTACGGGTTTCACGTCGAGATACACCGACGGCCACCACTGTTTCAGGGTCCGGGCATCCCCGAGGACGTCCACCACTTCCTCACGCGTCCCCGGAACGCGCCAGACGGTAACGAATTCGTAGTCGGTGCTTTTGCCTGTCTTGCTGGTTGACCCGGCCATTGTTGCCTCCACCGTAGCTGCGGTTCCGAGGGTGTCTTTGTGGCATCCGTGATTAATGTACCGCCGGGTGGCGCGAGGGGTTAGGCCTCGACCCTTTGGACTTCTGCGGGCGCCGGGTTAGCCAACAGGCGTCCCATTGCTCGCCACAAGCCTGCCGTATTCCTTGGCGTCCAAAATGAGTTCATCCTCAGAGGGGTTGAGCATCATGCCATAAACAGCGTGGACACCTTGATAGTCGAATTGGCAGAATTCCAGTGTCTGGCGGACGGGAGCGAGGTACTCGTCAAGGCTTCGTCGGGCAACGCCTTCTGTGGTGTAAGTGTCCAGGCTACTGCCGACCGAGACGGCCAGCCAGGCTTTCTTGCCGCGTAGCTCAGAGGCCGAGCCGTCCAAGGTGAAGGCGAAACCATAATTCAGCACAACATCGAACCATGACTTCACTAAAGGGGTCACGCTGTACCAGCACAGTGGGAACTGGAGAATGACGGTATCGTGCTCGCGCAGCAATTGCTGCTCTCGCGCTACATCGATGCCAAAATCAGGGTAGTTCTGATAGAGGTCGTGCACGGTGACATTGCCCAAGTTTTCGATTTCGGCGATCCGGGCGGCATTGGCACGTGAGTCCGCAAGATTAGGGTGGCCAACAATGATGAGGGTGCGATCGGTAGTCATTAAGAATTCCATTTCTGATGTAGGACGCCAACATGTGCGCGTCCTTGCTGTCAACAATTACAAGTAGTTTGCTGCCGTAACCCGCAGCTACGTCTCCAGTTAAGTCAGGCGCCGACCTGTGGGGCGGTCGCAGCGCAGAATTGACCGGCTTATTCCACCGACAACGCTTCCGGTGGGGGATATTCACGCCGATGGCCGGTCCGGGTGTTCAATGACATGCGGGAGCCAAGGGTCCAGGACGCCCCGTCAAGCCCTGTTAGAGTGCTGAAGACTCAGCAAGCATTTTCTATTCGCGGGAACACTCACGCCCCTGAGGCGCTCCCACCTTAAGATCCAGGAAACCGGGTGTTCCATACTTTGCTGAGCGTCCCTGGCCGCAAGCGGCCTGCCGCCGTAGTTCCGGAGGCTGTCGTCTCCAAAATCGATGAGTTGGACCATTGCATTGTCCATGCGCTACGTATTGACGGTCGGGTGCCATTCAGCCGGATTGCTGAAGTTCTGGACGTTTCCACACAGACCGTGTCGCGTCGATTCCGGCGGCTGACAGGCGAGGTGTCGCTTCGCGTTGTTGGGGTGGTGAATCCACAGCGATCTTCACGGGAGAAATGGATCCTGCGACTCTCCACCCGCCCTAACACCGCACAGAGTGTGGCGGAGAGCCTTGCTCGGCGTGAAGACACCACATGGGTGCGCCGCGTGTCCGGGGGACACGAAATCTGCCTTGTCACGGTCACGAACTCCGTCGCCCACCACTCGCTGCTGTTCGGAGATATCCCTAGAGCAGCCAGCATTACCGACGTGTCTGCGCACCGCTTGCTTCATACCTATCTGGGCGGTCCCACTGCATGGCAGGGTCATACTACCGCTCTTACGAACAAGCAGCGCGAGCAACTCCACCAGGTATTCGACCCGCCACATGGCACGGACGAACAGGAAACCCTAACGTCCCTAACGCCGACAGACTGGGACATGCTGTCCAGCTTGCAGCGTAACGGGCGCATCAGCAGCGCCGACCTCGCCGACGAAACCGGCCTGTCGCCGTCGACCGTTGCGCGCCGGCTCGCTGCCCTGCGGGCCGGCGGTGTACTGACTTTCGACGTCGAGATTGATGCGGAAGCGTACGGCATCACAACGCAGGCCCTGCTGTGGATGTCAGTGGCACCCGCCCAGCTGAACCGGGTAGCCAGTACATTGATTCAACACAAGGAAGTGGCCTATGTGGGCTCGACCACTGGCCCGACCAACTTGTTGGCCCTGGTCCTGTGCAGGACCCCCGCTGAACTGCACGAATATCTGGCGAATGGTCTCAGTTCACTCGAATCCATCCAGACGCTCGAGACGAGTCCGGTCCAGAAAACCCTGAAAAGGGGTAGTCCGCTCCTTCGCGTCATCCCGGATGGTGGTGTCGCTCCACATAGGGGTGGCCCTCGACGTCCAGTGTCCCGTCAACAGTAGGTTTGGCAATCGTGTATATAGGTCATTACGCCGCGGCAGCGGTCATTCTGGCGGTCGCCCCTGAGGCGCCTGTCCTTCCCATCGCCGTTGCAGTCGCATGGCCGGATATCGTTTGGCCCGCGCTGGTCTTCGCAGGCAAGGAGTCGGTGCACGTGGACCGTGATGACCCGTTGCAATCCCGGGTTAAGTTCACTTCTTACCCGTACTCTCATTCATTGGTCCTCGGGAGTGTAATAAGTCTCGTGCCGGCATTGTTGGCTGGCGCGATCTACCAGAGCGTCTTTGTCGGAGCACTCTTCTGGATCGGTGTGTTGTCCCACTGGCTTTTGGACGCTGTGGTTCATCTCCGCGACCTCCCTGTCCTTGGCTGGGGGAGCGATGATCGCCGTGTTGGGCTCGGTTTGTGGGCAAGGCCGCGTCTGGCGTTTGCCCTGGAATATACGTTCTTTGCAGTGACCGTTCTATTGGTGGCGCCTCAAACGATGTTCGTCGGGCTGCTGGGCGGTGGACTGTTGCTTCACCTGTTCAATATCAATTCTTTCTTCGGCTTTACCAAGAAGAACCCAGTCGGAACACCGAAGCGGTTCGCCACACTGGCCTTGGTGGGCTACATCTTCGCGATCATCTGGTTCATGATGTCTTGGCGATAGCAGAATTGATTTTGTTATGCGCCCGTCCACCCGTACGGAGGCCATTGTCTGCCGATCCATCTCCTGCCACGACTTTCCTCGGCTCAAGTGTGATTGCTGCTGGCGCCGAGGGGTTAGATCTCGGCCCTTTCCCTTCGCGAAAGCGATGAGATCTAACCCCTCGACGCCAGCAGATGCTTATCAAACCTGTCATCTGCCTATCGCAGGGCGTGCTGAAATCTTCGGAGCGGCGATGCGACCGTCGAGCTTACCCGCCGGAGTTCTCCCGCGATGTGATGCCGAAGGGCGGAGACTGGAGCTCAGTGAAGTTTCCGACGCTTGCCCGCACCGTGCACTGTGGCGTGATCTGAAGGGCCGTCACGGTGAGTCCTGAGCTGTCCACTGCCAGAGAACCGCCGCAGCCGTCGGCGAACCGCACCCCCTTCTCGCCGCCGGTTACAGCGGAGAGCATTTGCGATGGTTTGCCCGATGCAGGACTGACGTAGAGCGGATTGAGTTCATCGGCTCCGCCGGCCCACACCGGAACCAGAGTAATTTTCAGGGGGCTGGGCGTCACCACCCGGGCAGGGGTCCGCACTTCTACGCCCTTCAGGCGTTGGACGGGGTACGCGGTACCTTTGACAGCAGGATCCTGAGTGGCTGCCGTTGTTGCCCCGGACGCGGCGCGCAGCCAAGCGTCCATTGCCTTCTGGTCTGCGGGTGCCACCGGCACCTTGGCGGTCAGCTGCACTGATCCTCCAGCGGGAATCTCTACCCCGGAAAGCTTCCAGCCGCAGGCAACATCCACACCGGTGATCGAGGCCTGGTTACGGCTCACGGTGCCACCATTCCACGTCACAGCCGGGCATGATTCTCCATCAGAAAGCCCCGGGATGACCTCCAGGAACTCACCGGCCAGCGGCGCTTTCTGTGCCGCGTAGGACACCGTCAAACGGACCTGTCCGGACGACGGCTCGTACGCAGCACTACGGGAAATGGTGAGTCCTGTCGGTAGGGCCGGGTCTTGCAACTGCGCTGACAATTGCTGTCCGGGAGGCGTGGGTGCGGCCTGCTGGGTGGCGGGGGACAGGAGAACGAAGCCCACCACCATCGCCACGATCAGTAAGACGGCGCCACCGGCAAGGAGCAGCGCTTTGCGGGTCCGCCAAAAGGGAGTCGCAGTCGCATCCTTCTCCTGGGGCCGCTCCTCTGCAGGCCGCCGCATTTCGCGGCGTGGCATAGGGCGGGCAATGGTGGCGCTGCCGGCCTGGCCGAGGTCCGGAAGCACCGCGTCGACGCCGGGAGGTGGGGCCGCCGCAAAGGCTGCGAGTTCGTCATCGGTAAAGGCGCCACGAACCACAGTGGCGGGGCGTTCTACGTCGTCGAAATCTTCCGGGGCTTCGGCCCGGGCGATCGGGCGGCTGCCGGCAAGATTGGGTGCCAGCCGCCGGAGCGTCGAGGCAGCCTCAGGCGCAGTTGGGCGGGAAGCCGGATCCTTGGACAACAGTTGGTCGAGGATGTCCCACAGTGTGTCGTCTACTGGAATCCGTGGCGGACGTGCGGAAACATGGCGGTAGGCGATGCTGAAGTCCGTGCCAGGACCAGCGAATGGAGTCCGTCCGGCAAGGAGCTCGTACAGCAGGACGCCGGCGGAGTAGATGTCGCCGGAAGGTCCGGATCGGCCTTGGCTGATGAGCTCGGGCGGCATGTACTGCGGTGTGCCGATGAGGCCGGTGGTCTGGCGGATTTTCTCACCCACGACGTCGGAAATTCCGAAGTCGGAGACCCTGACGTCCCCGGTTTCACGCTCGGACCAGGGACGGGCGAGAAGCACATTGTCCGGCTTGATATCCCGGTGGGTTACACCTCGCGAATGGGCGAACGCGAGGGCGTCGAAGATTTCAGCGGCAACTTTTACGGCATCTTCGGGCGCCAGCGGTCCGGCCTCCTTGACCATGTCACGCAACGAGCCGCCGGCGACGTAGTCCATGACGATGGCGAGCCGTTCACCCTCAACCACCATGTCCCGTACGGTGACGATGTGGGAGTCCTGCAACGCCAACAGCACGGATCGCTCGCGGACGAACCTCTCCACCAAGGACGGATCATCGGCATGCTCCGGACGCAGCACTTTGGCCGCCAACGTCCGGCCGTCCGTCGACGTGACGGTCCAGACCTCGCCGACAGCGCCGGAACCCACACGTTCGCCGAATCGGTAAGACGCCCCCAGCGCCTGCCCCGTCTGTGCCAATTGCATGTCCGTATTCTCCAAAGCTATTGATCTGATTCCCGCGAGGCCATCCAAGGCAGGGCTTCCACTGCCCGTCCGCTCAGCTTCCGGGCCTTACCGACTGGATGAGGGACATTTGCCCGCCCACCCCTAGGTACCCGCGTGCGGTGGTCAGAGTCACGGGTGCCTTCCGCGGAAGTGTGGCACCCAGCAGGTCGCCGTCGTAATTCACATCCGGCTGGAGCAGAACGCCCAGGCGCGATTTACGGACAGACTTGGTCCAGTGGCTGTACAGCCCGCGCAGATCGGTCGCTCGGCCTGCCGCGATGATGCACAGCCCCGGCGGCCCGGACGCCACGATCCCCGCGATGGACTGGTCAGTGTCCTCGAAGCGCTCGGCGTCGTCGATCAGCAGGAACACCGGGCCGCGCTCGATCCGCAGGGAGGCGAGCAACGCCGGCACCTCGTCCGCGCCAACAGCCACCCTATCCAGGCCGGCCGTGGACAAAGGCGAGCGCCGGTCGCATATGCCCCAAACCTGGGCCCGACCCCGCGAGGTCGCCACACCCCTAACGGCCTCCGCCAAAGCCAGCAGCAAGGTGGACTTACCCGAACGGGCCGGCCCGGCGATCAGGACGTGTTCGCCTTCATAGATTTCCAGGAACGCCGGCGCGAGGTCCGTTTCACGGATTCCCACGGGAATGTGCCACGGTTCGGTTTCCAACTGTGGCTTTACGCCCAGATCCGCCATTGTGACGTCAGTGGGCAGGCTGCGGATCGCGGTGGTCTTCGCAGGGGAATCGACCCAGCTCTGCCGTACGCGGTCCACGGCCGCCTCCAACCCGATTCCGGGCGTGGCAACGTGCATTTGCAGGGAAGTGCGCGGGTCCACGCAGCGCCCGGGAAGGGCGGCGGGAACGTGCTTGGCCCGGACGCCCAGCGAGGAGTAGTCGTAGTTATCGGCGAGCCGGAAGAGCCACTTCTGGAGCGTTACTTCATTCATGACCGAAGGAACCGCTTTGGCGCGGGTGGTGGTCACGGCGAAGGACAATCCAAGCGCCGGGCCGTCGGCGTATGCGCGGTAGAGAAGGCCCAGAAGTTGCTGCCCTTCAAAGTCCTGGAATTCATCCCGGAGGGATGCCAAGCCGTCCAGCAGGACCACCATGCGGCGATGCGTACCCGGTGCCGCGCGGCGGCTCTCCAGCTCAGTGCTCAGGTGGCGTAGGAAACGGGCTTGCTGCTCCTTGGCGCCGGCACCCGTTCCTACGTATGCCATGGTGTGCGGCAGACGTCTCAGCATCTCCAGATCCCCGGAGCCCATATCCAGAATCATCAGGTCCAGCTCGGCTGGATCTGCCTCCCTGGCAAGCGCCAAAGCGATAGACGCAAGTGTGGTGCTTGTGCCGGAGCCTGCCACTCCCATCAGCATCAGGTTGCCCGCGGACATGTCCCATCCGGCTGCGGACTGACGCTGCAGTTCGGGTTCGTCCAGCAGGGTCACCAGGACGGTTGACCCACGGACGCGCCCCACTGTCGGACGCCCTGGGGCAGTGGTGTGTACCGGAGAAGGTTCCGCCACAAATCCGTCCAGCTCCACACGCTCACCCAGCGACTCCGGCCAGACCTGCCGCGGAGGCGCGTAGCCGGCCTCGGCATTGGCATCGACGACGGCGTCGATGAGGATGTCCAAGTCGTTCTCGTCAACCGCTGCGGATCGCGGCATTGCCGGTGCCGGCACGGGGACGCCGAACTGGCGGATGTCGCGAACATCGACGGCGGGACCGCCGGCGAGCTGTGCCCGACCGGTGACCAGCGCGGTCTGAACCGGCGTGATGTCGTCCTGGCCAAGTTTCACAAAGGCCCGGCCCATTTGCGCCCTGCCGATGGCAGAAGCGGCGGGTACGCCAATGACGTTGTTGGAGTCATCACGGCTCTGGACGCGCAACGCCACACGCAGGTTGGTGTTTGCGAGGATGTCGTCGCTCACCACACCAGCCGGCCGTTGCGTAGCCAGGACCATATGGACTCCCAGGGTGCGGCCCACAGCGCCGATGCTGACGAGGGCGGTGAGTACGTCCGGGAAATCCTTGGCCAGCATGGCGAATTCATCCACCACCAGCAGCAGGCGCGGCATTGGTTCGGCCGGATTCGTTGCCAAATAGGCATTGAGGTTGTCGATGCCCTCGCCTGCCTCCGCGAAAACCCGCTGGCGACGCTCCATCTCCGCTTCCAATGCGATCAAGGCGCGGTCTGCCAACTGTTCGTCAAGGTTGGAGATGGTTCCGATGGTGTGCGGCAGGCGTTCGCAGGCCTTGAAGGCGGCGCCACCCTTGAAGTCAACCAGGATGAAGTTGAGACGGGTCGGATCGTTGCGGGCAGCGAGACCGGCCACGAGCGAGCGCAGGAACTCGGACTTTCCGGATCCGGTGGTGCCGCCCACAAGGCCGTGCGGGCCGTCCTTGACGAGATCCAGGGTCAATGGCCCGTTTTCGCCGGTGCCGATGGGAGTGGAGACCCCGGTGGGTGCCTGCCACAGGCGGCCGATCGCCGCCGCGTCGGGGCGCTCGAAGCCCAGCAGGCCGGGCAGTCGGACCAGTGACGGCAGGGACGCCCCGGGGACGCTGAGCTCCGGGTCGTCGAAATGCGCCAAGCGCATGGCACAGCGCAGAGCCTCTTCTTGGTCGAGGCCTGCCAGGATGACGTCCTCGACGCGTGTCAGGTCTTCCGGCTGGTCCACAGTGGCCGCAGCATCCGTCCCCACCCTGATGATGGTGGTGCAGGACGCAGGCAATTGCTCCTCGGACGTGGCGATGACGATGCCCGCCACCCGGGGTGGGCGCTGCTGCGGGTTGATGCGGCCTCCCGGGACGGAACGGCCCATGCCGAGCAGTGCTCGTGCCGGGGCGTCCCTGCCCTCAGTGAGGACGTCGGAATCGAGGACCACCATAAGAGCCGACGTGGGCAGTTCTTCCACAGAGTCCTTGAGGGCGCGCAGCATGGCCAAACTCGTCTCGCGATGTGCAGACATCCACCGCTCGCCCATGCTGCTGCCCGTCTGGCGGGTATGGGGGAGCCACGAGGCCCATTCCCACTCATCGGCCCGGCCGGCGTCACAGAAAACACCGACTGTCAGATCCGCAGGACCAACGTGCACCGCGGCCTGGGCTACAAGGGAGCGGGCCAAGGCCAAGGCGCCGTCCCGAGAGCCAACGATGCCCACCACGCCAGCGTCTGTCAGGTCCACCAGCACGGGTGCGGCCAAGAGACGGGCTGCGGCGAGGGATTCCTTGACCCTCACGTCCGGACGCGAGCCCGCAGCCCGGTCTACGTCAGGCTTCCACGGCACATCACCGGTGCCGGCATGCAGGGCCAGGAAGTCGTCCGAGTCCGCACGGCGCTGCCACAGTGAGGTAGCCGGGAGCGCAGGACGACGTACAACCGTGGCGGGATCGGGGACCATCCGGTGCCTCCGGGCGGTTTCCACCTCAGCGGCCGTCCGGATTTGCTGTTCAAACTCCTTGAGGGCTCCGTCAAAGCGCTCCGCCTCTTCCTTGAGGCCGCGGGCGTGGCGGCGTTTCTGCTCGAACCACATGCCCACCGCCATCACAGGGCTGAGCATGGCGAACATGGCGAAGCGCATGTCCCTCAGGATCATCACCATCGCAACCGCCATGACCAGCGGCGCCAGTACCGTGATGTAACTGAACTTGTTGGCCGGCGGTACGTCCTTGCGGTTCGGGGGAACCAACGGATCGCCAGCCGGGGCGCGGCCAGGACGCGGTGGTCTGTTGAAGGGAGCGGTGGAAGCAGGAGTCAGGTTGTGCAGGCTCCCCGGGGCGGGGGCGGGTGTCTCCTCCAAGGTTGGACGGAGGAGAAGGACCGTGCCACCTGCCGTTATGGTGGCTGTCTGAGTGACCAGGGCTCCGTCCTCGCCTACGGGTTCCCCATTGACCAAGGTGCCGTTGGTGGAGCCTCCATCCAGCACCCGCAGTCCGTCCTCTTCGCGCCGAAGGCGGAGATGATCCCACGACGCACTTTCGGTGGGCAGGCTGAGGTCAGCATGTGGAGACCTCCCAATGAGCATGTCGCGCCCCTGCGGAACCTCCACCACAGCGCCTGTACGTTGACCGCCGGCCAGCGTCAGGCTCCAATCACGTACGCGGTCCGGAACAGGCCAGGGGGCGCGCGAGATGCGACTTCCTTCCAGCAGAATCAGTTCGGAAAGTGGCGTGGCACCCCGGACTTCTGTCTCATTGACGAACACCGGCTCGTCAGGCGAAACCCTGGGGCCGCCGGCGGCTTCGACTAAGTCGGACAGCGTGGTGGCGGGCGCAGCATGGGCAACCTCGCACTCAAAACGACGATCGTCCAAGTCGATCAGCACTCGCACCGGGGCGCTCCTCCTGTAGTGGATCTGTTCCCTTCAGACGCGGGGGGACAGAAAGGTTGGTTAGGGGCCGGCTGGCGCCGGGACCCAGACAAGCCGTGGGGCGTTCTCATCCGCCGGACGGAGACCGAGGTCCTGAGGGGATGCGTAAACCGGGGTTGCTTCAGCGGTGAGCGCCTGGGATTGCGAGAAGTCCAGCGTCGGTCCGGCGACGCCTTCTCCGGGACCGAAGGACATGGTGCGAAGAGACGCTGCCACCTTCGACGGATCGTTGCTCCCGGCCAGAGCGCCTGCGCGGACCAAGGCCACCACAGCGTCATGGCTGCGTGCGTCCGCCGCCCAGGCGTCCGCCGAGAACGGGGTTTCGTCCGTCAGGTTCTTGATCTCCGGATTCCCGGTAGCCAGTCTGATGCCGGCGAGGAATGCGGACATTCCCCGCCCTTGGGCGTCCTGCTGGAGCGCGACAGCGTCGCCGGTTGCCGGCGCAATGCTGACCAGTTGTCCTGAAGCAGTGCCATCCAACTCCGAAAGCGAGGACGCGAACGCGGGGGTGGTGGCGCCGTCGGAAAGTACCAGCGGTACTGACACATCGCGTGACTGGAGGGCTTGGACAAGTCGCGCCAAGCGCTGCGGAGTGGCCGCCGACACCACAACAGCGTCTGCCGGGTTGGCAGTCCGCGTGCCCTCAGTGTCAACCGGCGCATCCTTGGACGGCGGACGAAGCTGGTCGCCTGTACGGATGGCGGCCTCCTGGGCCAGAGCGGACACGTCGGAGAAGCCATCCAACACCAGTGTGTCAGTGGGAGTAACGGATGCGGGGACCTCGCCGCCGTCGCTGACCAGCAGCACCCGGCTCTTGCCGGCCAGTGCGGTCCTCAGACCGGCCTGGACAGAGGCTGCCGTTGGTCCGGTGGTCCAGGTGGTTTGAGCCGGTTCCAAAGCCTCTGTGTAGGGCAGGATTACCGGGAGACTGAGCTCCTCGGCCGCCTTTGCAGCTGCACGGGCTTGCGGTCCGGTACTCGCCACGACAACACCGGACACGCCGTGCTCGGCGAGTGAGGCGACGGCGGCACGGGCGCCGTCTTCGGTCCCCCGGTCGTTTTGGGTGGGGAGGGCGACTGCCGCCCCGCCTTGGGCGAAGCGCTGAGCGGCAACGATGGCACCCTGGGCTGCCCGGTTGTATTCGGAGCCAGGTTCGCCGGACTGGCCGAACGTCATGACGACGCCGATCGAAAAGTCCGCCGGAAGGCCGTCAGCCTTCAGGCCTACAGGAACTGTTGCGGCCACAGGATCGGGACGGGGAGCTTTCGTGGGGCGGTTCAGCGTCATAGTCAGGACCACGGCAGCAGCAATCACGACGGCGGCTCCCGCAGCGATCAGGGCGAAGAGACGGTTCCGGGGGTTCACGAATTGCCGCCGATCTTCAGTGTGTAGAGCGTCTGTGACGCCGCACCTGCAGGGACCTTGAGTTGGAACGGCGGCAGTTCATCCACCGCGGTGAGCGAGGCCTTGAACTGGGCCTGGCGCAGCAGGAGTCCAGCCACATCGCGGGAGCGGATGTTGGCGTAACCCTCAGCATTCTGGGAGGCCAGGGCCAACTGGAAATCCGCGGTGTCCGCTTTGGCCGCGCTGGTGGCCATGGAGCCGAGCAAGCCCGAACCGTTGACTGAGCGGTCACCAAGGTCCAGCATCACCTTGTTGAGGCTGGAGGCGAGAAGGGCGCTGGCACCTTCGACGTCGCGGGTGGAGCCGGACGTGCTGGCCGCGATGTTGTCCAACGAGGACTGCGTGCTCTTGGACAGGGCGGCTGTCAAGTCACCGCTCTGCCCCAACAGCTCGTCCCGCTGTTTGTTGACCGTGCCTTCGGCATCCTTCACAACGTCGTCCGAAGTGGACTTCAGCCCGGAAATGGACCGGTTGAAGGCCGTGGTCACTGCTTCAGAGCTGGCATCGCCGATTTCGGCTACCTGGCGCACTTGTTCGTCCACGGTTTTGTAAACCTCGGCAGCAGTTTCAGCGGAAACGTCGCGGAGGGATTCCTTGATCTTTTCGCCAAGTCCGTCCTGCTGCTCCTTCAACTTCGCGAGTGCGGCGGTCACTGTGCCGGAAGAGTCAATCGCATCTGCGAGTGCAGAATCGAGCGCCTCAAGTCCCCGTTTGGTGCCGTTGACGTTTCCTGTTGCGGCGCCGTCGAGCGTATTGACGGCCGCCTTGATAGCCTCCAGTTTGGTATCGGCGTCGTCGAAGGTGGTCTCCAATGCGGAGAACGCCTGGCCGATTCCCTGGTCGGCGGCGGTGGTGTCGGTGGCTGCAAGGACTTGGTCCCAGGCAGTTGACTGACCTTCGAGCCGTATATCCAAAGGTTCTTTAAAGCCCGGGGGAGGATTCAGCGCGGGTGAGGGGTTGCCGTTCTCATCAGTCGGTTCGCACGGCACGGACGTCAAATAGGAACGCAGCTGCTCGACCTCCTTTGAGGACAGCTTGCCCTTGCCGGGGATGAGGCTGTCATCGGACAGCTTGCACAGCTCGTCCGCTACCTTCTGGTTCTGCTGCAGCATTGAGCCGTTCAGCAAGGTTCCCTGACTGAGTTCGCCCTTGGCTGCCTTGGCATTGGTGGCGATGGCAATCAGTTTCTGGCGGAGCGCGTCGACGCTGACCTGCGCCGCAGCGGCTGCTTTCCGGGTCGCGGCTGCAGAGTCGGAAGCCGATTTGATGGCCGTTCCCAGTGCAGCCAGTGCCTTGCTGTAATCCTCGGAAGTTCCGGAGCCGTCAAGCATCGCGCCGAGGTCCGTGCGCACTTTTTCAAGTGCGACGGCGGAAGCCGCCTGGTCTTTGATCGCGCCTTCGACGATCTGTGGCTGAAGACCGGAGACCAGTTCGTCGCCCTTTTCCACCAGGCCCAGAAGCGCTCCGGTAACTGTCACGGCTGAACCATAAAGAGAGCAGGTCATGGACTCTTGTTCAGCACATTCGGCAGCGGAGGGGTTCTCTGGTCCCATGGTGGCTTTAAGGGCGCCGGCAACCATGTCCCGGCAGCTTGCGCTGACTTTCGCGTAGGCATCCAGCTGGGAGGACATCGTAAGGATGCTGGAGTACACGGTGGCCGCCGGCGCTGCCTTGGCAACTTCAGCGGTGCAACCGTCACCGGTGATGGGAGCGACCGGGGGCGTGGCGGAAGTGTCGCCCAGCATCGCGTCCACAGCGGAGACCGTCAGCTTCAACTGGGACATGGTGGTGGACTGGGTGGCGGTGGTTGAAGATTCCAAGTCAGTGCCGAGAACCTTCAGCTGCTGCTTCAGGTCCGACATCGTCGCAGCAAGTGCCTGGGAATTATCGCGCAGTTCACCGGCTGTCTTGACGCCGAGGGTCTGTGACGTTGCCTGAAGGTTCCGGCGAACCTCGGTGATAGTGGACCCGGCCTTCGTCAGGACCGTGTTGACGTCCGATACCAGCGAGATCGTCCGGCGCTGCAGCTCCATTTCCGACCCTGTCCCGGACGAGAAGGCGCTGGAGAGCACTCCGTTGGCACTGAGGTCCGTATTGAGGCCGGGCTGAACAGCGACGTCGAATTCGGGAACCTGAAAGTCCTTCACGTCTGCTGCAAGACGCAGCGTGGTGCTCGCGCCGGAACGTGGAGGAGCCAGGACAGTAGCCCATTGGACAACGGTGGCGCCGTCTTCGGTGCTGCTCAGGACGCCGTTGGTACCTGTGGCGCCGTCGGCTGATCCAGCCCTGACGTCGTCTGCTCGGACACCGGAAAGCTTCGTCGACGCGGCGATGGTCAGGGGGGCTCCCACCAGTGCGGTGTCGGAGCGCGTCTGGCCTGCCGCGTCGTACTGGATGTTCTGCGGTTTGACGGTGAGGTTTTCGAGAGTCAGGTTAATCTCCACCGGTCCGGTGTGGCCTTTGAGCTCAGTGAGGTCCGAGCCCGACTTTTCTCCCGCACGGTACTGAAGGCTTACGCGCACCGGGAGTTCGCCCACTACCTTGGCGGTGTCGTACGTAGTGTTCTCCGCTGAGGAATCGCCGGACGAGGATACCGAGATAGTGGTGCCTTCGATCGTCTGGACTCCGGCGGCAGGGGACAAGCCTACGCGCACGCTCTGGAGGAGTTTGACGGGGTTGGCCACCGGTTTCGGCTCGGGGGGCTGGGTGCAGGACGTCGTGGTGATCAATCCCAAGGCGACCAGGAAGACGCCTAAAGCCCGGCCCGGACGCCATGGGTGGTGCTGAATAAAACTAGTCTGCCTGGGCATGGATCGTCCCCTCATTCGTTCACGGTGCCTTGAGTATCATACGGGGTTGCGCTGACGAATGGACTAATTCTGCTTAACAGAGATTGCGCAGGTCACAGCCGGAAACTTGTATCTACGGGATGTTTATCCGTTTGTTGGATTTATTCGATGGTGTTGGTAGTTTAGGCAACGTCTGGTCACCTGGGTTTGTTTTGGCCTGGGTGTTGCGATTGTTCTTATTGGGAGGAAAGTTCTATGTCGCGTGTGTTGTCTACTGAGCAGGCCAAGGCTGCTATTGGTCAGGTGCAGTCGATTATTACTGGTGGTTTTACGGATCAGATTTCGGCGTTGGATGCGCAGGGTCGTGTGTTGTCGGATCCGAATGTGTGGGATGGGCCGTTGGCTGCTGAGTTCCGTGGTTCGACGTGGCCGGAGACGAAGGCTGCGTTGGATAAGGCCAAGGAGGAGTTGGAGCAGTTGCGGGGTCAGTTGCAGAAGATTTCGCAGGATATTTTCTCTGCTGGTGGCGGGGCCTGATTCCTTTTTAGGTGTGAGTGTCGGGGCCGGGTGATTGTGCCGCGTTAGTGCGGTGTGGTTGCCCGGCCGCTGCACTGTGGTGCTGGTGCTGGTGCTGGTGTGGTTGTGGCGTTGGGTTTGTGTGTGTTGTTGGTTTTGTTCGCGTTTTTGTGCTGTGGGGAGCTGTGGTTGTGACCGAGTTCGTTGAGGTGCCGTTGTTGCCTGATTCCGATGGGGCTCATGGTGGGCGGTTTGTGTATGGGGTTGCCGAGTCGGTGAAGGGTGCTTTTGAGTCCGCGGCCTCGCGGGTTCTGGAGCATTCGGGTTCGCGTGGGCCGTTGGTGTTGGGGGCGGGGGAGGAGTTCCGGGGGCATTTTTCGGAAGTGTTCGCGGCGAACGCGGACACGGCGTCCCGGGACGCGGATTCCTTGGCGTCGGCGTTGCGGAAAGTCGCTGAGTATGTGGGGTCCATGATCGATTATGCCCGGGTGGAGGATGACCGGCGGCGGAAGAACAACGAGTGGGTCAGGCGGCATAACAACCGGAACATTTTTGAGCTGATCGGGGATGCGTTCGGTGGTGAGGAGGCTCGCCCGAATATGGAGCCGGTGGACGCGCCGTCGTTCCCTTCGGAGGCCCCGGTACCGGGGTCGCGGGAGACTCCGGGCCCGGGTGGCGGGTATGGGGGCGGGGTGTCCTCGGCCCGTCCGGAGTCGTTGCGGGGGTTCGCGGCTGGTTCGCGTGGCCTGGACGAGGCGTTGGTGTCGGTGCCGGGGTCGTTGGAGGGCGAGTTGTCTTCGTTCGCGGGGCAGTGTTCGTGGGGCCGGATCGATGCTTCGGGTGCGGTTGGGGCGTTGCGGCAGTATTTGCATGCGAACGAGGCTGACGCGGCGTGGGCGGTGGTGGTCGCGGACGCGTTCGCTGCCGCCGGTGGTGAGGGCGTGGTTTCGACCCTGTCGGATGCGGCGGTGAACGAGGCGTTGGCCGCGGCGGGGGTTTCGGGGCACCGGACCGGGTTGGTCATTGACCCGCCCACGGCGGCGGGGGCTATGCCCTCGAGTGGGTATGCGAATGATCCGGTGAACACGGCCACGGGGAACTTCATTGAGCCCGAAACCGATCTCGGGTTCGCCGGGGCCTGCTCGGATCTGGTACTCACCCGGATGTATAACTCGCTGGCTTCCGGTCTGGCCGGTGACGGGGTGTTCGGTCCGGGGTGGGTCTCGGTGTTGGACCAGCGCCTGGTCCTGACTGATGAGGGCTGCCGCTGGGTGATGGCTGATGGGCGGGCGGTGGACTTCCCCCGTGAGGGCGCCGGCTGGGCGCGCGCGGTGGGGGAGAACTTTTGGCTCACCCGCGAACCCGTCAGCTCACCGTGGTTGGCGGGATTGTCTTCCGTGCCCGACGGTGCGTCCGAGGTGTTGGTCGTGCGGGATAACCAGGGCGGTTGGTGGTCTTACACCACCGCCGGGGTGTGGCTCGGGACCGGGGCAGGGCCAGGCCGGACCATCTCGGCCCACCGCGAAGCAGCATCAGGTCTCGACGGCGGCGGGCTGGGGGCGGTGTACCGGTTGGTGCATGTGCGGGGCCGGTTCTTGGAGATCGATCATGTTGACGGTGTGGTCGCAGTGGTCCGTGGTTCGGATGGGCGCCGGGTTCAGTACGGGTATGACGGCACGGGCAGGCTCGCCAGTGTGGGCACGGTGACCGGCACCCGGGTGTATCGGTGGAACGAGGCCGGGCTGATCGGTGCGGTGGTCTCGGCTGCGGGTGTGGTCGAGGCCGAGAACACGTATGACGAGGCCGGCCGTGTCATCATGCAGGTCACCGCGCATGGGCGGCGGACACGGTTTGCGTATTTGCCGGGCCGGGTCACGGTGGTCTCTGATGAGGATGGGTCCCGGTCGAACTCGTGGGTTGCTGATGGCAAGGGCCGGCTGGTGGGGGTGCTGGACGCGGAGGACCGGCGCCAGTCCATGTCCTATGACGGGCACTCGAATCTGGTGTCTTTGACCGAGCGTGACGGTGCTGTCACGGTCCACGGTTACGACGCCCGGGGTCGGAAGACCCGGACGGTGACTCCGGAGGGCGCGGACCTGACCTACGGGTGGGACGAGCACGACCGACTCACCACTCTGGTGACCGCTTCCGGTGCCACCGTGACCTATGAGTACGCCGATGAGCTCTCCCGGGACCCGTCCGTGGTCGTGGACCCGCTGGGTGGGCGCACCGTACTTGCGTGGCGGGACGGGCTCCTGACCCAGGTCACGGACCCGGCCGGGGTCACGATCGGTTTTGAGTACGACCGGTTCGGGGACCTGACCGCAACCCGCAACGCCGCCGGAGATGTGGCCCGGATCGTGCGGGACCAGGCCGGTCGTCCGGTCACCGCGGTGAGCCCGTCGGGAGCTGAGGCCCGGTTCGTTTATGACGGCGCCGGGGTGTTGGTGCGGCGGGTGGACCCGGACGGAGCAGTGGTCTCGTTCGAGCACGACACCGCGGGCCGGACCACCGCGATGATCGCCCCGGATGGGGGCCGGACCGTGTTCGAGTACGCCCCCAACGGTGAACTGGCCCGCACCACCGACCCGCTCGGCCGCAGTATCGAACGGGTGGTTGATGAGCTCGGGAACCTCACCGCCGCGGTGCTGCCGGACGGGGCGAAGTGGGGGTTCACCCACGACAACCTCTCCCGGCTCATCGCGGTCACGGACCCGGGCGGGTATGACTGGATGCGGGAGTACGACACGGTTGGTGCCCTGACCGCCGTCGTGGATCCGACCGGGGTCCGCACCGGGGCCGTCACCGACCGGAGGGCCGGGACTGCGTCCCTGACCGGCGCGTTCGCGGCCGCCACCTATAGTTTTGATGAGTACGGCCGTCCCACCAAGATCGAATCTGTCGATGGGTCCGCGGAGCTGGTGTCGTATGACGCGGCGGGGAACCCGGTCGAGTTGGTCGATGGTGAGGGCGGGTTGACGGTCCTGGGCCGCGACGCGGCGGGGAAGATCACCTCGATCACCTCCCCCACGGGGGCGGTGACCCGGTTCGAGTACGACCACTGCGGCCGGCCGTGGAAGAGCATTGACCCGGTCGGGGCGGTCACTGAACTGTCCTACGACCCGGACCAGCGCCTCACCTCCAGGAGACTGCCGACCGGGGAGGTCGAAACGTTCGCCTACGACCCGTGCGGCCGGTTGACCGCCAAGCACACCCCGGGGGAGGGCACGGCCCGGTACGGGTACGACAAGTGCGGGCGGCTGAGTTTCGCCCAGGATGCCTGGTACGGGACCCGCCGCTTCGCATACAACACCGCCGGCGAGCTGGTGTCCACGACGAACGGGGTTGGTGGCAGGACCGGGTTCGAGTACGACACCCGCGGCCGCCTCACCCGCATCATCGACCCCACCGGTGGGGTGACCACCCGGACGTACACGGCCACGGACCAGGTCGATAGCGTCACTGACCCGCTCGGGAGGGTCACCACCGCCACCTACGACCCGGCCGGCCGGCAGCTGTCCCAAACGGACCCGGACGGGCACACCACCACCTGGAGCTATGATGCTGCGGGCCGGGAAGCGTCCACGTCGGTGGACGGTGCCCTGATCGCCGCCATTGAACGCGACCTTCCCGGCCGCAGGGTTCTCATTACCGACCACACGGGTGGGGACGGGTACGCGGTGGAACACGAACTGTGCTTCGACCGCCGCGGCCACCTCACCCGCCGCACCCGCGGGAACGGGACCGGGACGCAGGTCTTGTCGTGGGAGTACGACGGCGACGGGAACCGGACCCGTTTCACCACCCTTGCCGGGACCACCACCTACACCCGCGACCCCGCAGGCAGGGTTGTGAAGGTTTCGAACCCGTTGCTGGGGGACGCCACCTTCACCCACGATGCCTCCGGCAGGGTCACGTCCGCGACCGCCGGCCAATACTCACAGGAATGGGTTTACCGGGACGGGGCACTCGTCGAGCACACCCGCACCACCACCGATACCCCCGGCAGAGCTGATGTGACCCTGATCGGCCGCGAGCCCGGCAGCGGGCGGATTACTGGCCTGTCCCGGGGTGGGGCCGTGACACGGTACGGGTACGACAACGCCGGGCAACTGGTCTCCGCCACCACCACTGACGCCACCGATGCGAACGCGAAGGTGTTGGGTGGGAGCACGACGCCGGTGGGCGGCTGCTCCGCGAAACCACCCCCACCGGGGCCCGAACGTTTGAGTACGACGCCGCAGGCCAGCTGTCCGCTGTGACGGAGCCTGATGGTTCCCGGACAGAGTATGTGTATGACGGTTTGGGCCGTCGGGTGCGGGTGATCGGGGCGGACGGGTCCTGGACCGAAGACGCTTGGGGACCCACCGGCCACCTCACCGGCACCATCGAAAAGGACCCGGACGGGGCCGAGGTATCCCGGCACCGGCTCCACGTTGACGCGCTCGGTGAACTCGCCAGCGTGGACGGCACCGCGTTGTGGTGGGACACCGCAGCACCCGTCCCGACCCTCGCCGGTGCCAACAGCACCCAGGTGTTGTCCCTGCCCGGCGGTGTCACCGGAATCGGCGACGCCTTCACCGCGCCGGGGTGGCGTGCCGCCCGCCCCACCGACCAACACGACCCCTGGGCCGTCCTCGGCACCCCCACCCTCACCCCCGGTAGCCCCGCAGCTGCCAACGCTGGTGTGGGTGGTGTGTTGCCCACCGGGATCGGCCTGACCGCCGGTGGCGGGATCGACATCGCCGGGCTCGAATGGCTCGGCAAACGCGCCTACGACCCGGCCACCCGGGGATTCCTCTCCACCGACCCCCTCGCCCCCGTCCTCGGCGCGGGCTGGGACGGGAACCCCTATGCCTACGCCGGAAACAACCCCCTCAACACCACCGACCCCACCGGCCTGCGACCCCTCACAGACGCCGACTTGAAAGCCTACGACGGCTCCTCCCGCGGCGCCCTCGCCGCAGCAGGAGACTGGCTCGGCGACAACTGGGAATACGTCGTCGGCGGTGCCGCTGTGGTAGGCGGGGCCGTGTTGATGTTCGTCCCAGGCGGACAACTCGCGGGCATGGGATTAATGAGTTTCGGCGCCGACGTCGTCATCCAAAAAGCAACCACCGGCCAAGTGGACTGGGGTCAAGCCATTGGGAGCGCTGCTATGGGTGTAGCGGGCGGTGCCGCGGGAATGTTCGTTGCTAAGTCTGCTTCTCTCGTTGTTGGAAGAGTGGTGGCAGGCCAGGCTGCGCGAAGTATGGCTTCAAATGTTGCGACTTCGACGTTGACTCGTGCCACAGGCAATGCCGCAGTCATTGCACGGAGATTCGGCGCTAATTTGTTGAAAGACATGGTCGGCAGTGGTGCGGCAGGAGGTGTAGCCGGAACCGTAGATTATGTCCGTGAACGCGTTCAAAAAGGTGGCCCCTGGACAGCCCAAGGATTGCTGGGTAGCGCGGCTGGAGGTGCCTCCACGGGTGTCATCAGCGGGGCACTGAGCCCTGCGGCTGGGCACGCTGCTAACAAGGGCCTCCAGTTTGGTTCGACGTTGGGCATCAATATCGGGGCTGGATTCGCGGGAGAAGCCGTGAAGAGTGGCGTGAATGGTGAAGCCTTCGACCCGATTAAGTCCGGGGTGTCGTCCGTCATGGCGGGCGCGGGGACTTCCACTTTGTCCGCAATTCGTGGCAAAATTCCACAGGGCTACGGGGATCTTATCGGACCCAGCGCACCTTCCCCGGTTGAATACTTTACCAAGAGCACGGTGATGACCGAGACTGCTAATGCGCTGATAGGAAGCGGTGCAAATTTTTACACCGATGAAATGTGGACGAAGTAAATGAAGAATAAAAGCGACAAAAAGGCAATCCTCAGCAAACGAGTCGCTCCGGAATGGTATTATTGGACCGGGGTTATTATACCGGGAATTCTCATGCTGGTTCTCTGCGTCAATAGGACTGAAGAGTTTGGAATATCCGTGTGGATTGCTAACGCTATTGTCCTTATTGCTAGCGCCCTTGGCATTGGATTTGCAACGTATTGGAAATCCAACTTTGCCGCCACGCTGTCGTTCGGTGCCACCATCATCTTAGGCAGTTTAGCCTTCGCGGCTCTTTCCAATGTTATTCCGGTGATTGGCTTGACAGGCGGTGCGCTGTGGACGGGCTGTCCTCTCGGTCTATTGGTTGGACTGACGCTGACCGCCGGAGAAGAGCGTTAGCGCTCAGCTGGTGACTGTTTGTTTGTTCGGGGCCCCAATAGCTTGAGCTGCCAAAAAGGAGGGTTTGGGGGGAGGTCTAATGGAAGGAAGCATTCAATTGGAGAAAAAGACAGTAACTACCTGGACGGCATGTGTCTATTGGGCGTCTTGGTGAGCCTTGGTATTACAACATTCGTCTTCATGAATGCTCCGTTTAGTGCCGAATTAGCCTATCACGGCGGGTCGATTCCTGCAGTCCTACTTCTACTAATGTGCGCACTGGGTATAGTCATGTTTTGGATTTGTGAACGGTTATTGGGGGCCCATCCTACTCGCGGCCAGGCGCGTGCGCTGGTTTTTATTTCGGGCCCGGCTACCATTCTGTTGTGTATTTCCTCCCAGGCCTTTCTAGCCGTGATTGTGCTGGATGAGAGTGGATATTTTAGGTGAGCATCACACTGCCGGGCATCAGTTTTCGAGGGTCGGGAGTCTTGCCCTGATGGCTGACGGGATGCTGGGATAGCTCGGGTCAAGGCGTGCCTAACCGGCGCCCAGGGCGGTTCTGGAAGCTCGTGGGATTTACAATTCTGATCAATGGTCTGTTCCTTCTGTTTATTCGTATTATCTTCTACGGATGAGATTATTGGGGCCCAGAGCATTTGCGTTTGAAGATACTTTTTTGCTGGTTTCTATAAGTAATTTCTGGAAGGACATGGAGTCAGATGGATATGAAGATTGTTGATCCTGCAGGCGGAGGCGTTGCGGAGATTACAGGTTCGGGCGTCCTGGATGGTCCTCTATATGGAGCGTCGTTTGGTAAGTCGGTGAAGCGGTTCTTTGCCAAGTATGCGAAGTTCGCGGGTCGCGCCTCGCGGAGTGAGTTCTGGTGGAGTCAGCTTTTCGTTTTCCTGGTGATGGTGGTCCCGTACCTCGTGACAACGGTCGGGCTCGTGGCCAGTATTGCCTGGGCTCAGCAGAACCCTAATGTGCAGTCCATGGGTTTCGATCCGGCCACCGGGCAAGAAGTGTTCTATGAGGCCCCTCCTGGGGTTGTGAACGCCCCGACTGGCAGTCTGATGGTAGTTGGATTCATTCTCGTCGCTGTTCTGGGGCTGGCCCTGTTAGTGCCTCAGCTGTCGTTGCTGTGGCGCCGACTGCATGATGCAAATCTGGCAGGTCCGCTCGCACTCGTTGGGCTTGTTCCACTCGTTGGCGGTCTGATTGTTTTCGTCCTGGCGTTGATGCCGACAAAGGCGGAAGGTCGGCGCTTCGACCCTCGCTGACGGGCGGGCATCAGAGGGGGAGTGTTGCTGGCCACTCTTTCGGCGACGGTGTTTGTGCCGAACGATCGGCTTCTGCTGGAAGTCGGGGTGTCAAAGGTCCACCGTGGGCCATATATGTCCTGATCGTGCTGGAAGTGGGGCTGCTCCTCTTGTTGCCCGCCCCGTGGCAGGGCCTCGCTCTGGTAAGCGTCCCTGTGTCGGCCATCGGTTACGTTATGGGCCGGGAGATCGCTGTCTGCAGTCCGCGGTGAGGGCGCGCCGCAACTCAGTATTGTGGCTCACTCGTACGGGAGTATCACTGCCGCGGTGGCCCTGACGCGGCCGGGTATCGAGGTGGATAACTTCGTCACTCTCGGCTCGGCAGGGCTGCCCGATAATGTCCATACCGCCGCTGACCTTAACGCAGGACACGTATACCCCGGTCATGCGCGCGACAAGATACCCGGCGAAACCGAAAGCGGGGACCAGTGGGCCTGGACTGGCCGGGAAGGGAGCCGTGACCACCACGTGAACCCGATCGAACCTGAGTTTAGTTCCCACGCCTTCGGCACTGATACCGGCGGCGACGCCCGGCAAACGGCGGGACTATCCCTTGCCCTGCGGATCAGGAACGCAGCGGCTATTGCCAGTGACAGTAGTGCCGAGATCGCCGGTATAAACCTGGAGAACCAGTCCATCGGGCCCGAAGCCGTTGGTTATGATGAGCTTGTTCGTGGCCGTTGATTGATCAAAGACCTTCACATCGTACCCGCGGGACTTGTAGAATTCCTCGACTTTTTGCCTGAGCACCTCGCGGTCCGTGACACTAAGGGGGCCTCTGGTCCTGGATCCGCCGAATTCTTTGCCGCTTCCAGTTCCCTGGAAGTTGCAGTAGCCACCTGCCGGAACATCCTTATTGGTCCAATCGCCCGGTGCCATCGCTTGGATCTCGTCGAGGAGTCCGAATAATTCGCTACTGGCTGCTTCTGGGGTCATCGTTGTTCCTGCTCCGCTGCTGGGAAGATTGCTCGTTGAAGTCGATTCTGAGGGTGAGGGGTTTGCCGTTTCACCATTGCTCTGTGGTGTGGAGAAGCATCCGGATACGAGCAGAAGGACCATGACGGCGGTGAAAACAGTTGCCGTTAGTCTTTGTCGGTTCAGCAATTGTGTCTCCTTCATTAGTGAGGCACCACAGGCTTCCCAGAGTTGGTCAGTCTATCTGTTAGGCCGAGCGAGACATTCGCTTGATTAAGGCTGGACTCGGTGCCTACGGAAGCGTATCCAAGTTTGCCTTCTGCCTGGAGCCAGCCGTGGTTTTCGGTTGGTAATGCTGACGCTTCGCCGGTTGTTCCGGTTCCGTCTGCTCCAAGCTGTGTCGCTCCGTACCCGGGTATGGGCACCGTGAACGATGGTCCACCTGGAGGAGCCTGAAACGTCTGGGTGTGGAAGCCCTGAATACGTTGCCTGCTCGCATTTCCAATTTCGGAGATATTGTCGACGGTGAATTTGGTTTGGTACACGTCGGCGCCAGGGTTCAAATGGAAGTCCTGCACGCCTGCTACACCCTTCAGTACGCCGATATCAGCATTGAGATTGACGCTGTCTACGGCCACACCTTCAACGGCGGCGGCCTGGGCCGTCAGCGTTCCGTAAGACAGAGCTGAAATGTTGTTGCTGGCTGTGTTTCCCAAACTGTTCTGAACGGCCGCGAGAGTGTTGATGTCCTTGCTCAGGAACGACCCGCCTGTCCGGGCATTGCCATCGTCGAAGACACCAGCCGCCGGGGCCGGTTCGAAAGCTAGCCATCCCACCACTGCCAACCGCGGAGGGTTTCCTGCCGTGGTCGAACTCAGCTCGGCAATGCGGTATTGCTCTCCGTATTGGCCATCGGCGGCCCGGACTAGATCCGGCATGCTCGTTGCCACCTTCGTGTCGACTCCCGGGACTTGGTAAGTGGTGACTTTGGCTGCATCGAGATCTCCCACACTGATGGCAGCGCCGGGCTGATTCAGATTGAGGCTGATTAGTTGCTTCTCAATTCCACTGCGGCCGGGCTCCATCGCACTCTTGACTCCTCTGAAGCGGTCGAGGTAGCCCGGCGTATTCAGCCATGCGGGTGGAGTCGGGCGAGTTCTTTGGCTGTCTCGCGCACGTAGACGTCGAATTCTTTCAGCATCTGCGTCAGTACCAGTCGGTTGGCCTGATTTCTTGCAGTGTAGGAAACCCCTTGAAGATTTCCGATGATCGCCGGGAACGTATTGATGAGGAGTTCCTGGGTTTCGCCGATGGTAACTTTGCCGGTGCCGGCATCTACTGTGTGGCCGAGGCTGGTCCACCATGCTGCGGTCACGGCAGGGTTGTATTCCTGGTTCTGCAGGAGTCCCTGGAGCCGTGCTTTGTTTGTAGGTACGGCGAGCCAGGTTGTCAGTTGCGCGGCGTTCAGGCCCGCGATGTCGTTCAAGCCGACTTGGTTTGGTGCTGCGTACTGGATGAAAAGCGCGTTGAGCATGCTGTCGGCTACGGCGCCGGCCCCTGCTGTTTCGAATGCGGTGGCGACCTGCTCTATCCAATCGGCATCTGCTGCGTTCGCGGCGAGGAGCCGCTCAAAACCAGCAAGAAAAGACTCAGCCTCGATGTTCACCCAGGAGCACGATGCTGTGAATGCGCTCCAGGCGTTTTTGACGCTGCTGAAGTGTGAGTTCAGGGTGTTCGTGGCGGTCCGGGACACTGTCGCGAAGCCGCGCAGTTTGCCTGGGTCAGCTGAGGTGGTTCCGGTTCCTGGTCCGCCGGCGAACCGGGGCCGGTTCCGCGGAGAAAACACCGCTGAAACAGCCGGTGGAGCGACCGGTGTGCTCTCGGGCATCGGGTCAAGGATCATGGTTGCGACTGTCGCGGATGCTTCCGCGATGTCACCGGAGAGCAGTTGCTGTTTGCGGATATTGTCGCGTTGCTGCCAGGCGTCTATGTTCTTTTGCCGGGCTTTCTCTTGCTGGGCGCTGTGTTACTGCTGGACAGGACCCGGGACATGAAGAAAGGCCCCGCCTCCCTCATAAACAAAGGGAAGCAGGGCCTTTCTCATTGGCGGTGACGGTGGGATTTGAACCCACGTTGGCTTTTACACCAAACAACATTTCGAGTGTTGCACCTTCGGCCGCTCGGACACGTCACCAACTGAAATAGGGTACCGGAGTTGGGCCCGGTTCCCCAAAACGAGGCCCCGAAACCCCAAGGAGGAACCAGCCAAAGGACCCGCGAAACCGCGCCAACTTCCATCCGGCGCGCCCCACAGATAGATTCGTAAGTACCATGACTATCTCGCACGAACATGTTCACGAAGCCCACGCCTACTGGGTCACGGAGTCCGGCGATGGTGAGCTGCGCCAAGAGGCCATCGCGACTCCAAAAGAAGGAGAAGCCCTGGTCAGGACCCTGTACTCCGGCGTCAGCCGGGGTACGGAGCGCGTGGTCCACGAGGGCCGCGTTCCGGAACGGGTGGCAGACCTGATGCAGGCCCCACATCAGGAAGGCGACTTCCCAGGTCCGGTGAAGTACGGCTACCTGAGTGTGGGGACAGTAGAGCAAGGGCCGGAAGATTGGCTAGGCAAAACAGTCTTCAGCCTGCACCCGCACCAAGACCTCTACGTCGTTCCCACGAGCAACCTCACCCCCATTCCCGCGGACGTCCCCGCCCGCCGGGCCGTCCTGACCGGCATCGTCGAGGTCGCCATCAATGCCCTCTGGGAAGCCGGACCGAGGCTGGGAGACCGGGTCGCCGTCGTCGGTGGCGGCCTGGTGGGCGGCGTCCTGGCGACGCTCCTGCGGAAGTATCCGCTCGGTCGCCTGCAGTTGGTGGATGCGGACCCGGAGAAGCGGAAACTCGCCGAAACCATACAAGTAGAGTTCGCCCATCCAACAGAAGCAAAGGACGACAACGACATCGTCTTCCACTGCTCCGCCTCCAACGAGGGCCTGAAGCTGAGCCTGCAACTGGCCGGCGACGACTCGGACGTGATCGAACTTTCCTGGTTCGCGGACAAGGAAGTCACCCTCCCGCTCGGCGAGGACTTCCATGCCCGCCGGCTGAACATCCGCTCCAGCCAGGTGGGTGCCGTGGCGCTGCCCAGAAGGCATCGGCGCACCAACGCCCAGCGGCTGCAGGAAGCAGCGAACCAGCTCAAGGATCCGGTGTTCGACACGTTCCTGACCAGCGAATGCCAGTTCCAAAACCTGCCCACCACACTCGCTAAATTGCTCGAACGGCCCGGCGGTTTCTGCCACGTGGTCGCCTACCCCACCCCGGAGGATTAATACATGTTCAGCCTGACCGTCCGACGCCATTTCATGGTTGCCCACAGCCTTCCCCGCGAGGCGTTTGGCCCTGCGCAAGGCCTGCACGGGGCCACGTTCGTGGCCGAAGTCAGCTTCCGCCGCCAGGATCTCAACGACGACGCGATCGTCCTGGACATCGGCGCCGCGGGCGGCATCCTCGAGGAAATCCTTGAAGACCTGAACTACAAGAACCTCGACGAACACCCCGCGTTCGAGGGCAAGCTGTCCACCACCGAGGCCCTCGCAAAGCACATCGCAGACGCCATGGCCACCCGCATTCAGGACACCCAGGATGGCCCGGCGCTGAGCGGCATCGACGTCGTCCTCCGCGAAAACCCCGACGCTTGGGCGGGCTACTCGCTGGAGCTCCCGGCCAAGTAAGTGCACCTCCGATTCCTTGTCCCCGGCAACGTCCGGCACGGCTCCGGCGGCAACAAGTACAACGCCAAGCTCGCCGAACACCTGACGGCCCTCGGCGCAACGGTTGAGACAGTAACCGTCGACGGCGATTGGCCGGTTGGCAGCACAGCGGACCGGCGGCGGTTCGCCCAGGCGCTCGACGGCGGCACAACAGTGGTTGCCGACGGCTTGGTGGCGAGCGGCGCACCGGATGAAATCGCCGGTGCCGCAGGTAAGGGAACCAAGGTGTGGATCCTCTCGCACATGGCGTTGACGGCCCACCACGATCTCGAGGCGAAGGCCCTGGCCGCCGCGACCGGGATCATCTGTCCAAGTCTTCACTCGCAAGCCCAATTACAGGCTCGGCACGGGATGTTGGACATCGTGGTGGCCACGCCGGGCGCGGAACCAGCAGACGTCAGCGCAGGTTCACAGCCCAAGCACATCGTTGCTGTCGCGGCGTTGCTGCCCAACAAGGACCAAACACACTTGGTGGAGGCTCTCAGCCAGATAAAGGACCTGCCCTGGACCGCAGCCCTCATCGGCTCGGAGGAAGCAGACCCGGCGTACGCCGCTGAGGTGAGGGCCGCCGTCGAACATCACGCGCTGCAAAACCGCATCCGTGTCACTGGCGAGTTGACTGGAACACCTCTCCAGGAGCAGTGGCACAAGGCAGACCTCAGTGTCCTGATCTCCAAATCCGAGTCCTTTGGGATGGTGGTGACGGAGTCGCTGGCCCATGGTGTCCCGGTCCTTGTCCGGCAAGGGACAGGTGCCGTGGAGGCGTTGGGCGATACCGGAGCTGGTGAGGCGCTGGACCTCAGCGACGCCAACAGCCTGACAGTGACTCTCCGGACTTGGCTCACCGACGCAACCTTGCAACAGCGCTGGCGCAGCAACGCAATCCAAGCCCGTCACCACCTCCACGGCTGGGACACTACAGCCCGGACTGTCCTCAAAGCGCTTGAGCGTCCGCCGAGATGACAGTTAATGACAATCCCGAGCGACCGGATTGTCATTAACTGCCATCTCGCGATGCCCACCAGTGCAGAATGGGGCCATGACCAGTATCGCGCCTGCCGCAGACACCCTGACCCCTGAACGGCTCCGGGCCTGGGCCTGGCACAAGCAAGGCCTGGATGGTTCGCTCCAAGGCAAGACCTCAGAGGAAGTCTTGGACCACGCCGGTTGGGCCCGATCCGTAGGCGGCGCCAACCCGTACCTGACGCTGTTCGCCAGGGCAGGAATCAGCCGCGAACAAGCGGACAAGGATGTCAAAGCGCTCAGAATTCACGAACTCCCCACCGCCCGCGGATGCACCTACGTCCTGGGCCAGGGCGACTATGCGTGGGCTCTCCAGATCGGCCGCGACGCCGCTATCGCCCCGTTCAAGGTGTTGGCGAGGCTCGGCGTGGAACGCGGCGAGATCACCCTCCTGGAAGGCGAAGTGGAGCACGCCCTCAAAGAGTCCAGTGAACCCATGGATCCCAAACAGCTCAGGGACGTGCTGGGCGATTCGGTTCGCAGCCTGGGCGAGGAAGGCAAGAAGAAGGGCGCGTCCACCACGCTGCCCACCGCCTTGGGACTCCTCCAAGCCGAGGGCCGCATCCGTCGGGTCCCCATCAACGGCCGCCTGGACCAACAGCGCTACGCCTACACGAATTGGGGCCTTTCGCCAAGCGATATGGACGACGACGGCGCCCGCCGCCTGCTGCTGGAGCGGTACTTGCGCTGGACTGGGGGAGCGACCTTCAAGCAGACCCAGTGGTTCACTGCCTTCACGGTGGCCCAGAGCAAGGCAGCGCTCGCCGCCATTGGTGCCATGGAGGTGACCACAGCCAGTGGCGACGTGCTGTGGATGCTGCCCGCCGACGTCGAACGTTTGGCCGACTTCGAAGAGCCGGGCGAAGAGCAGATCCAGCTGCTGGCCGGGACGGATTCACTGGTCCTCCACAGGCGGAACTCCGCGGACATGTTCGCCGACGCGGACAAGGGCAAGAAGGTCCTGGACACCACTTTGGCGCTTCAGGCCGACCTGCCGGACCACCCCATCCTGGATCGCGGGCGGATCATCGGACTCTGGCAATACGATCCCGGCGAGGAACGGATCGCGGCGTGGACTTTTGAGGCTCCCACCGCAGCTGTGAGCCAAAGGATCGCGCAGGTGGAGGCCTGGATCCGAGATGAACTCGGCGATTTCCGTTCGTTCAGCCTGGACTCCCCGGCATCACGGCAGGTCCGGATAGGCGCCTTGGACGCGGCGGCAGGGCGCTGATGCTTGCAGTGACCCAGCTCAGCCCGAACCGTACGGCCGCGTGATCGCCTCCAGGAAATGCCCGTCCGGGTCGGCGAAATAGATGCCGCGGCCGCCGTCGTTGTGGTTGATCTGTTGCGCGCGGGAACGGGCGGGGTCGGCCCAGTAGGGCACATGTTCCGCGGTGATCCTGAGGAAGATCTGGTCGAACTCTTTTTCACTGACCAGGAAGGCGTAGTGCTGGGGAGCTATCTCTCCGGACGCCTCAAGAAAGTCCAAGGTGACGCCGTTTTCCAAGGACACCGTGACGAAGGACCACATGGGCTGCGGCGCCGGGAGCCCGAAGATCCGGGCAAGGAACTCTGCGGATCGCTGCTTGTCCGTGGCGTAGACGATGGTGTGATTGAACGAAACTGTCATGGCTTGCTCCCGTGAAGGAAGGGATCAGGATGGGCGGTGCTCCACAGCGTGCTCCGCTGCCGTGTGCTCCACTGCGGGGGCACGGTGCGAGGCAAAGAAGTCCTTGAGGAGAGCCGCGCATTCTTGCTCGCGAACCCCTGCGTAGACCTCCACCCAGTGATTGAGGCGGCGCTCGCGGAGGATATCGAATACAGATCCCACCGCTCCTGCCTTCTCGTCCCACGCGCCAAAAACGACGCGGGGAATACGGGCCAGGACAATCGCCCCGGCACACATGGCGCACGGTTCAAGGGTGACCACCAGCGTGCAGTCTTCCAACCGCCAACCGTCGCCGTCCGTGCCGGTTTCAGCGGCCCGGCGACGCAGCGAAACCGCCGCCTGACGGATCGCCACCACCTCGGCGTGGGCGGTCGGGTCCCCATGCGCCTCGCGTTCGTTGCGACCGGAACCCAGCACGCCGCCGTCGGGCCCCAGGACGACGGCGCCGATGGGCACGTCGTCCGTTTTCAACGCCAGCCGGGCCTCGTCCAGGGCAAGGCCCATCCAGGCCAGGTGATCTGCGTGATACGGCTCGGTGGCGCTCATGTCTCAATGATAGTTTTGGGGGATGCGCACACTCGTCGTGGACCACCCGCTGGTCGCTCACAAGCTCACCGTTCTGCGGGACAAGAACACCCCTTCACCGGTCTTCCGGCAACTCACTGAAGAACTCGTCACCCTCCTGGCCTATGAGGCAACCCGCGAGGTCAAGACGCAGCCGGTAGAGATCGAGACCCCCGTCACCAAGACCATCGGAACGGCTTTCACCAAGCCCACACCGTTGGTAGTGCCCATCCTGCGCGCCGGACTGGGCATGCTGGAGGGCATGACCAAGCTGGTTCCCACCGCTGAGGTCGGTTTCCTGGGCATGGCCCGCGACGAAGAAACCCTGGACATCATCACCTACGCCGAGCGCCTCCCCGAGGACCTCACCGGCCGCCAGATCTTCGTCCTTGACCCCATGCTTGCTACCGGCGGCACCCTCCGCGAGGCCATCAAGTTCCTCTTCAAGCGCGGCGCATCGGACGTCACCTGCATCTGCCTGCTGGCTGCCCCGGAGGGACTGGCAAAGCTGGAAGAAGAGCTCTCGGACGCCAACGTGAACATTGTCCTCGCCTCGATCGACGAGAAACTCAACGAAAAGTCCTACATCGTCCCGGGCCTCGGCGACGCCGGAGACCGCCTCTACGGCGTGGCCGGCTGACACAACCCCTACCGGTTTCCGGTCCGCGCCGCTAGCCTGTGGCGCATGGACTGGAAACTTGAACTGGTATTTGTCCCTGTCTCCGACGTCGATCGCGCGAAGGATTTCTACGTCAACAAGGTTGGCTTCAACGCCGACTACGATGAGCGTCCCACCGACGGCATCCGTTTCGTGCAACTGACCCCGCCGGGTTCGGCGTGTTCCATCGCCATTGGTGAGGGGCTGAACGACGCGCCTCCGGGCACAGCACCAAGCCTGCAGATCGTGGTGGCGGACATCATCAAAGCACACGAGCAACTCAAGGCCAACGGTGTGGATGTCAGTGACGTCGACATCCAGGATTGGGGCCACTTCGTGTACTTCGCGGATCCGGACGGCAACAAGTGGGCGCTCCAGTACCTGCCGCAAAGGCCCAACGGCTAAGTCACACTCATGCACCGCAGCACGGTAGTGCGGCAGGATGGACCCATGAGCCATTCTGCTGCACATGCTGCCACTGAACCGCCGGTAATCACCGTCCGCGCCGTCCTCTTCGACATGGACGGAACACTGGTTGATTCCACGGCGATCGTGGAACAGGTGTGGCTGGAGTTCGCCGAACGCTACGGCTTGGACTACAACGAGATCCTCCGCACCTCCCACGGCGTCCAAGCGGGAGACACTGTGCGCCGTTATGCGCCTGAAGGTGCCGACTTTGACGCGCTGACCGCCGAACTCGGTGAGATGGAGCGCACCCGGACGGACGGCGTGATCGCGCTTCCCGGCGCTGAAACCCTGCTGGCGGGACTGCCCGATGATGCGATCGCCCTGGTCACTTCAGCGGACCGCATCCTCGCAGAAATCCGGATGAAGGCGGCCGGGCTCCCGATGCCCTCCACTACGGTCACCGCCGAGTCCGTCACGCGTGGCAAGCCGCATCCGGAGGGGTACCTCAAAGCGGCGGCGCTGCTGGGAGCCGATCCGGCCGACGTCGTGGTTTTCGAAGACGCACCGGCAGGTATCGCGGCTGCACGTGCCGCGGGCATGCGGACGGTTGTGGTGGGCAAGGCCGCTGCCAGGCACAATGCGGACCTTGAAGAGGGCATGTGGCGGATCCCGGACTACTCGGCCGTGACGGTCACCGCAGTGAAGGATGACGACGGCGGTTACCTCCTCACGCTCACTCTTTAGTACTGTTCGGCCCGGTCTGTTCCCGCCGGTAAACCGGGAGTACGCTGTGCGCATGTCTGCGATGCCGGAGGCCTACGGTGCTGCACTGGAACGGGCCATGGTCCATGCCGGTGCTTGGCTCACGTCAGTGCCCACTCGTCCCGTCCGCCCTTCATCCGACGCCGACCAGGTGGCCAAAAGCATCCTGCGGAGCCTGCCCGATGAGGCCACCGACGCCGCCGAGGTAGTGGACGAGCTCGCCGCCTTGGCTGAGCCCGGCCTCATGGCCATACAGTCCGGTCGGTTCTTTGGGTGGGTCATGGGCGGGACTTTGCCCGCGGCCATGGCCGCCGACTGGCTCGTCTCGGCCTGGGACCAGAACACGGGGCTTCGCTTCGCGACGCCAGCGGCTGCTGCCATCGAGGAATCCGCAGCCGCCTGGCTGCTGGACCTTCTTCACCTTCCCCCAACTGCCGACGTCGGATTCACCACTGGCGCTACCACCGCCAACTTCGTGGGGCTGGCAGCGGGACGCCAGTATCTGATGGACGAGGCAGGCTGGGACCTGGAGTCACTGGGCCTCAACGGCGGGCCACGCATTACGACCTTTGCGGGCAGGGAACGCCACGCTGCAGTGGACCTGGCGTTGCGGTACCTGGGTTTGGGTGCGTGCGTCCCCGTTGACGCCGACCGACAGGGCAGGATCCTCCCAGATGCCCTGGCGGCAGCCATGGATGAGCAGCCCGGTCCATCGTTGGTCTGCCTTCAGGCCGGCAACCTGCACTCCGGCGCCTTCGATCCCATGGAAGAAGCCATCGCGGTGGCCCACGACCGTGGAGCATGGGTCCATGTTGACGGTGCTTTCGGCTTGTGGGCTGCCGTAAGCCCCACCTTGAGAGAGCGCCTGGCCGGCGTGGAGGATGCCGACTCCTGGGCAACGGACGCCCACAAAACCCTGAACGTGCCTTACGACTGCGGATTGGCGATCGTCTCACGGCCGGAGTCACTCCGGCGTGCCTTCAGCGTCCACACCAGCTATCTGATTGCCACTGAAACCAGCCTGGGCGATCCTTTGGAGAAGGTCCCGGAGATGTCGCGCCGGGCACGCGGCATCCCAGTGTGGGCGGCCTTGCGGCAGCTGGGCCGGTCCGGGGTGATCTCCATGGTGGAGCGGCTCGCTGCCAATGCCCGTGCTTTGGCCGAGGGACTGGCCGCGATCCCGAGGGTGGAAGTCCTCAACGATGTGGTGTTTACCCAGGTCTCGGTGAGCTTCGGCAGCGACGACCGCACCCACAGGATCACGCAGCGGCTCATGAACGAAGGTGCGGTGTGGATGTCCGGCTCTTCATGGCGTGGCCGGGAGATCCTCAGGATTTCGGTGAGTAACTGGACCACGGACGCGGCGGATGTGGCGGCGTCCATCGCCGCGGTCCGGGGCGCGGTTGAGGCGGAACCGGAAGGGTAGGCCGCCCGGATCCGGGTGCGAGAACTGGGACTTAGCTGCGGGCCTTTTGCAGGTAGCCCATAAGCCCAGCCATTTGTTCCGCGCTCCAGGGCAGCCCCGCGCTGATCGATTGGCTGTTCTCCTGCCACGCGGCACGGGCTGCAACTTTGGTGTCTTCGCCGGAGTGGAACATGGATCCGATGCCATCCCATGAGCGGACCCATTCCTGGACTGCCGGGTCTGAAACAGCGGTATCTGCCTGGACGTATCCCAGGCCTTCCTCCACGAGTTCGGCGAACCTCGTCTTTGCGGCTTCGATTTTTTCGGCGCCGAGTTCGTCGCGCTTATCCGCGAGCTGCTGCTGTTGTTCCGGGGTGAAGTGGTTGTCGAGCACTGCGATCATCTCCAAAGTGGTCAGGAATTGTTCGGATGTGGGCATGGCGGGTCCATCGATCTGCATCAGGAGATCCCCCAGGCGGTTCTGAAGGGCCTGGACCTGTTCGGCATGTTTCCGGATGTGGGCCAATTGCTCCTGCAACAGGTTCCGGAGGGATGTGGGATCGTCCGCGGGATTTTCCAAGGCTGCGCCTATCGACGCCAGCGGCAGGCCCAGCATTTGCAGCGCCTTGATGCGGTAGAGCCGCCGAACGTCGCCCTCGCCATAGCGCCGATGCCCGGCCGCTGTCCGTTCGCTCGCGGACAGCAGCCCGATCCCGTCATAGTGGTGCAGCGTGCGGACACTGACGCCACATGCCGCGGCCAGTTCGCCCACGCTCCACGGTCCGTTGCCCGTTGTTCCCGTCATGGGTATAACGCTAGATCGTCACGTAACGTCAGGTGCAAGGCCTCACTCGGGAAGTTCATACACCGTGGTTCCACCGATCGTTTGCGCCTGGTAGTTGGCGGCCACCCAGGTTGCGATCTCGCTGGCGGCATCCGAGCCACCGTTGCCTTGCATGAGGCGTCCGGCAATGAAGTAGTGGATCTTGCCGTCGGCCACGAGCTGCTGGAATTGCGCCAAGGTAGGAGAGGGATCCGTGCCGTTGAACCCGCCGACAGCCATCACTGGCAAACCCGTGGCCAGTTGGTAGCCCGCAGCATTGTTCGAACCCACGACGGCGGCCGCCCAGGTGTAGTTGCCGGCGTCGGCTTTGAGGGCGGTCACCAACTCGGACGACGGCGTGGTGGCCGTCAGCAAACCGCCCATTCCGCCGGCTTGCCCGCCGGCCTGCCCGCCGCCACCGGCGAAGGCCTGCTGGCTTGTACCCTGCTGCCCAGCACCCTGCGTGGTTGGTCTCCGGACACCTTGAGCCGCGGCGTTTCGGCCTTGGCCCGGGCCAAATCCGGCGGTGGTGGCCGGTCCGGCGGTCACGATCGCGCCAGTGTGCGGCACAGCGGCCGTCGCCACCGAGTAGGCCAGCGGTCCGGCAAGGGACACCGCTACGGCGAGTCCCGCCGTCGTGCGTGTTACCCAACGAGGTGTCCAGCGGCCGCTGAGCACAACGGCGGCGGCCAGCAACACTGCGCCCACCAGGACTACCCAGCGGAGCCACGGCAGGAAGCTGGGAGTGCGCACCAGAATGGCGAAGGCAGTGATTCCGGCAGCAAGGATCGCGGCCCCGAGCAGGAGGGCCAACGGCAACTGGGAACGCCGTTGCCACAACACAGCACCGCCCAGCCCCACCAGCCCGGCAATTCCCGGCGCGAGGGCCACCGAATAGTACGGGTGGATGATGCCCTGCATGTAGCTGAACACCAAGCCCGTGACCAGCAACCACGAACCCCACACCACAACGGAGGCCCGGACCACGTCCGTGCGCGGAGCCAGCCGCCCGAGCCAGAGCAGCGCACCGCCCAGGATCAACGCCGACGGGATCAACCAGGCAATCTGGCCGCCAAATTCCGTACCGAACATCCGGAGCAAACCAGGAGTGCCCCAACCGTTCCCGCCACCCCCGACACTCCCTGTTTCCTCGCCGTTGAGCCTGCCCAGTCCGTTGTAGCCGAACGTCAGTTCAAGGATTGAGTTGTTTTGCGAACCACCGATATACGGCCGCAGGTTTTCGGGCACAAGCTCGACGGCGGCAATCCACCACCCGGCCGATGCCACCAGCGCGCCACCGGCGGCCAGCAGATGGAGCAGCCGCCGGCCGGGCTTGGGGTGCGCCGCGACGAGGTAGGCGAGCGCGAACCCGGGAAGCACCAGGAGGACCTGGAGTTGCTTGGCCAGGAATCCGAAGCCCAGGAACACTCCCGCGAACACGAGCCACCGCAGCTTCTGCTCCTGAAGGGAACGGATCACGGCATACCCCGCTGCGGTCATCAGGAGGACCAGGAGCGCGTCGGGGTTGTTGAAGCGGAACATGAGCGTGGCCACGGGGGTGAGCGCCATGGTGGCTGCGGCGAGCAGGCCGGCCCGGTGGGCCAAACGTGCATTGCCGGTGGCAGGCAGGGCCGCGCGTCGGACGGCGAGGTAGAGGAGCCACGCGGTCGCCACCCCCATGAGTGCTTGCGGGACCAGGATGCTCCAGGAACTCAGCCCGAACAACCGCACCGACAAGCCGGTGATCCACAGGGCTGCAGGTGGTTTGTCCACGGTGATGGAGTTGGCGGCGTCCGAGGAACCGAAGAACCACGCTGTCCAATCCTGCGAACCAGCCTGGGCCGCGGCGGAGTAGAACGCGTTGGCCCAGCCGGAGGCCGCGAGTCCCCAGAGGTAGAGGACGGCGGTTCCGGCCAGGACAATCCCGAGTTCGATGCGGGGTTGGAGCTGTCCGCGGGTCTTGGCGCGGGTCTTGGCACGGGTCTTGGCCCGGGGATTGGTTTCGGGGCTCGTTCCCGCGCTCGCCGGCTCAACTGCCGCCGGGTTAACTGCCGCCGGGTTACCTGCTGCCCTCGGGGCCTCTGTGGGCGGTTGGAAGTACGTGGTCATTCTCAGTTCACCAGCTTGTAGACGGTGGTGCTGCCGACGGTCTGGGCCTCATAGTTCGCCGCCACCCAGGCTGCGACCTCGGAGTTGCCGCCACGGCCACCTCCAGCCATGCCTCCGCCACCCATGCCACCTCCGGCGATGAAGTAGCTGACTTGGCCGTTGTCCACCATCTCCTGGAACTGCGCCAGGGTGGGGTACGGGTCGCCGCCGTTCCACCCTCCGAGTGCGATCACGCTGGTGTTCGTCGCGAGTTCCAGGTCAGCAGCCTGGGTTGCTCCGGAGACGATCGCGGACCACTTGGTGGTGGTCGACTTCAGCAACGCCGTCAGTTCGGTGCTGGCTGTGCTTCCACCGCCAGGTCCGCCGCCGAGCCCGTTCTGCGTGGCTCCAGGATCCCGGGTCCGGCCGTCCGTTCCGGCCCGGGCACCAAAGCCACCGCTGGCCGCGCCGGCAGGTCCCGACGTCGGAATTGAACCGGAGTGGGGAGTCGCGGCGGTGGCGACGGTCCACGCGCCGGTCCCCAGTCCGCCCGCCAGCAACGAAACAACCACGACGGCGGCAGCAGGCAAACGCCGCAAGGTGCCCTTGAGCGTGGAGGCGCCAAGCTGATCGACGCGGAGCAGCAGGGCGAGGGCAGCGAGCACGCCGAGGACCACCACGGTGATCCGCAGCCACGGCAGCCACGCAGTGTCGCGTCCCAGCAGCACGGCAGACCAGAGCGCGCTTCCGAGAACCACCACGGCCAGGACGATCCGAGCGGCCCAGGAGGACCGGCCGCGCCACAGTTCAACGCAGCCAATGCCAACGAGCGCAGCGATGGCCGGTGCCAACGCAACGGCGTAGTACGGGTGGACGATGCCGCTCATGAAGCTGAAGATTCCAGCCGTTACCACCAGCCAACCACCCCACATCAGCAGGGCTGCGCGGCTCTTGGAGGTCCTGGCTTCGCGGCGGGTAAACCACAGCCCGGCGATGAGCAGGATCAGCGCCGCCGGCAGCAGCCAGGAGATTTCACCGCCGAAGCTCGTTCCGAACATCCGGTCCAACCCGGCGGCGCCACCGAAGCCTCCGTTGCCACCACCGGCGCCACCCGCACCGCCCGGCATGCCACCCGCACCGCCCGGCATGCCACCTGCCCCACCCTCGCCCGAACCGGTGATGCGTCCCAATCCGTTGTAGCCGAACGTAAGTTCAAGGAAGCTGTTGCCCTCCGAACCAGCCATGTACGGTCGGGCCGACGCAGGAGTCAGCTGGAAGATCGAAACGTACGTCCCGGCCACTGCCACGATCCCCGCAGCCGCGGCAAGGAGGTGCAGGACCCTGTTGCGGAGGGTCGTCGGGGCCGCCCACAGATAGGCGAGCGCGAGCCCGGGCACGATCAGGAAGCCCTGGAGCATCTTGGACAGGAACGCCAGGCCAATCACAGCGCCCGCGGCAGCCAGCCATTTCCAGCCCGCCTTTTCAATGGCGCGGGTGGTCAAATAGGCAGCCAGTACCAAGCAGAGGGTGAGCATTGCGTCGGGGTTGTTGAAGCGGAACATCAGCGCGGCCACAGGAGTCAGGGCCAGCGCGGCCCCGGCGATGAGACCCGCTGCGGGTCCGGACACGCGCTTGACCGCCAGATACAACAGTCCGACGGCGGCAACCCCCATGAGTGCCTGCGGAACCAACATGCTGGTGGGCGAGAAGCCGAAGATCCTGCCGGCGAGCGCGGGAATCCAGAGGGACGCTGGTGGTTTGTCCACTGTGATCGCGTTGCCGGCATCCAACGATCCGAACAGTAGCGCGGTCCAGTCCTTGGTGCCTGCCTGGATGGCGGCGGCATAGAAGGAGTTGCCGTAGCCGGTGGCCGCCAGGTTCCAAAGGTAGAGGAATCCCGTGGCCACCAAGAGTCCGAATGCCGAGGGGCGTACCCAGCGGGCCTGCCCGCCGAACAGGATCCCTTGGAGCCGCGATTGCGTTCGGTCGCTGCGCACAGGCTCGTTGCTTGCGGTCGTATTGCCTGGCTGGAGGGCTGTGATCATTTCGCTGCCACCTCGGTGGTCTTGTCGGTGATGGTGGTCGCGGGCGCAGCTGGCCGGCGGAAGACCCACAGCCGGAACAGCAGGAACCTGGCCACGGTTGCGGCGAGGTTGGCACCAACTACAGTGGCCACCTCAAGCCAGCGGTCCGGCGTCGTGGTTCCATGCACCAGGGCTAGCGCACCGGAGGTGAGCGCCAGGCCGATGCCGAACACGATCAGTCCCTCAAAGTGGTGCCGTGCAGCGTTTCCGCCGTGGATGCCGAAGGTGAAGCGGCGATTGGCTGCGGTGTTGGCGATCGCGGTGATGATCAGCGCCAGGAAGTTTGCCAGCTGCGGGTCCAGGAAGCCGCGGCAGAACAGGAAGATCAGCAGGTACGCCACCGTGGAGGCGGCCCCGATGAAACCGAAGCGGACCAGCTGTCCGAACAGGCTGGTGCGTGGCGTCGATTCGGAGGTACGCGAGGACGCCGGGAGGGGACCGCGGGCCAATGCTGCCCGGAGCTCGGGGACCGGGATGCGTCCTGTGACGAGGTCGCGCGTCAGGCGCGCCATGCCGCGGAGGTCGGCCACGGCGGTCCGTACGACGTCGACACTTGAGTTGGGATCGTCCGTCCAGTCGACGGGGACCTCGTGGACGCGCAGGCCGCAGCGTTCGGCCACGACGAGGAGTTCGGTGTCGAAGAACCAGGCGTTGTCCAGGGTGTGCGGCAGCAGTTGATGTGCCACGTCCGCGCGGATAGCTTTGAATCCGCACTGTGCGTCGGAGAAGCGTGCACCCATCAGGGTGTGCAGGAGGACGTTGTAGCTCCGGGAGACGAACTCGCGCTTGGGTCCGCGGACCACGCGGGACGTGCGGGCCAGCCGGGTGCCGATGGCCAAATCCGAATGGCCGGAGATCAAGGGCGCCAGGAGTGGCGCCAGCGCAGCGAGATCAGTGGAGAGATCCACATCCATGTACGCCAGGACCGGGGACGGCGAGGCCAGCCAGACTTGGCGGAGGGCGTTGCCGCGGCCCTTCTCCTCGAACCGCTTGACCGTAAGTTCGGGCAGCTCGCGGGCCATGCGCTCGGCGATCTTGAGCGTGCTGTCAGTGCTGGCGTTGTCCGCCACCGTAATGCGGAACGTATGCGGAAAGGTGTCCACGAGGTGGCCGTGGAGGCGACGCAGGCATTCCTCGAGGTCCTTTTCCTCGTTGTGGACGGGGATGGTGACGTCCAGGACGGGAACCGTGGTCCGGGTGTCCACGGGAGAGCGCCGCGGCTGCCGAAGGGGCAAGGCAGGAGCGGCGAAGTGCCCCGCGTGGGCGGGGTTCGGCAGCGCACTGGTGGCGGGATCGATGAGCGTCATGGATCCAGAGTGGGGCTGCCGATTGTGAGGGCTTTAGGCGGAAGCTGTGACGGGACTGTGACTGTGGCGGGTTCGTGGCTGTGACGGGTCCGGACACGCGAAAGCCGCCCCCGTTCCCGCTGTCCGCACCAGTTGGGGTTGGTGCGGAAGGCGGGACCGGGAGCGGCTGTTCGGAACTTTTTGGCTTAGTACCAGTTGTTGGCCAAGTGGAAGGCCAGGGCAGCCGACGGGGATCCGTAGCGTTCCTTGATGTAGTTCAGGCCCCACTTGATCTGGGTCTGGTAGTTGGTCTGCCAGTCAGCGCCGGCGCTCGCCATCTTGGAGGCAGGCAAGGACTGGACAATGCCGTATGCACCGCTGGAAGCGTTGGTTGCCGTGGTGCGCCAGTTGGATTCCTTCTCCCACAGGGCGTTCAGGGCTGTCATCTCAGAAGCACTCCAGCCATAGCTGCCAAGAATGCTGGCAGCGTAAGCCTTGGCGGCAGCGGGATCGTCAACTGCTACAGGAACAGCGGCAGCGGCTGCAGCCTGGGCGGCAGCGGCGTCGGCTGCTTGCTTGGCGGCGGCGTCAGCTGCGGCCTTTTCGGCTGCGGCTTGGTCTGCAGCGGCCTTTTCAGCAGCTGCCTGCGCAGCGGCGGCCTGGTCAGCAGCGGCTTTATCGGCGGCGGCCTTTTCAGCTGCAGCCTTGTCAGCGGCGGCCTTGGCGGCAGCAGCCTTTTCGTCCGCTGCCTTCTTGGCAGCAGCAGCCTTCTCATCGGCAGCCTTCTTGGCGGCCGCGGCTTCCTCAGCTGCCTTGTTGTTGCTGGTTTCGGCAGCGGTCCGGGCTTCAGCCACGCGGCTGGCCTCGGGAAGCGTAAGAGCGGCGTTGGCGGCGGTACCCAGTGATGCAACGCCCAGTGCGGCAGCGATAATGCCGGCCACAACGTTCATGCGGTTACGGGACTTGCCCTCGCGGGCGGCCTTCTTGAGGACGGACTGCGACTTGGTCAACGTGGATTCGTTCTGGTCGCGGTGACGCGCCGAAGGGCGCGTCTGATCGTTAAGTTCAGACATGTGTGATTACCTCTCAGCGCCTGCGGAGTTAGCTGTCGGGTTCGGATGAGGCCATCCGGCCGCGCGTCACGCTGCGGCTTCACCCCTAGGGCCGGCAAATGCCTGGGCCCGGAGACTCTGGGTCCCCCGTCTCTGCCTCGGAGTAGGAACGGACTCCGGGAAGTGGCAGAGCTCGGCGCATCCCGGATGTGGGCCATTTGGGGCGACCCACCCTTTCGACGGTACAGGAGGTTTCCGCAGAAGTCACATTTAGGTAACAGAGATCACGACGCCGGTGAGTCGCCTTGCCGGAGTCGTTACATTGATTCGCTCTTGACTGTGGGAAGGTGCACGGCAAACTCCGTGCGTCCCGGCCTCGAGGTCACTTCCACGCTTCCGCCGTGCGCTTCAACGATGGATTCCACAATCGACAACCCCAGTCCCGAGGTGCCCTCGGACCCCGATCGCGCGGCATCGGCACGGGCAAATCGGGAGAAAATCCGGCCCTGGAAATCCTCGGGAATGCCTGGCCCGTTGTCCGTTACGGTCACGATGGCGCTGCCGTCGGCTGACAGCATGACGCCGGTGACCACCTTGGTGCCGGCGTCCGTGTGCTTCCGGGCGTTCGAGAGCAGATTGGCCAACACCTGGTGCAGCTGCGTGGCGTCACCGCGGACGGTGATGGGTTCGTCCGGCAGCATGAGTTGCCAGATATGGTCCGGGGCCATGACTTTCTCGTCGCTTACGGTCTCGATCACCAGCTGCGTCAGGTCCACGTCCGTGACTTTCACGGGCTGGCCTTCATCCAGCCGTGCCAGCAGCAACAGGTCTTCTACCAACGTGGTCATCCGTTCGGACTGGCTTTGGACCCGGGCGAGGGACTTCCTGCCATCGTCCGTGAAGGTCTCGGTCATCCGCAGCAGTTCGGTGTAGCCGCGGATGGCCGTCAGTGGCGTCCGCAGTTCGTGCGAGGCATCGGCAACAAACTGCCGCACCTTGGTTTCGCTCTCCTGCCGGGCTTCCAGCGCACTGGATACGTTGTTCAGCATGAGGTTCAGGGCGTAACCAACGCTGCCAACTTCAGTTCCCGGGTGGGAGGCCGACGGCGGTACCCGCACCGCAAGTGCCACTTCACCGGCGTCGAGCGGTAATCGCGAGACCTTTGTCGCGACCTCGGAGAGCTGCTCCAGCGGCCGCATGGTGCGCCGGATGATCACGGTCCCCACCAGGCCGATCACCACCAGGCCGCCCAGGGAAACCAACACCATGGTCCAGACCAGCGACGCCTCCGCGCTCTGCTTGTCGGACAACGGCAGGCCAGTGACGATCACGTCTCCGTTCGTTTCCACGGCAACCAGGCGGTAGTCGCCGTTGGACAAGGACCGGTCTACTGGCCGGTTGTCCCGGGGGAGCGACAGCAGCAGCTGCTCATCGGCGTCGGAAAGGGAACCTCGGTTGCCTTGGGCGTCGATCAGGCCCGAGCTGCGCACGGTGGATCCCACGATCCGGGCGTTCAGGGTGCCTGCTGCCTGGCCGCGTGCTTCCAGCGGGTCCGGCCTTCCGGTCGGCGAATTCGGAAAGCCCGAGGGCGGCCTGCCGAAGTCGTTGGCGCGACTGGACGCCTCCTCCAACTGCTTGTCCAGCTGCCTGTTGAACACCATGTCCATTGACGCGTAGCTGACAAGGCCCACGGCGCCGCAAATTGCCACCAGCAATGCCATGGCCACCAATACCAGCCGGGTGCGAAGGTGCCACGTGGAGGGGTTCAGCCAACTCCGTTTCGTGTTCCGGGCAACCCCTGAGAGGGAACTCAACGCCTAGTCCGCAGGTTTGATGACGTATCCGGCACCACGGACGGTGTGGATCATGGCTGGGTGGTTTGCCTCGATCTTTTTGCGGAGGTAGGAAATGTACAACTCCACGATGTTGGCTTGTCCGCCGAAGTCGTAGTCCCAGACGCGGTCCAGGATCTGGGCCTTGCTGACCACGCGTTTGGGGTTTTCCATGAGGTAGCGCAGGAGCTCGAACTGGGTGGCGGTGAGGGTGATGTCCTCTCCGGCCCTTGTCACTTCACGGGTGTCCACATTCAGGGTGAGGTCGCCCACCACCAGTTCTGCGGTGTCCATGGCTGCCACGCCGGAACGCTGGACCAGGCGGTGGAGTCGCAGGAGCACCTCTTCCATGCTGAAGGGCTTGGTGACGTAATCGTCGCCGCCGGCAGCCAGGCCAACAATGCGGTCCTGCACGGCGTCCTTGGCGGTCAGGAACAGCGCGGGAACTTCAGGGGCGAAGGCGCGGATACGGTTCAGGACCTCCACGCCGTCGAATCCGGGCAGCATGACATCGAGCACCAGGACATCGGGGCGGAAGTCCTTTGCGAGCTTCACGGCTGCGGGTCCGTCGCCAGCAACAGCCACCGACCACCCCGCCATCCGAAGCCCCATGCTCATGAGTTCGGCAAGGCTGGGTTCGTCATCCACCACCAGGGCGCGGATGGGGGAGCCGTCCGGGTGGGAGAGCTGGGGAAGGTTGTTCGTCATGGAGTGCGAGGAGGCCATGGGACAACTCTCCGTTCTGCTGGTTTGCCGGCGCTTTGCCGGTCCTGTGAGGACGCTGTGAAGTCAACACTAGCGAGGTAGGAGTCCTCCGTGCGTCCCTTCGCCACCGTATTTGGACTCTTCTTGGCCCTGGGATCAACCTTTTTGGGTTACTTTGCGGGTTTGGCGGCGGCAAAGTGGGTGGTGAAGGTACAGAACCCTCGACGCCGGTCCCTGCCCGGGCACCCGGTCCTCCCCGGGGCGGCCGACGTACCGTCACCACCTTCTTTGGACTTGGAACGCCCTGTATTCAACCTTTTTGGGGTTACTTTGCGGGTTTGGCGGCCGCAAAGTGGGTGATGAAGGTACAGAACCCACGACGCCGGTCCCTGCCGGGGCGGCCGGTCCTCCCCAGGCGCCCGGTCCTCCCCGGGGCGGCCGGTCGCTCATCCTTCGGGAGCCTGTTGGGTGGGAACAGGGAGTTGTGCCGGGTGGGCGTACCGTCACCACCCTCTTTGGACTTGGAACGCCCTGTAGTCAACCTTTTTGGGTTACTTTGCGGGTTTGGCGTCGGCAAAGTGGGTGGTGGAGGTACAGAACCCTCGACGCCGGTCCCTCCCCAGGCGCCCGGTCCTCCCCGGGGCGGCCGGTCGCTCATCCTTCGGGAGCCTGTTGGGTGGGAACAGGGAGTTGTGCCGGGTGGCCGTACCGTCACCACCTTCTTTGAACTTGGAACGCCCTGAATTCAACCTTTTTGGGTTACTTTGCGGGTTTGGCGTCGGCAAAGTGGGTGGTGAAGGTACAGAACCCTCGACGCCGGTCCCTCCTGAAGCGGTAATCCTCGCCTCATGGCCGGACTGCTTTTCGCAGGTCACAGGCCGGCCATTTCTGCAGCACAGCCTCCGCACAGTAACGGGTTCGACTCTGGTGCGTACACAGACATGAAGAAACTTGGAGAACACCGTGAATCAGCAGAACCAGCCCGCCAACCCCGACGACGCAAATCTGGACCGCAGTAGCTTGGATGGTACGAACCAACCCGCAAAGCTCGACGGCGGGTCCCGGGCCGCGTCGAGCACGCCCAGCCCGGAGACGCCGACGCAGGCAACACCCGCCCCGGCAACACCCACCCCCGCATCGCCAAGCCCTGTCGCTCCTGCGGAACCTGGCGGGGGCTCCTCGTGGGCGTGGTCGGAACCTGCCCACAGTGAGCCGAACGACGGGACCCAGCCGAGCCAGCCTTCCCACCAGCCCACCACGACCCAGCCGACCGCAGGGTGGGGAGCGCCGCCGTCGGACGCCCAAGGATGGGGAGCCAACAACACAACCGCGCTGAAAACCGGCGCAGGCAACAACCGCTGGGGAACCAAGCGCACGCTGATGGTCGCAGGAATCGCAGTGGTGGTTGCGGCCGGAACGGCAGGTGGCTTCTATGCCATGGGCAGCGCAAGCTCGGCCAACGCAGCGAACACTCCACTCGGCCAGGCCGGCGCCGGTGGATTCGGCGCGCAGCAGGGCCAGACCCTTCCCGGAGGAGGAACGGGCCAGGGAGGAACAGATCAGGGCGGGACGGGCCAAACGCTTCCCGGGGGTGGGACTGGCCAGATGGGGCCGGGGCAGATGGGCGGTATGGCTCCCGATGGGCTGGGCATGGCCGGCGGGCTCAACGCGGCCATTCATTCCGAGTATGTGGTGCTTCGGAATGAGGAATACGTGACCATGGCGGATCAACTTGGCACGGTCAGCGACGTTTCCTCGACGTCCTTGACCGTCAAAAGTGAGGATGGTTTCACCCGGACCTATGCCCTGAACAGCGACACCGCCGTGGCACAAGGCACCCGCCAGCGAGGCAGCACCACCAGCACCCTCACCCTGGCCGATGTAAAAGCAGGGGCAACTATCCGCGTCACCGCCACCAAGTCAGGTGATGCCTACACGGCCACATCAATCCGCCTGACCACCACAACCTCAAGCCAAGGTTCCACCTCGAGCCAGGGTTCAGGGACGTCGTCGTAAGCAGTTTCTACCGCTTGTAGCAGATTTTGAGAAAAAAATTCGAGGACGAGGAGCATCCTGATTGGACAACATATGTTTCAGATCGTGAGATTCCGAAGTCTGTACCTCGCGGGTCGTGACGGTGCGAATCATGCCCGATCTGCCGAAGAAAATTCACTGGAAGGCTAATATTTCTTCCCGTTGACGAATGAAATGGCATTCATTTTAGGGCTCCACGGAATTGTGATTTGCAGCACAATAGACCTCTACGTCTCAAAATGTGGACGGTTCGACGCTTTGTTACTTGCGTGTTGCCATTGTTACGTTGCACACTTCCAATGTGAACAAGAACTCAACAGCACCTGCAGCCGCAGCAACCTGGTCCAGCACACCCGCTGGCCATGATGACCGCTGTTGTCGAATGCAAGCCTAACTTTCCACCCCAAGAAGTTTCAGGCATTCGCCCCCTAGCCCAGCGTTGGGCGCCCCTCCCCAAACTCATTGCGGGGACATTCAGCATTCGAAGCCGCGATGACGGCTATTCACTTTTGAGGTAAGCACTCCATGTCAGTTGCATCTGGATACGTCCACATCTCCGTCCGTAACGCCAACAAGGCCGCGTCGAACGCAGGGCTCCGGCCCGGCTTCGGCAACCGCCCCGGCTATGCTCCCGCTCCGCAAGGCGCCGGCCAGCAGGCTCCCGGGTACGTGCCGCAGGGTTACAACCCCAACTCTTATGGCCAATTGCGCGCAGTACCCACCGCAGAGCCGGCGCCCATGACCGCGCCCACTCCGGTGATCGCGCAATCGGACAGGCTGCGCCCCGTTGCCAACGACAACGTAGCCCGCGGCTTCGTGCTCTACATGGGTATTGACGAAGAGACTGCAGCTGCAGCCGGCACCTCCATTGCCAAGCTTGCCCAGGAAATCCGGGCCTACGCCCAGTCCCTGGTGACCGGCGCCGAGAGCTACGCGGCCGTCGCTGTCGCCCCCGCCGGGGCACCCGGGTCCGCACTCGACGTCGTTCGTTCCACCTTCGGGGACCCGACCGTGGCCTCCCGCCAGCGCGCAGAAGCCGCACGTCCGGCCCCGCAGCAGGAAGCGCGCCCCTCCGGCGTCCTGATCGACCTTGCCCGGCGTGAAGTGCACCTGGATGGCGAGTCGCTGAACCTGACGTTCAAGGAATTCGAACTGCTCAACTACCTCGTTGAAAACGGCACCCGCACGGTTGGCCGCGACGAACTGCTTGAGGGGCTGTGGCGCAATGCCGAAGAGGTGCCGAACGAGCGCACCATCGACGTGCACATCCGCCGCCTCCGTTCCAAGCTGGGCCGCCTGGCCAACACGGTCCGCACGGTCCGAGGCCAGGGCTACCGGTTCTACGAGCACCCCGAGGTCATCGTTTGGGCCGCTCCGGAATACTCGATCTGATCTTGTGAAACGCCGAAAGGCGGCACATCCTCTGCGCCTGCGCTCGTACCTCACGCAACAACGGCGCTGCCGGGATGTGCCGCCTTTCGTCTTGCCTGGTCAGTGAGCATTGGCCTCCACGGCTAAGGAGGGCGGATAGGGTTGGTTCATGAGTGACCACCACATCAAGCGACTCGTGATCATGCGGCATGCCAAGGCCGATTGGCCGGTGGGTGTGCCCGATCATGAGCGTCCCCTTGAGGAGCGTGGTCACCGCGAGGCGCCTCTTGCCGGCAAATGGTTGCTCAAGCACGGCGTGGTCCCCGATTTCATCCTGTGTTCGTCGGCGCTAAGAACCCGGCAAACCTGCACCTGGGTGTGTGACGAGCTGGGGGAGAAGGCACCTACTCCCAAGCTTGAAGACGGTCTGTATTCCGCCTCTGCCAACCGCATGCTGACCGTGATCAACCACGTTCCGGACACCGTGACCACCCTCATGGTGATCTCGCATATGCCAGGCGTGCAGGATCTTGCCATGCATCTGGCCTCACGCGACTCCGACCACGACGCCTACATGGACGCCGCCACCCGTTACCCCACCAGCGCGTTGACGGTCATGGAAACGGAAAAGTCCTGGGCTGAACTCGACGGTCAGGACGCGCGGCTGACGCACTTCACGGTTCCCCGCCACTGACTGCTGCTATCCCGGCAGCTCGTCGGTAGCGACTTCCCGGAGCAATCCGACAACGTGCCGGATGTTGGGGCTGGCCGTCATGGTCTTCCGATACACGATCCCCACGGACCGCTGCTGCACGGGCTTGATCACCGGAACAGCAACAACCCCTGGCGGCAGCGGGGGCCTGCCAAGCCGGGGGACCAGTGCGATGGCCACGCCTTGTTCCACCATGGCGATGTGGGTGGAAAAGTCGGGATCGTAAATCCGGATGTCAGGGATACGTCCGAGCCCTGCGAAGATCTGCAACAGTGCTTCGTTGCAGATGGCCCCCGCCGGGGTGCTGATCCAGGTCTCGTCCAGCAGGTCTTCACGCTCGACGGCGGTACTCGCGGCGAGAGGGTGGCTGCTGTTGAGGAGGACATCGGCTTGGTCGACGCAGAGGTCCTCGTGCGCCAGGTTCTCAGGAATCACCAGCGGGACTGAGTTCCAGTTGTGCACCACTGCGAGCTCGGCTTCGCCAGAGGCCACACGTTGGACGGCTTCACGGGGATCCTCCGCCAGGACGGTGATGTCCAAAGCGGAGTGTGCGGCAGCCATCCGTCCAAGGACGGGCCCCACCAAACCGCGGCACGCCGTGGAGAATGCCACAAGCCGCAACAGCCCGGACGGCTTGGCGGGATCAGCCAGGAGGGTTGCCTGGAGTTCTTCGAGTTCGCCCATGATCCGCCGGCCGTATCCGGCAAGGGCCAGCCCACGTTCGGTAAGCAGCACGCCGCGGCCATTCCTCTCCAGGACAGCCACGCCCGTTTGCTTCTCCAGCTTCTTGATCTGCTGGGATACCGCGGAGGGGCTGTAGCCCATGACATCCGAAGCGGCCACCACCGAACCGTGCTGCTCCACAGCAACAAGCGCCCTCAAAGCCGAAATATCAATCATGAAGTAAATCTACCGGGTTGACCGTTGAATTCAATGCTGGTGCTTCATGCAAAAGAGGGTCAGAGTTGAGCTGTGAACCTTCGCCACTCTGCCCTTGCCGTCCTTGTCGCCATTCTGTGGGGCATCAACTTCGTAGCCATCGACCTCGGACTGCACACGAACGGCCGGGATGTACCGCCGCTGCTATTCGTGGCTATGCGATTCCTGCTCGTCGTCTTTCCGTTCATCTTCTTCATCCGGAAACCGGATGTCGGCTGGAAGGCGATCATCGGCGTCGGACTCTTCATGAGCGCCGGGCAGTTCGGCCTCCTGTACCTTGGCATGGCGCTCGGGATGCCCGCCGGCCTGGCGTCGCTGGTGCTGCAGGCGCAGGTTCTCTTCACGGTCCTGCTCGCAGCCAGGTTCCTTGGCGAGAAGCCTAATCGGAGGCAAATGGTTGGGGTCGTGCTCGGCATCGCCGGCTTGGGCGTCGTTGCCCTGGGCCGCAGTGCCGTGGCACCCGTGCTGCCACTGATGATCGTGCTGGCGGCGGCGTTGTCCTGGGCGATCGGCAACGTGGTGGCGCGGCATTCGAAGGCAGCATCCGGCCTGGGCCTGGTGGTGTGGTCCGGGGCAGTGGTGCCTGTTCCGTTGGCGGGGTTGTCACTGCTGGTGGATGGGCCCGACGCGGTGTGGGCAACCCTGAGTGATCTGCAGCCGGCAACTATCCTGAGCGCGGTGTACACGGCCGTGTTTGCCTCGTTGGTGGGTTACGGCATCTGGAACCGGCTGTTGTCGCTTTACCCGGGCTCCGACGTCGTGCCGTTCACGCTCCTGGTCCCGGTGGTTGGCATGACGGCGGCGTGGCTTGTCCTGAACGAAATCCCCACCCCGGCCGAGGTCATGGGTGGCCTGATCCTGCTCCTCGGCGTGGCCACCGCCGTACTCGGCTTCTCCCGAAAGCGGACCAAAACAGACGTTGTCAGGCCCGTTCTGCACCCTTCGGAGCCGAAATAGCACGCAGAGCCGGCCCTGCAACAGAGGATTTCAGCGCTTGGAAGCCGGCTTGCGTTGGGAGGAAGAGTTCGACGTCGGCCGCTTGGCTGCCGTCGCCGGCGTGCGGGACGTTGCGGGTCGCTTTGGAGCAGGCGGCTTCGCAGCGCCCGTGGGTCGTTGGGCGGGGGCAACCGGGCGCTTGGCCTGTGTTGCCGGACGCGAGGCAACCTTACGGGGCGCCGGATTCTTCCGTGCTGCAGGGGTGGCCCGTTTGGCCGGAGCCGCAGTCCGCGAACCGAACGAAGGCACCACGGCTCCGAGGAACATCACGGCCAGGGTCCCTACGCCTGCTGCAGCGGCCAGATAGAAGTAGATATCGGAATCCTTGGTGCTCACTGCGCTGCCCAAGGCGTTGGCATCCTGGGTGAACGCGATGCCCCACATCCTAAGGAAGGCGATGCCGCAACCGATGAACAGGCTGGTTCCGGCGGCGCCGAGCAGGATCACAAAGTAGCGCCGACGCTTGAAAAGCTGCACCAGGGAAGCCAGGTAGCAGAGCGCGACACTTCCAAGGAACAGATACAAAACGAGTTCCTCGAGCACCACGGCGGCAAGTACCAGCAGCCCCATCGACACGAAGGCGGCCACCACCGCAAGCTTCCCGCTGTTCCCCATGTGACGCATGAGGTTAATCATCGCCGACCAAGTGGCCACGCCACGCCGTCGTACATTGCAGTTCCATACCGTTGCGGGGCCTGCTCTGCGTCCAATGGCCATGCCATGGAACGCAGAGCAGGCCGCACAACGCGCTACTTGATGACGTAACCGTGCATGATGGTCATCACCGCAGCCACGCTCTGTTCGCGCGAACGTTCCGGATTGTAGGTTTGCCGGTCCAAGCCCACCACGAAGATGGCCCCGAAGATGGCGGCTTCCAGGCTGCCTCGGATGATGTTCTCGTCCACCGTGTAGCCGGCCGCGACGCGTTCCACCGCGGACCCGATCACCGCCAAAAGCTCGGCCCGGAGTTCGGCAAAGACAGCGCTCCATTCGCCGGGCGTTCGCCAGTTCTCGCTGACCCAGAGCCGGGCGAATGAAGGGTAGTCGTCCATGAATTCCATGGCCTGGCCCACCATGTTCTTCATGGATTCCAGCGGATCATCGCTTTGTCCCTGGACATCCTGGAGCCTGACAAGCATGATGTCCACGCCGTGCCGCAGAAGCTGGGCGATCAGGTCCGACTTGCTGCCGAAGTTGTAATACACCGTCCCCTTGGACACCCCTGCGGCAGCCGCGATTTCGTCCACGGTCACTCCCGCAGCGCCACGTTCGCCGATCAATTCCATGGACGCCTCAAAGAGGCGCTGCTTGGTGGCGTTGGTCCGGCCGGGGCGGAGCTTCTTTTCTCCAGTACCGGTGGCGGCAGGCTCGGTGGTGCTCATACTGCAATCTCCGGCTTCAGGGTCTTGAGGGTCCACATCTTGTGCTTGCGGACGGCCAGCGTCGACAGCGCCGCTCCCAGCAAAGTGTATCCAAGCAGCCCCAGGACCGTAGGCCAGATCATGCTGAGTTCACCGCCGTAGATCAGGTGCCGCATACCAGTGACCACGTACCCCATCGGCAGGACCTCGTGCACCACATGCAGCGGCATGGGGGTGGTCTGCCACGGGAAGGTGCCGCCCGAGGATACGAGCTGCAGGACCAACAGGATAAGCACCACGAACTTGCCCGGGGTTCCCATCAGCGCCACGATGCCCTGGATGATCGCACTGAACGCCATCACGGCTGCCAGCATGAACAGCCACATCCCGATCGGGTGGGCCGGATTCAAGCCGAGGCCGAGGTCCACCACCAGCGTGAGGATGGTGGCCTGCAGCACCGAGACAACGAAGAACGGCAGCCAGCCTCCGACGGCGATTTTCCAGGCGGGGGCGTTCGAGGCAAGGGCCCGTTGGGTGATGGGCCGCATCGCCTGGACCAGCATGAAGACGCCGATCCACAGGGCCAAGGTGAGGAAGAAGGGCGCGAGGCCGGCGCCGTAGGAACCTGCCTTTGCCTGGGAGACGTTGTTCACTGCTACCGGATCCGCGATCACTTTGGAGACGCTGCTCTTCTGCTCATCGTTCGGGTTGGGGATATCTCCCGCGCCCTTGGCGAGCTCGGTAGCCAGCGTGTGCGAACCATCGGAAGCGGTCACTGCGCCGCTGGCAAGTTGTCCGGCGCCGTCGTCGAGTTGGCGGGCGCCGTCGTCGAGCTTTGCTGCGCCGTCCAGGGCGGTCTGCTGGCCGGCGGCCAGCGTTGCCGCGCCGCTGTTCAACTGTCCGGCCCCGGCAGCTGCCTGCGAAATGGCATCGGTCAAGGTTGGCGTTGCCGCAGCGAGCTTCTGGGCGCCGGCACTCACTGCAGCCGAGCCGTCCGAGAGCTGCTGGATCTTGGCAGCGTCACCCGAGATTTTCGCCTTGGCATCGGTGACCGGACTCGACGCTGCTGCGGCATCGAAGTCGGCCAGCACCTTGTCGGCCTGCTCCTGGGTCAGCACGCCGGCGGTGACGAGTCGGGCGTTGGATTCGACCACGCGGTTGCGCAGGCCCTTGTCCGCGGCGTCCAGCTGCCCAACCACTTCCTGGACCTTCGCGTTCAGCTCCGCGTTGCCAGCTGCCACCTGGGCGGCGCCATCGGCGAGCTTCTGCGAATCCGCGGGGAGGGTCGCCGTCTTGTTCTTGAGCTCAGTAAGGCCCGAACTCAACTGGCTGGCTCCGGTGTTCAGTTGCACAGCGCCATCGCGCAGTTGGGTTTGGCCTGCAACAAGTTGGTCCGCGCCAGTGACCAGTTGGCTGGTACCGGTGTGGAGCGTGGCGGCGCCGTCGCTCAGTTTTCCCACACCCGTGGCCAACTCGGAGGCGCCGTCGGCGGCCTTCACGATGGACGCGTGGATGGTGCCGAAGCCGGTGAGCAGCTGATTGGCAGTTTCTTCGCCCACTTCCTTGGCCACGGTGGAATGCACGGCAGTCGTGAGCTTGTCCACGATGGTGCTCAGGAGGTAGTTGTTGGCGTCGTTGGTGGTGACGTGCAGCATGGCTTGGTTGGCGGCGTCGAAACTTCCGGGGGAGACCAGGTTCGAGGAGAAGTCCTTGGGGATGCGCAGCGCAAAGGCGTACTCGCCGGTCTTCACGCCCGCGTCCGCGGCCTCGGCGCTGGAGACCTGCTTCCAGTTGAAGACGTGGCCTTCCACCAGGCTGTCGGCCACCTTCTTGCCAGCCTGCAGCTCGCTGCCGTCCTTCGACGTGGCACCGGTGTCCTCGACCACCAGGGCGGCGTCGATCTGGTTCAGGTTGCCGTACGGATCCCAGTTAGCGTAGAGGTACACGGCGCCGTACAACAACGGAACCATGGTCAGGGCGAGGATGGTCAGCTTGGGCAGGAGCCCGCCGGTCATGCGCTTGAGTTCGGAGCGGGCGAGCCGCAGAACAGTCACTTTGCAGTCCTTTGGAGGTTTTCGATTTCGGGTTCTTCGGCCGTTTCAGGCGCGGTGTCGGCGGCGTGTTTCGCCTTGGGTTCGACGACGGCGGCCGGCGTCGTGGGGGAAGGTGCAGGCTCCGCTTCCGGTTCGGGAGGATACGCGACGGAGTTGCCGATCACCGCTGCGGGGCCGGTCCAGTTGTCCGGAAGGGCACCGACGACGGCGACGACGGCGAGCGGCCGCCCGGCGTCGGACGCCAATGCCTGAAGACGGGGCAACCAGGTCCCGGGATCCGCGCTGTGGCGGTCGGGGGAGTCGATGACCAGGAGGTCCGTGGCCGGATCCGCCAGGGCCAGGGCCGTCAAGAGTTCAAGGCGGCGACCGGCGGGAAGCTGTTCGATCCAGAGTTCCGCGAGGTCCTCGAAGCTGTTGACTTTGAGCCATGGTTTGCTCAGCAGGGCGCCACGGTAGCGCCGCGGGATCAGGGAAAGGTCTTCGGTGACGAGGTCCCGGACGCTGAGGTGCTGTTCGGGTTCGTTGACTCCGGGGGAGTCCACCAGGGCGCTCGCGAGCCGGATCTTCTTGGTCTTGGTGGTGTTGTCCCAGCTGAGGACCCCGTTGCTGGGCTTCATGCGGCCGCTCAGGGCCAACGCCAGGGCGGTGCGCTGGTCCTGGCCTTCTCCGGCGACGAGCATGAGTTCGCCGCGGTGGACCTGGAGCGATGTTGCCGGGAGGAGATCGTCCCGGCGGCCGTTGATCTGAAGTTGCTGTACGGACAGCACAATGAAGCCTTTCGCAGAACTGTTGTCTGCTGAAAGTCTAACTGAACTGACTGGTCAGTTCAAATAGGAATCAGAGGCCATATTTTTCCAGGAGTCGAAGCCAAACCTCGCTAATGGTCGGATAGGACGGAACTGCGTGCCAAAGCCTATCCAAGGGGACTTCTCCCACAATTGCGATCGTTGCTGAATGGAGGAGCTCGGCGACGCCCGGGCCGGCGAAGGTAGCCCCCAAAAGCACCTTCCGGTCCTCGTCCACCACTATCTGCGCCCAGCCCTTGTAATCCGGGGAGTACAGCTGGGAGCCGGAAACGTTGATGGGCAGTTCCACGCCCGTGACGTTCTTCCCCTGCAACAGCGCCTGCTCCAGTCCCAGGCCCACCGACGCCACCTCGGGGTCCGTGAAGACGACGCTGGGAACGGCGTGCTCATTCGCCGTGTGCGCCCAAGGGCTCCACGGCTCTGGGCTGCCCTGGAGTTCGCCGTTCGCGCGGGCAACAATGGCGTCGCCCGTAGCCCTGGCTTCGTATTTTCCCTGATGTGTCAGGAGTACCTTGCCCGCGGCATCCCCTGCGGCATAGAGCCAGAATCCGCTGGTGCCATCGCTGGCCGGCCCTTCCACCAGCCCGCTGGCATCCGTCGAGAGCCGGAGTGGTTTGCCGTTGGGCGCTTCGACTCCAACGCTTTCCAGGCCCAGATTGGCCAGGGCCGGATGCCGCCCGGAAGCGACCAGGAGTTGGTCGGCGTCGAGTGTTTTGCCTTCGATCGCCACGGTGATTGAACCGTCGTCGTTCTTCTCCACTCTTTGGACGTCGGTGTGGAGGTGGACCGTCACGCCATCGGCGCGAAGACCGGCCAGGACCAGGGTCGCCGCCTCCTCGGCGTAACTGCTCAGCAGTCGTCCCCGGGCCACGAGCGTCACATCCGAACCCAGGCGCGCAAAAGCCTGCGCCAGCTCCACGCCGGCAACGCCACCGCCGAGCACCACAAAGCGCTTGGGAATTTCCTTGGCTGCAGTGGCTCCCCGGGTGGTCCAGAAGGGCACGTCCTTGAGGCCTTCGATGTCGGGGCGTATGGGCGTCGAGCCGGTGGCGATCACCACCGCGTGGTTGGCTTTGAGGGCGTAGCTGTTTCCGTCGAGGCCATCCACTTGGACTTCGCGGGGGCCCGTGATCCGGCCGCGCCCACGGATCAGGTCAATGCCGGCACTGTCCAGCCATTCAGCCTGGCTGCCGTCCTGCCAGTTGTTGGTGAACCAATCCCGGTGTTTCAGTGCGGCCCCAGCGTCAATGGTTCCCGTGATGGCCTGCGTTGCGCCTGGAATTCCTTGCGCAGCATGGAGTACACTTCCCGGGCGGAGGAGCGCCTTGGAGGGGATGCAGGCCCAGTAGGAGCACTCGCCGCCCACCAATTCGCTTTCGACGATCACCGCCGACAGGCCGCCGCGAACCACCCGGTCCGCCACGTTTTCCCCGACGGCGCCTGCGCCGATCACAATTACGTCGTACTCGCGGGAGCTTTCGGCAGTCATGGGGAAAGCCTACGCCGAGTGCCTGCGCGGTGTGAGGCCCTCTATGCGCGCTTGGTGGTGGGTTTGGGGCGCAGAGTGGGCCCCGCATTTTGGGGGTCTGCGTTGTGGGGCCTGGTGTGCGCGCTTGGTGGTGGGTTTGGGGCGCAGAGCGGGCCCCGCAAGGCAGGGCTAAGCGTGCATCGCTCCCTTGAACCAGCCCGTGATGGTGGCCGGGTGCGTGATCGCGGTGCCAACCACCACGGCGAAGGCACCGGCGTCGTGGGCCAGTCGGGCCTGGGCAGGAGTATGGATGCGGCCTTCTGCGATGAGCGGCTTTCCGAGGTTGGCGGAAGCGATCTGCTCCAAAAGCTCCAGATCCGGACCGTCGGTCTTGGGGCGCTCCCCGGTGTAGCCGGACAACGTTGTTCCGATCATGTCCGCGCCGGCCTCAACAGCTGCTACGGCGTCGTCGAACGAGCCGCAATCGGCCATGACCAGGGCGTGGGATTCCGCGTGGATTCCGGCCACGGTGGCAGCAAGCGTCAGCCCGTCCGGCCGCTCCCGCCGCGTCCCGTCAATGGCTACAACGTGTGCACCGGCATTCGCTACCGCCAGGGCATGCCGAAGCGTAGGAGTGATGAAGACGCCGTCGTGCCCGTCTTTCCAGAGCCCAATCACGGGAACCTCGACGGCGGCACGAGTGAACTGCACGTCGGCAAGCCCCTGGACACGGATCGCCGCCGCACCACCAATAACAGCCGAAGCCGCAACCTGGCCCGTGGTCCGGGGATTGCGCATGGGTTCACCCGGGTACGCCTGGCAGGAAACAATGAGCTGGGAACGGAGGGCCTCCAGGCCATCAAGTGTGAGGATCACGGGTTCGTCCTAACTAAGTACGAGTTTCGCGGCGCCAACAATGGCCGCGGAGTTGCCCAGGGTGGCCCGGACAACGGGGACGGCGGATAAGGGTGCCAGCAGCTCCTGTCGCAGGGCGGCCTCCATGGGTTTCCACCAGGGTTCACCGGCGTCCGCCAAACCGCCTGAGATCACCACGGTTTCCGGGTCCAGGATGTTGATAAGGCCGCCGACCGCTTGTCCGGCGGCACGTGCACCGAGTTCGACGGCGAGCCGGGCCGCGGTGCCGGCCGCACCGCCGTCGTGGGTTCCTTGGGCGAGCTTAAACACGCCACGGGTGTCCGTCGCTTCCGCGACCGAACCCTCGAACCGCAGGAACGACTCATGGATGGCCGGCCCGGAAGCGACGGCCTCAACGTGCCCGGCGGAACCGCAGACGCACGGCAGAGGAACCCCATCAACAACAGCCAATGGCGAAGCAAAGTGGCCTACATGCCCGCCCACATAACGGTGCCCCAGGAGAGCTGCGCCGTCCAGAACAAAGCTGCCGCCAACACCTGTCCCGAAAGCAACCAGCAAGGAGCTTGAGGATTCCGCGGCCGCGCCAAGCCAGGCTTCCCCGAGGGCATGGGCGTGGACGTCGTTGACGGCCCGGACCGGCAGCCCCAAGCGGGAATGCAACCCTGAAACCAGGGCGGTCCCGGCCCACCCACGAATCGCGTCGGTGGCCGAAACAACAGTCCCGGCAGAAGCGTCGATGACCCCGGCAGAGCCGATGCCGACGCCGGACACAGTATGTCCGGCGTCGGCGGCACGCGCCACCAAGCCCGAGATCAGCGCTGCGGTGGCGTCGAGGATCGCTTGGCCACCTGCCCGGTTGAGGGTCGGAATGGTGTCCGACATCAACACTTCTCCAGAGGAGGAGACAACCCCGGCGGCGGTCTTGGTGCCGCCGAGGTCAACGCCGATTACACAGGTCATTGAAGCGGGCATGGAAGCGGTCACTGAAGCTAGACCAGCCCGTTCCGCTCCAGGATTTCGCGGATCGCTGCGGTCTCGGAGTCATTGAGGGACAGCATCGGCGAGCTCATGGTGTTGGACTCGATGACGCCCATGATCTGCAGTGCGGTCTTGAACGCGCCCAGGCCGGCAGCGCCTCCGGAGACGCGGCCGTTGGGGGTGTAGACGATCTCGAAGACGTCAGCCAAGCGGTCCTGCTCGCGCGCGGCACCAGCCCAGTCGCCGGCCTGGGCGGCGTCGAACAGTCGGCGGTAGCCCGCCGGATCGACGTTGCCGAGACCCGGAACAACGCCCTGCGCGCCGCCCAGGAGGGCGCCGTCCACTACGACTTCGTGGCCGGTGAAGATGTCGAAGTTGGGGATGTCCTTGGCCGCGAGCAGCAGCTGGCGGAAGGAAACGTCGTCGCCGGAGGAGTCCTTGACGCCGGCAATCACGCCGTCGCGGCCGAGGCGGACCAGGAGGTCGGTGGGCAGCTTGAAGTGCGTGCGGACGGGAACGTCATACGCGAAAATCGGCTTCTCGATGGCGGCGTGGATGTCGCGGAAGTGCGTTTCTGTTTCCGCGGCGTTGCCGATCGCGTAGTACATGGAGGTAACCACGATCGCGTCTGCTCCAAGGTCAACCACCTTGCGGGCTTCCTCGATGACGCGGTTGGTGGTCTGCTCATTGGCGCCCACGATCAGCGGGACGGCTCCCGCATTGGCGTCGGCGATGGTGGAGACCACCAGCTCGCGCTCATCGTTGGTGAGGTAGGGGACTTCGCCGGAGGAGCCCAGGACGAACAGGCCGGACACACCGCCGTCGATCAGGTGCTTGGTGACGTTCTTCAGCGACGCGGTGTCGATGCTGCCATCGGCGTGGCGGGGAGTGATGACCGGGGGGATGACGCCCTGGAATTGAGTGGACACAGAAATCTCCGTTGTTGGTAACTTGCGAAAGGAAAAAGCTAGATGTGAAGCAGGCTCGGCGCGGCGCCCAGCAGCTTCTTGGTGTAGTCGTTGCTGGGGTTGTCGAAGACCTGCGCGGCTGTGCCCTGCTCGACGATCTTGCCGAAGTACATGACGCAGATGCGGTCCGAGACGTACCGGACGGTCTGGATATCGTGGGAAATGAACACCATGCCGAGGTTCAGCTGGGTCTTGAGGTCGGACAGCAGGTTCAGGACCTGCGCCCGGACGGATACGTCCAGGGCCGACGTCGGCTCATCGGCCACGATGATGTCCGGCTCCAACGCCAAGGCGCGGGCGATCGCCACACGCTGGCGCTGGCCGCCGGAAACTTGCGACGGCGTTACCTCGGCGGCCGATTGCGGCAAGCCAACCAGCGCCAGCAGTTCCTTGACCTTGGCAGCGCGGGAGGCTGCGTTGCCAATGCCGTGGATCTGCAGCGGATCGGTGAGGATGTCCTGGATGGTCATGCGCGGGTTCAGTGCGGTGGCCGGGTCCTGGAAGACCACGGAAACGGATCGGCCGAACTCCTTGCGCATGGCCGCGTTCCGCTTGATGGCGGGCTTTCCGTGGAACAAGACCTTGCCCGACGTCGGCGGCTGAAGTCCCACGAGCACTGAGGCCAGCGTGGACTTGCCGCAGCCGGACTCACCCACGATGCCCACGGTTTCGCCGCGGCTGATGGTGAAGTCCACGCCGTCGACGGCTTTGACGATGTTCGGCCGGAAGAGGCCACCGGTGCGGGCGCGGTGGTAGACCTTGACGTCCTTGAGCTCGATGACCGGCTTTGGCTCCTGTTGAATTGACGGGCTCATTTCGCGTCCTCCTTCAAGTGGCTTGCCCAGTAGTGGTCGGCATCGTCGCCGTTGACGGAGTCAACCGAAGAAACCGTCGTCAGGACCAGCCGTTGGTGGGGATCGGCGTCGGGCCGCAGCGAGCGGGGCGCAAAGCGGTCCCCTGTGGCGAAGTCCCTGGGGGAAGGAACGGTGCCGGGTATCTGGTGCAGCCTTGCAGCGTCCGCTTCGATGGAAAGCACTGCGCCAAGCAGCCCCCGGGTGTACTCGTGCTTGGGGTTCTGCAGGAGTTCGGACGCCTGTGCGGATTCCACCACCTGGCCGGCGTACATGACAGTGATGCGGTGCGCCAGGGAGGCAACCAGGGCGAGGTCGTGGCTGACGAACACCATGGCGAAGCCGAGCTGTTCGCGCAGTTCGTTCAGGAGGTCCACAACCTGCTTCTGGACTGTGACATCCAAAGCGGTGGTGGGCTCATCGGCCACGACGATCCTGGGCGAGCGGGACAACGCCATGGCGATCAGCACACGTTGGCGCTGGCCACCGGAGAGCTCGTGCGGATAGCTGGCCAGCGTCCGGACGGGATCCAGCTTCACCATTTCCAGCAGCTCGGTGGGTGTCTTGCGGCCGCCGCGCTTGGTGAGCTGCTCCATCTGTTCCTTGATCTTCATGGACGGGTTCAGCGAGCTGAGTGCATCCTGGTAGACCATGGCGATCTGCTCGCCGCGGAGGCCCACATAGGCCTTCGGGTTGCTGTGCTTGGTGGCCGGATCAAGCAGTTCCTTGCCGTCGAACGTGATGGATCCGGTCACCTGCGCGGTCTTCGGGAGCAGTCCCATGACGGCCAGGGAGGTGATGGACTTGCCACAGCCGGACTCGCCCACGAGGCCCATGGTTTCTCCTTCGCGGACCGTGAAGGAAACGTTGTCCACGATCGCGATATCGCCGAAGCGGCCGGGGAAGCGGATGGAGAGGTTCTTCACCTCGAGGACGTTGCGTGCGCCTGCAGGTACCTGCGGAAGGCGGTCGGTGCGCTTCGCCTCGATTGCTGCGAGGAGCTCCAGTTCGCGGTCCAGCGAGAGGTTCGGGTTGCTGGCCGCGATCCGGACGTCGGTGAGCACGGCTGACTGGTCACGATCGCTGGTGACGCTGTCACCGGAAGCCGTGCGGACGCCGTCGAGCTCGTGTTCCTCAAGTACGGAAGGCTGGGCCACGGACGTCGCTACTTCGGTGTCAACGGCGGACACGGCAGCGGTAGCACCGTCGTCGTCCTTCACCGCAGGCGCACGCCGGAGCCTGGGGTTGACCATGGCGTCGGTAAGACCCTCGGCGAGGATGTTCAGCGAGAGAACGGTCAACAGGATGGTCAGGCCAGCGAAGGTGGTGGCCCACCAGCCGCCGGATAGGACCAGGTTGCGGCCGTAGGAAATCACGTTGCCCCACGACGGCGCGGGATCCTGGACACCGGCCCCGAGGAAGGAAAGCGAAGCTTCGAGGATGATCGCGTCGGCCACCATGACCGTGGCGAACACGAGCACCGGGGCAGCAGTGTTGCGGACGATGTGCTTGACCAGGATGTAGAAGCGGCCGGCACCGATCACGCGCTCAGCACGGACGTAGTCTTCGCCGTACTGTGCCAGGACGTTGGCGCGGACCACACGGGCAAGTTGCGGAGTGTAGATAATGGCGATCGCGATGATGATGGTCGGGACCGAGTTGCCGAAAGCCGCGAGCAGTACGGCGGCCAGGGCGATACCCGGGAACGCCATGAGGATGTCCATGAGCCGCATGATGATCTCGTTCACGGACTTGCTCGAGGTGGCGGCGAAGGAGCCAAGGAGCGCACCGGCGAGGATCGCCAGGCCCACAGCGCCGAGGCCGATCATCAGCGAAGACTGCGCGCCGAACAGGAGGCGCGAGAAGATATCGCGGCCCAGGCGGTCAGTGCCAAAGAAATGTTCGGCGCCCGGGGGAGTGGCCGGGATGAACGTTTCGAGGGGATCGTGCGGGGCAATGACCGGGGCGAAGATTGCTGCCAGGACAATCACAATGAGGAAGAGCAGGGCGATACGGGAGCCCCAGGGCAGGGCCTTGAAACGAAGGCCCGGAGCGCTTAGCCGTTCTGCGAGCTTGCTGCGCATGAGCTATACCGTCCTGATTCGGGGGTTGATGAGCAGGTAGAGAAGGTCCACCACGATGTTCACCAGAACAAAGGTGACTGAGATGGTGAGCACCACGCCCTGGACCAGGTTCACGTCCAGGTTGGTGATGCCGTTGAGGATGAGCTGGCCCATGCCGGGCAAGGCGAAAATCATTTCAATCACGACGGCGCCACCCAGCAGGTAGCCAACGCGCAGTCCCAGCACGGTCACCGGAGTGACCAGTGCGTTGCGAAGGACGTTCTTGGAGACCACCTCGCGGTATGGGACCCCGTTGCCGATGGCGGTACGGACGTAGTCGCGGTCCAGTTCTTCCACCATGGATGTACGGACCACGCGGATCAGCGATGCGGACACGGGAATGCCGAGCGCCAAAGCCGGGAGGGCCATGGAGTTGAGCCAACCGCCAAAGCCGGATTCCGGCGTCGCAATTCCGCCTGAGGGGAACATTGGGTTCTCACCGAGTGCGAACCACTGGATCAGCAGGATGCCGAGCCAGAACGACGGCGTGGCGATCGCGGCGATGGAGAAGACGCGGACCAACTGGTCCTGCCACTTGTCCCGGTACAGAGCGCCGAGGACGCCGAACGCCAAGGACAAAACGATCGCGATGAGCACGCCGAGGAAAGTCAGCTGCAGCGTCAAAGGGAAAGCTGAGCCGATCATGGAGGCCACCGACTTGGCCGGCGGGGTGGTGGTGCCGAGGTCGAACTGAAGGAGCCTGCCGAGGAAACGGAAGTACTGCAGGACCAGGGGATCGTTGAGGCCATTGTCCTGGCGGTACTGCTGCTTCGCTTCTTCGCTGGCACCGTCGCCGAGGGCTGAGCTGGCCTGGTCGCCGGGAGCGGCCTGCAGGACCATGAAGACGAGCAACGTGATGCCCAGGATCATTAATGGCAATGCTGCAAGCCTGCGGCCAAGCAGACGCAATATCGTGACCAATGTGTTCTCCGGTTGTTAGGGGTGAAGCTGGGTTGCGGGGCCCGCTCTGCGTGCAAAGTGGGGGCTTTAGGACGTAAAGCGGGCCCCGCAACGTTGGGGGACCGCCTAGGCGGTGCGTCCGACGTCGATGAAGGACAGGCCCGTGGTGGGCAGGGGCTGGAAGCCGTTGAGCTTCTTTTCATCCCAGGCGCTGGGCAACTGGCGGTGGAAGACGGGGTACAGCGGAACTTCCTCCGAGACCATGTCCACGATTTCGCCCACGATCTTCTTGGCTTCCTCACCGGAGGCCTGCGAGCCCTTGTCCATGAGTCCCTGGAGCTTGGTGCGCTCCGGCGTGGTCCAGAACGCGCGCTTGTCCATCCACGTGGCGCCGGAGTAGAACCAGCTCAGAAGCAGGTCGGCATCGTTGCCGAACACTGAGGGATCACCGGGTGCAGCCACCACGGTGTAGTCGCCCTTGCCAACACGGTCGCTGTACAAGGCGCCGGACTGGAGGCTCTTGACGGTGACCTTGACGCCGGGGATCTTGTTCCAGGATTCGAGGATCAGCGGTGCAACGTCCTTGACCCAGGCGGTGTCTGTAGTGAGCAGTTCGAATTCGAGGTTCGTCACGCCGGCCTGCTTGAGCAGGTCTGCGGCCTTGGAGGTGTCAAAGCCGTAGACATTCTTGGCCTTGACGTAGTCCGGGTGGCCCTCCTGGAAGTACGAGCTGGCAGCCTTGGCGTTCCCGAACAGGGCCTTCTTGATGATGGCTTCCTTGTCCAGGCCATAGTGCAGGGCCTGGCGGACAAGCTTGTTGTCGAAGGGGGCCTTGGCGCAGTTGAACATGAGGAACAGCAGCCCGAAGGACTGGACGGATTCAACCTTGACCTTGGACTTCAGGCCGTCAACATCGAGGTAGGGCACGTCTTCAATTGCCTGGACCCGGCCGGACTGGACGGCGGTCACGCGGGCTGCGGCGTCGGAGAGCAGCAGCCAGGTCATGCCCTTGGCCAGGGCGGGCTTGGGGCCATTGTAATCGGCGAAGGCCTCAAAGACGATCTTGTCGTCCTTCACCGCGGAGATGAGCTTGTAGGGGCCGGAGCCCACGGGCTTGGCATCGAAGGCCTTCAGGTCTGTTGCAAGAGCCTTGGGGACGATCTTCACCACGGAGATGCGCGGTCCGAAGCCCGGGAAGGCGTACTTGAGCGTGAACTCCACCGTCTTGGCATCAACAGGCTTGACGTCCTGGATGAACGGGATGAACTGGGAGAAGAGCGACTTGTTGGCCGGGTCCATGACGCGGGTGAAGGAGAACGCCACGTCCTCGGTGGTGACGGGGGAGCCATCGTGGAACTTCGCGCCGTCGCGGATGGTCACCTGGTAGGTGGTGTCGTTGATCTTTTTGGGATCCGTGGCTGCCAAGGCGTTGTAGGGCTGACGAGTAGCCGGGTGAAGCTCGATGAGGCCTTCAAAGATGTGCAGGTTGGCCGCCATCGGCGTGGCGCCCGAGGAGCTCAGGGGATCGAAGCCCGTGGAGAGCGCGTAGGAAATGCCTGCCTCGATGGTGAGGTCCTTGTTGACCGCAGCGGTGTTCGTTGCGTTACCCGTGGTGGTGCTGGCAGCGCCGCCGCACGCAGAAAGGGTTGCCGTGAAGGCGGCTGCTGCACCAACTGCGCCGCTTAGCTTCAGGAAGTTCCGGCGGCTGGCGTCGTTGACCAGCGGCAGGCTTTGGATCGTCTTGCTCATAGGGTGCCTCACCATTCGCGTTTCGTGGGTTATCGGATGTAGGACGTCCGATGCTCGTATGGAAACTGTAAGGGCGGTCACAACGGAACGTCAAGCGGGATTCGATGGCTAGGGCGCGCTCCGCGCGCCTTCGGCTTGCCGGCTGCGGCCGGTCCGAGGGGGAAATCCCGGGGAGAGATCTGAAGAAATCCCCTCCATGGCTATGAAGGAGATGGGACATCCGATATTGTATGTTGCGAGCTACTCATCACGAGGTGGACGCTAAGCTCACTTCAATATTAATACCGCACCCCTTCGCAACCATGGGGGCTGGTGCTCGGCAAGGAGAAAGCCATGACAACTTCCGGTGTGGTTCCGCAGGCGCGGTTCAGCGCACAGGCCCGGCTGCGTGCACTGCAGTCGGACATTATGGAACTGATCCTTGAACGCGAGCTGGAAGCAGGCGATCCCTTGCCCACGGAGAGCGAGTTGTCAGTTGCCCTCGGCGTTGGCCGGAACACTCTCCGTGAGTCGCTGAAGGTGCTCCAGGCTTTGGGGGTCATCGAGATCCGCCATGGCTTCGGCATGTTCGTGGCGCCCAGCAACTTCGATGCGCTCGCCGACGGGCTCACCTTCCGCGGGAGGCTTTCCCTCCGCCATCAGGGGCTTGAGGCATTGCAGTTGGTCGACGTACGCCAGGCCCTGGAATCCGGACTCATTGGTTCCTCCATGGACGTCATGACCAAGGAGCAACTGGCCACCATCGAGGAATCGGTCAAGCAAATGGAGGAGTTGGCCGCGGCTGGAGAGAACTTCGTTGCCGCGGATGCCGAGTTCCACCGCCGCCTGTTCGAGCCGCTCAACAACGAGCTCCTCATCAACCTGATGGGCGTTTTTTGGAAGGTGTACCGCAAGATCCACGTGGAGATCGGCCCGGGCAACGAGGACCTGGCCAAGACCGCGGCCATGCACCGGGACATCTACGCCGCCGTCGCCGCAGGAGACAAAGCCGCAGCGGCTGAGCTGCTCAACCGGCACTTCGATGGCATCCGCCGCCGCATCAGCGAAGCGGTCGGCGAGTAACAAGCGCAACGCAAGGGCCGCCGTCGTGCCCAACTGAGTAACAGCACATGCTCTACTGCGCCGTCAGTGGAGCGTTATCTGTTACCTACTTGGGTCCGGCGCCGCGCCAGCCGGCGATGAGGACTGTCCGCAGGTAGTCGTAGCGGAAATCGTTGATGTTGGTGACGTCGGACAGGGACGCGATGCGTTGGGGGAGCGCCGTCCCGGTCAGGGCCCCAACCCCGAACATGTAGGCCCACTCGTGAAATCCCTGCGGTTTGTCGGGCAGGGCCTTGCGCATCACTGCGATGAAGTCCCTGGCCATGGGGTCGAAGTATTCGGCGAGGATGCCGCGATCGTGCGCCGAGGGGTCCGAAGCTTCCCGCAGGACGAGGCGGGCGAACAGCTTCCCGTCCGCTGTTTCCTGTGCCTTCAGTGTGGGCATGAGGAAGGCGTCCACAATTCGTTCGACGGCGTCACTCGCTGAGGGGTCGACCGCCAGTACTTGCCGCCGGCGTTCCTCGTTGAGGTGCTGGTACCGGGCGAAGACGGCCCTGTAGAGCTCCAGCTTGGTGGCGAAATGGTAGATCACCAGGGGAGCAGTGGTGCCGATTTCCTCCGCTACAGCCCGCATGGTGGTGCTTTCGAAGCCGCGGTCGGCAAACATCCCCACGGCGACATCCAAAATCTGTTCCCGGCGGCGGGTGCCGGCTGTGTTTCCCTGTACTTCCGTGGACATGAGTCCCACCCTATCGGCCCCAGGGCGCATGAAGCCTGTGAGCATTGACACAAATTGAATGGGTGTATAAATTCTATTCCAACAGAAACTGAACGTGTGTATAAGTTCTAGTTTCCGTTTCGGGCAACGTCGCCCCCATCGGAAGGGATCCCATGAAACGTGGAACCAAGTGGTTCATCCTTGTTGGGTCGTTCATCATCTATCTTTTTGACGCCCTGGAAATCGCGGTGCTCTCCTTCGCGCTCCCTGCCATCAGTGCAGAGCTGAAGTTGACGCCGATTGCCGGGGGTCTTCTGGCCACAGCCACCCTGCTTGGCATGGGATGCTCCAGCATTATCACTGGGTGGGTAGCGGACAACCGGGGCCGCCGCATCGCCCTCATCGGGTCCATGGTGGTATTTGTCGCCCTGACCTCGGCGCTCTTTGTGGTGCCGAACTACGGGGTGTTCGTGGCCCTCCGGTTCCTGGCCGGCATTGGCCTTGGGGGAGTGTGGTCAGTTTTGTCCACCTACATTGTGGAAACCTGGCCGGCCGAACAGCGCGGGCGGGCGGTGGCTTTCGTGCTTGCCGCGTATCCGCTGGGCGGCGCAGGAGCAGCACTGATCGCGGGCGCCTTCATGCCCGATTGGCGGCTGCTCTTCCTGGTCACCGGGTTGTCCGCACTGCTGCCGCTGCTGATGGTGGTCTTTTTCTTTCCCGAATCCAAAGCGTGGCTTGCAGAGCGTGCGCAGCAGGAGGTGGCGCGCAACGTCACCGCCAAGGAACTGTTCACCGGCAGTTATCGGCGCCGCACCATCATCGCCACCCTGGTTGCTGTTTGCGCGTTCGTTGGTTTCTATGGCGCGTCAACGTGGATGCCCAGTTACCTCTCCAGCGAGCGCTGCCTCGATCCCCGGCAGGTCAGCCTCTTCATGACCATCCTCAACCTCGGCATGTTCGCCGGCTATATCGTGTTCGGCTGGATCGCGGACAAAATCGGCCGCCGCAACGCCATCATGCTCTCCCTCACCGGCACCGGATTTTTGATGCCGTTGTATGGTCTGGTCACCAACCAGGCGGCACTGCTGTGGATGGGGCCTCTCTACGCCTTCTTCATGACGTTTGCCGGACTTTTCGGCTCCTACCTTGGAGAGCTCTACCCCACCAGGATCCGCACCACGGGCGCCGGCTTCTGCTTCAACATCGGCCGTGGAGTGGCGGCCTTCGCACCTCTTGCCATGGGCGGGATTGCGGCAGCCTGGGGCTTCTCCTCCGGGCTGATCCTGTCCGGTGCGGTGTTCCTCGTGGGTGGGGCCCTCATGCTCTTCCTGCCACATACCCATCGCGGCGCGTCCACGGACGACTCCGTGTCCCCGTCCTACCTCCAGAAGGAACCCGTCAACAATGCCTGACCTTATTGACCTCTCCGTCAGCCTTCGTGCTGGTATCGCCTCGGACCCACCCGGGATGACGCCGCAAATTGAGTACCTCACCCACCGCGAAACCGCCAAGGACCTGGTGTCCTACTTCCCGGGGATGGCTGAGGAGGATCTTCCGGGGGAGGAAGGCTGGGCGATCGAGCGCATCAACGCAACCACCCATACAGGTACACATCTGGATGCCCCGTACCACTACGCCTCCACCATGGACGGAGGTGCGCGTGCCATCACCATTGACGAGGTGCCGCTCGAGTGGTGCTTCGGCCGCGGGGTGAAACTGGACTTCCGCCAATTCGAGGACGGCTACGTTGCCACAGCTGCCGACGTCGAGGCCGAGCTTGACCGGATCGGCCACCAGCTGGCCCCGGGAGACATAGTGGTGGTCAATACTGCGGCAGGCACACGCTACGGCTCGGACGACTACCTCACCAAGGGGTGCGGGATGGGCCGCGAAGCCACCCTTTTCCTTACCAGCCGTGGCGTCCGTGTCACCGGCACCGATGCGTGGAGCTGGGACGCTCCTTTCATCCATACGGCCAAGCGGTACGTGGAAACCGGCGACAACTCACTGATCTGGGAGGGCCACAAAGCCGGGATGGAGATCGGCTACTGCCATATCGAGAAACTCAACAACCTTGAAGTACTGCCGTCCACGGGGTTCCGGATCTCGTGCTTCCCCGTGAAAATCCACGGAGCCTCCGCCGGCTGGACGCGGGCGGTCGCGATCCTGGATGCGGGGTCGGTGGCGTGAAATTCTTCCGGTTAATGCTCGACGGCGTTCCCCGCCTTGGGCTGGCGAATCCTGACTTGGTTTCTGGCCGGCTTTATCCGGAAGGACTGGACGCTTTTGAAGTGATTGCCCGCCCGTGGGTCCCGGTGGACGGCGAACTTGTGGAGTTCGGTGCCGTCGAACTGCTGCCTCCTGTTGACGTCACCACTATCCGGGACTTCATTACTTTTGAGCAGCACACGGAGGGGGCATTGAAATCAGTAGCCCCCGATAAGGGCATTCCGCCCGCCTGGTTCGACGCGCCGTCGTTCTATTTCACCAACCCGCACGCGGCGATAGGCCACAACGCCACCGTTCCCATGGCGCCGGGATCGCGGCAATTCGACTTCGAGTTGGAAGTGGCAGCGGTGATCGGCGAGGACGGGAACAACCTTTCCGTGGCGGAGGCCGGGAATCACATTGCCGGTTACATGATCCTGAACGACTGGTCAGCCCGGGACCTGCAGCGCAGTGAAATGACGGTCGGGCTGGGGCCGGCCAAGGGCAAGGACACTGCGACGTCCCTGGGGCCCTTTTTCGTGACGAAGGACGAACTTGCCGACGTCACTTCTGACGGCTTTTTGAATGTCACCATGAGTGTCTCCGTGAACGGACGGGTATTGGCCACGGATTCCCTGGCCAATATGGCGTGGAACTTTGCCGAGCTCGTTTCCTACGCCAGCAGGGGTACGTGGGTTCGTCGCGGCGACATCCTGGGTTCCGGCACCAGCGGGGGTGGCTGCCTGTCCGAGTTCTGGGGGTGGTACGGGTCAATGGCTCCGCCATCGCTGGAACGGGACGACGTGGTGAGCCTGACTGTGGAGCGACTGGGAACGTTGACCAATCTGGTGGGAGGAGCTGCTCCGGTGCACGGGATCCCCAAGGCGCGGAGGCGTTCTTACGTTCCGCCGATGCCGTTCACTCCGGGCATCTAGGCCCGCCCTCACCGAACTGGGTAACAGTTCAGGTCGTTTTGAGCGCTCAAAACGACCTGAACTGCTACTTAGTTGGGTTCATTCGGGGAAAACAAAAGACCCGCACCGGCGAACCGGTGCGGGTCTTGATTTGTGCGCCCAAAGGGATTCGAACCCCTGACCTTCTGTTCCGTAGACAGACGCTCTATCCAGCTGAGCTATGGGCGCATTTCGCGTGATTCTCGGCGGTCTGTTTCTCTGACCCCCTCGAACCTCAATAAACTTTACAGAAGTTCATGTGAAGTTCCAAATCGAAAAGCTGTAATCTGCGCAACTAGACCGGTCTACGTGACCTTAGTCACTTAAAATCAGCTCCCAGGAATCGGGAACCTTGAATTCTAGGGGTTTTTTAGTTTTCAAGCAGGTGGATGTCCGATGTCTGACAGCGGATTGGTCTGGTCCGCGGCCCCTATCGTTTAGGACACACCACTGAACCCGAGGAAGGGAACCGCAATGGGCGATCTGGCGCGACTGCCGCTGCTTGAGAAGGCACCTACTACGCATGCACGCCTGCTGGCCTGGGTTGAGGAAGTTGCCGAGCTGACTCAGCCGGACCGCATCCACTGGGTTGATGGCAGCGAAGCAGAAAACAAGAAGCTCACAGACGAACTCGTCGAGGCCGGCACCCTGAAGCGGCTCAACCCGGAAACGTTCCCGAATTCCTTCGCGGCGTTCTCCGACCCCGCTGACGTTGCCCGCGTTGAAGAGCAGACCTTCATCTGCTCCGAGAACGAGCGTGACGCAGGCTTCACCAACAACTGGATGGCTCCGGCCGAAATGAAGCAGAAGCTGCGCGGACTGTTCGCCGGCTCCATGCGTGGCCGCACCATGTACGTCATCCCGTTCGTCATGGGCCACCTCGATGCAGAAGACCCCAAGTTTGGCGTTGAGATCACCGACTCCGCCTACGTCGTTGCCTCCATGCGCATCATGGCCCGCATCGGCACTGACGTCCTGGACCGCATCACCCAGACCGATGCCTTCTTCGTTCCCGCCCTCCACTCGCTGGGCGCGCCGCTGGAAGCCGGCCAGGCCGACGTCGCATGGCCCTGCAACCCGGACAAGTGGATTGTCCACTTCCCCGAAGAGCGCTCCATCTGGTCCTTCGGCTCCGGCTACGGTGGAAACGCACTGCTCGGCAAGAAGTGCTACGCGCTGCGCATCGCTTCGGTCATGGCACGTGATGAGGGTTGGCTCGCTGAGCACATGCTCATCCTGAAGCTGACCTCCCCCGAGCAGAAGACGTACTACGTCTCCGCGGCCTTCCCGTCCGCTTGTGGCAAGACCAACCTCGCGCTGCTCGACCCGACCATTAAGGGCTGGAAGGTTGAGACCCTGGGTGACGACATCACCTGGATGCGCTTTGGCAAGGAAGGTGAACTCCGCGCCGTCAACCCCGAAGCCGGCTTGTTCGGCGTCGCACCCGGCACGGGTTGGGGCACCAACCCCAACGCCATGCGCGCCATCGCCAAGGGCAACAGCATCTTCACCAACGTAGCCCTGACCGACGACGGTGGCGTCTGGTGGGAAGGCATGACGGAGGATACTCCGGCACACCTGACCGACTGGCGCGGTGAGTCCTGGACTCCGGACTCCGACGCGCCCGCCGCACACCCGAACTCACGCTTCTGCACGCCGATCGACCAGATCGACATGTTGGCCGAAGAGTACTTCAGCCCCGAGGGCGTGGAGCTGTCCGCGATCCTGTTCGGTGGCCGCCGCAAGACCACAATCCCCTTGGTAACCGAGGCCCGCAGCTGGTCGAACGGCATCTTCATGGGTTCCACTTTGTCCTCGGAAACCACCGCCGCTGCCGCTGGCGCCGTCGGTGTTGTCCGCCGCGACCCCATGGCCATGCTGCCGTTCATCGGCTACGACGCAGGCGACTACCTGAACCACTGGGTCAACCTGTCCTCCAAGGCCAACGCGGAGCGGTTGCCCAGGATCTTCCTGGTCAACTGGTTCCGCCGCACGGCTGAGGGTGGCTTCGCTTGGCCTGGATTCGGTGACAACGCACGCGTGCTCAAGTGGGCCATCGAGCGCCTGGAAGGCAAGGCTGACGCCGTCGAAACGCCGATCGGCTTTGTTCCGACCGGTGAATCCATCGATCTTGAGGGCCTCGACATGACGCCGGCCGAGGTTGAGGCCGCGGTCCGCGTCGACGCCGATGAGTGGGCAACTGAACTGGCATCCATCGAGGAATGGTTCGCGAACTTCGGCGAATCCCTCCCGGCGGCACTCCAGTCCGAGCTGGACGGTCTCAAGACCCGTCTGGGCTAGACCTCTTGGGGACAATGGCGTCCTTAAGTGAACGACGACGGCCTGTCACCTTTCGTTTGAAAGGTGGCGGGCCGCCGTCGTTCCTGGCTTGGTTCCTGGGCGACCGAACGATGGATGCCGTAGGTCCGCCGGGTTGCTACTGCACTGCAGGTGTGCGGAACTCAGGCCGGAGCCCGATTGATTCGAACACTGGTTCCATTTGCCGCGCGTGGGGGAGCGAAGAAATGACCACGGTGTCCAACTCGCGGTAGAAGGCTTCCCTGGCGCGGGTCATGGCGTGACGCAGTCCGCATTCGGTAATGAGGGGGCAGTTCTTGGTGGGGGACTGGCACTCCGCAGGATCCTGCCGGCTGTCCAGGTGACGCAGAACCTCACCCACGGTGGCCTGCCGACCGGCGTCGTTCAAGCGTGACCCACCCAGCCGTCCGCGTTCGACGTCGATAAGTCCCAGTGCGCGCAAGCGGACCATCGCCTTGCTGACGTGGTTGTAGGGGGTTCCGACGGCGTCTGCGACGGCCTGCGTGGTCAGCAGTGAACCCTCCGGGGCAGCAGCCAACACCATGATGGCCCGAAGGCTCACATCTGCGAAGGCGTTGATCTTCATGGAATCAGTTTAGATCGTCGGTCTAGTCCACCCAGATGGATGGCTCGTTGGTATCCGGCTCCATGGCGGCGAAGGTGAAACCGCCAGCTCCCGGGACATAGGGAATGATGGCAGCCCGGACAGCACCATCACGGTGCTCCGCTGCGCCATGGATGCCATCCGAACCGTGTTCGGGCAGGCTGACATCGCTGACGATGGCAACGGCCCGGAAGTCTTCGCGGCCTTGGCGCAACAGTTCGTGGAGGTCGGACAGCATTTGCCCGGCGTCGACGTGGCCGTCCTCGTCCGGTTCCCCCGGAGTTACCATGACGATCCGGAGTTCACCATCGTTCGCCAGCGTGATGGCGAAGGGAAAGAAGCCGCCATTTTGTTGGAGATGTTCCTGGGCAGTACCAAGACCAGTGCCCAAGGTCTCCCTGAGCTCGCGGTCCTGCGCCGATTCTTCCGGGGAGGTTGTGCCGGCGGATTGCTCGCTCATGCCGACCACACTCTTGCCTCGGCGGGTATTACCGCTGACTCCCCGAATGCGACCGCTTGGTGTTCTCCCACGAGTTCGTAGGGTTTCAGGATGTGCATCGACAGTCCCTCGGCGTGCTCAATGTGCAGCCTCACCGCGTCCACGACTCCGCCGTCGTCAGCCTGGATGCTGATATCGGCCAGGATGCAGGTCCCACGGAGCCCTTCCCGGTCCTTGCGGAAACCTTCTGTCATCAGCTGAACCGCCTCCGCGGAATCCACGTCGCCGTCTTCGTTGGGCTCCAGATAAGCCATGCTGTGCCCCACCACGCCCTCAAGATCGGTGGTGATCCCGTAGGGGGCAAGGACGCCGTTCTTAGCCAGCTGATCCTGGGCGAAAGGAACAGCGACGCCCACCAAGCTGAACACATCCTGGATGGCCTGCTCGGAGAGGCCCTCGTGCCACCATTCCTCCGCCGGGCTCGGGGACTCGCCGGTCCACACGTGGGCAGTCTGTGCCTCCACGCGGGGTTCGCTGAACGTGGGGTGCTTCAGGAACTTCTTTCGAGTGAAGTCCACACGGATGATCTGGCTTATGCCACTGCGGTGTTCAGCCCAAAGGTGGAGGGTGTCCTCCGTCTTGCCGGACTGCGGATCCAATACGGCAACCATTGCGAGGAGGTTATCGGCATGGCCCGAAAAGAGATCGATGGTCAGCTTCACGGCCACCAGCGGGTCCGGCGGCATGCTCCCCTGGATTTCCTGGGGGACTTCACCGCGGTGGATGGCGCCGTCATGGTCGAGCATGAAGACGAACGGAGTAAAGCCCTTGTTGATCACCAACTGCGCGTCGGCCAATTTAAGGGCCTCGGCCACGACTGCGGCCAGTTCGGTGTCAGGGGAGATCCGCGCCTCGGAGGGAAGCTGCGTCATGGCTGTAAGCCTAGCCCCGGACCAGCGCCAGGACGCGGTCGCGGATCTTCTCCATGGTGGCCTGGTCCTTGGCTTCGGCGTTCAACCGCAGGAAGGGCTCGGTGTTGGAAGGACGCAAGTTGAACCACCAGCTACCGTCCTTTGCCGTGAAGGTGCTGCCGTCCATGTGATCGATGTCGATGTCTTCGGTTTCAAAGTCCGCGCGTACGCGTTCCACGGCGCCGGCCTTGTCTTCGATCTCCGAGTTGATCTCGCCCGACGAGACGTACGGTTCGTACTGGCGGCCGAGCTCCGAGAGCGGGCCGTCCTGCTCACCGAGGGCGGCAAGCACGTGCATGGCTGCGAGCATTCCGGTATCGGCGTTCCAGAAATCCCTGAAGTAGAAGTGCGCCGAGTGCTCTCCGCCGAAAACGGCGCCTTCCTCCGCCATGACAGCCTTGATGAAGGAGTGTCCCACACGGGTCCGCACGGCACGGCCGCCGTCCTTGGCCACGAGTTCGGGAACGGCTTTTGAGGTCAGGAGGTTGTGGATGATGACGGGGGTTTCTTCCCCGGACATCCGGGCCCGGGCAATCTCGCGGCGGGCGACCATCCCTGTGATGGCCGACGGCGAGACAGCGTCACCCTTTTCGTCTATCACGAAGCAACGGTCCGCGTCGCCGTCGAAAGCCAATCCGATGTCCGCGCCGTGCTTGACTACTGCCGCCTGGAGGTCGCGAAGGTTTTCCGGTTCCAGCGGGTTGGCGGGGTGGTTCGGGAAGGAACCATCCAGTTCGAAATAGAGCGGGACGATCTCGAAAGGCAATGCCGGAAGCAGCTTGTCGCCAAGGACTGCCGGAGTGGTCAGGCCGGCCATGCCGTTGCCGGCGTCGACAACGATCTTCAGCGGACGGGAACCTGAGAGGTCCACCAGTTTGCGCAGGTACTCGGAATAGTCCTTCAGGACATCGTGGACTCCGATCTCGCCGCGGGTGGCGGCGGACGGGATGCTTCCGGCGTTCAAGTACTGCTCGGCGAGTGCCTGGATTTCCTTCAGGCCGCTTTCGGACGAGATGGGCTGGGCGCCGGCCTTGGCCATTTTGATGCCGTTGTATTCGGCGGGGTTGTGGCTGGCGGTGAAAGTTGCGCCGGCAGCGTTCAAGGCGCCGCACGCGTAGTAGAGCTCATCTGTGGAGATCAGATCCAGGAGCTGGACGTTGGCTCCCCGGGTTGCCGCGCCGTTTGCGAAGGCTTGGCTGAACTCCGGTGATGAAGGACGCATGTCGCCACCAACGAGGACAGTTTCCCCTTCAAGGCCAAGGACGTCGATGAAGGCGGCGCCGACGGCCTCGACGATTTCAGCCGTGATGGATTCACCCACGATGCCCCGGACGTCATACGCCTTAAAGGATGCCGAGAGGTCGAATGTCTTGTTCTGCTCGCTAGTCACGGGCTCAATCCTACTGTGGCTACCCAGCGCGGCAGGAACCCGTGGGCGCTGTATGTGGATAGTCGTTATCCATACAGCTGTTATCCACATAGCGGGACCCGCCCGTTCTGGCTGTCAGGGGCGACTGGAATACTGGGGACATGGCCAACATTTCCCCAAACACTGCCGTTCCCGTGCAATCAGCAACCAAGCAGGAGGCGCTGGCGTGCCTTCGCGAACTGGTTGGCCACCCGGAGGCACAGTTCCACGATGGCCAGTTTGAAGCGATCGAGGCGTTGGTGGATGCGGGCCGCAGGGCGCTCGTGGTCCAACGCACCGGCTGGGGGAAGTCTGCCGTCTACTTCGTCTCGTCCTTGCTTTTGCGCAGACGGGGAGCGGGGCCAACGTTGATCGTCTCACCCCTGCTGGCGCTCATGCGTGACCAGGTGGCCGCAGCTGCACGGGCAGGGGTCCGGGCGGTCGCGATTAATTCCGCGAATGCGCTGGAATGGGACACGGTCCTGGCGCAGTTGGCCGCTGACGACGTCGACGTTCTGCTGGTGTCGCCGGAGCGCCTGACCAATCCGTCGTTCAGGGAGAACCAGCTTCCCGAGCTCATCCGGCGGACAGGGCTCCTGGTGATCGATGAAGCGCACTGTATTTCCGACTGGGGGCACGATTTCCGACCCGACTACCGCCGGATCTCGGACCTCATCGCCCAATTGCCGGAGACCGTTCCCGTCCTGGCGACAACAGCCACTGCCAACTCCCGGGTGGTCCATGATATTGAAGAGCAGCTCGGCGCGGGAGTGCTGACCATCCGCGGGGGCCTGGGCCGGGAGTCGCTGCGCCTGGGTGTCCTCAACCTTTCCGACTCCCGGGACCGGCTCGGCTGGCTGCTGACCCACCTCGCGGATATGCCGGGGAGCGGCATCATCTACACGCTCACTGTCTCCGCTGCAGAAGACACTGCCCGGCTGCTTTCCGAAGCCGGGCACAACGTGCTTGCTTACACGGGTCGAACAGACCCGGGCGATCGTGAGCGGGCAGAGCAACTCCTCAAGGACAACCAGGTTAAGGCACTGGTGGCAACCTCTGCCTTGGGCATGGGGTTCGACAAACCCGATCTGGGCTTCGTGATCCACCTCGGCGCCCCGTCATCGCCGGTTGCCTACTACCAGCAGGTGGGACGCGCCGGCCGTGGCGCAGCCAACGCAGATGTCCTCCTGCTGCCGGGATCAGAGGACCGCGAGATCTGGCAGTACTTTGCCACGGCGTCGATGCCTTCCGAGGAAAAGGCGGCGGCGGTGCTGGCTGTTCTGGGCGACGCTGGCTCTGCCATGTCCACCGTCGCGTTGGAAGCCCGGGTAGACCTCCGCCGTACGCCTCTGGAGCTCCTGCTGAAGGTCTTGGCCGTGGACGGTGCAGTAGAGCGCGTTGGCGGAGGTTGGCGGTCAACCGGGCGGCCGTGGCACTACGACGCCGAACGCTACGCCCGCATTGCCGAGGCCCGTGTGGACGAGCAGGATTCCATGGTGATCTACCAGGACACGGCCGGCTGCCGGATGGAGTACATCACCTCGGTCCTGGATGACGAAACAGCAGCCGCCTGTGGACGCTGCGACAACTGCGCCGGACGATGGTTCCCTGTTGATATCGCGGACTCGGCGGCAGACGCCGCGGGCCAGACGCTCCGCAGGGCAGGAATTGCCGTGGAGCCGCGGCTCCAATGGCCCAGCGGCATGGACCGGCTGGGCGTTGCGGTCAAAGGCAAGATCAAGCCGGACGAGAGCATTGCCGAGGGACGCGTTCTGGCCAGGCTGACAGACCTGGGTTGGGGTGGGGCCCTCCGGGAATTGTTCGCAGCCGGAGCGCCGGACCGTGCGGTGGATCCTGCGATGCTGCAGGCCTGTGTCCAAGTACTGCGTGAATGGTCCGGTGCCGAAGGCGGGACCCCGTGGAGCGGTGCGGGCCGACCCGCCGCTGTGGTCAGCATTCCTTCCCGGAGCAAGCCGGCGCTGGTTGATTCCCTGGCTCAAGGGATAGCCAGCATAGGCAGGATGCCGTACTTGGGCCAACTTCAGCCGGCGCACGGTGGGCCCACCGGAGCGCGCGGAGGCAATAGCGCCTACAGGCTTGCCGGGGTGTGGGATCGCTTGGTTATCGGGCCGGAACTTGCCCAAGCGCTGTCAGGGATCGGGAGCCAGCCAGTGTTGTTGGTGGATGATTTGGTCGACAGCCGCTGGACCATGACGGTTTCGGCCCGGGCTTTGCGGCAGGCGGGCGTCGCGGCAGTTCTCCCGCTGGCACTTGCGCAGGCCGGGTAGGCGCGGTAGGAAAGCGTCATGTTGTGATCGCTCCCACACCAGGTCTATAGGATCGAGGAAACACCCTTGCTGCCTATCGCTGAGCACCAGCTCGAACTTGGACCGGAGTCATGACCACAAGACCTAGTGCAGATATCGCAGAAGCCAGCCAAACCAGCTGGCGGCCGCGATTGGCCCTGCTGGTGGCAGCAACGTTCTTCATGGAGTTCCTGGACGGGACCATCCTGACCACAGCCATTCCCAGCATCGCCTCGGACTTCCGTGTCGCGCCAGCCGACATCAACATCACCATGACGGCCTACTTGGTAACGGTGGCGATGGGAATCCCCCTGAGCAGTTGGCTTGCTGAACGGTTCGGGGCCCGACGGATCTTCTGCCTGGCCATTTCCATCTTCACCATCGCTTCCCTGCTCTGCGCAGTGAGCACCGACTTGACCATGCTCACTCTCAGCCGGGTGGCCCAGGGGATGGGCGGGGCCATGATGGTTCCTGTCGGCACTCTGGTGGTCCTCCGTGGAACGCCCAAATCCGAACTGCTCCGGGCCACGGCGTACCTCGTGTGGCCCGGGCTCCTCGCTCCAGTTCTGGCTCCGATGGTGGGCGGAGCGCTCACCAGCTTCCTTTCGTGGCACTGGATCTTCATCATCAACGTTCCCCTTGGCCTGGCAGCGTTCATCGCCGCCCTCAGGCTGGTTCCACGCACACAGTTCGACGGGCGACGCCGCCTGGACTGGTTTGGTTTGCTGCTGACCACCCTGGGTGTCGGCGCCCTGGTGGTGGGGCTCGAAACCCTGGGCGGACACTCGTCCAACCTACTTGCCGTACTCGTGGTGACAGCAGGGGTGCTTTCCCTGGCGGGGGCCCTCTGGTGGATGAAGAAGGCCAGAGTGCCGCTGTTCAACCTCGGTGTTTTTGGCACCAGGACGTTCCGCGCGACGTCCACCGGCGGGTTCATTTACCGGCTGACCATCAGTTCTGTGCCGTTCCTGCTGCCCTTGATGTTCCAGGACGGGTTCGGCTGGGATCCGCTCAAGGCCGGCATCATGGTTGCTGCAGTCTTCGTGGGCAACATCGGGATCAAGCCCGCCACTACGCCCCTCATCAGGCGCTTCGGGTTCAAAGCCGTTCTTGTCTTTGCCTCCTTCGCCTCTGCAGTGACGTTCGCTTTGTGCGCCTTCCTCAACGCACAGACTCCCGAGCCTTTGATCTTTGCGTTGCTGCTGTTCAGCGGCGCCTTCCGCTCCATCGGCTTCTCCGCGTACGCATCAGTTCAATACGCGGACATCGTTCCTGGCCAGTTGCCTTCAGCCAACGCAATCTCGGCGACGCTAGTCCAGCTGGCTGCGGCCGCCGGGATCGCCGTCGGGGCCTTGTTCCTCCGCCTCTTTGAGGCAACCGCCGTGTTTGGAGCGGATCACGTGGGAGCCTACAAGGGAGCATTCATCGCCATGGCCATCCTGATGCTGATCAGCACCGTGGACAGCTTGACCCTCCACCGGCACGCTGGCGCGGAAGTCAGCGGCGTGGCAGCCGGCGCCAAGCGCCCCTGAGCCAAGCTCACCGGCGCCAAGCGCCCCTGAGCCAAGTCCCAAACACCGCGCTTTAAACGCAAAAGGTCCCGGTTCGAAAACCGGGACCAATTCGCGGAGACGGGGGGATTTGAACCCCCGGTGGAGTTGTGCCCCACACTTCATTAGCAGTGAAGCCCATTCGGCCGCTCTGGCACGTCTCCAATCGCTATTGCTAGCCCACCAAGGATACGCAGAACCTGCCGTCCAGCGCAAAACAGCTGTTGGTCAGTTGCTCCCGGCCAGCGAAAGCCACAGGAAGTGGTTGCTCCGGGCCTGCAGTGCTGCGGCCTGCCGGTTGTCCGAAGCTCCGGCGTGCCCACCTTCCAAGGCTTCATGGAACCAGACGTTCGGAATCCCCATGGCCTGCATCCGGGCGGCCATCTTCCGGGCCTGTACCGGCCCTACCCGGTCGTCGGAAGTGGCGGTCCAGATGAAGGTCTCCGGGTACTCCACGCCATCCCGAAGCAGGTGGTAGGGCGAGAAGGTGCGGATGAAGTCCCACTGCGCCGGAACGTCCGGGTCGCCATATTCGGCGATCCACGAGTAACCAGCAGAGAGCTTGGTGTAGCGGCGCATGTCCAAGAGCGGCACACCACAGGACACGGCACCGAACAGTTCCGGGTATTGGGTCAGCATGTTGCCCACCAGGAGGCCTCCGTTGGAGCCGCCCACGCAACCCAGCCTGCGGCGGCTCGTGACGCCCCGCGAGATCAGGTCACGGGCTACGGCGGCGAAGTCCTCGTAGGCGCGGTGCCGGTTCTCCTGGAGCGCCGCCCGGTGCCATGAGGGGCCGTACTCGCCGCCGCCGCGGATGTTGGCCACAACGTAGACGCCACCGCGTGAGTGCGCGGCAGCGCCGTCGTCGGACGATGTACCCACGGTGCGTCGCTCCAACCAGGCCCGCCCAATGGTCCCGCTGTACGCCGGAGTCCGGGACACCTCGAATCCGCCGTAGCCGGAAAGCTGGGTGGGGTTCTCGCCGTCGAGCACCAGGTCCTTGGACGCAACCTGGAAGTAGGGAACCTTGGTTCCGTCCTCGGAAACCGCGAAGTGCTGTTGGACTTCGTAGCCGGCTTCGTTGAAGAACGACGGCGACCGCTTCACCACTGCGTGTTCGCTCGCAACGCCGCCGGCCTCGGCGCCGGACGATGGAGCAGAAAGCGTTCCCCGGGTCAGGGTGGTGGGCGTCGTGAAGCCCGTGGCTACCAGCCAGAAGTCGTTCCCGGCGCCCGAATCAGAGATGTCTTCATCGTCCACGGCGTACGCGTTGACGTCGTGCAGGGGAGGGCAGGCATTCAAGACCGTGGATGCCCACGCTCCGCCGGCATCCACGATTGATGGGTCCAGCACGCGGATCTCAGAGGAAACATCCCGCAGGAGGTTCAGCAGCAGGTAGTCCTTGGTCCAGCTCCAGGACTGCAGGGACGTGCGCGCATCAGGGGTGAACAGAACCAGCAGGTCACGTGAACCCGCCAAGTAGCTTTCGAAATCCGCGGCCAGCAGGGAACCGGCAGGATGGACCTCGCCGGCTACCTCCCAGTCACCCTGGGGCCGGAAAAGCAGCCAATCCCGGTGGACGCTGATGTTGACGTCGGTGGGCACGTCAACGGCCACCCACGAGTCGTCGCGCAGGAGCCACGTACTGCGGTTGTAGAAGTCGATGTAGTCCACGGCGAATGTCCGCTCGAACCCGGGAGTGGAGTCGTGCGCCACCATGGCCAGCATGTGGTTTTCAGGAATCTCGAAGAGCCGTTCGGCGTCCGCGAGCGACTGGCCCCTGTGAAGCTTGACGCCGGTCCGTGCGTAGGAGGACGACGTCGCGGGCAGGCCCTCGGCTGTGCTGGACACGAGCAAGGTGTCGGCATCGAGCCAGCTGATGTTGCCCTTGGCGGTTGGGATGTCGAAGCCACCGGCTGCCGGGTCCACGAAGGTGCGCGATTCGACGTCGAACTCGCGGTGGCGGTCGGCGTCACCGCCGTCGGGGGAGAGCGAAACCATGGCCAGGCGGTACTCCGAGTCGTCCGCGGGGCGGAGGAATCCAGCCCCGTGGAAGACCCATTCGACGCCTTCGGCAGCAGCGAGGGCGTCGATGTCGAGCAGTACATCCCACTCTGGATCCTCGGTGAGGTAACTCTCCCAGGTGGTGCGCCGCCAGAGGCCCTTGGGGTGCTCCTGGTCCTTCCAAAAGTTGTAGTAGAAATCGCCGCGCTTGTTGACCATGGCGATCCGGTCCGTGGAGTCGAGGACTTCCAGGATGCCGGACTCGACTACCGCGTAGTCGGCGTCTTCCAGCAGCTCTTCGGTGCGGGCGTTTTGTTCCCGCACCCAGGCCAGCTGTTCTTCGCCGTGGATGTCTTCAAGCCAGGCGTTTTCGTCCGTGGGCTCAGGCGCGGACTCCGCCGCATGGCGCGGCCCGGAAGTTGGCGCGGTGTCGTTCTCGGAACGTGGCGACTGATCAGCTGCTGTGGTGGTCATCGCCCCATCCAAGCAACACAGTTCGACGGTAAGCAAGTCACGCAGAAGTTAGGCTGGAGCGTGGCTAAATCGCAAACCAACCGTGTTGCCCTGCTGGGGGCCGGCCCCCGGGGCACCAGTGTCCTTGAACGGTTGCTCGCGAATTGGGCTGCGGAGAGCACCCCGGGAACCACCCTCCACATCCATGTTGTGGATCCGTTCCCCGCCGGTTCGGGCCACGTGTGGCAGCCGGAGCAGTCGCGCCTGTACCTGATGAACACCCAGTCTTTCTATCCCACTTTGATCCCTGAAGACCCCCGGCTCGCAACGCCGCTGGCGGGGACTTCCTTCGATCAGTGGCGCGAGGCCCGGCGTCGGGATGGCGTTGGCCTGAACGACGCCGAAAAAGCCGAGCTGGCCACCCTGGATTCCCACGACTTCCCCAGCCGAGCGCTCTACGGCCGATACTTGCGGCAGACCCTGGCGGAGCTGCTGGAACGGATGCCCGACGGCGTCGAGGTCACCTTCCATGAAACGCTCGCCGTGGCTGCGCGGCCGGTTGACGGGATGTTCGACGTCGAGCTTGTCGACGGCGCGACGCTCACCGTGGATTCCGTGGTGCTGGCGTTGGGGCACATTGAATCCCGGCTGAATCCGGAGCAGAAATCCTTCAAGCGTGCCGCTGACGAGTTGGGCCTTCTGTACTTTCCGCCGGCACCTCCTGCCGACGTGGACTGGCAGGCGGTTCCGGACAGCCAACCAGTTCTTGTCCGCGGCATGGGCTTGAACTTTTTCGACGTCATGGGCCAGCTGACCGAGGGTCGCGGCGGCAAGTTCGTCGAAACCGGGGCGCCAGGTGCAGGGGTGCTGGAGTACAAGGCATCCGGCCGTGAGCCCAGGATCATCGCGGCTTCCCGCAGGGGTACCCCGTACCGGGCCAAGGCGGGATTGGACGGCTACTACCCACGCAGTATCACCATGCGGTACCTGACGGAGGACGCGGTTGTCCGCTTCCGGGCCGCGGACATCCAGCCCGGTTTCGACCACGACCTTTGGCCGTTGCTGCATCGGGACGCGTTGTGGGCTTACTACTCAACGCTTTCCCGCTCCCAGCCTGCGGCGATCAAGGATCCGGCACAGTTTTTGGCCGATCTCGAGGACGCTCTCCAGCCGCATGCCCACACCACGGCGAACTGGGAAAGCGACGTGGAAGTCCTCGTTGAAAAGCACGTGGTGGCTTCACGCCGGTTGAACCTGCGGGGACTCGCGGCACCCTTGGCGGGGCGTACCTTCGCGTCACGGCGTGACTTGGACGCCGCGATCACCGCGTATCTGGATGACGACGCGCGGCGTTCGGCGCTCGGTGAAGCGGACCCCGTGAAAATGGCTATCGGAGCCCTGCACACCGGCCGGGCCATCCTCAAGACCGTCGTAGCCGATGGCGGCATCACGGACGAGTCGTGGCTGGCAGGATTGCGTGGCTGGTTCGAATCGTTCGTCGAAGGACTGGCCAGCGGACCTCCGGCCCTGCGTTCGGAGCAGTTGGCCGCGTTGGCGCGTGCCGGCGTCGTGAGTTTTGTTGGACCGGACCCCAAATTCAGCGTGGACCGTGGCGCCAAGGTGTTCCGGGCCGCCTCGCCCTGGGTTCACGACGCGCCCGTGGAGGCGCCGACCCTCATTGAGGCGATGTCGCCGGCGAACAGGGTTGGCATCAACATTTCGCCCCTCCTCGAACAGCTCATGGCTGATGGCCTGGTGCGGACCAAGATCATGATGAGCGTGGAGGGCACACCCATGCAGACCACGGGCCTGGACGTCGAGCCACACCCGTACCGCCCCCTGGCCGCCAATGGTTCGATCACGGAAAACATGTACGTCCTGGGCCTGCAGTTGTCCTCTTCGCAGTGGGGCAACGCCATCGCGGCGGAGGCCCGTCCGCGCTCCGGGCCCGCCTATGCCAGCGGCCAGCGGACCCTTCGGGATGCCGACGAGATCGCGAGAAGCATTCTGGGTCTCTAAGGACGCGGGCTTGCGTCACTTGCCAGCCTTCGTTACTGTGTGAGCTGCATCACCCGTTGGGTGTGCGCGCTTTTGATCTGCGGCGGGAGAGTCCTGCCGGGTACATTTCGTCAGGCGCCGTAGGAGCAAACCCTCCCCAGGAATCTCTCAGGCCCATGTACCGCCGCGGCGAGGCAACTCTGGAAAGCAGTCCGGCCACCGGACTCACCGAAGGTGCAAGCAGGCCCATGCCTGCGGAAACTCTCAGGTCCACGTACAGAGCGGGGAGGAACCCGAATCAATGTGGCACCCTGTGCCGCCTGAACGACGGAGTTCCTTTGACGATTCATCCCACCACCGGCACCGATTCACCACATCTCGAACGCCAGCTCAGCAACCGCCACATCCAGCTCATCGCCATCGGCGGAGCGATTGGCACCGGCCTCTTCATGGGCTCGGGCAAAACCATCTCCGCGGCCGGCCCGTCGGTCATTTTCGTGTACATGATCATCGGCTTCATGCTGTTCTTCGTCATGCGGGCAATGGGCGAACTGCTCCTGAGCAACCTGAATTACAAGTCCTTCAGCGACTTCGCCGCCGACCTCCTGGGCCCTTGGGCCGGGTTCTTCACCGGCTGGACCTACTGGTTCTGCTGGGTCATCACCGGCATCGCCGACGTGATCGCCATCGCCGGGTATTCCCAGGAGCTATGGCCCTCCCTTCCCTTGTGGGTACCGGGACTGATCACCATCGGCATCCTCCTGCTTCTGAACCTGGCAACCGTGAAGGCCTTCGGCGAAACCGAATTCTGGTTCGCGCTCATCAAGATCGTGGCCATCGCAGCGCTCATCATCGTTGGCCTGTTCATGATCTTCAGCGGCTTCCAGTCCGACGCAGGGCCGGCCAGCTTCACCAACCTGTGGAGCCACGGCGGCTTCTTCCCGAACGAGTTCATGGGCTTTGTTGCCGGCTTCCAGATCGCGGTCTTCGCGTTCGTGGGCATCGAACTGGTGGGCACCACCGCTGCTGAAGCCAAGGACCCCGAGAAGAACCTCCCCAAGGCCATCAACTCCATTCCCATCCGCGTGCTGCTCTTCTACGTCGGTGCGCTGATCATCCTCATGTCCGTGACCCCCTGGACGCAGTTCGCCGCCGGCCACAGCCCCTTCATCGCCATGTTCTCCCTGGCGGGCCTCGGTGCAGCGGCCACCATCGTCAACCTGGTGGTGCTCACATCCGCCATGTCCTCGGCCAACTCCGGGATCTACTCCACCTCCCGCATGGTCTTCGGGCTGGCACAGGAGGGTGACGCGCCGAAGGTGTTCGGCGCGCTCTCCGGCCGCAAAGTACCCCGCAACGCCCTGTTCCTGTCCTGCGTCCTGCTGCTGTCCGGCGTCGTGCTCATGTACGCCGGCCAGGACGTCGGCAAGGCCTTTGACATGGTGACCACTGTGTCTGCGGTCTGTTTCGTGTTTGTCTGGTCGATCATCCTTGCCAGCTACCTGGCCTTCAGGAAGCGCCGGCCGCACCTGCACGACTCTTCGGCGTTCAAGATGCCCGGTGGCGTGGCGATGGTGTGGGTGGTGTTTGCCTTCTTTGCCTTCGTGCTGTGGGCCCTGACCACCCAGCCGGACACCCTGCTGGCCTTGCTGGCAACGCCCTTGTGGTTCGTGATTCTTGGCGTTGCGTGGCTCATCATCCGGCGTCGCCCAACGCACCTGGCCCGTTACGCGGCGTTCCAGGCTGAGTTGCAGCGCGATGCCGAGCGGACGGCGGAGCTGGAACCGGCCGACAAGTAGGCTTTCCAGCGCGATAAAGCAGGCCCTTCACGCTGGCTACGTGAAGGGCCCTGCTTTTTTGGCCTTATCTGGGAGTGCTTAGCCCCTCAGGCACTTCTGGTACTCCAACCAGGCGAAGGCGTACCGCAGCCAGCCCACGATGTCGTACCACTTTGACGGCTTGGTGGGCGCGGTGCACTGGGGCGGCTGGGGGCCGCTCGCGGCCACCTTTACCAGGGCCTTCACCACAGTTCCGCTTTCGACGGCGGTCAGCACCAGGGTGCCGGCGCCTTGGGCCGCCGCCGCGGGAACCTTGAGGTTCACCGTGGCCGCGCCCGCTGTGACGGGTACATCCCCGAGCACTACGGAAGCACCTTTGGCGTCAGTGAAGACCGCCTTGAGCGAGGTGTTGGCCGGGCTGCCGATCGAGGTGAGATTCAGCTTGGAGACAGCCAAAGTGATGGCCTCTCCGGGCTTGACCTCGGCCGCCGTGGTGTTGGCCACCGCAACGGATCGGCGCGCAAAGTCAGGCGACACAGGGTTGTGTTCGCGCAGGTACTTGATCCAGGCATCGCGGTCCACCAGGCCGGTGTCCTTGGTGTTGCTGCCTTCCTTGAACACCCGGAAGTTGTCGCCGCCGGTGGCCAGGAAGCTGAAGGTGCCCAGCCTGTACTGCTTGGCGGGATCCATTACGGCGCCGTTCACCCAGATTCCGGTGATGCGATCGCCTGCCGGGCGGGCGGCGTCGTAGGTGTAGTTGACGTTCTTGGACAGGCCCAGCTGCTGGTACGGGCGGCTGGGTACAGTGCCGTCAGGGTTGGTCTGCCACTGCTGCTCCAGGAGCGTCTTGAACTGCGCGCCTGTGAGGGACGTCGTCCAGAGGTTGTTCACGAAGGGCAGGACGGCGTTCGCCTCCGCGTAGGTGATGGTCCCGTCGGGTGCGTAGTAGAGCTCGTTCCGCAGCCCACCGGGGTTCACGACGCCGATCTCCGCCGCGCCCAGTTCAGGCGCCTTGAGCGTGTCCACCAGGGAGTCCGCCACAAGGTTTCCCAGCGTGGATTCGCTCGCGCGGTCGTCGCGCTTCGGGGCACCGCCGGCTGGATCCGGGGTGAAAGCGGTGGTGATATCAGCGGTCACTGCGCCCACCGGCTGGTTGCCGATCTCGGCGGCCTGGGCCAGGGCCTTGTCCACGATGGTTTTCACTGCCGCAACCCGGGGGTAGCTGGCAACGAGGCTTTCAGCGGTGTCCGTTGTCCGGTCCACGACTGCTGCTTTGTACGCTGTGACGGATTTACTGGCGGTGTCTACCGTGAGGGTCACACTGCCCACGTTTTCGCCGTAGTTACCGGTCTGTACGATGGGCCGGGTCTTTCCCGTGGGCTGGCCGTTGGCGTCCAGGATCGGAGCGTCCCAGGCATATTCCTTGTGGGTGTGGCCGGTGAAGATGGCCGCTACATCGGGAGTGGTTTCGTTGACCAGTTTGGCAAACGGACCGCCTGCGGCGACCTCCTGCTCCAGTGTGGCGCCCTCCGGCGTTCCGGAGGCGGCGCCGTCGTGGTTCTCCACAATGATGAGGTCTGCCAGGTTTTCAGCCTTGATCTTCGCGGCAACCCGGTTGATGGCCTCCACCGGATCCCCGAACTCAAGATCGGCAATTCCGGCCGGGGTCACCAGTGAAGGAACTTCCTGGGTCACGGTGCCAATGACGGCCACGCGCATGCCGTTCATGTCCAGGACCTTGTACTCCGGGAGAACCGGGGTGGTAGTGCCCTTTTGGTAGACATTTGCGCCCAGGTAGGCGAACTTGGCGTTGGTACCTCCAGCGATGACGCGGTCGCGCAGGTCCGGCCAACCGCCGTCGAACTCGTGGTTGCCCACTGCGGAAGCCTGCAGCTCCAGCGCGTTCAGGACATCGATGGTGGGCTGGTCTTTCGCCACTGAGGACGCGAACAGGGACGCGCCAATGTTGTCACCTGCAGAGATGAATGCTGTTGCGCCGGGTGCGGCTGCGGCCCGGAGCTTCTCCACGGTTCCGGCGAAGAGCACGGTGTTGGTGTCGATGCGGCCGTGGAAGTCGTTGATGCCCAGGAATTGCAGGTCCACTGTGGCCGGTGCGTCGGGGGCCAGGTTCAGGCCCACCACCACGGGGTCGTGGTCGCTGGCCCTGAACTCGTCCGCGGCATAGTAGTTGGTCACATTGTTGTTATACCTGCTGTACTCCAGGGCCACCGACTCAACGGAGTTGATGTTCCAGATGTCGGTTCCCGTGACTTTTCCTGCCGCCGACGGGGACGCCAGAATGTGGTCCAGCGAACCCACCATGCCGCCGAACAGGTAGGAGTGCTTGCCCGTTCCGACTTCAAGGTCGGTGTACCCGGCACCGGTGAGGACGTTGATGGGATCTTCCTTGGCGTAGGCGTTGAAGTCGCCGATCAGGAATACCTTGTCCGTGCCCTTGGAAGCCTGGAGATCCTTGGAGAACTGAAGGAGCGATTCGGCCTGCTTGGTGCGCGCAAGGTTGGAGGCGCCCTGGCCCTTGTCGGTATCGTCCGGAGTGGCCGCGGAGCCCTTGGACTTGAAGTGGTTCACGATTGCGATGAACTTCTTGTCATCCGCCGCACCCACGGGCTTGAACACCTGTGCCAGCGGCTTGCGCGCACTTGCGAAGGCCACGGTGTCATTGTGGATGATGGACTCGCCGACGGGCTCTGCCGCGGCCTTCTTGAAAATGAAGGCGGTGCGGATCATGTCCTCGTCGCTCAGCGGGGGAGCGTTGGCGGGAGTGCGCACGTAGTCCCACACGCCCGGCGTCTTGACGTTGAGCGCGTCAACCAGCCTGGAGAGGGCATCATCCCGGTTCTTGCCGAACTGGGCTGAGTTTTCGATCTCTTCAAGGGATACGACGTCGGCGCCGGACTTGGTAATGGCCGCGACGATCTTGGCCTGCTGGCGCTCGAAGTTCTCAGCGTTGGCCGCACCGCGGGCGTTGCAGCCCTCCTTGACCGTGATCGGGTTGCCATCGCGGTCGGTGTAGAAGACGCAGCCGCTCAGCTGGTCGCCTGTGGTGGGGAAGTAGTTGAGGACGTTGAAGGACGCCAGCTTGAGGGTCCCTCCGACGTCGGCGGGACCATTGGGCCGGGTACCCGTGAAGGACGCGGGTTGGACGGAGTCGGCGTTGGCAGGGGTGAGGGCGGTCAACGGCTGGAATTTCCAGGAGTTGTTGCCGTAGCCCAGGATCACGTCGGTCTTGAACTTCGCGGGCGAACCCACGCGGACAGGATCCGAGGTGGTCAGGTACGGCAGCTGCTGGGCCTTTGTGGTGGCGTCCTTGAGGAAGTTCGTGGACGCGCCGTCGTCGAGCTTGATTCCGCGCAGGGCATTGTCCGCGACCACAGCGGCGTACTCCGGCGAACCGTAGGTGGCCACCGCCGTCGGCTGTACCAAAGGCGAGGTGCCTGCAGCGAGGCCGATTTCGCCATACTGGTTGAGGGAGTAGTTATCGGTGACGGTGAAGTCGCCTTGCGGGGAGACGAGCATGCCCTCGAGGCTCTCGCGTGCAGCTTCATTGGCCGGCAGAGCGAAGGGGGTGGACTTGACCTCCGGCGCCGCCTCGCTGAGCTTCTTGAGCCCCGCGGCCTCAACGGTGAGCTGGGTCTGGTTGGCGAATTCGCTGACCGCTCCGGTGAGTTCCAGGTAGTCGCCCGGCTGGACCGCTGCCGCCGTCGTGGGTGAGTAGACGAACAAAGCGTCCGACGCCGTCCTGGCCGCCCCGCCGGTATCGCCGCCGGTTCCGGGGGTCTGGACGTAGTAGCCGTTGAATCCGCCGGATGCGTAGACGGCGGTGACCTTGCCGCGCGTCGTCAACGTGCTGCCGACGAACGGGCTGGCGGCACCGGTGCCCTGGACTTCGGCGATGCTCTTTACCCCGGGCTGCGGTTCAGGATCTGTGGGCGGGGTTCCGCCGTTCGAAGCGGTGGGAGTGATGGTGGCGCTGAGGCTGAAATCCGCGGCGTTGGAGTCCGTATCTGCGCCGTTGGTCCGGTTGAGGCTCTTGACGTCGGCGTTGCTGGTTGGTGCTGTGGCCGCTGCCGTCTCAAAAGTGTTGGAGGTGCCGTAGCCCAGGAGGTCTGCAATGGCAGCGTTTCCGGTGACCGAACCGGCAGGAAGCGGCGAAACCGCGGTGCTCTGTTTGGCCAAAACAAGCGTCCCCGTGGTTCCGCTGGGGTTCAGTGTTCCGCTTGCCTGCACGTCCGGAGTCGGCAGTGCGGGGGCCGTTGAAGTGCCACTGTTGGTGGCTCCTTGAACGAGGTAGTAGCCCTTGGCCGGGATGCTGCCGGTGAGGGGAGTGATGCCCGTGGGCGCCGTGGTGGCGGTAGCGGACCTGTACTGCAAGGACCACCCTGCCAGGCTGACCGGTGCGTCCGAGGAATTGTAAAGCTCCACGAACTTGTTCTTGAAGGCGGCGCCGATGCTGCCGCCGCTCAGGTACGCCTCGTTGATCACCACCGGCGAGTTGCTGGTGGTGGCGGCCGGATCGTCCGCCGCGAAGGCGGGTGCCGCTGTCAGTGCGGCTGCGAGCAACCCGACTGACAGGACTGTTCCCGCCGCTGTTTTCCAGTGTTGTTGATGCATCCGCTCTAACTTTCATTAGGGAGCCCTGTGGGGCCCTGTGGACGACGCCCGCTGTCTTGTGAAGTGGGCGATGTGCCCGGAAGTTACTCCGGGGTAAAGCTGCCTCGGGCATAGCTGAACACGAACGGATGAATGGGAAGTGGCCCCGCGGTGGCCGGAGGGTTTGCCGGCCAGCACGGGTCCTTACTTGGCGGCGCCCTTGAGGGTGCCGGTGGTAGCGGCTCCGGCGGCAGCACCAATCAGGCAGACGACCTCACGGTCGCCGGTCTTCCAGGATTCGCTGGTGGGGTGGAGGTACGTGACTTCCAACGCGGATTCTTCGATGGGCAAGCCCACGAACCCGGCGAACTGTGCGCCGCAGAACTCTTCTGCCTTGCTACCAACCTCCGTGGTTCCCGGGAACGCGGAGCTGTCGAGGTTGGTCACGGCGTAGGCTTCCAGGTCATGGCTCTGGTCGCAGGGAATGATGGTGACGTCCATGACTTCATCGGTGTCAGGGTTGGCGATGCAGTCGCCCAGCTTCACCTTGAAGGCGTCAGCTTTGGACGATTCCGTCGGTTTGCCGGATTCGTCCCGCTTGGCGTCCCCGCTGCTGATGAGCGAACATCCCGCCAGCGCAAGCGATGCCATGGTCAGTACGGCAGCAGCCCTGATGGTCTTTGGAAGGTGGAGCATTCTGGTCCTCATTCGGGAAGGAACACAGGATTTCGGTTGAACGGCGCCTGTGGTCAGTGATGAGGGACGCAACAGTTATTCTCACGCCGGTCGATCCCCCAAGGCCGACGAGTGAGAGGCCCCGGCCGGCCGCCCTTGGGTAGGGGGCAGCCCTGGCCGGACCCGAATTTTCATAGTCTAGGCCGTCTGCCCCTGGTCCTGGATCACCTTGAACACGGCACCGGTCGGATCGGACAGCGTAGCCAACCTGCCAAAGGGTGTGTCCTCCGCTGCCTGCATAACGGCGGCACCAAGGGCTGTTGCCTGCTCAACAGTGGCGTCAGTGTCCGCAACGGCGAAGTACACACTCCACATCGAGGGGACCTGCTGAGGCAGGAAGCCGGAAGCGTCCATGATGCCGGCCTTTGCGGTGTCTCCGGAGCCGAGGGTGGTGTAGCGGAATTCCGGGGTGTCGCTCATGACGTCCGTTTCCCAACCGAACACCTTCTGGTAGAACGCGACGGCGGAGTCGTAATCCTTCGACAGGAGCTCATGCCACGCGGGAGCACCTGCCTCCGCCGCGACCTCAAAGCCCTTCATCTCCCCGAACTGCCAAGCGCCGATCGAGGCACCTGAGGAGTCACCGTACATGGCCATGCTGCCTTGCTCCGGAACCTCCATAGGCTCCATGTACACCCGGCCACCGCTGGCGGCTACGGCTTCCGTGGTGGCTTTGATGTCGTCCGTCCGCAGGTACGTGGACCAGACGTCCGGCATGGCCCCCATGTCCTCCTGCTTCTGCATGATCCCAGCAACCATCCGGTCGTCCTTGGAGGCCGTGATGTAGCCGCCGTATTTCTCCTGGTCACCGGTCTGGAAGGTCCAGCCGAACAGCTCGCCGTAGAACTCCTTGGCCTTCCCGGTATCGGAAGTCATGAGGTCGATCCAGCAGGGTGCTCCCGGGGTGATGTCAGGCGTAGGCATATGTTGATGCTCCTGTGTTGTTGTTCCGCCGTGAAATCAGCGGCTGATGTCGGTGGTGTGGAGACAGTCAGAACACTATGCCGGGGGTCTGACAGTTTCAATGATCTTCTGGTTGTCAGTTCTCAGATCCGGGAAAACCGGCTGTTGGAAAACAAAATAATGTCAGTCCCTCACGGCAAGGTGGAGAGTGCGTCCCGTCTACCCGAAGGCAGTTGTGCATATTCTTTTTTCCGATGAGTCAGGCAGCCCGAAGCCGCCGGACAAAGTCCAAACCGGCGATCTGTTCGTTCTGGGCGGTGCCATCATCCCCGAGGAGGTCTGGCACAGCGTGAATCGGTCCATGAAGACCCTGCAGGACGAGTACGAAGCACCTGGCGAACTGAAGTGGCGGCACTTCTTCAATCGTTCGGGGGACAGCCCGCTTTCGCATCTGACACCGGCCCGCAAAGACGAGATGCGCGAGAAGCTTTACAACGTCATCACGTCAACGAAATCCATCCGACTGCTGGCTGTGGTGGTGGACCAGCCGCGAGCGTACGCCCTGCCCGGCGTTAACTGCTTGGATGACATTTATCAGCGCGCCTACAAAGTCCTCTGTGAGCGCTTCCAGTACTTCCTTCAAGACATGCAACGGGCGAGTGGCGTTTCCATCAACGGCATGATCGTCATGGACAACCGAGGACCCCGCGATGACAGGTTGCTTCAGGACTTCCACAGCGCCTTGGTCAACGGTGACGGGGCGAACCTCAGCACGTACAACAACTTCGTTGAAGGGCTTTTCATTGCGCCATCACACCACAGCGTAGGGATTCAGCTTGCCGACATGGTTGGCGGCGCCGTATATCGGGCCGAAACCAAAGGAGACAGGCGGTTCCTTGACCCGCTCCTGCCTTCCTTCAGGCAGAGCCCCGAGGGGCGGGTGGATGGCTATGGCATCGCGCGCGTTCCCCATGGGCGTTAAATCAAAGACGCCGTGTCGGGGGTTTCCCCCCAAACCTGCGATTATCGACGCAGTCACGGCGTACCACTATCTTTGCACGAATTGCACGAAATACCCACAAATCAGGTGAAGTACGCACTACACGCGTATGCCAAGGGGTACGACCCGGTTGGCAGGCAAAGGGCGGAACGAAGGCACTCCACGATCAAGCTGACCGTCGATTCCGACGGCAGATCCTGGTTGAGGACAAGAAAGAGGCCGGCTAAACCAACCTCTCGATTGACTCAACCGGCCTCTAAACTGCGTAAACGCGGAAGGTAAGGGATTTGAACCCTTGGTACGGGGTTACCGCACACTGGTTTTCAAGACCAGCTCCTTAGGCCGCTCGGACAACCTTCCTCGCCTAGTAGTGTTTCATAGGGAGTTGGCTGTTCCAAAACATCACGTCCTCCAGTCCCTGTCCCGGGGCAGGCGGACAAGCAAGAAACCGGGAGTTCGTCATGAAAGCCGTCTACATTTCAGAGCCTGGCGGGCCCGAAGTCCTCGAAGTGCGCGAGGTCGCCTCGCCGGTGCCGGGCCACGGCGAGGTGCTGATCGACGTCGTTGCTGCGGGACTGAACCGTGCGGACGTCCAGCAGCGCCGCGGTTTCTACCCGCCACCGCCCGGGGCGTCGGAAGTTCCTGGACTGGAAGTTTCCGGCCGCATCTCGGCATTCGGCCCGGGCGTCACCAAGGCTTTCTCCGTGGGGGACAAGGTAGTGGCGCTCCTGTCCGGCGGCGGCTATGCGCAGCAGGTGGCCGTCCCCGCTGAACAAGTGCTCCGAGTTCCCGAAGGCGTGGACCTGATCACCGCCGCAGCAATTCCCGAAGTAGCCGCCACCGTGTATTCCAACCTGATCATGACCGCACAGCTGCAGCCCGGCGAGACGGTACTCATCCATGGCGCCACCGGCGGCATCGGCACCATGGCCATCCAGTTGGCCAAAGCCTACGGCGCAACAGTGGCCACAACGGCCGGGACGGACGAGAAGGTGGGCACAGCCAAGGCGTTCCTCGGCGCCGACATCGCCATCAACTATGCCGAAGAAGACTTCGTTGAAAGCCTCAAAGCACAAAACGGCGGAAAAGGCGCAGACGTAATCCTCGACGTCGTGGGTGCCAAGTACCTCCAACAGAACGTCGATGCGCTCGCCGAGTATGGCCGTCTCATCATCATCGGATTGCAGGGCGGCGCCAAGGCAGAGATCAACCTGGGCCAGCTCCTCAGCAAACGCGCAGCCGTGATCGGCACCGCCCTCCGGCCGCGTTCGGTTGCTGAGAAAGGAGTCATCATGACGGCGGTGCGGGAGTCCGTCTGGCCCATGCTCACCGACGGCCGGATTACGCCACTGGTTGCCAAGTCGTTCCCGCTGGACCAGGTCCAACAGGCTCATGAGTACTTTGACTCGGGGGAGCACGTGGGCAAGGTCCTGTTGCTTCTCTGACCACCCGCCGCGCGCAGCAAGGAGCCTTATGTCCATCCGGCACAGCCTGCTGGCCCTGCTCCAGGACCAGCCCAGGTACGGCTATGAGTTGCGCGTGGAATTCGAAGACCGGACGGGTGCCGCCTGGCCGCTGAACATCGGCCAGGTTTACACCACCCTGGACCGCTTGGAGCGCGACGGCTTGGTCAGCAAGGACGGCGACGACGGCGGTGGCCACGTGATTTACAGCATCACTTCCGCCGGGGTTGAGGAAGTCGCTGCCTGGTTCTCAGGGGCGGTGGACCGTGGCAATCCACCCCGGAACGAGATCGCCATCAAACTGGCGCTCGCAGTGACTCTTCCCGGAGTGGACGCCTCTGAGGTGATCCAGTCACAGCGCGAGGTCTCAGTCAAGGCTCTGCAGGAGCACACGCAGGCGCGCAAAGCGGTGTCCGCCAACCAACGCTCCTCCGATACTGCCTTTCTGCTGGTGCTCGATTCCTTGGTGTTCCAGGCAGAAGCCGAAGTGCGTTGGCTGGACCTTTGCGAGGCGCGTATGGTGCAGGGCTTGGGCAAGGGCGGCTTGGGCAACCCCGGCGCCAGCTAGCCAACCGTTGGCCGCAGCAGCGGTACCGCTCAACGCAGCCGTTCACTCCAGAGGTGTTTTCAAACGATGCCGCTGGGTACCTCCTTGCTAGCTTGCCCGTGACGTACGTCCGAGCCAAGGGCAGCACAGCAGTTCTCAAGGAGGAGATATGGGCAAGAATCCTGACCAGACCGGACTCGTGGAAGGACTTGATCCCACGCTCCCTCCAGTCGCAGTAGACGATTCGGCACGCGAAGCTGAAGAACGCAACTGGACTCCTGCGAAGATCGCTCTTTGGGTGGCGATTTCGCTGCTGGGTGCAGTGGCGTGGTTCATGCTGGCCCTGGTTCGCGGCGAAACCGTGAACGCCATCTGGTTCGTTTTCGCCGCTGTGTGCACCTACCTGATCGGCTACCGGTTCTATTCCAAGGTTATTGAGCGGTACCTGCTCAAGCCGGACGACCGCAGGGCTACTCCTGCCGAGTACAAGGCCGACGGCAAGGACTACGTCCGCACGGACAGGAACGTGCTGTTTGGCCACCACTTCGCGGCCATTGCCGGCGCGGGTCCGCTGGTGGGTCCGGTTATCGCGGCTCAGATGGGTTACCTGCCCGGCACTATCTGGATCATCATCGGCGTCGTTCTTGCCGGTGCCGTGCAGGACTATCTGGTGATGTTCTTCTCGATGCGCCGTGGCGGCCGTTCGCTGGGCCAGATGGCCCGTGAGGAACTTGGTGTCATCGGAGGCACCGCAGCCTTGGTTGCCACCCTGCTGATCATGATCATCATTGTTGCCATCCTCGCGCTCGTGGTTGTCAACGCCCTGGGCGAGAGCCCGTGGGGCGTGTTCTCCGTAGGGATGACCATTCCCATCGCCTTGTTCATGGGCGTGTACTTGCGGTTCATCCGGCCCGGCAAGGTGATGGAGGTGTCCATCATCGGCTTTGTGCTCCTCATGGCTGCCATCATTGGCGGCGGCGCGGTGGCCGGAACCGAATGGGGCGCGGCGTTCTTCCACCTGGACAAGGTGACCATCGCGTGGGGGCTGATCATCTACGGTTTCATTGCCGCGATCCTGCCGGTCTGGCTGCTCCTTGCGCCGCGCGACTACCTTTCCACGTTCATGAAGATCGGCGTGATCGTAATGCTCGCGCTGGCCATCATCGTGGTGCGTCCGGAAATCACCGTGCCTGCGTTCAGTGAGTTCGCCAGCCGCGAGAACGGCCCGGTCTTCTCCGGTGCCATCTTCCCCTTCCTGTTCGTCACCATTGCCTGCGGCGCCCTGTCGGGTTTCCATGCCCTGATTTCCTCGGGAACCACCCCCAAGCTGATTGAAAAGGAACGCCAGACCCGTTTCATCGGGTACGGCGGCATGTTGATGGAGTCCTTCGTGGCCATCATGGCGCTCGTGGCAGCGATCTCGATCGATCGTGGAATCTACTTCGCCATGAACGCACCCCTGGCACTGACCGGTGGGAGCGTGGAGTCCGCCGCGACCTGGGTGAACAGCCTGGGCCTGGCCAATGTGAACATCACCCCGGACGTCCTGGCCCAAACGGCGAAGGACGTGGGGGAGGAGAGCATCATTTCCCGTTCCGGTGGTGCGCCGACGCTGGCCGTGGGATTGGCGCACATCATGCAGCAATTCATCGGCGGCCCCGGCATGATGGCCTTCTGGTACCACTTCGCCATCATGTTCGAGGCACTCTTCATCCTCACTGCCGTAGATGCGGGCACGCGTGTTGCCCGGTTCATGCTGCAGGACTCCATCGGTAACTTCGTCCCCAAGTTCAAGGAAGCCTCCTGGCGGCCGGGTGCGTGGTTGTGCACCGCCATCATGGTGGCGGCCTGGGGTGCGGTGCTCCTGATGGGTGTCACGGATCCCCTCGGCGGCATCAACACGCTCTTCCCGCTGTTCGGCATCGCCAACCAGCTCCTGGCTGCCATCGCCCTGGCCGTGTGCATGGCCATTGTGGCCAAACGGGGCACGTTCAAGTGGCTGTGGATCGTCGCTGTCCCGCTGGCGTTTGCCGCCGTCGTCACCATTACGGCGAGCTTCCACAAGATCTTCTCGCCCGTCCCCGCAGTGGGCTACTTCGCCAACAACCAGGCCTTCTCCAAGGCCTTGGCTGATGGCAAGACAGAATTCGGTACTGCCAAATCGGTGGCGGCCATGGAAGCTGTGGTCCGCAATACCGCCATCCAGGGCTGGTTGTCGGTGATTTTCGTGGCCTTGAGCATCATCGTTATCCTCGCGGCAGTGATTGCCACCATCAAAGCCATCCGGGCCGGCGGGGGACAGGACCACGAGGATCCCGCCGTGCCGTCCAAGGTCTTCGCCCCTGCCGGGCTGATTCCAAGTGCAGCCGAGAAGGCCTTGCTCGCCGAATGGAACGCCCTGCCCGCCGAGAAGCAGACCCAAAAAGCCGGGCATCACTAATGAACGCGGTCATCAAGGGCTTTCGGAGCTTCGCGGCCTACATGGGCTCCCTTATGGGCGCCGACGCGTACACGAAATACCTTGAGCACTTCACCGCCACCGGCCATGCCGGTCCTGCCATGACCGAACGCGAGTTCTGGCGGGACCGGATGGACCGGCAGGACAGCAACCCCCAAGGCCGCTGCTGCTGACGTGTAGTTTCGCTACGAACGAAGTCCAAAATCCGGCTGTGGCCGAAGGATCACGGGAACCACATGAGAGTATGAACGAATGAGCGATCTGAACGACATTCAGCCCACGGATGAGGCTTCGGACGACACCCCCGTGGAAGGAACCACACTGGACGGCGATAGTGCCGCCCCCGACGCCGCGTCGGATGGGCGGCAATCCTTGCCAGCGGAGGCCGGGAAGGACGGCAAGCCCAAAGGCGGCAGCCTCCAGGAACTGGTGGACGAACCGGCCAAGGTAATGCGGATTGGCACCATGATCCGGCAGCTTCTGGAAGAGGTTAAGGCTGCCCCTCTGGATGACGCTGCCCGCGGACGCCTTGCGGAAATCCACGAGCGGTCCATCAAGGAACTCGAAGACGGGTTGGCGCCGGAACTCATCGAAGAGCTGGAACGCATCAGCCTGCCATTTCCCGAGGACAAGGCGCCGTCGGATGCTGAGCTTCGCATCGCGCAAGCACAGCTGGTTGGATGGCTGGAAGGTCTGTTCCACGGGATCCAAGCCGCCATTGCCGCGCAACAGGCTGCCAAGGAACACGCTGCCGCCCAGATGCAGCTCCGTCAGCTTCCGCCCGGAACGGTCATCGCTCCGGGCATCGTGATCGGCGAAAACGGGCAACCGCAGCGGGCCGCAGCACCGGGCGCGCCTGGCGCCGCCGCTAATGGCCGCCCCGAAGATCCCGACCATGGCCCGGGCCAGTACCTCTGAGTTTGCAAGTGGGCTTCTTTGGGGCCGTCCGGCAAGGGCGGAAGGACGATCTTGAGCTCGGCAAGGGTCTGTGGCGCCGCGCCCACGACCGCTTTCATCGCGGGCTGGACCGGTACCACCAGGTCCTCGAGGGTGTGGACGATGAGCAGTTGTACAACGAGCTCGTCCAGATCGCCAACGAACTGGCGGAGCTGTCACCCAGGGTCCGGAGTATCTGCGTAGAGGCACAAAAGCGCTCGCCCAGCGATGGGCTTGACGTGCCGGGGGCACTGGCGGGCGTGCACCGTGCGCTTTCCAAGGCAGGAAACTCGCTGGCGACCACCGCCGAAGCTGCGGCCATGTTGCGGTTGGCGGTTGGCCCGGTTCCCGTTGGAGCGCTGTCTGTCCGGCGTCGGGCGGAGTCTGTTTTCGAGCAGGTAGCCGACGCTGAGCGCCAGTTGAATCCGTAAGCCTGCAAAATGCGAGGCGTTCGCAACTACCCGCGTGCGCCGTTATTCCCTGCATGCAATAAGTTAAGCGGATAGCTGATCTTCGTCATAAAGGGTCCGATCTGCCGCATCGGGCTGGCAGGATAAAAACATGACTTCGTCACCAGAACTTACTTTCAACGACGGCAACACCATCCCCCAGCTCGGCTACGGGGTATGGCAGGTTGAGGACGATGTAGCCGAAAAGGTGGTGCGCCAGGCTTTCGACGCCGGGTTCCGCCACATCGATACTGCCAAGATCTACGGTAACGAGGCCGGCGTGGGCCGTGCCATCGCCTCCTCGGGCCTTTCCGCAGAGGAAATCTTCATCACCACCAAGCTGTGGAACGCTGACCAGGGCTACGAGTCCACGCTCGAGGCCTTTGAGAAGTCGCTTGACCGCCTCGGTCTGGAAACCCTGGACCTTTACCTGATCCACTGGCAGCAGCCCAAGCAGGAAAAGTACGTCGATACTTGGAAGGCCCTCATCGAGCTGAAGAAGCGCGGCCGGGTTAAGTCGATCGGTGTCTCCAACTTCACCAAGGAAGGCCTGCAGCACATCATCGACGAAACCGGTGTTGTCCCGGCCATCAACCAGGTTGAACTGCACCCCTTCTTCAACCAGGCAGAACTGCGCGAGTTCAATGCCTCCAAGGGTATCCTCACCCAGGCATGGTCCCCGCTGGGCCAAGGTGGCGAGCTGCTGGAGAGCGCAACGATCGCCGAGATCGCCGCCAAGCACAGCGCCACGCCTGCCCAGGTTGTCATCGCCTGGCACCTGGCCATCGGCAACGTTGTGATCCCCAAGTCGGTCACGGAGTCCCGCATCCAGGAGAACTTCGCCGCCTTGAACGTCACGCTGGACGCTACCGACGTCGAGGCCATCAACAGCCTGGACCGCGGCGCCGAAGGCCGCATCGGCCCGGACCCGGCAGTCTCCGACTTCGCCTGAGCCCCACGCATTAAGCAGGTGCCCCGCTCCCGTCATGGGTGCGGGGCACCTGTGGTTAACGTTCGACGGCGGGTGGCGGGTTTGGAGGGCGGCGACCGCAAACCGCCGGAGGCCTTAGCGCGGGATGGTGATGGTCACGGTCGTTCCGGACTGTGGCTTGCTTTCCAGCCGGATGGTTCCGCCGTGCGCTTCGATGATGGCCTTGCTCAGGGGCAACCCAAGGCCTGCTCCCGGTATTGCTGTCTCCATCGCATGGTTGGCCCGGAAAAACGTGGTGAAGGCCTCGTCCTGTTCTTGTTCTGTCATGCCGACTCCTTGGTCGGAGACGGTCAACTCAATCCCGCCCTCAGTGTCACGAAGATCTGCCCCCACGCTTCGGCCCTCGGGGGAGAACTTGATGGCATTGGAAAGAATCTCGTCGATGGCTTTGCCGAACTGATGAGGATCGACGTCGGCGGCAGTTGCTCCCTCGATCTCCATGGTGATGGTGATGCCCCTGGCGGCCGCCTCGGATTTCGCGGACTTGACGGACTCTTCGAGCAAGGATGCGACGTTGGTAGGCCGACGTCGGAGTTCCAGGTCCTCGGAGGCCACCAGCAGAAGATCGTTAATGAGAGTGAGCAGGCGTTCAGCGTTCCGTTCGATGACGCTGATGTGTCGAGGGTCGGGACGCTCGCCGAGGATCTCCAGGTAGCCCAAAATGCTCGTCAGCGGGGTGCGGAGCTCGTGGGAGATCGTGGCAACGAATTTGTCGCGGACCGTCTGCGCCTTCACCAAAGCGGTGACATCGGTGAAAGCAAGGACCGAGCCCTTCAGCTGTCCGGTCTCCTCGTGGAGGGGCCTGGCTGCGGCGGAAAAGGTGCGCTGCTGGGGATCATCCGCTCCTACTCGGACCAGCGTGTTGGTGAAGGTCGCGCCCCGGGCAGCCAGCTCGGCAGGGCCCGGTTCTGCGGCCTCCCCGGGATCCAGGACGAACGGGTTCCTTTCGCTTGTTCTCTCCTGGGTCCACAAGCGATCCGACCGCAGACGACGGTTGGTCAGGATGTCTCCGCCGTTGCTGTCCATGGCCCAGACTCCGACGTTGACCGTTTCAAGAACGGTATTCATGAGTTGGGCGTGGTCTGCGGTGGCCTGGTGGAGGAGCTCCAGTTCACGTTCGTTGCTGCGCAGCCTCTCACGGTGCTTGATGAGCCCATGTGCTACGGCGTGCCCCGTCAATGCCAAGCCGGCCATGATGGTGGGGAAAACGATCATTCGGATCAGTTCGATCCGTTCGACCGCGTGGCCCAGGACGAGTGGCGATGCGATGGTGGCGACCGCAGGCGCCATGATTGCCAAAGCCAGGCGGATGCGACTGACGCTTACGGACAACCAAATGACCGGGAATGCCATCAGCAGTCCCACCACGCTCAGGAGGGGGCCGCCGGTCTCCCGCAACAGTCCCACAGCCAGACACTCGGCGACGGGGACCAGGACAAAACTCCAGGCAGGAAGACGGCGCCACGGCGCAACGAGACACAGCGCAGGGATCAGCAGCTGCACTAACGGGACAAGGAAGACTCCCGGGTCCCAACTGTCCGCGGGTCTGAAAAGGACGGCGAGGAAGACGATAAGGCCCATCATGACTGTCAAAGGCAGCTGGCATAAAAGAACTGCCTTGCGTATCCCGATTCGGCAGAAAGAGTCTTCCAAGGGCAGGAAAACAGGTTCGTCAGCAGCCTTCACGCTCTCCATCAATCGAGCGGGGCCAGTGTGGTCACGGAGAAGGGCTTTTCCAGCAGCGGCCTAACTGCCTCCACGAAGTCCTTGACGTGCTGTTGCTGGTTGTGGGCTTCGAGGTCCTCATGACAGGTCCAGCCTTCGAGCATGACGAATGTGCCGGGCCGCTGCACATCCGCGTAAACGGTGTACTCCAGGCATCCACAGTCCTGTCGACTGAGGGTTTGAAGGGAGCGGAGGGCGTTCCGGAGCTCGGTTTCGTGCCCCGCCTTGGCGGTGAAAACCGGCATGAGCCACACTTCCGCGGTCTCATTGCCAGGTGGCAGGGGAGTGGACATCTTGGGTTCCTTTGCAATGGTCGGGAAGGAGGGAGGGACGGATCGTGCCCGTCCCTCCCACAACTGATCAGGCGTTGATCTGCGGGACCTCCACCCACGATTCTTTTGCCGCAGATTCGACGATTGCGTCGTCGATGAGGGCTACTTGATAGCCGTCTGCGAAGTTGGGGTTTACGCTTCCGCCTTCGGCGATGGCTTTGAAGAAGTCGTACGCTTCGATGATCTTTGTCTCTCCATACCCGATGCCCAGGGCAGGAATGGGCCAAAGACCTTCTCCGTAGGGGTGGGCCGGGCCGGTGTAGACGGTACGGAACCCGCGACGGTCCGCCTGGTCTGAAGCAAAGCAGACCTGCAACTCGTCACGTCGCTCGTAGTTGAAGACGATGCTGCCTTCAGTACCGTGGATTTCGAACGTGATGTAGTTGTTCCTGCCGTGCGCGTTACGTGTCGCCTCTACGGATCCAACGGCTCCGTTGGCGAACCGGATCATGGTCATCACTTCGTCATCGACATCGACCTGGCCGCGCGGGCCTTCACCACCGCGTACAGTGCCAAGTGCGTCGGCCCCGCCGGTTTGGAGCGGTCGTTCGGGGATCCACGTCGACAATACGGCGTTGACAGCGCTGAACTCTCCCACGAGGTAGCGGGCCATGTCGATGACATGTGTCGCGATATCGCCCAAGGCGCCGGAACCTGCGATTGACTTCTGGAAGCGCCATGACAGCGGAGAGTTCGGGTCGGCGCTCCAATCCTGGAGATAGGTTCCCCGGAAGTTGAGGATTTGGCCGATTGCGCCTTCTTCGATGTATTTCTTGGCCAGTGCCACTGCGGGGGTGCGCCGGTAGTTGAAGGCCACCATGTGCACGAGGTCCTTGTCCTTAACGGCGTCGTACATGGCCTTGGACTCTTCGCCGGTGCGGGCGAGAGGCTTCTCGCAGATGATGTGCTTGCCTGCTTCGGCGGCTGCAATGGCGATTTCGGCGTGCAGGTGGTTCGGCGTCGCGATGTCGACGACGTGGATGTCGGGATCGTCGATGATGGACCGCCAGTCCGACGTCGAGTTTTCGAAACCGAAGCGCCTGGCGGCTTCTGCAGCCAGCTCGGGGTTCGCCTCGGCGATGACTTTGCGGACCGGCAGTGCCGGGGCAGGCCAGAAGAACATGGGCATGGCGGCATAGGCCAAGGAGTGGGCCTTGCCCATGAAGCCTCCACCGATGAGGCCAACGTTGAGGTTTTGCATGTGGATCAGGTCCTTCCGTAAGGATTGCTTAGAGGAGTGTCTCGAGGTATTTCTTGCTGATTTTTGCTGCGTCGGCGGGGTCGCCGTCGTAGTTGTCGAGTTCGACCATGAGCCAGCTGTCGTAGCCGCTTTCCCGGATCGCAGCGATGATGTCCGGGAAATCGAGCTCACCTTCGCCCAGGGGGAGGAAGTTGAACGGGTCTTGTTGGAAGTCCTTGAGGTGGACATGCTGGATTCTGTCGGAGTACTTGCGGATAACCGCGGCCGGGTCCGCCCCGCCTGCCGCAAGGTGCGCCGTGTCGGGGCAGAACCCGATCCTGGTCAGCGGCATGAGCTTTTCCAGTTCGTCCGGGCTCTCCACGATGGTGCTGAGGTGCGGGTGGTAGCTCGCGGACAGGCCGAAGCTCTCCGCGATGTCCGCTACGCGGTCCAGCGCGTGGCCCAGCAGGTGATAGTCCTGTTCGGTGGTTCCGGCAGCCCGGCGCGCGCCGCCGCCAACCACCAGCCGTTCAGCTCCGAAGTTCGCAGCCAGTTCTGCGGCCTTGTGGATTCGGTGCATCTCGTCGGGAAGGATGTCGGCATAGATGAAGTTGGCCCCCGTGTAGACACTCGTCAGCACGACTCCGTTGCTGCTGAGGATCTCTTTGAGTTCCTCCGGCTTGTCGGCATATTCGGCCAGGTTTCCGTCGAACATCTCCACGCCCTCATAGCCGACGGCGGCGATGTCACGCACGGCGCCGCGCATGGATCCGTGGGTCATGTAGAAAAGATCCTTGACGCTGGTCACGCCTTGCGGGTGTCCGACGACCCCGCCCCAGGTGATGGAACAGTAACCGAGTTTCATTGCATTTGCCTTTCAACTGCCGGAGAAGAGCTGGGAAAATCGAAGAGGTTGCCGGTGGGAACGTCCACCCATGACTGTCGTGCCGCGGAGGTAACCACCGCGTCCGTGAGGAGTGCTGCCCGGAGACCATCCCGGAAGGTGGGCAGGCCCTCGGGTTCGTGTCCTTGGACAGCTGCATAGGTGTCAGCGACGAAAGCGTTGAAGCTGTCCTGGTACCCCTGCGGGTGACCCGCCGGGAGCTTGGCATAGTGCCGGCCGCCCGGGGTGGAAAGGGTCTCCGGCCCCACAGGAATGTGCGAAGTGGAATCCACGCGTCCGATGTGCAGGGTGTCCGGTGTTTCCTGGTTGAAGCTGAACGATGCCGCAGTTCCATCGAAAGAGAACCAGAGGCGGTTTTTTCTTCCTGGACTGACTTGGCTCACAACCAACGAACCGGTGGCCCCCTTGTCGGTTTCGAAGAGCAGTGTTGCCCCGTCCTCAGTTGATACCGGGGACAACTGGCCAAGGTTTTCGCGTTGTTCATGGGCTCGGCTGGTACTGGCCATGATCCTGGAGATGCGGTGTCCCGTGGTGAACTCCATCAGGTCGCACCAGTGCACTCCGATGTCACCGAAGGCCCTGGACGCTCCTCCGAGCCTGGAGTCGACCCGCCAGTTTGTTGCCGCTGCACCTGCCAGCCAGTCTTGCAGATAGGATCCGTGCAGCAGCCAGAGGCGGCCTGCCTCCCCGTTGTGGATGCGCTCGCGGGCCTCCCGGACTGCCGGATAGAACCTGTAGACGAAGGGCACAGCGGTGACCACATTTGCCTGTTCTGCAATGTCCGTCAGTTCCTTGGCGTCCTCAAGGGTGGTGGCCAGGGGTTTCTCGCAGATAACGGCCTTGCCGGCGGCGATGGCCAAGCGTGCAAGGTCCGCATGGGTGGCGTTTGGGGTGCAGATGTGGACGACGTCCACGTCGTCGCGGGCGATCAGGGCTTCGGGGGAGCCGACCGCGGCCTGTGCACCCAATCGGGCCACAGCGGCCTCGGCACTGGCCGAACTACTCCCGGCTACTGCACTGACCGTGCTTCCTGCGGCCCGGACAGCATGGGAGTGGACTGTGCCCATGAATCCTGTGCCGATAATCCCGGCACGTGGTGTGGAGGCCATGGACCGTCACTTCTTCCGGGCGAGGGCGACTGCAAGGATGATGATGGCTCCACGCACTACTTGCTGCTGGCTGCTGTCGAGGCCTGCAAGGATCAGTCCGTTGTTGATCAGGCCGATCAAAAGGGCGCCGAAAAGGGTTCCGATGATGGAGCCGAAACCGCCGAAGAGGCTGGTCCCACCCAGGATGACCGCAGCGATGGCGGAAAGTTCGTCACCGGCGCCCCACTGGAACCGTCCGGACTGGAGGCGGCCCGCGTAGAGCATTCCGGCAACGCTGGCAACCATGCCGGAGATCAGCAGCACCTGGAACTTGATGCGTTTGGTGTTGATGCCAGTGAATTCGGAGGCGTTGCGGTTGCCACCCGTTGCCAGGACCTGCCGGCCGAATTTGGTCCGGTTCAGCACGACGGCGCCGATGGCTACGAAGATGCCGCTCCACACCACAAGGCCGGGAATGGGGCCGAAGTTCCCGGATCCGAACACCGTGTTGAAGGTGTCGTTCAGGATGGGCTGGGGCGCTGAAGCGGTGATCCACTGCGCGACGCCCACGGCAATGCCGAGCATGCCGAGTGTCACGAGGAAGGAAGGGATGCCCAGGAGGCTGACCAGTGCGCCGTTGACCGATCCGACCACGAGGCCCACGGCCAGGCCGGCAAGTATGCCCGGGACCAGGCCCCATTGGGACAGGGCCATAGCGGTGCAAACGCTGGAGAGGCCGGCGACGGATCCCACGCTCAGGTCGATCTCGGCGCAGGCAATGACGTAGGTCATGCCCACTGCGATGACGGTGATGGTGGCCGTCTGCCGGAAGATGTTCAGCAGGTTGTTCGGCGACAGGAATCCCTGGTCGCGCAGCAGGACCGCGAAGATCAGGAAGACGACGACGAAGCCGATGTAAATGACGTAGCGTCGCCAGTCGAGGTCCTTCAGGATGGTGCCGACGTTGCGGGGTGCCCCGGTGTCCCGTGGCGCGATGGTGTTTGTCTTGCTCACTGTTCAGACTCCCTGGACTGCAAGTTGTAGATATTCCTCGTCAGCGATGTCGCTGCGGGGGATGTCGCGGATGATGGAGCCGTCCTTGAGGACGAGGACGCGGTCGCTGACCGCGAGTAGTTCGGGATACTCGGAGGAGATGACGATGATGGCTTTGCCATCGCTTGCCAGTTCGCGGATCATGTCCAGGATTTCGCTCTTGGTGCCAATGTCGACGCCGGCGGTGGGCTCATCGAGGATCAGGATGTCGGGGTCGGTGCCCAGCCACTTGGCGATGACCACCTTTTGTTGGTTGCCGCCCGAGAGCAGCCGCACGGGCCGGTGGGGGTGGGCGACCTTGACTGCGAACCTCTTGATCAGCGACGCGGACAACTCGTTGCCCTTGGCGCCATCAAGAAGGGGGCCACGCTGAATTTGCTTCAGGAGCGGCAGCAGCAGGTTGTCCTGGACCGAGTGTTCCAGGACGAGGCCTTGGGCCCTGCGATCCTCCGGGACAAGGGCAATACCGGCGTTGATGGCCTGCTGCGGAGATGCCAGGGTGACTTTCCTGCCCCGGATGAGGACCTGCCCGCTGTCCAGTTTGTCGATGCCGAAAAGTGCCCGCGCGAGTTCTGTCCGCCCGCTGCCCATGAGCCCGGCCAGGCCGAGGATTTCGCCGGGCCGCAGTGCGAAGGAAACGTCCCGGACCCGTTGGCCCGCGTTCAGCCCGCGCACTTCCAACAGTGGCTCGACGTCGGTGGCCACATCGTTCCGCGCCCGATAGGAAAGTTGGCCCTCGACCTTCTTGCCCACGATTCCTTCGACGATTTGTTCGGGAGTGACCTCCGTCAACGGCTCGGTGAAGAGGTGCCTTCCATCGCGCAGGATGGTGATCCGGTCCGCCAACCTGTACACCTCATCCATGCGGTGGGAGATGTAGATGATGGAGATTCCGCGCTGCTTCAAGCGGTCTATCAATTCGAAGAGCGCCTCGGACTCGTGCCGGGCCAAACTTGCCGTGGGCTCATCCATGATCAGCACTTGTGCGTTCTGCGCGAGGGCTTTGGCGATCTCGGTCAGCTGCCAATAGGCGGTGCCAAGCCGCGAGACCTGGGCGCCGGCGTCGACGTCGACCTCCATCTCGGCGAAGACTTCCTTGGCCCGTCGCACCGCGGCGCGGTCATCGATGAGGCCGCCCCGGCCGAGCGGCTCTGCGCCAAGGAAGATGTTCTGGGCAACGCTAAGGCTGGGTACGAGGCTGAATTCCTGGAAGACCATCCCGATTCCGGCGGACTTCGCGTCCTGGATCGAGTTGATGGCGGCCGGTTTGCCGCCAATGAGGATTTCTCCGGCATCCGTTTGGTAGACGCCCTGGAGGATCTTCATGAGGGTGGACTTGCCGGCCCCGTTGCCCCCGGCCAGTGCGTGGACCTCGCCCTTGCGGACATCGAAGCCGACATCCTTCAGAACGGGCACGCCGTTGAAGGCCTTGGATATCGAGCGCATCTCGACGACATTGTCTGCGGTGTTCATTTCCCGCCCTTTCGGCGCGGTGCGGGGGCCTGGGCCCCCGCACCGTAGGATCTGGCTACTTCTTGTAGGAGTCCTGGATGTCCTTGGGAGCGTCCTCGTGGTAGACCTGCTTCCAGGCATCAAGGACGTTCGAGTGGTCAACAGGGAGGGCGCTCAGCGCCACGTACGGAGGTGCCTGCTTGCCAATAAGTGCTCCTGCCGCGAGCCGGGCTTCGGTGACACCCTGGTCGAACGGAACCTGGGCGCCGAGGCCGACGACGAGTTCGTCCTTGGCCAAGGCGATGGCCACGTTCTTGCCGAGGTCCTCCGTGGCGATTTTCAGGTCCTGCCGGCCGGCCGCGCGGGCCGCCGCCATGACGCCTTCAGCCGGGACGTCCCACACGGCCCAGATGCCGGCCAGGTCGGGGTACTTGCTGATCATCGCGTTGGCAGCAGCCTGTGCGTCTCCAGCGAAGTCCGGGCCCGCGATGCCCTTTTCTTCGACGATCTGGATGTCGGGGTATTCCTTGGCGATAGTGTCCTTGAAGCCTTCGTGGCGCTGCTTGGTCACGAAGAAGTCGGCTTGGTGGAACACGAGGCCGATCTTTCCCTTGCCGCCCAGGGCTTTGGCCATCTGGTGCGCGGAGACCACGCCGTTGCCGTAGTTGTCAGCCGAAACAACTGAAACGTAGTCCGTGCCGGGAGTCAGGCCCTGGGGGACGTTGTCCATGAAGACGAGCTTTGTGCCGGCAGCCGCAGCCTTTTTGTACGCGGAGGCGGTGGCTACAGGGTCCGTGGGGATGGAGACGATGACATCCGGGTCCTGCGTCATGACGGTCTCGATATCCGAAACCTGCTTGTCCGGCTTGAAATTCGCGTCCGTTGTAGCGATGACCTTGATGCCGAGCTTTTCGAATTCACTCTTGAGGCCGTTAACCTGGGCCGTTGCCCAGTCGTTGCCGCCGTAGTGCATCACGATTGCGGCCTTGGCGTTGAGTGCCTTGATCTTCTCGATCTCCTCCGGCGTCAGGTCTGACACGGATGCCGGGGAGGGGGATTCGCCGTTGGGGCCCTTGCTCAGGACCTGGCCCTTGATCTTGTCGAGGGCCTGCTGGGCCTTTTCGGACACGCCGGCATCGGGTGCGTTCGACGTGCTCGCCGCCGAGCTGCTGCACGAGGCTACGGAAAGTGACAGGACAGCGGCCAAAGCCACGAGGGGAAGCCTGCGGATCATCATTGTTCTCCAGTGCTTATGAGGGGATGTGGTGGTGGGGGCGGGAACGAGCGCGCCTGGAACCGGTGCAAGTGCGGACCCTTCCCGGCGGAACCGTCGATGGTGGACGCCGAAGAGCCTGCGGGGAGCGGTCCGCTTCATCCTTGGTGAACCCGGACCGTAATCGCTTACGGGAGTTCCGTGAACGTTTACGGAACCGATCGTAAACGTTTACGGTAGAGGTGTCAAACATCACTTCCGCCCGGTTTCTGGGTAACCGGAGAGGGCGTACGCACGTAGTATTGGTACGCATCGGCCCGGTTGGACGGTGCGGGGACAGGAGAGAGCGTGTCAGGCATAACGGGTCCACATGGAGCCAACGGGCAAGCAGGAGCCACGTTGCGGCGGAAGCCGACCATCAACGACGTCGCGGAGATCGCCGGTGTGTCTTTTGGCACCGTCTCGCGGGTCCTGAACAATGCTCCCGACGTCAGCGCGGCCACTCGCGAACGCGTCCTGCAGGCCATCAAGGACATCGGGTACCGCAGGAACCGCGCGGCAACGGCGCTGGTCACCAACCGGTCGACGTCCATTGGACTGCTCTCAGACGGCTCCCCGCGGTTTGGCCCGGTCGGGACGCTCATGGCCCTTGAAACCGTCGCGCGGAAGAAGGGCTACGCCACCACCGTCATCAGTGTCGAGCAGCCCTACGGGGAATCCGTGCAGGCAGCCCTGGACACCTTGGATGACACTGGCGTCGGGGGAATCATCGTCGTTGCACCCTTGGTCGATATGGCTTCTGCGGTCTGGAATGCCTCCTGCCGGGTACCGGTCGAGATGATCGCAGCCGGAGCATCATCAACTCCGAACGTCTTCACCTATTCGGAAGACCAGGAGCTTGGGGCCCGGCTGGCCACCCAGCACCTCATAGACCTGGGACATACTGACATCGCCCATCTGGCCGGCTCCATGGATTGGTTCGACGGGCGCGTGCGCAAGAGCGGCTGGGAAGCTGCGTTGCGTGGCGCTGGCCTTCCGCAGGGTCTTTGCCTGGAGGGAGATTGGAGTCCCCGCTGGGCCTACGAAACCGGCCTTGACCTTGTCCGGGAGGACAGGGTTCCCCAAGCGGTTTTCGCGGCGAGTGACCATACGGCCCTTGGACTCATCCGCGCGTTCACCGAAAACGGGATCCGGGTGCCGGAGGACGTCAGTGTCGTCGGCTTCGACGACATTGAAGGTTCGGACTATTTCCTGCCTCCGCTGACCACCGTGCGCCAGGACTTCACTGCCCTGGCCCTGATGAGCATGGAGGTGCTCCTGGGTGCCATGGAGGGCAGGGAAGTTGACCGCACTCCAATCGCACCCACACTTGTTGTGCGCAACAGCTCCAGACGCGTAGCCTCGTAGGACCCACCCGAGGAGCAGTCATGAACGGTCGGATCCTCTCAGCCCGCCGTGCCCTCGTCTGCGTGGGATTCGGGGTCCTGGCCGGCACAGCAGCCGGGCTCGCCCTGGCACCCGCCCTTGCGCCCTTGGTTGCCTGGTGCACGGCCGGCATCATAGCCCTGGCCTGGGCATGGCGGATCTGTTGGCAGCAGGACCCGCCCGGGACTGAACGCATTGCACGCGAAGAATCAACCTCACGGTTGACCGACAACGCGATCATCACAGCGTGCCTGGCAAGCATCGCCGCCGTGGGAGTTGCGTTGATCCAGTCGGGAAACCGGGACGATGATCCGGTGTCAGTCGCTCTGGTCGTAGTGGGGGTGCTCGGCACCATAGTCGCCTGGGCCCTGGTCAACACGGTCTATGCCTTGAAATACGCCCGAATGTACTACGTCGACCGTGACGGTGGCGGCTTTGACGACAAGGACGGCAGGCAACCGGCTTACAGCGACTTCGCGTACTTCGCCTTTACGGTGGGTATGACCTACGCCCCGCCTGAAGTCGAGACGGGAAGCACCGAGATCCGCCGTAAAGCCCTTCTTCACGCCCTCTTGTCGTATTTCTTTGGAACAGTCCTGATCGCCGTTTCCCTCAACGCGATCACCAATCTCAGCCAAGGGTGACGTGCAAGGGCCACCAGCAAGTGAGTTGCTGGTGGCCCGTGCAGTCTTCCGCCGGTCAGCGCGGGGGAGTCGTCAGGCTCACCTGCGCTTCCGCAGCCCGCGGAGGACGACGACGGCGAGTCCGCCCGCCGCCAGCGCCCACGGGGCACCGACGATGATCGGATCCATCCACTGGTGGCTGAGGTCGGCGCGCTTTTGTCCCACCCGGGAACGGACACCTCCACGGGAGAACTCGCTGAGCACGCCCGTCTCGGTAATAGGGTTGTCCGGCCGCAGCGTGGCGAACGAGCGAAGGTGGTGTTCCCAGGCGTCCACTCTGTCTGCTGCTACGAGCAGCAGCCAATGGGCAGCCCGGCCCTCACTGTACTTGTAGGCGTACTTCCGGATGGCGCCCGAGATCCCGGCAGGAGGAGTGGAGGTTCCAAAGACGGGAGGCAGGAACGCGTGTTCCACCGACCGTTCCCTGGGCCACTTCTCTGGCTGGCGCTCCGGGAAGTCCCAGTGTGCGCCGGTTTCGATGCCGGGTTGTTCGCGGGGGTAGGAGGGCCGGTCGGCGGGGTCGAGGTCGGCGCCCCACCCCGGAATCCGGGCCCGCAAGGCCTCCGAAGACTCCCTCTTGGCAGTCTTTTCGGCGACGTATGGCGTGGCTGTTTCAGTCAAGGTGTGCTCCCTTCAGGACTGCCCGGTGATAACCAGCGGCTTGATGATGTTGTCCAGTTTGGCGGAGAACATGTGGTAGCCCTCGGCGATGTGTTCAAGCGGAATCCGGTGGGTGACGATGTCACTTGGTTTCAGGTACCCGTTCCGGATGTGCTCGAAGAGCCTTGGCCATTGTCGCTTGACCGGGCATTGGTTCATGCGCAAAGTCAGGCCCTTGTTCATGGCGTCGCCGAACTTCACGGCGCTGAAGATCGGGCCGTAGGCGCCCACCACGGACACGGTCCCACCCTTCCGCACCGAGTCGATCGCCCAGTTCAGTGCGATGGGCGAGCCGCCCTGCAGCTTGAACTTGCTGCTGGTGACGTGCTGCAGGAAGTTTCCGTCAGCTTCGGCCCCGACGGCGTCAATAACGACGTCGGCACCCAGGAAGTCGGTCTCCTTCTTGAGGTGGACCACAATGTCGCCGTACTCGGCAAAGTTGTACGTCTCGGCGTGGGCGAAGCTGCGTGCCTTCTCCAGCCTGTATTCCAGGTGGTCAATCACGATCACGCGACCGGCACCCATCAGCCAGGACGACTTTGCGGCAAACAGCCCCACAGGGCCCGCACCGAACACCACCACCGTGTCACCTTCTACGATGTCCCCAAGCTGGGCGCCGAAGTAGCCGGTCGGCAGGGCGTCGGTGAGCAACACCGCATCCTCTTCCTCCAGCCAGTCGGGGATCTTTGAAGGCCCCACGTCCGCGAACGGAACCCGCACGAATTCTGCCTGGCCGCCGTCGTAACCGCCGCAGGTGTGAGAGTAGCCGTAAATGCCGCCCACCGCCGTCGCGTTCGGATTCACGTTGTGGCAATTCGAGTAGAGGCCGCGGGAGCAGAAGTAGCATGAGCCGCAGTACACGTTGAACGGCACCATGACGCGGTCGCCCACCGAGACGTTCTGCACGGAAGAGCCCACCTCGTGGACCGTGCCCACGAACTCGTGGCCGAAGGTCATGCCGACCCGGGTGTCCGGCATCATGCCGTGATACAGGTGCAGATCGGAGCCGCAAATGGCGCCCGCACTGACCTTGACGATCGCATCGTTCGGATGCTCGATTTTCGGAATGTCCTTCTCTTCGACCCTGACTTTGTAGGGGCCGCGGTAAACCATTGCCTTCATCAGTGCCTCGTCCTGTTTCTGGTTGGTCGTCTCATGGGAAGCTCCCTCTCAGGCTCCGGCCGGGTGCAGGACGACCTTGGTCCAGCCGTCTTCGCGGCTGTCGAAGTTCTTGTAGCCCGTAGGAGCATCGTCGAGGGACAGCTCGTGGCTGACGATAAAGGAGGGGCTGGCCTTTCCGCCGGCAACGAGGTCGCGGAGAGCGCGGTTGTACTTCTTGACCGGACACTGGCCGGAGCCCATGGTCTGGCCTTTGAACCAGTAGTTTCCGTAGTCAAAAGCGATCTGGCCCTGCTTTTCGAGTTCGTCGGGGGAACCCGGATCCTGCGGCAGGAAGACGCCCACCACGCCGATGCCACCCACGAAGCGGACCGAGTCCACCAGCCGGTTCAGGGTTTGGTTTGGATGTTCGTTGCCTTCGGGATCGTGGGCCTGGTAACCAACGCATTCGCAGCCTCGGTCTGCGCCAAATCCCATGGTTTGGTCCTTGACGAATTCCACGGGATCCACTTCCGCATCATTCACGGCAATGGCGCCGATCTGTTCGGCCAGCTTCAGGCGGTCCTGGTGGCGGTCCACCACCATCACTTTGCCGGCACCCTTGATGATGGCGGAGTAGGCGGCCATGAGTCCCACCGGTCCACCACCGTAGATGACCACGGAGTCGCCGGGGTACACGCCGGCCATCTCGGTGGCGTGCCAACCAGTCGGGAAGATGTCCGCCAGCATGACGTAGTCGAGCTCCTTCTCGACGGCGTCCTCACCCAGCCGCAGGCAGTTGAAGTCGCCATATGGAACCCTGAGGTACTCGGCTTGGCCGCCCTGGTACGGGCCCATGTCCGCGAAGCCGTAGGCGGCGCCCGCCAGCTTCGGCTCGGGTTGCATGGTCAGGCAGTAGTTGGTGAAGCCGCGTTCGCAGTTCTTGCAGAAGCCGCAGGCGATGTTGAAGGGCAGGACCACGCGCTCGCCCACTTTGACTTTGCTCACCGCGGGGCCGACCTCCACCACCTCCCCGAGGTTCTCGTGTCCGAAGGAGCGCCCGGGTTCGAAGCTCGTCCGGCCCTCGTACATGTGGAGGTCCGAACCGCAAATGTTCGCTGAGGTGATTCTTACCAGTACGTCGGCCGGGTGTTCGATCTTGGCATCGGGGATTTCCTCGACGCTGACATCGTTCGGTCCTTTGTAAACTACTGCCTTCATGTTCCGCTCTTTTCTTCTGCCCATGCCGATTCGACCAAGTCGTGGTGGCTGCCAGGGCGCAGAATGCCCCACGCCACGGACCTAAGGTGGTGGCGCTGGTGGTCGCATAAATACGAGAGGGTGAATCAGCGAGGAAATAGGGAATTCAGGATTGTGGCCCGTATGAGTCAGCCCGAAAGCTTGGAGGGCCGGAGGCTTTCAGCCGCAGGTTGTCCGGGAACGCACTGCCGGTCTGTCTGCAAAAGCGGTGCTGCACGACCCATGCTAAGCATACTTATCATGCATGTCGAGGGGTAACCGGAAAGGTTGCCGTAACTCCAGCCATGCTTCGTCGAGAAGCAACCCGCAAGAACCTTTACCCCACCCTCACCTTCCGTTCATGACGGCCGGAAAGGGTGGATGCCATGACCGACTTCTCCCGCCGCACCCTCGTCAAGTCCTCCCTCGCCGGCCTTTCGCTGGCCGGCCTCACCATAGGGGCCGCCACCCCTGCGGGCGCAGCACCCGCAGCCATCCCGCTGGTCCGCAAGCGACTCACCCTCCCCACGGGCATTGCCACCGGGGATGTCACTATGGATTCGGGCGTCCTGTGGTCGCGCGCCTCAGGACCCGGCCGTCTCACCGCCACCCTCAACGCCATCGACGACGCCGGGGAGCTCCTGCGCGGGCGGTACGGGTTCAGCCGGACCATCCGTGGGCCCCTGGCCACAGAAGCCAGTGACTTCACCGCGAAAATCCACGCCAAGGGACTGCCCCCGGGCACCAGGTTCAGGCTGGAGCTGAACTTCGAGGATGAGAACGGCACGGGAGAAGCCGCGCAAGGCACTTTCAGCACGGCGCCCGGAAACAAGGACGCCAACGACGGCGGCACATCCGGCGGCCGCGGAGGCGGCAGGCCGGCGTCGTCCTCCCAGTCCTTCGTCTGGACCGGCGACACCGCAGGCCAGGGCTGGGGCATCAACGAGGAGATCGGCGGCATGCGCGGCTACAAGGCCATGCACGACGTACACCCGGACTTCTTCATCCACTCGGGAGACACCATCTACGCCGACGGCCCCATCGCGGAATCCGTTACCGAGAAGGACGGCCAGGTGTGGCGCAACATCGTCACCGAGGAAGTGTCCAAAGTAGCCGAGACCCTGAAGGAATTCCGCGGCCGGCACCGCTACAACTCCCTCGATGCCAACATGCGGTCCTTGTTCGCCGACGTGCCAGTCATCGCGCAGTGGGACGACCACGAGACCCACAACAACTGGTACCCGGGCCAGGTCCTGGACGACACACGCTACACCGAACGCAACGTCAACGTCCTCGCCGCGCGCGGGCGGCAGGCGTGGCAGGAAAACATGCCGATCGCGGACTCAGCGGCGCTGTGGCGCCCCGGAACCTACGACGCCGGCCAGTACCAGCCCGCGCGTATCTACCGCAAGATTCCGCGCGGCCCGCAACTGGACATCTTCTGCTTGGACATGCGGACCTACAAGTCGCCGAACACCAACGGCAAGGAGCCCTACACCACCAACATCCTGGGCCAGGAGCAGGTGGATTGGCTGATCAAGGAAGTCCGGCAGTCCAAGGCCACCTGGAAGGTCATCGCCGCGGACCTGCCTTTGGGCATCGTGGTGCCTGACGGTCCCGTGAACCAGGAGAGCCTGTCCAACCGGGACGCTGGTGCGCCGCTGGGCCGGGAACTGGAGATCGCCGGGGTCTTGAGCGCCTTCAAGAAGTATGGAGTGAAAACCACGGTGTGGCTTACGGCCGACGTCCACTACTGCGCCGCCCACCACTATTCTCCGGAGCGGGCCTCCTTCAAGGACTTCCAGCCGTTCTGGGAGTTTGTTGCGGGGCCCATCAACGCGGGCTCCTTCGGCCCGAACGACATGGACGGGACCTTTGGCCCGGACGTTGTGTTTTCCAAGGCAGGCCGGTTCCCGGGTGAGTCTCCGCGCGACGGGGAGAACCAGTTCTTCGGGCATGTGGAACTCGGTTCGGATGATTCGTTCACGGTGAGCCTGCGGAACGCCAATGGAGCTGCGGTGTTCTCGAGGGTGCTCAGCCCCGAACGCTGACCGTCGCCGCGCTCCGCCGCTCCGCATCGATGCCGCAGTCCATGGTGAAATTGAGCGACGCAAACGGACGGAGTTGGCATGGTGGTGTTCGACGCATTGGAGCGGCAGATCGTTGCTGCCCTGCAGCTGGATCCCCGGTGCCCCTGGCGGAAGATGGCGGCTGTCCTCGGCGAAGCCGAGCGCACTGTAGCGCGCCGCGGTGCGCAGTTGCTGGAGTCCGGCGCGGTCGCCGTCGTCGGGATTCGTCCAAAACCCGCCGTGGTGCTCGTGCAGATGCGATGCATGCCGGGAACGGTGCGTGCGGCCGCGCAGGCCTTGTCGCAACGGGCAGACACCACGTTTGTTTACACCACCACGGGCACAGGCGACTGCGTCTCCGAGATTCTCACCGATTCGTCCCGCCTGGCCACTGTCTTGTCCGACGAATTGCCCTCCACGATTGGTTTGCGAGATGCCACCAGCTACCCCGTCCTCCGATATTTCCGGACGATCCGGGGCTGGCGCCCGGAGATCCTCACAGCCGACAAGGCAGAGGCCCTCCGATCGGCCCTGACTCCCGACTCGGGCATCCTGGTGCCGCGGCAGGACCTGAGCCGGCAGGACAACGAACTCATTGAGGCCCTGTGCGCCGATGGCCGGATGAGCTTCGAAGCCCTGGGGCGCCGGATTGGTGTTTCAGAAGCCACAGCCCGGCGGCGCAGCGAGTGGCTGCTGGCCAATAACCAGGTCCACTTGCGGGCAATCGTTGAGCCGGCGGCTTTCGGGTTGAACGTCGAGGCCCTCCTCTGGATCCGCGCCTCGCCGCACCACGTTGAACAGCTGGGCAAGAGCCTGGCGGAACTTCCCACGGTCCGCTATGCGGCCGCCATTGCAGGCGATTACCAGATCATGGCCGATGTCACTGTGGAGGATATGTCCGCCCTCTACCGGTTCATTACGGGCTCGGACTGGGCGCAGTATGCCTCCGGTGTTGACGTTTCCATCCTGTTGGACGCCCGCAAGCGCGGCGGACGGTTCATGCGGGCACAGTCGTAAGGAATGGCGCGCCGGCTGCGGCGCCGGCTTCAACAACGGGCGCGACGGCGGCGTACCCCGTTTGCTGCTCGAAGGCGCGCCCCCAGCGCAGAAGCTGCATGTCGGTGTAGTGGTTGCTTGCCAGCTGGAGTCCGATCGGCAGCCCTGCAGCGCTGAACCCGGCGGGCACACTCAGGACGGGGAGACCGGTGGCGGACAGGACGCAGGCTGAACGCATCCAGTCGAGGTACGTTTCGGAGGCAACTCCTGCCACTGACTGCGGATAACGCAGGGTTGCGTCGAAGGGCAGTACTTGTGCGCAGGGGCTCGCGAAAAGGTCGTAGCGGCCGAAGAATGACTGCACCCCTGCTTCCAACCGTGTGCGGGCAGCTGTGGTTTCGATCAGGTCGCGCGCGGTGAGGGCGAGCCCCTTGTTCACGTTCCAGTGCACCTCGGGCTTGATCACGTCCCCTGCCCTTTCCAGGATCGGGCCCAGGCCCGCCGCGAAGTCCATGGCCCGCGTGTTCCCGAAAACGAGGTCGGCTTCGCTGAAATCAGGAGTGGCTTCCTCCACGATGGCCCCCAGGCCCTCAAACACTGCCAGCTGCCGTTCCAGGTGCTCCAGGATGCCGCGTTCCACCGGCACTCCGATGCCAAAATCGGGTGACCAGCCGATTCGCACGCCACGCATGTCCGTTTCCAGGGACGAGCGGAAAACCGCCGGATCAAGCCCTGCAGGGTGTGGGACGCGCGGGTCACTTCCTGCGGTGACGGACATGAACAGGGCAATGTCCTCCACGCTGCGGGCCATCGGCCCGGTCCGTCCCAGCCACGCGTAAGCGTTGACGTCGGACGGCATGGGGATCACCGCCGTCGACGGCCTGAAACCCACCACATTGCAAAAGGAAGCCGGGATGCGGAGCGAGCCGCCCATGTCGCTGCCGTCGCCGATGCTTTGGACGCGGGAAGCGACGACGGCGGCCACCCCGCCGCTGCTGCCACCGGCGCTCAACGCTGGCGCGTACGGATTGGTGGTTGTTCCGAAGAGGTCGTTGAAGGTGTGTGATCCTGCGCCGAACTCGGGCACATTGGACTTGCCCGTACTGACGACGCCGGCTGCCTTGAGCCGCGCAATGATGAGGTCGTCGGCGTCGGGTACAAACTCGCGCAAGGCGAGCGAGCCCTGGGTGGTGCGCATCCCCGCGGTGTTGTTGGTGTCCTTGTGCGTCATGGGCAGTCCGTGCAGCAGCGGCAGTTCGGCCCCGGACGCAGTCAGTTCGTCGGCCTGATGCGCCAACTCCTGCGCGCCTTCAGGGTCCAGGGTCACCACGGCGTTGATCACGGGATTGACCTCAGCGACCCGATCAAGATGATCGGCAAGGGCTTCGCGCGCCGAAATTTCCTTCTTGCGGATTGCGGTGGTGAGTTCGACGGCGGATAGCTCGCCAATGGTCCCGGGCATGGTGCTCCTTTGCTGGATGTTCGCTGCCTGAAAGTGTGCCGCGTCACATTCCCCCGACGGAAGCGCCGAGCACCGACAAGGCGCGGTTTGACTGTTTCGGCCATTCATTTGGCTGATTCCGTCAGCTATTGTGTGTGATCCGGCTCATAGCGGAAGGTGTTCCTAACCCGCTGGCCGATCTGGTCGATGGGTGTGGATTAGCCCCCGGAGCAGGAAGCAGCCGCAACAACGTGGCTGGGATGTGGACTGAACGGGGCTTCAACCGGAGGTTTCAATGTACCAACCCCTGGCACTTCAACGCTTGCATCCAACAGCTCAGCCGACATCCTGGCCGTCGCCAACAACCCGGTCCTGTGGATCTGCGTGGCCGGCGTCTTCGGAGTCATCATCATCCAGTCCATCATCTTCATGAAGGCGGCACGTCGCGCAGCTCCCTCGGTGGAGATGAGCGCGCAGGACATCAAGACATCCTTCCGCTCCGGTGCCGTCTCGGCGATAGGACCTTCCTTGGCGGTTTCGCTCGTAGCTATTGCGCTGCTTGGCCTGTTCGGAGCGCCGGCGGTGTTGTCCCGGATCGGCCTGATCGGCTCGGCTGCCTACGACGTTTCCGCAGCCGGCATCGCCGCGGGTTCCATGGGCGCCAAGCTTGGGGACGCCAGCTACACGCAGAGTGTCTTCGCAGTTGCCTTCTTCGCCATGAGCATCGGCGGGGCCATGTGGATGCTTGCCACCCTCATCCTGACTCCGCTCCTCCGCAAGGGCGACGCAAAGATCCGTTCCGTGAACCCCGCCGCGATGGCAATCGTTCCGGCCGCCGCCCTGATCGGCGCGTTCTCCTGCCTTGGCCTCACGGAACTCCCCAAGTCCGGTATCCACGTCTTGTCCTTCGTTGTCTCCGCCGCGGTCATGGGCCTTTGCCTGCTGCTCGCCAAGAAGCTCGGCAAGAGCTGGCTGCGGGAATGGGGCCTTGGCTTCTCCATCGTCATCGGCCTGGGCGCGGCCTTCTTCGCCGCCGGCGTCTGAGGCCCCCAACGCACTCGCGTCCCCAACACTGAGCAAGAGACAAGGAACATTCCCATGACTTCCACAACTTCTGCCGCCACCGCTCGCACCGCCAGCTCGACGATGGCCGACTTCAACCGGACCACCTCCCGCTGGGGCCAAATCACTATGATCGCCGGTTTGCTGATTTCCGTGGCCGGCCCGCTGTACCTCGTGTTCGCCGGCGGCCTGGACATTGCCCCGGCCCAACTCTGGATAGCCTTCGCGGCTGTGGCGGCCACCTTCGGGATCATCTGGATCGTCGAACCGCTGACCTACTTCCCGATCCTTGGTCCCGCCGCCATGTACCAAGCGTTCATGATCGGCAACATCTCCAACAAGCTCCTCCCGGCCGCGCTCATCGCCCAAACCAACATCGGCGCAAAGCCGGGCAGCAAGCGCGCCGAGCTTGCCGCCGTCGTGGCCATCTGCGGCGCTGCGGTTGTCCACCTGACGTCCCTCGCCGTTTTTGTGGGGCTGCTGGGCAGCTGGTTGATCAGCGTCATTCCGCCGTCGGTGCTGACTGTCACGCGGCTGTACGTTCTTCCGACCGTCCTTGGCGCCGTGCTGGTTCAGGCCATCGTGTCCATGAAACAGCCCCGCACCACCGTCTTCGCGCTCCTGGTTTCGGCCGTCGTCGTCTTCGTCGTCCTGCCGCTGGTGCCGTCGCTGGCCATGGTGTCCACGGCCATCGCGGTCCTCGCCACCATCCTGCTGGCGTGGTTCTTCCGCGGCAAGCAGGTGGCGGCGGCCAAGCCCATCCACATCGAGTAACCCCGAGCTGCACGGCAACCCACAGAACGCACCAGAAAGAAGATCACCATGACGCAAACAACCACCGCCCTGGAACTCGACAGCGAACAGACCACCAAGCTTCATGCCCTCTACCGCCGCCTGCATGCCCACCCCGAACTGTCCATGCAGGAGCACGCCACGGCGCAGCTCATCGAAGAACAGCTCGACAGCCTGGGCGTGGAGCACTTCCGTTGTGGTGGCACCGGTGTTGTGGGCATCATGCGCAATGGCAGCGGTCCTGTGGTTGCGTTCCGTGCAGACACCGACGGACTGCCCATCGAGGAAGCAACGGGATTGGAGTACGCCAGCACGGACAAGGGCACGCTGGATGGCGCCGAAGTTCCAGTGATGCATGGTTGCGGCCACGATACCCATGTGGCGAGTCTCCTGGGGGCTGCCCAAATCCTCGTCGGCAACCGGGACGCGTGGGCCGGGACCTTGGTGCTGATTTTCCAGCCCGGCGAAGAGACCGCGGCAGGTGCCCTTGCCATGCTCGACGACGGGCTTTGGGATAGGGCTCCACGGCCGGAAGTGGTCTTCGGCCAGCACGTCATGCCCCGCCCCGTGGGTACCGTGTCCATCTCCAGCGGACCGGTCGCGGCCATGGCGGATTCGCTCAGGGTCACTGTCCACGGCCAACAGTCCCACGGCTCACAGCCGCAGGACTCCATCGATCCGATCGTCATGGCCGCCCACATGGTCACACGGCTGCAGACCATTGTTTCCCGTGAGCTCGACCCGCGGAAGTCCGCCGTCGTCACGGTGGGGACCTTCCACGCCGGCCTCAAGGAAAACATCATCCCGGCCTCGGCCGAGTTCACCCTCAACATCCGTACCTTCGACGAGGACGTCCGTGGCCAGGCCCTGGGCGCCGTTCGCCGGATCATCGAGGCCGAGGCCGCCGCTTCGGGCGCCCCCACCCCGCAGATCGAGGAGCTGTACCGTTTCCCGCAGTGCTTCAACGATCCCGACGCCGTTCCTTCCGTTCTGGAGGCACTGCGCGGTGCGCTGGGGGTTGAGTCGGTCGAGGTCACCCCGCCGATGATGGGGAGCGAGGACTTCGGGCACTTGGGCACCGCAATCGGTGTGCCATCCGTGTTCTGGATGTTCGGCGGCACACCCGCCTCCGTCTTTGAAGGACCGGGCGCCGTCCCCGTCAACCATTCACCCTTCTTCGCACCCGAGCTTGAAGGCTCCCTCGCCGGGGGAGTCTCTGCCGCCGTCGCCGTCCTCTTGTCCCGCCTGGGCAACTGAGTTTCGAGGAATGTCCATGACTTCAGCATTGACCGAAAGCCGAGCCGCGGAAGTACCCAAGCCTGTTCCCCAGGAAACAGGTGGTCCGCTGTCCGGCCGCCTCGTGGTGGACCTGAGCCGGGCCTTGGCGGGACCGCATGCTGCCATGATGATGGGCGACCTGGGCGCCAGGGTGATCAAGATCGAGAACCCGGGCACCGGGGACGACACCCGCGGTTGGGGCCCTCCCTTCGTTGGCCCCGAAGATGATCCGCAGGCCACGTATTTCCTGTCCTGCAACCGCAACAAGGAATCGCTCGCCCTGGACCTCAAGAGCGACGACGGCCGGACCATCCTGCGCCAACTCCTGGAACGTGCGGACGTGGTGGTGGAGAACTTCCGTCCGGGCGTACTCGAACGCCTTGGCTTCAGCACCGACGCCATGCACGCGGTCAACCCACGGCTCGTGATTCTGTCCATCACCGGCTTCGGCCACGACGGCCCCGAATCCCACCGCAGCGGCTACGACCAGATCCTCCAAGGCGAGGCGGGGCTGATGTCGCTTACCGGCTCCGGACCCGACGATCCCCAACGCGTGGGCGTACCCATCGCCGATCTCCTGTCCGGCATGTACGGCGCCTACGGGGTGGTGGCCGCCCTGCTGGAGCGTGAACATACTGGCCGCGGGCAAGTGGTGCGGACGTCGCTTCTGGCATCACTGGTGGGAGTCCACGCCTTCCAAGGCACAAAGGTCACGGTTGCAGGGGAAGACCCGGAGGCGCAGGGCAACCACCACCCGTCAATCGCCCCCTACGGACTGTTCCGATGCCGGAACGGAAGTGTCCAGATCAGCGTAGGCAGCGAAAAGCTGTGGGCTGCCTTCACCTCCGCGTTCAGCATCGATCCCGGCACCGAAGGCCTGGCAACCAATGCCGACCGGGTCCGGAACCGGACCCGCGTCATCGAAGTGGTGGAGGCCGCCTTCGCCGGCTACGAGCCCGAGCCGCTGCTGGCAAAGCTCGCAATGGCAGGAGTGCCCGCCGGCAAAGTGCGAACCCTCAAGGAAGTCTACGAATGGCCGCAACTGGCATCCCAAGGTTTGCTGGTGGACGTCGAGCATCCTTTGCTCGGGTCGGTCACCCTGCCCGGGCCCCCGCTGCGCTTCTTCGACAACGTCGACGGCGCCGAATCCACCAAGCGCGCGCATACCCCGCCGCCGCTGCTGAACCAGCACGGCGACGGCGTCCGGGAGTGGCTCGCGGCCACGGAGGTGGACTGATGGCGGCCACTGCCACACGCCGTCGGCTCGGTGCCCGGGAACTGCTGGATCACCTGCTCGACGCCGGGACGTACGTTTCGTGGGACAGTCCGGTTCAGGGTGTGGCTGAGGGTTCCGGAAACGACGGGTACGCAGCCGACCTGGCCTCGGCCCGGGACAGGTCCGGCAGCGACGAATCCGTCCTCACGGGCGAGGGCCGCATACGCAACCATCGCGTCGCCGTCGTGGTGTCCGACTTTGCTTTCCTGGCCGGTTCAATCGGGCGTGACGCCGCCCACCGCTTGGTGTCCGCCGTCGAACGTGCCACGGACCTTGGCCTGCCGCTGGTGGCCATGCCGGCCTCGGGAGGGACGCGCATGCAGGAGGGAACGCCCGCGTTCCTTGCCATGGTGGAGATTGTGGCTGCGGTGCAGGCGCATCGAACCGCGGGCTTGCCATATCTGGTGTATTTGCGGCACCCGACCACCGGGGGAGTCATGGCGTCGTGGGGCTCCTTGGGGCACGTGACCGCTGCAGAACCCGGTGCACTCCTCGGATTTCTGGGGCCGCGTGTCTACGAAGCCCTGCACGGTGAAGCGTTTCCGGCCGGAGTCCAGACTGCCGAGAACCTCTTCGACCATGGTTTGGTTGATGCCGTGGTTCCGCCCGAAGGGTTGGGGGACTACTTCGGACGGATTCTGGACCTGCTGCAAGCCGGCACTTGCTCCTTGACCGACGATGCGCTTCCAACGGGTCCGCTGATCCGTTCCGAGCCGGTGCCCGGAACCGCATGGAACTCCGTCCTGCGGTCAAGGGACCCGCTGAGGCCATCCACTGCCGAACTCCTGGAGCACGCTGCCAGCAATGTGGTGTTGCTGCGCGGCGCCGGAGACGGCACGAAGGACGAAGGAATGCTGGTGGCCCTTGCCCGGCTCGGCGCCACACCTTGCGTAGTGGTGGGGCATCAACGGAACAATGCGATGGGGCCGGCCTCGCTGCGGGACGCACGCCGCGGCATGCGGTTGGCGAAGGAACTGCGGCTGCCTCTCGTTACCGTCATCGACACGCCGGGCGCATTACTGTCCCGGGAGGCCGAGGAAGGTGGGCTTGCCGCCGAAATCGCCCGCTCCCTGTACGACCTTCTCGGCCTTGCGGTTCCTACGTTGTCAGTCCTGCTGGGACAAGGGACAGGGGGAGGGGCGCTTGCCCTCCTGCCCGCCGACCGCACCATCGCTGCCCGGAACGCCTGGCTGGCTCCACTTCCGCCCGAAGGCGCATCGGCGATCGTCCACCGGACCACTTCGCGGGCCGCCGAGCTTGCTGAGAGTCAGGGAATCACCGCCGCCGCGCTCGCGGCCAGGGGAGTGGTGGACGTCGTGGTGGATGAAGTGCCGGATGCGGCCGCCGAACCCGTGGAGTTCTGCCGCCGCCTCGGCGAGGTGATCGGCGTCGAACTTTTCGGTCAGGTCAGACGGGGCGTGCCCGGGCTACAAGCGCGGCGGTCCAAGTACCGGGCGTTGATCCGCTAGGTGCGGGAGTCACTGCCGCCTGGCCGTGCCGCCGATCAGTAGGTCCTCCACTCGCGCTGGAACCAGTTTTCGCAGGAATTCCAGTCGTTCCGGTGGTTGGGAAGTGGAGGCGGCGGACCCCAGTGCCTCCAAAGCCGAAACGGCGGTCTGCCGGGCATCCTCTTTGTCCATGCCCCAAGCCGCACCTTCACGAACCAAGTGTTCCAGGGTGATGTAGCCCAACCGGATCTGCCCGCCGACGGTGTGACCCGCGTTGTTACTTGGTGCATACAGCAGCAAGGTCGGAGCTACGTCGTAGAGCGGGGCAAGGCGCAACTCGCCGCCGTCAAGGAGCGTGAGGGAATAGTTTTTCGAGTGTGCATCACCGTTTCCGATTGCCACGTTGAAAGTGACAGCCCTCAGCAGTGCCCTTCGGAATGCGGCGTCATCGCGCGTGTGGAGAGCGGCCGCGTTCGCCAGCCGGGTAAGTCGCGAGGGCGGGGTCGATGTGCCTTCGTACTTGGCCCCACTTCCGAGCGCCAATGCCTGGGTGAAATCTTCCTGATGGATTCGGCTGCCATCGGATGCCCGGTCAAAGCGGTCCACGATGATTGCTTCCCGGGATCCAAAAATTTGAAGGCGGCTCTTTGCTGCGGTGAGCCCCGTGGCGGCTGCGACTTTCAATGCCCAGTCTTCCGAGGCCAAAAGATCTGGGATGGCGGACTCCAGTGGAGCCGGTTTGATGATGTGGGTGGACGCTGCTCCTCGGCCAGGCCATGCCCAGCCTTCACCTTGGCGGGTGAGGAGCACTTTAGAGTGGATGCCGCCCAGGGATGCAGTCACGAGGAAATCATTCGGCAGGTCCCACGTGGGGAGTGATTCCACCACTGTTGTGACCTCATCGTCGGTCATCGGAATGGCTGCGCCCGGGACTTCAGGTGATTCGCCGGGCCGGAGAACCTGGACTGCCCCGGCGCAGTCAGCCCCGAGCACGCGGAGCAGGCCGAAAGCATCGGGCGTCGAGAGGCCGTTTTCCTTCGCAAGGTGTGAGCGTACCTGCCCCTCGGGCAGGAGTCCGTCGAAGAAGTCGTAGACCACGGGGCCCTCAAACTTCCTTCGGCTGAGGGGCATCGAAAGTGAAAGCAGTATGGAACCAGCGCCGTATTCCGACACAATTTCGGGGTCGTACTGGAACGCGAGCTTAAGCCCGTTTCCCGTCAGTTCGCCAACCTTCCTCGAGCGAAGAAAGACATCCAGCTTCTTACGGGGAGTCATGGGCGGACCTGAAGCTTCGAGAACCGCGGTACCAGTGCAACATCGCGCCCTAGAGTCCTGATTGCGTTCATGGCGACCACCAAGGATACGGCTTCTCCGCGTTCCAATCGGACGATGGTTCCCCGTGTGACCTTTAGTCGGTCCGCAAGCTCCTGTTGGGTCAATCCGGCTTCCTTGCGCGACTCGCTGATGGCGCGGCCCAACGAAGCCCCATCTACAGCACGATAAAAGGGGGTGGCCTCGGAATGTTCCATATATCGATCATATGGCCACACGGCGTCTATGTTCAATATTTCGTACATACAGACAGTCGGGATAAATGTTCGATATTTCGATCACCGCCCTGAATCCTGGGGTAAAAAAGAACCCCCAGAAATCCGTAGATTTCCGGGGGTTCAACCGAGCTTCCTATCAGAATCGAACTGATGACCTTTTCATTACGAGTGAAACGCTCTACCGACTGAGCTAAGGAAGCACCGCGTTCATCCCCGGTTTCCCGGGCGATCACGCAAGACATAACTGTAATAGAGGCACCGCACCCGGGTCAAAACGAACGCTGGGGTCGCCGTTGCGGGGATGTTCACCCGGGCGTCGGGCCGGGTTCAGGAGGGCGTTTCCCGGTCCCCGGAAGCTGGGGAATCAACTGTGGCGCCATGGCGCCACGCCAACAGCCGAAGGAGCCGCCCAATGACCGGGGACGAAATGACCGGGGACGCACTGACCAGGGACGCCAACCACACACCCAACCGGCTGCGGCTGGCAGTCGTGGACATGGTAGGCACCACCATTACCGACGATGGCCGCACCGAACGGGCCATGTCCCAGGCTCTGGCCGAACACGGCATCGAGCCAGGCAGCAGCCGGTTCGAAAGCATGCTCGGCTACGCCCGGGACACCATGGGCTTCTCCAAAATGACCGTCTTCAGCCACCTCTTCGATGATCCCGCCGCGGCGGTAAGCGCCAACAAGGTCTTCGAGCGGGCTTTCGACGAACTCATCGAAGACGGCGGCGTCCGCGCCATTCCCGGCGCAGAAGACGCCATCCTGTGGATGCGCGAATCCGGCATGCAGATCTGCCTGGCCACGGGTTTCGGGCGCCACACCCAGAACATGGTGCTCGAATCGTTGGGCTGGATGGGCCTTGCCGACCTCAGCCTTTGTCCCGCCGATGCCGGACGCGGACGACCCCATCCGGACATGATCCTTACGGCAGTGCTCGCCCTGGACCTTGATGATGTGCGGGAAGTCGCCGTGGTGGGAGACACCAGCTCGGACATGCTCTCCGGCGTCCGATCGGGGGCCTCACTCATCGCGGGCGTGCTGACCGGCTCACACTCAGAGGCGACCCTGCGCGCGGCCGGCGCCACCGCCGTCGTCGATTCCATCAAGCAGCTCCCGCTCCTAGTGGAGAAGCGCGAAGCCCGGCACCTCTAGCAGGTGAGGCCGTCCTGCGGCAGCTTTCCGTCAACAAAGTAGTCGTCGACGGCGGTGCTGACGCAAGAGTTCGAGCGGCCGTAGGCGGTGTGCCCCTCGCCTTCCCAGGTGACGAGCGATGCGTTCTCAAGCTGTTTGCGCAGCGACTGGGACCAGGCGAGGGGAGTGGCGGGGTCGCCGGTGGTGCCTACAACCACGATGGGGGCTTGGCCGGTGTATTTGACGGGTGCCGGTGTGCGGGTGTTGGGGTAGGGCCAGTCCTTGCAGTTCACGCCACCGTAGGCAAAGAACGAGCCAAACGTGGGCGACTCCTGCAGAAGCCGGGCCTCCTCCGCACGCATGCCTGCGGTGTCCATGACCATGGGGTAATCGAGGCAGTTGATGGCTTGGAAGGCGAAGGCCGAGTTGGAGCTGTACGTGCCGTTGGGCTCGCGGTCAGCCCCAAGATCGGCAAGCCGCATCATCTGGGAAACGTCTCCGGAGAAGGCGCTGTCCAGGGCCTGCGTGAGCGCCGGCCAGCTTTGGTCGTTGTAGAGCGGCAGGATGAGGCCGTTGACGAAGTCGTTTCCGGTCACGAGCCGGCCATCCTTGGCGGTTTGCGGGTTCTGGTCCACAGCGCTGATGAGGTCCCGGATTTCCTGCACGCCGTTGTCCACGGACCCGCTCATGGGGCACTGGTTCTGTTTCTGGCAGCTGGCCACGTACGTGTGGATGGCCTTTTCGAACGCACGGGCCTGGCCCGCGGTCAGTTCCTCGTTGCTGATGGAGGGGTCCACGGCTCCGTCAAGAACCAGGTGGCCCACGTTGTCCGCGAAGAGCGAGGCATAGGTTGATCCCAGGAACGTTCCGTAGGAGAAGCCCAGGTAGTTGAGCTTGGAGTCGTTGACCACAGCGCGCAGGATGTCCAGGTCCTTTGCGGCGCTTACGGTGTCGATGTGTCCCAGGATGGGGCCAGTCTGCTGGGCACACTGTTCGGCAAAGGACTTGTTGAACGCGATCGCTTCTGCCAGTCCCTCATCGGTGTCCTTGCGGAACACCTTCTCCCGGGCGGCGTCACGTTCTGCATCGGTCATGCATTTGACCGGTGCGGAATCCTTCACTCCGCGGGGATCGAAGCCCACGATGTCGTAATTGGCCCGCAGTTTCTCCGTGAAGTGTGTGGTCCCGGCATCCTTGATGAAGTCCACGCCCGAGCCCCCGGGGCCGCCGGGGTTGACCAGGATGGATCCCTTTTTGTCTCCGGTGCTTGGCAGCTTGATTGCTGCGAGGGTGATTTCATCGGAACCAGGCTGGGCGTAGTCCACGGGAACACGGACTTTCCCGCATTGGAGGCCATCCCCGCAGGAACTCCACTCCACTGCCTGCGAGTAGAACTTTTCCAGGCCCTCGGGAGCTGAGGCAGCGATGGATGGATCCACCGTGCTGGTGGAGGGCTTCGCCGTGGGCGCCGGCAGGAAAGGTACCGTGCAGGCGCTGAGGATCAACATTGAGGCCAAAGCAACACAAACTGCTGCGAACCCGCGGCTGCGGGTTCCACGCCGGGCAGCGCCCTGACGGGCAGCATCACCCGCAGAAAGCTGGGCAGACCGGTCCCTTGAAGGGCTACCGGCGGGCCGGCGTGGTGCGGACGTCATGCGTTCTCCTATTGCTGGATGAGGCTGGTTGCCATGGACTCGACCGCCAACAGCGGCGCCACGTTGGTGGTGGTGATTCGTACCCGGGCTTTATTGATGGCGTCCATCCGGGCCAAGGTGGTCTCCGGCGTTGAGCGACCGGCGTATTCCTCCAGATCGCCCCTCAGCTCAACGTTGACCAGCTCAACGGCGTTCCCCAACTGGATGATCAGCACGTCCCTGTAGAAGGACAGGAGATCGGTCAGGGTGCGGTCCAGCGAGTCGGTGATGGAGCGTTTGGCCCGCCGTTTCTGGTCATCCTCAAGCTGCCTTACCTGGCTGCGCATGGAGGGCGGCAATGTCCCGGATTCGGGGGCGCCGAGACTTGCGAGCAGTGCGATCTTTTCCGCGGCGTCACGTTCGTCGTTGGAGCTGTTGGCTTCTTCCGTGGCGATTTTGACCAACTTTTCGGCCATCATGACGGCGGCGGTCACTCCCCGCAGTCCCAGGGGGATGCGAACGGTCTCGAGTCGACGCTCCCGGGCGTCGGCGTCGCGGGCCAGTCGCCGGGCGATGCCAATGTGGCTTTGGGCTGCACGCGCGGCCCGCTCGGCGAGCTGGCGGTCGACGCCGTCGCGCCTCACCAGAAGATCCGCGACGTCGGCGGCCGGGGGAAGCCGAAGGCTCACCGGGCGGCAGCGGGAACGAATGGTGACCAGGACATCTGCGGGCGAAGGGGCGCACAGCATCCAGATAGTTCGCGGGGTAGGTTCTTCGATGGCCTTCAACAGGACGTTCGTGGTGCGCTCGGCCATGCGGTCCGCGTCCTCCACCACGATGATGCGCCAGCGGCCGGTGGCGGGTCGGTCTCCTGCTTTGGACACGAGCTCGCGGGCTTCATCAATGGTGATGGTGACTTTTTCCGTCCGCACGAATGTCACGTCCGAGTGCGTTTCACCCAGGATGGTGTGGCAGGCCGCGCAGACTCCACAGCCCCGCTGGGTGACATCGTCCTGTTCGCAGTTCAACGCAGCGGCGAAGGCCTTGGCAGCGTTCGAACGGCCTGAGCCCGGGGGACCGGTGAACAGCCAGGCATGGGTGAGCCCGGAGTCGCCCTGCGCCGCTTGCTTCAGCTGCGCGACAACCGGAGCCTGCCCCTGGAGATCGTCCCAGACGCTCACGGGCGCAGGCCGGGAACTCGGTCACCCAACAGTGACTCCACACGCTCCAGGATCCGGGCGGCCAGTGCGTCGATCTCCTCGCTGGCAGGCAGCACCAGGTAGCTAGACGGTGCGGCCTGGGCCAGGTCAAGGAAAGCGTGGCGGATGGCCGAGTGGAAATCGTCGGGCTCGGATTCGAGCCGGTCCTCGGTGGCATCGCCTGCGGTGCGGCGCTGGCGGCCGTCCGCGGGATCGACGTCGAGCAGGACCGTCAGGTGCGGATGGAGGCCTTCGGTGGCCCATTCGTTAAGGGACAGCACGCCTTCAGCGCCCAGGCCGCGACCGGCACCCTGATAGGCAACGGAAGAATCGATGTAGCGGTCAGTGATGACCACCGTTCCACTGGCCAGGGCGGGGCGGATTACCTGGTGGGCGTGGGCTGCCCGGGCTGCCGCGAACATCAGGGCTTCAGTGCGGGCATCGATGGTGCCGTGCCCATGGTCCAGCACCAATGAACGCAGTTTCTCGCCAATCGGGGTGCCGCCCGGTTCCCGGGTGCGCAGTACGGAAAGTCCCCGGGATTCAAGGGCGTCGGAGAGCCGGGCAGCCTGTGTGGACTTGCCCGCTCCATCCCCGCCCTCGAACGCGATGAAAAGACCTGTGCTCTGAATACTCACGCGTCTAGCCTACCGAGCTTCCCTGACAGCAAAGGCGCGTAATGCCTTTCATCCACAGCATTCTCCGCGACTACGCTGAAACCATGAGCCTTTCCGATCAGCACGCAGCCGAATTGTCCCCTGAAACCGTTGTGGTTGCTGCCGGCCGCCCGGAGCGCGCCCACGATGAGCCGGTGAATCCGCCCATCGTCCTGTCCTCCACATACTTCGGAACAGGCAGCCTCGGAGACGGAGACCGGGGATACGGACGCTACGCCAACCCCACCTGGGATCCCTTCGAGGACGCACTGGCCAAGCTGGAGGGCGCTACGCTCCCTGGACTGCTCTACGCCTCAGGACTGGCAGCGGTCAGTTCGGCACTGTCACTGGTGCCCGCCGGCGGTGTTGTCGTGATGCCCACCCACAGCTACGCAGGATCGCTGGTGATGGCTACGGAACTGGCAGAGAAGGGTTTCCTGGAGCTACGCACCGTGGACATCACCGACACGGAGGCCGTCAAGGCACTGATCAGCCCGGAACACGGCAGGAAAGCGGACCTGCTCTGGCTTGAAAGCCCCACCAACCCCATGCTCGGAATCGCCGATATCCGTGCCCTCACCGACGCCGCCCATGCCGCGGGCGCCATCGTGGTCACCGACAATACTTTCTCCACGCCCCTGGTGCAGCAGCCCCTCAGCCTGGGTTCCGACGTCGTGCTTCACTCGGTGACCAAATACCTGGCCGGGCATTCGGATGTCGTCCTCGGCGCCCTGGTGACGTCGAATCCGGAGCTGCGCGCCGCGCTACTTCACCACCGCATCATCCACGGCGGCATCGCCGGCCCGTTCGAGGCCTGGCTGGCGCTGCGCGGCCTGCGCACCCTGGCGCTGAGGATCGAGCG
>NZ_JAQPPK010000019.1 GCF_029952445.1 Paenarthrobacter nitroguajacolicus | reverse complement strand
CGCCAGCCCCGCGCACCCGTTGCCGCCGATCGCGCCCGTAACCTCTGGTGCGTCGGGCGCGTAAGGGTGCGAACCAGCCCACGAAAGGGTGCGCCGGGCGCGTAGGGGCGCACGCCCCGACCCCACCCGAGGCGCCAGCCCCGCGCACCCGTTGCCGCCGATCGCGCCCGTAACCTCTGGTGCGTCGGGCGCGTACGGGTGCGAACCAGACCACGAAGGGGTGCGTCGGGCGCGTAAGGGTGCGAACCAGACCACGAAAGGGTGCGGTCAATCATCCACTTCACCGAGTTCTAGGATGAAAGGGATGACCACCACCCAAGCAGACAAAAACTTCAGCCTCCGCAGCGTCGCGCTCCCGGCCTTCGGGCCCGCCCTGCTGTTCTGTATTGGCGAGGGGGCGGTCCTTCCGGTCATTGCTCTCTCGGCCCGTGAGCTTGGGGCGTCGGTGGCGGTCTCGGCGTTGATCGTGACACTCATCGGGCTTGGATCGTGGGTCTTCAACATCCCCGCCTCGATCATCACCGAGAAGTTCGGTGAACGATGGTCGATTGTCGCAGCAGGTGCACTGGGGGCCATGGCCCTTGGCGCGGCGGCGTTTGCCCCACAGCTCGAGCACGGACTCTGGTTGCTGGCGGCTTCCATGACGTTGGTGGGTATGTCCGCCAGCGTCTTCAACCTTGCCCGGCAGAAGTTCCTTACCGAGGCCGTACCTGTCATCTTCCGCGCGCGTGCTCTGTCCACCTTGGGCGGTGTTACCAGGATCGGTATCTTCATTGGACCGTTCATTGGTGCCGCCGTGATGCAGTTTGCGGGCATCAGCGGGGCGTACTGGGTAGGTTTCGCGGGAATGATGGCGGCGGCTGCCTTGTCGCTCACCATCCCGGACCTGGTCGCCCCTGAAACGTCCGACGGCGGTCCGCGCCCTCCGGCGTCGACGTTGCGGAGCGTCGCGGTTTCGCATGCGGGAGTGTTCCTGAGCGTCGGCTTCGGGATCCTGCTGCTCAGTGCCCTGCGCGCGTCACGCCAAGTGGTGATCCCGCTGTGGGCCGAGAATCTGGGACTCGATGCCACCCACGCGTCCCTTCTCTTCGGGTTGTCCGGTGCCATCGACATGCTGGTCTTCTACCCGGCGGGAAAGCTCATGGACAGAAAAGGCCGGCAATGGGTGGCCATACCGTCCACAGTGATCATGGGAACGGCACTGATCCTGATCCCGTTCACGGCCGGCTTTGTCCCGTTGCTCCTGGTCGCGTTGCTGATCGGCTTCGGCAATGGCATCAGTTCGGGGCTGATCATGACGCTCGGGGCCGACTTCTCGCCGGACAACGGGCGGAGTCATTTCCTGGGGATCTGGCGCTTCATTGCGGACTCGGGCGCCACCGGGGGACCAGTGCTGCTCTCCGGGCTCACGGCTGCGGTCTCGCTCTCCGCCGGCATCTGGGCCACAGGCATCCTGGGCTTCGCAGCGGCGGTGGTGTTCGCCGTCGCCATTCCGCGTTTGAAGCACCGGCGCAACTACTGACACCGGGGCGCGTGCCTTCCCCACCCACTTCCACACCGAAACAGCCACAAAACAACCCCATCAGGTTCTCTTGTGGCTGTTGGCCATTCAAAGTAGGTCAGGAAGGCACGGGCCCAATGGGTACAGGACGCTTCCACACGCGGTCCGGGACCTTGCCTGTCACCAAGGCCACTGCAATGACCAGAAACAGCAGCCCCCACGTGGCATTGGCAGCGTCGAGAGCAGTCCGCATCACCACAAACGGAGGAATGATCGCCAGCACCGTCGCAGTGACGATCCTCCACACCGCCGGCCGCGACGCACCGGGAGCCAGTGCCGTGCTTGCAAGTTCCAGCCGGACCAGCGGCGTGGAGACCAGCAGCACCAAAGCCCATGCCGCCACGTAGAAGAGTGGCCGGCTGAGCCACCAGTCAACGCCCGCGGGCTCAGGGAACGGCAGCCGCACGACCAACGCGATCCCGAACATTGCGATGATCAAGGGCAGGTGCCAGAGGTAGATGGTCATGGCCCGGCTGCCCACAACGAACATCACCTTCTGGACCCAGCCGAGCCGCACGCACCGCTGCAGCGCTGGATAGGCCGTCTTGACCAGCAGCACGTGGGCCAGGCCCACCAGAATCAGAGGGAACATCGGCGGGTTTTGGTTGGTCAGCATGTCCACGGGGTAAGGACCCGAATGCGTCAACAGAGCCAACGCCGCATAGCAACCCACCGCAGCAAGAACCAGCTGCCAGCGCGCAAACCGGTCAAAGAAGCCATCGGCGTAGAAGAAGCCCAGCTGCTGCAACAGCCCCCAAACGAACACCATGTTCAGCAGTCCGATCGGGTTGGAGTCGAAGCCCCAGGGATTGTGCTCCAAGCCCAGGCGAAAGACATCCACGACGACGGCGCCCGCAGCCAACGCTGCGATGGTCCGGTAAGGCGCGGCCTGGTGGAGCTTGGCCATGGTGGGCACCATCGCCTGGCAGATCAGGTATGCGGCCAGGAACCACAACTGCACTCCGGCGCCCGCAGCGATCACGGCCAGCAGATCGCCTGGGACGCCGGCCGCCGTCGCACTCCACAGCGCAATGGCGAGGAAGGCGTACAACGCAACCGTGGGACGGACCAAGCGCAGCACCCGGTTTCTCATGTAATCGCCGGCGTCGCCTCCCTTGCGGCGCAGGCTCCGCCACGAGGTCAGTGAAGCAAAGCCGCCCACGATGAAGAAGAGCGGCATAACCTGGCCGAACCAAGTGCCTTGTGCGAACCAGCTAAGGGAGGTCAGCGGATTGCCAACGCCAATGCCGGATTCGTCCACGCTGATGCCCATCATGAGCAGGTGCACGGCCACTACTGCGAACATGCATGCAACCCGGATGAAGTCGACAACAAGGTCGCGGGATGCGGGGGCGGCTGGGGTGGTGACCCGAACGCCGGGTTTCAGTGTGGAAGACAGCTTCAGTGTGGAAGGCATGGGAGCTCCTGGAGTTATCCATTGATTATCCATCGAATGGAGTAACTCTAACGCATGCGATGAAGTCCGTCGACGTCATCCGCAGAAACGTTGGAAATCACGGGTCAGGATTGGCGCTTCCCGGCGTAGCCTAGAGAGGAGGACCCGGCCAATTTCCCGAGTTTGCGGCAGTGCATTGAGGGTCCCGCCCATCCCACCAATCAAGAACGGCAGCGCTGATCACTATGCACATCAGGGAATTTTGGAATCAGCTTTCACCCGAAACGCAGCAATGGCTCATCGACAATCCCGGCAGCGTGATCGTGCCGCGGACTGTAACAGCCATTATCAAAGGACAGACGGGCGAGGACAGTGCCGTAGACAGCCACGGCGGCACCGTGCTCACGGACGAGGACCGTGCTTTCATCCGGGAGCAGGCCCGCCGGGTTCGCACCGAGGCCACGGAGCGATAACCACGCGCGGCGGTGCGCCGCCGTCGTGCTTTAGCTCTTCCGTGCCGCCAAGCCGAACAGCCAGGTCCCGCCAAGGGCTGAGAGGTAACCGGCGACCGTTATGAAGGCCGTGCCTGCCCAGAAGTAATCGATGGTGCTGTCGGCGCTGAGTCCGGGCATCACCTGGAGCAATGAATATGCCGCCACCACTATGGCCGACAAAAGCGCAGCGACGGTCAGCCACACCCAGATCCGGGAGGCGGCCCAGTGTTCGCCGTAGCCCTTCCAGACATTCCAGCTGCTGCCTGTGCGCAGGACCAGCCAGCCGGCCGGGAGCATCACCGCGGCCACCACGAGGAAAGCGGCGATGACGTCGGCGGGACGGTGCCACTGGTTGATGAGGGTGGAGACGCCGGTGGCCACCGCGAAGGTGCTTCCCAGGAAGCCGGCCAGCGGACGCCAGCGTGGGGACACCATGAGGAAAACGGCTGCTGCGGCGGAGGCGGCAAGCGTGGTGTGCCCGGAGGGGAGCGAGTTCAGTTCCAGTGTCTGGACGCCGCGATCGGGCCGGTCGGGGATGAAGAATTTGAGCACCTGGGTAGCCAAGTTGGCGGTCACGCACGCCGCCACGGCGATACCGGCGGCCTTCCAACGGCGGCGTGCCACTGTCACGAAGAGCACCATGATGGTGGCGATCGCGAGGGAGAGCATGGGGAGCATGTCCAGGAATTCGGTGGAGGCCCGGCCGGCGGTTCCGCTGAGGGTTGTGGCCTCGACCAGTGCCGACTCGTCGATGAACTGACCGGCGGTGGTGCGCACGAAGAAGTAGTACGTTGCCGCGAGGCCCGCGATGCTGGCAATTGTGGCCAGGCAAAAGAGCAAGCCTGTGCCGGTACCTGCGGCGCGTGCTGGAAGCGGCCGTTTGCTCGACCTCCCGCTGGTGCGGAATTGCTGGGAACTCATTCTGACTAGACTGCCACAATTCGCTGGACGCCCCGTGTGAAGTGCTTCGGCGTGGTGAGGCCACCGTGAGGTGCGGGCAACATTTCTGTGACACTTGACACGTGTTAGGCGGCGGGCGTACTGTTCCTAACACGTGTTAGGGAAGGAAATCTACATGTCGGGAACCAATGGGGCTTTGCGCGAATTCACACGTAGAAGTGCCCTCACAGCCCTCGGCGCCGGAATTGTTGGAGTCACCGCGGCATCGTGGCCGCGCTTGACCGGGGCCGATATTCCAGGCAGGGGCGACAACAGCCTCAGCATCGCCATCATGGGCACCGCCGCAGATGCCGCAGCCCGTCAGAAGGTCATCGACGCCTTCGCAAAAGTCCACCCCGAGATCAAGGTCAAGGTCCAGGCCATTCAGGCAGTGGACTGGAAGGACTTCTTCACCAAGATCCTCACCATGGTGGCGGCAGGCACCCCGCCGGACGTCGTATACGTGGCAACTGAAGGCGCCCAGCTCTTCGCCGAGAAGCTTGCCCACCCGCTGGACGAGTACCTCCGCCGGGACGCCGAGCACATGAAGGAATACTTCGCGGACGTTCACCCCAGTTTGGTGGAAGCGTTCATGTACAAAGGCAGCCTGTTCCAGCTCCCCATCGACTGGAACGCCGCCAACATGTACTACAACACCACGGCGCTCCGGCAGGCCGGCCTGGAACGGCCCGCCGACAACTGGACCCACACCGACTTCCGCGCCACCCTGGCCGCCATGAAGAAGGCGAACCCCAAAGACTTCACGCCTTACTACTGGACAAACCGTCTCTTCGGCGGGGTGGTTCCGTGGCTCTACGCCAACGACACCAGCTTCCTCAAGGAAACCAAGTCCGCGGGCGGCGAATGGCTGTGGGACGGTTTCTACGCCAACGACCCCTCACGCAGCCTCCGCTCCGGCGGCTACCAGTGGCTTGAACCCAATGCCGACGATCCCCGGGTCTTCGAATCCTTCGACTACCTCCGCGGACTGGTGAAGGACGGATTGGGAGTCCGGCCCGAGGAAGGCGGCGGCAGTGCACTGATCGGCCTCTTCGCCTCCAACAGGATCGGTACGACGCCGGCAGGCGGCTATTGGGTGCAAGGCCTCCACGAGGCGGGGATGACTGAGGACGGTTTCGATGTCCAGTTCTTCCCCAAATGGCGGTCGCAACGGCACCAATTCGGCACCGCCGGGTACGCGATAATGAAGACCGCCAAGGACAAGGACGCCGCCTGGGAATGGGTGAAATTCAGCTCCAGCCTTGAGGCCATGCGGATCGTGTTCCCCACGCCAAACACCACCCCTGCGCGCCGGTCCATGGTCAACGAGCAGCTCTACGCCGGAACCGGTCCCCGCAACTGGAAGGTCTTCTACGACACCCTGGACAAGTTCCCCACCACAGGTCCCATTCCAGCGCCACCCCAGCAGGCCGCCGTCGAGACCGCACTCATGAAAAACGTATCCCTGGCTGTCAGCGGCGACGAGCGCCAACTCAAGGACGCTCTCAATTCCATGCAGCGCGATCTTGAACTGGCCCTGAGGAGGCAGCCATGAGTACCGCAACAAGTACGCCAACGGGGACCGGCAGCGAGCCTGGCCGTCGCCAAAGCGCCCATAAAACTGCGCCGGGCTCCAAGCGTGGCCGCGTTCAGCAGCGCTGGCTTCCGTGGGCATTCCTGGCGCCGACCATTGCCGGCATGGGCATCTTCACGCTGTTGCCCATCATCGCCTCCATCGCGCTCGCTTTCTTCCGCTGGGACATCATCTCCGCACCAACGTTCGTAGGCTTCGACAACTTCGCCGAGGTAGTCCAGGACCCCACGGTTCGCGTTTCATTCCTGAACACCATCGTGTTCGTGATTGTTGCCGTGGCGCTGCAGCTCGGGTTGGCCCTTGGACTGGCGATCATGGTGCAGGAAAAGCTGCCGGCTTGGCTCAGGGTGTTCTTCCGCTCGGCGTTCTTCTTCCCGCTCATCCTGTCTGCGGCATCGGTATCGATCTTCATGCGCTACCTCTTCAACGAGCAGTTCGGCGTCGTGAACTGGTTGCTGTCCATCGTCGGCATCCCCGCGGTTCCGTGGCTGACGACGCCAACCGGGTCTGCCGCCGTCGTGATCCTTGTGTATGTGTGGCAGAACTTCGGGTTCTCGTTCCTGCTGTTCATCGGCGGGTTGGCCTCCATTCCGGTGGAGACGTACGAGGCCGCGTCCATTGACGGCGCGACGGGTTGGCGCAAGCACTGGTTCGTCACCCTGCCGCTGCTGAGTCCCACCACCTTGGTGGCCTCGGTCATGGCGATCATCAACGCGCTGCAAGTGTTCGATCAGCCCTACGTCCTCACCCGTGGCGGACCCGGCGACTCGACCCGCACAGCGGTGATGGTGATCTTCGAGTCCGCGTTCCAACGCCTCGAATTCGGCCAGGCCTCGGCGATCGGCGTGATCCTGACGCTCATCATCATGGCCATCACCGCCGCGCAGTTCCGGCTCAGCAAACGATTCGTCTTCTACCAGTAAGGCCCGCCATGACCACCATTCAAGAACGTGTCACCACCACGGCGCCTGTTGTCACGCGGAAGAAACGCGACTGGTCAGTAGCCGTCCGCGTCGTCGTCTTGCTGATCGCGTCCGTCTTTGTCCTGGGCCCGGTGTTGTGGACGCTGTCCACCTCGCTGCGTCCGCCGTCGGAATCCTTCAAGCTGCCACCCGCGTTCCTTCCGCTGAATCCGGACCTCAGCTCCTACGAACAGGTGTTCAAGCAACTGAACATCGTGGCGCTGGTAGTCAACAGCGCGCTGGTGACAGGACTGATCGCCGTCGGCCAGATGATCACGGCGGCCCTGGCTGGCTACGCATTCGCGCACCTTCGCTTTCGCGGACGGGGCGCCCTGTTCTCGATCGTGTTGGCCACCATGATGGTGCCCGCACAAGTGACGATCGTGCCCGTGTTCATGCTCATCCGCGGCGTCGGACTCTCCGACACGCTGCTCGCGCTGATCATTCCGGCCATCCCGACGGCGTTCGGCACCTTCTTGATGCGCCAGTACTTCATGGGGCTGCCCGGTGAGCTCGCTGAAGCGGCCGCGATCGACGGCGCCTCGCCGTGGCGGACCTTCCGTTCCGTGTACGCGCCGCTGGCCATGCCGGGCCTGGCGATCGTGGGCATCCTGGCGTTCAACTTCCACTGGAACGAGTTCTTCCGGCCGCTGATCATGACCATTTCCGAGCAGAACTTCACCCTTCCGCTGGGCTTGGTTTCGCTCCAAGGCAACCTCGGCACAGGCAGCATCTCCGTTGTCCTGGCTGGCGTTGTCCTCTCCATGATTCCCGCATTGGTGGTGTTCATGTTCGGCCAGCGCGCGCTGCAGGATGGACTCACCGCCGGTACGGGTAAGTAGTTTCTCTCTTTGAAAGGGGCTCCGATGACGGACCTTGCACTCTCTTCCTCTCTGGCCATGGCGGCGACGCACCCGGATCCTGCGTTCCCTCGCTTCCATCCGCGCCCTGCACAGGGGTGGATCAACGATCCCAACGGCGTCAGCTACATCAACGGCCGTTACCACGTCTTCTTCCAGTACAACCCTTCGTCTGCGCGGCACACTCAGATCCAGTGGGGGCATGTGAGCTCAGCTGACCTGGTGCATTGGGACGAACACCCCGTGGCGCTTGTTCCGCAGGAGGGCGGGCCGGACTCCGCCGGGTGCTGGACCGGAGTTGTCACCTCTGATGATGGCGTGCCGACCGCGGCCTACTCCGGTATCCGCGATTACGACGGGCACTCCCAGGTAGTCATCGCGCGGGGTTCTTCGGACTTGGTGTCGTGGGAGCAGGACGGGCACGTTGCAGCCTCCATGCCCGAGGACCCGCTGGTCACCGCCGTTCGCGATCCCTTCATCTTCCGCTTCAACGGCGCCCGCTATGCCATGCAAGGGGCCGGTCTGGCTGACGGGCGTGCAGCGTTGCTGTTGTATTCCGTGTCCGACATGGATCACTGGGATTACAAGGGGATCTGGCTGACCACGGCCAACCCCATCGCTGCGAAGCACACGCCCGCCGAGATCTGGGAATGCCCGCAGCTGGTGGAGGTGCCCTCCAATTCGGGCGAGTCCACGTGGGTCATGATGTTCTCCCTCTGGCTCTCCGGCGACGACCACGAGCACGCCAACGGTGTTGGGCACCTGATCGGGTCGCTTTCGTTGGACCCGGATTCAGGGTTGCCCGTGTTCGCCCCTGTTGCCGGGGGCAAGTCCGATCTGGGACGCGACTTCTATGCCCCCCAGATCACCCAGCTTTCCCATGGTTCGACTGACGCTGCTCCCGCTGCGCTGCTGTGGGGTTGGGCCAACGAAGGTCCCGGTCGTGACGGCCGCCGGGGCCGCACTCAGGAAGAAATCGACGACGCCGGGTGGTCGGGTGTGCTGACGCATCCCCGCGTTTTGTCAGTGGTTGGGGATGCGCTGGTTGTTGCTCCGGCGCCCGAGGTTTCCGCTTACCGGGGGGCTTTGGTGGCTACGGGGGCTGCCGGCTCCGTGGCAGTTCCTGGGTTCGCTGAGGTGCTGGTACGTGGTTCCGGCAATGCGTCAGGCGCTGTTTCCTTGGTGCTGGGTTCGGACGCCGAGGCGCAGGTTGTCTACTCGGGTTCGCTGGATGCCGACGAGGAGCTCCGGATCTTTATCGATGCATCCCTGGTGGAGGTCTACCGTTCGGGCTCCGTTGCCACCACGCTCCGGGCGTACCCTGCCCCGGGGGAGACCTGGACCCTTGCTCTCCCCGATGGCGCGACTGCGGACGTCTGGGAGTTGAGCCTCCCGGCCGAATAACCCCTTGTTGTGGGGCCCGCTCTGCGTGCTAATTCCCGGATTTGGCGCGTAGAGCGGGCCTCACAACGTGCTCGTAGTGCTGCGAACGGTCCGGGATTAGTGTGGTGCGGGGCCTGTCGACTCACGCACCACCAAGCGGCAGGGGACCATCGTCTCCAAGGTGGGTGCCGGCGTCGTGCTTTCTGCGTCCTCAATGGTGTCCAACAGCGTGCTCATGGCGGCGCGGCCGATCTCGCGCAAGGGCAGGGCCATGGTGGTGAGGGCAGGGACCATGGTGTCGGCGATGCGGGTTTCGTCGTCGTAGCCCATGATGGACAAATCCTGCGGGACCCTCAGGCCCAGGCGGGCTGCGGCCAACGCCACGCCAATGGCCAAACGGTCGTTGGCGCACATGATGGCGGTGGGACGCTCGGCCGGGGACACGCCGTCGAGCAGTTTCATGGCACCGTGGTAGCCGGCATCAATGTCCCACCCAGCCATGAAGATTCGTTCATCCCGCATCGGGACTCCGGCCAAAGCGTGGGCATTGCGGTATCCCTGGACACGCAAGGGAGCTGCCGGCGAATCCTCCGAGCCGGCAAGCAGTGCGATGTCCCGGTGCCCCCACTGCAAAAGGTGCTCCGTGGCCTCCCTGCCGCCCGTCACTTCATCTGGAATGACGTGGTGAAGCTGCGGCTGGGGCTGTTGGTCGTAGCAGTTGGCCAGCACGGACGGGACACGCAGCATGCCCTGTGGAATTTCGATTGGCTTCAGACCGACGGTCACGTACATGAGTCCGTCCACACGCCTGTCGAGAAGGGTTTCGATGGCGCTCGCATCCCTGGCGGCATCGCGCTCAGTATCCATGACGACGGTGACGAAGCCGCGGCTGCGTGCGACGTCGTCGGCCCCGCCGATGATATTGCCGTCGAATGGGCTGACCACCACTTCGTCCGACAGGATTCCGATCACCCTTGAACGCTGGCTACGCAGGCTCAAGGCGATGGCGTTGGGTGTGTAGTTCAGCTCCTTGGCAGCCTGGCGGATACGGTCCTGGCTATCCTTGGCGACGTTTCCGTCACCCCGTCCGTTCAGCACCAGCGAGACCGCGCTTCTGGAAACCCCCGCCCTCTTGGCGACGTCCAATGCGGTGGCCTTGCGGTTCATGGGCTTCCTCTCATGGCGGTTAGTCAGCAGTCTACCTAACGCGTGTGAGGTTCCCAGGGTGCCTAGGCGTTTACGGAGTAGCCAACTTGGGAATAGATCTGGGACATGAAGTTGGCCATCCATATACCAAACACAATAAATGACACCACGATCGTTCCGATCATGGCCCAGATAGGTGCGAGACCACGCCCCAGGGCCACCTTGCGGACTATCACTGTCCTGCCAATGACATAGACAGTCGGGCTTAGGAAGCACCAAGCCCAGTGGAAGGGACGAATCACCCCGGAATTCGCAAGCCGCTGACGGTCCAGATACGCGAAGAAGACAGACAAACCGTAGATGACGAACCCAGCTGCTTGCATCAGGAAGTAACCGGGGGAGTAAATCGACGTCGGGTCGACGGTGGTGCCACCCTGACGCGTAGTGATGAACCGGAACTCGGGCTGCCATGTGAGCATCAATAGGGTAATCACGAGTGGCAGGAGGGTGATCGCCCAAATGAATGGGTTATATACCGGGGTCTGGTTGCTGATCAATACGCGCTGAAGCGGCATCAGCTGCGCCGAGGCTGGTGCCAGATGCGGTGTCCACTGCAAACCGTCCCACCATCGCATCCGCTGAGGGAACGATGGGTCCGGATACCAGCCGGGAGGTGTTGTTGAACCTGGCATTGCTTGCGTCATGATTTCCCCCGCATTGTGGTGTGACTTCGAGAATATCGCGGTTGCTGTCTCTCGGTTGCCAAGTGACCCTCCCCAGACGTTCAGTGGCGGTGTAAGGATGGAGCATGAGCTTCTTTGACGACCTCCCCGAGCCGCCCGCCCGTCTTCGTTCGGCGCAACCGGCCCTGCCCGAATGGGCGGGTCCGCCGTCGGACGAATTGCCTGGCATCGTGGCCGTGGGTGACTTCGTTCTTAGGGGCCCCAACGCCGTGGTCGCGCTGAAGATGGTGGAAGTTTTCTCCACGGGCTGTCTTTTGGACTTGGTGTGGTCCGTGCGGCGCTCGGACGAATCGGACCAGGAGTGGCGGGACGTCATGGAGCGGACCTTCCAGCGCCCTGACCGGCCGGGAATCATGATCGGGGCAGCGCTCCCCGACGGACGCAAGGCCTTCTCCGGGCGCTCCGCACCGTCCCCGTTCGACGACCCCGACGCCGTCACGGGGCCAGTCCTTGTGCACCGTGGAGGCGGTGGCGGGAGTGCTGGAGACGAACAAGCAGAGGGTTCCGCACGGTACTGGCTGTGGCCGCTGCCGGAAGGAGGGGACCTCCAACTCGTTGCAAAATGGGATGACCTCGGGCTGCCCGAAGGCACTGTGGTTATCCCCGGCGAGCCCCTTGCACGGGCGCGTTCGGAAGTGCGCGGATACTGGTCGGAGTAGTTTTCCACATAGCCCACTTGCCCTGCCCCTGGCCCGAAATGCCGCCGGTACAGTGGCAATATGCCTTCTCGCCTTCCTGACCTCGAAGAACTCCTCGATTCTGCCTACGTCGTATCGTTGCCCATGCGCGTGAAGTTCCGCGGCATCATGGAGCGCGAGACCCTGCTCCTGCGCGGGCCGCTTGGGTGGGGAGAGTTCTGTCCCTTCCCGGAGTACGACGACGACGAATCCTCCCGCTGGTTGGCGGCCGCCTTGGAGGCGGGCTGGCTTGGGTTCCCTGAACCATTGAGAGATAGCATCCCAGTGAACGCTACGGTCCCTGCAGTTTCCGCAGACCGCGTCCCCGATGTACTCGCCCGCTTCGGCCGCGTGGATGCAGTCAAGATCAAGGTCGCTGAAAGAGGGCAGGAACTGTCCGACGACCTTTCCCGGGTGGCAGCAGTCCGCAGTGCCCTTCCCGATGCAGCTATCAGGGTGGACGCCAACGGCGGGTGGGATGTTGATCAAGCGGTTGAGGCACTGGGAGCACTGTCGGTGCAGGGGCTCGAGTACGCCGAACAACCTGTTCCCACCATCGAAGGGTTGGCCGAAGTTCGGCGCCGACTCGTCGAGTCCGGCACCCCCGTTCGCATCGCGGCGGATGAAAGCGTGCGCAAGGAAGACGATCCCCTGCGCGTGGCAAAGGCGGGGGCCGCCGACCTCATCGTGGTCAAGGTAGCACCTCTGAGTGGGGTCCGGCGGGCGTTGGACATCGTCGAGCAAGCGGGGCTGCCGGCCGTCGTCAGCTCGGCCCTCGATACCTCGGTGGGGATCCGCGCTGGCCTGGCACTCGCGGCGGCCCTTCCCTCGCTGCCCTTTGCCTGTGGCCTGGGCACCGTTTCGCTCTTCGCATCAGACATCACACTGGATCCGCTCGTGGCCGACGACGGCGCCATCCGCTTGCGTGATGCGCACGCCGATTCCGGGCTGCTGGAGCAGTATGCGGCTTCGGGGGAGCGCCGGGATTGGTGGCTGGATCGATTGCGACGCGTCCACGCCGTCCTTGCCGACAACCAGCACCGTTTGTTCACCGGGTCTTAACCGGAGGGACCTCTCAGCTTCGGATTCCGCTGAAAAGCTCAGCGGGAACCTCGTACACACTCTGGAAGGTCCCCCATGTCTGAAACCACCGGACGCTCGTTTCCGCTGCTCCCCATGTTCGGCCACACCAAGGGCAAGCGCAGCGCTGTAACCTGCGCCCTCAAGTGTGACAATGCCTGTGCCGGCGATGTCTGCAACACCAGCGCCAACGGTTACTTCCGCGACATCGCCTCCACGGCCCTGTCCCGCCGCGCCGCCCTGGGCCTCGGCGCCGCAGGTGCGCTCGCCGTCGTTCTCGGTGGTGCCGTAACCGGTGCAGATTCTGCTGTCGCCGATTCGGGCAACGGGCTCTCCGACGCTGCGAAGAAGGGCTTCGACAAGTCCAAGCTCCAGTTCACCGCCATCAAACCCGTCGACGCCGCCGTCGACGCCTTTACGGTCCCTGAAGGCTTCGGCTGGAACCCCATCATCCGCTGGGGTGACCCGCTGTTCGCCGATTCGCCTGCCTTCGACATCACCATGCAGACGGCTGCCGCCCAGGCTCGCCAGTTCGGCTACAACAACGACTACACGGACATCCTCCCGATCCCCGACTCCAAGGATCGCCGGGCCGTCCTCTTCACGAACCACGAATACACCAACGAGAACATCATGCTTCCGGTCGGCTTCGACGCCGCAGAAGCCCGTGCCATCGGCCGGGCTGCGCATGGTCTGGCGGTAGTGGAACTGGAGCGCAAGAACAAGAACAAGCCGTGGAGCTACGTCCAGGGTGCTGCCCTGAACCGCCGCTTCCTCACCGACACGGTGTACGAACTGACGGGCCCCGCCGCCGGTACCAACCTGGTCAAGACCATCGACGACCCCGCCGGCCGTTGGATCAAGGGCACCCTGGGTAACTGCTCCGGTGGCACCACCCCCTGGGGCACCATCCTCTCGGGTGAGGAAAACTTCAACGGCTATTTCGCAACTCCCGGGACCAGCGACTCAGACAAGCGCTACGGACTGTCCTCGAAGGCAACGGCCCGCCAATGGGAACTCGACGAGCCACGCTTCGACACCCGTAACTCTGGATACGCCAACGAAAGCAACCGCTTTGGCTGGATCGTGGAAGTTGATCCTTTCGACCCCACCTCCACCCCCAGGAAGCACTCGGCCATGGGCCGCTTCAAGCACGAGGGCGCCAACGTCATTCTTGCGCCCGACGGTCGGGTTGTGGCCTACATGGGTGATGACGAGCGCTTCGACTACCTCTACAAGTTCGTCTCCAAGGGCAAGTACCAGGCCGGCGATTCAAAGGCAGCCCGTAAGAACAACATGAGCCTGCTCTCCGAAGGTGACCTGTACGTGGCCCGCTTCACTGGAGACTCGCCCACGGCCGAGATCGACGGCACCGGCAAGCTCCCGGCCGATGGTGCCTTTGACGGTTCGGGCGAATGGCTGCCGCTGGTTATCGGTGGGGCGTCAGCGGTTCCTGGCATGTCAGTCGCTGAAGTCCTGGTCTACACCCGCCTGGCTGCCGACAAGGTGGGTCCCACCAAGATGGACCGTTGCGAAGATGTCCAGCCCAGCCTGCTCACGGGCAAGATCTACGTGGCGTGCACCAACAACTCGGACCGCGGCAAGGCAGGCAAGGAAGGCGCCACGGAGGTTAACCCCCGTACGCTGAACCGTGACGGCCACATCGTTGAAATCACCGAGGCCCCGGGCCAGACAGGAACCAAGTTCAACTGGACCCTCCTGTTGGTTGCCGGCGATCCCGCCAAGAACAGCTCCACGTACTTCTCCGGGTTCCCGGCAGAGAAGGTCTCTCCGATCTCCTGCCCGGACAACGTGGCGTTCGACTCCGTGGGCAACCTCTGGATCTCCACCGATGGCGCCCCGTCCACCATCGGCTACAACGACGGCCTGTTCAAGGTCACGCTCGAAGGCCCTGAGCGCGGCAAGGTAGAGCAGTTCCTGGCCGTTCCCCGCGATGCTGAGACCTGTGGTCCGATTGTCCATGACGAAGAGCGAACAGTCTTCGTGGCTGTCCAGCACCCGGGTGAAGAAGGCACGTTCGACGCGCCGCACTCCTACTTCCCGGACTACGTGCCAGCCGGAACCACTCCCGCCGCTGGTGCGGTGCGGGCACCCCGACCTGCGATCGTGCAGGTGTTCCGCAAGTAACTGACGCACGGAAACGCTCCCTTGTCTCAATGAGATAGGGGAGCGTTTCCGTGTTCAATGCTCGTTCACGTTCGGACCCTCTGGCAGGTTGCGGGCCAGCAGCGTAGGGTCAGTCGCACCATGACTGAACAGCAGCCGTACGATCTGGTCCAACGCTATCCCCATTTCGAATTGCGCCGATATCCCACTCACGTTCTGGCCGAGGTGCAGGTGCACGCCGCTTTCGATAAGGCCGCGAACGAAGCCTTCCGACACCTTTTCAACTACATCAGCGGAAGCAACACGGCTCATCGGCAGCTGTCCATGACCGCGCCCGTCATCCAAGAGGACCTAACCTCCGAGGAGATGGTCATGACGGCGCCGGTTCTGCAGAGCGGTCCGGTCCCGGGAGCTGAGGATGAAGACTACATGGTGGCTTTCGTCCTCCCAGCCGAAGTGACAGCAGATAGTGCCCCTGTTCCTGATGACAAAACAGTCAAAATCCGTGAGGTGCCTGGGTCGTTGTCGGCTGTCGTGAGGTTCTCCGGAAACGGCTCGGCAGCGGCCTTTCAAAGCCACTGTGTCGCGTTGCTGGAGGCCCTCCAAGTGGCTGGTCTGGCACCTGTCGGTTCTGCCAGGTTCGCGCGTTTCGATCCCCCCTTCAAACCGGGGTTCCTTCGGCACAACGAGGTCGTGATCGACGTCGAGGAATCTTAGCGCCCCGAGAGAGGGTTTGGGGGAAGTGGGTGTGATGTGAGCGAGGGTTTGGGGGAAGTGGGTGTGATGTGAGCGAGGGTTTGGGGGAAGTGGGTGTGATGTGATTGAGGGTCTGGGGGAAGGGGGCCTGACCTGAAGGAGCGTTGGAGGCACGTGCGCGCCAATAGACTGGAACGGTGACTTTCCAGGACTCTCTGACATCCATCGCCGCCGCCCGGATCGCCGTGACTGCATTGCTCGAGGGCGGAGTCCGGCACGCGGTGGTGGCCCCGGGTTCCCGGTCGGCGCCCATGGCGTACGCCCTCGCGGAGGCGGAAGCAGCGGGTCGTCTCCGGCTCCACGTCCGAATCGACGAACGCGATGCCGGATTCACTGCCCTGGGCCTCGCGCTCTCTTCCGAGGCACCGGTCGCCGTCCTGACCACCTCCGGCACGGCGGTGGGGAACCTCCTGCCGTCCGTGATGGAGGCCAACCATTCAGCGGTCCCAATAATCGTCATCTCGGCGGACCGCCCCGAAGAACTCCACGGTACCGGGGCGAACCAAACCACCATCCAACTGGACCTGTTCGGCGATCACGTTCGCTTCGCCGTCGACGTCGCTGCCGGGGAGAATCCGCAGAAAGCCGTGGCAACGGCGCTCTATGCAGCCACCGGAGCCCTTGAAGACACGCCGCCGGGCCCCGTCCAGGTGAATCTCGCGTTCCGCGATCCGTTGGTTCCGGAGACAGGGGATGCCCTGCCGGACACGCAGGGACACGGCGTGTTCCATTACGACGCCGGTCCCCAGGCTTTGGACCTCCCGGCGGCATCCAGCGAGCTTCCGGAGCGGCGCACCGTGGTGCTCGCGGGCCACGACGCCGGTCCCGTTGCCGAAGCTTTTGCCCGCGCACACGGCCTGCCGTTGCTGGCAGAACCGTCCTCGAATGCACGCTTCGGCCCCAACGCCGTGGGCCCTTACCGGGTGTTGCTGGAGCATTTTGGTCCCGGCACTCCTGCGCCCATTGAACGGGTCGTCCTGTTCGGCCGGGCCACCCTGTCCAGGCCGGTGGCCTCGCTGCTGGCCCGCGAGTCGGTTGAATCCGCGATCTACCAGCCCGTTCCGGTCGCGTGGTATGAGCCCGGCCGACGCCGCGAGACACCCATCGAGACGCTCCCGGAACTTGCCGTCTTCGCCGGCCGTGGCTCCGCGGAATGGCTCGATTCCTGGCTTCTCGCTGCAGCAGCAGCCCAACATGCCTTGGATGGAGTCCTCTCGGGGGAGGGCCTGGCGAACGGTCCTGCCGTGGGTGCGACCGTCTGGGAACACGCCCGCGGCCAGCTGGTCCTTGGCTCCTCCAACGGGATCCGCGACGTGGATCTGGCCGGCCAGCCGCACCACGAGCCGATCGCCACCGTCTATGCAAACCGCGGCCTCGCGGGCATCGATGGCACCATTGCCACGGCCACGGGCATCGCACTGGGCGGCGGACGGGAAACCACTGTCCTGCTGGGCGATGTCACTTTCCTCCACGACGCCGGCGGCCTGCTCCTGGGACACGGCGAACCGGTGCCGGACCTCCGCATCGTGGTACTCAACGACTCCGGCGGAGCCATCTTCAGCCTTCTCGAACACGGTGCCGTTGAGGACACAGGCGCCTACGGCACCGCCGTCGAACGCCTCTTCGGTACCCCGCACTCAGTGGACATCGCGGCACTCGCGGCCGCATACGGCGTCGGGCACCAGGCGGTCAGTACGACGGCGGAACTCGCCGCTGCGCTCAAGGCGCCACTGAAGGGGCGAACCATAGTGGAAGTGCGGGTGGACCGGGCTGGCCTGCGTGCACTTCACGCCCGCATCAAGGAAGCCATCAACTCTGCAGTGGGCCAGGTCCTGACTGCCGGTTAACGAGCAGCGAGGGGTTAGCTCTCAGCGTTTTGGGGCTACCAAAACGCCGGGATCTAACCCCTCGCCGTAAAGGGTGAAGGCGAAGTTACGCTTCCTCGACGCCGATGTGTGTCGGGTCCAGGACACGGCGCAGGAATTCCTTGGTTCGCGGCTGCGTGGGGGCGCTGATGACGTGCTCGGCAGGCCCTTCTTCCACAACAACCCCGGCGTCCATGAAGACCACGCGGTCGGCCACTTCGCGGGCGAAGCCCATCTCGTGGGTGACCACCAGCATGGTCATGCCTTCCTGTGCCAGTTTGCGCATGACGGCGAGGACATCGCCAACGGTTTCAGGGTCCAGCGCGGAGGTGGGCTCATCGAAAAGCATGAGCTTGGGATCCATGGACAGAGCGCGGGCGATAGCCACACGCTGCTGCTGGCCACCGGAGAGCTGGTCGGGATAACGGTCGGCGAGGTGTCCCAGGCCAACGCGCTCAAGGTTGTGGCGTGCAACGTTGGCGGCCTCGGACTTGGAGCGCTTGAGTACCTTCATCTGCGAAATGGTGCAGTTGTCCAGCACGCTCAGGTGCGGGAACAGGTTGAAGTGCTGGAAAACCATTCCCACGCTCTGGCGCATCTTGTTGAGGTCGACGTCGGGATCGGTCGCCTCGAATTCGCCAACGTTGATGGTGCCCGCGTTGGGGTGTTCCAGCAGGTTGACGCAGCGCAGGAGAGTGGACTTACCCGAACCCGAGGGGCCAATAAGGCACACAACCTGGCCCGGTTCTACGGTCAGTGAAATGCCCTTGAGGACCTCATTGCTGCCGTAGGACTTGCGAAGATCCTTGATATTGACGCCGGCGGCACGAACGGTGGCCGTGCTCCCAGTGGAGTTGTTCATGACTGTCCTGCCTATCGCTTGGTCCGCGCGGAGCGGCTTTCGAACTTCCTGGCAAGGAGGCTCAAGGGGATGGTGATGACCAAGTAGAAAGCACCTGCCACGAGCAAGGGGGTAAGGCCCGCGCCCAGGCTGGAGATGCCGTCGCGGCCGAACTTGGTGAGCTCGTACTGGGATGCCGTGAGGCCCAGGACGTAGATCAGCGAGGAGTCCTTGGTGAGCAGGATGATCTCGTTGGTCAGCGGGGGAAGGACGATCTTGAAGGCCTGGGGAATGACGATGGAAACCATCGCGCGCCAGTGCGGCATGCCCAGCGAGCGGGCTGCTTCCATCTGGCCCTTGGGCACGGCCTGGAGACCGGCGCGGAGGGTTTCAGCGATGTAGGCCGAGGCCACCATGCCAAGCGAAACCATGACCACGATGTTGACGTCCCACTGCACACCGAAAGCCAGGGGAACACCGTAGCCGAAAGCGATGAAGACCAGCAGCGCAGGAACGCCGCGGAAGAACTCGATGTAGCCGGTGGCGATCCAGCGGTACAGCGGGAAGGAGGAGAGCTTCATGAGGGCGAGCAACAGGCCGCCCGACAGGCCCACTACGAAGGCCAGCGCCGTGTAGATGAGTGTGTTCTTGAGGCCCACCAGGAAAATGTCCGGGAACATCGGCCCGATCTTGGCGAAGTTGAAGACGCTGGTGCCGATTGTCTTCCAGTCCACAGCAAGGATCACTGCGGCCAGGACCACGACGAATATCCCGGCCTGGACGTACAAACTGACTTTGGCTCGTTGACGTGCAGTCATTGCCATGGTGTTCTCACATTCATGTTGCGCAGCCGGGCCCCGAAACAACGTGTCGTTTCGGGGCCCGCCTGCGTGGATCTCGGGAGAGCCGGGGCTCGGACTACTTGGTGGCTTCGCCGAACCAGGTGGTCTGGAACTTCTTCAGGGAGCCGTCGTCCGTGAGGCGCTTCAGGGTGCCGTTCACGGCATCCGCCATGGCGGTGTTGCCCTTCTTGATGGCGATGCCCAGCTTCTCGCCCGTCGCGTAATCCTCAACGCGCTTCAGGTTCGAATCGTCCTTGATGGCGTAGCCCAGGACTGACTGGTTGCCGATGGCGGCGTCGATGGTGCCGGCCTTGAGGGCCTGGACCAGAAGACCGGAGTCCTCGAACTGCTGCGCGTCGATGCCCTTGTCCTTGGCGTACTGGGCGCCGGTGGTTGCCTGCTGGACGCCCACCTTCTTGCCCTTGGCGCCGTCGATGTTGCTGATGCCCGAGGACGAGGTCGCCACCAGGGTCAAGTCGTCATCGAGGTAGGGGTTGGAGAAGTCCATGACGCTCTTGCGGACATCGGTGATGGAGATCGACGAGATGGAGACGTCGCAGCCCGTCAGGGCGGTGCCGGTCTCGATGGCTTCGAAGGAGCTGTCCACCACGTTGAGCTCTGCCTTGACGTCCTTGGCGACCTCGGCGGCGATGTCCATGTCGAAGCCGACGATCTTGCCGTCCTTCTGGAATTCGAAGGGCTCGTAGGGGACATCGGAGCAGACAGTCAGCTTGCCGGCGTTGATGAGCTTCAGGCCCGAGCCGTCAGAGGCTGCGGGGGTGGAGGAACCACCACAGGCGGTGAGGGCCATTGCGCCGGCTGCGAGCACGGCGGCAATCTTGGTGCCGGACAGAACCGAACGGGAGATCTGCATGTTGTTTACCTTTTGTTGCGGTGGATGCTGAACTGAGTCGGTTTTAGTGTAGCGCCGAACATGAGATGTGCATCACAGGAAACGAAGTTTCACTAGTAGATAACTAGTTTACGCACTTTTCAACCACCGAAACCTAAGCCCTGTCTGGAATCCCAGATTCAGCGCTTGATCCCCAAAGCCTCAAGCATGGGCCGGAACTTGGCCCACGTCTCAGCCAGTTCGGCCTCTGGCTGAGAGCCTTCCACGATGCCGCACCCGGCATAGAGGCGCACTGTGTTGGCGTCTTCAATGACGGCCCCGCGCAGCGCGATGCCCCACTCGCCATTACCTGCGGCGTCAAGCCAACCCACGGGACCGGCATACGGCCCGCGGTCCAGGTGTTCAAGTTTCCGGATCAAGGCACCGGCTACCAGGGTGGGCGTTCCGCAGACTGCGGCAGTGGGATGCAGGGCATTGATCAAGGCCAGGCAAGTAGGCACGTGGCCTTCGATATCAGCCAGCTCGGCCTTCACGTCCGAGGCCAAGTGCCACACATTGGGCAACTCCAGGATGAAGGGCTCGCTGTGGGAGTTCATGGCCTCGGAGAAGGGAGCCAGTTGCCGTGTCAGGGAATCGATGGCGATCTCGTGTTCGTGCCGCTGCTTCTCAGAGCCGGCCAAAACCCGCTCCGCGTATTCCATGGGTGAGCCATCCATGCCGTCGGCATCCCTGCGATCCAGCGTCCCGGCCAACACCCGCGCTTGTGCAGTGCGGCCCTCCACCTGGATCAGCATCTCGGGCGTAGCGCCTACCAGCCCATCGACGCCGTACGTCCAGCATTCGCGGTACCTGGCGGCCAGTTGGCGAAGAACCTCCGCAGCGTTGACGCCCTCGGGAAGGATAGCGACGACGTCGCGCGCCAGCACCAGCTTCTCGAGCTTGCCGGCACGGATCTCCTCGACGCCATCGGCGACGGCCTTCATCCAGTTGGCCTCGCTGAGGGAACCGTGGCTGAGGTAGCCCGCCGAACCATCGGCGGCAACAACCTCAGGTGACAGCCCGACGTCGGACCCTCCGCCCGTTGGATCGTCGCCGTTTGGCTCCGGCTGGCTGAGCCAGCGGTCCACGGAAGCGAGGACGCCCGCCTCGGTGAGGGGATCGCCGTCGAACGTTAATTGAGTGGCCCAGGCGCGGCCGTCGCGGATGCCGATAACCAGCTCCGGAAGGATCAGCCGCGATACGTGCGGGGAGGTCTTGGAGAAGGCGAACGAGCCAAAAGCCACGGGGCCGGTGCCGGGCAGTTCCACCTGGTCCGTGATTTCCGCCTCAAGAATGAGGTGCCGCCACCAGATATCGGCCTCAAGGAAACGGTCAGGGCCGGTCGCGTTAAAACGGGTCAGTTCGCCGTAGCCCACCAGGCCGGCTTCACGGCGCGACCAGCAAAGGACGTCGTCCCGCACCAGAAACGACGGCAGCCCCCCTGGGGATGATTCAACATCGAGGGGGACTGTCAAGGTGCGGAGCGTGCTCGTCATGATGGAACAACAGTACTCCCGCAGAAGAGCAGAACCTGAGCCGACTTCTACAGCGCAGCAAAGTCCACGGAATGTCTGAGACAATTACTGGGTGAACCGAGCATCCTTGGAAAAGCGTCCGGACGAAGTTGCGACGATGTTTGATGATGTCGCCCCAAAATACGACGTCGTCAACGACGTCCTGTCCATGGGACAGACCCGGCGTTGGCGCCGGATCGTGGTGGACGCCATGGATGTGAAGGCAGGCCAGAAGGTCCTTGACCTTGCCGCCGGAACGGGCACCTCCAGCGAACCCTATGCCGACGCCGGCGTGGACGTAGTGGCCTGCGACTTCTCCCTGGGCATGCTCAAAGTAGGCAAGCGCCGCCGCCCGGACATCGACTTCATCGCCGGTGATGCCACCAACCTGCCGTTCGCTGACAACAGCTTTGATGCGTCCACCATTTCCTTTGGCCTCCGCAACGTTGTGGAACCCCGCAAGGCCCTGGAGGAGATGCTGCGCGTCACCAAGCCCGGTGGCCGCCTTGTCATCGCCGAGTTCTCCCACCCCGTGGTTCCCTTGTGGCGCAACCTCTACACCGAATACCTGATGCGTGCGCTCCCGGCCATCGCCACCAAGGTGTCCTCAAACCCGGACGCCTACGTCTACCTCGCCGAATCCATCCGCGCCTGGCCGGACCAGGACCACTTGGCGCAGTGGCTCAGCGACGCCGGCTGGACGGACATCACGTATCGCAACCTCAGCGGTGGCATTGTTGCCGTGCACCGTGCGCAGAAGCCGGCAGAGCATCGCGAAAGTGTTCCCGTTGCCAAGCTGCGACGCCAAATCAAGCCGCGCCACCAGGCCGGCTAGCTCCGTACTGCCTGCTGACTTAGGACGACGTGAAAGTACTGATTGTTGGCGCTGGCCCTGCCGGGTCCACTGCCGCGTATTACCTCGCCCAGTCGGGCATCGACGTCACGGTGCTGGAAAAGACGTCGTTTCCCCGCGAGAAGGTCTGCGGAGACGGGCTTACCCCGCGCGCCGTCCGCGAGATCCAGAAACTCGGGCTGCCCCACGCTGTTGAGGAGGGGTGGCGGCGAAACAAGGGCCTCCGCCTGATCGCCGGTGGTCGCACCATTGAACTGCCCTGGCCCGAGGTCGCGGACTTTCCCACCTACGGACTCATCCGCACGCGCCTGGGTTTTGACGAGGAGTTGGCCCGTCACGCCCAGTCCACGGGCGCCGTCGTGCTTGAACGCCACAGCGTCACCTCCGCCCTTACCGCCGACGACGGCCGTGTGATCGGCGCCCGGGCCTCAATTCTTGACGAGTCCGGACGCAAGACGGGCGAAACGCGCGACTTCCTTGCCGACGTCGTGCTCGCCGCGGACGGAAACTCGACGCGGACTGCCGTGTCGCTGGGGATGCACAAACGCGACGACCGTCCGCTTGGCGTCGCCGTCCGCACCTACTTCACCTCGCCGCGCCACGAGGACGACTGGATGGAGGGCTGGTTGGAACTGCCCGGCAAGTCCGGCAAGCCCCTGCCCGGCTACGGCTGGGTGTTCGGAGTTGGCGACGGCACCTCCAACGTCGGCTTGGGCATCCTGAACTCCTCCAAGGAATTCGGCAAGCTCGACTACAAGCAGGTCCTGCGCGAATGGACCGCCGGAATGCCGTCCGAGTGGGGCTTCACGCCGGAGAACCAGGTAGGGGAGATCCGCGGCGCTGCGCTGCCTATGGGCTTCAACCGCACGCCGCACTACTCGCCGGGCCTGCTGTTGTTGGGCGACGCCGGCGGTATGGTGTCCCCGTTCAACGGCGAAGGCATTTCCTACGCGATGGAGTCGGCCCGGTTCGCCGCTGAGTTCCTTATTGACGCTTCTTCGCGCTCGGCCTCTGCCGGGTGGACAACGCACGACGCCGATACCCACCTTTCGCGGTACGCAGACTATGTGCGGGACCAGTGGGGATCGCACTTCACGCTGGGCCGGCTCTTCGCCTCCTTGATCGGGAAGCCTGCCGTGATGAAGCTTGCCCTGCGTACAGGCATGCCCATTCCGGTGCTGATGCGCTTTGTGGTGCGCATGCTCGCCAACCTTACGGACCCTTCCGCGAAGGGCTTCGAAGACCGGGTGATCCGCGTCCTCGAGATGCTGGTACCGGCAACGTCCAATACTTCTTCGCCGGGCTCTTTGAAGGCCGCCGGCTCCGACACCGCGGTTTCCGCAACAACTAGTTAGGGTTAACCCGTGACGAACTCTGCCGAACACAGCTGGACGCATGCCGGGCACGGCTTGCCGGACTCCAACGAGCCTTCCCTTAACACCACAGCCATCGCAACGGGCCTCCAGCTGCCCGCAGGTTTTGCTGCCATCGCAGGAGACCCCGAGCTCGGCCCGGCCATCACCAACAACCTGGCCCGGGTGGAGAAGAAGCTCCGCGAAGCCATCTCCAACTCGGACCCCCTGGCTGACGCGACGTCGCGCCACCTGGTGGAAGCCGGCGGCAAGCGGATCCGTCCGCTGCTGACCCTCCTGTGCGCACACCTGGGTGACGCCTCCCGCCCAGAGGTGGTCCAGGCCGCCGTCGTCTGCGAACTGACTCACCTGGCCACGCTGTACCACGATGACGTGATGGACTCCGCTCCCTTCCGCCGTGGAGCTCCGACCGCCCACGAGGTCTGGGGCAACTCGGTGGCGATCCTCACCGGTGACCTTATCTTCGCGCGCGCCTCCATCCTCGTTTCGGAACTCGGCGCACGTGCCCTCGGCATCCAGGCACGCACCTTCGAACGGCTGTGCCTGGGCCAGCTGCACGAAACCGTGGGACCACGCGAGGACGAAGATCCCGTGGAGCACTACCTCTCGGTGATTGCCGACAAGACGGGTTCGCTCGTTGCCGCATCCGGCCAGCTTGGTGCGATCTTTGCCGGCGCAGATGAAGCCTTCGAAGAGCTGCTGGTGGAGTACGGCGAAAAGGTCGGTGTGGCCTTCCAACTGGCCGATGACGTCATCGATGTCACCGGTGTCAAGGTCAAGTCCGGCAAGTCCCCGGGCACCGACCTCCGCGAGGGCGTTCCGACCCTTCCCGTTCTTTTGCTCCGCCGCGATGCCGCAGCCGGGGATACGTCCGCTGCGGATCTCCTGAAACTGATCGACGGCGACCTGTCCTCCGATGAGGCGCTTGCTGAGGCCGTGGCCGGCCTGCGCGAGCACCCCGTAACCAGTGAGTCCTGGAAGATCGCCCGCCAGTGGTCGGCCGAGGCCGTAGCTGCACTGGCTCCGCTGCCCGAGGGCGTGGTCAAGGACTCCCTGACCAACTTCGCCCACGCAGTGGTGGACCGCAGCAGCTAGCTTTTCCGCTTTCCCGCAGGCGTCCGGCTCTTCATGGGCTGGGCGCCTGTTTTTTGTGCCCGGGTCTGGGCCGCCGTGCGTCCACCACTGACTTTGAGCGCCTCGGCGGGGTGACACGCCGTGGGTCGCGGCGTGTTGGGGGCTTTCGGGAATCAAAGTTGGTGGTGGCGGTACGCGCCCCAACTGACTTCTCCGGAAAAACGGAATGGCCCCGGTCCGCTGCAACGTTACGAGTCATACGCTGCACCGAACCGGGACCACAATCTCCGTTCGCATCAGACCCACCGGAGGCATTTAGTGGATCCGTGAATAGTTTATGACAATCCTGTCATATTGGCAACTCTTAGAGTCAATGAATTTTCGATGGTGGTGCAGTGGTTTACAGGTTGACCTCGTGCCGTCAGCACCCACATTGATGTCGGGGAGCGGGTGACACGCCGGAATTGGCGGAGTTGTGGCCGGTGGTTGTAGCAAAGTCGGTGGCGGAGGCACGAAGGTTTTCCACATAGAGCTATTCACCCCAACCGAGCGGGCCGTCCTGGCTGGACTATTTCCATATGGACATCGTGGACTTTCTCCGCAGCCGTGAAGGCGCTGCAACTGCCCAAGCACTCTACGCAGCGGGTTTTACACGCCGGGCTCTGGCTAAGGCCGTCAGCGAAGGAATTGTCACCAGACTGCATCGCGGTGTCTACCTTTCACGGAAGGCAGCCCCGGACGTCGTAGCGGCGTTTCGCGCCAACGGAAAGCTGACCTGCGTTTCTGCTGCTCGCTTTTATCGGTTGTGGACCCTTGATAGCGCCAATGACCTGCATCTCAGCTGCGGAACGGGGTTGGCCCGTCACCAGGTTGTTCATCACGGTCAGTGCATACACCCGGATCACCCATTTCTGCCGGTGGCTGGTGTTGGTGACGTTTTGCTGCACGCCTTGAGATGTCTACCGGAGCTGGAATCACTCGTCATGGTGCAGAGTGCGGTCAGCCAAGCACTGTTGACCACCAAATTCCTGAAAAACAAGATGGGAGGAAACCGGAACGGCAAAGCGCGGGCAATTCTGGATCTTGTCCTTCCGCGAGCCGATTCACTCTTGGAAGTCCTCGCCCATACGCATTTCACAAGGGCAGGCCTCCGCGTCAAGATGCATGCAGACGTCCCCGGCGTGGGTGAAGTGGACTGCCTGATCGAGGGCTGCGTGATTGTTGAACTCGACGGCGGGACACACTTCAAGCCAAAGCAGGTGAAGAAGGATTGGTACCGAAGCAACTCTGGTTTGAGTGGCGGATTCATGAGCCTGCACTACTACTATGCAGACGTTGTGTATCAGCCACAGAAGATGGTGGACGAAGTCCTTGCGGTCCTGGCGAACAAGGAAGCTGGCCGCTACGGGCCCCTCCGCTATTTAGCGGGCCCGCCGCCGTCGTAATTATGGGCCCAAAGCCGTGCCGCCACCACCAACTTTGCGAGCAGAAGGTGGCCAGGGCCCCGGAAAACGGCGTGGCGCGGTGCTCAGAAACCCAATGTGGGTCGTGGCGGTACAGGGGCCAAACAAAAACAGCCCCCACACAACCAATCGGCTGCGCGGGGGCTGTAAAAGAAGGGGAACTTAGTCCTCGTCGTTGAAGGCCCACTCGAACATGTCGAACACGAACTCCGAGAAGGTGCCTTCTTCGCTCTTCCACTGGCCGCGGGCGTTGTTGCGGCGCCAGACGATGGGATCCGGGATGCTGAGGTCGGCCGTGCGGAAGCCCCAGGTAAATTGTTCTTCCTCGTCCTCCAAGAACATGAGGAAGCCTTCGTCATCGACCTCGAGTTCCTCGGGATCCCAGAAGTAGTGGTAGGCCTCCATGAGGTCCTCGCATCCGCCGATGGCAAGGTAGAACTCGCGCAGGACCAGCGGGATGGTGAAGGAGTGTTCAGCGAGGGCGTCGTCCAGCTCGTCGGGCGTGAGGCCGTCTTCTTCCTGCCATTCATCCTCGAGATACTTTGGGACCAGCGCGCGGAACTTCTCGAGGAACATGTCAGTCATGCTCTTATCCTAGCTAATCCCGGAGGCCTGAAATTGCGCCTCCACCGGTGCCGGCACGGTGCCAACCGCGCACAGCCAGGGGCACGTACCAGCCGCGGCGCCAGGCAGTGACCCGGAATGCGAAAACAACTCCCGCGATCACACATGCCGTGAGCCCGTTGAACACCCCGAGGTGCCACAGCAACGTGGTCAACCCAGCGCCGGCGAAGGCAGGAAGCGCATAGATATCGCGGTTGTTGAACAGCGTGGGAATTTCGTTGGCCGTAATGTCGCGGAGCAATCCGCCGCCCACACCTGTAGTGACCCCCAACAGGATCGCGGCCACGGGATTCATCCCCGCGCCGATCGCTTTCAGCGTGCCGGTGATGCAGAACAAGGCCAACCCGCCGGCGTCGAACAGCGTCAAAAGCGATGTGAAGCGCTGGACTGATGAGAACAGGTAGTAAACCAGCATCGCCGCCAGCAGCGGGGGAGCCAGATAAGCGGGATTCGTGAAGGCGATCGGGGGACCGGCATTGATCACGATGTCGCGGATCACCCCGCCGCCCAGCGCCGCGATGGACGCCAGGAGTATCGACCCGACAAAGTCGAACTGCTTCCGGGCAGCCAACAACGAGCCAGAAACCGCGAAAAAGAACACGCCGATGAGGTCAAGCCAGAGAAGAACAATGTCAAAGGAAATCAAGGGGACTGGTTCTTTCTTAACGTGCTTCACAACAGGTGCTGGCTCAACGTTACGCTAGCTCCCATGAACAGCCCCGTTTTGATCGCTTGCGCCCATGGAACCCGCAACGCGGAAGGCCAAGCTGCCATCCGACGCGTGATGGCGGAAATCGAGGAACTCCGCCCTGGGCTGCGCGTCCTCGAGGCCTACGTGGACGTCCAGGAACCCGAGCTGGGCGGCGTGGTGGAGGGCCTGCCCGAGGGGACTGCCGCCGTCGTCGTACCGCTTTTGCTCTCAACCGGCTTCCACATCAAGGTGGACGTGCCCAAAGCGATCAAGTCCCGCCCGGAGGTGGTAGCCGCCACGCCGCTCGGCCCGGATCCGCGGCTCGCGGAGCTGTTGGCCACGCACCTGCGTGCGGCCGGGCTGCAGGAGAACGACGGCGTGCTGCTGGCGGCCGCGGGATCGTCCCTTCCGGACGGCTCGGTTGACTCGGAAGAGCAGGCGCGACTCCTCGGCGAGCTGCTGCCCAACAAGGTGCGCGTCGCCTATGGTGCCAGTGCCCAACCAACAGTGCCCGACGGCGTCGCCTCCCTGCGTGCCGAGCTCGCCGCCGATGGTGGGACAGGCCGGGTCTTCATCGCCTCCTACCTCCTGGCGACCGGCTATTTCCACGACCAGCTGGCCAAGGCAGGCGCGGACGTGGTGGCGGCACCGTTGCTGCCGTCGACGGTGCTGGCGGAGATCGCGCTGGAACGGTACGACGCAGTGTTGGAAAGCCTCTCCTAACCTTTGTTTGCACGGAAAACCGGGCTTTGAGGACCTGCATATCACGGCTCCAGGAACAAGGCCGCTGGCGTGTTCGTGACGAAATGTTTCCCTAGGTGACTCAACATTTCCGGACCTTTGCTGGCGAAATCTGGCCAGACCTACAGTCGATGTATGACAGATACAGCTGTAGCCGGTGCGTCCGCTGACGCCGCAGTCCCTTCGCGCCCAGCACGCACCCGCCCGGCGGCCAAGCCCCACGGCCAGTGGAAGGTTGATGGCACCGCCCCGCTCAACGCCAACGAAACCTGGAAGCAGGAAGACAACGGCCTGAACGTCCGCGAGCGTATTGAGTCTGTCTACTCCAAAGAAGGCTTCGATTCGATCGATGGCACGGACCTGCACGGCCGTTTCCGCTGGTGGGGCCTCTACACGCAGCGCAAGCCCGGGATCGACGGCGGCAAGACCGCGACGCTTGAACCGCACGAGCTCGAAGACAAGTACTTCATGCTCCGCGTCCGCATCGACGGCGGTGCGCTCACCACCGAGCAGCTGCGCGTCATCGGCCAGATCTCCGTGGACTTCGCCCGCGGCTCCGCCGACCTCACGGACCGCCAGAACATCCAGCTGCACTGGATCCGAGTTGAGGACGTCCCCGAGATCTGGCGCCGCCTTGAAGGCATCGGCCTGTCCACCACCGAAGCGTGCGGCGACGTTCCCCGTGTCATCCTCGGCTCCCCGGTTGCGGGCATCGCCAAGGACGAGATCATCGATCCCACGCCGCTCATCCACGAGCTTGCCGAGCGCTTCATCGGCGATCCTGAGCTCGCCAACCTGCCCCGCAAGTACAAGACCGCGATCACCGGCCACCCGTCCCAGGACGTGGTGCACGAGATCAACGACTTCGCACTGGTTGGCGTGGTCCACCCCGAACTTGGCGCCGGTTACGACCTCTGGGTGGGTGGCGGCTTGTCCACCAACCCGCGCCTCGCCGAGCGCCTCGGCGTGTTCGTCTCCGCCGACGTCGCCGCCGAGGTGTGGCTGGGCGTCACCAGCATCTTCCGCGACTACGGCTACCGCCGCATGCGCACCAAGGCCCGCCTGAAGTTCCTCATGAACGACTGGGGCCCGGCGAAGTTCCGCCAGATCCTCGAGGACGAATACCTCGGCTTCAAGCTCCCGGACGGCCCAGCCGCTCCCAAGCCCACGGCTCCCGGTGACCACATTGGCGTGCACGAACAGAAGGACGGCAAGTTCTTCATCGGTGTGACCCCCACTGTTGGCCGTACCTCGGGCGAGGCACTCGTGAAGCTCGCGGACACCCTGGAGCAGCACGGTTCCTACCGCCTGCGGACCACCCCGCACCAGAAGCTCGTCATCCTGGATGTTGCCAAGGAACAGGTTGAGCCGCTGATCGCTGAGCTGGACACCTTGGGCCTCTCGGCTCGTCCGTCCGTGTTCCGCCGCGGCACCATTGCCTGCACGGGCATCGAGTTCTGCAAGCTGGCCATCGTGGAAACCAAGGTCACGGCAGCTACGGCCATCGCTGAGCTGGAACGCCGCCTGGCCGATCTCGTGGAGACCAAGCAGTTGCCGTCGGCACTGTCCCTCCACATCAACGGTTGCCCGAACTCCTGCGCCCGTATCCAGACGGCCGATATCGGCCTGAAGGGCATGATGCTGCCAACGCCCGACGGCGACCCCACCCCGGGTTTCCAGGTCCACCTTGGTGGCGGGCTGGCCAACAACGAGCGTGAGGAAGCCGGTTTGGGTCGTACCGTCCGCGGCCTCAAGGTCACGGTGGAAGACCTGCCCGATTACGTAGAGCGCGTGGTCCGAAAGTTCGTCGCCGTTGGCGCCGAGGGCCAGACCTTCGCTGAGTGGGCACACTCCGCAGATGAAGGAGACCTCCAATGACAGATCCCCAAACGCTCCCGGCTGTCCGCACGTTGAGGTCCCACGAAGAGCTCAAGGCACTGGCCGAGGCTGGCGCTGCTGAGCTCGGCTGGAATGCCACAGCTCAGGAAGCCATCGCGTGGGTGGCACGCAATTTCGAGCTGCCCGCTGTGACGGTTGCCTGCTCCATGGCCGACGCCGTCCTGCCGGCTTTGGTCGCGGACCAGCTTCCCGGCGTCGACGTTTTGTTCCTTGAAACCGGCTACCACTTCAAGGAAACGTACGAGACCCGCGACGAAGTCGCGGCCAACCTGCGTGTCAACGTGGTTGACGTCCTTCCCGAGAACACCGTGGAACAGCAGGACCGCCTTCTCGGCAAGGACCTGTTCGCCCGGGACGCCGCCCAGTGCTGCGCGCTGCGCAAGGTCCAGCCGCTGCGCCGCTCGCTGTCCGGCTACGAAGTCTGGTTCACCGGTGTCCGCCGCGACGAAGGCCCCACCCGCACCAACACGCCAGTGGTTACTTGGGACGAAGGCTTCGGCCTGGTCAAAGTGAACCCGATGGTGGACTGGTCCTTCGATCAGCTGCTGGAGTACTCCGAGGACAACATCCTCCCCGTCAACCCCCTCCTGAGCCAGGGCTACCCGTCCATTGGCTGCCAGCCCTGCACCCGCAAAGTGGCCCCGGGTGAAGACCCCCGAGCCGGCCGCTGGGCGGGTTCCGACAAGACAGAATGCGGACTACACACATGAGCACGTACACAACAGAGGAGCCCACGGTGGAAGTTGCAGCGGCAGTCGACGCCCCCTCGGTCGAGCGCCTGAGCTCACTGGACACCCTCGAGTCCGAAGCGATTCACATCATCCGTGAGGTAGTTGCCGAGTTCGAGAAGCCTGCGCTGCTGTTCTCCGGCGGCAAGGACTCCGTGGTGATGCTGCATCTGGCCACCAAGGCTTTCTGGCCCGGCAAGGTTCCTTTCCCGGTGCTGCACGTGGACACGGGCCACAACTTCCCTGAGGTCATCGACTTTCGTGACCGCACGGTCGAGCGCCTTGGCCTAAAGCTGGTTGTTGGTTCGGTCCAGGAGTTCATCGACCGCGGCGAGCTGGCTGAGCGTGCCGATGGCACCCGCAACCCACTGCAGACCGTCCCGCTGCTGGACGCTATCCAGCGCAACAAGTTCGACGCCGTGTTCGGCGGTGGCCGTCGCGACGAGGACAAGGCCCGTGCCAAGGAGCGCATCCTGAGCCTCCGCGACGAGTTCGGCCAGTGGGATCCGCGCAACCAGCGTCCCGAACTGTGGAACCTGTACAACGGCCGCCACACCGTGGGCCAGCATGTCCGTGCGTTCCCCATCAGCAACTGGACCGAGCTGGACATCTGGCGCTACATCGAGCGTGAGAACATCGAGCTGCCCGGCCTGTATTACGCCCACGAACGTGAAGTCTTTGCCCGCGACGGCATGTGGCGCGCAGTTGGCGAGGTCTCCCAGCCTCTGCCCCACGAGGACGTCATCACCAAACTGGTCCGTTACCGGACCGTCGGTGACATGTCCTGCACAGGTGCAGTCGAGTCCGACGCACGCACCGTGGCCGACGTCGTAGTTGAAGTCGCCGCCTCCACCCTGACCGAACGTGGCGCCACCCGAGCAGATGACCGCATCTCCGAGGCCGCCATGGAAGACCGCAAGAAGGACGGGTACTTCTAAATGAGCACCGACACATTGGCTGCCGGGCTGGAAACAGCCCTGCCCACCACCCTGTTCCGCTTCGCCACCGCTGGATCGGTCGACGACGGCAAGTCCACTTTGGTGGGCCGCCTCCTTCATGATTCCAAGGCGATTCTTGCCGACACGCTCGACGCCGTTGCCCGCACCTCCGCGGACCGTGGCTTCGGCGGTGAAAAGGGCGGAATCGACCTCGCCCTCCTCACCGACGGCCTGCGGGCTGAGCGGGAGCAGGGCATCACCATCGACGTGGCTTACCGCTACTTCGCAACGGACCGCCGCAGCTTCATCCTTGCCGACTGCCCCGGCCACGTTCAGTACACCAAGAACACGGTGACAGGCGCGTCCACTGCGGATGCCGTCGTCGTGCTTATTGACGCCCGCAAGGGTGTGCTGGAGCAGACCCGCCGTCACCTGTCCGTGCTGCAGTTGCTGCGCGTGGCCCACGTGATCGTTGCCGTGAACAAGATCGACCTTGTGGACTTCAGCGAGCAGGTGTTCCGCGACATCGAAGCAGACGTGCAGAAGGTTGCCCGTGAGCTTGGCCTGGGATCCGACGGAGTGGCTGACCTGCTGGTCGTCCCTGTTTCGGCTCTTGATGGCGATAACGTGGTTGACCGCTCCGAGCGAACCCCTTGGTACACGGGACCGGCTCTGCTGGAGGTCCTCGAAACCCTCCCGGCCGCTGACGAGCTCGAAGCCGAACTGGAGAGCTTCCGCTTCCCGGTCCAGCTGGTCATCCGCCCGCAGGGTGCCCTGGCTCCTGATGCCGTGGCCGCCGGACTCGATGTGGAGGCGTACCGCGATTACCGCGCCTACGCAGGCCAGATCACCGAAGGCTCCGTGAAGGTGGGCGACGAAGTTTCCGTCATCAGCCCGGGCCACGAGCCTCGCATCACGACCGTGATTGGCATCGACTTCGCCGGCCAGTCCTTGCAAGAAGCCGCAGCACCGCAATCCGTGGCCGTCCGGTTGGCTGACGAGATCGACATCGCCCGTGGCGACACCATCGCCGCCGCCGGGACGGTCCGCGAAAGCTCGGCCGATCTGTACGCGTCGTTGGCGTGGCTGTCACCGAAGCCCCTGCGCGAAGGCCAGAAGGTCCTGGTGAAGCACGGTACGCGCACGGTCCAGGCCCTGGTCCGGAACGTCACTGGCAAGCTGGACCTGGCGACGTTCGGTGTTGAGCCCACAAGCACGTTGGAACTGAACGACATCGGCCATGCGCAGCTCCGGCTCGCCGCCGCGTTGCCGCTGGAGAACTACCTGCACCACCGCCGCACGGGCGCTTTCCTGGTGATCGACCCGATTGACGGCAACACCCTTGCCGCCGGTCTGGTCAAGGACCACCCGGGCGACCACGAAGACGAACGTTACGTCATCTAGGGTCATACGTAGTCACAAACCGCAGCTTGTTCGCGACCCCTCACGTTATTCAGCGTGAGGGACGAACAAGCTGCGGTTTTCTTTTATTGGGAAGGACCCATGCCACAGAACACCACGCTCAGCACCCTTTTGGCCTCGGGAAAGGACCTGGTCCTGGACGGGGCGCTGGCCACGGAACTGGAAGCCCACGGCTGCGACCTGGAGGACGCGTTGTGGTCGGCCAAGGTCCTGCTGGAGCAGCCGCACCTGATCAAGCAGGTCCACCGTGACTACTTCGACGCCGGTGCGTCGGTAGCGATAACCGCCAGCTACCAGGCGACTCCCCAGGGGTTCGCGCGGCGTGGGCTGTCGGTTGAGGAGTCGCTGGAACTGGTGGCTTTGAGCGTCCGGCTGGCCGATGAGGCGCGCCGCGAACACGTTGCCGACAACCCGGATGCCGGGCCGTTGTTGGTGGCCGGCTCCGTTGGTCCCTACGGCGCCTACCTTGCCGATGGCTCGGAGTATCGGGGAGATTACACGCTTTCTGCCGCGGAATTCCAGGACTTCCACCGTTCCCGCATTGCTGCACTGGTGGAGGCCGGGGCGGACTTCCTGGCCTGTGAAACGCTGCCCTCTTTGGCCGAAGCAGAGGCGCTGCTGGCGCTCGTGGCAGAGTTCGACGTCGAATCCTGGTTTACGTTCACACTGCGGGACAGCGGGCACATCAGTGATGGCACGCCGCTCGCGCAGGTGGCTGCGCTGCTTGGCGCCGAACCGCGCGTTGCCGCCGTCGGGGTTAACTGTGTGCCGCTGGAATTGGTGACGGACGCGCTCGGCACCCTTCAAAGCTCCTCGGACAAGCCGCTGGTGGCGTATCCGAATTCGGGGGAGACCTACGATGCCGTAACAAAGACCTGGGGTCCGTCCGAAGGGATCCAGGGTGAGAGCACCCTTGCGGGCAACGCTGCTCTCTGGCGGGCGCGCGGGGCCCATCTCATAGGTGGCTGCTGCCGCACAACTCCGCGGGATATTGAAGAGCTTGCTGCGAATATGACGCCACGTGAACCTGCGTGAACCTTGGTTTCTACGGGATTGAAGCGGAAATATGACAGTCCCTACTGTGAAGGCATGAACTCTCCGGAATGGTCCTTGCTTGCCCTCGACGGGCGATGTCACGGGGCCTGATCTTCGCCCCCGCTCGCATCCCACATCTCCGAAGGACCAACCCATGGCTAACACACCCGAGTCACCGAAACCCGAATCCGGGACCACCCGCATCGTCGCTGGTGAGACCACCAAGCCCAAGCGCCGCCGCACTATCGAGATCGGCTTGGCTGTTGGCCTGGTGCTGCTGATCGGTGCTGGCGCCGCTGTGGCGTCCGCTGTCTCGCAGAGCAACCAGGCCGCACCGGCTCCCACTACCTCGCCGGCCGCTGAGTTGAAGCTCGGGTACTTCAGCAACGTCACGCATGGGCCGGCGCTGGTTGGTACCAGCAAGGGCATCTTCGCCAAGGACCTGGGCGATACCAAGCTGACCACGCAGATCTTCAACGCCGGCCCGGCCGCGATTGAAGCCCTGAACGCGGGCGCCATCGACGCGACCTACATTGGTCCGAACCCGGCCATCAACTCGTACGTCAAGAGCAACGGCGAGTCCATCAGCATCATCGCCGGTGCCGCTTCCGGTGGGGCCCAGCTGGTGGTCAAGCCGGAGATCAACTCGGCAGCCGATCTCAAGGGCAAGGTCCTCAGCACGCCCCAGCTCGGCGGAACCCAGGACGTCGCACTCCGGGCCTGGTTGGGTCACCAGGGCTTCACGACCAACACCGATGGCAGCGGCGACGTCAACATCAACCCCACCGAAAATGCCCAGTCGCTGAAGCTCTTCCAGGACGGAAAGCTCGACGGCGCGTGGTTGCCTGAGCCGTGGGCCTCCCGCCTGGTCCTCGAAGCCGGGGCGAAGGTCCTGGTTGATGAGAAAGACCTGTGGGAGAACGGTGACTTCACCACCACCATCCTGATCGTGAACAAGAAGTTCGCCGCAGAACACCCGGAAACGGTGAAGGCACTCCTGAAGGGCCACGTTGAATCCGTGAACTGGCTCAACAACGCCTCCGCTGCTGAGAAAGCCAGCACCATCAACGCTGTCCTGAAGGACACTGCCGGCAAACCGCTCCCGGCGAACGTGATCGATCGGGCGCTGCAGAACATCAAGTTCACCACCGACCCGCTGGCTGGAACCTACAAGAAGCTCCTCCAGGACGGCGTGGACGCAGGAACCACCAAGACCGCCGACATCAACGGCATCTTCGACCTCCGCACCTTGAACGAGGTAGAAGGCAAGAAAACTTCGGCCGCGGGCCTTGGCCAGGACTAAGCACTAACGGGCCGGTCCGTTCCCCTTGCATGTTGCAGGGGACGGACCGGCCTTTGGCCGCATCAGCTCTACCAATCAACACGAAGGACGGGACCATGCCAGTCGTACTCGAGAACCTGGGGAAGCGCTTTGGCGACGGCGCCCCGGTGCTGGACGACGTCAACGCCACCATCGCGAAAGGCGAGTTCGTCGCCCTCCTCGGTGCCTCCGGCTGCGGCAAGTCCACGCTGCTGAACATCATGGCGGGACTGGAGAAGCCGACGTCGGGCGCTCTTGAAGTACCCAGCGACGGCGCGGCCTTCATGTTCCAGGATGCGTCCCTGTTCCCGTGGTTGACCGCGCGCGGAAACATCGAGCTCGCGCTGCAGCTGGCCGATAAATCCAGCACCAAGGCCAGCCGACGGGAACGCGCCAACGAATTGCTGGAACTGGTCCATCTGGGTGGTGCCGGCGACAAGCGTCCCCACGAACTCTCAGGCGGTATGCGGCAGCGTGTTGCCTTGGCCCGTTCACTGGCCCAGGATCGGCAACTGCTGCTGATGGATGAGCCATTTGCCGCATTGGACGCCATCACGCGCGACCTCCTGCACGACGAGCTTGAGCGCATCTGGAAGGAAACCGGACGCACCATCGTGTTCGTAACCCACAATGTGCGCGAGGCCGTACGCCTCGGTCAACGCGTCCTCCTCCTGTCCTCCCGTCCCGGCCGTGTGGTGGCCGAATGGGATGTCACCGAGGAACACCGGACCGATGCCGGCAGGGCTGGGGAGCTGACCGGTGTTATTACCCGCCGCCTTCGCGAGGAGATCCGCCGCCATGCCAAGTAACCCCATCACCACCGAAGAGCGGACGCTGCCCGTGACTGAATCCAAAGAGCACATCACGTCGCCGTCGCTGAAAGGCAATGCCTCGGAACTGCGGGACCTCGAAGCGGGTCTGGACAACCTGCAGTCGGATGTTGGGCGCAAGCGCGGCATCGATTGGAAGCGGGTGCTGCTTCCCATCTTGGCTCTGGTGGTGCTCATTCTTGCGTGGCAGTTCTACGTTTCGCTGGGCCTCAAGCGGCGCGACCAGGTTCCCGGTCCCTTGGATGTGCTCAACCAGCTGGTTGTTCTGTGGGGCGAGGGCAAGGTCCAGGAATCCGTATGGACATCCTTGCAGCGTGGTTTGATCGGCTTCCTGATCTCCGTTGTAGTGGCGACGCCCGTGGGTTTGCTGCTTGCACAGGTGGCTCCTTTGCGTCGCGCCTTTGGCCCGCTGATTTCGGGACTGCAGGTGCTGCCGTCTGTGGCCTGGGTTCCTGCGGCCATCATCTGGTTCGGGCTGACGGACGCAACTGTGTACTTCGTGGTGCTCATGGGTGCCATCCCGTCGATCATCAACGGGCTCATTTCCGGCGTCGACCAGATCCCGCCGCAGTACCGCAGCGTTGGTACAGTCCTCGGCGCGAACCGGCTCCAGATGGCGCTGCAGATCATCCTGCCCGCGGCCCTTCCCGGTTACATTGGCGGCTTGAAGCAGGGCTGGGCGTTCTCCTGGCGCTCCCTGATGGCTGCGGAAATCATCGCCGTCGGCGGCACTATCGGCTTCGGCCTGGGTTCGCTGCTTGACCAGGGCCGCGCGTTGTCCGACATGGCGATCGTCATGTCCGCGATCCTGCTGATCCTGTTCGTGGGCATCCTGATCGAGCTCCTGGTGTTCGGCCCGATCGAGAAGCGCCTGCTCCAGCGGCGTGGTTTGCTGGCGGGCAGCAGCCGCTAATCCTAAGAGCAACGCGGGGTCACTTTTGGCCCATGTTGGGTATCAACATGGGCCAAAAGTGACCCCGCGTTGTTGTTCGAACGCCCGACGGCGGCCTCCCGCCGTCGGGCGTTTACGGAACCGTAGCGTCAGAGACCGGCGAGCAGGGCCTTCATGTCCTGGATCTCCTTCTCCTGTGCGGCCACGATGTCTTGGGCCAGTTGCACGGCTTCAGGAGACTTGCCTTGGCTGATTTCGGATTTGGCCATGGTCACGGCCCCTTCGTGGTGCGCGATCATCTGGGTGAGGTAGAGCTTGGCTGCTTCTGTGCCTTGGGCGTCGTTGAGTTTCCGTAGCTCGGCCTCGCTCAGCATGCCGTCCATACCGTGGCCTGCGTGCCCTGATGAGTCCGTCACAGGCTCATTCCAGCCCTTCAGCCAGGCCGTCATTTTCGCGATTTCGGGTGCCTGGGCCCCTTTGATCTGAGCTGCCAACGCTGTCACCGCGGACGGAATATCTTTCTTGGCCAGGATGGAGTCCGACATTTCGACTGCTTGGGCGTGGTGCGGAATCATCATTTGGGCGAACATCGTGTCCGCCTCGTTGTTAGCTGACCCGATGCTTTCTGCGGCGGGGCTGCCAGAGGCTGTGGGGGTGCCGTGATCCATGCCCGGCATCGAACCGGAGCCTGGATTCGAAGCGCAGCCGGCCAGCGCGATCAGGCCTGCGAGGGCAGTTCCGGTGACTATAAAGCGTGATTTGTTCATCAGTGAATGGTCCTTTGCCAATTCAGGCGGCGGGTGATGGGCCGCCAAGGGTAAGCAGATATGCGCCCCTATGCCTTTGGGCCGGGGCGTGGCTAAAACGGGCCTGCCTGTCGAAGGCCCGCTCCACTGCCTACGTCCTGCTGATGCTGAGTTGTACGGGTGTGGGCGCGACCGGGCGATAGGACCAGACCGGTGCGGCCTTGTGGGTTCCCCAGGGATCGGAAGTGATGGCAACGGCCGTGTCTGGAGGCGGTGCCGCCAAGGAGCCGGTTTTCAATGAAGGGATGCAGTTGGCACTTGAGGCTTCAGTGCAGGAACAGCTTCCAGAAGTGCACTTGTCCGCTTCAACAGGCGCAGTCTTATGCATTTGCTGCGAAGTCTCGTGGACGTGGTGGGGACTGGCAGTCCCCGAAGGAATCGCCGGGTTGGCCGAGTGCGTGTCGTGGGATCCGGTGACGACGTGCATTCCAAAAATGCCGGCAATGACCGCCGCCACCAGCAGCAGGAGCGAGGCCCGTCCAAGAAGGGAGGCGCGGGCGTCTTCGGATGGCGGCCTGTTCACGATCCTCCTCTTACTCTTCCTGGTGAGCGATACCCTCTCGACACTGGCAGTATACCCCTGGAGGGTATCCCGTCCTTTCTCAAGCAACGCGGGGTCAGATATGGCCCATGGTCCCCCCAAACATCGGCCATATCTGACCCCGCGTTGCATTTTGGCGCCTAGAATCACCGCATGGGCCTTCTTACGTTCAGCATCAATGTCACATTGGACGGTTGCGTCGACCACAGGGAGGGCATCGCCGACGACGAGACGCACGCCTACTTCACACGCCTCCTGGACCAGAGCGGCGCAATGCTCTGGGGCCGGACTACCTACGAAATGATGGAGGTCTACTGGCCCTTGGTGGCCCGGGGTGAAGTAGAAGCACCGCCCGCCCTTCGCGAGTGGGCGATCACCTTGGAGGGCAAACCCAAGTACGTCGTTTCCACAACCCGGAGCGACTTTCCCTGGACCAACAGCCACCGGCTGGTCGGCGAACTGGGGACGGCCGTGCAGCAACTCAAGGACCGGACCCCCGACGGGGTGCTTGTGGGCAGCGGCAAACTTGCCACCGAGTTGGACCGACTTGACCTGATTGACGAGTACAAGTTCCTGGTCCATCCCATGATTGCCGGCCACGGTCCCACCCTGTACCAAGGCGGACTGCCCAGCACCCGTCGTCTCGATCTCATCTCGGCACAGCCGCTCAGCAATGGTGCGGTGGCCATGCACTATCGAAGGGCTGGGTGAGGAATGCGCTGGCAGTCACCGGCGTTGTGACGGGCATGCACAACAAACGGATCGGCTTCCTCTCCTTTGGCCATTGGGCCCGCGTCCCGGGTTCCCTCGTGCAAACGGCCGGCGAGGCCCTGAAACAGGGGATCGAACTCGCTGCCGCCGCCGAGGAACTGGGCATCGACGGCGCCTTCTTCCGGGTGCACCACTTCGCCCGGCAGCAAGCCTCACCGTTCCCGCTCCTCGCAGCCATCGCAGCCAGGACCAGCCGCATCGAGATGGGCACAGGCGTGATCGACATGCGCTACGAGAACCCCCTCTATATGGCCGAGGAGGCCGCCGCCACGGACCTGATCAGTGATGGCAGACTCCAGCTTGGTGTGAGCCGTGGTTCACCCGAACCCGCAAAAAATGGTGCCGCCAATTTCGGCTACGTCCCCGAAAACGGTGAGGATGGCGGTGACATGGCCCGCCGCCACACCGCCCTGTTCCGCAAAGCGATTGCCGGGCACGGCGTGGCCGAAGCGGATCCACACTATTCCGGCGGTGCCACCGGAATGCTACCGATCCAGCCCCAGTCGCCCGGCCTTCCCCAACGGATCTGGTGGGGCGCCGGCACCCGCAAAACTGCCGTGTGGGCCGCGGAGCAAGGCATGAACCTCATGAGCTCCACCCTCCTCACCGAGGACACGGGTGTTCCCTTCGATGAACTGCAGGCCGAGCAGATCCGGATGTTCCGCGAAGCCTGGACCGCAGCCGGACACGACTTCGAACCACGAATCTCCGTGAGCCGCAGCGTGATCCCCATCGTGGACGACGTCGACAACCACTACTTCGGCCTCCGCGCCCAAGCGGATAGCCAGGACCAAGTAGGAATTCTCGACGGCGCGTTGTCCCGTTTCGGTAAAAGCTACATCGGGGAACCGGACCAGCTAGCCGAAGAACTGGCCAAGGACGCCGCAGTGCAATCCGCCGATACGGTCCTGCTGACCGTCCCCAACCAGCTTGGCGTCGAATACAACGCCAAGCTGTTGGGAAACGTGGCCCAGCACATCGCCCCGGCTTTCGGATGGAGCGCCAACCGGGTCAGCTGAGTATGCCGGGGTGACCCTAGGACGCGACTGCCACGAGCCCGCCGCCCGCCCGCGAAGCGGCCAGTCCATCCGTAAACACCCGGTATCCCCGCTCGTGGTCGAATCCGTGGATTTCCCGGGTGTCCAAGGCATCCATGAATTCCAAGGTCTCTGGAGTGACCACCTGGCCCGGCACCAGGATGGGAAAGCCTGGTGGGTAAGGTGTCACAAAACCAGCAGACACTACCTCCTGCCCCTTGGCCACTGCCGCCGTGACCTCAGCCGCCGACAGGTAAACCGTGGACCCGGGTTTGTAACTTTCAAAGTAGGCGGCCCGGATATCGCCGTCCTCGCAGGCATCGTCGGTGCGGAAACGCGATGCAAAGGTGCTGAAGTCCGGCAGCGGGGGAGTCCGGTGGGGGCCGGACGCTGCGGCAACTGTCCGGGGCCGGGCAGAGGGATGCGGGTTCTCGAATCCTTCGGCCAGTTTCACCAGGACCTCGATCAGGTAGGCCACCGAGCTGCGGGACGTACCGATGTTGGTCATGAACAAAACGGTGTTCCGTGACGTCTTGTTGACCTGGATGCCGTGATCGTCCATGAGGTAGCTGTGGCGGAAAGTGTCGCCGTCGATCCCTGTCCTGCTGATGTCCAGCGTCAGGCGGCTGGGGTCGATCACGAATTCGTCCCGTTGCCAGGCGTCCTCCAACTCGGCCAGCCCGTCCCTGAGCGGCATGGTGGACGTGGTTTCCCTGTATTGCGGACCAATGAGGTCGCGGGAGGACAGTACGCGGAAGTACTTCTTCAGCAGGGGATGCCGGGCAACGGCCTGGGCAACGGACACGGCAAGATCGGATTGCCGTTGAACCAGGCCGAACCCTTCCAGCTCCACCTGTCGCCTGCCAATGTCCAGGGACGCCAGGATCTGGTAGTTGGGCGAGGTGGACGTGTGGGTCATGTAGGCCTCGCGGAAGGACTCCTGGTTGGAATCCGCGAAGTCCTGGTCGTACACGTGGATCATGGAGCCCTGCCGCAGGGAAGTCAGGGTTTTGTGCGTGGACTGGGTTGCGTATACCCGGAGCCGTGCCTTCGCCGGGTCCGGGATCAAGCGGGTGTTGAGCCAGGCGTCGTCGTCGATCGGCTCTCCGGTGGCCGGGTCATGGAGGGCAGCGGCTTGTTCAGCATGCCGGGCGGCATAGGCCGGGCTGCTGAAGGCGGCTTCCAGCGCGGCTGCGGCTGCCATGCCAGTACGACGCCGGTACACCGGATGGGAGCGGGCGAAGGCAAACCAGGCCTCGTCCCAGAGGAAGACCAGGTCCGGCTTGATGGCCAGGCATTCCTCCATGACCCTCTCGACGTCGTAGACAACACCATCGAAGGTGCAGTTGGTCAGTGTCACCATCTTCACTTCATGGAGCCGTCCGGCACGGCGGTATTCCAGGAGCCTCCGCTTCAGGCTTGCCACGGGCACAGCGCCGTAGAAGGCGTATTTGTCCAGAGGGTAGGCGTCCAGGTAGGAAACACGGGCGCCCGCCAGCATGAAGGCATAGTGGTGGGACTTGTGGCAGTTCCTGTCAACCAGGACCACATCGCCGGGCGCCAGCAGCGACTGGTGCACGATCTTGTTGGCCGTGGAGGTGCCGTTGGTAACAAAGTAGCTCCGTTGCGCTCCAAAGGCCCGGGCGGCGAGGTCCTGTGCGCGCTTGATGGAACCATGCGGATCCAGCAAGGAGTCCAGGCCGCCGGATGTGGCTGAGGTTTCCGCGAGCAACAGATTGGTCCCATAGAAATCAGCCATGTCGCGGATCCACGGCGAGCTCCCTACTGAGGCACCGCGGGAAATCGGCAGCGCATGGAAGACGCTGGCGGGCCGGCGGCTGTACTCCTGCAGGGCCGTGAAGAACGGAGTTTCATAACGCTCGGTCACCCCGGACAACAGGGACAGATGCAGGTCCAGGTGGTCCTGCCTGCGGAAGATGCGCCGGAACTTCCGGGTGAGTGAGCCTGCGAGTGATTCGATGGAAACTCCGGCCACCAAATAGACATCCAACTCGGGGCGGAGTCCGGAGATGGCCTCCGCCAAACCGAGGATCCGACGGACGGGACGGGATTCCTGGAGCCCGGCGGATGTGTGCCGGACAAGGAATCGCCGCAGGTCGCTGCCCAGTTGTTGGGAGCTTGGGATGGAGAATCCCGGCCGAAGTACCACGGCCTGGATGTCCGGGTTCAACAGGACAGCAACAAGGGCGTCTTCATAACTCGGGACCACATTGACCGTGTAGGTAAAAGCATCCGAGGGCCGGCGTTGCGCGGCCATGGTGGTTTTCAGCGCTTCGGCCTCTTCGATCGACAACGCGTCGACCACCAGTACCTCGAAACGCGGACGCTCGGCCTGGTCCGGTTGTTCAACGGTGTCCTCTTCCGCAGCCTCACCGCGGGGAGCCGACGTCGGTTCTCCGGAGGAGGCGAGCGGGAGGTTGGGCAGGCCGCCCAGAAGATGCAGCGCGGCCTGGGGTTCGCCGTCGTCGTGCAGTTGTCGCAACTGGGCCACCGCCCCGACCCCCGGTTCGGCCCAATACGGTTCCACGGCTTCCAACAGGGCAAACGTCCGGTCCACCTGGGACAGCAATCCGGACTCCTGGTGCCGGTCGGCGGCCAGCTGCTTGAGGGCATATCCCAGGAACTCCCAGGCGTCGGCACGGGACCGCCACGCCCGGCTGGGAGTGCCGATGGCTGGGGACGGGGAGGGGGTGTTCATGTGTTTCGCTTTCGAACTGAGGGGAGTCTAGGAATTGGAGTTGGTGCGGATCCGGCCGCGGTACGCGTACCAGCCGGCTATCAGCATCGGCGCCAGGACCAGTAGGGATGCCAACACCCAACGGCCCGTTTCGGAGAAGCCCATGGTGACCAGGACGAAAGCCAGGAAACCGAGCGTGAGGTAGGAGGTGAACGGCGCTCCGAAGAGCCGGAACGCTGGACGCACCACTTTGCCGCTGCGCACCCAGGACTGCAGCTTGATATGGCACAGCATGATGGTGGCCCAGCCGCCAATGATGCCCACTGCCGAGACTTCCAGCACGATTTCGAAGACCTGCGAGGGCACAATGGCGTTCAGGCCCACGCCTGCCAGGGTGATGACCGCGGTCAGCAGGATTCCGCCGTACGGCACTCCGGAGGCGCTGATCCGCCCGGTGAACTGCGGTGCAGAGCCGTTGACAGCCATGGAGCGAAGGATCCGGCCGGTGGAGTAAAGACCGGCATTCAGGCTGGACAGGGCCGCCGTGAGGACCACGAAGTTCATCACCGAGGCGGAAATGGCTCCGGCCTGCGGATCCCCGAGGTGCGAGAAGAACGTGACGAACGGTGATTCGCCGGCCTTGTAGGACGTGAAGGGGAGCAGGAGGGAGAGCAGCAGGACCGAACCGACGTAGAAGATTCCGATGCGGATGACCACCGTGTTCACCGCTTTGGGCATCACCTTGTGCGGGTTGGCCGTTTCGCCGGCCGCCGTGCCTACCAGTTCCACGGCGGCATAGGCAAAGACGACGCCACTGATGGCCAGCAGGGGTGCCACAGCGCCCGTGGGGAAGATGCCGCCGTTCTCGGCGATGACGTTCAAACCCGGAACACCAACATCCGTCCGGCCACCGAACACGATGAAGCAGATCCCCACCACCAGGAACGCCACCAGGGCACCCACCTTGATCAGGGCGAACCAGAACTCCATCTCACCGAAGATCTTTACCGACAGCAGGTTCAGCGCAAGCACCACAACCAGGGCCACGAGCGCGATCAGCCACTGCGGAATGTCATTGATCGGGGCCCAGAACTGTCCCCAGAACTTCACGTAAAGTGCCACGGCCGTGACGTCCACAATGGAGGTCATGGCCCAGTTGAGGAAGTAGAGCCAACCGGCTGTGTAGGCCATTTTCTCGCCGTAGAACTCCCGGGCATAGGACACAAAGGAACCGGACGTAGGGCGGTACAGCACCAGCTCACCCAGTGCCCGGAGAATCAGGAAGGCGAAGAAGCCGCAGACGGCGTAAACAAGGATGAGCGCCGGACCCGATCCGTTCAACCGGCCACCCGCACCCATGAAAAGGCCGGTTCCGATCGCGCCGCCGATGGCGATCATCTGGATCTGCCGGGGCTTGAGGGTTTTCCGGTAGCCGGCTTCTTCCCGGGAGAAGTCTCCCGACGACGGACCGACCGCCGGTTTCTCTTCGGTCCGGACGGGTGTCAGGGTCTCTGTGGACGCGGGGGTGGGTATCACTGTGGGGGTCTCCTTTGACTCCGGCGCCACCGCAGGTGGCTGAATACTCCGAAACTGGACTGCTGGAGGGCTCGGCAGCAGTCTTTGTGGCGTTTGGGACAGTCACCAACTCTAGGTCGCAACCGTCGTCGGCAAATTGGCTGGCGAACCAAATTCAAGGTCCGGCTCTTGTGCCGGGACCACAACACTGCTGTTCTGAAGGGCCGGTAATGTTTCTCGCTGTGCGTGCATACGTACATGTACCGGCAGGCCCCTCAATGGCGAGGGCGTGCTGCTGAATGGACCTGATGATGAAAGGAAGCGAAAGCTTCGTTGAAAGCCCTGGAAATAGACGACGACGGCGTCGTCACCTTATTGAGCGATGTCCTGGAAGACCTGGGTGTCGACAACGCACGCTTGCTGCTGGCCCCCGCAGAGGACAACCGGGCCGTTCGTGAAACGGTCATTGTCGATGCCGAGGACGAAGACGCGATCCGGCCCGGGGCCCTGGTGATGCTCATCGGCGTCCGCGGGCGTGCAGCATTCCCGGCACTCCGACGGATTGTTGCCGGCCGGCCCACCGCAGTGGCGGTCAAGGGCAGCGAACGGGAGTTGGAAGCCGCAGCCGAGCTGTTGCAGCCAACCGGTATAGGGCTGGTGGCAGTCGCCCCCGGGTTGCGGTGGGACAAGTTCGAAAGCATCGCCCAGGACCGTGTCCACGAAAACCACGACGGCGAGCTGCCGGGGGAGGGCTCAACATCGGTTCACCGTGACTTGTTTGCGATAGCCCAAACCACGGCAACCCTCACGAACGGGCATGTGGTTATCGAGGATCCGGGCAACAGGGTGCTCGCGTACTCACCGGCTTCCAACGACGTTGACGAACTTCGGCGCCTGTCCATCCTGGCGCGGCGGGGGCCGGAAAAATACCAGAAGCTGCTGAAGGAATCCGGCGTTTACAAGCACCTCCAAGCCACGGAGGCGCCGGTCCATGTGGAGGCCAACCCCGAGGCCGGGCTAAGGGAACGCGTGGCTATTGGCATCCATGCCGGCAGCCGCGTGATGGGCTACATCTGGTTGCAGGAGGGCGCAGAACCCTTGGCTGCCAACACGGACAGGATCATGGTGGGTGCTGCCCGCCACGCCGCGATCGAACTGGTCCGGCACCGCAACGAGCAATCCCAATCCATGCGCGAAGACCGGGTATCCAGTCTGCTCAGTGGTACGGCCCAAGTACATTCGCAGGCGCAGTCCGCAGGAATTGATCCGTCAAAGCCTGCCGCGTTGGTCCTGATCTCCGCGGGTGGCCTGAGCCAGAGCGCGGCGGGCCTTCAGCTCCGCAGGGGAGAGCTCTCCAAAGTGGCATCCATCCACGCAGCAGCGTACCGGCCGGGCGCCGTGGTGGGCGCGTTGGGGATGGAAACGGCCGTCATCCTCCCGGACCTGGACCCGCTGAAATCCCTGCCCGCTATCAACAGGCTGGTCAACACGATTGTTCGTGACGTCACAACACACCTGCACTTCCAAGTGCAGGCGGCCGTGGGCCCGATCGTTCCGCGCTTGGATGCACTCCAGGCAACGCTCGACCACGTCCGCAGTGTCCTCAAGGTCATGGAAGCGACCCCTTCGGTCCGGGTGGCTTCCTACAGCGATGTGGAAACGACGGTTCTGACCAGGGATCTGTTGGAACTGCTCGAGTCAAGGACCACGCTCCGCCATGCGGGCATCACGCGTCTATGCACCCGGTACCCCGAATTCGCCATGACATTGCTGACGTACCTGGAGTTCTTCGGCGACGTGAACCGCTGCGCCGAGGAATTGGCAGTCCATCGCAATACCGTCCACTACAGACTCCGCCGGGCGTGCGAAGTTGCAGGACTCGACCTGCAATCCGCGGATGAACGCTTGCTGGCACACCTCCAGATCAGGCTCTGGACCTACGCAAAAACCAAAGGCTAGAACCGTGGATATCCAAAACCTCCTCGACGACATCGTCGGGGCCGTTCAGCTGCAGGTTGGCCAGGGAAACGTGGCCGACTACATCCCCCAACTGGGGGCCGTGGACCCGTACCAATTCGGGATATCGCTGGTCACCCGGGACGGCGAGGTCTACTCGGCCGGGGATGCCCACGTGGAATTTTCCATCCAAAGCATCTCCAAGGTTTTCGCGCTGGCCTTGGTGCTGGCGTACGACGGAGATGGCATCTGGAAGCGCGTTTTCCGGGAGCCCTCGGGCAATCCGTTCAATTCCCTGGTCCAGTTGGAAAGCGAGGACGGGATTCCCCGGAACCCCTTCATCAACGCCGGAGCCATTGTGGTGACGGACAGGCTCCTCAGTATCACCGGCAACGCAGCGCATGCTGTCCGGGACCTGATGCGGCAGGAAACGTCCAACGCCGGCGTCGACACCGACCACCGGGTGGCGTCCTCGGAGTTGGACAACAGCCACCGCAATGCCTCCTTGGCGCACTTCCTGGCAAGCTGCGGCAATCTGGAGAACCCGGTGGAGGACGTCCTGGATTCCTATGCCAAGCAATGCGCCCTGGCCATGACCTGCGAAGACCTGGCGCTCGCAACCCGGTTCCTTGCTTCCAATGGTTTGGGGGCGGACGGCAACCTGCTGTTGTCGCCAGCGCAGACCAAGAGGATCAACGCGGTAATGCTCACATGCGGAACGTACGACGCCGCCGGAGAGTTTGCGTACCGCGTGGGACTTCCGGGCAAGAGCGGGGTGGGCGGCGGAATTGTGGCCGTGGTCCCCAACAGGTGCGCCATCAGCGTGTGGAGCCCGGGGCTGGGCCGTTCAGGGAATTCGGTGGCGGGTGTGGCCGCCCTGGACGAATTCACCACGCGCACTGGGTGGTCGGTCTTCTAGCCGGCCAGCAGATGTGAAGCCTTTTGTGACGCCGGATTACCCAGCGTTACCGGGTGTTTCCGAGCCTTTGAAGCATATTACGGCGCCGCCCTACAGTTTTTTCATGGCAATACAGGACATTTACCCCACTGCGCTGCGGCTGCTCGGCCGCCCGGTGCTGGTTGTGGGCGGCGGACCCGTCGCGGAGCGCCGCGCCAAGGGACTGCTCGACGCCGGTGCGAAAGTAACCGTGGTCGCTCCCGTTGCCACCGAGAACCTTCGCGGACTCGCAGCTTCCGGCCTCCTCACCTGGGAGCCCCGCGAGTACCGCACGTCCGACCTCGACGGCGTCTGGTTCGTCCAGACAGCCACGGGCGCTTCCGCTGTGGACACCCAGGTGGCGGCCGACGCCGAGGCGCAACGCATCTGGTGCGTCAACGCCTCCGACCACGAAGCTTCAGCGGCCTGGACTCCAGCAGTTGCCGTGGTGGATGACGTCAAGATCGCCATCAACGCCGGGGGAGACCCGCGCCGCGCCATGGCGCTCCGGAACGCCGTTGCCACCGCGCTCGAAACAGGTGACCTTCCTCTTCGCCGGCACCGTAGAGCGGAGAGCGCAGGTTCCATTGGTTCCGTCGCCCTGGTAGGTGGCGGTCCTGGCGACTCGGGACTCATCACCGTCCGCGGCAGGCGCTTGCTCGGCCAGGCCGACGTCGTGGTTGCAGACCGACTTGGCCCGCGCGAGCTGCTCAACGAGCTTGCCCCGGACGTCCGCGTGATCGAAGTAGGCAAGACGCCCGGCCACCATCCAGTGCCCCAGCTTGAGATAAACCGCATCCTCGTGGAGGAGGCCCTCCAGGGAAACCGTGTGGTCCGCCTCAAAGGCGGCGACCCCTATGTCCTGGGTCGCGGCGGCGAGGAAGCAGAGTTCTGCCGGCAGAACGGCGTCGAGGTTGAAGTGGTGTCCGGCGTGACGTCCGCGATCTCGGTTCCTGCGGCGGCCGGCATCCCGGTGACGCACCGGGGCCTGGCCAAGGGCTTCAGCGTGGTGACCGGCCACGAAGAGCTGTCCGAAGTGCCCGCACGCCCCGACCACACTGTGGTGTTGCTCATGGGAGTGGCGCAATTGCGCGATTCCGCGGCGGCCTTGGCGGGCTCGGGTCTGCCTTTGGACACTCCAGTGGGTATCGTAGAAAACGGGTATTTGCCGGATCAGCGCGTCACGATCGGCACCTTGGAGACCATCGCGGACCAGGCGGAAGCCGTGGGCGTGGCGAATCCGGCGGTGATCGTGATCGGCGATGTGGTCCGCGTCAGCCCGTTCGCCCCGCAGCATTTCAAGACCGCTGACTACAGCACCATTACCCCCAACCGTCCCCGCGTCCGCAGTAACTAAGCCCCCGGCCCAACTAAGTAGCAGATAACGTCGTTATGAGCCCTCAAAACGACGTTTACTGTTACTCAGTTGGGAGGACTGAACAGAAGAAGGAACACAGCCGTGTCAATTAGCACTCCCGTAGGTTCTGCGGACCGTCCGCTTCGCGTCGCCGTCATCGGCTCCGGCCCGGCCGGCGTGTACGCAGCGGACATCCTGACCAAGAGCGAAGCCGTCAAAAGCGGCGAACTCAACGTCAGCATCGACCTCTTTGACCGCTACCCGGCACCGTACGGCCTGATCCGTTACGGCGTTGCCCCGGACCACCCCCGCATCAAGGGCATCGTGAACGCCCTGCACAAGGTGCTGGACCGCGGCGACATCCGCTTCTTCGGCAACGTGGACTACGGCACGGACATCTCCATCGAGGACCTCCGGAAGCACTACGACGCCATCATCTTCGCAACCGGCGCCATCAAGGACGCGGACCTGAACATCCCGGGCATCGAGCTCGAAGGCTCCTTCGGCGGCGCGGACTTCGTCTCATGGTTCGACGGACACCCGGATGTTCCGCGCGAGTGGCCGCTGGATGCCAAGGAAATCGCCGTCCTGGGCAACGGCAACGTGGCGCTGGACGTGGCACGTATGCTGTCCAAGCACGCCGATGACCTCCTGGTCACCGAAATCCCGGACAACGTCTACGCCGGCCTGAAGAACTCCCCGGTCACGGATGTGCACGTGTTCGGCCGCCGTGGACCGGCCCAGGTGAAGTTCACCCCGTTGGAACTGCGCGAACTCTCGCACTCCAAGGACGTGGACATCATCCTCTACGCCGAGGACTTCGAATTCGACGAAGAGTCCGACCGCCAGATCCAGACGAACAACCAGATCAAGACCATGGTTGGCACGCTCACCAACTGGATCGCCGAGCAGCCCGAGGACCTCTCCGAGCTCACGGCTTCCCGCCGCCTGCACCTGCACTTCCTGCACAGCCCGGTGGAAATCGTTGACTCGGCCGAGACTCCGGGCAAGGTTGCCGGCATCAAGTTCGAGCGCACTGAACTGGACGGCACGGGCAACGCCCGCGGCACCGGCGAGTTCATCGACTACCCGGTCCAGGCCGTGTACCGCGCCATCGGCTACTTCGGTTCTGCCCTGCCGGACGTCGAGTTCGACCACAAGAAGGGCGTGGTAACGAACGACGGCGGCCGCGTCCTGGACGCCGACGGCCAGCACGTGCCGGGCCTCTACGCGACGGGCTGGATCAAGCGTGGCCCGATTGGCCTCATCGGCCACACCAAGGGCGATGCCCTGGAAACCGTCACGTACCTTCTGGAAGACCGCGAAAACCTGCCGCTGGCCGAGGTTCCTGCGGCAGACGCCGTCGTGGATTTGCTCGACGGCCGCGGCGTGAAGTTCACCAGCTGGGAAGGCTGGCTGGCCCTGGACGCCCACGAGCTCGCACTTGGTGCAGCAGCCACCGAAGCCGGCGGCTCGCACGGTGTTGAAGTCAAGCGCGAACGCGTCAAGGTTGTGCCGCGCGAGGACATGGTCAACATCTCCCGCGACGGCGTATCCGCCCAGGTCTAGGACCAACGCGGGGTCACTTTTGGCCCATTCGGAGCTTCCGGATGGGCCCTAAGTGACCCCGCGTTGTTTTAAGGTGGGGGTATGGACGTCGTGGTCATCGAAACTCCCCAGTTGGGGGACCGGAGCTACTTGGTCCACGATGGCACGGTGGCGTTGGTGATAGACACCCAGCGTGACATTGACCGCGTGGAAGCTGCTGCCCGCGAGGCCGGCGTCCGGATCACGCATGTTGCCGAAACCCACCTCCACAACGACTACCTCACCGGGGGCTTGATCCTGGCTGAAGCCCACAACGCCGGGTATCTGGTGAACGCCGCGGACCACGTCTCATTTGAGCGCACGCCTGTCTCGGACGGGGACGTCTTTCTTGTGGGACGCCTCTCGGTGCGCGTGGTCGCTACTCCGGGCCACACCCACACGCACCTTTCGTACGTGGTGCGCGATGACACGCACGACGCCGGCCGTGAAGCTGTGTTTTCCGGCGGCAGCTTGCTCTACGGCTCAGTAGGGCGGACGGACCTGGTCTCACCGGCCGACACCGCGAAGCTGGCCCACGACCAGTATTCTTCCGTGCGTCGCCTGGTGCATGCCGCAGCGCCTGAGGCAGAGCTCTACCCGACGCATGGCTTCGGATCCTTCTGTTCCATCGGCCCCGCGAGCCGTGCGCACTCCTCGACTTTGGCCGAACAGGCGTTGTCCAACCACGCGCTCACGGATCCCAGCGAGGACCACTTTGTCGCCGAGCTGCTGGCGAACATCACCGCCTACCCCGCGTACTACGCCCACATGAGCCCACTCAATGCTGCGGGCCCAGGGCAAGCGCCATTGGACGTGCCCGGCTCCGTGGACGCCGAAGAGCTGGGGCGGCGACTGGAAACGGGGGAGTGGGTGGTGGATCTGCGTCATCGCGTGGCCTTCGCGGACAGCCATCTGCAGGGAAGCGTGAGCTTCGAGTACGGAAAGGGCGACAACTTCACCAGCTACCTGGGCTGGGTGATCCCGTGGAACCAGCCACTGACACTCCTCGGATCACAGGATGACGTGGAAAAGGCGATCCGCGACTTGGCGAGGATCGGCATCGATAGTCCGGATGCCGCCGTCGGACCTCAACGTGGTGTGCCTGTTGGCGCGCTGGCGCCCGGGGTTCCCCAAGCCAGCTACCCGTACGGTGACTGGGGCATGCTCAGGAAAGAGAGGATGCCCCAGGACGTGGTGTTGGACGTCCGTAGGCCGGAAGAATTCGAGGCCTCCCATGTGGTGGGCGCCCTCAATGTGCCCGTTTATGAGCTGCTGGGGAAGATGACGGAGCTGCCGGATGCCAGGATCTGGGTGCACTGTGCCACGGGGTATCGGGCGAGTGTCGCGGCAAGCCTCCTGGATCGGTCCGGGCGGGATGTAGTGCTGGTCGATGCCCGGTTCAAGGATGCGGCCGGAGCAGGGATTGAAACCACGCCGCAGCTGACGGGTTACCGCGGGCCCTGATCCGAGCAGTAATCCAGATTCCGGTACACGCTGCGGACCGCGGCATCGGGATCGTGTGCTTCCAACGCGTCCACCAGTTCATCGTGGCCTTCGCGTGGAATCCCGTTGAAGCCGCCCTTGCGTTGCTGGCGGAGGAGGTCGTTGTGGAAGACCCCGCCAAACGAAGCGTACAGCTGGTGCAGCAGGGGATTGCCTGACGCCGAGGCAACGCATTCGTGGAAATCCCAGTCCGCCCGTGCCCATGTTGGGTAGTCCTCGGCCAGCCAGGCATCGTGGCGCAGTGCCAGGAGGCGGCGCATCTCGGCGATGTCGTCCGCCGTCGCGTGCTTCGTCGCAAGGCGGGCTGCCTGGGTATCCAAGCCCAGCCGCACTTCCACAATGTGCTCCTGGGTGTGCTCCAGGTACATGCGTTGGGCGGCGCCGGACATTTCACTGTTGGCCCGCACATACGTGCCGTCTCCTCGGCGGACTTCCAGCATCCCGGAGTGTGCCAGTGCCTTGATGGCCTCGCGCAACGTCCCACGGGATACGCCAAGCGTGGACATGAGCTCGGGCTCGGCAGGAATGCGTTCCTGGAGCGGCCACTCGCCTGACTTGATCATGTCCCGCAACTTGGCGGTGATCTCCTCGGCGAGGGCCGGGCGGTGCGAAGGCGTCAGGGTCATGCTGTCCTCGGTGCGGTCTTGGTGGCGGTGCGTTTGCTGGTGAGCAGGTGGCAAGTGACCATGAGGGCCACCGCCACGATGGACAGCAGGCTCATGGGCAACACCCAGCCCCCGGTGGCGCTGTGGAGCAGCCCCATCCCGAACGGGCCGATTGCCGCAATCAAGTATCCCAGCGATTGGGCGATAGTGGAGAGCGCGGTGGTTTCCGCCGTCGAGCCGCCGCTGCGGCTGATGATCACCAAAACCAGCGGGAAGATTCCCAAACCAAAGCCGAACAGCACGGCTGGAACAACGGCCAGCGACGTCGGCAGCCACAGCATGGCGGCGATGGCCACCAGGGTGGAGCTACTGGCAAGGTAAAGGGCGGGGCGGAGCATGCCTGGACGGGAGCCGAGGGCGAGCAGGATCATTCCGGCAGCAACGGAAACCAGCTGCATCACGCCGAACTGGAGCCCACTCTCTGAAGCGCTGAGGCCCTGGGACGTGAGGATGTAAGCGAACCAGCTCATCACGGCATAGGCGAGGAAAGCCTGGAAGGTGAAGATCGCCGTGATCAGGATGCCCAGGCGGGTACGCAGCAGCGGCCACATGGAAACCCTGGGGCGCTCCATCTTGGCAGAGTTGCGGTGGCTGTGCAGGACCACGGGCAGGAAGCCCAGGAGGGCTGCGACGCCCAGAAGGCCCCACGCCGCAAGGCCCATGGAGGGCGAGCCGAGCTGCTGGGCCATGGGGACGCTGACTGCTGCGGCAAAGGTGGCGCCACCGGACATGGTGAAGGTATAGAGGCCGGTCATCATGGAGGTACGGTCCGCATAGTGCTCACGGATGAACGACGGCATGGCCACGTTGCACACAGCCAGGCCGGACATCGCAAGGACGGTGCCGCCGAGGAGGGCCCCGGTGACCGGCACCCCACGGACCAGCAGTCCAGCCGCCAGCAGTGCCAAGGCGATGGCAATGGCTTTCTCCACACCCACGCGGCGTGTAAGCCAGGATGTTCCCATGCCGGCGACGGCGAAGCACAGCAGCGGGATGGACGGCAGGATGGACGCCACCAGCGCCCCGTACCCGAGCACTTGCTGCAGCTCGTGGAACAGCGCTGCGGCGCTGGTGATACCGGCGCGCAGGTTCAGGCCGATGAGGACTACCGCAATGATGCCGACGACGGCGACGACCCGCGTCTTGGGGGCCGTCTGGCTGCCCGCCTGGACGGAAGAGGCCTGGGCGGTGGAAATGGTGGGGATGTTTCCTGTGCTGGGGGTGAGGGGAGTCGACGCCATGTCTAAAGGTTAGACGTTTGACGTCTAATGTCTACACTTTTGTGGCGAACCTCTCCGCCGGCTGCTAGCGGGGGTTTCTGGACCCTAGCCGCTGGACCGCCAACGCCAGCCACAACTGGACCCGGTCCTGGGTCTGCGACGGATCGTAGCCGGTGAGCTCGGTGATCTGGGCCAGGCGGTACCGCACCGTGTTCCTGTGCAGGGTGAGGGCCTCGGCTACCGCGGCCACCGAGCCATTGTGGTTGAGGTAGCTTTCCAGGGTGGCCACAAGTTCAGCCCCGTGGGCGGCGTCGAACTTCCGGAGCGGGGTCAGGGATTCGCTGGCCATGTCTGCCAGCGGAACGTCCTCGCTGGCGAGCAGCAACGACGTCAGGCTCAGTCGTTCAGGCTCGTTGACCGGCAAACCGTGCGCCGCGGCGTCGCGCGCTTCAAAGTAGCTCCAGCGCAACCCGTTCGGCTTCGTGTACGCGCCGCCGATGCCGATCACGGCGTGGATTCCGGCCTCCTGCAGGTGGTCGCTGAGGCTTTTTGCCAGGGCGGCGGCGGAACTGCCGTCGTCGTTCACCACCGTCACCAAGTCCTTCCCGACGACGGCGCTGACGCCGGCTTCCAGCGACTGGGGAAGGGAAATGCTGACCAGTTGTTTGTGGTGCGCCGTGGATTCAGCAACCAGCACAACGTTCTTGCGGGTGCTGTTGATGCCCACCCCTGCCAGGCGTCGGGCGGCTTCGATGGTTTCCAGTGTTCCGTGGATGACGTCGTCCAACACCTGGCCTGCCATGGCGCGCTGGGACTGGCGCTGCTTGACCATGTTGTTGAGCTCCACGCTGATGAGGTTCTGCGCGTAACTGACAATGCCGGAATCGATGAAAGGCTGCCGCAGCCAGAGCGTGCAGGCGTCCCTGCGGCCCGTCGGAATCGGGTACGAAGCCCAGCCATCCGCCGTCGGGGCCGGTTTCCCGGGCACGCTGTTGTAGAGCTGTGCGCTGAACTGGGTGAGCACCACATCGGTGCGCAGCATGCTGCCCAGTTGTTTGAGGAGCTCATTGAGGCCGCCACCGGTGAGGAGCGAACGGGCCAGGATCTGGTGGCCGGCGAGGAGGCGTTCCAGATTGGAGTAGTGGTCTGCGGAGTGGGACTCGGCCACCAGTTTGCCGATGGCAATGAAGGGTATCTCGTAGGGCACTTCCACCAGCGGCAGGCCCCAGCGGTTGGCCTCGGCGATCAAGGCTTCCGGAACGGTCTCGTGCGTGAGGCCGATGCCGAAACCGATCCCCACGGCACCGGCGCGCTGTACCTGGCGTACGAAGCGCCGCTGGTCGGCGGCGCTCTTGAGGCGCAGGCCTGTGGTGAGGACCAGCTCTCCGCCGCTGAGGAAGCGTTGCGGGTCTTCCAGTTCGGTCACTGCAACCCAACTGATGTCCTGGTTCCAGGTGGTCTCGGCCAAGCCGGATTGACGGAGTTTCAGGGAGGGGACAGCGACGAGCGAAGCGAGGGACAGGGCCATGCTTAAAAGCGTAACCCGGCGCTGGTCAAGCGCACTAAGCGGGGTGCGCTTGTGTGTGCAGCTGACTATTCCTTGGACCCCCTCCCTGGCATAGGCTCTGATCAGCTAAACCCAAGCCCAGACACCGAAAGAGGGTTGCACACCGTGGTTCAAACCTTGCAGAACTTCATCAATGGCGAATTCGTTACGCCGGCAGGCACGGGTCTCCTGGACATCGTGAATCCCGCAACAGGGGAAATCGTTGCCAAGTCTCCCATTTCGGTGCAGGCCGACGTGGATGCTGCCATGACCGCGGCAAACGAGGCCTTCAAGTCATGGAAGAAGGCCACCCCGGCCCAGCGCCAGCTCATGCTGCTCAAGCTTGCCGACGCCGTGGAAGCCAACAGCGACGAACTCGTCGAAGCACAGCACCGTAACACCGGACAGGTCCGCTCCCTGATCGCTTCCGAGGAAGTGGCAGCCGGCGCAGACCAGCTCCGCTTCTTCGCCGGTGCCGCACGCATCATGGAAGGCAAGTCCGCAGGCGAATACTTCGAAGGCCACACCTCCTACGTGCGCCGCGAACCCATTGGCGTCGTAGCCCAGGTCGCGCCGTGGAACTACCCGTTCCTCATGGCCATCTGGAAGATCGGCCCCGCCCTGGCAGCCGGCAACACCGTCGTTCTGAAGCCCTCGGACACCACCCCCGAGTCCACCTTGGTGCTGGCCCGCCTGGCTGGTGAAATCTTCCCGGCCGGCGTCCTGAACGTGGTTCTCGGCACCGGCGAAACCGGCGCCATGATGGTTGACCACGAGGTCCCCGGACTGGTCTCCATCACAGGTTCCGTCCGCGCAGGCATCGCCGTGGCAAGCGGCGCGGCCAAGGGCCTCAAGCGTGCCCACCTGGAACTTGGCGGGAAGGCTCCGGCCATCGTCTTCAAGGACGCCGACATCAAGAAGAGCGCAGCGGCCATCGCCGAGTTCGCCTTCTTCAATGCCGGCCAGGACTGCACCGCCATCACCCGCGTCCTGATCGAGGACTCGGTCCACGACGACGTCGTGGCAGCCATGGTTGAGCACACCAAGACCCTGCACACCGGTTCGCAGAACGACGAAGACAACTACTTCGGCCCTCTGAACAACGTGAACCACTTCAACGCCGTCACCTCCGTGGTGGAGCACCTCCCGGCGAACTGCAAGATCGAAACCGGCGGCCACCGCGCCGGCGAGAAGGGCTTCTTCTTCGAGCCCACCATCATCTCCGGCGCCAAGCAGAGCGACGACATCGTGCAGAAGGAAACCTTCGGCCCGGTCATCACCGTCCAGAAGTTCAGCACCGAAGAAGAAGCGCTCGAGCTGGCCAACGACGTCGAGTACGCCTTGGCGTCCAGCGTCTGGACCACCGACCACGGCACGGCCATGCGCATGAGCCGCGACCTGGACTTTGGTGCGGTCTGGATCAACACCCACATCCTCCTCACGGCAGAGATGCCGCACGGTGGCTTCAAGCAGTCCGGCTACGGCAAGGACCTCTCCATGTACGGCGTCGAGGACTACACGCGCATCAAGCACGTGATGAGTGCATTGGATGCATAGCTCAGTCGCGTAAGAATTTCCCCGTTTTTTAGAAAGGCAAACCCCTCATGACCACCACCGCGAACGAACTCTCGTACCGCATCGAGCAGAAGCGCAACATCAACGGCGCCTTCCCCGGCCCCAAGTCGCAGGCACTGGCCGAGCGCCGCTCCGCCGTCGTAGCTGCCGGCGTCGCCTCGGGCGTTCCCGTTTACGTTGAAGACGCCGACGGCGGCATCATCCGCGACGTCGACGGCAACTCCTTCATCGACCTCGGCTCCGGCATCGCCGTGACCAGCGTCGGCGCGTCCGATCCCGCCGTCGTCGCCGCTGTCCAGGAAGCTGCCGCGCACTTCACCCACACCTGCTTCATGGTGACCCCGTACGAGGGTTACGTCGCAGTTGCCGAGCAGCTCAACCGCCTCACCCCGGGCGACCACGCCAAGCGCACCGTGCTGTTCAACTCCGGCGCAGAAGCCGTGGAGAACGCCGTCAAGGTTGCACGCCTGGCCACCGGCCGCGACGCCGTGGTTGCCTTCGACCACGCCTACCACGGCCGCACCAACCTGACCATGGCACTGACCGCCAAGGCCATGCCGTACAAGACCAACTTCGGCCCGTTCGCGCCCGAGGTCTACCGCATGCCCATGAGCTACCCGTTCCGTGAAGAGAACCCGGAGATCACCGGTGCAGAGGCCGCCAAGCGCGCCATCACCATGATCGAGAAGCAGATCGGTGGCGACCAGGTTGCCGCGATCATCATCGAACCCATCCAGGGCGAGGGCGGCTTCATCGTCCCGGCCGAAGGCTTCCTCCCGGCATTGTCCGCCTGGGCCAAGGAAAAGGGCATTGTCTTCATCGCCGACGAGGTCCAGTCCGGCTTCTGCCGCACCGGTGAGTGGTTCGCCGTCGATCACGAAGGTGTTGTCCCGGACATCATCACCATGGCCAAGGGCATCGCCGGCGGCCTGCCGCTCTCTGCGATCACCGGCCGCGCGGACCTGCTCGACGCCGTCCACCCGGGCGGCCTTGGCGGCACCTACGGTGGCAACCCGGTTGCTTGCGCAGCAGCACTCGCCGCGATCGACACCATGGAACAGCACGACCTCAACGGCCGCGCCCGCCACATCGAGGAACTCGCCCTGGGCAAGCTCCGCGAACTGGCTGAGGAAGTTTCGGTAGTTGGTGACGTCCGTGGCCGTGGCGCCATGCTGGCCATCGAGCTGGTCCAGCCCGGCTCCAAGGAACCCAACGCCGAACTCACCAAAGCCGTTGCCGCTGCTTGCCTCGCCGAAGGCGTCATCATCCTGACCTGTGGCACGTACGGCAACGTGATCCGCCTGCTCCCGCCGCTGGTCATCAGCGACGAGCTGCTGGTCGACGGCCTCGAGGTCCTCGCTGCGGCCATCAAGGCGCACGCGTAGCACCCACGCTGTGAAAACAAAGGGAGGGCCGGGGTTTCAAAACCCCGGCCCTCCTCTTGCCTTTAAAGCAACGCGGGGTCACTTATGGCCCATGTTGACGCCCAACATGGGCCATAAGTGACCCCGCGTTGCGGTATTAAGGCTCGACGGCGGCCAGCCGGGCCTTCTTCTTCAGCACCGAGTTCTTCCGGGTGGTCCGCAGCATGTCGATGGTCAGGAGGACCAGCGCGAGCCAGACTACGCAGAAGCCGATCCAGCGGGCCGTGGTCATGGTTTCGTGGAACACCAGCAGCGCCACAACGAACTGCAGGATAGGGGCGAAGTACTGGAGCAGCCCGATGGTGGTCATCGGCAGGCGGCGGGCGGAGGCGCCGAAGAAGAGCAGCGGCACGGCCGTGATGACGCCGGAGGCCACCAGCAACCAGAAGTGCCCCGCGCCCAGCGTCGTGAGGGTTTCCGCGCCCATCACGCCCAGGACCACCATCGTGATGGCCGCGAAGGGTGCCAGCACCATGGTCTCAACACTGAGGCTCGTCAGGGCATCGACTTTGGGGCCAACTCGCTTCTTCACGAAACCGTAGAGGCCAAAGCTGAACGCCAGAATCAGGGCGATCCACGGGAGCTGACCGTAGGAGAACGTCAGGACGCCCACGGCAACGAAGCCAATTCCCACGGCTGTCCATTGCAAGGGACGCAGTTTCTCCTTGAGGACAAAAACACCCAGGAGAACCGAGACCAGCGGGTTGATGAAGTACCCCAAGGAGGTCTCCACGGCATGGCCGGTGGTGACACCGAAGGTGTAGGTAAGCCAGTTGATGGCGATCAGGCCCGCGGCCAAGGCCAGGGGACCGAACACGCTGCGGTCCTTCAAGGCAGCCCCGAAAACCCGCCAGGACCTGGTGATGGTGATCAGCAGTGCGCAGAACAGCAGGGACCACACAATCCGGTTGGCGACTATTTCGATCGCCCCGGCGGGCATCAGGACGAAGAAGTACAGGGGAAGCAGGCCCCACAAGCCGTAAGCGCCGATGCCGAACAGGATTCCCGCCGTCGACTCGCTTCGCACCGGTTTGCCGGAGCCGCCGGTGGCTTTGCCTCCGCTCCCGGGTGCCGCCGTCGTTGGCTGGTTTGAAGGGGAGCCTGAGATGATCTGTTCCGGAGTCGACACATTGTCGCCAACACCAACCATCCCCGCAATATTCCGCAATCTTTGTGAATTTCTGTGACTCCTGCCATATAAGCGGCCGGGCGTAGGGTCGGCACCTAGAATTGAAGTCTGCGCGCCCCCAAACAGCGGCGTGGCTCACTGCTTCGGAAGGGCTCACGGTGTCCAACTCAGCCGCAACCACCCCCAATCGTCCGCTTCGCGTCGCTATCGTCGGCGCAGGTCCTGCCGGTGTTTACGCCGCGGATATCCTGACCAAGTCCAACGAGGTCAAAGACGGGCATGTTGAAGTGAGCATCGACCTCTTTGAGGCCTATCCCGCGCCCTACGGACTGATTCGCTACGGCGTGGCCCCGGACCATCCGCGCATCAAGGGCATCGTGAACGCGCTCCATAAGGTGCTGGACCGTGGGGATATCCGTTTCCTGGGCAACGTCACCTATGGCAGGGACCTGACCCTCCACGATTTCCGTGCCTTCTATGACGCCGTGATCTTCTCCACCGGGGCCATCAAGGACGCAGACCTGAACATTCCGGGCATCGGCCTGGAAGGGTCCTTTGGCGGAGCGGACTTTGTCTCCTGGTACGACGGACATCCGGACGTTCCCCGCGAATGGCCGCTGGACGCCAAGGAAATCGCGGTGATCGGCAACGGCAACGTGGCCTTGGACGTTGCGCGCATGCTGGTCAAGCACCCCGAAGAGCTGTTGGTCACCGAGATCCCGGACAACGTCTATGCCGGCCTCAAGAACTCTCCTGTTACGGATGTCCACGTGTTCGGCCGCCGGGGTCCCGCCCAGGTGAAGTTCACGCCGCTGGAGTTGCGCGAACTGTCGCACTGCAAGGACGTGGACATCGTGCTTTACCCGGAGGACTTCGAATTCGACGAAGCCTCGGACGAGGCCATCCGCTCCAACAACCAGATCAAGACCATGGTGAACACCATGACCAACTGGCTGGTGGAGGAGCACGCTGAAGCCGAGCAGCCGTCCTCCCGCCGACTGCACCTGCACTTCCTGCACAGCCCGGTGGAGATCGTGGACTCGCCGGAAACACCGGGCAAGGTTTCCGGGATCAAGTTCGAGCGCATGCAGCTGGACGGCACTGGGAACGTCAAGGGAACCGGCGAGTTCATCGAATACCCGGTCCAGTCGGTGTACCGGGCAATTGGCTACCACGGGTCCCCGCTGGAGGAGCTGCCGTACGACGCCCGCCGCGGTGTCATACCGAACGACGGCGGTCGCGTCCTGGGTGCCGACGGCGAACCCGTACCGGGAATCTATGCCACGGGCTGGATCAAGCGTGGACCGGTGGGGTTGATTGGTCACACCAAGGGCGATGCCCTGGAGACCATTGGCTGCCTCCTCGAAGACCGGCTCGCCCTGCCCCCGGCCGAGAACCCGGACCCGCAGGCGATCATCGACCTCCTGGAAGAACGCGGCGTCGAATACACCACGTGGGAAGGCTGGAATCGCCTGGACGCCCACGAAGCAGGGCTTGGCACGGCGTGGTCGGCTTCCGGGGAAAACCCGAACGGCGTGGTCCGCGAACGCATCAAGGTTGTTCCGCGCGAGGAAATGATCCGGATCTCCCGCGGCTGAGAGTTTTTGTACAGCCAATGCGCTTATTCGGCCGCCTTAGGGCCGTCAGCTGTACAAAAACTCCATCTTGCGAACTAGACTTCTCGGTACTGTGACGCCGAAACGCACTGACGCCCGAAACGCGCTGACGCCCACGAACGCACAGTACCCAGGGAGTTCTTGTGAGGAAGCCAATCCATCCAGTGGTTCCAGGCGCTGACGCCGCGGAGCTGCTTCAGAAGCATGCCTTGGCCGGCCACGAACATTTGGAGGCATGGCGCCCTGGAACCACCGGGGAGATCTCCGGCCTTCGCCGCCTGGTCCACGAGTCCTGGCAGCGTTCGGCCAGCCTGAAGGCCAATCCCGACGTCCCCGAAGCGCCCCTGGCCATGGATCGGGACGAGCTGGAGGACTACCGCCGGCAGCACCCCTTGGCAACCATCATGCCCGTGATCAGGAAACTGCTGGTGCAACCCAGCCATGACAGCGGATTGCTGGTGGCAGTGGGCGACGACGTCGGGCGGCTTTTGTGGGTTGATGGCGATCCCGTAATGCAACGGCGGGCCGAAGGCATGATGTTCGTGGCCGGCGCCGATTGGTCCGAAGCCTCCGTTGGCACCAGCGCCCCGGGTACGGCCTTGGCACTGGATCGCAGCATCCAGATTTCCGGTGCCGAGCATTTCAAACGCTCCGTCCACCCCTGGAGCTGCACCGCAGTTCCCTTCCACGATCCCGATTCCGGCGCGGTGCTGGGCGTCGTCGACATCACCGGCACCGAAACGGCAGTGGCCCCGCACACCTTGTCCCTGGTGGAGGCAACGGTCGCCGCCGCACAGGCGCAGTTACGCATCGAACGGTTGCAGCTCGCCGCCGTCGTTCGGGAAAAACCACGACGACGGAGCACGGCCGCCGCTTCCAGCCACGCTTTGTACCGCAACAGCCTGCAGTTGCTGGGCCGCGACCAGGCTTTGTTGAGCATCGATGGCCGGACGGTCTCCCTATCGGCACGGCACAGCGAGATCCTGGCCATCCTGGGCAACCATCCGGACGGTCTCAGCGCCGACGACCTCTGTGCCCAGCTCTACCCCGGCGACGGATCTTCCGTGACGCTCCGGGCGGAGATGGTACGCCTCCGCAAGGTCATCCAGGAGCTCAGCCCCGACGCAGTCCCCGAGTCACGTCCGTACCGGCTGCCCGTGGAGCTGCTCCCGGATTCGGGCCAGGTGCTGAGCTGCCTGCAGCGCGGTGCCCATCGCATTGCCCTGGAAATCTACAAAGGTGCGCTTTTGCCGCGGTCGGAGGCGCCCGGCGTCGTGGAGTTGCGTGAGCGGGTTTCGCATTTGTTGCGCGAGGCGCTGCTCAGCGACGGCAGCGTTGATTCGCTACTCAAGTACGCGGAACTGCCTGAGGCGAAGTACGACATCGAGCTCCGCCTTGCCGTCCTGAAGCTGCTGCCGCCCCGCTCACCCAGGCGGGCCGCCGTCGTGGCCGACCTTGAACGGATCGACGTTGAGCTGAAAGCGTGAGCTGACTCACACCGTTGCAACGTAGCTGCAACCTCCCCGCTCCTAGTCTCGAATCAATGGCGACAGCCACCGTGATTCGCAGCAAAGGAGCTAGCAATGACCGTTTATGCACAGCCGGGTGCCGAAGGTTCGAAGGTCACTTTCAAGGACCGCTACGAGAACTGGATCGGCGGCGAATGGGTTGCCCCGGTCAAGGGCGCCTACTTTGAGAACATCACCCCCGTCACGGGCAAGCCGTTCTGCGAAGTTGCCCGGGGTACGTCCGAGGACATTGAGCTGGCCCTGGACGCCGCCCACAAGGTAGCGCCGTCCTGGGGGAAGACGTCCGCCACCGAACGTGCTGCCATCCTGAACAAGATCGCCGACCGCATCGACGAGAACGTTGAGCTCCTGGCCGTCGCCGAGACCTGGGACAACGGCAAGCCTGTCCGCGAAACCCTCAACGCCGACATCCCGCTGGCCGCCGACCACTTCCGCTACTTCGCCTCGGCCGTGCGTGCGCAGGAAGGCCACCTGTCCCAGCTGGACGAGGACACCACCGCGTACCACTTCAAGGAGCCGCTGGGCGTTGTTGGCCAGATCATTCCGTGGAACTTCCCCATCCTCATGGCAGTGTGGAAGCTTGCACCGGCGCTCGCCGCCGGCAATGCGGTTGTGCTAAAGCCGGCCGAGCAGACGCCGACCTCCATCCTGGTCCTCATGGAACTCATCGGCGACCTCCTGCCCGCCGGTGTGGTGAACGTGGTCAACGGTTTCGGCGTGGAAGCCGGCAAGCCGTTGGCTTCCAGCCCCCGTATCCGCAAGATCGCCTTCACCGGTGAGACCACTACGGGCCGCTTGATCAGCCAGTACGCTTCCAACAACCTCATTCCTGTCACCCTGGAACTTGGCGGGAAGAGCCCGAACATCTTCTTCGACGACGTCGCCGACCAGAATGACGCTTTCTACGACAAAGCCCAGGAAGGCTTCACGCTTTTCGCCTTCAACCAAGGCGAAGTCTGCACCTGCCCGTCCCGCGCACTGGTCCAGGAAGGCATCTACGACTCCTTCATGGCCGACGTCACGGCCCGCACCAACAAGATCATCCAGGGCAACCCCCTGGACACGGACACCCAGGTCGGCGCCCAGGCGTCCAACGACCAGTTGGAGAAGATCCTGTCCTACATCGACATCGGAAAGCAGGAAGGCGCCAAGGTCCTGACCGGTGGAGCGCGGGCCGAGCTGTCCGGCGACCTCGCAGGCGGCTACTACGTCCAGCCCACGATCTTCGAAGGCCACAACCGGATGCGGATCTTCCAGGAGGAGATCTTCGGGCCCGTAGTGTCCGTCACCAAGTTCAGTGACTACAACGACGCCATCGGGATCGCCAACGACACCCTTTACGGGCTTGGCGCCGGCGTCTGGTCACGCAACGGAAATGTCGCCTACCGCGCAGGCCGGGAAATCCAGGCCGGCCGCGTGTGGGTCAACAACTACCACGCCTACCCGGCAGGAGCCGCCTTCGGTGGCTACAAGTCCTCAGGCATTGGCCGTGAAAACCACGCCATGATGCTGGACCACTACCAGCAGACCAAGAACCTCCTGGTCAGCTACAACGAGAACAAGCTCGGCTTCTTCTAGGAGTTTTTGAACAGATCAAAGGAGATCGTCAATGTCCAACACCATGCAAGCAGCAGTAGTTACGGAATTCGGAACCGACCTGAAGGTCATGGACGTAGAACGCCCGACGCCGGGTCCCGGCCAGGCGCTGGTCCGCCTCATTACCTCGGGGGTCTGTCATACCGACCTCCACGCCGCCGAAGGCGACTGGCCGGTCAAGCCCACACCTCCTTTCGTTCCCGGGCATGAAGGGGTGGGCGAAGTGGTGGCTTTGGGCGAGGGGGTCACCGACGTTGCGGTGGGTGACCTCGTGGGCAATGCGTGGCTCTGGTCCGCCTGTGGAGACTGCCAATATTGCCGGACCGGGTGGGAAACCCTGTGCGAGTCACAGCAGAACGGTGGCTACAGCGTGGATGGTTCCTTCGGCGAGTACATGCTGGTGGACACGCGCTTTGCTGCCCGTATTCCGGCAGGTTCAGACCCAGTAGAAGTCGCGCCGGTGCTGTGTGCCGGCGTTACGGTCTACAAAGGCCTGAAGATGACCGAGGCCAAGCCCGGACAATGGGTCACCATCTCCGGTATCGGTGGCCTGGGACATATCGCGGTGCAGTACGCGGTGGCAATGGGCCTTCGCGTGGCAGCGGTGGACATCGCTGACGACAAGTTGGCGCTGGCCCGCGAACACGGCGCGGAGCTCACGGTCAATGCACTGCATGAGGATCCGGCTGAGGTGATCCAACGGGAAACGGGCGGCTGCCATGGTGTCCTGGTCACCGCGGTCCATCCCTCGGCCTTCGGCCAAGCGATCGGCATGGCACGTCGCGGCGGAACCATTGTGTTCAACGGATTGCCGCCGGGTGACTTCCCGGCGCCGATCTTCGAGATTGTCCTCAAAGGCCTCACAGTCCGAGGTTCGATTGTGGGAACACGTCAGGACCTTGAGGAAGCACTGGAGTTCTACGCCCAGGGAAAGATCAAGCCAACGGTCTCCACCAGGGAACTCTCCGAGGTCAACGCGGTCTTTGACGAGATGAAACACGCCAAAATCGACGGCCGAGTGGTCCTGAAGTTCTGATGTCCAACTCTGCATTGGAAGCCGCGGTGACCTTGCCCGGGGAAGATTTCTCCCGGGTGGCGCTCACCGCGGCCTCCGTGGACCTTCTTGGCACCCTGTGGGAGCGGCACGGGCCCCTCATGTTCCACCAGTCCGGAGGCTGCTGCGATGGCTCCGCGCCCATGTGCTATCCGGCAGGGGAGTTCCTGACGGGGGACTCGGATGTCCTTCTTGGCCGGTTCAACCTCGGGACGGATCACGAGCCAAAGCCCCTGGAGTTCTGGATGTCCAGGGAACAGTTCAATTACTGGTCCCACACGCACCTGACCGTGGATGTTGTTGCCGGGCGCGGCAGCGGCTTTTCCGTGGAAGCGCCGGAGGGCAAACGGTTCCTGATCCGCTCAACGCTCATGGACTGGGACGTGCCAAGCATTTAGTGGGTTGGCTGGTGTGACGGGGGTAACCCGCCTTCGTCACACCAGCCACAGCTGTAACGGGACTTGCGGAGTCGTCTCACTATCTGGGATAAATATGGCCGTCCATTGGCCGGACACTATTCTTGATGAGTCCTATACCACCCCCCTCCAGAATGTGGCATTTTTATGAACATTTTCAGGACCAAGTCGATTGAGCAGTCGATCGCCGATTCCGACGAACCTGGTCGCAAGCTCAAGCGCAGCCTGAGCACGTGGGACCTCATGATCATGGGCGTCGCCGTTGCTGTCGGCGCCGGGATCTTCTCGGTGGGCGCCAAGGCTGCTGCAAACTTTGCCGGCCCTGCCGTGACCCTTTCCTTTGCCATCGCCGCAGTCACCTGCGCTCTGGCCATCATGTGCTACGCCGAGTTCGCGACCGCGATCCCTGTGGCCGGTTCCGCTTACGTGTTCACGTACGCCACCATGGGCGAGGTCCTGGCATGGATCATCGGTTGGAACCTCATCCTTGAACTCTTCACGGCCGCCGCGGTCATCGCCAAGTACTGGGGGATCTACCTCAGTACCGTCTTTGGCCTGATGGGCGTGGAAATGCCGCCATCGGTCAGTGTGTTCGGCGTTGACCTCTACTGGGGCGCCTTCCTGATTGTCGCGATCTTCACCGTGCTCCTGGTGCTGGGGACAAAGTTGTCCGCCCGCGTTGGCAACGTCTTCACGATGATCAAGATCGCCGTAGTGCTGTTCGTGATCGTGGTGGGCTTCAGTTACGTGAAGTTCTCCAACTACACACCGTTCGTTCCTGCTTCAGAACCGACCGCCGGCGCGGGTGCGGCTGATGTCATGAAGCAGTCCTTCTTCGGCTTCCTCACCGGCGCTGCACCGGCCCAGTACGGAACCCTCGGCATCTTCGCAGGCGCGGCCCTGGTCTTCTTCGCCTTCATCGGCTTTGACGTGGTGGCCACGTCCGCTGAAGAGGTCAAGAACCCACAGAAGACCCTGCCGCGGGGCATCTTTGGCGGCCTTGCCCTGGTGACTTTGCTCTACATCCTGGTTTCCCTGGCCCTCACCGGAATGGTGTCCTACACGCAGTTGGCCGAGGTCAAGAACCCCACGCTGACTACCGCTTTTGAAGCCGTGGGCAACACCGACGCCGCAAAAGTCATCGCCTTTGGCTCGTTGGTGGGCCTGACGACGGTGATCATGGTGCTCCTCATGGGCCTGTCCCGCGTGGTCCTCGCCATGAGCCGGGACGGGCTGCTGCCGCGTTCCCTGTCCAAGACCAGCGAGAAGCGCTCAACACCCGCCCGTCTGCAGATCATCTGCGGTGCTGCTGTTGCCGTAGTGGCGGGCGTGACCAAGGTTGACCTCCTGGAGGAAATGATCAACATTGGAACGCTCTCCGCATTCGTGATGGTCAGCCTGGGCATCCTGGTGCTTCGCAAGAAGCGTCCCGACCTCAAGCCCGCCTTCCGCGTTCCGTTCGGCAAGGTCCTCCCGTGGGTATCCGCAGTCCTGTGCGTTTACCTCATGACCAACCTGGCCGTGGAAACCTGGATCTTCTTCGCGATCTGGCTTGTCATCGGCATGGTCATCTACTTCTCCTACGGCCAGCGCCACTCACGGCTCAACGAGAAGTTCGCTTCAGCCAAGGCCTCGGTCAACGGTGCTCCCGAAAGCGGCAAAGCCGACGGCGACGAGGACGAAGACAGCTTCACGAAGGTCTGATCGCCGTGCAGGTGCGATAAGGCACGTGCGATAGCCAAACCTTGCCTGCCTGTCAGACAGCTGACCGCATTTGGGCCGAGAGGGCGCCCGGGAACCACTGGTTTCCGGGCGTCTTCCGTATCCAAAGCAACTTCGAGCGCCTGGCCCTCACGGCGCCGCGTGCTCACCAACCCACTCCACCAGGGGCCTCAGTACCTCCCACCGGGAAGCGATCTCGTCCTTGGCCGCGGCGGTGGACAACCAGCCGGGTTGGCCGACTTCGACACCCGCCGACAGCGACTTGTGCTTGAGCAGTTCCGCCCGGGGATGGTCTTTGTCGAAACCGCGGGGAACGGTCTTGAGTTTCTCGCCTTCAATGGCGAAGCCGGCACCCGCAACGGCGTCGATAATCTCCTGCAGCTTCAGGCCACTCTCCGGAGCATCCACTGCTGCCCGGAAACGGGTAAGTTGTGCCGGAGTGTGGGAATGGTAGCCGCCGCCTATCAACAGGCCGTCAGCGCTGATTTGCACGTAGTATCCAACCCCCTCCTGCGTGGCAGCGAAGGCGCCTTGCGCTGTCTTGTAAGGCGACTTGTCCTGGGAGAACCTGATGTCCCGGTTGGGGCGGAAGATCTTTGCCGGCCCGAACCGTGGCTCCAACTCCGCAAGGAGGGCTGACAGCGGTTCTTTGACCTCGGCGTCGTACGTTGTTTTATGCTCCAGCCACCACTCACGGTTGTTGTTCTCTTCAAGGTCCTCGTAGAAGCGGAAGGCGGCGGCCTGGATGCCTTTGAATGTGTCCATACAGGGATCCTAGGGAGCCGGACGCGGGCGCAGCCATAGCTGGGGGCTGCTATGTGGAAACATCCGGCTATGTGGAAAACAAAGAACACCCCGCCGCGGTGTAAATCCGCAGCGGGGTGTTCCCATGAATGCTTGAAAGCAAACGACGCTTAGAGCTTGTTGGCTGCTTCGGCGTCGGACTCGCTCTGGCCGGCGCCGAGGTTGGCGCGCAGCTTCGAGCCGAGGTCGGCGTCAACGTTCGTCCAGTACTGGATGGCGCGTTCCTTGATGTCGGCGTTCTTCACGCCGCCAACGGCACCGGTGATGGTGTCCAGGAGGCGTGCCTTTGCCGCGTCGTCGTAAACCTCGCGGTACAGCGTGCCGGCCTGGCCGAAGTCGTCGTCCTCAGCGTGCAGGGTGTGGGCGGAGAGGGTGAGCTCGCCGTCGTTCTCCCAGCCACCTGCGGGCGAGGTGGGCTCAACAGCAGCCGGGCCACCAACGGAGTTCGGTGCGTAGACCGGGGTGCTGGGGGAGTTGAACAGGAAGCGTCCCTGTCCATCCTGGCTGTAGTTGTTGACCTGGTTCTTGGGCTGGTTCACCGGGATCTGGGCGTGGTTGGTGCCCACGCGGTAGCGGTGTGCATCGGCGTAGGAGAAGATGCGGGCCTGCAGCATCTTGTCCGGGGAAGCAGCGATGCCCGGAACGAAGTTCGACGGCGCGAAGGTGGCCTGCTCGATCTGCGCGAAGTAGTTCTCCGGGTTCTTGTTCAGCTCCATGGTGCCCACGTGGATCAGCGGGTAGTCAGAGTGCGGCCACACCTTGGTGAGGTCGAACGGGTTGAAGCGGTAGGTCTTGGCGTCCTCGTAGGGCATGACCTGGACGTGCAGCTCCCACGACGGGAAGTTGCCATCGGCAATGTTCTCCTGGAGGTCGCGGATGTAGAAGTCTGCATCCGAACCGGCCAGCTCTTCAGCCTGGTCACCGGTGATGGTCTTGACGCCCTGGTTGGACTTGAAGTGGTACTTGACCCAGAAACGCTCGCCGGCGGCGTTGATCCACTGGTAGGTGTGCGAGCCGTAGCCCTGCATTTCACGCCAGGATGCCGGCAGCCCGCGGTCACCCATGAGCCAGGTGACCTGGTGTGCGGACTCGGGGGAGAGGGTCCAGAAGTCCCACTGCATGTCGGCGTCGCGCAGGTGGCTGCCCGGGAGGCGCTTCTGCGAGTGGATGAAGTCCGGGAACTTGATGCCGTCGCGGATGAAGAAGACCGGGGTGTTGTTGCCCACGAGGTCGTAGTTGCCCTCGGAGGTGTAGAACTTCACGGCGAAACCGCGGGGGTCGCGCCAGGTGTCGGGGGAGCCATTCTCGCCTGCAACAGAGGAGAAGCGGATCAGCATGTCGGTCTCGACGCCCGGCTGCAGGAAGGCGGCCTTGGTGTAGGCGGACACGTCAGAGGTGGTCTTGAAGGTACCAAAAGCGCCGCCACCCTTTGCGTGTACTACGCGCTCCGGGACCCGCTCGCGGTTGAACTGTGCGAGCTTTTCCACCAGGTAGTGGTCGGTGAGGATGATGGCACCGTCAGCGCCGACGGACTTCGAGTGCGCGTCGGACGTAACGGGGGCACCTGACTGAGTTGTTGAAATGGCAGTCATTGTTCTCCTTTTTCCTATTTCTGAGTTACGGAAGTGTTTACGGGAAGCTGTTGTTTGGCCTGGCAGTCCTGGCAGATGCCCTGATAGAGGACGTCTGCGATCTGGATGGTCATGGGCTTGGAATTTTCATTCCAGTGCGGGGTGAGGCACGGTGCGTGTCCCACTGCGCAGTCCACGTCCTCCACCTTGCTGCAGCTGATGCAGACGGCGTGGTGGTGGTTGTCGCCAACCCGGGTCTCATAGAGCGCCGGGGAGTGCGGGGGTTCAAACCTGTTCAGCATCTGCAGGTCCGTGAGATCGCTGAGTACTACGTAAACGGACTGCGCCGTCAGTTCAGGAAGTTCTTGGCGGGCAGCGGCAAGGATGCCTTCTGCCGGGGAATGCGGATTGTGCTGGACCGCGGCCAGTACTGCCAGCCGCTGCTTGGTCACACGCCTGCCGTGGGCATGCAGGGCCGCAGCCCATGCTTGCTGTTCAGCAGTGTGATCTGTCATGCATTCATTCAAACACTTATTTTGACAAGTTCACAATAAGGCAAGGCTAACTTCCGGTGAACGAATTAGATCCACCAGCGGGTTCACGTCTTCCGCGGCCGAGCGGCCCAGCGCATGGATCCGCAAAGGACTCCCTGGGGAACCCGACTCAAGGGCGATGCAACTGAAGCCGCTGACTCCGCGGGAGAATGGCAGCGCGCCCAAGGATGCAGCGATCGCGAGGAGCTCGGACGGCAGGACATCCCGGACTGAGGACACGCCCCTGACAAGCTCCATCACGGTATGGCGAGCCCCCGCAGGGATCGTCCGTACCAGCCGGGCCGGGTCGAAGGAAGGCTCGACGGCGGCCTCCGCCGCAGGTTCGGACGCCAGGACAGCCTCGGGCCGGCCACGACGCAGGGCGTCACGAATCGCTTGGTCGGTCGCCTCCAGTTCCGACTCCGGCAGTGCCGCACGGCGGTGGGCGGGCAGCGAAAGCTGGAGTCCCGGCGTCGTGCTTTCTCCTTCCCAACGCCCAAAAAGGTGGAACGTGGGCGTTGACGATTCCGCTACCGGTTCGCCCAGCCCAGCGCCCAATGGGTGCCACTGGTGCGCGAACATGAGGGCGCACCGCTCGGCGCCAAGGACTTTTGAAAGGGCTGTGCGTGCCAGGTTGTGGCAATAAAGCCAGTCCGCTGCCGACGGGAGTGCGAAGTCAGTGGAGGGATCGGAAAGCCGGATCACCACGTGCCCGGCAGTGAGGGGGTGACGTGGCCGGGCAATTTCCCAAAAGCCCGAACGGTACAGCAATCGTCGTGTCATGGCCGTGTCAACTCCTTCCCCGGGGTGAGCCTACCAAGCTGTGGCGCTGGTTAGGGTTGGACGGTGGCGAAACTACTGGCAGATATCACCCCGCTCAGGGAGAGTCCGGCTTTTCGCCGGCTTTGGCTGGGCGCATCGGTCGCGGCCATTGGGACGCAGCTGACCCTGGTGGCCGTCAGCCTGGAGGTCTACCGGCTCACCCAGGAGAGCCTCTATGTGGGGCTCCTGGGCATCTTCGCGCTGGTTCCCCTGGTGATCGCGGGCCTCTACGGCGGCTCAATTTCCGATGCCTACGACCGCCGGAAAGTAGCTCTGATTGCCTCATTTGTCTTGTGGGCAACCACCGCCGGGCTGGCGCTGCAGGCGTGGCTGGAAATCGGCAACATTTGGGTCCTCTACGCCCTTGTAGCCATCCAAAGCGGTGCGCAGGGCATCAACGGCCCGGCCCGGAGCGCCATCATTCCACTCCTGGTCCGCAAGGAGCTGTTGCCCGCCGCCAATGCGCTGAGCATGCTGACGTTCGGCCTCTCGATGACCGCCGGACCGCTGCTCGCAGGCGTGCTCGTGGCCACCATCGGCTTCGGATGGACCTACACCATTGATGTCATCAGCTTCACTTTCGCACTCTGGGGGCTGTTCAGGCTTCCGCCATTGCCGCCCTCCAAGGACGCCGTTCGCCCAGGTTTCCGGTCGGTAGTGGAGGGCTTCCGTTTCCTGGGCGGCAGGCCCAACGTCCGCATGACCTTCATCATCGACCTCATCGCCATGATCTGCGCACAGCCCCGGGCCCTGATGCCAGCCATTGGGGCGGTCATGATCGGCGGAGGCGAAACCACAGTGGGTGTTCTGCTCGCCTCAACGGCTGTGGGAGCGTTCCTCGCAGGCCTCTTCTCGGGACCGCTTGGCCGGGTCCGGCGTCAGGGCAGTGCGGTGGTGTGGTCGGTGATGGGTTGGGGTGCCTCGATTGCCGGTTTCGGCCTCGTGGTGCTCCTGGCCGGTGATTCGGGCCGCCAAGGCACCACGTTATGGCTCATACCCGCGGCGTTCTGCTGCGCGCTGGCGGGTATCTCGGATTCAGTGAGCGCTGTCTTCCGCACCACCATCCTCCAGGCCGCCACCCCCGACCACCTGCGTGGACGTCTGCAAGGGGTGTTCATAGTGGTGGTGGCTGGTGGGCCCCGTGTGGGCGACATGCTGGCAGGTGGAGTAACCAAATTCCTTAGCGAGGGCGGTGTGCTGCTGCTCGGGGGAATACTGTGCATAGTCCTGGCGTGGCTCGCATCCCGCCTCCAACCAGGCTTCGTTGCCTACGATTCCAAGCATCCGGTGCCCTGACCGGCCCGGCACCCCGCGTAACCCAAGTAACGGAACATGGGGACCGGCGTCGGCGTTAAACCGTACAGAAGCCCTGCAAGAGCGTAAGAAGGAGAGCCGGAACACCGTGCATAAACACAACAATGGACTCAAAACCGCGGCACTGTTCGGTGTGCTGTGGGCGGTGTTGTTGGGTTTGGGCGCCATTATTGCCGCAGGAACCCGGAGTACCGCGCCCATCTGGATCATGGCCTTGATTGGCGTCGGCACCACTGCGTATGGCTACTGGAACAGTGACAAGATCGCCATCCGGTCCATGGCTGCGTACCCGGTCACCGAGGCCCAGGCTCCGCAGCTCTACCAGATCGTCCGGGAGCTGTCCGTGCGGGCCAACAAGCCGATGCCGCGGATTTATCTCTCGCCCACCATGACGCCCAACGCCTTCGCCACCGGCCGCAATCCCAAGAACGCCGCCGTGTGTTGCACGGAGGGCATCCTGCATCTCCTGGACGCGCGGGAACTCAGGGGCGTGCTGGGGCACGAGCTCATGCATGTGTACAACCGCGACATCCTGACGTCCTCGGTGGCCGCTGCCGTGGCAGGCGTCATCACGTCCGTGGGCCAGATGCTGCTGATCTTCGGCGGCGGTGACCGGCGCAACGCGAATCCGCTGGCCACCATCGCCATGGCGTTGCTGGCACCCTTTGCAGCCTCGCTCATTCAGATGGCGATCTCCCGCACCCGCGAATTCGACGCGGACGAGGACGGCGCCGAGCTCACCGGCGACCCGCTGGCTCTGGCCTCGGCGTTGCGCAAGATCGAATCCGGGGTGGGCCAGTTGCCTCTTCCCCAGGACCAACGCTTGGTTAACGCCTCCCACCTCATGATCGCCAACCCGTTCCGTGGTGGCGGCATGAGGCGGATGTTTTCCACGCACCCGCCCATGAAGGAACGCATCAGCCGGCTGGAGCGGATGGCAGGACGCCCGCTGGTTTAGTCCCTGCGCTGGTTTAGACCCTGCGCTCGAAGCCTTACAAAGCCCAAATCCGGCTCAGGCGAACAGTCCCTCGCCTATGTACCCGCCGGCCTGAACTCCCGGAGGAACCGCGAACAGGCCCGAACCGGTGTGCTTCAGGTACTCCACTGACAACGTGTCGCCCTTGGCCAATGCCAGCTGCATGGGGACATAGTGGGTCCGCGGATCCTTCACGAAGGCGATGAAGAACAGCCCGGCGTCCAGGTGTCCCAAGCCATCCGAGCCATCGGTGAAGTTGTAGCCGCGACGCAGCATCCGCACGCCGTTGTTCTGGTCCGGGTGGGCCAGCCGCATGTGCGAGTCCATGGGAATCAATGGGTCGCCGTTGCGCCCGGCCATGGCAAAGTCAGGTGTGCTGAACTCGTCACCGCCGGACAGGGGAGCACCGACGCCCTTGGTACGGCCGATCAGCCCCTCCTGTTCCCGCAGCGAGGTACGGTCCCAGATTTCGATGTGCATCTGGATCCGACGGGCAACCAAGTAGCTTCCGCCGGTCATCCACTGTTCCGCTGCAGGAGCACCCGGAGCAACCCAGACGTGCTCGTCAAGCAGGGCGTTGTCCTCCACTTTGAGGTTGTTGGTGCCGTCCTTGAAACCGAACAGGTTGCGGGGCGTCACCTGCGCCCTGGACGTTGATGATGTGCGGCCGAAACCGAGCTGGGACCAACGGACCCGGACCTTGCCGAATCCGATCCTTGCCAGGTTCCGGATGGCGTGGACCGCCACTTGGGGGTCGTCCGCGCAGGCTTGGACAACGATGTCGCCGCCTGTGCGCCCGGGCTGAAGGTCGTCACCTGGGAAATGGGGAAGATCTATCAAGGCTTCCGGGCGGCGCCCGTCCAGGCCGAACCGGACCTTGCCTTCTTTTTCGAACAATCCGGCACCAAAGCCAAACGTCAGGGTCAACTTTGACGCTGCCAGGTCCAAAGCCTCGCCAGTGTCCTCCGGCGGGGCGTCGTAAGGACCATCGACGGCGCCGGTCTTGCCAGTTGGATTCCCGCCAGCCATCGCCTCTGCTGCGGCCGTCCAGTCCTTAAGGAGCTTGATCAGTTCCTTTCGGTCCTCGGTAGTCACATCGAAGGCCGCCATGTGAAGACGGTCCTGGGCAGGTGTCGTGATGCCTGCCTGGTGATCGCCAAAGAACGGAACCACCGCATCCCCGGCGGACGGTACAGCTGCCGACGCTGCCGTTGCCGTCACTACATCGTGGCCCAGGAAACCGGCAGCCAGGCCGGCAACGGCTCCGGCGCCACCCACGCCAGCCAGGGAGAGCAGGCCGCGGCGCGACATCCGCCCGGTGCCGGTAGCAGCGGCAGCCGCCGTACCGCCGTCGGACGCCTCTTGGGACTTTACGACGCCGTTCGGCTCACTGGAACGCTCGACGCCGTCCGGCTCACCGGTGTGCCCGAAGGGGCAGCCGCTCACAGGACTACAGCCGAGGTGAGCTTGGAGAGGGGCTCACCCAGCGAGTCGACCAGTGACGCCAAAGCCTGGACCTGCTCCGGGCTGAGCTCGTTGTAGTACGCGAAGCCGTCACCCTTTGCGTGCTTCTTCAGCTCCGCCTGCAGTGCCGCGAACTTGTCATCCAAGGACTTGGAGAGCTCGGCGTCCTTCTGTTCCAGGGCGGGCTTCAGGCTCTCGAAGGCGATGCGGGCGCCGTCGACGTTGGCCTGGAAGTCCCAGAGGTCGGTGTGCGACCAGATTTCTTCTTCACCCGTGACCTTGCCGGTGGCCACTTCATCCAGGAGTTCCTTGGCGCCATTGCCCAGCTTGTCCGCGGTGAGCTCCACGGTGCGGGTGCGGGTGGCGAGGTCCTCGGTATCGGCCACCAACTGCGTGGAGATGGCAGTGCGCTCGGCGGCGGTCAGGGCCGTGTAGCCGGCAGGCGGGAAGAGGTCCTTCTCGGCGCGGTGCCAGCCCGTCCATTCCTGTCCGGGCTCAAGGTCGGCTTCGCGGGCATCGAGCTTGGGGTCGAGGTCGCCGAAGGACTCGGCTACGGGTTCGATCCGCTCCCAGTGCATGCGGGTTGCGGCGTAGAGCTCGCGTGCCTTGGCGGCATCGCCGGCAGCGAAGGCGTCAGCGAAGGCCTTGGTTCCGGTGACGAGCTGCTCGGTCTGGTCCTTGACGTAGGCGGCGTACTGCTGGGTGCCCGTGTCCAGGAGCTTCTGGAAATCGGCGTCGACGCTGGGCTTGTTGCCCGATTCGGTGACCTCGAAGGAAGCACGGATGCCGTCGCCCTGCATTCCGGGCTTGCACGCGGTGTTGTACTTGCCGGCCGGTGCCGTGACCACCAAGTTGCGGGTGATGCCGGGCCCGATGTTCTCCACTTCGCCCAGGATCCGCAGGCCGTCCTCTGCCAGCAGGTAGAACTCGGTGACTTCAGTGCCCTCGTTCTTCACGGCAAAGGTGAGGTTGCCGCTCGGCGCCGTGGCCGCGGATACCTTGCACTCGTTTGCCGTGCTGCTGACCTGGATCGGACCGTCAGCGGCGGCGGTGGTCTTGGTGTTGTCGGTGCAACCGGAAAGGACCAGCGGGACAGCCGTGGCCGCGCCAATCACGGCAAGGGTTGTTCGAAGCTTCGGTGAAACGGGCATGGGTGAATCCTTTGTCTGGGAAGAAGCGCGTTGGGGGGCCGGGGATCCGGCGGAGAAGGCCTTAGGGCTGTGCCACCACAGCAGGAGCTGAAATGGTGCTGGTGGCCTTGGGTCGGGCGGAACGGTTGGCGCGGATGTACAGGTACAGCACGGGGACCACGTACAGCAGCCAGGCTGCCGCTTCCAGCCACGTGGTGGCGGGGGAGAAGTTGAGGGTGCCCTTCAGGACGGTGCCGTACCAGGACGACGGCGGGATGGCGGCTGAGACGTCGAAGGCAAGGTTGTGAAGACCCGGGAGGATGCCGGCTTCCTGGAGGTCGTGGACGCCGTAGGCCAGCACTCCGCCGGCAATGACGATCAGGCCCACTCCGGTCCATGTGAAGAAGCGGCCCAGGTTGACCTTCAGGACTCCCCGGTGCAGCAAATATCCCAGTCCGGCAGCTGCTACCAGGCCGAGCAAGGCGCCGAGCAGTGGAAGGGTGGTTTCTCCGGTCGCTTGGGCCGCAGCCCAGATGAAGAGCGCGGTTTCGAGCCCTTCCCGGCCCACGGCGAGTGCCGCCACCAGCACGAGGCCCCATGCGGCGCCGTCGGCCGCTTTGTCCACCTGGGAGCGGAGTTCGCCGCCGAGGCTGCGGGCGGTGCGGGCCATCCAGAAGACCATCCACGTCACCAGTGCCACCGCAACGATGGAGAGTCCACCGCCGATTGCTTCCTGTGCCTCGAAAGTGAGGCCGCGGGGGCCGAAGGTCAGCAGTGCGCCGAAGCCGAAGGAGATGGCTATGGCAATGCCTACCCCGATCCAAAGGCGGGGAATGAGGTTCCGGCGCCCGGTCTTGATGAGGTAGGCCATCAGCAGGACCACGATGAGGGAGGCCTCAAGGCCTTCGCGCAGGCCGATCAGGAAGTTGGCGGTCATGGAGAGTTCTTTCGCTAAGGGGAGCCGTACTTAGGCTCGCCTAAGGAAGAAGAATACTGTGCCTTGGCTATTACGCAAACTAATCGTGCTCTAATTTGGCGGTCCATTACGACAGTCGCTGTAGTTACGGGCAGCAAAAAGCCGGGATGCGAAGCCCTCCAGAGGCACGCATCCCGGCTTTTGTGCCGCCGGGGCGCGGGAGCGCCGGACCCGAAGGGCACCAAGGAATCCCGGCCGGCTTTCTGGGCGGTAAAAATGTGGAGGCGCCTCTTACCCGGCGAGGCGTTCCACGAGGTATCGGTTCAGTGAAACCCCCTGCTCCTGGGCGAGAATGACCAACTGGCGATGCTTTGCGGGAGAAACGCGAACTCGGAGATTTCCACTGAACTCCCGTTCAACCAACGGAACGGGTACTTGCTCACCCTCGTTGATCATGTCTTCTACTACTTCGTTGACCAACTTCTCCAGCCCGTGCAGTGCCTTGTCCTTGTCGGCAGCCAGCCAGGAGAGCGACGGGAACTCGGTAACCTGCGCTACGTACTCCTCGTCCTCAGGGGACCAGGTCACGGTGTAGCGGTAGTGCGCCACCTTCGGTACTTCAGTTGTCGCCATCATTGCCCGCCTCCTCTACCTCTCTGAGCCTGTCGATTGCCGCTAATAGCTGCCGCACTTGGTACGGCTTCGCTTTGCCGTGATCGTCTTGGATGTTCACCCGGGGGTCGCCTTGACAGGGCGTCTTGAAGACGTAATGGCTGCTGCCTGAGTTGCGGGGTTCCCCGAAATAGTTCGTCGCGAGCTTTGCCAGGTCCGCGAAGTTTATGTTCTTCGGAGAATTGCGGGCTGCGGCTTCTATGTCCTCAACTCAGACCATAAACAATGGTCACACTATTGGGACCATTTGGACAAGCCGCCCAAGCCACAATTTGGTATCGCAGGGGCTCCGTGTCGTGATCTGTTTGCCGGCGCCCGGTGGTGACGTAAAACGAGGACCGCAGGATCAATGCTGATCATTGCGGTCCTCGGAGATTTTGCGGACTCTGCGCGGACTTCGGGGGCGGGCGCCCAGCAATCACGCGGCCAGAGCGCCGTTAGCTGCGGAAGTTCACGAACTGGAGGTCGGCCTCTTCGAACTTCTTTAGGATGTTCATGGTTTCCTGAAGGTCGTCACGGGACTTGGACGTCACGCGGAGCTCGTCGCCCTGGATCTGCGACTTGACTGACTTGGGGGCTTCATCGCGGATGATCTTGTTGATCTTCTTGGCGATGTCCTGGGCGATGCCCTCCTTGATGGTGCACTCCAGGCGGAATTCCTTGCCGGACGGGAACGGCTCACCCTGGTCCAGGGACTTCAGGGAGATGCCGCGCTTGATGAGCTTCGACTGGAAGACGTCCAGGACCGCCAGGACGCGGTCCTCGGAGTTGGCCTTCATCAGGATCTTCTCGCCGCTGAAGTCGATCTCCGCGCCCACGCCCTTGAAGTCGTATCGCTGCGCGATTTCCTTCTGGGACTGGTTCAGCGCGTTGGCGACCTCTTGCTTGTCTACCTTGCTGACGACGTCGAATGTGGATTCGCCTGCCATGACTCTCCTTAGGTTGGGGGCCCTGTGAGGGCGGGTTGGGTCTGGCATCCAGCCTAGTACGGAAGCCGCCACTTGGGATGGTGGAGGGCTTTCACAGTTCGCTCACAGCACACGCAGGGCGGGAACCGAGGTAGGGCGCCGAGAGTTGTACCAGTTGAAAGAACGTATCGTCGGAGGATCAGCATGAGCAGCAAGGCCGTCCAGTCCATCAGCAAGTCCGCCTCGGCAGCAGCCGGTTCGATTGGCACGGCTGCGGTAGCGGCCGCAAGCGCAGTGGCGGCGGCAGCGGTGGCGGCCTCGATCGTGCTGAGCCCGGTTCCCGACGCCACCGCACGCATGGACGGGGTCCACGCGGATCTCCTGCGGGCCGTGCAGCTCAACCAGATCACCGCCGAGCAGGCGGAAAAGTTTGAGGCCAAATTGGCCGGCCGGATCCTCGGAGAAGCCTGAAATACCGCGAAACCCCGGGCGTTTGCCGCCGATTAGATTCTTGGTGGAAAGTTCTGTAAGGTTGTCTCTGCCTTCGGTTACCGGATCGAAAGAAAATGGTCTTCCGGAAGTGATCTTCTTTTGAAGTTCGGCAGATTACCCGAGCGGCCAAAGGGGGCTGACTGTAAATCAGCTGGCAACGCCTACGGGGGTTCGAATCCCTCATCTGCCACCCAGGAAAAATCCCCGGAACCAATGGTTCCGGGGATTTTTTTGTGCGCTGGGCGGCGCGGTGTGGCCGCTCAGCGGTGTTCGCTGTCTTCCGTGGCTCTCCGGAGCTCGGCGATCTCAAGCCGCAACGCAGCAATTTCCTTGACCAGATCTGCCATTTCGGCCCGGACGGGTTCCTCCGCGGCCGCTGCCTTTTCGCCGGCAGCGGCTGCCACGTCTTCGGCATTCTCCTCGATCCGTTGCACGAGCCAGGAGGCGATGGAGGCCGTCACAATACCGAGAACCGCAATGCCGCTCATCATGAGGGCTGCTGCCACCACCCTGCCGATGGGTGTCACGGGGTACAAGTCGCCGTAACCAACCGTGGTGATGGTGGTGACGGCCCACCAGGCTGCATCCCCGAAGGTCATGATCTTGGCGTCGGGGGCGCCCTGTTCAACATCCAATACGGCCAATGCGCCAATAAGGATGAGCATGGCTGCTGCTCCGGCCACGTAGGTTGCAACGCGTCCCCGGAGGGTTTCGCCCACGGTGCGCTGCAGGACGGAGAGCAACGTGACCAGGCGCAGCAACCGCAAAGGCCGGAAGAAGGGGAGCACCACGATCAGGAGTTCGTGCAGGTTCCACAGGAACCAGCGCATCCGGTCTTCGGCAAGCCAGAGGTTGATGAAATAGTCCAGCGCGAATACTCCCCAAGTGATCCAGAGAATCACTTCAAAAGGAGCAGCCGCGGCACCGTCCACGCGACCAATGACTTGCCAGGCGTAGGCGGCAAGGAAAATCAGTGCCGTGGCCATCAGCGGCCATTCGACGAGGTCCCGGTATCGCGCTTGAGTCATACGGGAATCCTAGCCACAGGCGTGGCCTGCGGAAGGGCGCCGGTGCTGTCAGGCGCCGGTTTCGAGCCAGTAGCCGTCCAGGTGGTGCACCAGTTGACGCCCCAAGCCGCCCTTGAGCTGGATCCACAGGGTGCTGCGGTCATCGGTCATGCCGTCCAGGGTCCCCTCGATGCGGTTCCCGCGGGCGTCCTGGAGCACCACGATCTGGTGGCGCGGGAGTTCGGGCCAGACGTCGCCGTGGGGCCTGGTGGTCTGCAGCGTACTCAAAGGGTCCCCCTGATGTGTTCTTCCAATACGAGTTCCAGATATTGTGCACGTCTTTGGTGAACCTGCGGTAAACGTAAGTGCAATCGTTGGACATAAACAGGCCACCCCCGGCTGGGCACCGGCGGCGTCCCACTATGCGGTCTGCACCTTTCGCTTGAAGTTACTCGTGGGTAACATTGCTGGCATGCATCTGCTTCTTCGCACCCTCATGTTGCTGTTCACCTCCGCCAAGCGCTCACCCCTTGGCGTGTGGGAAGAATCGTCGCTGCCGCTGCGGGTTCTTCCAACAGACATCGACATCGCCATGCACGTCAACAACGGCATGTACTTTTCCCTGATGGACCTGGGCCGATTCGACCTCATGGTGCGCAGCGGCATCTGGAACAAGATGCGCAAGAGGGGTTGGAGTCCGGTGGCTGCCGGGGAGACCATTGCCTTCCGAAAGTCGTTGCAACTGTGGCAGCGCTACTCGATTGAAACCAAGATCATCGGAGTGGATACCAAAGCCATCTACTTTGAGCAGCGCATGGTGGTAAACGGCGAGATCTACGCCCGCGCCCACATCGCCACACGCCTGGTCGCAAAAGGAAAGCCGGTCACCCAGGAAGAGATCATCGCTGAGTTCGGCGCCCCACCTGCAGACCTTGAACTGCCCGAGTGGATCCACGAGTGGCGCGGGAACAACGCGCTCCCCGGAGCACGCCGCCCCGCGCCGCACATCTGGAGCTAGACGCCTACATCCCGGCGTTGCAAAGCCAGGGCACCGAGCGCAATGAGTGCTGCGGAGATACACAGCAGACCCGTCACGGCGCCCCAGTCAGCCCCATTTGCCACCGGTGAGTTGCCGTAGGCCCAGTGATAAGGCGAAAGGTTCAGCAGCCACTCCACATTGGTACTTTGCCGGCCCACGGCGTTGAAGACGTAGCCAAGGACAGCGACGGCAGCACCGACCGCGACTCCGTACACCTTCCGTCCCGTAAGGGCGCCGGCAAACAACGCAGCCGTACCGCTCAGCAGGGCCAGGGCGGCAAACAGCAGCACCGCGCCGAAAAGATGCCCGACGTCGATGCCAAGTTGCGCTGGCCCGTTCAGTACCAGCACCAACACGAAGACGAGGGCGGCGAGGATCGCGGTGCGCACCAGTATGGCCAGGGCGCGCTCCAAAACTACCTGCACGCGCGTCACGCTGTGCGCCAGGGTCAGTTCCAAAAGCCCGGACTCTTCGTCGCCGCCAACAGCAGCCGCGCCCCAGCCCACCGCGGCCATGGACATCAGCAGGAAGCCTATGAGCCCAAACAAGGTGGCCTGGGTGTAGCCCGGCCCAGTGGCGATTTGGTCGTAGTTCAGCGCCTTGGTCATGCCTGGCGGCAAGGCGTCAATCATTTGCTGCATCTGGGAACTGCCTCCGATGGACGGATACAGCGGCAGATACAGCATGATGGCTGCCGTGAGTCCCAACGCCCACGCCAGGGTGGAACGCCATGAATCCGTCAGCGCTTTGGTGAACAGTGGGAGCGGCCTAGGCACGGTGGGCTCCTTCCGGTTGTTTGCTTGCCCCAAGGGAATGCGGGGCGTTGGAAGGAGCGTCTCCTCCCGAATAGAGCTTCAGGACAGCCTCCTCGAGATCGGGCTCTTCCAGGACCAGGTCAGTCAGGTTCAGCCGGGCCAATTCCTGGATCAAAGGCTGGATGTGCCCGGACAACGTGGCTGTCGCTTCCACAGTTCCAGCGGCGTGGCCATCCGCCGGTAACTCCCGCACCGCCACATTGGCGACGCCCGGCACCCGCGCCAGCAACGCGCCGACGTCGTGCGCTTCAGTTCCGGTGCTGTTGAACCGAAGCTGCCTGACGGCAGCCGTCCGGAGCGCCTCCACGGTGGAAACTGTAACGATGTCCCCATCGCGCAGGATGGCGACGGCGTCGGCGGCTTGCTGGACCTCGCTCAGGACGTGCGAGCTGAGGAACACCGTGGCACCGCCATCCACGGCCTCGCGGACCATGGCATGGAAGACCTGCTGGACCAAGGGGTCAAGCCCGCTGGTGGGCTCGTCAAGGATAAGAAGCTCAGGTTTGTGCATGAAAGCCTGCAGGAGCCCGAGTTTCTGTTTGTTTCCCTTGGAGAGCTTGCGGGTTTGCCGGTCCAGGTCCAGCTCAAGCCGGTCGGCCAGGTCGTTGACATGACGTTGGTCCACTGGGCCGCTGATGGCCGCAAAATGCTCCAGTACGCGGCGACCCGTGGTGCGGTTCTCCAGGTGCAGCTCTCCGGGGAGGTAGCCGATCCGGCGCCGGAGCTCGGTTCCCGCTCGCCGAGGATCTTCTCCCAGCACTGAGATGGAGCCCGCACTGGGCCTGATGATGTCCAGGAGACAGCGCATGGTGGTGGTTTTGCCCGCCCCATTCGGTCCGATCACCCCGAACACAGTTCCGGGTTCCACTGCGAAATCCAGTCCATGCAGAACCTCGCGTTGGCCGAACTTCTTGCGTAACCCCTCGACGACGATTGCCTGGGTCACGGGGCATGCTCCCTTCCATTGTTGGTGTTGTTTCCTTCCAGGGCTTCGCGGGCCGCGGTGAGGAACCGCGCGTCCGAATAGAAGCCATGCGTATAAATCTCAAGCAGAGGCAAGGTGAGCTGGCGCAGCATGTCGGGGCCGATGCCGTTGGGTTCCGGGGACGGTATGCCCAAGGTCCGCGAGAGATGCCTGCCCAGCGTGAGGAAAGCCAGGCTGTTGGCAGCAATGACCACGGCAACGGGGCGGATGTTGTCAAATTTTCTGATGGTTCCGGCCTCGATGCCGGTTTGGATGATGTCCTGGCACTGGGTCACGACCGCATCGAAGAAGGCGTCGCCTGCGTCCGATTCGTCACCGAGGCTGCGTCGGATGTACGCGATTTCCTCGGTGTATTGCTCCGGGTTGTTCAAGTAGTCCTGAATGAGCCTGCCCGTGGAACCAGGATCCGCTTTTTCACGGCCTTGGGTGGCGGTTTGCTTGAGGACGTGCTGGTCGCAAGCTTCGCGGAGTCCTGCCTTGCTGCCGAAATGATGGATGACCAGGCCGGGACTGACGCCGGCGTCCGAAGCGACGGCCCGGACGGTGGCGCGGGAGAATCCATCGCGGCCGAAGAGTCCGATGGCGGCGTCGCGGATGCGTGCCCGGGTGGTCAAATCGTCTGCGTTTGAACGCATGTTTCATAGGTTAAACACTTGTTCAACCGGAATCAAGAGCCAGCTGGGCGTCTGGGCCGGCTATTTATTCCCGGTGACGCGGGAAGCGAACAGCCACCACCTCCGCGCGACATCACAGGCCCGGACGCGTACGGTGGAACCATGGCTACAGTTGACATCACTGGTGAACAGTTCGCATCGACCATCGAGGATAACGACATTGTCCTTGTGGATTTCTGGGCTGCATGGTGCGGTCCCTGCCGGCAGTTCGCGCCCACGTACGGAGCGGCATCGGATAAACACGCCGACGTGGTCTTCGCCAAGGTGGACACCGAGGCCGAGCAGCAGCTCGCCGCAGAGGCCGGGATCACCTCCATCCCCACGCTGATGGCATTCCGTGAGAAGGTCCTTGTCTTCTCGCAGCCCGGCGCGCTGAACGCCCAGCAGCTTGAACAGGTTATTGAGGCCGTGAAGGGCCTGGACATGGAAGAAGTCCACGCACACGTGGCGAAGTCCCGTGCCGAGGCACAGGAAAACTAGACCACTCCCGGCGAAACCGCCGGAAACGCAACGAGGTCGCCGGATGATTCCGGCGACCTCGTTGCTTTAAGGCGTTCTGGCAGTCCCGCGGCGATTGCTACAGGCGTTCCAGCTTCACGGGCTCGGCAAGCAACGCACTGAGCGACTCGTTCAGGTCCTGCACCGCGATGCCCTTGGAGTGCTTATCCAGCAGTTCCTCGGACTCCCAGCGTTCCGTGAGGACCAGTTTCTCTTCGGTGGCTTCAGTCAGTTCGTAACGGATGCAGCCGGGCTCGTTGACCACCTCATCAATCGCGATTTCCAGTGCGAGCTTCACGCGGAAGAACTCGCCTTCGTTGGGGATGAACGTGGCCTTCAGGTCAATGGGTGCACTCATGGAACCAACCCTACCGGCAGGACACGGTGCTGCTTGAGGTGATGACGGTTCTGTTGCGGGGCAGGGCTTGGTAGCGTTCCGTCATGTTGTCCTACACCGCCGGAGACACTGACGTCCCGTTGCTCGAAGAGACCATTGGCGCCAACTTTGAGCGCATCGCCGCTCAGTTTCCGTTGCGCGACGCCCTCATAGAGGCCGCCGCCTCGCCGGGCGGTGACGCCCGGCGCTGGAGTTATCAAAAGTTGAACGACGACGTCGACCGCCTCGCCCGCGCGCTGCTCGCCCTGGGCGTGGCAAAGGGGGAGCGGATTGGCATCTGGAGTCCAAACTGCGCCGAATGGACGATTCTCCAGTACGCCACGGCCAAGATCGGGGCGGTGCTGGTCAACGTGAATCCTGCCTACCGCAGCCATGAACTGGAATTCGTAGTCAAACAGAATGGCATGCGGATGCTGGTGACCGCCCCAACGGACAAGAACAGCGACTACGTCGGCATGGCCCGGGATGCGGCGGGCACCTGCCCGGAACTGCGGGAGGTGGTGTTCCTTCCCGGCGAACCCGCGGCGGGGCTTACGGCGGGGGTTCCGGAAGCCGGCCACGAACTGAGCTACGCCGAGCTCCTGACCCGGGCTGACGGCGTCGGGCTTTCAGCGCTTCGCGAGCGGATGGCGGAACTGGACCCGCACGATCCCATCAACCTGCAATACACCTCGGGCACCACTGGTTTCCCGAAGGGCGCAACGCTGACGCACCACAACATCCTGAACAACGGGAACTCGATTGGGCGGCTCCTGAACTACACAGAGCATGACAGGGTGGTGATCCCGGTGCCGTTCTACCACTGTTTCGGCATGGTGATCGGAAACCTGAACGCGCTCAGCTTCGGGGCTGCCACCATCATTCCCAGCCGGGGATTCAGTGCTTCGGCGGCGTTGGAAGCCGTGCAGGATTTTGGCGGAACGTCGCTGTACGGCGTGCCCACCATGTTTATCGCAGAGCTCGCCATGGACGATTTTGCGTCCTATGACCTGTCGACGCTGCGGACCGGCGTGATGGCGGGTTCGCTTTGTCCCATCGAGGTCATGCGGCGGGTTATCGGCGAGATGCACATGGTGGACGTGGCCATTTGCTACGGCATGACCGAGACATCGCCGGTGTCCACCATGACGCGCGCCGGGGATACCCTGGAGCAGCGGACATCCACCGTGGGCCGGACCATGCCGCACCTGGAGAGCAAGGTGGTGGAGCCGGGGTCGGGAGAGACCGTGGAGCGTGGCGTTATCGGGGAGCTCTGCACCCGGGGCTATGCCGTCATGCAGGGCTACTGGGGCCAACCGGACAAGACCGCCGAGGCCATCGACGCTGACGGATGGATGCACACCGGGGACCTGGCCCGCATGGATGAAGACGGCTACCTCGTGATCGAAGGACGCATCAAGGACATGGTGATCCGTGGCGGGGAGAACATCTATCCCCGCGAGATCGAGGAATTCCTCTACCTGCACCCTTCCATCCAGGACGTGCAGGTGATCGGCGTTCCGGATGCCAAGTACGGCGAGGAGCTCATGGCGTGCATCATCCTCAAGCCCGGCGCCGGGCCGCTGACAGCCGACGACCTCGCCGAGTACTGCCGGGGCAAACTGGCGCATTACAAGATTCCCCGCTACATCGACGTCCGTGAAAGCTTCCCGATGACCGTCTCCGGGAAAGTCCGCAAAGTCGATATGCGCCAGGAAGCCGTGTCCCGGCTCCACCTCTGAAAGCAACGCGGGGTCACTTATGGCCCATGTTTCCTCCATTTATGGGCCATAAGTGATCCCGCGTTGCAGTTTGGGAAAGTGGTCCTGTGGATAACTCCATTTGAGGGGCTCGCTGCCGAGAGACTGGAGTGCATGGTTCGCATCAGTCCTTTGCCCGAGGTTCTCGGCACCCGCCCTTTTACGATTTACGAGTCGCGTGAGCTGGGGGTGCCGAGGAAACGGCTGCGGGCCAAGGACATCGACGACGGCGGTCGGCTCATCTACCTGCCACGCGGAGCCGACGTGGAACTCATTGAGCGGGCCCGGGTCCTCACGGCCGCAACCCCCGGGGCCTGGATCTCTCATGAGACCGCCGCTATCCTGACGGGCCTGGGGCTTCCGCCGTGGATGGGGAACAACGACGCCCTGCATCTGAGCAAGCCGCACGAACTGCCCAGGGTGCGGAGGGCCGGAGTGACAGGGCATCGCGTCCGTGTTTTCCCAGGCGAAGTCATGGATCATCAAGGCATACCCGTGTCGGTTCGCCCCAGAACCTGGTTGGATCTTGCCAAGTCGATGCCCCTCCCGTATGTCATCGCCATGGGCGATCAACTCATTCGCCGGCCCCGGCCAGACCTGGAGCTGAGGACTGAACCTTATGCCTATAGCTCCGGGCTGAGGCTGCTCATTCGGCAGCATCCAAACCTCCAAGGGGTAGAGAAAGCACGGCTGGCGCTGGACGAGATGCGGATCGGAGCTGACTCGTATCCCGAGACGTTCCTGCGATTGGCCATGCGGGACGAGGGGCTGCCCGAGCCGGAACTGCAGTTGCGACTGGACCCGGAGGATCCGTGGTCGCCAACGGCCGACCTCGGCTATCGGCGGTTCCGGATTGCAATCCAGTACGACGGCGCCCATCACCTTTCGCGCGAACAGCAGACCCGTGACAACCGACGCGACGAAGCATTCCTGAGTGCGGGATGGTCGTATTTCAAGGTCAACGCGGATGACATGGCGGAGGGGTTTGCCGGGGTCATCTCTCGTATCCGGTCAGCCAAACTCCGCACCAACTGAAGCAACGCCGGGTCACTTATGGCCCATAAATGCGGCAAACATGGGCCATAAGTGACCCCGCGTTGCTTCTAGTGGTGGCGGTGGTCCTGCACGGTCATCCGGGGGCCGAACGTGGGTTTGCGGAAGCCGCTCAGGTACAGCATCCGGACAAGCCGTTGCCGCTGCCCGCGCCACGGTTCGAGCAGCTCGATCATGCCGGCGTCGTCCGTTTTCTCCCCGGTCAAGGCGTAGCCCACGTACGCCGCCAAGTGGTAGTCGCCCACGGAGATTGAATCCGGGCAGCCGTGGGTCCGCTGGACGACTTCGGCCGCGGTCCAGACACCGATACCGGGAATCGTCTGCAGCTTGGCGCCGGCCTCCACGGAGTCCAGCCCAGCCAAACGTTCAAGCGCGACGGCGGATTGCAGCGCCCGCATGACTGTGGCCGAACGCTGTGGTCCAACTCCGGCCTTGTGCCACTCCCACGAAGGAATGGCCAGCCATTGGCGGGCGGTCGGAGGAACGAGCAGGCCTGCGGGGGCTTTTCCCGGCGCAGGCGTCCCGTACCGGTACATCAGGTATCGGTAGCCACGCCTTGCCTCCAAAGTGGTGACCTTTTGCTCCAAAATGGTGGGCACCAGTGAGTCAACCACCCGCCCGGTGGAGGGCAGGCGCACTGCCAGGTTCCGGCGTCGTGCTTCTGTGACGCGGCGCGGGAGCGTGGCGTGGAAAGCGGGGGCATCGAAGGCCGACCAATCGTCGTCGGCCCCCAGCAGCCGGGGGACGCCAGCCACTGCGTCCGAGGCTCCAGGCCCCCAAGCCTGCGCGTCTACGAAAGAGTCCGGACCATGACCGCCGCCGGACAAGCGAAGTGCCACCGGGCCGGACGGCGCAGTGAAGGCCATCCAGTAGCCGTTGGCGTGCGCCGCGAAGGACGGATCAGCATTGCCGCGCATGAGCGGAAACATGGTCTGGTCCAGGCGGAAGGAACCGCCCGGATGCCATCGGACGGCTGCATCCGCCGCTGCCGCCACAAGGGGCGGGGCGTCTGCGATGGTCATGTTTTTATGGTCCCACGCCGGGCTGACATTCCCGGAAAAAGCCCCTTACGGTGGTGCCCGCCCGGGTCTAGACTCCGTGATGTGGCGCGGGTGGGCCGCGTCCGAATCCAAGGAACAAATACCAAGGAACCAGGAACAAGGAGCGCCAGCCATGGCCGCAATAGTGCATTTTGAAATCCCCACGGAAGACACCGACCGGGCCAACACCTTCTACCAGAAGACTTTCGGCTGGAACCTCAGCCCAATGCAGGGCATGGATTACACCATCGCCCTGACCACGGAATCGGATGAGCAAACCGGTGCGCCGAAGGAGCCCGGAGCCATCAACGGCGCGTTGTTCCCCCGGACCGACAATTTGAAGACCCCCATCCTCACCATTGATGTTGCGGACCTTGACGCTGCCCTCGCGGAGGTCGAACAGGCCGGCGGTTCCGTGGTGCAAGGCAAGGATGCCGTTCCGACCATGGGGTGGTACGCCTACTTCAAAGACACGGAAGGCAACATTTTGGGGCTCTGGCAGACGGACACCTCTGCGGGGAGCTAGCCGGCCGACGCAGGTCCCCAAGCGGGCAGGCGGTAACTTTGTACCTATGAAGTACGCCCAGTCCGTGTTGGACCTCATCGGCAACACGCCGCTCATCAAGCTCAACCACGTTACGGACGGGATTAAAGCCACAGTCCTGGTCAAGCTCGAATACATCAACCCCGGCGGATCCATCAAGGACAGGATCGCCGTGAAAATGATCGAAGAGGCAGAAAAGGACGGGCGCCTGAAGCCGGGCGGAACCATCGTTGAGCCGACGTCGGGCAACACGGGAGTGGGTCTGGCTCTGGTGGCCCAGCAGAAGGGCTACAAGTGCGTCTTCGTGGTCCCGGACAAGGTTGGCGAGGACAAGCGCGCTGTGCTGAAGGCCTACGGAGCCGAGGTAGTAGTGACGCCCACCGCCGTTGCCCCGGACAGCCCGCAAAGCTATTACGGCGTCTCGGACCGCTTGGTCAAAGAGATACCTGATGCCTTCAAGCCGGACCAGTTTTCCAATCCGGCAGCCCCGGGCAGCCATTTCGAATCCACCGGCCCCGAAATCTGGAACGACACCGACGGCCGGGTCACCCATGTGGTGATCGGCGCCGGTACCGGCGGCACCATCACCGGCACGGGCCGGTACCTGAAGCAGGTTTCGGCGGACCGTCCGGAGTCCGACGGCGGCCGGGTCAAGATCATCGGCGCGGACCCGGAAGGTTCGGTCTACTCCGGCGGAACCGGCCGTCCCTACTTCGTGGAAGGCGTTGGCGAGGACATGTGGCCCGCCAACTACGACCGCGCCGTCCCCGATGACGTTATTGCTGTTTCTGACGCGGATTCCTTCGCCATGACCCGGCGCCTTGCCAGGGAAGAGGGCCTGCTGGTGGGCGGGTCTTCAGGCATGGCGGTGGTGGCTGCGCTGCAGGCCGCCAAGGACCTGGACGAGTCCGCCGTCGTCGTGGTCATCCTGCCTGATTCGGGCCGCGGCTATCTGGCCAAGATCTTCAACGACCAGTGGATGCGCTCCTATGGATTCCTTTCCGGGGGCGAAGAAGCCACCGTTGGTGAAGTGCTCAAATCGAAAACGGGCGAGATGCCGGACCTGGTCCACATTCATCCCAATGAGTCCGTCCGCGACGTCATCAACATCATGAACGAGTTCGGCGTCTCGCACATCCCTGTCCTGTCGCAGGAGCCGCCCGTGGTGATGGGCGAAGTCCTGGGCGCCGTGGACGAGCGCAGCCTCACCACCAAACTGTTCAGGGGCGAAGCCAAACTCACGGACAAGATCGCCGAGCACATGGGTGACCGCCTCCCCGTGATCGGCTCACTGGAGACCATTTCCGCCGCGCGGGAGCTGCTGTCCGACGTCGATACCGTCATGGTGACCTTCGTTGGAGCCCCGGTGGGGATCCTGACGCGCCACGACCTTCTGGCCTACCTCAGCAACTAGCCTGCGCTGACCATCCCGTTGAACGAACAAAGAGGAGCTTCCATGTCTGCCAACAACAAGGCCGGGTTCAACACACGCGCCGTCCACGCCGGCCAGGAATTCGAACCCCGCACCGGCGCAGTGGTGCCACCGCTGCATTTCAGCACAACCTACGCCCAGGACGGTATCGGCGGCCTGCGTTCAGGTTACGAATACGGCCGCGGAGGCAACCCCACCCGTGATGCCCTGCAGGAGCAACTTGCGGCATTGGAAGGCGGTACGGCTGCGTTTTCCTTCGGCTCCGGCCTCGCTGCCGAGGACTCCCTGATCCGTGCCGTGGCCCGCCCCGGCGACCACATCGTCCTGGGCAACGACGCCTACGGCGGCACCTACAGACTGATTGACCGTGTGCTGGGGGACTGGGGGATCGGCAACACCCCGGTGGACATGTCGGACCTCGACGCCGTGGCTGCCGCGGTTGCAGCGAACAAGACCCGCCTGGTCTGGGTTGAGACGCCGTCCAATCCGATGATGAAGATCACGGACATCGCGGCGCTCGCCGCTGTAGCGCACGACGCCGGCGCCCTCCTGGTGGTCGACAACACCTTCGCGTCTCCCTACTTGCAGACCCCGCTGGAACTCGGTGCCGACGTCGTAGTCCACTCCACCACCAAGTACATCGGCGGCCACTCCGACGTCGTGGGTGGGGCGGTTGTGGTCAAGGATGCTGAGCTTGCGGAGAAGATCGGCTTCATCCAGTTCGCCGTTGGGGCTGTTTCCGGTCCCATGGACGCGTTCCTGACCACCCGTGGCTTGAAGACGCTGGGTGTGCGCATGGACCGCCACAGCGACAACGGCCAGGCGGTGGCCGAATGGCTGCTGCAGCGACCCGAAGTGGAAGCAGTGCTGTACCCCGGCCTGCCGGACCACCCCGGCCACGCTCTTGCCGCGAAGCAGATGAAGAAATTCGGCGGGATGGTGTCGGTCCAGTTCAAGGGCGGCGAGGCCGCTGCCCGGACCGTAGCCGAGAACACCTCCGTGTTCACGCTTGCCGAATCGCTGGGCGGCATCGAATCCCTCATGAACTATCCCTCGGAGATGACGCACGCTTCCGTCAAGGGAACCGAGCTGGCCGTCCCCGTGAACCTCCTGCGCCTGTCCTGCGGCATCGAGGAATCAGAGGACCTGATCGCCGACCTTGAACAGGCCTTCGCCAAGATCAGCAACGGCTGACATGGCGGCTTCTCCTACACAGGCGGTGGCCGCCACCAGCACGCGGGGCTGGATCCTCACGGTAGCCGGTGCCTTTACTCTTGCGGTTGCTGTGTGCTTCCTCTACGCGTACTACCAACCGGCCCTGAATGACTTTGAGGTCTACTACTACGGCGGCGGCAAGGTCATGGAAGGCGGCGACCTGTACGCCATCCGCGATGGACTGCCCTTTACGTACCCTCCGTTTGCGGCGCTCCTCTTTACAGGGTTGGCAGCGATGGGTTTCTTTGCCGGCAGCATGGTTTTCATCCTGGTTGCCTTGGCCGGTGCCGCGACCGTGGCCGCTTGGCTTGCACGGCACTACTTCGGCCTCAAGACCTGGCGTGAAGCCTTTGCCGACTACCGCTTCAGGACCACTGCGTTGGTGGGAACCGGTGCCATCCTGCTCCTGGGACCATGGCGTGACACTTTCGTTTTCGGGCAGATCAACATCATCCTGATGGGCGTGATCCTGGCCGATTTCGCCCTTTACGGGAAGGTCCGTGCTGGTGCCATCCGCTGGCCCGCGGGCCTGCTGATCGGCCTGGCCGCCGGTGTGAAGCTCACTCCTCTGGCTTTTGGCCTGTACTTCCTGGTCCGCCGCGACTTCAAGGCGTTGGGATGGATGGCTGCCGGCTTCTTCGGCTCGATTGCGGTGGCGTGGGTTGTGCTGCCGCAGGCATCGCTGGACTTCTGGACCAAGATCCTTCCGGATACCGGGCGCATTGGAGGGCCGGCCTACGTTGATAATCTCTCCGTCAAGGGCCTGCTCCTGCACTTCGGCATGCCGGACTCTTCGATCACCAACGTGGTGTGGATGGTCCTGTCCCTGGGGCTGGTCATCGTGGCGGCACTCATCATCATCTGGGCTTCTGCTGTGGAGGAGAACTTCGTTGCAGTGTCTGCGACGGCCATCCTGATGCTCCTGATCAGCCCGGTTTCGTGGTCGCACCACTGGGTGTGGGTTGCCGTGGCGCTGCCCAGCATGGCGTTTGCGATGCACCGGGTGCCCACCAGGAACGGGCGGATGCGCACTGCGGGTTGGGTGATAGTGGTGTGTTCCACCATTGCCTTCTACATGACTCCCAAAAACCTGGCTGTGTGGGCCGGAGCCGCAGAGTGGGGCAAGGACCCCCAGACCCAGTGGCAGCTCATGGTTTCGAGCCTGGGGGTGGTGTGCGGAATCGCCATGCTGGTCTACTGGGCCTTGGCTTACCGTCCTTCACGGACCGGGTTGGTCCCTGATGCGACCATCAAGGACCCCCCGGCGAGCCGTTAGCCGGAGATGCCTTCCTGGCCGTCTTCTTCGCGGCCGGTCAGCCTCCGGCGGAATGTGGCGTCCTCGGCAGCCGTGATCTCCACGTCATACCAACCGTTCGCAGTGTCCCAGCCGATCTTCTTCGATTGCCCGGCTTTGAGCTTCACGGTGTCGTGACCCTGTGAATACTGCAGCGATTGCAGAGCCAGCTTCACCAAGGTCGCACCGTTGTTGCGCAGTTCCAGTTCCACCGCCTTATTGCCGCGGCGTCCGTTGACTGAAACGTCGACGCCGGACGCCGCGCCCGCCGTCGTGCCTTTCAGTTCGTACTGGAAGCGGTTGGGACCGGTGACGACGACGTCGAACGCGCCTGAGGTGAGGGGGAGCTCCACCTGGTCGTTCCCGAGGACGTCCACATGCCGGGGTTCGGTGACTTCGCCGGCGTAACCGTAGATGGCGAAGTGGGTTGACCGGCTGCCCTTGTTCCCCAGCGCCACTGTGATCTTGCCCGGCGTTACGACGGCCGAAACCCGGGGCCTGTAGGGGAGCGGCCGTGCCGGACGCGTGCCGGTTTCCTGGATGGGTGCCACTTGTACTGTGGGCGGGGTGGGACGCCATCTGCTGATCTTGGCGGGCACGGCTCCGGGGTGATCCAGCACCGGGGGAGTGCCGGGGGAACTGAAATTGAAGACGCCGGTCAGGTCACCGCAGACTTGGCGCCGCCAGGGCGAGATATTCGGTTCCTGCACGCCGGTCCAGCGTTCCAGGAAGCGCAGGACTGAGGTGTGGTCGAAGACTTCGGAGCTCACGTAGCCTCCCACCGTCCACGGCGAGACCACCGTCATGGGTACCCGCGGACCCAGTCCGATGGGCCGTGCCGTGGTCCAATCCGCTGACTCACCTGACGCCGGACGCGGTTGGACGGGTGGCGGAACGTGGTCGAAGTAGCCATCGTTCTCGTCAAAATTCAGGAAGATCGCAGTGCTGTCCCACGTGTCGGGGTTGCTGGCCACCGTGTCCAGGAGGCGGTAGACGAAATTCGCGCTGCCCACCGGCGTCGACGCTCCCGGGTGCTCGGAGTCGGCCGCGGACGGGACCAGCCAGCTGACCTGCGGCAGGGTTCCTGCCGTGATGTCGGCGTTGAGCCGCTCCAGGAGCGTATCGGGCCGGCCACGCCACATGGCTTTGTCGAAAAGCGACCGTTCGGCGTCCGTCAGGGTTGCCCGGCCCTGTTCCAGCTGTGCCAGCAGGCGGTCCTGCTCTGCTGCCGGCTTGCCCGCCAGGTTGTCGTAGAACTCCTCCGTGGTGCGCAGTTGGCCGTCAACCGAGGCCAGCATCTTCCGGCCGATCGCCTTGAATGTTTGGAAGTACTCAACGGCGTTGTCCGTGAAGTTGTCCCAGTCCTGGTAGATCTTCCACGACACGCCCGAGTGTTCCAGCCGTTCCGGGTAGGAGGTCCAGTCGTAGCCGCCGTGATCGTAGCCATAGGCCGCGTTGGTCACGGCGCGGTTGGTGGTGCCCGGCTCACTGCCCGTGGTGCCGCTCCAAAGGTAGTTGCGATTGGGGTTGGTTGAGCCGTTGACGGAGCAATGGTACGCGTCGCAGATGGTGAACGTGTCTGCGAGCTCGTATTGGAGCGGGATGTCCTGGCGCTCGTAGAACGTCATGGTGGATGCGCTCTTGGCAGGAATCCACTTGTCGCACCAACCGTTGTTCCAGGCCGTGGTGGTGCCTTTGAAGGAATGGTCCAGGTCTCCGAGATATTGGATGTCGGTTCCCGGGCGCCCAGCGAGTTCGGCCGCCTTGCGCAAGGAGAACGGCAGGACGGTCTCGCCGGTGGCGCGGGGCTGCTCGAACATGGACTTGCCGTTGGGGAGCCGGGTAACGGACTGATCGCCGTATCCACGCACTCCGCGCAGCGAGCCGAAGTAGTGGTCGAAGGAACGATTCTCCTGCATCAGGACGATCACGTGCTTGATGGACTGCAGGCTTCCGGCAGGCGTTGGCTTGGCCATGGCGGCTTGCACTGACGGGGGAAGAAGTGAGCCGGCTGCCGCAAGCGCCGTCGCTGCGGCTGCAGTTCCCAGGAATCCGCGGCGGGAGAGCCCCGGGGAATCGGTTGAACGTTTCACCAAGTCAGGGTTGTTCAAGGACATTCAGGGTGCCTTTCGTGGTCAGAGTTGACCCGGCAAGCGTAGGCACCCCAGATGAACCGCTGATGAACCCGGGATAACCTGAGGTGGGTCTTCCAGGGATCTAGCTTTCTTTAGAAAAGTTAGCTAGCTTTGTGCCCATGCCTCTTCGCTCTGACTGGTCTGCCCGCACGTGCAGCCTCGCCCGGGGACTCGACGTCCTCGGTGACCCTTGGGGAAGCCTGGTGCTGCGGGAAATCTTCTTCGGCAACGGCCGTTTCGATGCCATCAAACAGCGGCTCGAAGTAGCGGACACCGTTCTGAGTAAGCGTTTGGGGTGGTTGCTCGACGCCGGTCTGCTGGCCCAGCGACCGTACCAGGACGGCAGCCGCACCCGGCAGGAATACGTCCTCACCAGCAAAGGCGAGGACGCCCTGCCCGTCCTGAACGCCATCATCATCTGGGCAGAGAAGCATTTGGACGCACCCAACGAGGTTTCCCACATGCGGGTCATCCACACTGACTGCGGACGCCCCACATCCTCGGCCGATACCTGTACCCACTGCGGTAGCCGCCTGACGGCCGCCAACACCAGCTGGCACAGTTTCAAGCGCACAGACCACCCGGTTCCGCTTGCCGTGGCACCACCTGAAGCAAGCACAGCAGCTCCCTCTGAAACGGAGATCACCGCATGACCGCTCCCGACGTCACAGGCACACCGGCCGGGTCGCAACAGGTTCCGTACGGAAAGCAGCCGCAATCCGGCAAGCGCCGCCGCCTGCACCCGGCGTGGATAGTTGCCGGAGTGGCCTTCCTGGCGCTGGTCGGGGCCGCCGGCTTCCGCGCAGCCCCCGGTGTGCTCATGGTCCCTTTGCAGCAGGAATTCGGCTGGTCCACCACGGTGTTGTCCCTGGCCGTCAGCATCAACCTGGTCCTCTTCGGGCTGACGGCACCCTTCGCGGCAGCCCTCATGGAACGCTTCGGCATCCGGAAGGTCACCTCGCTGGCACTATGCCTGATTGGCTTGGGTTCGGCCCTGACCGTCCTGGTGAACCAGTCCTGGCAGATCCTGTTGACCTGGGGATTTCTCATCGGGCTGGGAACCGGTTCGATGGCGCTCGTCTTCGCTGCCACCATCGCCAACACCTGGTTCGCCAAGAGCCGTGGCCTGGTGATTGGCATCCTTACTGCGGGAAGTGCCGCAGGCCAACTGGTGTTCCTGCCGTTTATCGCCGCCCTTGCCCAGGATCCGGGCTGGCGTGGCGCCTCGCTCCTCATCGCGGCCGGTGCGCTCGCGGTGGTCCCGCTGGTGCTGCGATGGCTGCGGAACTCACCCGCCGACGTCGGGGTGTTGCCTTACGGTGCCCAGGAACTGGAGGCAAAGGCCGTCGACGCCGGAACCAACCCTGCGGCTGCCGGCCAGCCTGGGGAGGCGGCTACGAAAGACTCGGCCAACGCCGCCGTCCGTGCACTGCAGGTCCTGAAACGGGCCGCCAAAGTCAGGACGTTCTGGGCATTGGCAGCGGGCTTCGCGATTTGTGGAGCCACCACCAACGGACTCATCGGCACCCACTTCATCCCCTCTGCACACGACCACGGCATGCCCGAAACCACAGCGGCAGGCCTGCTGGCCGTCGTCGGGATTTTCGACATCGTGGGCACCATAGCCTCGGGTTGGCTGACGGACCGCTTCAACCCCAAGGTCCTGCTGGCGGTCTACTACCAGTTCCGGGGGATCGGCCTGCTGGTGCTGCCGCTGTTGCTGGGCTCGTCCGTTGAGCCGAGCATGATCATCTTCGTGGTGGTTTACGGCCTTGACTGGGTAGCCACGGTGCCCCCCACCGCAGCCATCTGCCGCTCGGTGTTCGGCGCCGACGGTTCGGTAGTGTTCGGCTGGGTGTTCGCGGCCCACCAGCTCGGGGCCGCCGCCGCCGCGCTCGCCGCCGGGTTCATTCGCGATGCCACCGGACACTACAACTATGCGTGGATGGGTGCGGCCGCAATGTGCACGGTGGCCGCGGTCATCAGCGCCACCATCCGCAAGGACGCCGCGAAAAAGGAACCCGTAGTCGTGGCTCCATAACGTTGTGAGGCCTGCCCTACGCTTTATTCTTGTCTGGAAACGCGCAGGACAGGCCTCACAACGGGAGAATCAGCCAGTCGCCTCGGTGATCCTGAAGCTCAGGGTCCGGGCTTCCGGACGGAGGGCAAAGTCGGGCCACACGTCCGGCCCGCATGCCCTGGACCCCAAACCATGCTGCGCCGCGTCCAGGTACAGGTGGCTGCCGTTGCTGGGAGGCAACTCGTGGGGATGGGCTGCCGCGGAGATCTCCTGTGCAGTGTGCCGGGCAAGCGTGAAGCCCGGCAAACGGTCCCGGGAATCCGGAGCAGCGTGGAATTGCAGCCAAGGCGCACCATTGTTCTGCACCTCCAATGAGCGGAGCCCACTCCTGTGGCCAGACTCCTGGGGCTTGGCATATTGCACGGACAGAGCCTCGATTGTCGAGGAATAGCGGCCAACCTGGGCGGCATGCATGCTGTCCGGGTAGGACTCGCGGGGACCCGTTCCGAACCACGAGGCTCCATCCACAGAACCGGGCATGTCAAAGCGAATGCCCACGCGTGGCCAGATGATGTCCCAACCCGCACTCGGGACGATGTCCACCCTCAGCCACAACTCCCCGTTGGAAAGCCGCCAGTTTTCCTCCACCGACACCCAGTCAGAGGAGTCCGCGGCGGCGTAGCGGGTCATGACCCCGACACCGTTCCCACTGGCCGAAACATCCTCTACCCGGGCCGTCAGACGGTCCAGGCCGGCTGCACGCCAGATGGTTTCCATGGAAGGAGCCGGAACACCGTCGCCGTTATTGAGCCAGGGATCGGCGAGGTCGTAGCTGCCGCGGCCGGCACCGGCGTCGTTATCCGTGGGGGCACGCCACAGCTCCAGCCGCGGACCGGACACCGGCAGCCCCGCAAGGGAAACAAGCCTGCCGTGCTCAAAGACGGCCGGACCCAGAGAAACGGTGGGAGCCACCTCGTGGTCGGCTCGGGCAGCCGAGGACTGGGGACGCGGGGGGAGGAAATGGGAGGTCACTGCCAACGACAACTGGGCCGCTGAGACCACGTGGCCTGCCTCAGCCCAAGCAGTATCCTTGCGGAGGACGGCCTCCACAGTCAGCCAGTGCTCACCGCTTCCTGCAGCGTCCAGGGCGGGAAGCTCCACACGGGCTGTGTCACCTGCGGCGAGCGGCGCACCTGCGGAATTGACGACGTCGAGCTCTCCCGAAGCGGCCGGAAGGCCGTCCCGTTCGAGGCGCCAACGGAGCACGACGTCGGAAGCGTCGGCGGTGTGCCGCAGGTTGGCGACAGTGACGAAGCGGCGGGTGCCGCCGTCGTGCGTTTCCGTGGAAAAGCCCAAACGGATCGGGGCCACGATCTGCTTGTACTCGAAGAGTCCCGGGCTCGGGGTCGAGTCCGAAAGAACCATGCCGTCCATCACGAAGTTGCCGTCGTGGATCACCTCGCCGAAGTCGCCGCCGTAAGCGAAGAATTCCGTGCCGTCGGCGGTGGTGGTGCGGATGCCGTGATCCCGCCACTCCCACACGAAGCCACCATGCAGGCGGGGATAGCGGTCCACAAGGTCCTCGTACTGGTCGATCGCGCCGGGGCCGTTACCCATGGCGTGCACGTATTCGCACAGGATGAATGGCTTGGTGCGCTGTCGTGCCGATTCCGCAGCGGAGCAGCCGAGCAGAAGTGACCCCGAATCGTCACGGCCGATCGCTTCAGTTTCAGGCACGGAAGAGTACATGCGGGAGTAAACGTCCGTGTAGGCGCCGGTGTAATCGCCTTCATAGTGGACGGGCCTGCCGGCGTCGCGGGCGTGCGTCCAGACGGACATTGCAGCGAGGTTGGAGCCTGTACCGGACTCGTTGCCCAGGGACCACATGATGATGGAGGGGTGGTTCTTGTCCCGTTCCACCGTGCGTTCCATCCGGTCCACGTAGGCCTCACGCCACGCGGGATCGTCACTGGGGTTGCCCACCCACCCGTGCCGCTCGAAACCATGGGTCTCCAGGTCGCACTCCAGGATCACCCAGAAACCGAGCTCGTCCGCGATGTCCAGCAGGCGCGGATGCGGCGGGTAGTGGCTGGTGCGGATGGCGTTGACGTTGAACTGCTTCATCAGGGCGAGGTCGGCACGGGCAAATTCCTCGTCAAAGACCCGGCCACGGTCCGGATGCGTCTCATGACGGTTCACGCCGTGGAACACCACGCGCTTTCCGTTCACCAGGAATTGGTCGCCCTTGATCTCCACGGTACGGAAACCCAGGCGCAGCGAAATGGTCTCGCCTTCGCTGGCCACGGTCGCGTTGTAGAGGCGGGGCACCTCTGCGGACCAAGGTTCGACGCCGGGAACCGCCACCGCGGCGACGTCGGCAGGAGAGTCCCAGACGACGTCGACATCCAGCTCCGGGACCGACAGCCGAACCGGGTAAGCGGCATTGCCAGCGGTGATCTCGGGATCGATGATGCCGGAACCGGCGGTGTACGAGGTCCGCAACCAGACGTCGTCGAATCCTGTTTTTGGCCGTGATTGGAGGCTGACATCACGGAAGATACCGGGCATCCACCATTGGTCCTGGTCCTCGACGTAGCTGGAGGCGGACCACTGGTGAACGCGGACCGCCAGGACATTGGTTCCGGGGCGAAGGGCTTCGGTGACATCGAATTCCTGTGCCAGCCGACTCCCCGTGCCCACACCGATTTCGTTTCCGTTGAGCCACACCTTGTACCTGGACTCGACTCCATCGAAACGGAGCGCTGTCCGTTCCTCGATATTCCAGTCTTCGGGGAGCTCGAACGTGCGGCGGTAGTCACCCGTGGGGTTCTGGTCCGGAACGTGGGGAGCGTTGGTGGGGAAGGGGAACTGGACATTGGTGTAGATGGGCCGGCCGTAGGCGCCGTCGCCCTCCAGTACCCAGTGGGCAGGAACAGGGATTTGGTCCCAGCCGGAGTCGTTCAGGGATTCTTCGGCCACGCCCTCGACGGCTTCTCCGGCAGGCAGCACCCCGCGTCCGCCGGGTGTGCCGGGCGCGCCGGGAAGCAGGCGGAACCGCCACTGTCCGTTCAGCGAAAGGCCGGGCGCATCACTGTGCAGCCACGACCTCGCGGGGAGACGGTTCCCCGTACCAGGGCCGGTATCGGTGATATAGCCGGCTGTTTGATGGATGGTCATTACTTGACGGCTCCTTCTGTCAGTCCTCCGCGCCAGAAGCGCTGCAGGACAATCATGGCGATGCTGAGCGGGATGATGGAGAGCAGGACCCCGCCAGTGGTCAGTTCATAGAATTCGGGCAAACGGTCCACCTGGCTGAGCCAGTTGTTCAGGCCAAGGGTGATGGGGTAGAGCTCGGAATCGGACAGCATCACCAAGGGCAAAAAGTAGTTGTTCCATATGCCAACGAGCTGGAAAAGGAACACCGTGACCAAGGCTGGGGTGAGTACCTTGAGTCCGATCGTGTGGAAGATCCTCAACTCTCCGGCGCCGTCGATCCTTGCGGCCTCGATCAGCGAGGTGTCCACTGTGGCCTGGGCGTAGATCCGGCACAGGAACAACCCGAAGGGGGAGACCAAGGACGGCAGCAGCACGCTCCAGTAGGTGTTGGCCAGGCCCATTTGGCTGAACAGCAGGAACAACGGCAGCGCCGTGGCGGTCCCGGGCACCAGGACGCCGCCGAGGATGGTGCCGAACACCAGGTTGCGTCCCTTGAACTCGTACTTGGCCAGAGCGTAGCCGCCGGCAGCCGCAAAGTAGGTGGCCAGGAGTGCGCCAACGCCGGCGTAGATGGCGGAGTTCAGGAACCAACGGCCGAAAATTCCGTTGTCGTAACTGAGGACCCGGCCGATGTTTTCCCAGAGGGAGAACGTTGGCGCGAACAGGAAGCCGTTGGTGGAGAAGAGGTCGGAGGTGGACTTGGTGGACGCGACGAAGACCCAGTAGACCGGGATCAGGAAGTACAGCGCAACCACCACCAGAAGTGCGGTGACGATGATGGTGGAGGACCGGCGTCGTCCGGCTGATCGGTCCGGACCTCCGGGCCGTTGGTTGCGGACGGGAGCAGTGGAGGGTTTGGTGGCGGTTGCGGTCATGATGACTTCCTGTTCGTGAGCGCGAGGAAGGCGAAGGACAAAGCAAAGGCGGCGACGGCGATGATCACCGATTGCGCTGCGGCAACGTTGTAGTCGTTGTACGCGAAGGCCGTGGTGTAGGCGCTCAGGTTGGGCGTGTACTGGCTGTCGATGGCCGGGGCCACCGTTTTGAGGACCTGCGCTTCGGCGAACAACTGCAGCGTTCCAATGATGGAGAAGACCGTGGTCAGCATCAGGGCAGGGCGGATCAGGGGGAGTTGGATGCTCCGGGCAACCCGCCAGGTGGAAGCACCGTCCACCTTCGCTGCCTCGTAGAGTTCCACCGGGATGGCCTTGAGCTGCGCCACGATGATCAGCATGTTGTAGCCGGTGTAGCTCCAGGTGACGATGTTGGCGATGGACCACAGCACGCTGTTGGCGCCCAGGAAATCAGGGGTAAGGCCCACTGTTTTGGCGGCATCAAAGAGCGGGCTGAGGCCGGGAACATACAGGAACGACCACAGGATGGTGGCGATCACTCCCGGAACGCCGTAGGGCATGAAGTAGGCGGCACGGAAGAACCCCGGCCATTTGGCTGACGCCGACTCGAGCATCAGGGCCAGGACCGTGCAGAGCACGATCATGACCGGAACCTGGACAATCCCGAACAGGAGCATCCGGCCGATGGAAGCAACAAAGCTTCCGTCGCCAAGCGCCTGTACGTAATTGCTGAACCCGGCAAATTCGCTGGTAACGCCGGCTTCGCCGAAGAGTCCGCTCCTTGTCACTTTGGTGAAGCTGGACAGGATGGCCACGATGATGGGCAACAGGAAAGTGAGGACGAAGAGCGCCAGGAAGGGAGCCAGCAGCAACCAGGGTGCCCTCGCTGCGGCTCCGGTCCTCTTGCCGCGGACCGCTGCGGGTACGTCCCCTGTACTGGCAGTGCGGGTGGTCGTCATGCCGTTTCCTTCCGGATGGTGAGGCCCTTGTTCTTGAAAACGGTGATGATCTGCTGCTCCGAGGCCGCAATCGAGTCCACCAGTGAGGTACCGAAGGCCTTCTTGCGGAACCCATCGCTGAGGATGTTGAAGGACTGCTGGGTCACTGGCCACCACGACCATTCAGGATTTTGCTGCTGCGCCGCGGGAACGAAGATGTCCTGGTTGTAGTTCTGGCCGCCGAAGAACTTCGATGCCTGCTGGCGGTCCGTGCCTATGAACTCGGGATTCGGGGACCAGCCGATGCCGCTGTTCTTGATCTCGGCGTCGATTCCCTCTTTTGAGGTTGTCAGCCAGACCGCGAATTCCACGGCCTCCTTGGGATGCTTGCTGTTCGCCAGGACGGCCGCAGTTGAGCCTCCGAGGTAGCTGGAACCGAATCCGGTGCTGCCCCAAGTGGGCATCGGGGCAACCCGCCACTTTCCTTCCGAACCACTGACGCCCTCCACCAGGGCATCACCCCAACTGCCAGTGACGGTCGAGGCGATACCACCCTTGCCCGCCGCGGCGAACCAGCCGGGCGAGAAGGCGCCGTACGCAGTGGTAACGAGGTCGTCGTCGATCGCTTTATCGAAGAAGCGCGCGGTGTTGAGCGTGGCGTCGTCGGTCATGTTGATGACCCAGCCGTCCTCCTCGGGGCGCAGCCAGGCGGCACCGGCCTGCCCGGCAAAGGAAGCGAAAGGGGAGGCGTCGCTGATGGGGAAGCAGTCAAGGTAGGTATCCACCGCGCGGAGTTCGCGTGCCAGCGCAGCCCATTCCTCCCAGCTCTTGGGAGTGGTTCCACTCACCTTGTCCAGGATCGCGGGTTGGTAGAACATGGCCATCGGACCCGAGTCCTGCGGCAAGCCGTAAACTCCGCCCGTGTAGCTGACCTGCTTCCACAGGGTGGGGTCGTACAAGTGGGCGTAATCGTTGGCGCCGTAGCGGGAAACATCCACCAGGCCGTTGACCAGCATGAACTCCGGAATCGACCTTAGTTCCACCTGTGCCAGATCCGGTCCGCCCCCGGCCGCCAGTGCAGAGTAGAGCTTCTGGTAACCGCCTGCGTTGCCGCCCGGGATCCAGACAACATCAACCTGGATGTTGGGATTGGCTGCGTTCCAGATGTCGGCCACGTTCTGGAAATCCTTCAGCCATGCCCAGTAGGTGAGCCGCACGGGCCCTTCGGCGCCGGGGATGGTTGGCGCGGCGTTGACGGATTGGGTACCGGGGGTCGCGCAGCCGGACAGCAGGCCCATGGCTGCTGTGCCCAGGCCTGCGCCCAGGAGTTGTCTTCGAGTGAAACGGGTCATGAGCCTTCACCTCTTCGTGTCAGGTTGACGCTGCCGTGCACCCGAAACCGGGCCCCAGCATGTCGATTGTGACCACGGTAACAGAAAATTCGAGTAGCTACTCGAATTTCGCGGAAGGTCCCAAACGCGTACACTGACTAGCCATGACCACAAAGGACGTGGGCCGGACAGCGAGGCGTGGCCCCTACGCGAAATCCGAGGAAAGGCGCCAGACGATTCTGGACGCAGCCCATGCGGTGTTCGCTGCGCGTGGCTACCGTGGAGGCTCGCTGCAGGATGTCGCCGATCGCGCAGGCATGAGCCAGACCAGCCTGCTGCACTACTTCCCGTCCAAACGCGACCTCCTGATGTCGGTGCTGGAACGTCGCGACGAGATCACCAGCGGAGCCTTCCCCGATGACATGAGGGAGGGTTTGGCGGACTCGGTCATACGAACCGCCCTGTTCAACGAGGACATCCCGGGGGTCATCGAGCTGTACACCGTGCTGTGCGCGGAGTCGGTCACGGATGAACACCCGGGACGGGATTACTTCACCGCGCGCTTCGAGCGATTGCGGGCGAGCTATGCCCGGCGTTTCGCTGAGCTGGCGGCCGAGGGCAGGCTGCGCCCCGGCGTCGATCCTGAAGAAGCGGCGACCTCCCTGGTGGCGCTCTGGGACGGGCTGCAGACCCAATGGCTGCTCGCGCCGGACCAGGTGGATGTAGCCAGGGGCCTCCGCGGGTTCTTTAACCTGGTGCTCCTCCCCGAACCCAACTAGGTGTACTGCCCAGGGAGGTTGGTTAGCCGGCTGACGGGTGGTTTGTTCCCGAGTGCGGTGTGGGGCCTGTGGTGATTGTAATAGTGGATCCAGGCGGGTAGGGCCTCTCGTCGGGTGGTTTCGGTGCC
>NZ_JAQPPK010000018.1 GCF_029952445.1 Paenarthrobacter nitroguajacolicus | reverse complement strand
CCTACGCGCCCGGCGCACCCCTTCGTGGTCTGGTTCGCACCCCTTTCGTGGTCAGGTTCGCACCCGTACGCACCCGGCGCGCCCTTTCGTGGGCTGGTTCGCACCCGTACACGCTCGACGCACCAGGGGTTACGGGCGCGATCGGCGGCTACGGGTGCACGGGGCTGGCGCGCAGTGGTTGCGGCTCCGAGGACCGGAGCCGCAACCGCTACATGCGAGCGTGATTCGTACTGGAACCTTAGCTGCGGCTGGCTGCTGCCGTCCGACGACCAAGGGCGGTCAAGACCAGGCCCATGACGAGCAGCGCTCCCGCCCAGAGTGCAAAGCTGCTGTCCAGTCCCGTGGCAGCCAGGGTGTTGGCGCTTCCGACGGCGGTGGAGGCCGCCGCCGTCACTGACCCGTTGGTGCCAACCACCGTGTGGACACTGCCCGCAGTGTGGATGCTTCCGCCGACAAGGTTTCCATTGTCAGCACCGTCAGCTCCGCCAGTTACAGCGCCACCGACGGGCTCGTCAACACCAGGTTCTCCGCCGGTGGAGGGGCCTCCGGTAATGGGGGTCTCGGTCGGCGGGGTTACTACGGGAGGAGTTACTACGGGCGGGGTGACAACCGGCGGGGTCACTACAGGGGGAGTAACAACCGGCGGGGTAACAACCGGCGGAGTCACTGCACCGACAGAACCGCCGCCAATGCCCACTGAAGTTGACCCAACGGTCACAGGAGCCGTGATCGGGATGATCAGCTGCGTACCTGAAAGGAGTCCATCGTTGCCTGACGTGCTGGAACCAGGCGTGGTGCCCGCGCCTGTCGTGCCGCCGTTGGAACCCGTGGTCGCGGAAGAATCACCCAGGACACCAGCCGACGTAGAACCAACGCCTACCGGAGCCGTAATCGGAGCAACAATCTGGGTCCCCGAACCGATGCCGTCAGAGCCGGAAGTCGTGGCACCCGACGTCGAGCCAGCAGGGGCACTTGTCGAACCGCTGCCGCTGTTGGTCGTGGAAGAATCACCCAGGACACCGGCCGAGGTGGACCCAAGGCCTACCGGAGCCGTAATCGGAGCAACGATCTGGGTTCCCGAACCGATGCCGTCAGAGCCGGAGGTGGTGGCGCCCGACGTCGAGCCGGCAGGTGCCGTGCCGGTCGTACCGCCGTTGGAACCCGTGGTGGCTGAGGAGTCGCCAAGCACACCGGCCGAGGTGGAACCCAGGCCTACCGGAGCCGTAATAGGAGCAACGATCTGGGTTCCCGAACCAATGCCGTCAGAGCCGGAAGTGGAAGCACCCGACGTCGAGCCAACAGGAGCACTTGTCGAACCGCTGCCACCGGGGGTCGCGGAAGAATCACCAAGCACACCAGCGGAGGTGGACCCAACGCCTACCGGAGCCGTAATCGGAGCAACGACCTGCGTACCCGAACCGATGCCGTCAGAGCCGGAAGTGGTGGCACCCGAAGTAGCAGGAGCACTGCCAGCCGTCGAGCCGTTGGAACCGGAGGTAGCCGAAGAATCCCCGGCCACACCCACGGCAGTGGCTCCGATGTTAACAGGGACCGAAATCGGAGCCACTACCTGAGCGCCGGACGCGATACCCTCTCCCCCCGACGTCGTTGCCTGCGCAGGCGCCTGGGCCTGCGCAGGAGCTGTTGATCCTGAGGTTGCTGCCGAGTCACCCAGCACGCCGGCCGACGTCGAACCCACCGTGATGGGGATCGTCACCGGTGCCACAACCTGGGTTCCCGAGGCGATGCCGTCGGCTCCCCCGGTGGTCGCTGCCGGCGTCGAACTCGTTGCCCCAGCCGGGGCGGCAGGTGTGGCTGAGCTCGCCGCAGTGGAGCCCCCCAGCAGACCCACTGACGACGAGCCCAGGTTTACGGGCACCGTTACCGGAGCTACTACTTGCGTTCCGGAGCCGATGCCGTTGGAACCGTTGGTGGTGGCGGGTGCTGAACCCGAACCGGCAGCAGGAGCTGCCGAACTGGTTGCCGCCGAGTCCCCCACCAGGCCCAAAGAAGTTGCGCCGGGATTGACGGGCGCTGTTATTGGCGCCACCACCTGCGTGCCGGACAGAAGTCCGTCTTTGCCGCTGGTGGTATCCGCCGCGTTGGCTGCGGTGGCGCTGAGGACAATCATGCCCCCGGCAAAGCAGGTGCCGATCAGGCACTTGCGAATGGTCGTGTTCATGGTGTTTTTCTCCTGAAGGTCTTGTTCCCGGAGACGTCCGATCACGGATCGTCTGTAGTGCCGTCTGCCGCGAAAGTTGATGCAGCATGGCCGGGGACCTAGTCAGGAGAGGAGCCGGGATCGAATGAAACCGGCTTCGGATGTTGTTCATCGCTGGCCGTTGTGAGGCCAGGAAGTGCATCGGCGGGCATAATCACGGCGGCGTCGAGGAATGCTGCAGCCGGGCTTGGTGGGCCGTTGGACGACGCGCCGGAACCACTGCCTGCGAGCCCCGACGGGACAGCGTCCCGGTCGCCGGGCAGCCCGGTCGGCGTTGCAGGATCGGCGGGCGAGGAGGACCCGCCGAGCACCGCGGTAATTCCGGTGGGGCCAAAGTGGCGGGTGGACATCACCCACGACGAAGCCTCGAATGAGGGCCCACTGACCGTGGACGGTGCGGAAAGATTGGATTGCGACGCCGGGGCACTGACGCCCGGTTCAGGTGAACCCACGACGGCGGCGGCTGGCGAAGTGCCAACGTCGGGCACTGCCGGGGCTACTGAATTGTCGGTGCCCGGTACCGCTGGAAGTTCAGTTCCAGGCAAGCTGACCGGCGGAACAACCACCGGCGGAATCGTGACTGGAGGGACCACGGAATCGAGGGGCGGCAGGACGGTGTCGACCGCGCCCACAATGGGCTCCACCACCGGATTGACCGCATCCGTTACCGGATCCAGCCGGATTGGTTCCACGGCTGCGTTCACGGGAGGAACAACCACGTTCACTGTGTGGTCCACGGTGTCGGTGGCAGGTGCCAGAACGGTGTTCACGATGGTTCCGGCCGTGTCTGCGGGAACCACTTGGTTCACCACGGGCACGGTGCCAACTACGTGATCGAGGGTTCCCCCCACGTGCTGCACCACAGGCGTTACCGCAGGCACGGGCACGTTGACCTGATCGGCCGGGAGCAGTCCTTTGACGGCAGCCGGCAGGGCGACGTTGGGCAACGGAATGCTGATGGAACTCGAAGATGTCGGGCTGTCCGGAAGGTTCTTCTCCAGAGCGCCCGTGTCCGCATTTGCGGCGGTGGCTGAGAGTGCCATCCAGATTGCGGTGCCTGCGCCCGCGACCATGACAGAGCGGAGAATGCTGGCAGCACGCGGTAATACGCGTGAACCCCTCATCTCGACACCCCCAGGTAGTCGCGAACCAATGGTCGCCTTCATCCTAGGAGGGACTATTCAAATAGTCCATGGTTGGGAGTAAACAAGATGACAAATTTGTAAGGATCCTTGTTGATTCAGGACCCATTCCCAGCAAAGAACCCGATTTATGAGGGGTACGAGCCCGTTTCACTCGGACCGAAGTCCGCGGTACCCAGGGATGAACGTCCCTGGGCCTGGGTTTCCTGGAGCCTCTTGATGAACCAGCGCGACTGTTCCGGGCCGTAAGGCAGCACGGGAATGGCCTTGGTGGCGTCGGAGGGCATGTCGCGAATGGACTGGGTTGCCTGCCGGACCGCGGTGCCCATGGTGTGGGCCATGGTTTTGACGAACTCGTCACTGACATGTTTTCCGTGGCCCGGAACCAGGAATTCGTAGCGGTGCCGCAGCGCGGAGATGTGCCGCAGGGCATCCGCCCACTCTTCGGGGTACGAATCCTCGAACGACGGGTGCGCTCCCTGCTCAACCAGATCGCCAACGTACAGTGTGGAGCTGGTCCCAACCAGCAGGTCACCGTCCGTGTGGGCACGGCCGAGGTAGAACAGGGTGGCCGTGATTCCGCCGAGGTCTACAAGCACCGGCTGGTCGTGGACCAGCGCGTTCGGGACAACAATCTCGACGGCGTCGCCCTCCCCCGCGGCCATCTCAGGTTCGTTGGTCGCCACGAAGCGTCGCTGGTTGTCGGCGTCGCGTTCGATGGTTGCCGCACAGTTGGCGTGCGCCCAAAATTCGGTAACGCCGTCGTCTGCGAAAACGGCGTTACCGAAGAAGTGGTCGTAATGCGCGTGGGTGTTCACCACTACCAGCGGCAACTGGGTCTTTTCACGAACCGCGGCAAGGATCTCCCGGCCCTGGCGAGGGCCGCAGCCGGTATCGATGACCATGGCGAGCTCAGAGCCCACCACCAGCCCGGTGTTGAGTAACGATCCCTCGGTTTCCAAGACGTAGTTGTCCGGTCCAAGTTCCAGCCAAGCTGACAATGCGTTCTCCGTATCCACTGCAATCCGGCGATGTTCAGGCCTCTACTCTACCCACGGAAAGCTGGGAGCGAGCGGAATGAACCGAGCCGCAGGGGCAGTGATTTAGAGAATGGCCGTCATGACGTTCCAGCCGGCGCCTACCTGGGCGGAGTACAGCCACCAGCCGAAGCCATCGCCTGTGTACACCACGAGGTCGCCGCCGCTGGTGCGCCCGAGGACGTCCACCTTGCCGTCGCCGTCGAAATCGCCCGGAGCTTCAATGACGTTGAACATGTTCCAGCCAGAACCGATTTGGCTGGAGGCAAGCCATCCGCCTGAGCCGTTGCCGGGGTAGAGCAGCAGCGCGCCTGAACCATTGCGGGCAATGACGTCAGCTTTGCCGTCGCCGTTGAAGTCGCCCACGCCGTCGATGGCTGTCATGACGTTCCAACCGGAGCCGATCTGACGGGCTTGCAGCCAGCCGCCGGCGCCGTTTCCGGGGTAGAGCCACAGCACGCCGTTGCCATCGCGGGCGATGATGTCAGCCTTGGCGTCGCCGTTGAAGTCGCCAGAGGCCTTGATGGAGGTCATCACGTTCCAACCGGCGCCGATCTGAAGCCCGTTCAGGAGGCCACCCCATCCGTTGCCCGGGTAGAGCCACAGCACGCCGTTACCGTCGCGGGCAATGACGTCTGCGTAGCCGTCGCCGTTAAAATCACCGGGTGCCTCGATGGAGGTCATCCCGTTCCAGCCCACACCGATCTGGGTGCGGCTGCCCTGCCAGCCCCTGTAGCCGTTACCCCGGTAAAGCCACAGCGCACCGCTGCCATCGCGGGCAATGACGTCGCTTGTGCCATCGCCATTGAAGTCGGTGAGCTTCTTGTTCGGAGCCGCGGCGGGTGCGGTCCCACCGAACTTCTTCAGTGCTGCAGCTGCGTCCACCAGGCCCGCGCCACAACCGGCCGAGCAACCGCCCGGCAGCGGCCTGGCCGACTCTTTGAGCTGCTGCTCCACCTGTGCGGGAGTGACAGTGCCACCTTCCGCGGACATGAGAAGTGCTGCAACACCTGCAACGTGAGGGGCTGCCATGGATGTACCTTCCATCCAGGCGAAGGCGGGCTCGCCCGGGGTGGTTTCTCCGTAATTAAGGGTGGACAGAATGCCACCGCTGACGTCGGTGCTCATGTTGCCACCGGGTGCGGTGACGTCCACGGTTGGGCCGTAGTTGGAGTACGCGGCCCGGGCTCCGGCCTTGTCGCTTGCTGCCACGGCAATGACGTTCTGGCAGTTCGCGGGGCTCGCGTCGGCAGCGGGGCGGTTGGAGTTTCCGGCGGAAGCAACAACCACTGCGCCGGAGTTGTAGGCGAAGTTGATGGCGTTCTGGTACGTGGTGGAGCACTCCTTGATGCCACCGAGGCTAAGGTTGATCACCTTTGCCGGGTTCGGGTTGACGGGTGCATCTGCCACCACGCCACCTGCTGCCCACACGATTGAGTCGGCGATATCCGAGCTGTAACCACCACAGACACCGAGGGCACGGACCGGAAGGATCTTGGCGTTCGGCGCTACGCCGGAGATGCCGATCTTGTTGTTGCCAAGGGCCGCCAGTATGCCGGCCACATGGGTTCCGTGCCAGGAAGAGTTCTCGGCGGGGCTACCGGCCTCACACTCTTCCGCGGGAACCCAGTCACCTTGGTCTGTGGGGTTGGGATCGCGTCCGTCACCATCGCGCGCATCGGCGGCGCTGGAGATCATGTCGTAGCCGGGCAGCACGTTTGCGTCGAGCTCGGGATGGCTGGTGATTCCAGTGTCGACCACCGCAACCACTACGCCTTCACCGTGGTTGTAGTCCCAAGCTCCGGGGGTGCGGATGCCCGACCGGTTGTCCCACAGGTTCCACTGCTCCAGGTAGCCGTAGTCCTGCGAGTGCGAGGTGGGACGCATGATGTCATCGGCCTCGGCGTAAGCCACGTTCGGATCCGCCTTAAGCGTCTCAACGAATGCCTGTGCCTCGGCGGGCGAGAGTGCCTCATTGAGCTTGATAACGTGCCCGCCGGTCGCATTCTCGCGGGAGCTCTCAGCCTCAACACCGAGTTTGGTGGCTGCGTGGTCCGCCGCGTTCTCGGCTTTCACTGCAGCCGTCTGGGCTGCGCTGTCCCGAATTCCCACGATGAATTGGTCCGTGGGAGTGTCGGGGGTCGCCTGGAGAACCTTGGGGGTGCTCGGGATGATGTTGATCTGATCGGCAACGGCTGGCTGCACGGCCAGCCCTCCGCTGATCAACAGAGTGGTCATGGCTAAGCCAATGGTCCTCAAGGGACGAAGTGCGGGTTTTTTCACTGGGCTTCCTAAGGAAATCGCGCGCAGCCTTGAACGGCTGATCGCGGGCAACTGGAGACCACCAGCTGACCCCCAGGAAATTGTAAGCGGACTATCGGCTCTCCGGTGTACACAGTCCCTTTTGTGACAGGTTTTGGTACACGTGTGGCCCGGAAGCAGTCGAGCTTCCGGGCCACACGTGTTGAAGCAGGCTAGCCACCAGGGGCCAGCTGCGACGTCGTTAGCTGTGACGTCCTGCTGCCCTGCGGCGAGCCAGGATCATCAAGACGATACCGAAGGCGAGAAGTGCCGCCGCGGCTGCCACGTAGGGAACCAGCTGGGTTCCGGTGTAGGCCAAATCGCTACCTTCCTCAACATCCGACGACGAAGAATCAGAAGGTACATCCTGGCCCGGCGTGATCGCCGGAGCCGTTGTCGGAGCCGCAGTTTCGGTCGGCGTAGCCGTGCTCTCAGAAGGGCTCGGCGTAGCGGTCGACGGCGACGGGCTCGGCGTAGCCGTGCTCTCAGACGGGGTCGGGGTCGGCGTAACCGTCGGAGTATCCGTCGGCGTCGGGGTCGGCGTAACCGTCGGAGTATCCGTCGGCGTCGGCGTCGGCGTAACCGTCGGAGTATCCGTCGGCGTCGGCGTCGGCGTAACCGTCGGAGTATCAGTCGGCGTCGGGGTCGGCGCCGGCGTAACCGTCGGAGTATCCGTCGGCGTCGGGGTCGGCGTCGGCGTAACCGTCGGAGTATCAGTCGGCGTCGGCGTAACCGTCGGAGTATCAGTCGGCGTCGGCGTAACCGTCGGAGTATCAGTCGGCGTCGGCGTAACCGTCGGAGTATCAGTCGGCGTCGGAGTATCCGTCGGCGTCGGGGTCGGCGTCGGCGTAACCGTCGGAGTATCAGTCGGCGTCGGCGTAACCGTCGGAGTATCCGTAGGCGTCGGGGTCGGCGTCGGCGTTAGGCCGTAATTGATCTGGGCTGATGCCGTGATCGTCTGAGCATCGGCTCGAGCAAATACCGCATAGATCTGGCAGCCCTCATCGCCATTGCTGTACCAGTTCAAACTTTCCTCGGTTACAGGAAGAACCGACGCATCGATGGACACTGTCCCCGTAGTCAGGCTGGTGACGCAGAGGTCCACGTCCACAGAAGATCCAGCAGTCGCCGGAGTATTGACCGTCAGGACATTGCCGTTCAGGGTGCCATCGGATTCTCCGGAGCAGAGCGCGAAGGTTCCGTTGGTGGACGTCAGATTGATGGGCGTTTCGGCAATATTCGTGGATACCGTGACGCGTGATTCCTGACCCACCACTTGCGACTGGGAGGCCGGCGAAACGGTCATTTGCGGTACGAACGGCTGGGAAAGGAACGCAAACTGCTCGTTAATCTTGTCGGGGGTCAACCCACCGTTCTCACAGGCTGTCCGGTTGCTCCCTGTCATGTTGGCGTAGTCGTTGATGCACCATGCCAGTTCCTGCAACTTGTACCGTTCATCCGTGCCGGCGTCCGCCGTTACAAATTTGTTGGTAACGCCATCGTTGTACTGGTAGCCGTTCTGAACAACGTAGGCGAAGACTCGACGCTGAAAATCGGTCATCGTCGCGTTCTTGTCAGGATCATCATCCAGGGGGCGTCCGTCGAAGCAAGAGTGCTTGGTAAGTTCCGTACAGAACATCCAAGCGCTAACGGGACCGCCGCCTAGAGGGCCGCCGTCCGCTTCGGATTCGTAGCGGACGCCGCACAACGGCGGGAGAGTAGTAATACCAGTGGTGCCCGTGCCCTGGTGGCTGTAAAGCGGAACTACAAGCCCTGCGTTGTAATTGTCGAGATTCGTTCCGCTGACCGTGGTGTCGGGCGTGGGGTCTCCATACGTGGTGCCCGGACACAGCGGGGCCTCAAAGGTGGTTGCTGCCGAAGGAGGCGTGGATGCCGCCGCAGATGGAGGCAGTGCAAACTGCGTCGCAAACACCCCCGCCGCCAATAGGGTGGTCGCGGCAAAGGCCGCGGCTAACTTCTTAATCATGGATTTCCTTCAGTTTGGGTCAATTGCGCAACCCCAGGGCAAGGCACGCATTGACGGTCCGGTTGCCCTGTCCGGGGAGCGGGACCGCCACGGCTATACATCGATCACAGAAGGAGTAAGGGCAACGCGGAATTCCTGTCGCGAGATTCAAAAAAGGTGATGAAGCTCACACTGAATGCAAAAGAGACCACGACCGAATGGTCGTGGTCTCTTCAGCCCTTCGAAGCGTGGAATCACATGTCCGCGAGCACGCCACCTGGGTTCTCGATTGAGTCGGCACAAGTGTGGCCCGGAAGCAGGCGAACTTCCGGGGCACACTTGTTGGAGCAGACTATCCGTCGGAGGCCAGCTGCGACGTCGTTAGCTGTGACGTCCTGCTGCCCTGCGGCGAGCGAGGATCATCAAGACGATACCGAAGGCGAGAAGCGCCGCCGCGGCTGACACGTAGGGAACCAGCTGGGTTCCGGTGTAGGCCAAATCGCTGCCTTCCTCAACATTCGACGACGAAGAATCAGAAGGTACATCCTGGCCCGGCGTGATCGCCGGAGCCGTTGTCGGAGCCGCAGTTTCGGTCGGCGTAGCCATGCTCGCAGAAGGGCTCGGCGTAGCCGTGCTCTCAGACGGGCTCGGCGTAGCCGTGCTCTCAGACGGGCTCGGCGTCGGTGTCACGGTCGGCGTATCCGTCGTCGTCGGGGTCGGCGTCGGCGTAGCGGTCGAAGGCGACGGGGTCGGCGTCGGCGTAGCGGTCGACGGCGACGGGGTCGGCGTCGGCGTAGCGGTCGACGGCGACGGGCTCGGCGTCGGGGTTTCCGTCGGGGCAGGCGCGACGTAGGCAATCTCCGCGGAATCGGAAATTACGTGCGATTCGTTGGGGGTGAACACCGCGTAGACCTGGCAGGTGGCGTCGCCGTTGTGGAACCAGTTGAGCGTGTCATCGGTGATGGGTGTCGCCGAGGCTTTCACGGTGACCGTGCCAGCGGCCGTTGCGGTGGCGCAGAGATCAACTGTGACGATGTCGCCGACAGTCGCCGGTTCGTTGACCGTCAAGGTAGAGCCGTTCAACGTGGCGTCAGCCTCGCCTTCGCACAGCTGAACGGTACCGTTGCTGCTGCTTAGCGTGATCGGGGTTTTAACGACGTTGGTGCTCAACGTCAGCTTGGCTTCCGCTCCCGGAACGTACGGACCCGAGGAAGCAGGATCGATGGTCAGCTGCGGCGTGTAGGGCTGGGCCAGGAAGCCGAGCGTTTCATCGATGTCATCGGGACCGAGCTTGCTGGCCACACAGGTGGCCTGCTGGTCCGCATTCAGTTTGGAATAATCAGCCACGCACCACGCCAGTGCCTGCACTCGAAGACGGTCAATTGTCCTCGAGTCGGGGCCGGCCGTGACGAGTTCGTCTACCGTGCCATTGCCCGCTACGTATTGGAAGCCTTGCTGCACGATGTAGGCAAACTCGCGGCGCTGCGTGTCCGTCATGTCGGCGTTCTTCTCAAGGTCTTCGTCAAGCGGACGACCGTCGTGGCATGCATGCAAATCTCGGTCAGTGCAGAACATCCAGGTGCTGAGCGGGCCACCGCCCGCAGGGCCACCTTCGGCCTCGGTGGCGTACCGAACACCGCACAGGGGAGGCAGCTGAGCACCGCCGGCGTCGCCGAAGACGTTATACAGGGGAACAACTAGTCCCTGATTGTAATTGTCGAGGTTTGCGCCATCCATCGTTGCGTTGGGCACATCTTCAGTGGCACCCGGACAAAGCGGCGCTTCGAAGGCGGATGCAGCAACCGGCGGCGCTTCTGCCAATGCGGGCGATGGCGACGCCAATTGTGCAGCAAACACCCCCGCCGCCAATAGTGTGGTCGCGGCAAAGGCCGCGGCTAACTTCTTAATCATGGATTTCCTTCAGTTTGGGTCAATTGCGCAACCCCAGGGCAAGGCACGCATTGACGGCCCGGTTGCCCTGTCCGGGGAGCGGGACCGCCACGGCTATACATCGATCACAGAAGGAGTAAGGGCAACGAGGAATTCCTGTCGTGAAATTCAAAAAAGGTGACGAAGCTCACACTGAACACAAAAGAGACCACGACCGAATGGTCGTGGTCTCTTCAGCCGTCCTAGGCGTCGAATCACATATCCACGAGCGCGCCGCCTGGGTTCTCGATCGCGTCGGCCACGTAGCGGAGGAAACCCGCAGCGGTTTCGCCGTCGCAGACGCGGTGGTCGAATGCCAGGGTCAGCTCGGTGACCTTGCGGACGGCGAGTTCACCGTTGACCACCCATGGCTTGTCGATGATGCGGCCCACCCCGAGCATCGCAACCTCGGGGTAGTTGATGATCGCGGCCGAGCCGTCCACGCCAAACACGCCATAGTTGTTCAGCGTGAAGGTGCCGGAGCCCAGTTCGGTGGGGGTCGCCTTTCCTTCACGCGCGACGGCGGTCAGTCGCCGGATCTCTGCGTCCAGTTCGCGGGCACTCATCCCATGCGCGTTCCGTACGGAGGGGACCACGAGTCCGCGGTCGGTCTGGGCGGCGAATCCGAGGTTGATTCCGTCGAAGCCCACGATCTCCTGGGACCCATCGGAGGTGGTTTCAAAGCGCGTGTTCAGGGCGGGATACTTTTTTAACCCAGCCGTGACAAAACGAGCGATGAAGGCCAACAAGCCAGGTGTATCGTGCGGTGCACGCTTCTTCAGTTCGGCGCGCATATCCAGCAGCGCGGTGGCGTCCACGTCCACCCACACGGTGGCTTCGGGGATCTCGGTACGGCTGCGCGCCATGTTGGCAGCCACCGCCTTGCGGACGCCACGCACAGGCTTGCGTTCGGAGACAGCCAAGCCGGTGCGGGCGTCGACGGCACCCTCGGCCGCAGGGGAAGAAACAGGAGCAGGAGCAGCAGCAGGAGCCTCCGGAGAAGAAATGGCAGCCTCCACGTCCTTTCGCATGATCAAACCACTGGCACCCGAACCCTCAATCGCATCCAGCGAAACCCCGTGGTCGCGAGCCATCTTCCGCACCAGCGGCGAGATGACAGCACTGAGCTTGCCAGGGATACGCGTCCCGGCAACAGCGGGTTCCAGAACCGGCTCAGGAGTAGCAACCGGCTCAGGAACGGAACGAGGTTCGGAAACAACAGGCTCGACGACGGCGAGACTCGCCTTCCGCGGACGGGTCCTGCCGCCGGTCGCTCCCCCGGGCGTGCCATAGCCAATCAGCACGTTGCCCGAGCCGGCCTTCTCCTCGGTCCGGTACGTCTCGGCTGCAGCCTGCACGGCCGGCGAAGCGTCAACCCCCGAAGACACCGGCGAAGGGTCAACAGACCCAGCCGGAACAGAAGCAGCAGGAGCCGCGGCAGCGGACGAACCTACGGAGGCACCCACGCGGGCGATCGAGATCAGCGGCTTGCCGACGTCGAGCGTTTGGCCTGCTTCCCCGTGCAGTTCGGCAACGGTGCCTGCGTAAGGCGAGGGCACCTCAACCATGGACTTTGCGGTCTCGACCTCGGCGATGGGCTGGTCAACCACGATTTCGTCGCCGACGGCAACGAGCCAGTTCACCAGTTCGGCTTCGGTGAGCCCTTCTCCGAGGTCGGGCAGCTTGAAGACCTGCATATCTGAACTCATGGTTAGTCCTCCCACTGAAGGTCGTCGACGGCGTCGAGGATGCGGTCGACGCTTGGCAGGTAGTAGTGCTCCAGCTTGGGAGACGGGAACGGGACGTCGAAGCCGGTCACGCGGAGAATCGGTGCGGCCAGGTAATGGAACGCGCGTTCCTGGACGCGGGCCACGATCTCGGAGGAGACGGAGGCGAAGCCGTGTGCTTCTGCAATTACGACGGCGCGTCCCGTCTTGCGCACGGACGCGCACACGGTCTCGTCGTCGAAGGGGACGAGGGTGCGGACGTCGATGACTTCGAGTGAGCGGCCCTCTTCGGCTGCTGCTGCGGCGGCGGCGAGCGCGGTGGGAACGGACGGACCGTAGGCGATGAGTGTGGCGTCCGTGCCGGGACGGGCAACAGCCGCGCGGCCCTCGGTGGAGGTGCCGGCGTCGTGCTCTGCGCGCAACGCACCCAAGTCCACCTGGTCCTTGGACCAGTAGAGCTTCTTGGGTTCCATGAACATCACGGGGTCATCGGAGTCGATGGCTTCGCGGAGCATCCGGTAGCCGTCGGCCACGGTGGCCGGGGTGTAGACCTTCAGGCCGGCGGTGTGGGCGTAGTAGGACTCGGAGGAATCGCAGTGGTGCTCCACTCCCCCGATGCCGCCGGCGTAGGGAACGCGGATGACCATGGGCATTTTGAGCTTGCCCTTGGTGCGGTTGTGCATCTTGGCTACGTGGCTGACGATTTGTTCGAAGGCGGGGTAGGCGAAGGCGTCGAACTGCATTTCGATGACGGGGCGCATGCCGTTGATGGCCATGCCCACTGCCATGCCGACGATGCCGGATTCTGCCAGCGGAGTGTCGAAGCAGCGCTGTTCGCCGAATTCGGCCATGAGGCCGTCGGTGATGCGGAAGACGCCGCCGAGCATGCCGACGTCCTCGCCGAAGACCAGGACGGAGGAGTCTGCGCGCATGGCATCGGCCATGGCTGTGTTCAGTGCCTTGGCCATGGTGAGGCTCTGCGGGCCGGTTGCCTCGGCGGTGGCTGCGGCGGAAGCGGCGGCGCTGGCGGTAGCGGCGCTGACGTTGGCGGTGGCTGTGGTGACGGTCATTTTGCGCTCTCCTCGCGGGCGAGTTCGTCGGCGAGCATGTCTGACTGCTCTTTCAACTGCGGGGTTTGCTTGTCGAAGACGTACTTGAACAGGTCCAGCGGCTGAACCGGCACGTCCTCGCCCAGGCCTTCGCGGAGCTGGGTGGCGACGTCCTCGGCATGCGAGGCGATGCGCTCCGAGGCGGCATCGTCCAGCAGCCCCTTGTCCGTGAGGTAGGACTTCATGCGCGTCAGCGGGTCCTTGGCCTGCCATTCGGCGACTTCGCTGTCCGGACGGTAGCGGGTGGCGTCGTCGGCGTTGGTGTGGGCCTGCATGCGATAGGTGTGGGCCTCGATCAGCAGCGGTCCCGAGCCGTCGCGGGCCAGCTTCACGGCCCGGTCCATCACGGCGAGCAGCGCGACGAGGTCGTTGCCGTCAACGCGCTCACCTGCCATGCCGTAGCCAACAGCCTTGTGGGCCAGCGACGGCGCCACGGACTGGTGGCTGAGCGGAACCGAGATGGCGTACTTGTTGTTCTGCACGAAGAAGATGACGGGCAGGTGGAAGACGGCGGCGAAGTTCAGTGCCTCATGGAAGTCGCCTTCGCTGGTGGCGCCGTCCCCGCACATGGCCAGCACTACCGTGTCTTCACCGCGCAGCTTGGCCGCGTGCGCAACGCCGACGGCGTGCAGCAGCTGGGTGGTCAGCGGCGTGCACTGGATGCCGACGTTGTGCTCTTTGGGGTCGTACCCGCCGTGCCAGTCACCGCGGAAGATGGTCATCACCTCAACGGGGTCCACCCCGCGGGTCATGACGGCGACGGCGTCACGGTAGGTGGGGAACAGCCAGTCACCTTCCTTGAGGCACATGGCAGCTGCAACCTGGCAGGCTTCCTGGCCGTGGCTTGAGGGGTAGACGGCCATGCGGCCCTGCCGGACAAGCGCCGAGTTCTGGTCGTTGACGCGACGGCCGACGACGAGCTGCTCGTAGGCGGCCATCAGTTCAGTGTCGCTGGGTGTGGGGTACTCGTGGCCGGGTTCGGTGCCTTGCTCGTCATGGGCGCGCAGGGTGCCGTCCGGGTTCACCATCTGGATCTGGTGCCGGGCGGGGAGCATGTAGTCCTCAACGCTGATGCCGAATTTTGTCCGAACGTCAGCAGCCTGGTCCTCTACAGCCGTTTCCGGCGCAGAGTGGTCTGCGTGGATCGTCATTGGTCCGTCCTTCTCTAGCCACTATGTGCTTCCAGTATGTTCCCTGGCGAAGTTTCGTATCCAGCTTTCGACCAAATCATGGAAGCACTTGCCTAAAGTGGCTATTCTGAAAGACGAATTGCAATTGTGAGCTGGGTTACCCGCCTGTGCCGTAGACGAATTGGAGGCTGCTTTGAGTGAGACAGAGGCCGAACAAACCGCCGTACCTCTGGACAGCGTTGACCGGGACATCATCCGCGAGCTCACCACCGACGGTCGCATGTCCATCACCCAGGTGGCTGAGAACGTGCACATCAGCCGCGCGCACGCGTATTCCCGGATTGCCCGGCTCACTGGCGAGGGCGTGCTGACCAAGTTCACGGCTCTCGTGGATCCCATCAAAGCCGGCCTGCGATCGTCCGCGTACGTGACGTTGAAGGTCCAGCAGCATTCTTGGCGTGAGCTTAAGGAACAGCTCAGGGCCATCCCCGAGATCCACCACATCGCGTTGGTGGGCGGAGACTTCGACGTCATCCTTCTGGTCCGCGCCACCGACAACATCCACCTCCGCCGCGTGATCTTTGATCAGCTGCAGTCCATGGAGGGAATCCTTGATACCCAAACGTTCCTGGTGTTCGAAGACGTTGATACCCGGTGACGTTCCAGCGAAAGCTCGTTTGGACGTTGTTCGCCGCCGTGCTCGCTGGGCTGCTGTGGCTGATTGCTGCCTACCAACTCTTCCATAACCCGCCCCACGCCACACCTCATCACACTGACGCGATTGTGGTGTTGGGCGGCGTGAGCGACGAACGCCTCCCCGTAGGACTGTCGTTGCGGGAGCAACTGGACATCCCAGACTTGGTGGTGGTCACTACAGGCTTGCCCGCCAACGCCGGTTCGGATGAGTTTTGTGAAGCGCACGACGGCGACGCTCACCTTGACTGCTTCCGTCCGGATCCGCTGAACACCAGGGGCGAGGCGTCCCGTCTGAGGGATCTCGCTGCGGAGCGCGGCTGGAAGTCGGTGACTGTGGTGACGTCCGACTATCACGTGCTCCGGGCAGGGACATTGATGAAGCAATGCATTCGCGCCGACGTGCAGATGGTGGGCGCTGAACCGCACCTCTCCCCCGCTGGTTGGCTGTGGCGATTCGTGGTGGAGACCGGCGGTCTGTTCGATGTCTGGTTGAGGCCGGAATGCTAAGGGTTCTGGTGAACTTGGCGTGATTTTGACCGGCTAGGATGGCAATAGTTTCGGGCGCCTTTGGGCCGGTCTTTTGGGGGAAAACGTGCACACCATCATGCCTATTTTCGGGACGCGTCCGGAAGCCATCAAGATGGCACCTATTGTGCGTGCGTTGATGGAGTCGGAGCTCTTCGAGTGCGTTGTGACCGTCACGGGACAGCACCGCGAAATGCTGGACCAGGTCAACGAATTGTTCGGCATCACCCCGGACCACGACCTCAACATCCTCCAGCCAGGCCAGTCCCTCACGGACATCATGACCCGGACTATGAGTGGGCTGGACTCCTTGTTTGCTTCCGGCCGGCCGGACGCGGTGATTGTCCAAGGCGACACCACTACTTCCACGGCCGGCGCCATCGCAGCCTTCTATCACGGCATTCCCGTGGTCCACGTGGAGGCGGGCCTGCGCAGCGGGAACCTGCTCTCCCCTTTCCCCGAAGAAGCGAACCGCAGGATCACCAGCCAGATCGCGTCCCTTCACTTGGCGCCGACCACTACCAGTCGTGCGAATCTGTTGGCCGAGGGTGTTGCTGATGCTGACATCGTGGTGACGGGCAACTCGGTGATCGACGCACTGCTGACCACAGTGGATAAGCAGGTGCCGTTCTCCGATCCTGCGTTGGAGTCGCTGGCTGAGAGTGGGCGCCGCGTGTTGTTGGTGACGACGCACCGACGCGAGAACCAGGGTGATGCCATGCGCGGAGTCGGCCGGGCACTGGCACAGATTGCAGACGCCGAGCCCGAGCTGACGATCGTTCTGCCCGCCCACAAGAACCCGGTGGTCCGCGAAGCAGTGCTCCCCGCGTTAGAGGGCAAACCGAACGTTTTGGTGACCGAACCTTTGGCTTACGGCGAGTTCACCCGGATGCTCTCCCTGGCGCACGTTGTTCTGACCGATTCGGGCGGAGTCCAGGAAGAAGCGCCGAGCCTGGGCAAGCCCGTGCTGGTGATGCGCGATAACACCGAACGCCCCGAGGCCGTTGAAGCCGGGACTGTTGCGTTGATCGGCACGGACGAGGAGCGCATCGTGGCCGAGGTGAGCCGGCTGCTGCACGATGTTTCGCATTTCGAAGCCATGGCGAACGCTGTGAACCCTTACGGGGATGGGCTCGCTGCTGAGCGGACCATTGCGGCGGTTGCTGAGCTGCTGGGTGTGGGCAGGCGCGTGGAGGAGTTCGGGATGGAGCGGGTGGGTTAGCGGCCATACCTTGTGCCTGCTGCCAGCTAGCGTCATTCGGAGCTGCACGCGGAAACCCGCCCGGAACGTTCCATTGGGGAGTTTCTGCCGTTGAAGTGCAGTTTTCGCCAACCATGAACCAGCCCTAACGCGGAGATCACTGTCGTATGATCTCAGCCTGAAATACGACCCACGCACCGCAATTTCGATGCAAGCGGTCCGCACCACCTCACCGATGGGGCTGCAAGTCAACCGCGCAATCCTCTGACACAGCACATCGGACAATCAACTTGCCGCTAGAATTGCTGCCAACCGGACATCATTTTGAGCGCAGGCAGCGTGAAAACTTCGCCGCTGTCTAGCACTTCACAACAGGGGGACTCTTTGGACCTTGGCGATTACCTGCGCATCTTGCGCCGCAATTGGATCTTGATCGTTGCTTCGACGCTCGCTGGCCTCCTTCTTGCAGGCACCGCCTCGACCTTGACGAGGCCCACGTATGTCGCAGAAACCGAACTGTTTGTCGCCATCCAAGGCACAGGTTCCGTCCAGGAACTCCAACAGGGTAATACGTTCAGCACGGCACGCGTCCAGTCTTATGTGAAGACTGTAACCACTCCGGTTGTGTTGCAGCCGGCGATCGATTCTCTCGGGCTCAATGTGTCTCCAGCAGTACTAGCAGGGCGCGTCAAAGCTTCCACCGAGCCGAGCACCGTGCTAGTAAATATCGCAGTGAGTGACGAATCTCCGACTCAGGCAGCTGCGATTGCCCAAGCAGTAGCAAACAGCCTCATCAGCGCCGTTGATGCTCTGGAGAAGCCCAAGGCCGGAGGCGTCTCCCCAGTTAGTCTCTCGGTAATTACCCCCGCTTCTGCACCCACCTCCCCCGCTGCACCGAATACGCGCCTGAACCTTGCACTGGGCCTGGCCATAGGCCTGGCGTTGGGCCTTCTAGCTGCTGTCCTCCGCACCACCCTGGACACTAAGGTCCGTGGTGAGTCCGAGCTTCGCCGAGTCACTGACTCGCCACTTCTTGGCGGAATTGCATTTGACCAGGACGCAGTTCGGAAGCCGCTACTTACGCAGTCTCCTCTGCAAAGCCCCCGTGCAGAGTCATTTCGACAGCTCAGAACTAATCTCCAATTTGCCAATGTCTCCGGTCATGCTAAGTCAGTTTTGGTGACGTCATCAGTCCCCGGGGAAGGAAAAAGCACTACAGCGACCAACCTGGCGATTGCTTTGGCCCAAGCGGGGCAAACTGTATGCCTAATCGACGCTGACCTTCGGCGGCCTATGGTAGATGAGTATCTCGGGCTGGAGAGAAACGCCGGCCTAACCACTGCACTGGTAGGATCCGCGGATCTAAATGACCTTCTTCAGGCTTGGGGAGACGATAACCTCTATGTGCTGACCTCTGGCCAGATTCCACCAAATCCCAGCGAGCTCCTCGGCTCGCATGAGATGAAGCAGCTCATCGACCGCCTCGAACAGGCATTCGACATTGTAATTATTGACGCCCCTCCACTGTTGCCCGTTACCGATGCTGCCGTTCTCTCGCAACATGTCGGAGGAGTCGTCTTGGTTGTGGGTTCCCAAAAGCTGAAGATGGCTGAACTGGAAAAATCCTTGGCAGCTCTCGCTTTAGTGGACTCCTCACTGCTAGGAATCGTCTTAAATCGTATCCCTGCTAAAGGGCCCGATTCATATTCCTACACGTACTACGGCCAAACCGATCAGACCGCCGTGGAACCGGCGTCAGCAAGGTAAACGGCCTCTTACGCTCTCGAACCGGACTTGTCCCTCGGAGCGAGGCCCTCTTTCCAACCGTGATTGAACTTGAGGGTTTAGCGGGTGTCCGCACTTATTGGAACGGCCATCATGGTCCTCTCGAAACAGCTGGGCTTGTGGGTTCGCACTTTGGGTTCATCAATTTGGATAATCAATACTTCCATCACGTTTATGTTCGGAACCAAGAAAGTTGGACGGCTGCTCAAGGCTGTCCTGACTGATCCGGGGTAATAGTGCGGTTCGATCGTTCGGCTGGGATATTTGTGACAGGCGTCTGGGTGGCCCGGCGGCGGGCTGGCTGGGCATGGCGGCAGCGACTCAATCCGGTATCGGGGGTTCGCTTGCCTTGGGTGGTGGATCTACCGGCATTGCTGGTTTGATCTGTATCGCAGTGGCTATATATCGGGCCTTGTCCCCTTCCTCCACAGCAGCACCTGCACAATCAGTTGCCTTACCGGCCGTCGTACCCACGTGTACAGGGCCAGAACTATCACAGATAGTCGGAGTTACGCTTGGCCTCGTTGTGTAACGGCCCCCATAACCCGGCTACGGGCACACGAGCGAATCGGCAACATCGGACTCCCGGAGTGGCCTTAGAATTGGGTAAATCACTTCGTCTTTGGGGGAATCCTTGGCTTCACGATCGCGCCTTATACTTCCGCGTCCTATAATCTTTTGCGCCGCTGCTGTTGCCGCACTGCTTGCCTTTGGCGTTGGCGGCACAGCATTGTCCAATGCCATCAAAAACCAAACACCCCCACCGGTTTCGGAGAAGGTGGCGGACTTCGCTACGCAGAACTCGACTCTGAAGCCGCGTCCGACGATGGCGCAGGTGACGTTTTCCAAGTCGTTGCTTGAGCCGGGCACGAAGGTGCTGATCTTTGGTGACTCCTGGGCACAGGGCTACGCTGCAACGCCAATCTCCCGGGGGTTTGCCTACCTGATAGGCGAGACTTTCGGTTGGGACGCCGAAGTAGTCCACCGCGGCGGTACTGGTTACACAAATCCAGGCCCTCAAGACGTCGGCACGTACGCACAGAGCATCGCCGCACTCCAAGAAGACCCGACAATGCAGCTAGTCATGATCCAAGGCGGTCTGAATGACATCTACGGTGGCAAGTCCACCGACGTTGCCACAGCTGCGTCCGCCGCCTGGGCGGCCGCCCAAGAACGATTCCCAAACGCTCAGATAGTCGTCCTCGGACCCGCACAATCCACGAAGAACATCCAGACCGTCCTGCGCGAGATCGACGGAAACCTCCGAATGGCCGCCGACCATGCCAGTCTCCCCTACATTTCACCCATCAATGAAGTCTGGATCAACGCCCAGAACTACGACGATGTATTCAACGTCGAAGCCTTCCACCCTGACACGGATGGGCACGCTTACTTCGCCAAACGACTCGAAGAAGACATCCGTACCCTAGCCACCAAGTAACGGGCACGACATTCGGTGCTCCTTTGAGTTTAGAGGGCTTACGGCGGTCCGCACGGCAAGAAAAATCACATACGAGGGTGGCACTCGCGACCGTGGAAAAGCGAGGCAAAGAAAGCAGACTTCCCTCAACTCATCCCGGCGGCGAGGAACAGCGGTCGCATTTCGGAGCCCCTCGGGGCCTGTTGCTCTAAGGGGGGCGTTCAGCTGCGGCGGTTTGGTACGAAGAAGAGGCATAGGCCTTAGGCTGACAAATTGGTCGAACGATCCTGTAACGATTCCCCGTGAGACGACAATGAATTCCAAATCGGATAGTTCGTCGTGAGGTTTAGGTTACGTTGCCTCGAACCGAATCGAAACCCATCGACATCCTAACTTGGGCTTTGGTGACGACCCTCGAATTCTTCGAAAGCAATCACGGAAAGTGCACGCACGTTGCTGCGGCAAGCCACTACGTCAAGAGGCGGCCAACCAGGCGCAGGTTTGCCAGGAGAACCGGGCCGGCCGAACAATCGTCATTCGGTGCCACTCCTCGAATGAACCAAGCCCGAATATTTCCGAGTTGGATGCTCAGACAAAGCCCCCAGCACGGGCAAGGGCACCCCGTCCTAGGTGCCACGAAATTCGAGCCGATCTTAACCACGAATGAAGACAACTATAGTTGTGTCTCGGCTGTAATCAAATACACAAATTTGTCAAAGCCCGAGGCGAATTAAAGCAATATTAATAAAAGACAAAACATGCTATTTCGGGCGGAAAACTGTATCAATCCCTGCATAAATCTACAGCTGAGCTCACCCTCACTAGAGATGGCCAGTACTCGATGAGCAACAATTTATCTATGAAATGGAATTTTTGATAGGAGAAAATCGTCCAGAGTCTGAAATCTCCCATTCTCTATCTTCACGGGAGTCAGCCCGTCTCCACAACAAACCTAAAAGCATTGCTAGCACGTAAGCAGGGACTGAGTACATGAAGGTATTCTCAGAAAGAGCATTAACAAGCATGCCAATGAGAACTGCAAGCGTCAGGCCCGGAACTAAAGGATCATTAAAGGGCAACTGCGCCACATGTTTAATGCGCCGCATAGACAACCAAACGAACGCCGCGACCAGGAGGAAGCCCAATATACCGATCTCAACGAGGGCACGCACATATTCATTATGTGGGGGGTAGCCATTTAGCATTGCACCTTTAGTGCTAGACCCGAAGCCTTGACCAATGAATGGCGACTCACGCCAGTAAAGCAAAATATCATTCCAACGACCTAGTCGCCATTCTAAGGAGTTCGATTCTGACGAGCTTGAAAGATCTAACGAACTCAATTCCCCAAGGCGAGTTCCACCGAGGGGACTCAAAACAAAGCCCAATACCGTCACCACGACTACTCCCACTGTGACTGACCGTACACGCTTGGGAACGTGATATGCCAGTAGGCCGTAACTGGTGAGCATGAGGACCGCCGCTATTACACCGCCTACACTACCGGTGAGGAGGAGCACAGCACCAAAGAGCAATGAGAAAGCCCAGCTGCGTTTTCGGCTTATTCCTGCAAGAAGCGAGATAGTGGATGCAGTAAGGGCCATGGCATAAAGAAGCCCGGCAGAATTCGGATGAGCCATTGCGCCAGCAATTCGGGTCAGTCCCTGGATCTGCATCCCGGTGCCGGACAGGAATTGGAGCATAGAAAATAAGGCAGATACCAAGCCCATCATTTGAATGATGAGTAAGATAGAATTTCTCGAGGGCAAAGAGCGAAGATTGCGCATTATGAAAAAAACACCGAGAACAGAGGCAAATCTAATAAACTCATCACCTAGCTCCACCCCAAAGCCAGCCTGCGCTTGTAGATTGGAGAAATAAATAAGAACAAGTGTAGAAGCAAAAGCTAACAAGCCTGAGAGCCCCGTCATAACCATGCCAATGGCTATCCCCAGCAAGGCTGCACCCAGCAACGAAGTCACACTAACACCTGCAACCGAAAACTTATTCACACCATCAAAAAGTACGCGAAAAAGAAGCAGCACGGTGACAATCGGCAGGATTGGAAAAAGCCGCATAAAATATAGAGCGCCTACAGCAACGAGCGCAACTATTGCGTATATGATAATCGTTATAAAGTCGCCCATAATAATGTCAGGTTAGATCCGAGAAATTCAACAATTTTTCGACCGACTTCCGCGCCGAGCGCTCAGCGACGGTTTGGACGCAATCCTGAATTTCATAATGAGAAACATTATCAAGGGCGGACAGCAAGGAGTCCCCGGTTCTATCTTCGACACGGATTCCACAAACACCCTCTTGCAAGACCATGTCCGGATCAGATCCTGTTGTACAAACCGCGGGTAGCCCCGACGCCAGGGCCTCAACGAGTACCGTCGGCGAGCCTTCATAGTGCGATGTCATGAGAAATGCACTGGCTCGGCGTAAATGACCCCCAACCTCGCTTCGCGACAATGCTCCGCTGAAGGTCACGTATTCACCAAGATCCTCCCTCGAAACCACAGCCTCTAACGAAGAGCGAAGCGGTCCGTCACCGATCATTTGAAGCTTCCATGTACTTGCCCTGGCTTTCATGGTTCTGGCCACGTCAAGGGCTAACCACGGGTCCTTCTGGTCGTCCAACCGCCCTACCCATGCTACGACCCTCGGGTCAGTCGGCCGATCATCAGGAGGGTAGAAAACAGCCGGGTCGTACCACGTGCGCGCAACTCGCACGTCACTTCGCATGATTTGAAGCCGAGGGGCGTCGGTCTTGTTGAAGATCGCGACATCATGCGCATTACGAATAACGCGGGACTCGATGGCTCTGTAAAAGCCGCTTAGCTTCTGCCAAGCTGAATCTGAGTGCTGACCCAACAACCCCTTAGAATCATTGTGAATATACTGCGAAAATGTGCCCCTGAGAAAAAGGGAGATCGCTAGCCCGGTCTCTACCCTATGGGCATGAAAGTGCCCTACGCCCACCCTCTTGCGATATCTGATTAGACCAAGAATAAAGCGAAGAGAATGGGGAACACGAAATTTACTACCTTTTATAGAACGATCGAATCTAGCAACGGGTAGAAATTCACACTCAGTTGAGGCAACTTGTACCCGAGTCCAAACACCAAGGTCCAGGTTAGGCCTTGCGGTCACTCCCACGAAACGAAAAGACGCAGATGAGAAGCGTACGAAGTCATGGATTATTGTGTCGATGCCACTCGGCACCATGTGTTCGGGATCCAAGTGCTCAACAATTGTAATCGCTGCTGATTCGCTCATCATTTCTCCCGTAAACGTCCGAGAAGGTTTGAATCTCGAAAAATGTCCACAAAAACAGCATGCACAAAACGAAAGTTTCCGAAGGTGTACCTTCTCCACAAGCGCTTGGGCTCGGTGGCAAAGCGGAATATCCACTCAGTGCCGGACTTTTGAAAGAACTTCGGCGCCTCGGGCTGGCAACCCGCTACAAAGTCGAAAGCAGCACCAACGCCAACACAATTGACGCCAGTTTCGCGGGCAAGCATCGTGGTCGCAAAGTCTTGCTTGGGTGTACCTAAGCCCACCCAGACAATATCGGGCTTCGCTGCGAGGATACGCTGGGATTCTGCAGCAATAAAGGCAGCATCAACAGGGCCGAAAGGCGGAGCGTGATAGCCGGCGATATGGATGCCCGGATATTGGCGTTCCACTTCACCAACCATGATGTTGATTGTGTCTGACGTCCCCCCAAGGAAGTAATGGCTCACATCGTGTGAACGCCCCTTGTCCAAGCATTCCCGAAAGAAGGACGGACCACGCACGCGGTCCACTGCCGTGTCCGGCCTCTTCAGCCGAGCCTTCATGTTCATGACAGCCCACACTGGTGTGCCATCGGGGAAGTTCACTCCTGATTCCCGGAGCAACTTGCCATACGCCTCGTCGGTGTTAGCGACCGCTACGCAATATGCGTTCGCCAAACGTACTGACGTGCCCGTCGCACTTTCCGAGACCCGACTGCTGTCTCGAAGTAGCCAATCCACTGCGTGGTCAAGTTCAACGCCGTGGAAGGGCACAGCCCCCACTCGATAAGTATGCGCCTGCATCACTCAAAGCCCCCCGATTTCAACCCACTGCCAGTTCCCGGACTACATGTGAGCCGCTGATTCACTATTTTGACACAAGTAGTCGATTCAACAGAAACTTTTGTCGCAATCTGTGGTGTAGAGGAAGACCCGGCAGTAGCCGCTCCTCATAGAAACGATGAAGGCCGGCAAGCATGTCCCTTTCGGCAGGGCTAAGGTTCTTAGCGCGGTGTATGAGGGGCCAGCACTGACCGCCCTCCCACCCCAAGTGGCGTAGGAGATCCAAGTGTGCATTCGCGAGGAGATCATCCTGAATAAATCTGTCAAACCAACCGGCAGATTTAGTTACCTGATGGGCGTGCATCCTGTACAGGAGACCAGGCGTCGCGGTTCGACTGATACCGGCCCCAGAAGCGAGCAAACGCAACCAAAGATCATAGTCCTCCGCCGGCCCCGTGCGATAGCCCCCAGCTTTCACGATTATCTGCTTCGAGCCAAGCATCGATGAGTGCGCAACTGGGTTCTCAAGTAGGAATAACGCCGGAGAATATCCCTCGCGAATGGGTGTCGGGATACTCTGCCTCCAAGACTTCAGCGATGTTCCAAAGTTCAGTCGAGTTGTAAATACGGCTGCGGTCGCGCCAGACAATGCCTGCAACTGAACGGCAAAACGCCACGGGGGAACGATATCATCTGCATCCATGCGCGCGACTATGTCATGGCTGGCTTCGCTCAACAGGCGATTGAGGGCCGAAGCTACTCCGGAGCTCCCACCGCCAATAACGATTCGGATTCTGTTGTCGCGTATGTCGTCCAACTTCTGAAGGGTGCCGTCCCGGCTTCCATCATCAAAGACCAACAGCTCATCATCCGCCGACATAGCTGAAAGCGTTGAGGTGACCGCAGGGGTGATGGTACGTTCGCCATCCCTAACAGGCATTAGGACAGATATGGCAGGCCGCCGGCGTCTACTCAGAATCATCTTGTTAGTTAGCATCTTCCGTACTTATAGGGCGGATCTCCTTGGCGGGGTTCCCAACCACGGTAGCCCCGGCAGGCACGTCCCGAACGACGACGCTGCCAGCACCCAGCACCGCTCCTGGACCGATGACAACAGGACCCAGAACGACTACGTTAGCGCCCACGTCAACGTTGTCTCCTAATTGCGGGGCCGCCTCCTGGACGCTAACTGCACCGATGGTCGTGTTGTGTCGAAGAGTCACATTGCGTCCAATGACTGCGCGGTCGTTGACGACTAGTCCTATGCCATGGTGAATGACAAGCCCCTCACCGACAACCACTGATGTGGGAATGTCGAAGCCGATGACATAAAGGGACAGAGCTCGGTAGAACGCCGCCGCCGGGATCGAAGCAAGTCGAGCCGGGTAGCTACGTGAGACACGTAGCCGGAACGCCCACGCCTTAAGAGCTAGAGCTAGAGCAATAAGGCGTGAATTTGAATCCCTTACCGTCTGCGAAGAAACATCGAATCCACTCAAGGCTGCTCCTCCAGTTCTTCGCGGATCGATCCCCACATCGCATCCACATCAAGAGCAACTTGCTCTCCCGCAACGGCTATGCGTTCCCTCATACGCCGATCACTAAGAAGATTAACTGCTCGGGCGATCTGGTCAGTAGGGGGTGCGTAGGGATCGACTAACAGTTCTTCGACTCGGTAGTCGTCAAGCAACCAACGGTACTTGTGGCTCCATCCGTGGGCAACGACGGGAATACCCTGCGACAACGCACTCGATATGGCGTGGTATCTACCAGAAATCACGAGCGGGGCGCTGCCAATCAACCCCTTTGAACTCAGGCCGTCCAGCCCATTTACTACCTCGAACGGCGCCCTCGTAAGTTGCGCGATCTCCGCGAGAAGGGCCGAATCCCTTGGCCCCTCGTGACTTAGTCCGTATGCTCGCGCGCCTGTATCGCGTATGGCATCAGCTATACCAGCGAGTGCGAGCTTATAATTCCGCACTTGTTCGGGGGACGTGGCGCGCTCAACAATGTTCCAGTTGGGAATAATTGGAACAGCACCACTAAGATGCGAATAGCCACTGGGAAATGATCCCTTAAGGGGTCCCGTAAAGTCCGGTGATGTACGAATTCGCTCTTTCAAGTACTTCTCGCGAACAGAGTCAGTTAGATACTGAGCAGACTGAGGGTCCCTAGCGAAAACTAAACGGGATGACTCAAGAAGACGACCGCTAATATCCCGTGTTTCATCAAATGGGCCAAAAGCTTGGGGAAGCATATAGACCGGAACGCCGAGCTTGGAGAACATTTCAAGCCTCTCGGCAGTCAAAGCGAGATCGAGGCTCCTCCATTGGTCCCCGTACCTGAATCCAGAAGCATCTAGGACCACGTCGATGTCGTGAACGCTGAGTACTCCTGCAATATTGCATGCAGCCTGTTGTATCCATCGGTTCGTTATTCGGCTTGTCAGCTTGTATGGAGCTAGTCCCAGGGCGCCGACCGCCCTCTTCTGTCGCTTGTTACCAACCGTATGCTCGAGCACAGGAGTACCGTCTAGATGTTGCCGAATACCCTGCGCCACTGCACGAAGCATGAGATACGCACCTTGGTTATTGAACTCAGCACCGATAATTAGTACTTTTTTTCCAGTCATCGGCCGTTTCCTCTTTTAACTTTTTGAGCCCGAATAGAATTGTAGGTGCGAGTGGCGTCTACGCTGCCCTTCTGCGAATATGGCACTAGCGCCTCATTATCTGGGTACCCGTAGGCAACCATCATCACGACACGTTCATCAGCATCTATGTTGATGACTTTCCGTATTTTTGCATCTCGTTCTGCTATGTCTGGCCAATTGATGATGCAGGAGGCGATGCCCTGAGCCTCAAGTCCTAGAACTAACGACATTGTTGCGAGAGAAGAGTCAATGTATATGAGATGCCGATCTCGCTCATCGAAGAACGCGCTGAGGCGGCCAACCACAACCACCAATCCTACGAGCTGGTCTGAATAGCCAGCTGTTCCCATTGGAATTTCCGCTACTCGCTTTATTGCGTCCCGGTCGTCGAAGATTTCAAAACGGTAGGGTTGACGGTTGCATGCGGTTGGACTCTCCAGAGCTATAGCTACCGCCCTGTCAACATGGTCGCGGCCCACTGTCTCATCCCTGAACCACCGGGCAGAACGTCGATTTTGTGCCAAGGCTAGAAGGTCGTCAACCTTGACAGCGGGAGTTGAGAGATCGTGCAAGTGCGGCCCTAATGCGGGGACGGAACTCTGCTGCTGAACGAACGACTGATAAGCCGTTCTAGCGGATGCGATGTTATCGTGGTCTGACTCGGCGGTCGCATTGAAATAATCCGCGAGGACGCTAGAGATCCACTCGCGTTCGGCTTCGTCTAATGGCGCATCGATGTCACTGAAGAGACGTATCGTTGCGTCTACAGTCTCGACGATGTACTCCGCGGCAAACGTTGCGCGACGTGGCCGCATTGTTAGCCCTTTTTCGATCATGTGCACGTTTCGCCTCAGCAAAAAGGTGTGCTTGCCCTCTAGCTGATGCTGCCGATAAGTCTTGATACCACGTGCCGTCTGACGGTATTCGCGGAGTTGTGCGCTAGAGACCAGCGCTAGGCGCGGCCGCCTATACCATGCGTTCCGTAGCTTACCCGCCCTCTGGCGGAGTCTTCCCAGCACTACGCTCATTGTCCCCCCTGTTGACGCTTCTTCATTCCCAGCAGATGTACCAGATTTGCCCACACGTAGAGCAGAGGCGCAAATATTGCGCGAGTCATCAAAATGCCTTGTCCACGAGTCGAGCGCCCAAGGAAACAGGACAGATAAGACGCTGCAGTGTATGAGGCGACCGTCGCAAGAGCGGCCCCCACTCCCCCATACAACGGTATCAGGGCCAGGCAAAGCACAATGTTCAAGACAGCCCCCGCTCCATGACGGAGAAGCGATACCCATAGGAGCCCCTCAGCGATGATCCATTTTGAATAGACCGCAGCCATAAATACGAAAGGTGTTGCACAAACGTGAATCGAAAGTATGACAACAGAATCAAGATATCGCGCACCAAACAACATAGGAATTGCAACATATCCTCCGATAGCCACGCACGAGGAAATTAGGACCCCGACCCAGAAGGCGCGGAAATAAGTCCTATACAACCGATTTTGATATCGTCTTGAGTTAGGACCGTGGAGTCCCCTCATGGTCAAAACGCCCGGAAGCAGCGAGTTCATGAAGATCACGGGGAAAAAGTGCGTGAGTTCACTCAGGCGTGCTGCCAACGAGTATACAGCAACGGAAACGCTTCCCTGCATGGCCTGAAGCAGAACGATATCTGCTTTCAAATTTACTTGATTTGCTAGCCCGGAAAGCATCAGAGGTAGAGACTCGCGAAGCAGCAACCTGGCCCGCTTGAATCCATCGAAAGCCAATCGAGGCGAATCTACCTCCCGGCAATACCGAATCAATATTAATATGCTAACGAACATCGGCTCGACGGCAAAAAGAGCCAAAAAGACCCATATATTCGGCATATAGGCTATGACGATAAGACGCACAGCTAAAAAGCCTAATGTCGCAACGCCCCGGACAATCGCAGTTCTCCTGCTGCGAAGCTGGGAAAGATACCACATGTCGGGAGCTTCAAGCCCTCGCCCAAACAGTGAAGCAGCGGCGAGAGCTGTGGCTAAGATTGTAGGGAAGTCTTGACTGCTAAGGCTGATTAGTAGGACCAACGCATACCCAGCAAGAGCAAATGCCTCTCTCGCCAGAAGCAGGCTGGCGATAATAGCGGCATTGGCTTCACGGTCCTCGACCAATTTCTTCACGGCCAGTCCAGACAGGCCCGCTGACATCACGGCCATACCCAGACTGCTAAGAGCTATGGCGTAGGAGTACATCCCATAATCGCCCACTGAGACAACAGTGACCAATAAAAGAGTTACAGCAGCATTTGCTAGTGTGGTTAGAAATTGCTGGCCTGCATCCCACGAACCATTACCTATGACCGAAGAAGACTTCATCAAACCTATTTCGTATTTGTGGACTAGAGCTCTATACGGGGGCAGTACTATCCATAGTCAGCTGTTCGCTTCGTTGAAACACGTTTTAGGAATCGCAAAATGTCCAGAAGATCTGAATTTATTAGTGTAATGACTAAATAGGCTGCCTTGAGGTGCGGCCGTTGATCGTGGAAGCGGTTAGCGACGGCAATATCACGTCGCAAGCGCCTGGAATCCGCGGCCTGTAGGCGATGCCGATACTTGTCCCTGTACTTTGCTATGCCCGCCGCTCTCCGTGCACTTCTCGACGATAGGTGCTCCGCTCCCGACGTGACTTGGTAAGCCAGCGCCGTGGGCGCAACCCCGTAAGCAGCACCGGTTTCAAGGCACCTCAGGAGAAAATCAAGGTCATTGTATACAGGTAGATCTTCGTCATAGCCGCCGAGTTGACGAAATAGGTCGGCCGCTATGGTGATGTTGCTACCCGTAACACCGGGGTTAATTGAAACGACGTCACTATCCTTCAAGCCCAGATCGGGCAGGCGACGCCCAACTTCATTCCCGTTATTGACTACCGAGAGTGCGGCAAAAACCAAAGGGACTTCAGATGACTCCAGGACCCCCGCCACTGCTGAGAGGTAGTTGGGCGCCCAGTAGTCGTCATCGTCCAGGAATGCCAAGAATTCAGAGGTCGCCACGCTGGCTCCCAGGTTCCGAGACGTTCCCGCCGAACGCCTCACAGTGTCGTCCCCCGGTCGTACCAGCCTCACCGTCGGGCCCACCCCCTGGAAAGAGTCCACCACCTGCTTCGTCGGCTCGTCGTTCATGTCGTCGACCACGATGATTTCGTTGGGCAAGGGTATCTGAGAGGCAACTGAGTCAAGAGCTCGGCGAAGATCACTAGGCCGACCGTGGGTAGGGATTATACATGCAACGGACAAAACCAAGTCGACTCCTTGTGTGAAGCGGGCATAATATCTCGTAAAGCTATTGACTTTAGTGTCACTGCCCCGTTCAAACTGGCCAAACGGCTAGCCAGTGCGCACACCCGAGCGCAAGAGTGATGAACGTCACGGCCAAGCGTTACGTCCCCGGTAACATGGGGCACTACGGCTTGGTCCATTATGCATGTATCGCGATTGCAAATATTATTTGGCCTTGGGCGATCTTCACACTACACACGATTGAAATGGGGGCAGTATGCCGCGTCGAGCATTTATAACTGGCATCACAGGGCAAGACGGTTCGTATCTGGCCGAGTTGCTGCTGCACAAGGGATACGAAGTGCACGGCCTTATTCGCCGAGCTTCCACGTTCAATACCCACCGAATCGACCATCTCTACGTAGATCCGCACGATCCTCAGGCGAACCTGTTCCTGCATTACGGCGACTTGAGCGACGGGGCACGCCTCGTGACTCTCCTCGCCGAGATTAAGCCTGACGAGGTTTACAACCTGGCGGCGCAGTCGCATGTCCGTGTTTCCTTTGACGAACCGGAACACACCGGAGACACAACAGGAATCGGGTCAATTCGGCTCCTCGAAGCGGTCCGAATGGCCGGCATTGAAACTCGCTTTTACCAAGCATCGTCATCAGAGATGTTCGGTGCCACGCCGCCTCCACAAGACGAGAACACTCCGTTCTATCCGAGGTCGCCTTACGGTGCCGCCAAGGTATACAGCTACTGGGTCACCAAGAACTACCGCGAGGCGTACGGGATGTTCGCGGTCAACGGGATCCTGTTCAACCATGAGTCCCCTCGCCGCGGCGAAACCTTCGTCACCCGAAAAATCACCCGCGCCGTTGCAGCCATCCAAGCCGGCAGGCAGGATTTTTTGTATATGGGTAACCTGGACGCCGTCCGTGACTGGGGCTATGCCGCAGAATACGTAGAAGGAATGTGGCGCATGCTGCAGGCGGATGAACCAGAAGACTTCGTTCTCGCAACTGGAGGTAACTACACCGTTAAGGACTTCCTGCAGATCGCTTTCGACCATGCCGGACTCGACTGGGAAAAGCACGTCCGCTTCGACGAACGTTATCTGCGCCCCACGGAGGTTGACGCTCTAGTCGGCGACGCTTCAAAAGCTCATGAGAAACTGGGCTGGAAGGCAACCGTCCAAACTCCAGAACTGGCTCGAATCATGGTCGATGCTGATATTCAAGCACTCAAGAACGCTGGATCCCACTGGATTGATGCGGTCGACCTCGAGAGCTGGAAGAACTGATGCACGGGGCTACAAGTTTCCTCGCCCGCCCTTTGGAACGTGACGCACGTTTCTACATTGCCGGTCACAGGGGTCTGGTCGGTTCTGCCATCTGGCGCGCTCTCGAGTCTCAGGGATTCACCAATCTTGTGGGCCGAACATCTAGCGAACTAGATCTGAAAAATCGTGAGGCTGTTTTTGAATTTTTCTCTACTCAAAAACCAAAGTATGTGATCCTAGCCGCTGCAAAGGTCGGGGGTATTCTGGCGAATAGCTCCTTCCCCGTCGACTTCTTAAGCGATAATTTGAGAATCCAGGTCAATGTTCTGGACGCAGCCCTCGCGCATGGTGTTGAGCGATTACTATTCCTTGGCTCATCATGCATCTATCCAAAGTATGCAGATCAGCCGATTCGTGAGGATTCCCTACTGACGGGTCATCTAGAACCTACGAACGATGCGTACGCCATCGCAAAAATTGCGGGGATCATGCAGGTTCAAGCGATTCGACGGCAATACGGATTGCCTTGGATCTCGGCCATGCCAACTAATTTGTATGGTCCCGGCGACAACTTCTCACCGACAGGATCACACGTTCTTCCCGCTCTAATCCGGCGCTATGACGAGGCGGTGTCCTCTGGTGCTTCCCAGATAGTCAACTGGGGGTCCGGGACGCCGCGCCGGGAGTTTCTTCACGTGGACGACATGGCATCGGCTTGCCTCCACCTACTTGAAAATTATGACGGGCCAGAGCAGGTGAACGTAGGAACGGGCACCGATGTAACAATAAAGGAATTGGCTGACATCGTAGCTCAAGCAGTGGGGTACGAAGGCCAAACTGTGTGGGATTCGTCCAAGCCCGATGGAACACCAAGGAAGCTATTGGATGTTTCCAATCTTTCGAACGCAGGTTGGACTGCATCCATCAGCCTTGAAGACGGCATTCAGTCAACGGTGTCCTGGTATCGTTCGCACCTTGCTGACATTCGAAGCTAGCCGAAATCCAATTTGTAGTTCGAAAACTGGAGATGGGGGCCCGTTGAGTCGCGATAGGGATTGGCAACTGCAGGTGTCACGCAGACTCCGCATAACGGACGCGTTCGTCATTGTGTGGGCAGTCATAGGTGCATATGTAATCCGCTTTGGATTTGAGCCGGATTTCGTTATATCCGGGCAGGAGCCGAACTACTTCTTGGTATCCATAGCTTTGGCCCTGGTGTGGTGGTTCATGCTCGGCGCATGGAACAGTCGTCAGAGTCGAATCCTGGGCGCCGGGCCGGACGAATATAAGCGTGTGGCGGCCGCTTCGCTATGGCTCTTTGGCCTAGTGGCCATCATTTCGTACGTATTCCGGATTGAAACGGCCCGTGGGTACGTGGGAATCGCTTTACCGGTCGGTCTGCTTGGGTTGCTTCTTGCACGCTGGCTGATTCGGCAACATCTAAGCGTTGCTCGACAAAAGGGAGGCAGTATGTCCCGCATTCTCTTGCTAGGGGGGCCGAGCGCTGTCGCGCATCTCGCATCCTCGCTTCAAAGAGCAAAGCATTCGGGGTACCTGCCGGTAGCAGCTTACACACCTGGTGCTCCCGAGAACCTGACAGTTGAGCCAGAGTCGGGATTACCAATTCTAGGACATGCTGTGGACACTAGTTCGGTATTAGTCGCGATAGAACAATGCCGCGCAGATGCCGTAGCGGTATCCGCCGGAGTACAGCTACATCCCCAAACTATCCGCCATCTGGGATGGGAACTCGCGGCTAGGAACGTGGGTCTCATCATGGCTCCTGCCCTCACTGATATTGCGGGACCACGAATCCATACCCAGCAGGTTGCAGGTCTTCCACTGATCCACGTGACAACGCCGACACTGGAAGGCGGTCAACGCGTGGCTAAAAGGCTCTTCGACATAGTAGTCTCCGGCGTACTGATCGTGCTCGCAGCGCCCGTCATGCTGGTCATTACGGCGTTGGTCAAGTTCGGCAGCAAGGGGCCCGTACTATTCCGGCAAGACCGCGTAGGCATGGAGGGGCGTCAATTCCAAATGCTGAAGTTCAGGTCAATGGTGGAAGACGCGGAAGCTCGCCTCGTTGACCTTCAACATCGCAATGAGGGCAACGGCCTTCTTTTCAAGATTCGGGACGATCCTAGAGTCACTCCGATCGGGAGAGTCCTGCGAAAGTACAGCTTGGATGAGCTGCCACAGCTTTTCAACATATTCGCTGGGTCCATGAGCTTGGTTGGACCTCGTCCTCCTCTGCCCAAGGAAGTGGCCGAATACGAGCATGACGTCCGGAGGCGCTTGCTGGTGAAGCCGGGTCTCACTGGCTTGTGGCAAGTTAGTGGTCGTTCGAACCTCTCCTGGCAGGATTCCGTGCGTCTGGATCTCTATTACGTCGAGAACTGGTCCCTAGCGGGAGACCTCGTGATCATCCTTCGAACGGCTCGTGCTGTTTTCCATAGCACGGGTGCTTACTAGACGACTCCCAGCAGAAAACTGCGGAAGGAACAAAAACGAATGCGTATTTCTGTCATTGGTTGCGGCTACCTTGGTGCGGTACACGCAGCATGCATGGCGAAACTGGGTCATGAAGTTGTAGGTATCGACGTCGATGAGCAAAAGATAGCCGATCTCTCCGCTGCAATAGCACCTTTCTACGAGCCAGGACTCACAGCTTTGCTTGAGGAAGTTCAGGATACTGGCCGGCTCTCCTTCACCACCGACATGGCTGCTGCTAAAGGGAGTGGCGTTCACTTTATTTGCGTAGGGACGCCACAGAAGAAGGGGGAAAATGGTGCTGATATGGCCTACGTTGACGCCGCACTGGCAGCGTTGTTGCCCCATTTGACCCCTGGAGACATAGTTGTTGGGAAATCGACTGTCCCCGTTGGAACAGCAGCGAGACTTGCCGACATGATCGCACAACAAGAGCCGAGCGCTTTTTTGGTCTGGAATCCTGAATTCCTCCGCGAGGGGCACGCTGTAGCAGACACCCTTCAACCAGACCGATTCGTCTACGGAGTCTCGAATGGCTCCGAAGACCACGCGGCTGTGGCGGTCTTGGACGAGGTATATCAAACTCCACTGGGACTAGGGACGCCGCGCATTGTTATGGATTTACCCACCGCGGAATTGGTCAAGACGGCAGCAAATTCGTTTCTCGCCACCAAGATTTCGTTCATTAATGCTATGGCTGAACTCTGCGAGGCAGCGGGAGCGGACGTCACGCATCTGGCTGACGCGATCGGAATGGATGACAGAATTGGTCGAAAGTTTCTTAACGCAGGAGTCGGTTTCGGAGGCGGGTGCCTACCGAAGGACATCAGGGCATTCATGGCGCGTGCAGGTGAGCTGGGTGCAGACCAAGCCCTAACGTTTCTTCGAGAAGTCGACGCCATCAACATGCGCCGACGCACTCGCGTTGTCGAACTCACCCGAGAATTATGCGTAGATGGTCTCCTTGGCAAACGCGTCGCGGTTCTTGGTGCGGCCTTCAAGCCGGAAAGCGACGATGTTCGCGACTCACCGGCCTTGAGCATAGCGGCCCAGCTCCAGCTGCAGGGTGCTATTGTCACAGTCACCGACCCTAAAGCCTTGCGCAATGCAGCACAGCGTTTCCCTGAACTTCAATACGTACAAAATGTTGACATAGCTGTCCAGAATGCAGACGCCGTCCTTCTCCTGACTGAGTGGCAGGAGTACCGCGAATTGGATCCTTACATACTGAAGGAAAGTGTTGCTAGTGCGCGCATCCTCGACGGCAGGAACGTGCTTGATCCCGCCAAATGGCGGGAAGCTGGTTGGCAGTACCGTGGACTGGGACGGCCTTAGCTGATGAGCACGGAAGTGCAACAAGCCCAGGGTAATCGCAAGAATTCAAAGGGCAGCCGACGCCGCATCCGCAGGCGACTAATACTTGCCGCGCTGTGGACTTCGGTACTGGCCATAATCGTAGTAGCTTGTACCGCTTGGATAGGCTTTAAAGCCAACATCATGCGGACTGAATTACAGGCGGCTACCACCCTCCTGCCGGAGATGAAGGCTCAAATTGCAGCCAACGACACGGCGGCGGCAGCAGTAAGCGTGGAGAAACTGATTGGGCATACGCAAGCCGCCCGCGAAGCGGGCAACGATCCACTATGGAAAAGCGTCTCCGCGCTGCCCTGGATCGGACCAAATATGCAGGCTGCTAGTGAAGTCGCTACCTCAGCTGACGACGTTGCCCGCTTGGGTGCAGCCCCTTTGGTAAAGGCGTTTCAATCCCTTAACTGGAAAACATTGGCTCCAACGCCCAGTGGAATCGACCTCTCGCCGCTCAGGACAGCCGCCCCCAAGGTACAAGCTGCGGCTCACGTCGTTCGTGAATCTTCCAAACGGCTGCATAACATCGAAACCGGCAATCTTCTCCCCCAAATCGCTGAACCCCTAATCAGCGCACGAGAAGAGCTCGCTACATTGAGCCAGGGCCTCGACTCCGCAGCGGACGCGGCCAGCTTGGCCCCAACAATGCTCGGGGCGGATGCACCCCGGCACTACTTGCTGCTCATGCAGAATAATGCAGAGTCGAGGGCAACCGGTGGCATTCCTGGCGCTCTCGCGGTTCTAACTCTAGATAAGGGCCACATGACTCTTGAGTCTCAGACAAGCGCCGGGGCATTGGGACCCTTTGATCCGCCGGTGCCCATTGATGCAGAGCAAAAGGCCATTTACTCTGCGCGTATCGGTAAGTTCATGCAAGATGTCAACCTCACGCCCGACTTCGCCACAACCGCCGCTACTGCCCACTCAATGTGGGAAAAGCGAACAGGTGAAAGACTCGATGGTGTCCTGTCTGTCGACCCGGTAGCACTGAGCTTCATGTTGGAGGCAACAGGGCCTGTGCAGATTGCAGATCCTGCAATCCGGAAAATTGGCTCGGGCCTGCCGCCGAAGCTCACGAAAGAGAACGTGGTTCGCACGCTTCTCTCGGATGTGTATTCAGCCGTCGAAGACCCCGACCGTCAAGACGTCTATTTTTCCGGGGCTGCGAAGGAGATATTTTCCACGGTTTCGTCAGGAAAGGCTGACCCTAAGGGCCTTATCGATGCCATAGCAAAGGGAGTAGATGAACGTCGAATCTTGCTTTGGTCCGCCAGCCATAGCGAGCAAGCGACAGTCGGCAAGTACAAGCTGGGCGGCTTGATATCGGGTCCAAACGTCGCACCAGCGCAGTTCGGCGTCTATTTTAATGACGGAACAGGGGCCAAAATGGACTTCTGGGTAAAGCGTACCGTTGAGGTAGCTAAGGACTGCACCCGCGACGGCTACCGTGAAGTAACTCTAAGGGTCACGTCAACCAATACCGCCCCGGCCGACGCCGCGACCTCGCTGCCAGGCTACGTTACAGGAGGTAAGGCGTTCGGCGTTCCAGAAGGAACGGTGCAAACAAACATCGTGAGCTATGGACCTGTGCAGTCCAATATTGACACCGTTGTAAAGGACGGAGTCAAGATCCCGTTTGCTGCCCAGCGCCACAGTCAACGAAGTGTTGGAACATCCACTATCAGCTTAGCGCCGGGAGAGAGTGCAACGCTGGAGTTCAATTTCGGACACATCGTTCAGCACTCACAACCGGAAATAGTTGTTACACCAACGGTCCAATCTGTCAAGGACGTGCTTCTGCCACCTCTGGCGGCTCCTTGTGAATAGGGTAAGGCGCGCACGTTAATCCTTTGTAACGGGTATGGATTTTCTTTGCCGCGGACAACCATAAAATGGTAGATTCTATCTGGGCAGCACATGGGATTTCTCTTACGGTCTCGTAGGGTCTCGGAAATCTCCACACACCACGTAGCACCACCAAAGGTCTCAGGGGGGACACACATGAAGAAATCTCTTGCAGCGCTTGCGCTCGCGGGCTCAATTGCACTTCTCGGCGCAGTACCGGCCGTAGCAAACAACGCCAACTACCCGGCACCGAACACCAGTGTCGCCGTCTCCGATGCTTCCGTGGCGCCGGGAGAAGCTTTTGTCTTCAGCGGTACGGGATTCACACCGGGCGAAGGTATCACCATTACAATCACGCCGACCGGCACACCGGCAGCCAGCGGTGGCAGTGTATCCGCAGGCAGCCTCGCCGTATCGGGTCGCATTCCGCTGGCACCTTCCACTTTGGGCGCAGTTGCTGACGGAAACGGCGCATTCTCCGCCTCAATCGTCATCAACGAGCCCGGTGCATATGCCATCACCGCCGTTGGAAACACCTCAGGCGTTACCGTCGGGCCGGTAACGGTGGTCGTTGGCGGTGCCGCCCTCTCGAACACGGGCAGCACCACCGGCACAGGTACGGGTCTGGCGAACACCGGTGGTGTGCCTCTGGCCAACACCGGTGCTGACTCCAGCTTGCTCCTGTGGTCCCTCGTGGGCGCGGGCGCATTGGCCGCCGGAACTACTTCAGTTGTTGTAGCTCGTCGTCGCGCCAAGAGCACCCAGGTTTCTGCCTAACCAGGCCTGAACCAAAATCGGGTGGTTTGCCAACGAGAAACTCGTTGGCAAACCACCCTCTTTTTTGGCTTCGTTTACCAACCAAGTCGGCTGTGGTATCCATAGGAGCTATGGGGCGACATTGGAGAAGACGAAAATGGCACATTGAGACGCGAGTCCCCAGATTTCGTAGACTCAAGTTGCCACGAGAATTTTCTCATTACGCGTTGCTAGGCTTTCTGGCAACGGCAGCCCTCGGCGTCAGTACCTGGGCCCTCTTACGAGTTTCTTGAGAGCGAGCTTGAAAAAGTCACTCCTCTGGCGGATAGCCCTGACGACGTATCTCGCTGGTCTCGCGCTGGTCGGTTTCTGGCCCGCACCCGTAGACAAGCCGATTCAAACAAGGCTAGCCACTGCCTTGAATTACCTTCACGAAGTCGGCGTGCCACGATGGGTCAACTATCAGTTCATCGAGGCTTCAGCCAATGTTGCCATGTTCATTCCGCTCGGCATTCTGGTGGCGATGGCCCTACCTACACGACCTTGGTGGCTCTTATCCGGAATCGGCTTGTTCGCGTCTTTCTTCATGGAACTGGGACAGCTGCTATTTATTGCCGCCAGGTTTGCGAGCCTTACAGACGTAGTCACAAACACTCTCGGCGGCCTCATCGGGATCTGTTGTGTTCGCCTCATCGCTGCTTGGACGCAGACACCGAAAGTGGCCAATTCGTAACGGCGATCCGAAATTCGAGCTTGGTCAGAGATCCCGCCCCGCTCTTCATCCCCCGCGCGCTCAAGGAACTCGCGGAATTATGAAATGCGTGAATTTGGTATCCGAAATATTCAAATTTTTTAAAAAGTAGCCTTATGATGTTGCAGGCGGCACGCCCCAGCCACATGTTGCCCAAACAGGGGCGTGTCGCTGCCGCTAATCACTTGTCTGGCCCGGGGCAGAGACTTCCGTTTGACCGCACCACCAGTACATTTTGCTCCTTGAAGGGACACGAAACCACTTGCCGTACGTAGACATCAACCCTCACAAGACGAGGCCGAAATGGCCCGCGTACGTCGGCCTTGCAGTGCTGCTCATCGCGACAGTCGCCGTAGTTACACACGTCCTTACCCTCCACTAACCCGCCACCCACTCGCTAACTCCTCGCGGTCCCCTGTATGCGTGTGACGTAGGTAGTGCCCACCAAGTGACGGCGGTTGTTCAGCCGGCTCGTATTCGGTCATCTTCGCAGCGGTAGCCCAGGTTAGGCCTCGTTAATCAAAGGGTGTGGGTGGTCGGGACGATCGGCGAAGTTACGAGCGATTGAAGCGATTGAACAGCCCTCCGAGGAAACTCGTCAAGTCCTCGGCCACTCTTTCCGGACACTCCCAGAGCACCAGATGACCGGTCCCCTCGTAGATCTGCAATTGCGCGCCGTTGATTCGTCTGGCCAGGGTTTCCTGATGCTGTCGCGGCACGAGGGGATCGTGGGCGCCCCAAAGCATGAGCGTGGGGACGGAAATGTCGCCGGTCTCTGTCGGAGGAACGGCCTCGCAGAATCCCCGCAGTGAAGCCCTCCAAACTGAGGCTGGCATGGCGAGACCGTCCTGTACCCGGTCCTCGATGTATGAGGCCGGCACGGCGTGCAGCATTCTGTACCAGGCCAAAGACTCACGAACCCAGTTCTCTGGGATCGGGTCGGTGAGCTGCTCCACCTCGGCCGCAAAGGCTGGCCTTCCGTGGAGCGTCAGAGGTGCGCCCACCAACGTCAAGGATGCAACAAGCTCCGGATGAGAGACAGCGAGTTGCTGGGCAACGTAACCACCGCTGGATGAACCCAGGACATGTGCCTGTTTGACGCCAAGTGCCTCCAGCACGCCTACGACGTCCTCAACAACGTCAGAAAGCGAGTAGCCGTCTTCCGGCTTGTCGGCCGCACCATGGCCTCGCAAGTCCGGGGCCATCATCGCAAACCCAGGCAGTGCCTCAATGAGGCGATCGAAACTCCGCCAGGATTCGCCCCAGGCGTGCAGAAGCAACAGTGGCGCGCCGCCGTCGTCGGCCGTCTGTTCAAGGTTCCCTTGCACGAAACAAGGCACACTGATCCCGGTGTTCAGAGATAAGGTCCTGACTTCGGACTCCATGGCCTCAGCGTACGCTCGCTGGCCGCTGAAGATCAGTTGAAGGTGAAGAAGGTTCGTTCCTGCAGGTCGATCATGGCGGTCCGGAGCTCGGGGTTGTCATGCCAGGATGGCAAAGCGGCGGTCACGCTGGAGCTGATGAAGTCCATCATCTCGTTGATCGTGAATATTCCCACGCCTTGGGGAGACCACCGGACCTCGGGTGTGATCGCCGGGTACTGGCTGGCATCCCTGACGGGTAGTGGTGTGATGTTCATGCCAAGTATTGGAACCACTTGCTGAATCCCGGGGAGGGTCATGAAGCGTCGGGCCCCGTCGGCCAGGCCTTCATGGTTGTAGCTGAAGTACGCCTTCGGGCCGATGCCGTACCGCCCGTTTTGCTTCTGCGTCCATCCCAAGGGCTCGTTGGGCCAATAAGAGCCGTTGGGGTCAATCAGGTAGACGGTGGAGCCGTGCAGGACGGCGTGCTCAATGGGGAACTTCGTGTTCAGCGGTCTCCGTGGTGTCCCGGGGGCCCTGAGCCGGTGGAAGACAGTGACGCCGGGAATGACAGTGAGCATATTGATCATTGCCGCGCTGATCCAGATGTGGCTGACACTGCTGTCGCCGCTGCCTCTGCCCCACGGGGACGTGACTTGGCGGTCGCCATAGACGCGCTGCCCTAATGCCGCGTTCCTGGCCTGATACTGGCTGTAGTCGGCGTTCCTCCATGCCCAGGTTTCGGGGTGGATGTTGTGCTTGTCCAGCTGCGTTTCGAGGCTGTAGGGGTCGGCTGCGCCGTGCTTGGACAAGGCGATCCTCTCGTGAGTGTGCGGGTGGGAGAGCGGCTGGCGTCGCAATTGGTCTCCTTCGACCATCCAATCACGGGGAAAGGCCACCAAGAGACAGGCCTCTGCGTACGCTCGCCCCGCCGTCGTCCGCCCTAAACCCGCCCAACCTCCCACGCTCTAACTTCGTCCGCGATCTCCCCCGCGTGCGTGTGATGGAGATAGTGCTCGCCAGGCAGGGGCACCACGGTTCCGTCGGTGACGCTGGCGGCCTGGCGCTGGTGCAGCTCGAGCCACTCCGGGGTCTTCTTGTTCTCCGCGACTACGAACAGCAGCAGTGGCAGCTCCTTCGGGAAACTGGTTCCCAGAGCGCGCTGGAAGTTCGTGGCAATGTGGCCCATCTCGTTGAGGTACGTGGGCGACATGGAATTCCGGTTGGTGAGCATCTGCATCTGATCCCGTGCGTAGTCGGTATATGCGGTGCCGGGGTTGGAGTTGCCGGCAGCAGTGAGCACCCGCAGCAATCCAAGATTCTTCGCTGCTGACATCAGTCCTGTCGGGAACTGGGTATCCATGCCTGGTTGCCCGGGGACGGAGGTATCGATGCCGACGAAAGCGCTCACCTCCTCGGGGTAGCGGTTGGCGTAGTCAATGCCGTAGAGGCCGGCGATCGAGTGGCCCATCAAGATGTAGCGGTTGACTTGCAGGGCCTGCAGCGCGCCGTGGACTTCCTGAACGATGTTCTCAGTTGTCCGTTCCCGGTCGGTGCCATCGCTCAACCCGTAGCCCAGAGGTTCCACAACAATTACCCGATGATCCTTGGCGAGGTCGCGGACCAGCGGTGCGAAGTCCAGCACCGGTGATGACGTTCCAAACCCCGGCAAGAGGACCACGTCCTTGAGCCCGCTGCCGGTCACCAGGACGTTGATCTTCCTGCCGTCCACGTCCACCCGTTGGCCATAGGATTCGATCTTGCTGCTCTCGGACTCGCTCGCCACCACGTTCAGCACGGTGGTCGTCGCCAAGCCTAGGGCCAGCACCGCTCCAACGGCCGTCACTGATACGAGCAATCGCTTAACTGCCTTCTTCAAACATCCCTTCCCAGCACGCGCCGTGCGCCCTCTATCCAGCCTCCCGTTTCCGCGCCGCGAGCGCGTCACCCCAGGGTGCGCACTTGGGTAGTCCGTTCGGGGTAGGGCAAGTCGTCCTCAGGATGAAAGAAGCGAGGTCGCCTGCCCCGAAGTACACACCCCCGATTCCTAAGCGGTGAGGTCCCGGCGCCTGAGCAGATAGCCGGCGATCCCCGCACCAGCCAGCGCAATTGCAGTCATCGTCAGGGCAGCTCCCGGGTCGAATGCTTCCACCGGCATCGCCGCCGTGTGCCGGAACGGGCTCAAATCCTGAAGCCAAGCCGGCAGATGCATCAGCTCGCCGAACTGCCCCAGCACCAGCCCCACTGCAAGGAACCCCCACCCCACGGCGATACTCAGGCGCGGGATGGTTGCAAACGCCAGCGCCGTAAAGGCAACGAATACGACGGCGGCCGGCACGTGCGCCAAGGCTGCGCCAACCAAGAGGCCGGGCGTTCCGCTCGAAACCCCGGAGAGGGAAAGCCCTAGGGTCGCTGCGCAGCCGGCCACCACAGCGATTGCCAAAGCAGAAACGGTGGCGATGACCAGGCTCGCCCCGAGCCACCTGGCCGAGGAACGCGGTGTCGCCAGAAGCAGTTCGGCCCTCCCCTCAGCTTCTTCCGCGCGAAGCCGCAGCACGGCTTGGATCCCGGCGGCGGCAGCGATCACCCCTCCGATTCCCAGCAGCGCGGTGGTAAAGACGTCGATAAGCCCTCCCCTGCCGCCGGGGACCAGCCGGAGGATCAGCTCACGCAGCGACTCATTGCCACCGATCACATTGGTCACCACGGGCCCCAGTCCGCCAGCTATGCTGCCGAGCAACGCCGCAAACACGCACCAGCCCAGGAGCGTCAGGCGCTGTTGCCGCCATGCCAGACCCAGTAGGGATGAACCCCCGACGACGGCGGCCCGGTCACGTCCGGACCGTTCGGGCAGCAGGCTCTCACCCAGGTCCCTTCGGCTCCTGAGCACCACTACGACAGCGCCCAGCACCACGCTGAGAACTGCCAGTCCAACCAACGGCACGGGATCGGCGTCCGAGAAGGGCCGGGAACGTTGTCCCCACCCGATGGGCGAGAACCAGGAGAACCATCCACTCGTGACGTGTGTCAGATCAGCTGAAGGAGTGCCGAAAGCATCCCCGATTCCGCGCACAAAATACGCAGCCCCAACCAATCCTGCAGCGACACCGTTCGCGGACCTCCCTGACGGCATGATTTGCGCGAGCACCGCGGTTGTCGCCACGAAGAACGCACCGACAGAACCCACAGCAGCACCCGCAGTGAGGGCGCCGGCACTTGGCAATCCGGCAGCAACGAAACCAGCGGCAATTGCCAAGGCCAGCACGAGATTCGCCACCCCACCCAGAATGAGCGTGGCTGCCAGAGGCGCTGCCCGCCGGAGCGGCACAGAACCGATGAGCTCAGCCCGTCCAAGCTCCTCATCCGTACGGGTGTGGCGGATGACCAGGAACGTGCTCATCAGGCCTGCGAGGACAGCGGTAAAGGTGTAGCCCTGGAAAAAGACCACCGCGCCGATGCCTGTCCCGTCCGTCAACCCACGGACAAAGAGGAACGCCGGACTGGCGCTGGCCACGGTAATAATCGCTGCCCGGGCCGTCTCGTCCCCGAATTCAGTGGAGACAGCGTTGGCGATGATGAAGCCCAGAAAAGCGATTCCCACGATCCAGACCGGCAATAGAATCCGTTCACGTCGTGTCTGGGTCAGCAGAAGTCCCATCACGCCGGTCATCAGAGGGCCTGGCTTGTCGCATTGCTGTAATGGCTGAGGAAAAGCGACTCCAGGGAAGGTGGAGAAACCGTCAACCCGGTGATCCCGTTCGAGGAAATCGCCTCCAGTACCCGCAGCAAATCCGCCGGGTCCACATCAAACTCAACCACGCCGCCGTCGACAATCAGGTCCTGCACCCCGGGCAGGACTGCCAGCAAGGACGGGTCGGCGGCTTCCACACGGAAATGTGTCAGCTGCAGATGCCGCAACTCCGACAACGTCCCCGATTCAACGGCACGACCGGCTCGAATAATGGTCACCCGTTGGCAGAGCTGCTCCACCTCGCTGAGGATATGGCTGGATAACAACACCGTGGCACCCTCGGCGGTGACGCGCTGAACCTGGCGGCGGAACACAGACTCCATCACGGGATCCAGGCCGGCGCTGGGTTCATCAAGAAGATACAGACGGGCTGGATGGGCGAAGGCCGCGATCAACGCCACCTTCTGGCGATTCCCCTTCGAATACGTCCGGGCCTTCCGCCGCGGGTCCAATTCGAACTCCTCAATCAGGACACGGCGCAACGGTTCATCAGCTCCCCCACGCAGCCCGGTGAGAAGATCAATGATTTCGCCACCGGAGAGGTTCGGCCACAGGCTCACATCCCCGGGAACGTAGGCCACGTTCTGGTGGGCGCGGACCGGGTCCTGCCAAGGATCCAGGCCAAAGACACGCACAGTCCCCGACGTCGGACGAATGAGTCCCAGGAGGATGCGCAACGTTGTGGATTTACCCGCCCCGTTAGGACCCAGAAAGCCGTGGACCTCGCCCTCCCCCACGTGCAAATCCAGCCCGTCCAAGGCATGCGTTTTTCCGAACGATTTAGTGAGCTGCACGGCTTCGATGACCGGTGCTGATGCTGACGGCATGGCGGTTCCTGTCCCTTGGTCCAACCGACCAAGGCGGATGCCACGATCGGTCCGCGGGCACAACGCACTGCGGGCCGACCAGGCTTCCCGGCTCTCCAAATCACAGCCTACGTCCGCGCCCCTCCCCCGGGAAGAGGCTGAAACAACTGACGACCCTGGCCGACCTAGGTTGAGGCTTTAGCCGCACTTAACCGATGATCGGGCGTTCCTCAGGGAGATTGAACAACCGCGGCCGGGAGGACAGGGCGATGGCTGAGGCGACCGTGACGGAGCCAATGCGGCCGGTGAACATCAGGGCCATCAGGACCCATTCGGCCGTAGGCGGCAAGTGGTACGTGATTCCGGTGCTCAAGCCCACGGTTCCGAACGCGGAGATGGTTTCGAACAGCACCTTCTCCAGGCTGTAGTCGGTGGACATGAGGAGCAACAGCGTCCCCATGATGACCGCGCCAACACCCAGCAAGGCCACCGTGAGGGCCTGCCTCTGGGTGGAGGAACTGACGGAACGGTGTGCGATGGTGACTTGCTCGCGCCCGCGGACTTCGTTCCAGATGGCGAAGCCCAGGACCAGGAAAGTGGTGATCTTGATACCGCCTGCGGTTCCTGCGCTACCACCACCGATGAACATCAAGATGTTCGTGATCATCAAGGTCTCCGGCGTAGCCGCACCGTAGTCAATGCTGTTGAAGCCCGCAGTCCTCGGGAACACCCCGCCCGCCAGGGAACCCAAGAGTTTGCCGCCGAAACTAAGCGGTCCCAGGGTCTCGGGGCGGTTCCACTCGAAGAAGGCGAACAGCCCAATGCCCACCGTCAGCAACAACAACGAGCCGAAGACAGTCAGGCGAAGGTGAATCGTCCAGTCCTTCATCTTGAAAGGGTTCCTCAGCAACTGGATGATCACCGGGAAACCCAGGCCACCAGCAACGATGGCCGCGCAGATGGGCACGATGATCCACGGGTCCTCCGCGAAGCCGATGAGGTTGTCGCTATACAGGGCGAAGCCGGCATTGTTGAAAGCGGAAACCGCGTGGAAAATGCCGTGCCAGATCGCTGTGCCGAGGTCGTCGTCGTAAGCAATCCAGAAGCGCACGGTGAGGACCAGCGCGGTGGCGGCCTCGAAGAAAGCCATGATTCCCAGGACCCTGAACAGCACCGACTTCACGTCGCCGAAGTTCAGGGTGTGGGTCTCTGATTGCGCCACCAGCTGGCCGCGGAGGCCGATGGTCTTGCGCACAAACAAGGCCAGCAGCGTAGCCAGGGACATGATCCCAAAGCCGCCCACTTGAATCAGTCCCATGATCACCGCATGCCCGAAAGGCGTCCAGAACGTGGCAGTGTCAACAGTGACGAGGCCGGTGACGCAGACGGACGAAACGGCGGTGAACATGGCCGTGGTGAAGATGTCGTCGGTCTCCCCCGTCCGGGAAATCGGCAACATGAGGATGCAGGCCCCGAGGATGATCACCGCCAGGAATGCCAGAGGCACCAGGCGGACCGGGTGCAGCAGTATAGGGATCAGACGCTTTCCTGCGTCAGCAACAGCCAACTGCAGAGGGCTGCGGCGAATGAGGGAGCGTTCAGTCATGCCCGATCTTCCTGGTGGGTTGGCGTCGTGCGCCAAACTAACACCACCAGGGACAGAACAGGCGGGAAACAGGGATTTCTTGACGAATCCTTAACGCCCTGGGGGCTTTGGCGATCCCTTTGCTCGTTCGCCCGTTGCGGGTCTAGCTGGCCTTTTCGGCTGCAGTCTTCAGGTCAGCCGCGAACTGCGTGAAGCTGTCATCAAAGGACGGGATCTTGTTGGCGAACAGCGGGAAGATGGGGCCACCGATTTTCTCGTACATCTCAAAACGGGACCGGCCATCGTTGGTCTCTGTAATTGTGTAGATCCTGGTCCCCATGGCATCACCCCACGCGAGCTTGGTTGGTGCCTGGAATTCCTTGACTTTGAGATTGAAAGTCCGGCTGGGATCCAGCGTAGACACAAGCTTGATCTTCGATCCCGGGGCGATTTCGCCTTCCAAAGACACGATGGTGGAATTCCACACCGGGTAGCTCTTGGCATCCGTTAGCAGTCCCCACACGGTAGCTGGAGGTGCGTCGATGGTATTGGCTACCCGCGTCTCACGGCTGAAAGTCTTGCTGGTGGTGGTGGCAGTTCCATCAGATATTTCAGACATGGCTTCCGGCTCCTCTGCGCGGGAAATGCGGTGATGAGGTTGATGCTACAGGTGCACTGCTAAATTGAAAGCCATGACTTGGGGACCCCGGAAGTTTGGTGCTGTGACCACTGCTGCCGTGCTGCTGGGAAGCTGTCTGGCCGCTTGCGTTGGACCCCAGCCAGGTGCCACCACTCCCCCAGTCGCCACGTGCGAGCCCACCCCGCCGTCGGCGCCCAAGGAAGGCATTCTTTCCGGCGTGAATCTGGATTGGGAGCACGAAACCCTGGAGCAATACGCAGCGAATTTGGGCGAACGTCCGGCTGTGACGGTGACCTTCACCGACTTCCCGATGTCCGACAAGGACATGGAAAACGTAGATGCAGCGTTTGAACAGATCCGTGCCAACGGCGGGACGATGCTCCTCACCCTCGAGCCGAAGCTGGGACTGGCCGCCGTCACCCCCGAGGTCGCCGACGACCTATCATCCAGGCTGGCACGCTTCAACAATGCAGGCGTTCCGGTGATCGTCAGGTTCGCCCACGAAATGAACGGCTCCTGGTACGCCTGGGGCCAGCAGCCCACAGCATACGTGGCTGCTTATCAGCGCCTGGCCACTGCAATCCATGCGAAGGCCCCGGGCAGCGCCATGATGTGGGCGCCGAACTACGGAGGCGGATATCCCTTTAGCGGCGGCAAGTATCAAGCCGTTGCCGGTACCGCGGAGTTCGCAGCATTGGACACTAACAAGGACGGCGAAGTCACAGGGACCGACGATCCATATGCGCCCTACTACCCCGGAGACGAAGCAGTGGATTGGGTAGGCATGTCCCTCTACCACTGGGGCAACACATACCCATGGGGTGCCAACGTCATTCCCGAACAGGGCAAGTTTCTTCAGCAACTCACCGGCAACTACAACGGTGCCGGAGGAAATGACCTTGCAGTCCCGGACTTCTATACGGAGTATGGAGCTGCCCGGAACAAGCCAGTCGCTATCCCGGAAACGGCAGCCCTCACGACTGCATCCGGTGAGGGCGCCACCCCTTTGGCCATCAAGGAAGCGTGGTGGGCACAGCTGTTCGATCCCGCGATCCCACGGGACTACCCGGCACTGAAAATGATCAACTGGTTCGAATGGGACAAGAACGAGGTGGAGGTCAAAGCCACTGTGGACTGGACGTCAACCAAGGACCCCACGGTGCGTGCCGCATACACTGCGGCTCTGCCGGAATGGTTCACGTTCGCTGCCGAACCCACGGCTTGTACTCCTGCCGGAGATGGGGACTCCTGATAGCGCTCACCTGCCTGGAGTGACAGGGACACCGGAACCAGAGGCATGTACGGCGGGAGTGGCCTACCATTGGGCGCATGGAGACCTTTGATCACGGTGAGCACATCCGCGGGCTGCACGAGCTGGTGGCCGGCTCCGCAGATATCAAGGCGACCCTCGATGGCCTGACCAGATTCGCAGCTTCGGCCATCAGCCAAAGCATCGGCGCCCCGATCGACTGCGCGGTGACCCTCCGCCGTCGGAAGCGCACTGCCACTGTTGCAGGCAGCAGCGAAAAGGCCGTGCACCTGGACCATCTTGAGCAATCCATTAAAGAAGGGCCTTGCCTGGAGGCATTGGATAAGGGTCGGCCGATGCTGCTGGCCGACGTCGAAACTGACACCAACTGGCCCAAATACAGCAAACTTCTGGCCGCAGAAGGCTGCCATAGTGCATTGGGCGTGCCCTTGGTGCTGGGAGAGACATCGGAAGCAGTTCTAAACTTCTTCGCCCCGGCGCCAGGACTGTTTACCGAGGGCGTCATCCGGGAGGCGGCTGCATTTGCAGAGGTCGCCGGAAGTACACTGCGCTTGGCCATCCGGATCGAAAGCACGGAGCAGCTCAATACTGACCTGAAGGCCGCCATGGCCAGCCGAACCGCCATTGACCTGGCCTGCGGTGTGATCATGGCGCAAAACCGCTGCAGCCACGACGAGGCGTTCCGGCTGTTGACCACAGCGTCCAGCCACCGCAACCAGAAACTCCACGCCGTGGCGGAAGAAATCCTGGAGAAGGTGGCTGGAAGCGCCGAGGGAAACCTGAAGTTCGAGGACTAGTCCGTCCGCGGTCTGCGCAGTCCAGCCCTGGACCGGCGCGGAAGCGTACCCAACACTCCTACTCGTGCATCCGGGCTCCTTTGACGATCCGGTCAACCACGTTCCGGGGACCGCGGAGGGCGATTCCCACCAAATTCAGGCTGTCAGCGGGCACGTCTGCCACCGCCGCTCGATTTGCTTCATCATGACTGGTGGAGAACAGCTCTCGCGTGTACACGGCAGTGGGAATGCCACGCCCGAGGGCCTTCTGCCGGACCGCGGCCAAAAGATCCGAACCCGCGGACATAACCAGGACGGGCTGCCGAAGCATGGCCAGGTACTGGTTGCCGTCCCGGTCGCGGTATGGCTCTCCGGTCAGGTCCGGTGCGCTCGTAGCAATGGCACTCATGAGGAAAGCGGTGACGTTAAGCTCTTGCCAGGGCAACAGGTCGTCGTTGAGGACCACCACCACCTTGGTGTCGAAACGAGCGGTGGCTGCGGGCAGGGAATCAATAGTGGCAGTCGAATTTTCGTGCATAAAGACAAGCATGGCCAGTGACCCTGGCGCGCGTCTTGTACATTTCTAACATGGGCGATTCAGTACGGGCATGGCATCCCGGAGTGCCCTACGTCCGGGAAGTACTGCACGCTACCTTCGAGCGTCACAGCTACCCGTCACACACTCATGCGGACTGGACCGTCCTGCTGATCGACCAGGGTGCAGTGACCTACGACCTCGACCACACAGAGCATCAAGCCGTCCCCGCTTCAATTACCCTGTTGCCGCCGCATGTGCCACACGACGGACGTTCCGCCGTCGGGGGTGAAGCGTTCCGCAAGCGGGTCCTGTACCTGAGCGAAGACTGGCTTCCCGCCGAAGCCGCTGACATGGCGGCATCGCGGCCGAGGCTGCTTGACCCGGCGATGGTGACTGCCGTGAAAGGCATCCACGCCGCACTTTCCTCCCCCGCGGACGCGATGGCCGCCGAATGCGGAGTCCTGTCTCTCCAGAGCTCGGTCCAGTCCCACCTTCGTCCAGGCTTCACCCACACCCATGACGCGCCCTTGGCCCGACGGCTGCGCGAGCTGCTCGACGACCGCCTTTTGGATTCGTTCACCATTGCCGAAGCTGCCAACATTCTTGGTGCCCATCCAGGCCATCTGGTGCGTGCCTTCTCCAAGGCCTACGGCATCGCCCCTTACCGCTACGTCACAGGACGCAGGGTGGACCGCGCCCGGCGTCTGCTGCTGGACGGCGTCCCAGCTTCCGAAGCTGCCGTCGAGTCAGGATTCCACGACCAATCGCACCTCACCAGGCATTTCAGGCGAGTCCTCGGAACAACGCCTGGGACCTTCGCACCCTGAGCCCGGGAAAGGGCTAGTCACATGGCCGCGGGAACGGACTCATCTTCCGACTGGGCATCTTCGCTGAGCCACGCCAACGCTTGAACGCGGGACGTGAAGAACTCGGTGGGGCACGGAAGCTTGCTGGTGTGGAGCTGGTACTGGGCCACGGTCCGATCCACGGGGCTTTCACCAAGTAACGCGATCCTCGAGGCGGCACAGGGTTCCTCAAAAACCGAACGCGCTCCATGGCTCAGGAACGTGGTGGCGGCCATCTCCACCAACAGCGGAAACGTTCGGCCGCCCGCGAGTCTATTGACGGCCTCGACGGCCGCGCGGGCGTTACCCGCTTCGATACGCACCCCGTGATTCCACACCAGATGCAGAAGTCCACCTTCCAAACGGAGGACGCCGTCGTCCAAGTCAACCTGTTCCATCCTGCACCTCCCACGTTTTCATCATTGGCTCGGGGGCCGCTGGACTCAGTAAATAGCAATTATCCGCCCAGCGCATGGGTAGTTGGTACTCACCTTTTGGCCATGGCAATGTACTCACTACCTGCCCGGCTTCCCTTCCCTGAGTACTGGAAACCTCTGTGTCAGAGTGGAGTCATTGTTCCCCAAAATCAAGGAGCCCTGTGAGTACGGACATTCCGTGGAGCCGCGGCGAGTGGACCAACCAGCCGGCCGCCGTCGTCGAGCATGAAACAGACCTCCTGGTGACCGCAGCCGAAAGCAGCGACGCCTGGCGCGTCACCTCCTACGGGTTCGTCCACGACACTGAACACGCGCTGCTGGCGCCCTTTCCGCAGGACAGTGCCATGGAGGTTGAGTTCACCGCCGCGTTCTCAGAGCAGTTCGATCAGGCCGGGATTTTCGTCCGGGTCAGTGACGAGCATTGGGTCAAGGCGGGCGTGGAATTCGCCGACGGCGCCGCTCAACTGGGCGCGGTGGTCACCGACCGCTTCTCCGACTGGTCCTTGGCGCCAGTTCCGGAGTGGAACGGTGGCCGGGTCCGCGTACGCGTCAGCCGTTCGGGTGACGCGCTGACCATCCGGGCAGCGGCAGGAACAGGTCAGCTGCAATTGGTGCGCGTGGTCCCTTTCGCGCCGGATCTGACCGCCACTGCCGGTCCTTTTACCTGCGCACCCACACGTGCCGGCCTGACTGTTCCGTTCCATTCCTGGCGTGCCACTCCCCCGGACAACCAGCTCCACTGATGCTTGGCTTGCGGGGTGGACACTTCATGAGATTATGGAGTCTTGCGCAGCTTGCCATCGACGGCGGCCGCGCACAGTTGGCTCCATAACAGTCCTATGGGGGGCACATCACGGTGGAAGAAACTGCAAGTCCTTGGCGTACTGATCCTTCGACATTCCGCGACGTGGTTATAGACCGCGCCGCACTGGAAGCTGCACTGGCCGGTGACTGTCCGCCCGTGGAACGCATCAGGTACCTGGCCTTGCTTCGCAGGGACTCCCAGGCCTTGGACGAAGGCTTCAAGCTGCTTCCCGACTCCCCCGACCGCCGCGAGCTGCTGCTGATCCTCGCCCAGGTTTACCAACGGCAGTACCGCTGGCATGACGCTGCTGTGCTTCACGAAAAAGCACTCCGAACCGTCCGGACCCCCGAAGAGGAAGCCTACGTCCGCCACCACATCGGCCGGCGCCTGTTCGACGAAGCCCGCTTCCGTGCCGCCGCCGACGAGTTCCAATGGGCCGCAGACCTCTACCGCGTGGCTGACCAGCCTGAACCTGCGGAAGAAAACCGCCAGGCCATGCGCCGCGCCCTGCACGTGCACAGTGCCGAGCGCAACGGTGGACGCCCGGCGTCGGAGTTGTCCTGAATGACTGGCTGACGGCTACAGTCCGGCCCACCGCCGAAGCGTGCTGTTGACGAGACCTATGAGGACCGCCGTCCACCAGCATGCCTGGGAAATGCTCAGAGCAACCATGAGTCGAAGGCGGAGTCGCCGGCCAAGTTCACCGAATCGCGTTCCCGCTGGCAGGGCAAGCAGTTGGTGCATTGCCGGAGCGATCCCCAACCCGTTGAGCATGAGAACCAAAACGCACACGAGTTTGACCACGGTAACGGGGTTGTCCAGGTCAGGGGCTATCAGGGCGCCGGAAATGAGGAGCAAGGCGAGCCCGCCCCAGATCAAAGGCTTGGCTGCCGCTTCGAGTTTTCCGGATTCGTGCATTTGGACTTTGCCCAGCAGCCACAGAAGGCCCAGCCAATCAACAACCAGGATGGTGCCGAAAGAGATCACCAGGGCAAGGATATGAACGGCGAGCCCGATCCTGTGGAGGCCCGGTCCGCAATCCACGAAATGCCCGAACAACAGCGATCCAGTCCAGCCGACCGTGCAGAGCACTCCAAGCAACACCAGAGGCAACCGGCGACCATGTGGTCGGCCCATCGCAGGATCCGCGATTTCCGCTGGTTCGCTGAGGACGCCAGCGTCAGGGGGTTCGGCCACCGGGAAATGGGCAGGAGGAAGTAAGGACACGGGTGGAGCCTCTCGGGGAAAGGGTGCGATGCGAACGGGTAGCGCCCCGGGGATAAAGCGCGGGCTTAGGAGAGCCTAAGTCGGGACATTACAGCCAAGAATCCCGAATACGCAAACATCTTGTGCTCTAATTACTCCACTGCCTTGCCTATGTCTACAGACGTTGCTGCGGGTGCCGCGGCGAGTTCAGCGATGCCTATCTACGAACCACCGGTCCGCCCAGCAAATAAATGGGATTCCTATTGTCCTCGTTAACTGGCGGTACGCCGCGGCTGCACAACCGTCGGGTCGATTACCTGGATGACAAGCGGGTGGCTGGCCCCGCCAGCTTCGGCGACCCTCCAGACGATGACCTCAGATCCCACCCCTGGCACCTGCGGCTGGAGCGGCAAGCGGCTCGACGACTTCGCCGGACGCCAACGGCCACTGACGGTCGAACCGTCCTCAAGCGCAACCGCGAGCTCAAAAGAGGACACCGATCCTTCCTCGGCTAGCCGGATGTCCCGTGCCGCAACAGTGCCGCGCACGGCTTGGGCCCGTTCCCGTGCCTGCTCCCACACGGCCTGAAGTTGTAGATCCGACCTCGCTTCAGCGACGGACCCAACGAGGATCGCCCACAACACCACGGGAATTGCGCCGAGGATCACCGTGAACAAGAGGTTGAACCACAACCCTGGGGTCTCCCCTGTCCATATGAGATACAGAGCGCCGGCCACAACAGCCATGGCCAGCACGTTGACCGCGGCGAAGACCAGTCGCCCGAGTGCACCCAGATGCTTGGGGAGCTTGAGCGACTCGGGAGCCGACCCCGAGGCATCCAAGCGGTCAACGAAATGCACAACGTGCCCGGCGGCCTCATCAGCAAGGGACTTCGACATAGCGAAACCCTAGCCCACCCGTGAATACAAAAGATGAACAAACCAATGACTGATGTAGCCTAGTAAGTAAGCTGACTATTCTTGAAAGGCCGGGGGTGCCTGAATGCCGGATATGGAACGTTGGCCAACCAGCCGGTTGCTGTCCACGGCGGCAAGGCTGGTGGAGCTGGCATGGAACGAGAAACTGCGCCCGCTTGGACTGACCTATCCAGCGGTGCTGACGTTGGACGCCGTCGCAACTCTGGGGCCCATTGCCCCGGGAAAACTTGCCCAGAGCGTCCGCGTCCAAGCCCAAACCATCGGACCACTCCTCACCAGGCTCGAATCCAGGGGATTCATCCTTCGCGAACCCAACCGCTTCGACCGCCGCAGCCAATTGATATCGATTACCGCCCTGGGCCTGGACCTGCTGGAACAGTCCCACGGCCAAGAGAACTCCGTGCTTTCAGCCGTCAATCTGGACTCCGAAAGCCTGCGTGACGAACTCATGGCGATCGTGCGGGACACCAAGATCAACTAAGCCCTCAGATCGCCCGCGTAGACGTAAGCCCCCATATCAGGGCAGGATGGAGTCATGCGCTGATGAAGTCCGGCGACCACAGGAGACATCTCTCCACAAATACCGGGCTAGCGATACCAGTAGCGATGCCCGGATAAACCAAGAGGGCATCATGAGTGAACTTCGCATTGGCGACAACCTTCCAGTAGACCTCCTCAGTTTCAGGGCAGCAGAGTGCCTGGTCACAACAGGTTCGCCTGATTCTGAAGACGTATGTGTTCTGGACGCAGGACACACCGGCAATCACTTGGCTGCCGGTGCAGACATGGTGGTCAGGGCCATCTGGAGCTGACGAACAAGGACCACAAAGACAAGGGCAAGCGACGCCATCCGGCTCGCTTGCCCTTGGTATTTAACTCACCTTGGCGGATAAACTCAGGTGCCGCAGAATGTCCGATATGGGCCGAAGCTCTCCGGTGCAGGAGCAGCAAACTTTTCCAGGCCAGGACGTTCAACATACGGGGAGCTGATCGCCTCAAGTAGCTGCACTGTCGGGCCGAGGTCCCCGTTGCTCGCAGCTGCGAGGGCCTCTTCCACCAAGTGGTTGCGCGGAATATAGACAGGGTTCACGCGATCCATGGCATCTGCGTCCGGTCCGGCAGCCCGCCAGCGGTCCAGCCATTCGTCGAACGCGGCAAGGTCGAGGACAGCGCCGCGGGTCGGCTCGACATCTCCGCGGGCGGCCTTTCCCAGGTTGCGGAAGAACGAGGTGTAGTCGGCCCGTGCCTCCTGGATCAGCCCAAGGAGGCCATCCACCAAAGGTGACGAAACGGCGTCGTCAATTCCCTCAGGCAGCCCAAGCTTGGCAACCATCCCGCTGAACCACGCATCACTGTACTGCTGCCGGAACCCGCCGAGCGCCTCCACGGCGAGCGCGACCGCCTGCTCCTCATCCTCGTGGATCAGGGGCGCCAAAGCTTCAGCGAAACGCGCGAGGTTCCACTCGGCCACCACCGGCTGGTTGCGGTACGCGTAGCGGCCCTGCTCATCGATGGAGCTGTACACGGCCCCGGGATCGAAACCGTCCATGAACGCGCACGGACCGTAGTCGATGGTTTCGCCGGACACCGTCATGTTGTCCGTGTTCATCACGCCGTGGACGAAACCCACCAGCATCCACTGGGCAACAAGCTGCGCCTGGACCGATATGACGGACTTGAGGAGCGCGAGGTACCGGTTCGCTTCACCGTCCGACGCCGGGTGGTGGCGTTCGATCGCATGGTCAGCGAGGCGCCGCAGCAGTTCCATATCGTTGCTGGCCCGGGCGTACTGGAAGCTGCCCACCCGCACATGGCTGCTGGCCACCCGGGTCAGGACCGCGCCCGGGAGAAGCGTCTCGCGCTGGACCGACCGCCCTGTTGCCACAACCGCGAGAGACCTGGTGGTCGGAACCCCCAAGGCATGCATCGACTCACTGACGATGTACTCGCGCATCATGGGTCCAATGGCAGCCTGTCCATCACCATTCCGGGCAAACGGCGTCCGGCCCGAGCCCTTCAGATGGATGTCGCGGAGCTTCCCGTCCGTGCCGGCGACCTCGCCCAAAAGGAGGGCACGCCCATCCCCCAACCGCGGCGAATACCAACCGAACTGGTGGCCCGAATAGCCCTGGGCAACAGGGGTGGCATCTTCCGGAATGGCATTGCCGATCAGCAGCCGCACGCCCTCCGGGCTCCGGAGGAACCCAGGATCAAAACCAAGTTCGACGGCGAGCGGCTGGTTGAGTACCAGAAGCTGCGGATCGGGGGCCTCCTCCGCGCGCCACGGAATGGCCAGCTCCGGGAACTCCCGTGCGAACTGACCCTTGAAGGCGATGGTGGACGCGGCGATGTCACTCATCAATTAAGGATAGGGCGGTTTCTGGTGAGGGTGGTAAGGGCGCTTAGGGGCTGCGTATGCCTGAGCGGAGGCTTCAACCGGTTATTCTTCAACTCGAAGACCACAAAACAATGGGGAGAAAACGTGACCGCTACTACCGACACCACTGAGATTGAGATCCAAAGAAGACTTGGGCTCTCGTACAAAAAGACCTCAATCGTCCTGGGCATCATTGGCATGTTCATCCTGGGAATCCCCTTGGGCATCGCTGCTTTTATTTTTGCCCGCAAGGCGGAGGTCCAGGGCGTCAAGAGCACTGCTGGGATAGTGCTTGCGGTGCTTGACATCGTTCTGGCGATCGTGCTTCTGGTGGTGCTGAGGCCGATGAACCTTTAGGAGACTGTCGGGTCCAAGCCCTGTAATACCGCGAAACCCCGGTAAAATGGGACCCAGAGGTATTGCGATGTCTCTGGCATTGGTAGTTGCGTTGGTCCTCATGGGCTTGGTTTGCGTGGCCGCTGCGATAGGAGCAGCGGTCCTGGTGGTCCGCGACGGCCGGGGACAAATTCCGCCGGAACCACCCATCCGCCCATGGACTGCCGGACACCTGCCGAGCCGCCCTTACGCCACACTTGATCGCGTCTGAACCCAACCACACTCATCCGGCGACGCCGCCGCCGTCGAGCGCTGTTGCCTCAACCGCCCTCTGGGAGTTGTCCCCGGTAAAGATCAATTTTCGCCGTGATGCTTCTTAGAAACTCCTGCTGTACCTGCAGGTTTGCCTCAAGAACGTCCCGATGTTCTTCAAGAAGCCGGAGTCCGGCACCAGTGCTGTTGGTTCCGGCACGCACCATGTCGGCGTACTGGCGGATGGTCGCTATGGGCATCCCGGTCCTGCGCAACTGCGTAATGAAGCGGACGGCGGACAGTTCCCGGGGACCGTAGGCCCGCCGTCCTGCATCCGTTCGAGGCACATCCAGAAGCCCTTGCCCCTCGTAGTAACGCAAAGCGTGGGCGCTGACACCTGTTACCCGGGCGGCTTCGGCGATGGACAACGGGCTGTTCTCCGTGAGTGTCATAGACCCAGCCACGCCGTTGTCACGGCACTGACCCGGCTTCCATCGAGATCGGCCAACTTGGTGGCGACGAAGCTGCGGGCCGCTTGCGAGGTTTGGATCCTGAAGGCCGGGTCCTCGTCCATCATTGTGGCCAGCACCACCTCAGCAACTTCACGGGATGTCTGTGCGGTGCTGTTCGCGTACTGCCGCATGGTCCGGTCCACATACGCGGACAAAGCCGACTGATACGGGCCGACGTCGGCTCGAAGGGCATCAATGTCGACGCCGGCATTGGCGACGAAATCGCTGCTTACCGCGCCTGGTTCGATGATGTGCACACCAACGCCAACGCTCATGGCAACAGGTTGCAGGCTCTCCAGAAATCCCTCCACGGCGAACTTCGAGGCACAGTAAGCCTCGTTGAAAGGCTGGCCGACTACGCCCCCGACCGAACTCACGGCGATTACCCTGCCCCTACTGCGGCGGAGGTGAGGCAAGGCGGCGCGGGTAAGGGCCACAACACCGAAGTAGTTGACCTCCATTGCGGCGCGAAAGTCATCCATCGACAGCATCTCCGAAGTACCCACAGTTGCGGCGCCTGCGTTGTTGACCAACGCGTCAAGCTGCCCGTAGGTGTCAATGCAATGCCCGATTTCACGCTCAACAGCGGCGGGATCCGTCACGTCCAAAGCCCGGATGTCCAGTGTGACTCCTGCGTCGGCGGCGGCTGCGCGTAAGGTTTCGGAGCGGTCAGGGTTCCGCAGGGTGGCAATGGTGGTCCAGCCTGCCTTGGCGGCTTCGATGGCCGTGGCAAGGCCGATTCCGCTCGAGGTTCCCGTGATCAGGACTGTGCGGTTGCTTGGGGTGGTCAATGCTTTGATCTCATTCCTTGGCGTGGCGTCGACCTTCGAACGCCTTGTTCATCGAATGATGCACCTTCGAGCGCGCTCGAAGTCAAGTAAATCCGGCCCCGGAATCACGACACGTTCAGGCAGCTTCGCCTACTGACCTGTTGTGAGACTGTCCAGTGGGGGACGTGGGACAGACGTGTCGCAAGGCTAGGCCTTGCCGACCAATCACGAGCACCGCGTGGCCATCGGACAAAGAAGGCCACCCGGGCCCTTGGCTGCTTTCCCCCTTCCCCAGCAGCAGCCAGTGTGGCCGGCCTGAATCGAGACGCCCTCAGGTCCGGCCACACGTCCCGGGGATATGACTTGACTCCGCTGGCTGTATCCTCTATTTGAGCCACGCATAGGTGGCCATTTTTCCTGGGGGAACTTTTGCAACATTCTCAGTCTGCGCTGCCTGTCCGACTCAAGGCATGGGGGCTTGGCGTCGTGGCAATCGCGGCAGCTGCAACGCTCTCCGCGTGCACATTACTTCCCCTCCCGCTCCCCGCAGCAAGTAAAGCATCAGAACCGCCCGCTTCCGCGGCGCCACCGGAACGCAACAAGGAAACCGCGACGGCGGCCTGGGAAGTCACGCTCGATCCCATCGGTCAGCCGGTGGTAGCCGACGGGGTTGCCTTGGTTTACACGAAGGGCAGTGCGGGGGTTGAGGCCCACGCCCTTTCCGTTGCTACCGGCAAGGAATTATGGACCCAGCCCGTTCATCCGGGATACGACGCTCCAGGGAACTCGTTGGAACCCGCTGTAACCAGGACCGCTTCAGGTAGTAGCGCCGCGATTTTCCTGCAGGCCGCTGAAGCTCCGGCTGACATCGACACTGACGTGGTTTGGTGGACCTCGCCTGTTGCCTTTGATCTGAGCACGGGCAAGGAGCTCTACCGCGGACGGCCGGAGTTGGTCAGCACCCGCCCATTTGCCTGCGACGATCTCTTCGATATGTGCTTCATCGCCTTCGACGAGGAAGCCAAGTCAGTTGAACACTGGGTGGACCTGGAGACCGGAGAAGAGTCCGGGGGTGCCGACATTAACGAGCTGACCGGAGTTTTCCAGCCGGTGGGCAAGGAATTGTATGCGGTGGAGGAAAACGGAGTCGAAAAGCTGGCCCACGTCTCTTACGGCGAGGTTCTCTGGCAGATAGAGCTGGAAAAGGTTTTCGGTAAAGGTGCCTCCACCGATCTGGGTTGGCAGTTCACGTACTCCGAAAAACTTGATCTTTACGTGGGCTCGGTCGGAATCAACCCGACGGGTGTTGACCCCGGGAAATTTACCGGGCAATCTTTGTCACTGAACCTCCGCGAATCCACTAAAACCGTCGGGTTCAGGGCCTCCAGCGGTCGGGTTTTGTGGACGGCGGACGGCTCCACCCTCGAGTGCTCAAGGACGATGGGCCTGGAGGACACCAAGATGGGCGCTGGAACCGCGTTGCCTGTGCGGTGCGAGTACATGGATGGCTATATCGAGTTTCCCGCGGGCAAATACCGGGGCGTCCGATCCAAGGCAGTGGGCTACGATCCCCTGACCGGCGACGCCGTATGGGAAAGCAAACCTGCATATGTGTACAGCTGGGACGAGTACGGGATTATTCCGTCAGCAAGCCACGGTGAGTTCTTGATTGCAGGGACTTTCTTTGACTCAAGCCTGACGGACACCCACACCGGAAAACCCCGCGGGGCAGGTTTCGACGACGGCTTTATCTGTTGGAAGAACGCCACATATACCGTCCCGCCGAACGGCCCTTATAAGGATGAGCCGGGAGGCGAAATTGCAGCTGGCGCTCAGACGGCGTTCCCGTGCCTGAAGGGAGGCGGAGCCACTCTCGACTTCACTTACGGCGCCCTCACTGACGTAACCACCACGGATCAGGACATGGCCGTCATCTCGCTGGAAGGCAAAGTGGCCGGATACAAACTCCTCAAGGAGTTCGTCTAGCCAACCGCGCTCAGCAGGCTACCCCTTGAAAACCGGCGCCCGCTTCTCCTGGAACGCCCGGAAACCTTCGGCATAGTCGTCCGTCTTGCAGAGCCGTGCCTGCTCGGCGTTTTCCTCAGCCATGGAAGCCCAAAGGCCCAGGCGCTGATCGCGGATGTGCGCCACCAAGTCCTTGGATGCGTTGAACGCCTCGGTGGCGCCAACGGCAACCCGCGCCACGATCTCCCGCGTTACGGGCAACAGCGAATCGGCGGGCATCGCCCGGCTGAACATGCCCCGTTCCACAGCTTCCGTGCCCGAGATGAGGTCGGCAGTGTAGATCAGGTCCAGCGTGCGGTGCATCCCAAGACGCTCAGTGAAGTACCAGTGCCCACCGGAATCCAAGGTGGCCCCGAGCTTGGCAAACGGTGAGCCGAACTTGGCATTCTCGGCGACATAAACCACGTCCGTGGCCAGCAGCAGCCCAAGCCCAACTCCCAGGCATGCACCGTGGGCGGCAGCAAACGTCGGCGCCGGGAAGGCAGCCATCTTCTTCAACAGCGGCTCCACGAGTCCGCCCAGATAGGCCTGGGCATCATCGGTTTCAGGAGTCACGGCAGCAATGTCGCGGCCGGCGCAAAAGGCGCGTCCCTCTCCGCGAAGCAGCAGCGCCCGCACCTCACCGCGTGAGGCGGCGGCAGCGGCGTCGTCGTACGCCTTATCAAGTTCGGCAAGCGCGTCCTCGTCGAGCGAGTTCAGCTTCCCGGGGGCGTTCAGGACAATTTCGGCAATGCCGTTGGCAATGGAGAGCTCGATCATGGGACTCCTTAGACGTCGAAGTCGACGGTAACTTCTTCGCTGGTGGGGTGGGACTGGCAGGTGAGGACGTAGCCCTTATCAAGCTCGTCCTGCTCCAGGGCGTAGTTCTCATCCATGGTCACCGTACCGGTGACCAGCTTGGCGCGGCAGGTACCGCACACGCCGCCGGCGCATGCGAAGGGAACATCCGGGCGGACGCGAAGAGCTGCGTTGAGGATGGATTCGCGGGCGTGCGTGGGGCTGGCGACGTCGCCGGTAAGACCGTCCAGAGTGAACGTGATCTTGTAGGTGTCCTGCGATTCGTCCGCCACGACCGGACGGCCGGCGTTGCCCTCCGGACGGTCCGGGCGGCCGGTGGTGAAGAGCTCGAAACGGACGTGCTCCGGCTCAACGCCACGGGCCGCCAGGGTGTCGCGGCACAGCTGGACAAGCTCGAACGGCCCGCACAGGAACCACTCGTCAACGTCCTCGGCATGGATCGCGGAAGAGAGCAGGGCCTGGAGCTTCTCCGAATCGATACGGCCGGTCATCAGCGGAGCGATCCGCTGTTCGCGGGAAAGCACGTGATGCAGGGCCAGGCGGGTGGGGTACTTGTCCTTCAGGTCCGCCAATTCCTCCAGGAACATGACATCCATGGCGGCTTTGTTCGCGTAGACCAGGTCAAAAGTGGTTTCCGGGTTGGCAGCCAGGAGCGTCCGCGCAATCGCGATCACCGGAGTGATGCCGGAACCCGCAGCGATCGCAACAAAACTTCCCGGCTCCCCCGCCAGCTCCTCCGGGTGGTTCATGGAGTTCATGACATTGTGCTGGACCGACGAGCCGTCTTTGCCATGCCGGGAAATGAACGCACCCTGCGGGTTCATGACATCCAGGACATCCCCGGCCTTCAGCTCGGCATTGGCCCACGTGGAAAAGAGGCCGCCGAGGTCCTTCTTGATGGCAACCCGGATCTCGCTGCTGCCGTCCTCGAAGCTGCGCGGCTCTGCGCAGATCGAGTAGCTGCGGCGGACTTCGTGCGGCTCACCGTTCTCATCCTTCAAGGTGGTGCGCAAGGCAACGTACTGGCCCGGAAGGTAGTCATACTGGCCAGCCAACTCAGCCGGGACACCGAACGTGACCTCGATGGCATCGTCCGTGAGGCGCCGGACTTCCGCGACGGTCAGGTTATGGAAAGACGCACGACGGCGGCTGGCCGTCTGTGTTTCGGTGGTCATGGCTGCTTCCTTAAAGGACTTTGAAGTAGTCGAACGGTTCCTTGCAGTCCTGGCAAACGAACAGTGCCTTGCAGGATGTGGAACCAAAGCGGGTGAGCTCTTTGGTGTTGAGCGAGGAACACTGTGGGCATTTCACGGCCAGGCTCAGTCGGACGGGACCGGAATGGCCCCCGGCTGCTGCCCTGCCGCTGGGCGGGGCGATCCCGTACTCCTCCAGCTTGGCCTTGCCGGAATCGGTCATCCAGTCAGTGGTCCACGCCGGGGACAGCACCAGGTTGATCTCGACGCTCGCGTAGCCCTGATTCCTGAAGGCCGTGCGCAGGTCGTCACCAATGGCATCCATCGCCGGGCAGCCCGAGTACGTGGGCGTGATGGTGACCTCGACGGCGGTACCCGCCGGGCCGCCGTCATGGTTGCCGTCTGCCTGGGGTGCTTGCTCAACCCGAACGCCGCGCAGGATGCCCAGGTCCTCGATGGTGAGTACCGGGATCTCCGGATCGCAGACCGTGGACGCGATGTCCCAGGCCTGCTGCTCGGCGGTCTTTGACTGCGTCGGTGACGGGGTGGTCATGCTGGTCACCAGCTCGCACCGGGGTGTTCGCGGGCCAGGACCTGCATCTCGGCGAGGATGTAGCCCAGGAATTCGGAGTGCTTGCCTCGGCGGCCGCCGCCCAGGGACTGCGGGGTGCCGGGGAGTTCGAGTTCGGCTTCGGCCATGATCTCCCCGGTGAGGCGGTCGAAGGCCTCGCGGAGAGTGGAGGGCTGAACGGTGACGCCGGCTTCTGCCAGGCGGGTGGTGAGCTCGTCGTCTTCGAAGAGTTCGTCCACATAGGGCCACACCAGCTTGAAGCCCTGGATGATCCGTGCACGGGATTCGTCCGTGCCACCGGCGAGGCGCAGCACCCACTGCGCGCTGTGGTCGCGGTGGTAATCCACTTCCTTCACTGCCTTGGCGGAAATGGCTGCGATGGTGGCATCCGTGGAGCCGGTCAGGGCGGTGTAGAGCTCGTACTGGTAGAAGCTCACGATGAACTGCCTGGCGATGGTGACCGCGAAGTCGCCATTGGGCTGCTCAAACAGGTGGGCCGAACGGAACTCGTGCTCGCGACGGAAGTAGGCGAGGTCGTCCTCGGACTTGCCCCAGGCCGCACCGGCATAGGTCAGGAAAGAGCGCGCATGGCCCAACTGGTCCAAGGCAATGTTGCCCAGCGCGATGTCTTCCTCAAGCTCGGGAGCACGGGAAATCCAGTGGCCCAGGCGCTGGGCGAGGATCAAGCCGTCGTCGCCAATGCGGAGCGCGAACTCGGCAACGTCCTCGGTGGGCTTGACCTGGCCCCGGCTGATTTCCAGCGCGATGTCCTCAGGACGCAGCGCATTGCCAGGGGTGATGCGGGTGGCGCTCGCCGAACCGTCGCCGGAAGCACCGGCGCCGTGGACGCCCACGGAGATGTCGCCGTGGCCGTCGATGGCGAAGCCAGTATCTTTGGTAGTCACAGGTGCTTCACGCCTTCGCTCTTGGTGTAGTAGGTGGCGTGGCGGTAATCCTTGCCCTGCGGCGACTCAAAGAAGGCACCCTTTGAATCGGGATCGCTGGAGGAAATCGCCTCAGCGGGGACAACCCAGATGGAGACACCCTCATTGCGACGGGTGTACAGATCGCGGGCGTTCCGGAGGGCCATGGCCGCATCCGGAGCGTGCAAGGAGCCCGCGTGCACGTGGGACAGGCCTCGGCTGGAACGCACGAAGACCTCCCACAGCGACCACGGGTGCTCTTCCTTGGCGCCGCCCGAGGTGACCTTCGAGGCTGAGGCTGGTGCCGCCGTCGTGCTGTCCGCCGTGCTGCTGTCCGCTGTGGTGGCCGCGACCTTGGGGGCCTCGCGCTTGATTTCGCCTGCGGCGCTTGCCGGTTCTTCCGGGTTACCGTGGGGAGCCATTATGCTGCGTTCACTTTCTCTGCTTGCTTGCGGGCGTAGGCCACTGCTGCTTCCCGAACCCAGGCACCGTTTTCGTGTGCCTCACGGCGGCGCTCAACGCGCTGCGAGTTGCAGGGACCGCGGCCGGCCAGGACTTCCTTGAACTCGTTCCAGTCCAGGGGTCCGTGCTCCCACTTCTTGGTTTCTTCGTTGAAACGTACGTCCTTGTCCGGGAGGGTGAGGCCCAGGACCTTGACCTGCTCCACCATCATCCCTACGAACCGGCTGCGCAGCTCGTCATTGCTGAAGCGCTTGATGTTCCAGGCCATGGACTGCTTGGAGTTCGGTGAATCGTCATCCGGCGGGCCGAACATCATCAGCGACGGCGCGTACCAGCGGTTCACGGCGTCCTGTGCCATCTGCTTCTGCGCGGACGTGCCGTTGGAGAGTTCCAGCAGGATCTCGAAACCCTGGCGCTGGTGGAACGATTCTTCCTTGCAAATGCGCACCATTGCGCGGCCGTAAGGACCATACGAGGCACGGCACAGGGGCACCTGGTTGCAGATGGCAGCACCATCGACAAGCCAGCCGATGGCTCCCATGTCTGCCCAGGAAATCGTGGGGTAGTTGAAGATGGACGAGTACCGGGCCTTGCCGGCGATCAGGTCTTCCATCATCTGGTCCCTGCTCTGCCCCAGCGTCTCTGCTGCGGAATACAGGTACAAGCCGTGGCCTGCCTCGTCCTGGACCTTGGCCATGAGGATGGACTTGCGCTTCAGGCTCGGAGCGCGCGTGATCCAGTTGGCCTCCGGCTGCATCCCGATGATTTCCGAGTGTGCGTGCTGCGAGATCTGGCGCAGCAAAGTCTTGCGGTAAGCCGCAGGCATCCAGTCGCGCGGTTCGATGCGCGAGTCCTCCGAAATGATGCGATCAAAATACGCCTGTCCGGCTGCCTCCCGCTCCTGCTCTTCCGGGGACAGCTCAGCGGGCACTGACTGCAGATTCTGCGATGCCATGGTTGCTCCTAATAAATTACCGACCGTTCGTTCAGAATATGCGGAGCGAGCGATTGCAGTCAAGCGTTCGGCGGTGGGTCGCCCGGGTGATGTGCCAGTGCCCGACGACCTGGCGTTGTTGACAAGGCTCCTGAGATTCTCCGTGTTAACTTGGGGTGGGGCTTCAACCGTCCCAAGCCAACGCAAGAAAAGAGCCCTACGTGCAATCGCCCCAGCCCTTCAGAATCCTCACCGTCTGCACCGGAAACATCTGCCGCTCCCCCGTGGCCGAGAGGTTGCTCCAGGCTGGGCTGAACCAGGTAAGCCCGGGATCATTCGAGGTCCGCAGCGCAGGGACCCGGGCCATGGTGGGCGAACCCATCCAGCCGCTCTCCGCAAAGATCATCAGTACCTTCCGCGGCACACCGGACAACTTTGCCGCCCGGCAGCTGAACCAGAAGATCCTCCGCGAAACAGACCTGGTGCTGGCCATGACCTCCAAACACCGCGGCGAAGTTCTCCAATTGGATGCCTCCCTGCTTAAGCGCACGTTCACAGTCCGGGAATTCGCGCGCATGCTTGCCGTCCTGGAAACCCGCGACGACGCTCCCGCCACCGGCGACATCGTTGACTTCTGGAAGGCTCTTCCCGCCCGGGCTGCCTCTGTCCGCCACCTGGCCCTGCCCTCCGATCCTGCAGACAACGACGTGGTAGACCCCTACCGACGAGCGGAAGAGGTCTACCACCAGATGGAGGATGAGTTGGCCCCGGCCATCCTGGGCATCCTCCGTTTCGCACGCCTTACGGCGCGGGCCTAGGGGCTATTGGGTTTGTTTTAGTTGAGGCCGATCACCAGCATCTGGCTGGTACCGGGGATGCAGGTCTGCAGAACCACTGCGGGGAATCCGCCGAACACTGCCGCGACATCGTTGGTGGTGCCGGGGTTGGGTACTACGCCACGCCCCGTTGCAGTGAAAGTTCCGTAGCCGGGGATGGATACGGTCTCACCCACGTTGATTCCGGAGAACCGGGCCCATCCTCCGCAGAAATCATGCTCGGTGATGAACACGGCGTATGCGTTGGTTGGCGTGTAGTTGATCGGCCCTATGCAGGCATCCACCAGCGACTGGCCACCGGCACCGGCCACATAGATGGTCCGGACGGCGGGTGCAGGTGCGGGAGCCGGAGCAGCCACAACGGCTGGAGCGGCCGCGGCCTGTGCTTGGGCCTGGACAGCCGGAGCTTGGGCTTGTGCGGCCGGAACAGGTGCAACCGGTGGCCCGGTGAGTTTCAGGACCTGCCCTGGCACAATCACTGAATAAGCACCCAAGCCGTTCGCAGCCAACATCGCATTGACGTCCACGCCGAACCTTGCAGCGATGGTACCCACCGTGTCGCCGGATGCCACCGTGTAGAGGTTGGGATCACCGGCCGGGGCAGCTGGAGCAGCCGGTTCGGCCACCGGAGCTGTTTCAGTTGCGGGCGCCGCTTGGGCTACGGGCTCAGCCGCCGGAGCCGCCGCCGGTACGTCCGCAGCTGCGGCCGGTGCCGCCGTCGGAGCCGCCTGGGCATCCTGTGATGGGGCGGCTGAGGCAGCATCGGCGGCCGGCACTGAAGGCACTGCCTCCGGTGCTGCCGCTTGTTCGGTGGAGACTGGTTGTTGCTCGCTGCCGGCCGGGTGGGTGGCCCAATTGACAACCCCAAAGAGCACGGGGATCAATGCCAGTAATGCGAGGACGGCGCCGGCAATCATGAGCTTGGATTTACTGAAAGCCGATTGCCGGCCGACGCCATTGTTCTTGTTGAGGGAAGTTTGGAAATCTACATCATTCATGTTCATGGGAACCCCGGGACTCCATGGCTTGGACCGCGCGTGGGAGCCGTTGTGGCCCTGGTGCAGACAGCGCAGCTATGTATTGGGAGGAGCACCGCCGCACATGGGCGGGGTGCGATCCACCGCTGAGCCGGAGGAACGGAATTGCAATAAAACCCCTGCGAATTCAAATATAGGAATTGGGTATTGCTTGTTGCACGAGTAGGAGCTACTCGACTTTCCCGGAAATGGCAGCGACGGGCTGTCAGGTATTACGCAGATTCGGGCAACGGACTACTTGCGGTACTCAGCCATCGGCTGTCGGGAGTACGTGTTGTCAAGCATTCTTCACAGACCGCTTTTTATGTCCTGGACGGGTGGTTTCAGCGTATGCTCTCCTCAGCGCAGCTAAGACGGCGTTGATCGCTTTTGGGTGGGGCCACTTTTGAAGGCAGGGGTTCGGTGGCAGGAGTGAAGCACGAGGTTCTGTCCAAGCGCTCGTGGTCGGGACGCGGATTGCCGTTTTTCCTGATTGCTGCCGCCTTTTGCGCAGTGCTGCTTGCCGTTGGCCTCCTCAGCGGAAACGGTACGCCCACCGCCCAACTCGCAGGCGACCTGGCGATCCTCACAGCCGTCCTGACGGCCCTGGCCACCCACACCGTCGCGGCCCTCAAACAGCGTGGCAACACCGCCGGCCGCTGGTTCGTGGTGGCGGGACTGGCGCTCTGGTCAGCCGGCCAAGCCGTGTGGACCTTCAACGGCATCACGCTGGATCACAACTACCCTTTTCCGTCGTTGGCCGACGTCGGTTTTGTTGGGTACGCGCTTCCGGCCTCCATCGGCTTGGTGCTGCTTTTGCGCGGGCAAGGACTTCGGTTGCCTCTGCGCCGCGCCATCCTAGACGCAGGCGTGGTGGCAAGTTCCACGTTTTTCATCGCCTGGAGTTCCGTGCTGGGTCCCTTGGCCGGCGCCACCAACAGCGACCCGTTTGCCCGCATAACGCAGATGGCCTACCCCGTCGCAGACGTTTTCATGGTCTCCGTGGTCATCGTCCTCACCATGCGTGCCGCCAGGGGCCGCCGGTTGCCGTGGCTCAGCCTTGGCATCGGCTTCTGGATCCTGGCCCTCACAGACCTTGCCTACATGCGGCTCACTTTGGAGGGCATTTCAGGTGTTACCGGCTCGCCCTTGGCACTGGGGTGGGTGCTCGCCTTCCTGCTGGTGGCCTTGAGCCCACTGATACCGGAAGCACCCAGCACCCGCAAGGACGGCCGCGGCTACGCAGCAGCGCTCGAGCTGCTCCCCTACCTTCCCGTCTTCAGCGCAGTGTTCTTTTCCAGGACCGGCCCCATTGGCGCCGACCGCGTCCTGTTGGTCACCGGCCTGGTGGTCCTGGGGTTCGTCATCGTGCGCCAGGTGCTGATCGTCGTCGAGAATGTGACGCTCACCCGCGACCTTGAATCGAAAGTGGCCGAACGCACCGCCGAGCTTGAGGGCTTGGGTGCGATCGTCAACTCGTCCGGGGATGCCATCGTTAGTGAAACGCTCGACGGCGTCATCACCAGTTGGAACCCCGGCGCGGAAAAGATCTTCGGGTACCCGGCGTCGGAAATGATCGGCAGGAAGGGCGATTTCTTCATCCCGGAAGGCATGCGCGGAAAAGAACGCCAGGCGCTGGGAACCACGGCAAGCACCGGTGAGATCCAGAACTACGAAACGCAGCGCACCCGTGGCGACGGCGCGACCATTCCTGTATCCGTCACGCTGTCCCCCGTGCGGAGCGGGTCCGCGATCCGCGGGGTGGCCTTCATTTCGCGTGACATCACTGAACGCAAGGCTGCGGAAACCGAACTCCTGGCCGCCCGCGAGGCCGCCCTGGAGGCGAGCAGGCTCAAGTCGGAATTCCTGGCCACCATGAGCCACGAGATCCGGACGCCCCTCAACGCCGTGATCGGCTTGACCTCACTCATGATGGACACGCCCCTGAGCGACGGCCAGCGGCAATACGCCCAAGGGGTGAAAGGCGCCGGCGAGGTTCTTCTCACGCTGATCAACGACATCCTTGACTTTTCCAAACTCGAAGCCGGGAAAGTGGACCTGGAAGTCAACGCCTTCGATCCCCGGGCACTGGTGGAAGAAGTGGCCGGGCTGGTTGCCGAAGCCGCACAAGGCAAGAACCTGGAACTCATCTCCTATTGCCACCCCGAGGTGCCAGGCCGGCTTATGGGCGACTCCGGCCGCATCCGGCAGATCCTGGTGAATCTGTCCTCCAACGCCGTGAAATTCACGCCGTCCGGAGAAGTGGAAATCAAAGTCACCTTGCTGGCAACGGACGGCGGGAATGCCTCGCTGCGCTTCGAAGTCCGCGACACGGGGATCGGCATCAGTCCCGAAGACCACCACCGCCTGTTTGAATCCTTCGCCCAGGCAGATGCCTCCACCACACGCCGCTACGGCGGCACCGGGTTGGGACTGGCCATCTCCCGGCGACTCACGGAGGCCATGGGCGGCCAGGTCGGACTGGACAGCGAGTTGGGACACGGGAGCCGGTTCTGGTTTGAACTGGAGTTGCCTGTGGGGCCACCCGATTCCGGGACAGTCACGTTGCCTGCCACCCTTGCCGGACGCAGGGTGCTGGTGGTGGACGACAACGCCACCAACCGCCTGGTGTTGGAAACCCAGTTGGACAGCTGGGGCATGACGCCAGTTGCGGTAGCCGATGCGTCCTCCGCGATGACCGCCTTCCGCACTGCTGTTGCGGAGGGCCGTCCCTACGACATCGCCGTGGTGGACATGTGCATGCCCGATACCGACGGCCTGGAACTTGCCCGCCAAATCAACACCGAAAGCACCACTCCGGGAACGCCCGGGATCATACTGCTGACCTCCACCATGCTGGTGGAAAAGGTCGACCTGGCCGAAGCCGGCATCCGTGAATACCTGACCAAACCGGTCCGAAGTTCCGAGTTCTACAACCGGCTTCTTCGCCTGATGGCCACCAGGACCACGGGCACCCCGGCAACGCCCACACCTTCACCTGCACTGCCGGCCGATGAGCCAGTAGCGCGATTGGGGAAGTTGCTGGTGGCAGAGGACAACGAGGTCAACCAACTCGTGGCCCGCGGCATGGCCAACCGGCTCGGCTACGGGGTGGACATCGTCGAAGACGGCGCCCAGGCTGTCGCGGCTGCCCTCTCGGGACGCTACGCCGCGGTGCTTATGGACTGCCATATGCCTGTCATGGACGGATTCGATGCCACCCGCGCCATCCGTGCCCGCAACGGACATGCGGCCCGGATCCCGATCATCGCCATGACAGCCGGGGCCCTGAACGAAGACCGCGAGCGCTGCTTCGCCGCCGGGATGGACGACTACATCAGCAAGCCGGTGGACCTCGCAACGCTCGGTGCTGTTCTGGCGCGCTGGGTCCCGGAGGTGCAAGAAACGACGACGGCGGAGGCTGGGGCCGCTGCCGCGCCGGCTCCTGGTGGGGAGCTGGATGTTACGCCGACCGCAGGCGGGGAGCCGCAGCCGGCGGAAGCACCGCCGTCGGACGCTGTTGTTCTTGACACCGGACGGCTGCAGATCCTGCGCGAACTCGGACCCGACGACGGCGTGGGCCTGCTCCCGGCAGCCATCGAGGCTTTCCGGCAAGACGCCAGCGGCATTGTGGTGGCGCTGCGTTCTGCGATCAACGCCGGCGACGCGCCGGCGGTGGAAACGGCGGCGCACAAACTCGCTGGCGCGGCGGCCAACATCGGAGCCGTGGGTGCCGCTGCGCTGTGCAAAGATTTGGAACGGCTTGGGCACGACGGCGGCACGGACCTGGAGGTCGAGGGGATGCGGCTGCTGGGCCAGCTGACCGCGGAGCTGGCAAGAGTGGACCACGCCCTTGAACGCACTTTACTGGGAGTCCTATGAAGATCCTTATCGCGGACGATGACCAAATCTCCCGCATGATCACCAAGGCGGCGGTGGAGCAGTCCGGGCATGAATGCATCGTGGCCGTGGACGGTGACTCGGCGTGGCAGCTCTTCCAAGAGCACAGCCCGGAAGCCGTGGTGACGGACCTGATGATGCCCGGCCTGAACGGGCTGGATCTTTGCCGTGCCATCCGGGCAGCAGAGGAGGACCGGTACACGTACATCATCCTGGTGACCTCCCATGGGTCGCGGAAGGACGTGCTGGCCGGGATGGAAGCCGGAGCAGACGACTACGTCACCAAGCCTTTGGACCCGTTCAGCCTGCACATCAGGCTCCTGGCCGCCCAGCGCATAACGTCGTTGCATGCCGACCTGGCCCGCTACCGCTCGGCCCTGACCGAACAGGCACGTACGGACCCGCTCACCAAGGTGCACAACCGGCTGAAGCTGTCAGAGGACCTCGGAGTTTTGCACGACGGCAGCCACGGCTACTGCCTGGCCATGGTGGACGTCGACAACTTCAAGAGCTACAACGACATCTATGGACATCAAGCCGGTGACGCCGCGCTGGTTGCCATTGCGGCCACCCTGGCAGGTGAAATACGGGCGACCGATGCCGTGTACCGCTTTGGCGGGGAGGAGTTCCTGTTGCTGCTCCGGGAACAATCTGCAGCAACCGCGGAAACGGTCATGGAACGCGTCAGGGCAGCCGTCCACGACCTGCGGATCGAACACTCCGGCGACCCCGACGGCGTCCTGACCATCAGCGCCGGGATCGCAGCCGCAACCGACGGCGGCCACCGCACCGGAACCGAACAACTCCTGAAGGAGGCCGACCTCGCCCTGTACGCCGCCAAAGCTGCGGGCAGGAACAGGGTGGCCCTCGCGCGGGCGCTCGGGTCAGAGTGAGTTGGTCAGCAAACCGAGGTTTGGGTATTCCGAAGGTTCACATTCCCGGTTCCGATCGGGAGACGGTAACCACCTGAGTTGCATGCCACGTTGTCCGTCATCGTCACGTACGTCACCGGGCGCTCGAAATCCACGGCCCCGCCGATGGTTTTGATGTCGTTGTCCTTAAACGTGTTTCCTACCACGCTGACGTGGTGGATCTGCTTGGTGCCGTCGTAGTAGGCATCTTCCAAACCGCGCGGCGAACCCCAGACGACGTTGCCGATGACATCAATGTCGTAGATGGTTCCCGAACCGCCAGCTAGATCTATACCGGCTCCGTGCACGCCTCCGCGCACCGTATTATTCGCAATTCTGATGCCGTGAACATCCTCATTGCCGTACGTGTGGACGGCGATACCGTCATCACCATCGGAACCCTTGCGTTGGTCAACGACGTTCCCCACAATATCGCGTAGCTGGTATTCATGGCATGGATGCCATCCAGTTCCGTGTACTTGCCATTGGTGGCCGATTGAGTGCTGGTGTCTTTGACGCACCACTTCGAACCGCCTACAAATGCGATCGAGTATGTAAACGGGTTTCTTGTGTGAATGCCCTGGACGAGAGAGTTATACGAATCGCGAACGTCGATGACGTACTCGTTCAAACGGCCCGCGACATTGCCATTCAGAGTGTCGCCCGATTGATCCGCAGTGAAGTTCGTCAGGGTTGTGTTGTCGGCTCCAGCCGTTGTGACGATCGGATAGCCGCCCGCTGGACCGTTGTTGTTGAGGAATGTGGGCCCTGCCTTCAAAATAGTTGTCGGACCCGCGCCCTCGAGTTTTACGTTGCTCGCCATGCGCAGCTTCCCGTCAATAAGGAACGTCCCTGCAGGTAACTTCACGATGCCCCCTCCCGCTGCGCCAGCCGTATTAATGCGGTCCTGGATGCTCGCCGTATCGTCTATTGCGTCGTCAGGAGTGGCAGTCACCGGGTAGTAGGTTGAAGCCTGGCTACCGGTAGCACTGCTTACCGCACATCCAGACGGGGCGACGCTAAGAGTCAGGGCTGTTGCGTCGGCATAGGTGTCGCCGCAATGGCCCCGGTTGCCGTCATGGCAGTTATCATCAGCAACGCAACGCCTGCCGCGACCACACGATAGAGAAGCCGGCGTTCAGTGCCCGGTAGGCCAGCACCACGGTGCGAAGAACTGGGGTAATCAGTGGGTGTTCTGCGACGTGCCATAAGCAAGTAGTCTCCTATTCGAAATTCCAACCTGACGAGAAGGCGTTCATTGCCACCCCGGATGCCCACCAAAGGGGTTCATTGCCTATGGCAGCTGTCATCTGTCCAGTGTCTTCGGACAGGAGAACATGACGCGGGTGGGCATCAATGGGTCTAAGGTTCAGAATCAGCAGATGAGACAACCCGGCGTCTCACCGGTAACCGCCCGATACAGGGGGGATTGTCTGCCCCAAGGAGACCGCAGCGTGGAGCTTTGTCCGGTCCAGCTGCCACAGAACGGTATCGCCCGACGTTGGCCCAGTAAAGGTGAAAACGGGCTGTGCGTTTCTCTCCAACCAGTTCAAGAGCCCGGGTGCTGCGAAGCCGTATCCTTCTCTGAGTGGACGGCTCTGAGTCAGGACATACTCGGCGTCCCCATCATCAAGGGATTGCAGTGAAGGCAACACCTCCCACCCGTGATGGGGCAGAAGAGCGAACTCGCCAGTGACCGACGTTAGACCTACCTTCGCGGAATCCGGCAGTTCGGCGTTCATGAAATCACGTGCACGGACGAGGCCATCGTCGACCACCAGCCTTGCCTGGATACCCAGGACCAGGCTGAAAATTGCCATTGTCGCCGCGGCAGTTGTTACGACCGCACGCAGCCGGGTACGCCACGAAACCACCATTGCAGCGGCCACCGGGGTTGAAACCACTGCGACGAGCACCACGCAATAGCCAAATTGTTCCTCCGCCGCTCCAAAAAAGACGGAGTAGACACCTACGAAACCCGTGACCAGTGAGAACAGGCCAATCACCCGCCGGCTCGGAACCGGAGAAAAAGCGGTGACGGCACCGGCCAGGATGGAAAGGCCCAAAAGCACGTAACTCGTGCCGAAGCGGCTGGCCATGTCCACGAGCCTGGCTGTCAGGTCCACCTTCGGGGTTGTGTTGAAGCCGGTCATCTGCACAGCACCGATCATTCTTAGTACCCCCACCGTTTTTTGCTCCACGAACTGCGGAAGCAAACCGTTGCTGGCGACCACAAGCAGGTAGATCGCGTATGGGACGATGGAACCGGCCAGGATGCGAAGGGCCGTCGACATGGGAACTGTTCTCCGCCAAAACACGGCCGCTAACAATGGCGCCACTGTGAACACGGCGGTCATGTCTTTCGTGACGATGGCCAGTCCAAAGACCAGCCCTGCCCCGACCTCCAACCACCGACGTGTGCGGCCCTCTTCACGGTCCAACACGAGCAAAACCAGCAACCAGCCTGAAAGAACGGCCAACCCTGCGGGGGTCTCCATCATCAAACGCCCGTCCATGCGAAGGACGAAGGGATCACTGGCAAGAATGACACCGGCCACGACGGCCGGCACAGCTCCCACGAGGCGGCTTACCAACAGAAAACAGATGACCACGGTCAACGATCCCAGGACGGTGTTGACCCATCGAAGCTGCAGGGCCAGGTCCATCGAATGTCCTTCCAACCCAAGCACACGAATCACTAGTCCGTTCAGGACAAACGAGCCCGGAGGATGCAAAAAGAATGGGGTGCCCACTATTGATGGCAGCTGACCATTTGATATCTGCTTGGCTATGTCCGCGTAAGTTACCTCGTCGATAAATACATCATTGGCGCGTTCCACTCCGAACACGCGGAACAGCAGCGCCAGTAAACCAACGAACACTGCAAGCCACAAGGGGTGCCGTAACACCCGCGGAGACCTCGTAGCACGCCTCCGTCCTCGAAACTGAGGTGGAGATGCTTCAGTTTGGTCAAGCGAATTCATAGTGCCTTTCATTTCTGCAATACAACGTTGCTGTCAGGACGCGGGTCGTGGACCAGGCACGTAATAGATCTCCGGTTTCACTGCAATATGTCCCGAGGGAAAGAGCGCATCCGCCTGTGTTTCGTACTGCCGGATCCGTTGGGCTTTAGTCCCGAGACCGACGTCCCACGTCCAAGGCACGTAACCCATGCGTTTCATATAGGCACCATCGGCATGTGAGACAAGGTCATAGGGAAAATCCGAGTACATCACCAGGCTTTCATCGTGCCCCTCACCGATCTGACGGGTGATGAGGTGGTCCACGTGCTTCCCGACGCCTGCTGGGCAAAAAAGCAATTCCGATTTTGTTTGTGCCACGAGGGTGGCTACGTCGCCTCTAAGTCGGCGAATGAGCTCTTTGTCGCCTCTCGCGATCCTGCCGAGGGCGATATCAAACCGATAAGTGGCATAGCGGTGGGTCAACTCCGGCGGAAGTCTGTCCCATGCGCTGCTCCCCCAATGCCCCGGTTTGCTTCGACGTCGGAAAAGCGCGTCCACTTCGCCGAGATGAATGACTTGGACGCCCATGGCTTCCAGGACTGCGCGATCCTCCCACTGCCGTGCTCCAAACAGTTTCCCGGCGTCGCCTTCCGTACATTGACGCAGAAAGGACCGGGCTGCGCGTGTGTGGGGGGCTGGCCCGGCCTCGGTGAATAACGTGACCACGACGATCTCCCGGAATTGGGCCTGGGCTTCAATAAGTGCCCCGCAGGACAGCACTGCATCATCAAGGTGCGGGGAGAGGAACAGCCACGGCGCGTTTCCAAGCAGCGATCGCTCGACTCTCGACTGATTCGGCATTCATGCCCTTTCGAAAAGTCGGGCCCGCCACTGCAAGGGACGGGACTTCCTTAGTTCGACGAACGCTGTCTCATAGGCCTTTGCCTGCAGCTTTGCGAGCGCATCCCAGTCGTAGGCGGCAGCAAACTCCCGCCCACAGGCAGCCACCTGATCGAGGTCGTCCTGGACATAGCTCCGGACTATTTGGTCTGCAAACTCGTTGACATCGAATGCATCAACAAGCCACCCAGCCCCGTCTGGGACGATCTCCCTAAGACAGGGGATATCGAAGGCGATCACTGGAGTGCCCCCTGCCAGTGCGTCGATGGCCACCAGGCCGAAAGTCTCATGCCGGGAAGGCACCACTAACAACCGTGCGTCACTGAGGGCCTGGAATTTTTCTTCACCGGCCAGCCACCCGAGCATCCGAACGGACTCCGAGAGGCCAGCGTTCCGGATTGACGCACGAACCCTCTCTTCGTCCGGACCAGTGCCGGCGATCAGGAGCTTGCCAGCAATACGTCCATGGATTTGAGCCCAAGCCTCAAGTAGCAGGTCCAGTCCTTTGTGCCCCACTTCCAACCGGCCTATGAAGAGGACATCCTGACCCAAGTGTGGATTGGTAGCCCATATGCCGGGGTCCACACCATTGCCGATGACATCCACATGGATGGCCGGATTCAGCTCCTTCAATCGCTGGCAGATTCCCTCCGAGACTGCAATGAGCCTGCGATGTTTCCGAACACCCATGCGCTCAATCCAGTGCAGCGGCAGTTTGTACTGCCGTGCTTTCTCCGCCGCATGGAGCCATTGAACGACTCCGATCGTTGGGCACTTGGTCCATAGGGGCGCAGCCATGGTGGAGAACGGAGCGAAGAAGTCCTCCACCACCAGATCAACGGTGGACCGGCGCTTGCGTACCTCAAAGGGCAAGCGGATAACGTAGCCCGCGAGCCTGGACAGCCGGCTTGTTCCCCTGCCGAGGCCGATCGGGACATAGTGCACACCGTCCTGCACGCGCTCCTGCCAGCCGGGATATCGGGTGGTCAGTACTGTCACGTGGAAGCCCCTCGCCACCAGCCGGCGGTTGATTTCGTGGGTCCTTACTGAACCTCCGCCTGCGCCAGGCATACGGGGATCTTCAAAACCCAAATGCAGTACTCGCATCAAAGTCCCTCCGTTCCGCAATTGTTGGAATGCGCCCCAAGGATGGGCGCTTCTGAACGCGTACTGGACCTGCGGCCTGCGCGCAAAGCCCCTTGCCGGCGTCGACGGAAAAGTTTGAAGTCGTTCCTGCGCGGCAGCAACCCCCGCTGGTAGGCCAGTACGGTAAGGCCGCTGATCACAGCCAGCGCAAACCAAATCAGCGGATGCAGTTGCGCGGCCACGGCGAGGACCACGATCAGGCCGATGGCCAGGACGGCGAAACGGCCCGCTCCCTTGCCCATCTTCTCCGCCGTGGCAGCGGCCAGAACCGGACGCGCCAAGACTGTCATGACCAAACCAGCCGCCACTGCGCCTGCAGCGACACCTACCGCCATGCCCGCCACAGCATTCAGCTCCCAGCCCACCCAGAGCCCACCAACCACCAGAAGGCAGGCGCATGCCAGGCCCAGTTGGCAGCGGCGATAGGCCCGCAAAGCAAGGAGAATCGTGGAAAGAGCCATAAGGAGCGCGTAGCCAAGACCGGCGGCCGCGAGCCACGGTAAAAGCCCAAGGGAGCCGTGGTACTTCTGCGGAATCACCAACCCGGCCATCGCAGGCGGTGCAGTGGCGATGATCGCGAAGGCCACCACCACCAGTTGCCCGAACGAAGCAAAGGACGCGCCAAGAACATCAGCTGTCTTCACGCCAGGAACCCTGAGCAGCGGAAATGCCACCAGTGCCGTCCCGGCGGCAACGTAGACAGGCCCTTTGGCAATCGTTGCGAGTGCCTGGAAGCCTGCCGCGGCGGTGGAACCGCCGTCGAGATAGCCCACCAGCACGACGTCGATCCCCACCAGAACCGAGACCACGCAGAGAACCAGCGCGACATCGCTGGTCTCCGCCCACCGCCACTTCTCCAGCAGGACCCGCGGCCGCCATCGGAGGTCCCGATAGAACGACCACGGGACAAACAAGGGAGCCAAACACCCGGCGACGAAACCAAGAACTGCTCCCCCGGCGCCCCACGCCAGCCAGATCACCAGCAGGCTGAAGATGAACCTGAGTACAACCTCGCCGATGGTGGACACCGCGTACCACGTGAAGCGGAGTTCGCCCTGCAACCAACCGGCGGGCGCATTGGCCAGGAAGATCGCAAGGGCAGCCAGCGCCACCGCTGCGGCCAAACCAGGAGTTGCGAGTGCCAGAGTCAGCCCGCCCGCGATAATCGCTGCGAGAGTTCCCGCCAAACACGACACGTAGACCGAGAAGGCCATGCCGTTCCGCCGCTCCTCGGAGCCCTCCGGATGCACTGCAACCACATGTGAGAGGGGAAGCGGAACCAGCGCGTTTGCCACGATTCCAACGACGCCCAGGATCATGGCGGCCGCGGCGAACCGGGTGTAGTCGGCAGTCCCGAGCATCGTGGCCATGAGCAGCGTGCAGGCATAGCTCACAACTCCCACAACACCTGCAGACACAGCGAGAAAGCCACTGTTCCGGGCAACTTGTGAGTCGTGTTCCAGGCCCTTGACGTTGCGTTCGGCCCGCGACCTGATCGGCGGCGTCGGTATTGGTGTCGGGGGCGGACCGGCCTGCACCGCAATGCCCTCTGTGCCCTGGAGTCCATCCACTAACGAAGAACCGCTACTGGCCATCGACGGCATCCGCCGGAACACCTGCGATTTCGGGTCCGGCAAGGAGGTCGTTGCGACCCGCCTGCTTCAATTCTGCGGTGCCCACGCCAATGTTCCGCAGGGCAGCGAAGGCCTCAAACTCATCGCGCCCTTTCATCAGGACCGCCACGTACCCATCATCCGCCAGGGCCACTTCATCGGTGGGGCGCAGGATTGACCTGAGCGAAGCGCCGTCGGGCAGTTCGAACCGGACCAAGGTGGAAAGGTCAGAGTGGCTGGCCCCAGGATCCACCCCGTCCTTCCTCAGCCTGTCCTCCTCCAGCAGGACCCCCGTGAGCAACCTCGTACTGCGTTCCCACGTGAAACAGCCGGCCCAATTCCGGCACTCCGCTGCGATTTCCCTGGCGTTGGCCGGTTGGGACAATTCCGTGATGGCATCCACCATGGCATTGCCGAATTCCCGCGGGTTATCCACCAACCAGCCCGTCCTGCCGTCCACTACCGAGTCACGGATCCCCGGCACGCGAAGAGCCAGGCAGGGAACTCCCCACGCTGCGGCCTCGATCACCGAGCAACCCCAGCCTTCCGACGCCGACGTTGAGGCTGTGAGCCAGGCCCTGCCGAGTATTTCGTCGCGGATCGCGTTGGGCTGGTAGCCGTGGAAAGTCACGGCGTGATCCAGGCCCAGATCCATGGCGAGCTGCTGCAGGCGTGCCCTTTCCGGCCCATCACCCACGATGTCCATCTTGAGCTTGGGAACACGTCGCGCCGCAACGGCGAACTGGCCAAGCAACAGGTCCAGCCGCTTGTGCGGCACCAAACGGCTGACGACGGCGAGGGTCGGCTCAGGCGCGCGTGCGGACTCTGTCCCTGGGGGATCGATGGTCCCGTTCGGCACCACGTGGATAGGGCCGCCGAAGCCAAGTTCCCGCAGTTCCAACCGGGTGGAAGGCGACACCGCGACCATCGAGCGTCGCCCGTAGACTCTTTTGGCCCCCGTGCTTTCCAGGAAGCGCCCCACAGCGGCCATGGGTGGAGAGAACCTGCCGCGGAACTGCTCCTGATGGACGTGGTGAACCAACTGGATGATGGGAGTGTCCTTGGGCAGGAACAGAGGGGAAAAGAACGGAATCCCGTTCTGGCAGTCCACCACCGCGTCAAAGGGCACGGTATTGCGCAGAAGCCTCAGTGCGGTCCTGCCGTAGAGGGACAACGGGCCTCCGGCCCGGAATATCCGGATCCCATCGATGACCTCCTCAGGCGACTGACCGGCGTCGCGACCTGTAAACCACGTAACTTTGACCCCGTTGGCTGCCCACCTTCTGGAAATCTGGTGCATGTATTGCTCGGCACCGCCGGCGAGGGAGTGTCTGATGTCGCGCCAGTTGAGCACCAGAACGTGTTTTCCGGCCAGCTTGCCGGGCGGGTTTATATCGGGCAGGACAAAGGTCATTGGGCTGCCTTTTGGAGTTGGATCACCGAAGCAAAGCTGGCGACACCGTCCTGGAAAGGGCGGAACGTTGACTTCGCACCGTCTGTCCAGGCCACAGGGAGTTCAATGATGCTGGCGTCGTTGTCCTGGAGCCGAAGCAGGAGCTCGACGTCGAACGCGAACCCCGTGCTCCGGCACTGCACCATGGCCGTGGTCAGGGCGTCCCGCTCGAAAAATTTGAAGCCGCACTGGGTATCCTGGATCCCTTTTACCTTGGAACGGGTCAACGCCCGGAACGCGGTGCCACCCACCCTCCGCCCCAGGTGTTGGGGCCGGACGAAGGTGGATCCAGGGGCATGGCGCGAGGCGATCACTGCTGCTGCGCCACCCGACAGGTGGGTCATGGCCTCAGTGAGGGTTTCCAGCGGCGTGGCGAGGTCGGCATCAAAGAAGCCCGTGAATTTTGACGTTCCACTGAGAAGGCCCCGACGGACAGCCGCGCCCTTGCCTCGGCGTGCGCATCCCACTACGGAGACTGGAACTTCGCCGCGGTGCTCACGGGAGATCCGGTGCACCAGGGCCACGGTCTCGTCCACGCTGCCGTTGTCCACCACCACAATGCGGGAGGACCAGTCCTGGCCCGCCAGGAATTCGATGGTTTGATGCAATGTGCCAGGAATTCTTGCGGCCTCGTTATAGGCCGGAATGATGACCTCAAGATCCACCAGGGACCGGCGCATGGAGTCGGAGTGCTGCCGCGTATGGGGATTCCCCCTCTTGCCGGGGTGAACGCCTTGCGAATGAAACATGACCATCTGAACCTCCAACTTTCCCGGGCACCGAACGAAATCGTGCTCGCCTATAAGCAGTGTTAACGCCACCCAAGTCATGACGCCGAACTTTGAGGTTGCCCAAACTGTGGGCACCGGCCGGCATCCGGAAGCGGCCCGGGCGCTCTGAGCGAAATTGCTGGTTCAGTGTCGGAGCGCGTCTATAGAGTGGCCCCATGAGCCACACTTCTTCTGCATCCCCTGCCGCCCGGGAAACTGTCCTGGAACCTCCAGTCGCAAAGCGGGTCCCCACCCGACGTGAGCACCACGGCGATGTCTTCGTGGACCACTACGAGTGGCTCAGGGACAAGGAATCCGCGGAAGTGGTGGAGCACCTCAAGGCAGAGAATGCCTACCAGGAGGCCGTGACCGCGCACCAGGAGCCGCTGCGCGAGGCCATGTTCCAGGAGATCAAGGGCCGCACCCAGGAAACGGATCTCTCTGTGCCCAGCCGCAAGGACGGCTGGTGGTACTACAGCCGCTCGGTCGAGGGCAAGGAGTACAGCATCCAGTGCCGCGTGCTGGCGCAAAACACCGGTGATCCTGTGGCGGACTGGACGCCTCCTGCCGTGGAGGCAGGCGTGGAACTTCCCGGCGAAGAAGTGCTCCTGGACGGCAATGTCGAAGCCGAAGGACAGCCGTTCTTCAGCGTTGGCGGCGCAGCCGTGACCGTGGACGGCAACCTCTACGCCTACGCTGTGGACAACTCAGGCGACGAGCGGTTCACCCTCCGTATCAAGGACCTCCGAACGGGCGAGCTCCTGCCGGATGTCATCGAGAACATCTTCTACGGCGTGGCCTTCTCCCCCGACGGCACCCGCCTCTTCTACACCGTGGTGGACGATTCCTGGCGTCCGTACCAGGTGAAGGCACACGTCCTTGGCACGCCCGTCACCGAGGATCAGGTTCTTTACCAGGAGGACGACGTCGCCATGTGGCTGGGCTTCGACCTCGCCTCGGACCGTCGCCACCTCGTGCTGAGCATCGGCTGCTCGGAATTCAGCGAGACGCGGCTGCTCCGCTTCGACGACTACGAGGCCGGGCTGTCCACCGTCATTTCCCGTGACGAACACGTCCTCTATGAGGCCGAGCCCTTCCTCCTCGACGGCCGCGAAACCCTCCTGCTGACGCACAACAAGGACGCCATCAACTCGATGGTCAGCCTGGTTGATCCGGAAGAACTGGCCAAGCCGCTCCAGGAGCAAAACTGGAGGACCGTCGTCGGGCATTCCGATGACGTGAGGGTCAACGGCGCAGGCGTAACGTCAACGCACTTGGTGCTGTCCATCCGGAAGGACACCATTGAGCGGGTGCAGGTGCTGCCGTTGGCGGGCCTTGGGACTCCCTCCCAGGGCGCACCGGTGGAGCCGGCGTTTGACGAAGAGCTCTACACAGCCGGCGTTTCCGGCTCGGACTATGAGGCGCCGGTGATCCGGATCGGGTACACCTCCTACTTCACGCCGTCCCGGGTCTACGATTTCGTGCTGCCGACGGCCCAGCTGCCCGCCGGTGAGCTGCTGCTCCGCAAGGAGAGCCCGGTGCTGGGCGGCTACTCCTCTTCCGACTACGTGGCGACACGCGAGTGGGCAACCGCCGACGACGGCACTCGCGTTCCGTTGTCGGTGCTGCGTCACGCCTCGGTACAGCCTGACGGCACAGCTGCGGGCCTGGTCTACGGATATGGCTCGTACGAAGTCAGCATGGACCCAGGTTTCGGCGTGGCCCGGCTCTCCCTCCTGGACCGTGGGATCGTCATGGTGATTGCGCATATCCGTGGCGGCGGCGAGCTCGGACGCCATTGGTACGAAGACGGGAAGAAGCTCAACAAGAAAAACACTTTCACGGATTTCATTGCGGCCACCGACTGGCTGGCGGCATCGGGACTGGTCGATCCCAGCCGTATCGCCGCGATGGGCGGCTCTGCCGGCGGCCTGCTGATGGGTGCAATCGCCAACATGGCCCCGGAAAAGTACGCTGCCGTGGTGGCGCAGGTGCCCTTCGTGGACGCCTTGACCACCATCCTGGATCCGGAGCTGCCGTTGTCCGCGCTGGAATGGGAAGAATGGGGAAATCCGATCACCGATCCCGAGGCCTACGCGTACATGAAGTCCTACACGCCGTACGAGAATGTGGGGGCCACGGCCTACCCGAAGATCGCCGCAGTGACGTCCTTCAATGACACCCGCGTGCTCTACGTTGAACCCGCCAAATGGGTCCAGGCGCTGCGTTCAGTGTCCACGGGAGCGGAGCCGATCGTCATGAAGATCGAGATGGACGGCGGACACGGTGGCGCGTCCGGCCGCTATGTCCAGTGGCGCGAGCGGGCCTGGGACTACGCGTTCGTGGCCGATTCGGTAGGGGCCACGGAGTTGCTTCCCGGAGCCGGCCTCAAGTAACTGCCTCGGCTCACCCAACTAAGTAACAGCAAACGTCGCTATGAGGCCTCATCAGAGCGTTTGCTGTTACTTAGTTGGGGTCAGCGGGCGCGGAGGACGGCGTAATAGCCCGGGATCACGTCCGGAGCCGCCGGATTGCTCAACGGCCGGGTCTCGATGTTTGCTGCGCCGTCCTCCACCAGGGTCCAGTCCGCCGTCGGAAACGCCTTGGCGCGTTGCGCCACGCCGAAGTGGCCCGGCATGGGCAGGCCGCGGATTGCCCACTCGAGCGGCGCCGGGATGGACTTTCTTGTCGCGCCCAGATGGGTCACGTAGTCCACCGGGGTTCCGCGAAAGTTGGTTTCTGCGAGGAAGACTCCACCGCGACTCCCGACGACGGGAAGCAGGTTCGCTGCCATGGCGGCACGTCCGCCGCGGTCCAGCACGTGCAAAACGCCGCGGATAAAGACGTTGGCATCGCCGGTCCAGCCGGCATCCGCCAAGGCCTTTGCCACAGTCTCCGCGGCATTAGGTGCCGTCATGTCGCACACGGCGAAAGCCGTATTCGCGGTGTCCTCCGATTCCAGGCGTGCGCGTTCCACAGCGTTGGCGGAGTAGTCGAGTCCCAGAGCCAAAGGGAAAAACCCAGCCAGGAGCCGGGTGAAGCTGCCGTTGCCGCAACCCACGTCCACCACCGGCAGGGACGGATCCAGGTGCGCCAGCTTGGAGCGGTAACCGTTCAATTCGTGGTCGCTTCCCGAGTCCCACAGGACATCCCCCGTGGCACCTGTGGAGCGCACGTTGCCCCAGTACTGGTCCCAGGCGGTGAGGGGATCCTTGGGCGCGGACGAAGAGAGCCTGATGAGGCGTGGGATCAGCAGGTACTTCCTCAGCGCAGAGAACATTCTTCAAATATAGGGTGCCCTAGCCCTGGCCCAGCCACTCCAGCGCTTCTGTTTCGGAAGTGAAGAACTTTGTGGGGCACGGCGGCTTCATGATGCCCAGGAAGAAGTTGGCAATAACCCGGTCCACGGGCGAGGAACCCCATAGCGCGATCCGGTTGGCTTGGCACGGCTTGGCAAAGACCGACCTGGCCCCGCGGGTGACGTCGTCCGTGGTGGCCATGTCCACAATCATGGGGTGCCGTTCCTGCCCGCACAGCTCGTTGACCCGGTCCATGGCCCGCTGCGCATCCTCTTCCTTGATCCTGGCGCCGCGGGGCCACGTCAAACGCAAAATTCCCGACTCTTCCAGATCCAACTGAAACATCACCTGCTGGTGATCCCGGGGTGTAGTTGGGTGGTCCACAATGCTCCTCCTGCGATTCAGTGCCGGCGTAAGCGGCCCTGCAGTCCTTCCCCAAGGCTGTCTAATCCTGCGGGCAAAGTAAAGGTGTGACGCGCGACTCATCGGAGCCCATTTGTTGTGAGGCGTCCGCACCGCCTCATGCCGCTGATAGGGTGTTGCCACATCCGGAAATTCCGTGGTTACGCGTTGAAGGGAAGGGGCTCAGTGAGCCAGGACGGTGCCGAAGTACAGCATTCCCTTTCCGCCGTGGTTGCAGATTCCGATGCGGACCGCCTGGCCGTAACGTCGGAGGCGCTCACCGGGGCAGGCTTCGCCGTATTCCGGGCACAGGAAGCCGATGAGCTGGCTTCGCTGCTCCACCGCGAAGACCCTGCAGTGGTGGTTGCCCAAGGCGCCCTCAGCAAGGTTCTCCATAACCCGGGAGTCCCGGTCCTGCTCCTTCTGGGCCAGGATGATTCCCTTGATGTGGAAACCCTGGAGTCATGGCGTGTTGCCGACTATGTGATGAGCCCGGTCCGCAGCGAAGAAATTGTCCATCGGGTGCGAACTTTGGTGAGCCGTTCCAAGGAGCGGGCCCGCTCGCGGGGCGAGGTGGAGGCCCTCCGCGAAAGCCTTCGAGGTGTATCTTCGGCGATCCGGGAGACCAACGATCCCCAGCTGATTGCAGACCGGGTTGTGCGCGGTTTCGGCGAGGCACTGGATGTGGACCACGTGTGGTTCGCGACCTTCCAGGACGAACGCGTGCCCACCATCCGTGCCCAGTGGAGCCGCGCGGGCCGCCCCCTGCTTCCGGCACGGCTGGGTGAGAGCGAAAACACCATCACGGCGATAGCCCAAAAACTATGGGCCGAAGCAGATGTACTGGCCGTGACCGACCATCGGGACGACCCCGAATCGGCTATTGCGAAAGCCCTGAAGGCCTGGTCCAACGAACTGGATCCTGTCTCCACCGTGCTCCTGCCCGTGGGTGAAAGCGCATCCGCCATGGGCATCATCCTGCTGTCCACCGTGCATGAGCGTCACGAATGGACCCGGCCCGAAATTGCCCTCCTGCAGCACGTGGCCGGGAACGTGGCACACGGCCTTATCCAGGGAAACCTCATCAGCGCACAGCAGCGCGTCCTGCATCAATTGCGGCAATTGGACAAAGCCAAGACCGACTTCCTGGCTACCGTGAATCATGAGCTGCGAACGCCGCTGACCTCCATCACCGCCTACCTTGACATGATCCAGGACGGCTCCGGCGGCCCTGTTCCCGAAAGCATCAACAAGATGCTGGATGTCATAGCCAGGAACTCGAACCGCCTGCGGAAGCTCATCGAGGACATGCTCACCGTCTCGATGCAGGACGGCAGCAACCTTGACCTCAAACCCGTGGACATCGCCAAGCTTCTCCAAGTGGTGGTGGCAACGCTGCGGCCGCTGGCCGAGTCCCGCCATGTGTCCGTATCAGTGACCGAGAGCCCCGAGGACATCGAAGTCACTGCGGACGAGGCCAAGTTGGAGCAGGTGTTCACGAACATCGTGGCCAACGCCATCAAATTCACTCCCGAGGGCGGCCGTGTGGGTATCAGCAGCGCGGTATCTTCGTCCAAGGATGGAGGGCGGGCAGCCCTGGTTAAGATCGCGGACAACGGCCTGGGCATTCCGGAACACGATCTCCCCCACATCCTGACGCGGTTCTACCGTGCCTCCAATGCCACGTCGGCAGCAGTTCCGGGCAGCGGCCTGGGCCTGGCGATCGCACATGACATCATCAGCCGCCACATGGGCCGCATGGTCTTCGACTCCACGCTCGGCTCGGGGACCACAGTGTCCGTTGAGCTTCCCGTGGGCGGGCCCTAGGTTATTCGCCGCCCTGTGACAGCCCTGTCAATGCCTGAGCTGGAGGACACCCGGACCGTCACTAATGCGCGACACAATCTGAAACAAAATTGATGCCCCGGGCAGCGGCCCGAGGCATCAATTTTATGTCAAGTGGCCTTGAGAGGCTCCCCCAATGTTTAGTTCGGCCACCACCCGATGCTGGTGGTGTTCGTCTTGGTAGTGGTGGTGCTGTTCGGCCACCAGCCGATTGCCGTGCTGTCCTGCGTAGGCTCGGCATTAGCCGGAGCAGCAAAGCCCGTTACTGCCAGAACTGCTGCCATGAGCAGTGTTGCCGCAAATTTTTTCATCCGCTATGCCCTTTCATACTGATGCGAATTATTGACTGTGACTTGAATAAAGTCACGGGGCAAACTATACGAGCTTTTCTTCAGCAATGACATGGATAATGGGCACATGAATAGTCCCAACCTTGCCTCGCACCTGGTGGCCGGTCTTACGGCGCGTGCCAAGTGGAAGGAACGGGACTTCGACGAGGCTTTTCGACTTGCAGGTGGGGCTGCCGAGCTGGCCGCCGATGCCGGGGACGACCAATCCTGGTGGAACATGCGGTATTTGCAGGCCGAATGCCTCCGCGATCAAGGACGGATCGAGGAGTTCCTGCGTCTGGCCACTGAGCTGAAGGACCACAGCATCACGGCGTCGTCGCCCGAGCTGGGTGCCAAAGCCGGAACGATGGTGGCAGTGGCCTACCAGGGTCTGGGCCGGCTTGCGGAGGCTGCCGCCACAGCATCCGACGCCGCGAAGCTCGCCTCGTTGGATTCCGATCTGGTGTACGTGCAGATCCTCGCCCAGCGGGCGCTGATTGCAGCGTTGGCTGAAAGCCGGCTCCTTGATGATGCGTGGCGGGAATGCCTTGTCCTGGAGACGCTGATCACCGAAGACGTTGACGAGGACACCGCGGGCAAAGGCTATTGGGTGATCGGGAACGTTGCGTTCCTTGCAGATCGCGTGGCCGATGGAGGCCGGTATCACGACCTCGCCGCCGAAAGGCTTTCGCCTTCAAAGGATGTCGATCTGTGGGCACGCTTCAACCGCGCCTCGGCGGAAATGCGGCTGCAGGCCAAACTCGACGACGCCGCCACCCTGCGCTGCATTGAACGGGCCGAGCTCGCCACGGACATCGTGGGCGGATCCGAGCGGGACCACTTGGAGATGTCGCTGGTCCGTGCCCACTGGCATTACCTTCATGGCGATATGCCGGAAGCTATCGCAATCCTTGAGCCACTGAGTGGCCGCTCCGCAGTCCTGGCTACCCAAACCGCCGCCGAGGCACACTTTCTCCTGGCCCGGGCGCTGCTGGACTCCGACCGGACCGAAGAGGGCCTGGCCGCTTGCGAAGTTGCAGCCACGCTGTTCGACCAAGCCGCACTACCCGAGCGAAGTGCGGCCGTTCGCGAGTACCTGCAGCAGGTTGTCGGGCTGCAGGACGGACCCCACGGGGTGTGATGGTGGCCGAAGCAAGCATGTACTCCGGGAACGACCCCCGCTTGGGGTTGCTCCTTGAAGGCATCGTCCGGCTCGCGGCTGGGGACCTGACCACCAGGGTTGAGGTCTCCGCTGCCCGGGACGAGATCGATGCCGTGATCATGGGTACCAACCTTCTGGCCGAAGACCTCCAGATAGTCTACGAAGAGCTGGAACAGCGGGTGCAGGCCCGGACCCAGCAGCTCAATGAGGCGCATCTTGCCATGCGGCGGATGGCGATGACCGACCCCCTAACGGGCCTCCACAACCGATCGGCCTTCGCCTCGGCCCTCAGTGAAGTGCAGGCTGCGGATGGGGACGGAAAGAAGCGGTCAGCCATCCTGCTGCTGGACATGGACGGCTTCAAGGCAATCAACGACTCCCTTGGCCACACCATCGGCGACAAAGTCCTTGAAACCGTAGCCGCGAGGATCAGCGGCGCGGTCCGGGAACAGGACATGGTGGCCAGAATGGGAGGTGACGAGTTCGCCGTCCTGATCCCCCAGGTGGCTCCCAGTGAGGCAGCCGTCATTGCCAACCGCATCCTGGCCGCCGTCGTGGAGCCCATGGACATTGAGGGACAGCACCTGCGTTGCGGTGCCAGCATGGGCCTGCGCATGGCCGACCCCGGCCAGCGTACGGAGGAACTCATGATGGAGGCGGACATCGCCATGTATGAGTCCAAATCCGACGGACGCGGCAAGCTCAAGATCTTCCAACCCGCCATGTTGCATGCCCGGCAGATGCGGAACCAGTTGGTGGGCGAACTCAAGGAAGCAATCGCCGGATCCCAGTTGGTGCTCCACTACCAGCCCATCATCAAGCTGGATTCCCGGGAGATCGAGGGGGTGGAGGCTTTGGTCCGCTGGAACCACCCAACCCGCGGACTGATCATGCCCGATGAATTCATCCCCATCGCCGAGGAAACGGGAATGATTTCCGATCTGGGCGCCTGGGTGCTCCGCACCGCCGTCGAGCAGTTGAAGCAATGGCGCAGCGACCCCCTCACGGCGCGTCACAACTTCAGCATGCGCATCAACGTTTCGGCGGCGGACCTGCAGCGGCTGGAATTCGTCGAGGATGTGCGCGAAGCCCTGTCTGCCGCTGGGCTGGACCCGTCGCTGCTGGTCCTGGAACTGACCGAGAGCGCCGTCATCCAGGGAAACGACCTGGACCGGTACACGCTCAACAGCCTCCAACGGCTCGGAGTGGGACTGGAAATCGACGACTTCGGCACCGGCTATTCGTCCATCAGCTACCTCCGGCAGCTGCCGGTGGACACAGTGAAGGTGGACAGGACACTGCTCTCTGCCTTGGGCAGCGACCCCTCACAGCCGGCCCTCCTGGCGGCCGTCCTGCAGCTCATCCGGGCTTGCGGACTGAAAGCCGTATGGGAAGGCGTCGAAACCGCCGAGCAGGCCGAGTACCTGTTGGGCATCGGCTGCACCAGCGGGCAAGGCTACTACTTCAGCAGGCCCCTCGGCGCGGCCCAGCTGACCGAGCAGCTCAAGCATCACAAGGTGTGGCCAATCAGCTGATTTTCCGCGTCCATGGATGGTGCCGCGTGCGCCACTCCGAGTCCAGGATGGCGTAGATGTTCTCCGTTGCCCACTGGCCCTTGTAGTGCCAGTTGTCCACCAAGGTAGCTTCCAGGCGCATGCCCAAGCGCTTGCAGATCCCTGCTGAGCCTTCGTTGAGGGCATCGAGCTTGGCGTCGACACGATGGAAGGACAAATGTTCAAAAGCGAGCCGCAGGACAGCTTCGGCCGCCTCCGTAGCGAAGCCATGGCCGCGGGCGTCCGGGTGGAGAATCCAACCGAGCTCAGCCTGCCCAGTACCCTCGAGCCACTTCAGCACCACCTCGCCTATCAGGCCGGGCTGGTCCTGGCGTTCGATGGCCAGACACACCCAATCCCCTTCGTGGTTGAACTCGAAGTTGGCGTAGCGTCCCAGGACTTCCATGGACTTGGTCTTGCTCAGTTCGTGGCGGAACAGGAACCGCGCAGTTTCGGGGAGGGACTGGTATTCATGGAATCGTTCCAGGTCCTCCACCCCGAAACGGCGCAGGATCAGGCGGTCTGTGGCTATCGGGAGCTCAATTTCGGGCATGCACTCGAGGCTACTAGGCCCGGACGCATCGTGGTCCAGTCTTGACACGTGGCGCGATCTGGGATTACCTAATGAACATTCGGTAAATAAAGCTGGAGGCAATGACGCATGGTTGAAACAACCCTCTCCGGTGCATCGCACCACATCCTGACGAACGACTACGCGTCCGAATGGATGGGCATCGAGGTACTCAAGCTCGACGACGGCCACGCCACCATCCGCATGCACCTCCGGCAGGAGATGCTCAACGGATTCGGCATGGCACACGGCGGAATGATTTTCGCCTTCGGCGACACCGCCTTCGCACTGGCCTGCAACCCCGCCAGCCCGACGCCCGAGGAGGCGGCCTCCATCACGGTAGCCTCCGGCGTCGACATCAACTTCATCAAGCCCGCCTTCCAAGGCCAGGTGATTACCGCCGTCGCAAACCGCCGTGCGAGTACCGGCCGGAGCGGGCTGTACGACATCCAGATTTTCGCGGCCACCCCGGACTCGGCAACCCCCGACGCCGACGGCGGCCCCGACGCCCAGCCCGGGGAGCTCATCGCTGAGTTCCGTGGCCGCAGCCGAACCATCTCCAAGAAGTAGGAAAACCATGACCCAGAACACCGTGGCCGCAGCAGCATCCCCCACCTCGGATGCACCAGTGCTGGACCGTGAAGAGACCATCTCCCGCGACGAACTCGAGGCCCTGCAGCTGAGCCGCCTCCAGCACACGGTGGCGTACGCCTACGATCGCGTGCCGCTGTACAAGCGCAAGTTCGACGAAGCCGGCGTCCACCCCAGCGATCTCCGCGAACTCAGCGACCTCGGCAAGTTCCCCTACACCACCAAGGAAGACCTGCGCTTGGAGTACCCGTTCGGCATGTTCGCCGTTCCGCAGGACCAAGTGGCCCGCATCCACGCCAGCTCCGGCACCACCGGCCGCCCCACCGTGGTCGGCTACACCAAGAACGACCTCGCCAACTGGGCAACCCTGGTGGCCCGATCCTTCCGTGCCTCCGGCGTCCGCCCGGGCATGAAAGTACACAACGCCTACGGCTACGGCCTCTTCACCGGCGGCCTCGGCGCGCACGCAGGCGCCGAAGCGCTCGGCTGCACGGTCATCCCGATGTCCGGCGGCCAGACCGAGCGCCAGATCCAGCTCATCCAGGACTTCAAGCCGGACGCGATCCTGGCCACGCCCACGTACCTGCTGACCATCGCGGACGCCATGGCGCATCAGGGCATCGATCCCACGTCCACCTCGCTCAAGTACGCCGTGCTGGGCGCCGAGCCCTGGACCGAAGAAATGCGCCACGAACTCGAAGTCACCATGAACATCAAGGCCTGTGACATCTACGGCCTCTCCGAAGTCATGGGACCGGGCGTTGCCGGCGAGGCAGTGGAAACCCAGGACGGTTGCCACATCTGGGAGGACCACTTCCGTCCCGAAATCATCGATCCGTTCGATCACTCCACGGTTCTTTCTGATGGGGAACCGGGCGAGCTTGTCTTCACCTCCCTGACCAAGGAAGCGCTGCCGATCATCCGGTACCGAACCAAGGACCTCACCCGCCTGCTCCCCGGCACCGCCCGCCCGGCCCACCGCCGCATGGGCCGCATCACCGGTCGCAGCGACGACATGATCATCCTGCGCGGCGTGAACCTCTTCCCGTCACAGATTGAGGAAATCGCACTCCGTATCCCCGAGCTCAGCCCGCACTTCCAGCTCGAAATCACCCGGCCCGAAGGCAAGCGCATGGATTCGCTGACGGTCCGGATCGAGCGCCGCGAGTCGGTCTCTTCTGAAGCCAGTACGACGGCGGCACACACCTTGCGTGAGCAGATCAAGATTCACGTTGGGTCGTCTTGCGTAATTGATGTGGTGGAGCCGGGGTCCCTTGAGCGGTCCAACGGCAAACTCCGCCGGATCTACGACATGCGCCCCAAGGGCTAGCGGCTTCTGCCGTTCAGAACGTGAGAAAATGCCAGCATGCCTACTGAGACCACCACCAAGCGCGGACGGCCCGGTTATGACCAGCAGTCGGTGCTTCGCATCGCCGTCGACGTCTTCAACCGCCACGGGTACGACGCCACGTCCATGGGCATACTGGCCGAGAATCTCGGGATCTCCAAGTCGGCCATCTACCACCACGTGCCGTCCAAGGGCGATCTGCTGAAGCTCGCCCTGGACCACGCGCTGGGCGGCCTGGAAGCCATCCTTGAGGAGCCCGCTGCTACCTCCGGTCCTGCCGACGCCAGGCTGGAATTCGTGCTCCGGCAGACCATCGCCGTGCTGGTAGACAGGCTGCCGTTCGTGACGCTGTTGCTGCGGTTGCGGGGTAACACCGAGATCGAGCGGGATGCCTTGGAGCGTCGACGCGCGTTCGACCACAAGGTGGCTGCGTTGATTTCCGCTGCCCGCGAGGACGGCTCACTGCGCCAGGACATCGATCCGCGCACCGTCACCCGGTTGCTTTTTGGCACCATCAACTCGATCGTGGAGTGGTACAAGCCCGGCGGCTCGCTGTCCCCGGAGAAGCTCGCCGACGACGTCATCACCATGGCTTTCGACGGGCTCCACACCGCCGCCTGACGCTCTCTCACATCCCACCCCTTTCCGGCCCGACGCTCACTCACATCCCACCCCTCCCGGCCCGACGCTCACTCACATCCCACCCCTCCCCGGCCCGACGCTCACTCACATCCCACCCCTCCCGGCCCGACGCTCACTCACATCCCACCCCTCCCGGCCCGACGCTCACTCACATCCCACCCCTCCCGGCCTGCAACTGTCTCCCGTTACGGACGGCAAGCCCTCCGGTGATACCGCTCTGGGATTCGAGGTCACTGGCATAAAGCGCCTGGTCGAGGACCTCGAAGCCACGTCACTTTCCAGGACTGCGAAGAACCCGACCTCAAAACCGAAAGGCTTCCCGCTTGTGGGGAAGCCTTTCGAAACGGCGGTTTAGTGAGAGACCGTCCACCCCAAACGGCGGATAGGTGAGAGACCATCCACCCCAAAGGGCGGTTTAGTGAGAGACCATCCACCCCAAAGGGCGGTTAAGTGAGAGACCATCCACCCCAAAGGGCGGATAGGTGAGAGACCATCCACCCCAAGGGGCGGTTAGGTGAGAGACCGTCCACCCCAAGGGGCGGATAGGTGAGAGATGGTCTACTTTTCCACGAGGGTCAGGACGTCGTAAGTGGCCACGATCTCGTCGTTCTGGTTGGTCAGGACGGCGTCCCAGGCAACCTCGCCGTATTCGTCGGTCTCACGTGGGGTGATCTTCTTGGCTGTCAGCGTGACACGGATCGAGTCACCGGCCGCGACGGGCGTGATGAAGCGCAGGTTCTCCAGCCCGTAGTTGGCCAGTACGGGACCCGGCGCGGGCTCCACGAACAGACCGGCGGCCCAGCTCAGCAGGAGGTACCCGTGGGCAACGATGCCAGGGAAGAACGGGTTGGCTTCGGCGGCTTCCTGGTTGGTGTGCGCGTAGAAAGTGTCACCCGTGGAGTTCGCAAAGGCCGTGATGTCGTCCAGGGATACCTGCCGCAACTCCGAGCGGACGGCGTCACCGATCCGCAGCGTGGACAGGTGTTTCCGGAACGGGTGCTCGCCTTCGGTTTCCACCGTGAAATTGCGGTCCGCGCCCGTGTGCCACTGGCCAGTGACAGCGGTGAGCATGTTGGGCGAGCCCTGGATGGCCGTGCGCTGCATGTGGTGCAGGACCGATCGGATGCCGCCCAGCTCTTCGCCGCCGCCTGCCCGGCCCGGACCGCCGTGAACCAGGTGCGGAACAGGCGAGCCGTGGCCCGTGGAGGAACGTGCGTCTTCGCGGTTGAGCATGTGGACGCGGCCGTGGTGGGCGGCAATACCAGTCACGAGCTCGCGGGCCACGGACGGATCGTTGGTGCACACGGACGCAACCAAAGAGCCCGAACCACGGGCTGCGAGGCGGATCGCGTCAGCAAGGTCGCTGTAGCCAAGAACGGAAGAAACGGGGCCAAAAGCCTCCAGGGAGTGCACTTCTTCAGCCTCGGCATCTGCCCAGCTGAGCAGGACTGGCGACATGAACGCGCCGTCTTCCACGACGCCGACGGTGCCGCCAACAGAGGTGACCGACGGCGAATCGAGGGATCCGTACGCAAGTTCACCTCCGGCGTCGAGCATTGACTGAACAGCGGCGCGGACGTCGGCGAGCTGTTCCAGCGACGCGAGGGCGCCCATGGTGACGCCCTCGGCGCGGGGATCACCAAGAACAACGCGCTCGTTGATCCGGGCACCCACGGCGGCAGCGACCTCCGCTGTCAGCGCGGCAGGGACGATTACGCGACGGATGGCAGTGCACTTCTGGCCGGCCTTCACGGTCATCTCGGTGACGACGGCCTTGACGAAAGCGTCGAACTCGGGGGTGCCGGGAACGGCATCGGGGCCGAGGATGGCGGCGTTGAGGGAGTCGGTTTCGGAGGTGAACCGGACGCCCCCCTGGACCACGTTCCGGTGCGACTTCAGCGAGTTGGCGGTGGACGCCGAGCCCGTGAAGGAGACGAGGTCGCGGTAGTCGAGTTCGTCCAAAATGGTCCGGGCGGAGCCGGAGATCAGTTGCAGCGAGCCCGCGGGCAGGATCCCGGACTCAACGATTGCCTTGACGGCGTCAGCAGCAACGTAGCCGGTGGGCGTCGCAGGCTTCACGATCGTGGGGACGCCGGCCAGGAACGCCGGAGCGAACTTTTCCAGCATGCCCCAGACCGGGAAGTTGAAGGCGTTGATCTGTACGGCGACGCCGGGAATACGGGTGTAAATGTGCTCACCGGCGAACGAACCGTCCTTGGACAGGATCTCCATGGGACCGTCCACTACAACCTGCGAGTTGGGCAGTTCGCGGCGGCCCTTCGATCCGAAGGTGAAGAGCACGCCGATGCCGCCGTCGATGTCGATCATGTTGTCGATCTTGGTGGCGCCGCTCTGCGACGAAGATGCGTACAGTTCCTCGCGCCGACCGTTGAGGTACATGGCAAGCTCTTTGAGCTTGAGCGCGCGCTGGTGGAAGGTCAGCTTGCCGAGCTCAGCCTGGCCGGTGGTGCGCCCGTATTCGACGACGGCGCCCAGGTCCAGCCCGTCGGTGCTCACGTTGGCCAGGACTTCTCCGGTGCTGGCATCGCGAACCGGGACTTTCTTCGCGTCAGGTGCCGGGGTCCACCAGGCATCCTGGACATAACTGGGGACGGTGGCAACGGCTGTGGTTTCCGGGGCGACTGCGGTAGTGGTCATCGTCGACGGGTCCTTCCAAGGCACATGAAATCGGCACGGTCATGCTTTGTCGGAGACCAACATTACTGACCGGCCGTTCGGTAATATATACAGGGTACATGAATCCCCCGGCGAGTACAGCAGATATTTCCCGGGGAGGCTTAGCCCTTCCCACCCAGCTTCCTGGCCAACAGCAGTGGCTTCTTCAGGAACTCCCCCACGCTGGTGCGCGTAATCAGCGTCTGGTTCAGGGCGTCCAAGCGTTCCAGAACGTGGTCGAGCTTGGCCAAGGATTCATCGAGGCGGCGCTGCTGGGCACGAATCAGCTCCTCCTGCTCCGCAAGGACGCGGGACATGTACAGCATGGTGCCCAGCCCATTTTGGGCCACGCCTTCGCGGAGGTGTTCGTCGCGGACCAACGCATCGTAGTGGGCGTGCTCTGCGGCCTTGGCAAAGATGCTGTTGCCGTCGTGCCCTTCTGATTCGGGACGCTGCGACCAGAAGGCAAGGGGCTCCCCGTCAAGGAAACCTACGCGCGAGTGGCTAAGGACGCGGAGATGGAACTCCCAGTCGCCCACCACTGGCAGGTCCTCGTTGTAGTAGCCCACGGCATCATGCAGGCTGCGGCGGTACAGGAAGGAAATGGGCACGGCACGGTTGATCCTGAGCATGTCCGCAAGGGTGATCTGGTGCATGTCAGCCCAAAAGATCTCGCGGCGGATGGGCTCGATCCTGTCCTCCACCAACTCCTCGATGACGATCTCCGTCCGCACCATCACCCCGGATTGGGCAGCGTTGGCGGGTTCGTCCAGGTACGCCACGGTGCGTTCCAAAAACGTCGGCGCCCAGAAATCGTCGTCATCGTGGATCACCACGAACTCTCCACTGCCGGCCTTGATCCCGGCGTTGGACGCAGCTTCCATACCCACGGATTCGGAATGGTGGAGCGTGGTGATCCGGGCCCGCTCCGCGTCCGACCGCTGGGACGTGAGGCGTTCGACGTCGGCCGGGTCGCCGCCGTCGTTAACGACCACCAGTTCGAAGTCCTGGAAGGTCTGGGCGAAGATGTCATCCAGTGCACGGGCCAGGAAAATCGGGCGGTTCTTGGTTCGGGTCACGATGGTGATGCGGGCACCGGCAGTCATGGTTGGTCCGTTCCATTCGGGAAGAGTGATCAATCCTGCATGTTAGCAGCGCTGCCGGCCCGCTCCGCCAGCTTGGTCCGGAGAGCGCTGATCTCCCGCGCTGAGACGCCGTTGGCCGCCAGGAATCCGGCAACGTCAACCGATGACAGGAAGCCCCGCAGGCTTGCCAGGCGCTCGGCCAACACAGCCTCGAGTTGGTCATCCGGAAGGTACGGATCATGCGCGTGCGGCGCCCCATGCGTACGGTGGCGCTCGTTGATTCCGCGGGCAGCGAGCTCGTATCCCGCAAGGATTTCCTGGTCTTCCACCCCCGCCAGCCGTTGGAGCATCAGCGCAATCATGCCGCTGCGGTCCCTGCCGGCCGAACAATGGACCACCACCTTGCCCGGCGACGCAGCGATCGCCTTGAACACCGCCGCAATCTTCCCGCCGAACAGCTGCAGGTAGTCGCCATACTGGGCCGGGTCCCTCAAGTACGGGCCGAACAGCTCACCGAATCGGCCGTGGTCCGGATCTTCCGTTGGGCAATGTACGACGTCGATGCGCGCCTTCACCTCGTCGGGCACCTCGGGATCGGTGTCGCGTTGCCGCCGCTCGCGCGAGGCGCGGAGATCGATCACGGTGCGGACGCCGTCGTCGTACATTTGCTGCCAACCGGCCTCGGTGACCCACTCGTGGCGACCCATCCGGTACACGTCCCCAGCGATCTTCCAAGCGTTGACAGCGCCATCCCAGTGGATGCTTTGCTGCGCCGAAGAAGTCCCGTCCATAGGAGCCATGCTATGCACATTAGCGCGGAGGGACGTGGGAGCCCACCGAGGGGTTGGCTTTCAACGTTATGGGGCTTGGATAAAGCCGAAAGCTCACCCCTCAGCGAAGGTCATGCGCCGTACTTGGCCAGCCGGTACTCCAGGCCGTTCCGCACCGCGGGCCACTCGTGTTCAAGGATGGAGAACACCACAGTGTCCCTCAGCACGCCGTCCTTGGTGCGCGAGTGGTTCCGGAGCACGCCGTCCTGCTTGGCGCCGAGCCGGGCAATCGCCTCGCGGGACTGGTGGTTGAGCCAGTGCGTGCGGAATTCCACCGCCGGGCAGCCCAGGGTCTCAAACGCGTGCCGAAGCAGCAACAACTTGGAATCCGGGTTGGTTCCCGTGCCGTGCACCGATGCCGCATTCCATGTGGAACCGATCTCCACGCGAGGGGTCGCGGCGTCGATGTTCATGTAGGTGGTCATTCCGATGATCTTGCCGGTGGCGTTGGACCGCGTGGCGAAGGGCAGCATCGAGCCGGCTTCCTGGAGCGACAGGCGACGATCAATCTCCGCGGCCATCCCTTCCGGCGTGGGAACGGAGGTGTACCAGAGCTTCCACAAGTCGCCGTCGCGTGCCGCGTCCACCAATCCGTTGTGGTGTTCCTGTGCCAACGGCTCGAGGGTCACGAATTTTCCGGTCAGGGTGATGGGTTCGATTGAAGTCACCCGGATAGCCTAACCGGCCCCCGGCATTAGTCCGTCCAGTCGAAGAAGCCCTTGCCCGTTTTGCGGCCGAGCTCGCCGCGCGCCACTTTGTCCCGCAGGATCTGCGGGGGAGCAAAGCGGTCGCCCAGCGTGGAGTGCAGGTACTCGGCGATACCGAGGCGAACGTCCAGGCCCACGATGTCGGTGGTCTTCAGCGGACCCGTGGGGTGCTTGTAGCCAAGGACCATCGCGGCATCGATGTCCTCCGCGGACGCGACGCCTTCCTCCACCATGCGCATCGCTTCCAGGGCAATGGCGACGCCCAGCCTTGAGGAGGCAAAGCCAGGAGCGTCATTGACGACGACGGCGGTCTTGCCGAGTGCCTCCGTCCAGCTTTTCGCCGCTGCAGCGAGTTCGGGAGACGTTTCTTTGGCCAGCACCACCTCAATGAGGGTAGAGGCAGGCACCGGGTTGAAAAAGTGCAGTCCCACGAAGTTGGCGGGCCTGCGGAGTTCGTTGGCGAGTCCCGTGACGGACAGCGATGAGGTGTTCGAGGCCAGGAAAGCGTCCGCGGACAGGTGCTCCTCCACGGCTTTGAGCGCAGCGACCTTGAGATCGAAGTCCTCGGGGACAGCTTCCACCACCAGGCCGCAGTGGATAAATGATTCGTAGTCCGTAGAGGTGCTGAAGCGGGACATCGCCTCTTCGGCTGATTCGTTGAGCGTGCCGCGGGCAGCGGATTTTTCCACTGCGTCAGCCACCCGGGTGTGCGCACCCGCTGCTGCCTCGTGGTCACGTTCCACGACGATGACTGTGGCGCCCTTGGTGAGGAAGGCGTGCGCAATGCCGGCACCCATCCGGCCACCGCCCAGGACTCCGACAACGTGCGGGATGGCGGGTACTGATGTCATTTCTGTGTCCTGTCCTGCGCCGGGGCGTCTGAATCTTTGGCCGATTTCCTGTCCAGGAAGGCCTGCATGCGGTCGAATTTGGCTTGGGATTCGAAGAGTATGCCCTGGGCCAAGGTGTCGATCAGTGGATGGGCCTCCGCCGGCGCGTGGAACACCGACTTGGTGATGCGCACGGCCATCGGGTCCTGGCGCGCGATCCGGTCTGCCAGGGCATGCGCTGCCTCCATGAGCTCGGGTGCCTCGTAGATCCCTGTGATGAGGTTGATCCTGAGCGCCTCCTCGGCCCGCAGCACGGCTCCGGCCAGGAGGATTTCCTTGGCCTTCGGCTCACCGACAAGTTCCTTGAGACGCCAGGTGGCACCCGCGGCGGCCAGAATGCCCAGGCCCGTCTCCGGGTTTCCGATCCTGACACTCGGCGTGCCGATGCGGAAGTCAGCGGCATAGGCGAGTTCTGCTCCCCCACCGAGGCAATATCCGTCCAGGGCTGCAATGACAGGCATGGGCAGCTTGGCGATGCGAACGAAAATCGTTGAATTGATTCCCTGCAGGGCATCGTCACGGCGCCGTTCACGCAGCTGACCTATGTCGGCCCCGGAAGCGAAAACCCCATCCGTCCCCGCAATAATGAGGACCTTCGGCTCGCGTTCCAGCTCGGCGCACACGGCGTGCAGCTCATCCACCATTTGCTGGTCGATCGCATTCCGCACTTCGGGTCGGTTCAGCAGGACGATGAGCCTGTCTTCGCGTTCCTCAATGAGGAGTGCCGTGAAGTCTTCGGGATTCAGTGCCATTACACGCCTTCCAGCAGCATTGCGGTGCCTTGGCCGACGCCGATGCACATGGTCGCCAGACCGAGCTTGGGTCCAGTGGCCGAGGCCAGCTCCCGTTCCATCCGGCCCAACAGCGTGATTGCGATCCTCGAGCCGCTGGAACCGAGCGGGTGTCCAAGACTGATGGCACCGCCGTCGTTATTGACGATCTCCGGGTCCAGTCCAAGGCGACGCATGCTGGCCAGGGACTGCGTTGCGAACGCCTCGTTGAGTTCCACGGCACCGAGCTGACCGACGGAGAGTCCAGTGCGCGCCAGGACCTTCTGAGTTGCCGGAACGGGGCCAATGCCCATGATTTCCGGTTCGCACCCGGCCGAGGCACCGTCGATGATGCGTGCGCGCGGCGTCAGGCCGAACTTCTTGATGGCGGCCTCGGAGGCAACGATGATGGCCGACGCGCCGTCGTTGAGGGTGGAGGAGTTCCCGGCCGTCACCACGGATCCGCCCGGGACCACGGGACGCAACCCGGCAAGGACATCCATGGTGGTGCCCTCACGGGGACCCTCATCGGTGTCCACGACGGTCTCCGACTTGCGGGTCTTGACGGTGACGGGAACGATCTCGTCCTTGAACCGGCCACCGGCAATGGCTGCCAGCGCACGCTCATGCGAACGCACAGCGAAAGCGTCCGCGTCCTCGCGGGAGATGTTATCCACACGGCCCACTTCCTCGGCGGTCTCGGGCATGGAGTAGGTCATCTTGCCGTCCCGCGAGAGCTCGCCCTTGGTGAACAGCGGGTTGGCGAAGCGCCAGCCGATGGAGGTGTCGAAGATCTGGCCGGGCTTGGCGAACGCAGTGGCGGGCTTTTCCTGGACCCAGGGCGCACGGCTCATGGACTCGACACCACCGGCCACCACGATGTCCGCAGCACCGGATTTGATCATCTGGCTGGCCATGATGATGGCGCTCAGGCCCGAGGCGCAGAGCCTGTTGACCGTGATGCCGGGGATGTGGAGGGGAAGTCCTGCAAGGAGGGTTGCCATGCGGGCAACGTTGCGGTTTTCCTCGCCTGCGCCGTTGGCGTTACCGAGGATCACCTCGTCAATGGAGTCAGGATCGACGCCGGCACGCGCCACCGCTTCCCGGACCACCAGGGCTGCGAGGTCGTCGGGGCGGACAGAGGACAGCGCCCCGCCGTAGCGACCTACAGGCGTTCGTGCGCCGCCAACAAGAAAAGCCTCGACCATGAGAACATCCTTCGCGAAAGTGAAAGGGCCGGCAGGAATAATATACCGACCGTTCGTTCTATAAAGATTACACGGCCCAGCGGGACGGTCAACAGATGAAGCTCACCGTCCAACCGCCCCTCCCGCCGGATCAGACCACCCGGATCCCCATGTGCCCGGCCAACAGTGGCGCCATCAGGCTCAGTTGGTAGTCGTCAATGACAGCACCGGCAAGGCCCGCGAGGCCATTTATTCCGCGGAACTCGGAAGTCCGCAAGTCCACGTCCTTGAGCTTGGCTCCCGAGACATCGAGGGTGCCGATGGTGCAGTTCTTCAAGGACAACCTCGTACCTGTGCAGCCACCGAGGTCGAGTTCATTGATGATGCAATCCGAAATCTGGAGATCCATCAGCTTGGAGCCCCGCAGGTTCACATAGTCCAGCTTGCCGCCCTCGATTCGGACAGAACGCCACGTGCCCTCATAGAGTTCGGCCGAACCCCAGCGTGGATTGGTGATCTCGACGTCCTGCCAGGAAGTACGCGCAGCCATGAAAACAGGGGCATACGGTTCGGCAAGGATGCACTCGCGGAAGGTTGCCCCGCGCAGCTGCGCCTCGTTGAAAGAGACTCCATTGAACTCGCACTCGATGAAGTCCGCGCCGCTGAGTTCCTCGCCGTCAGCCGAGACCCGGGTCAGCCGGACGCCGTCGTACCTTTCGCCACGCTGGAAGTCCGGGGCGTCGTCGTCGCGCAGTTCCTCCAACCGCACCGGGGAGATTTTGGGAGCCGCTACCTTCACCGCCGCCATCAGAGGGACGCCGCCTTTCCGGTTTCCTTCGGCAGGACTGGCATGCCAAGGCAGTTTTTGCCCCGCGCGGCGTTGATATGCTGCGTCAAAGTGGTGGGTAGTTCCATGGCGGTGGGTTGTTCCATGCTTCGAGCCTATCGCCGGGCACTGACAAAGACTGCCCTCCGGCAAAACCATGTGGAAAGGCCCAAGCAATGGTCACCATCGATTTGAGCGGGAAGAGCCAGGCAGCGGGAGGATCTGCCGCACTCAAGGGGTATCTGGCCGAGCCCCAGGGCGAGGGGCCGTTCCCGGGAGTGGTCATGATCCACGAAGCCTTTGGACTGGACGAGGTGATGCGTCGGCAGGCAGACCGGCTGGCCGCCGCGGGCTACCTGACCCTGGCCGTTGACCTCTACAGCGACGGCGGCATGCGGCGCTGCCTGGTAGCGACCATGCGCTCGATGCTATCCGGTGAGGGCCGGGCTTTCTCTGACATCTCCACCGCGCGGGCCTGGTTGCGGGCGGATCCACGGACCACCGGAAAAGTGGGGGTCATCGGCTTCTGCATGGGCGGCGCTTTCGCTTTGCTGACCGCGAATGACGACTTTGACGCCGCCTCCGTGAACTATGGCCAACTGCCCAAGGACCTGCACCAGGCCTTGGAAGGCGCTTGTCCCATGGTCGCGAACTATGGCGGCAAAGACCGGACCCTGCCGGGAGCTGCGGCGAAACTGGAAACAGCGCTGACCGAGCTGGGGATCGAGCACGACGTCAAGGAATTTCCGACGGCGGGTCACGCCTTCATGAACGACGAACCGGTAGGGCCCCGGGCCATGCGGCCCCTCATGCGCGTGATGGGCATCCGGCCGGACCCCGCTTCCGCCCCGGAGGCCTGGCGGCGCATCGAGGAGCACTTCGCGAAGCATTTGAAGACCTGACAAGGCCCCAAGCACCTAACGCAAACGGCGGCCGCCCCCCACAAAGGAGGCGACCGCCGTCGAGCATTAACGCATGTGGTTCGCGAAGGAGCCTAGCTGAAAAGCTCGCTCTTGGGCTGGTTGTTCTTGACCTTCTGCCAGCCGAGCCACAGCACCAAAGCGAAGAACGGAATGGTGGCCAGGGTCCAGAGGCCCAACAGGAAGACCTCGCCTGTTGCCTTGTCGGTCATGGTGTCGAAGCCGATCAGCACAGTGATCGCCAACAGCGCCACCAAGCCAATCCAGCTGGTCCACGGCGAACCGGGCATCGGCAGGCTGGAGACATTGCCGCGCTTCTTCCGCAGGGCAATCTGGCTCGCGAAGATCGAACCCCAGGTGAAGATGACACCAATGGAGGCGGTGTTCAGCGCGAGGTCGAACGCGTGCGAGCCGCCCAGCCAGATGTTGAGCAGGATGCCCACCAGGTAAACGCCACCGATTGCCAGGATGGCCGCGTACGGAACGTGGCGGGAGGACATCTTGGTGAGCCACTGCGGGGCGTGCCCGTTGTTGGCCATGGTGCGGAAAATTCGGCCGATCGAGTAGAGGCCCGAATTGCAGGAGGACAGCGCCGCGGTGATGACGATCATGTTCATCACATCGCCCATCCAACCCAGGCCCATCTGGCCGAACACGGTAACGAACGGCGAAGTACCGGCCACGTACTGATCCGAGGGCAACAGCATCGCCAGAAGCGTCACCGATCCGACGTAGAAGACCACAATACGGATCACGACGGCGCGGATCGCCTTGGGAACTTCACGCTCCGGGTTTTCCATCTCACCTGCGGTGATGCCGACCAGTTCGATGGCGTTGTACGCGAAGATCACGGCGTTCAGGACCAGGATCATCACCAGGCCGCCCTTGGGGAACATGCCGCCGTCTTCATGGAAGAGGTTGGCCACCGAAGCGTGGCCTTGGCCTACCTTGGCGTTGGTGACAACCATGAACGTGCCAACGGCCAGGAAGATCACGATTGCCGCGACCTTGAGGCAGGAAGCCCAGAATTCGAACTCGCCGAACGCCTTGACGCTGAACAGGTTCACGGCCACCAGCAGCACCAGCGCTGCGATGGCGGACAGTTCGATCGGCACGTTCGGGAAGAAGAACTGGAAGTAGAGGCCGATCGCGATGAGCTCGGCGATGCCTGTCATGGCCCAGTTGATGAAGTACATCCACCCGGAAAGGTAGGCGCCCTTCTTGCCGAACATTTCGCCGGCGTAGCTCACGAAGGAGCCGGAGGTCTGGCGGTACATGATGAGTTCGCCGAGGGCGCGCATCAGCAGGTAAGCGATGACGCCGGCAATGGCGTAGGAGAAGATCAGGGCCGGGCCAGTGGAAGCCAGGCGGCCACCGGCACCCATGAACAGGCCGACGCCGATTGCGCCACCCATGGCGATCATGGTGACGTGTCGGCGGCTCAGGGTCTTCTTGTATCCCTCGGCGCTGAGGGTGGAACCTGCGGCCGGGGATGAGGCCGGGGAGTTCTTGAGATCTGTGGGAGTACTTTGCGGCACAGCTGTTCCTTGTGGGTTGGGGTGTTGCTGTTGTGGTTTCGCCCAGTGCCGGAACACGGGCGGCTTTGGCACACATAATTCGAGCTTTCCTGCTTTGAGGATCCCGAAGTGTGACAAAGAACGCAGAATGCCGAAGCTTCGCGCAACCCGTCTATCTTACGGCATGTGACGCAGAGCCCGTGACGCAGGCAACAGAGCGCCCCGGCTTGGAGGCAACGCGGGGTCAGATATGGCCCATGTTTGGCCTCCGGATGGGCCATATGTGACCCCGCGTTGCCGGATTCGCGACGGCCTACAGGAGGCGGCCGTTCTCCATTGCATAGCGCACCCATTGCGCGGGTGCCGAAGGGGTCGCTGGTGACGGACGGGTCGCGGCGCAGCGGTCGAACCACTCCCCCAACGCGCGGTCGTGGCTGACGATCACCACGGTTCCGGCGAAGGCTGCGAGCGCCTCCTCCAACTGCTCCACCAAAGCAGGGGCCAGATGGTTAGTTGGCTCGTCCACAATCATGGTCTCGAAGCCACCCAACAGCAGCCGCGCGAGCGCGAGCCTGCGTTGTTGCCCCGCAGACAGGCTGCCAACGGGAACATGGAACTCCGCCGGCCTGAACAAACCCAGCCGCAAAAGCCCTTCGGCATGTTCGTCGATGTTTCCGCCCAGTCCAGCAGCGAAAGCCGGCAGCAGGCGCAGTCCGGGCCTGCTGGGCACGTGGAGTTCCTGCTGCAAATAACCCACCGGACCGTGGGTGGACACTGCGCCCGTGGCGGACTCCAGGCTTCCTGCCAACACTGAGAGCAGCGTTGACTTCCCCGCACCGTTCGGCCCGGTAATCAACACCTTCTGGCCCGCCGCCACCGCGAAATCAGTGGGTTCAAGCCGCCCCGGAACACTGACGTCGCGGGCTTCCACGGCAAAGTCGGACGAAGCAAGTGCCACGGCCTTCACGGGAGCGGCCAGTGTCAGCGGCACAGGCGGGCGGTCCACCGGATTCTCTTCGAGCCTGCGGAGCCGCTCCTGGGCGTTGCGGACCTTGCTTGCGGCAGCGCTTTGCCAGGTGCCCGTCTTGAACCCGAAAGCCATCTTGTCGTTATCGCGCTTCCGTCCGTAGCCCATGCCATCAGCCACGGTCGCGGCCTGCAGCCGTTCGGCCGCCATCGCATCGAGCCATTGCCCATACTGCTGGACCCACCGCGCACGTTCAGCGGCCTTCTCGCGGAGGTAGCCGTCGTACCCGCTGCCGTACCGGTTTACGGACCGTCGTTCGGCATCCACCTCGACGATGCCGGCGGCCACCTTCCGCAGCAGGACGCGGTCATGCGATACCACCACCACAGTCCCGCGATGCGCAGCCAACCGAGATTCCAGCCAGGCGGTGCCGGCCGCATCCAGATGGTTGGTGGGTTCGTCCAGCAAAAGCGCTTCGGCCGGATCGGCCAACAGGCAGGCGAGCGCTACCCGCTCCTGCTCGCCGCCGGATAAGGATCCAAGCGTTCGACGCCGGTCCAAGCCTCCCAGCCCCAACTTGTCCAGCGCTGCTTCCACCCGGGATTCGGCGGCGTAGCCCTCGCGGAGCTGGTACTCGGTGTGCAGGCTTCCGTAGAGCTCCAGCTCTTCCGGGTCGGCATCGGCGAGGTCGCCTTCGAGCTCCGCTATCCGCTCCTCGAGTGACCGGAGCGAAGCCAACGAAGAGTCGATCGCATCCCCTACAGTGACCGCTTCGTCGAACCCATGGGTTTGCGCGAGGTAACCCACACGGTAGGTGGGACTGCCTGCCAGGCCTGCCTCGCCGTCGTCGGGCATTTCCACTCCGGACAGCAGCCGCAGGAGCGTGGACTTGCCAGCGCCGTTCTCGCCAACAATGGCGACGTGTTCACCGTGGTGGATGACAAGGTCCACGGCGTTCAAAAGTTGGCGGTCCCCATAGCCGTGGGAAACGCCGGAAAGGTAAAGGTGATCAGTCAAGAGGAATCCTCACAAGTCCGCAGTGGATGGCCGAGAGCCATGGGGGTACTGGGGATGCAGCCGAAGGTGGGCCGCGCTCAAGACTTCATGGCCCCAGCCTGACAAGCGAACCCGGCGGGCGTCAAGTTTGGCTCCGGTGGCGAGTGCCTGGAGATAAGGAAAATGGATGGCCTAAATAATACTTTTCGGTATGCCTAAATTTCGCTATCCTCGTAATGAGTACCCCCAACGACGAGGAACCCCGATGGCTGCACCAACCTTGGAAACACGTGCCACACCCGGCAAAGTATGGTCCCGGCTTTTGCTGTTGGGACCGGCCTTCGTTGCCGCGATCGCTTACGTGGACCCGGGAAACGTCGCAGCCAACCTCACCGCTGGAGCCAACTACGGCTACCTGCTGGTCTGGGTCCTGGTGGTTGCGAACGCCATGGCCGTCCTGGTGCAGTACCAGTCAGCCAAACTCGGCCTCGCCACGGGCATGAGCCTTCCGGAGATCTTGGGCAAGCGACTGGGAAACAAGCGGCGGCGCCTGTACTGGTTGCAGGCCGAGGTTGTCGCCGGAGCCACCGACATGGCCGAGGTAATCGGTGGAGCCGTAGCCCTGAACCTCCTTTTCGGGGTCCCGTTGCTTGCAGGCGGCGTGATCGTCGGCGTCGCTTCAATGCTGCTCCTGGCGTTGCAATCGCGCCGGGGCCAACGCTCCTTCGAATACGCGATCCTTGTTCTGCTGGGCATCATCGCCGTGGGCTTCGTCTCCGGCCTTTTCGTCAATCCCCCGGACGCCGCGAGCGCCCTGGGTGGATTGGTTCCGCGTTTCGAAGGCACTGACACCATCCTGCTGGCGGCAAGCATGCTCGGGGCAACAGTGATGCCCCATGCGATCTACCTGCATTCCGCCCTTGCCCGCGACCGCCATGGATTCTCGCCGGACCCGGGCATCCGGACAAAGCTGATCCGCGCAACCCGTACGGACGTTGTCGGCGCCCTCCTGCTGGCCGGAGTGGTCAACATCTCGATGCTGCTGCTCGCCGCTTCAAGCCTGCGCGGCATCGAAGGAACGGACACTATCGCCGGCGCCCACGCAGCGGTGACCTCGGCCTTGGGCCCGGCCATCGGGGTGGTCTTTGCCATCGGCCTGTTGGCATCCGGGCTGGCATCCACTTCCGTGGGTTGTTACGCCGGCGCCACCATCATGGGCGGTCTCCTCAAGGTACGCATTCCGCTGCTCACCCGCCGGGTGATCACCCTCATCCCGGCCCTGATCGTTCTGGGCGCGGGCATCGAGCCGACCCTGGCCCTGGTCCTCAGCCAGGTATTGCTCAGCTTCGGCATCCCGTTCGCGCTGATTCCGCTGATCCGCCTGACCGGCAAGCGTGAGGTGATGGGCATCCACGCGGACTCACTGGCCCTGAAAATTGCAGGCTGGGCCAGTGCCACCTTGATTGTCGGGTTGAACTGCGTCCTTATCGTCCTGACCGTGAGTGGCCAGTCCTGAGACTGCCCGCCCAGGCCGGGCCTGCCCAGGCCGATGGGACTCGGGCTGATCGGCCCGGCAAAGCTAGGCTGGACACATGGGCACTCTTCACACCAAGGCATCTTTGTACAGATTCAATGCCCTGGACGCCCTCGCGGTCGCCGTCTACCTCGGATTCACCGTGTACTTCACGCTCGCCGGGGACACCGTCCAGCGGCTGATGCTTCAACTGTTCCCCGACCCGGCCACCGCCTCCTATGCCGTCAACGCAATCTTCTATGCCGGCGTCGGAATATTTGCCGTGGCATCAGCCTGGCGGGTGGCGGGGCGGGACCTTAGGATCCTGGGAACCCGGCCGTGGTTCACCCTGGGCATGGTTCCGCTGGCGATCGTGGTGATGCTGATCCTCACCGCAGTCCTCGTGGCGGCATTCGGCACGGCCCAGAGCTCCGAAAACCAACTGGGCATCCAGGGACTGCTGCAACACGTTCCCGCTTGGCTCATGGTTCCATTGCTGGTGGTTCTGGGGCCGTTTGTTGAGGAGTACCTGTTCCGCCATCTCCTGATCGGCAAGCTGTCACAGTATGTGAACATCTGGATCTGCTGCGTGATTTCCGTGGCGGTCTTCGCCTCCATCCATGTGGTGGGCCGCGAAGGCCTGGTGCTGTCGGCGCTGGCACCCTACTTGGGAATGGCCGCGGTGCTGGTGGCTGTCTACGTCTGGACCGGCAAGAACCTGATGTTCTCCTACTTTGTGCACGCAGCGAAGAACCTCATGGCCGTTGTCCTGATCTACGCCATTCCCCCTGAACTCCTCCCCAACTAGGTGTACTGCCCAGGGAGATTGGTTGAGGCCGTGTGAGGACACGGCGTGAGATTTCCGGGATGACGAAGGCCTCCCGGTGTGGAGTGGAGCTGTCTAAGAAACCGCTGCACACCCAGGA
>NZ_JAQPPK010000017.1 GCF_029952445.1 Paenarthrobacter nitroguajacolicus | reverse complement strand
GCTCGGCGAAGTGCATAAGCCCCAGGGTCTGGGCGGGGGTCCGGTTCTGCCGGTTCGGCGGCGGCGCCGCAGTGGCGGACCGGGTGGACAGAACCATCCGCCGAATCCGCCGGCACCGCTGCGTTCGCGGAACTCGGGGACGCAGCCGAATCCGCGGGTCGCGGGGCGGAATCGGGTTCTGTTGCTGCCGCCCAAGCCCCCGCCAAGGCTTCCAGTGCGGTGGGTAGTGTGTTGGATGATGGGTACCGGAATGCCGCGGAGTTCCTGCGGGCCCGGTTACGGATCGGGATCGGTGAAGCCCGCCGACGCCTCGCCCTGACCCCCGACGTCCTGCCCCAGACAGGAATCGCCGGGCAGGACATCCCCGCTCGCCGCGAACACCTCGCCGGCGCCCTGGCCGACGGCACCATCTCCTCCCGGTCCGCGACCATCATCAGCACCGCCCTGGACAAAGTCCACCACCTCGCACCGGCAGAGCTGCTCGCCCGGATGGAACACGCCCTCACCACTACCGCCACCGAAACCGACCCCGACTTCGTCACCAAAATGGCCAACCGCTGGATCGACCGGATCGACCAAGACGGCCCCGAACCAACCGAAGAAACCCTCCGCCAACTCCAAGGCGCGTTCCTGCGCCGCCGACGCCGCCACGGACTCCACCACCTCGAAATCTTCGCCACCACCGAACAATACGAAACCCTCACCACCGCAATGAACATCGCCACCAACCCCCGCCTCACCACCACCAGCAGCACCACCAGTGGGGATACTCACGGCAGCGCGGAGACCCAGGGCAGCGCGGGCACTCAAACCAGTACAGACACCAGCGCGGATACTCAGGCACGCCCCGGCCCGGAACTGGACCGCCGCACCCGCGCCCAGAAACTCCTCGACGGACTCGTCGGGGCCTGCGCCGTGGCCATGACCACCGGGAAACTACCCTCCAACGGCGGACTCCGACCCCAACTCACCGTCCACATCGACTACCGCGACCTCTGCGACACCATCCGCCACCACCCCACCACCAGCACTACCGCGGGACCGCGCATCAGTACCGGGACCGCGACGTTCACCGGCCCCATCCACCCCAACACCATCCGCAAAATAGCCTGCGACGCCGACATCATCCCCGTCGTGCTCGGCACCGACTCCCAAATCCTCAACATCGGCCGCACCAGCCGGATCTTCCCACCCCACATCCGCAAAGCCATCACCGCCCGCGACGGCGGCTGCGCCTTCCCCGACTGCACCATCCCCGCACCCTGGTGCGAAGCCCACCACATCACCTACTGGTCACACCAAGGCACCACAGGAACCAACAACGGCACCCTCCTCTGCTCCCACCACCACCACCTCATCCACAAAGAACAATGGCGCATCACCATGGAAACCGGCACCCCCTGGTTCATCCCCCCACCACACATCGACCCCCACCAAACACCCAGACGCAACCACCACCACACACCCCCCAGAACATAAGCACGGGTGGGATCCACGCCAGCAGCGAAGGGGACGATCTACGCCGGAGTTGCCGAGCGACAGCAGGCCAACGTCGTGACCCCGGATTACCAGGCACCATGTTCAATTGAGCTCTTATTCGACTCAGTCCAGTGCAAAACCCTGCCTGGAGCTACTCACTGCGCTTCGCGGAGTTGCCCTTCGCCGAGCTGCGCGATCTTCCGTTCCAGCGCAATCCTTTCGGCTGCGTTCGAGCAGAGGTCGAGCGCAGCCGTCAGGGCCGCGGCAGCTTCTTCGTGGCGGCCAAGCCTGGCGAGCAATTCGCCCCTCACTGTCGGCAGGAGGTGCGATCCTTCCAAGTCACCCTTGCGATCGAGAGTGTCCACAATGTCCAACCCGGCAGCCGGCCCTGCGGCCATGGCCACCGCAACCGCGCCGTTCAGGTCAACTATTGGGGACCCGGTCAAGCGCCCCAACGCCTCATACAGAATGACGATTCGCTGCCAATCCGTTTCGGCTGCCGACCTGGCGACCGCGTGGCATTCTGCGATGGAAGCCTGCAACCCATAGGCGCCCAGCCCCCGGCCTGCGGCAACCGCAGAGGCAAGTGCCGCCCGGCCGCGCCGTATGGCGGACTGATCCCACCGCCGTCGGTCCTGGTCTTCCAGGAGGATGGGATGACCGGCAGGGTCGAGCCTGGCCGGGAACCGGGCGGCCGTCAGCTCCATAAGGGCAAGCATGCCAAACACTTCAGGCTCGGGAGCCAGCCTGAGAAGCACCCGGGCAAGTCGTCGGGCCTCGGCGGCCAGTTCCGTCCGAATCCACGAGTCACCCGCGGAAGCAAAGGAACCCTCCGTGAAGATGAGGTACAGCACTTGAAGTACGGATCCGAGGCGCTCGGGAATTTCCTGGCGTTCCGGCACGGCAAAGGGAATGTGGGCAGCCGCGAGCGTCTTCTTGGCGCGGGTGATGCGCGCCTGGATGGTAGGGACGGGAACCAGGAATGCCTTGGCGATTTCATCGCTGCCCATCCCACCCACAACCCTCAAGGTCAGCGCGATGCGCGCTTCCTTGGACAGTACCGGGTGGCAGGAAATGAACATGAGGGCCAGTACGTCGTCGTCTATCGCGTCGGGGTTGAACAACGTATCCACGCCGGGCTCCTCGTCGGAGAGATCGCGGGCCAACAAGGCGTACTTTTCATCCCGGGCGGAGCGACGCCGAAACGTGTCGATGGCCCTGCGCCGACCTGCAGTCAGCAGCCATCCCGCCGGCTCCGAGGGAATGCCGTTGACGGACCACGACACGATGGCTTCTGCCAGCGCCTCCTGGGCGAGATCCTCCGCGAGGGGAAACTCACCCGTATAACGGGCAAGGGCGCCGACAATGCGGGCGGATTCGCTGCGCCACACTGCTTCGACGGCGGCCCTTGCCTCGTTGCTGCTCACGTTTGCTGCCGCGGTTTAGAGTAGTTCAGACGGGATGTCAGAGCTGTCCGGTTTGTTCGCGCCATGCGCGTTCCTTTTGGATCCATTCGTTGTCCTGGGGGAACTCATCGATGCTGGTGACACGGCGGATTTCGGTCTTGGTACCTGCCGTCATGGGTGCCCTTCTGGCCCATTCGACGGCTTCCTGTTTGGAAGCGACATCAAGAATGTAAAAGCCGCCAAAAAGTTCCTTGGTTTCCCCGTAAGGGCCATCGGTGACTACTGGGGTTTCGCCGGTGAAGTCCACCACCACCGTTTCCTTGGCGTCGTCGAGACCTTCGGCAGCAAGCAATACCCCAGCCCGGATCAGTTCGTCGTTGAATTTGCCCATTGCTTCGAGGATGTCGTTGAAGTCGATGTTCTCGAACTTCGCGTAGGAATCGTCGTCTGCCCGCATGATCAACATGTACTTTGCCATCTGGATCAATCTCCTGTGTCGTGGAAGGTCGCCCTTCGACCTTCTCATCCATAGGTCGAACAGTGCGAGGACAAATCGACAACGTGTGGGAAAAATTTCGAGCAGTAATGAAAGGATCCCCTGGAATGTTTCCAGGGGATCCTTGGAGCCCAAAGGGCAGCTGGCCGGATTGGCTTACCGGCCGCCTCCTCCAATGACTCCTGCTTCGACAGCCTTGGTCACAGCGTCGGCTTCTGCCTGGGTGAGCTTTCCGTCTGTAACTGCTTTGTCGAGCCGGGTCTTCAGAGCTGCCGCCCGCTCTGCCTGAGCTGCGGAACGGATCTCTTCCAAAGCGGTGGTGACTTTGCTTTCGTCAACACCGAGTGCCGAAGCGAGGGACTTGGCCAGGGCGGCATCGCGCGCGGCCGGATCGGGCTTGCTGCCCTGTGTTCCCTCAGCCGGTGGTGTGGTCGGTTTGTTGGCTTCGCGGAAAGCCTTCAGGGCATCGGAGACTTTGGTCTCGTCTACTCCCAGCTTTGTGGCCAGCTCCTGCGCGATCTTGGCCCCGTCGCCGTCGTGTCCGCGCCCACCGGGCTTTCCGCCGTGGTCCGATGGCGTGGTGGTTGCATCGGCGGAGGACGTCGCACTCGGCGTTGGAGTGGTGGCTGCGGTAGCCATGCTGGTCACACCCAATCCGGCGCCCAAGGCCAGCGCTCCGGCCGCCACCCCCAGGGTAATTCTCTTGGTCTTCGACATATACCTCTCCTCGATCCGCTAAACGGTTTTGGCTGAGGGACGGTTCACAGCACCGTCCTCTTAACACGATGATGCGCCAACCACAGACAATCCTGTCGGAAAGCTATGACCAAGCTGTGAATCCTGCGCCGGTAACGTGCGACCGAGGTCAGCTGGCCCGGTCCAGGGCTTCGAGAAGCCTTTTGACGGCACCGCCCAGGTTCCATTCGGTGGCAAGCTTCTCCAGCTCGGAACGGGCGGCGCCGGTAACGGGAGCCAGCTCGGCGCCCGCCTCCTCGAGGGTCGGGACTTTCAGGTCCCTCACGACATTAACGACGGCGGGAGCGACCTTGAGATAGTCCGCCGCCCCTGAGAGTTTGGCGCGGATTCCAGCCGACAATCCGCCGTCGGGATTCTCTGCCGCAGCCAACAACCCCTCCAATGAGCCGTACTCGCCCAGCAGCCCGGCAGCGGTCTTTTCGCCGATCCCGGCCACCCCGGGAAGGCCGTCGGACGCGTCGCCCCGGAGGGTGGCGAAGTCGGCGTACTGCTGGGGCAGGACTTTGTACTTGCCAACAACCACGACGTCGGTGACCAGTTCCAGGTTCTTCATCCCGCGGGCGGTGTAGATCACCCGGATACCGCGCTCGTCGTCGACGAGTTGGAAGAGGTCGCGGTCACCGGTCACAACATCGGTGGGGAAAGGGGCGAGGCTGGCGTAGGTTCCCGCCACATCATCCGCTTCATGCTCGTCGACGCCCACCATTGCTATCCCGGCCAGCTCCAGGACTTTGCGGATCATGGGTATCTGCGCCTCAAGGGGGTCAGGGACAACCTCGACGTCGGGACCATCCGGGACGATTTCAGCGACCCGGTGCGACTTGTAGCTGGGGATCAGATCCACGCGCCACTGTGGACGCCAATCGTTGTCCCAACAGGCGATCAGGTGTGTGGCCTCGTAGTCGGTGACGAGGCGGGCGATCATGTCCATGAGGCCCCGCACGGCGTTGACAGGGGTTCCGTCCGGACGCCGGATCGAATCGGGGACACCGTAGAAGGCGCGGAAGTAAAGGGAGGCTGTATCCAGGAGCATCAGTCGAGGCATACCTGATCCTGACATGCCGCCGCTCAATTCGACAGGAACCCGGAGCGATTCGGGCGGAGACGGGCAAGTGACTTGAACCGGAGTGTGAGCCGCATTACGATGTACTGAGCGATAATAGAACAGGCTGTTCTATTATCGAACACCTTTAGTTTTCAACCAGCCCACAAAGAAGTGAGGAAAGCCCGTGCAGTTCCACCACCACGGTTATGTATCAGGTGACCCGCGGGTCGAGCCGGCCGCCGGCGTCGGAATCGACCGGCCGGCAGAGCTTCCGGACGAGGTCGATGTCCTTATTGTGGGCACGGGTCCTGCGGGGATGTTGACCGCGGCCCAGTTGGCGCAGTTCCCCGATATCACCACCCGTATTATCGAACGCCGCCCTGGCAGGCTCGCGATTGGGCAAGCCGACGGAATCCAGGCCCGCAGCGTCGAGACGTTCCAGGCGTTCGGGTTCGCGGAGCGGATCACTGCCGAGGCGTACCGGATTACCGAGATGGCGTTTTGGAAGCCGGACCCGGCGGACCACTCGAAAATCGTCCGGGCTGCCCGTGCGGTGGATGATCCTGCGGGGATCAGTGAATTCCCGCACCTGATTGTCAATCAGGCACGGGTGCTGGACTATTTTGCCGAGTTCATGGCTAACTCTCCTGCCCGGATGCGGCCGGACTACGGCTACGAATTCGTGGGCCTGCAGGTCACCGGAGAGGGCGGGTACCCGGTGGAAGTAACGCTGCTTCACACGGCCGGGCCGGAGGAGGGCCGGGAGCGCGTCATCCGGGCCAAGTACGTTGTGGGTGCCGATGGTGCCCGGAGCAAGGTCCGCGAATCGATCGGCTGCCACCTGGCCGGTGACCAGGCCAACCACGCCTGGGGCGTCATGGACGTCCTGGCGGTCACCGATTTTCCGGACATCCGTACCAAGTGCGCCATCCAGTCCGGTTCTGGTGGGAGCATCCTGCTGATTCCGCGCGAGGGCGGGCACCTGTTCCGGATGTATGTGGACCTGGGCGAAGTTGCCGCCGATGACCACGGCGCGGTCCGCAAGACCACCATCGAGCAGATCATCGCCAAGGCCAACGACATCCTGCACCCGTACACCCTGGATGTCCGTAACGTGGCCTGGCACAGTGTCTACGAGGTCGGTCACCGGCTCACGGACAGGTTCGACGACGTTCTGCCGGCCGAGCGCGGGACGCGCACGCCACGGGTGTTCATCACTGGCGACGCGTGCCACACCCACTCGGCGAAGGCCGGTCAGGGCATGAACGTCTCCATGCAGGACGGCTTCAACATCGGCTGGAAACTCGGGCACGTCCTCGAAGGCCGGAGCCCCGAGTCCCTGCTGGACACCTACTCCGCAGAGCGGCAGGTAGTGGCCAAGAACCTCATCGACTTCGACAAGCAATGGTCCACCCTCATGGCCAAGAAACCAGAAGAATTCGAGGACCCGGCAGAGCTGGAGACCTTCTACACCAGCACCGCGGAGTTCCCGGCCGGGTTCATGACCCAATACGCGCCGTCCATGCTCGTCGCCGAGCCTCGGCACCAGGACCTGGCTACCGGCTTCCCGGTGGGCAAACGCTTCAAGTCCGCCCCCGTCCAACGGGTTTGTGATACGAACCCGATGCACTTGGGCCACCATGCCAAGGCCGACGGCCGGTGGCGGATCTACGTCTTCGCCGACGCCGCCCCGGCAGGGGCTGCGGGCCCGGTCGCGGACTTCGCCGAGTGGCTCGAGACCGCAAGCGACTCGCCGCTGGCCGCGACGCCGTCGAACCTTGACCGCGACGCCTGGTTCGACGTGAAGGTGATCTATCAGCAGGACCACACCGGGGTAGACATCAACGCCGTCCCGGCAGTCTTCAAACCCACCGTCGGACCGTTCCAGCTCACCTACCTCGAGAAGGTCTTCGGCACCGACCCGGCCAACGACATCTTCGAACTACGCGGCCTCAACCGCGACGGCTTCATCGTCGTGGTCCGCCCGGACCAATACGTCGCCAACATCCTCCCCCTGACCGCAACAGCAGAACTCGCGGCCTTCTTTGCCCCTCTCGTTTCGACGCAAGCGAGCACGAACGGGTCAACAGCCGGCCTGGTGACCCACCAGGCCTAGTGCCGTAAATGAACTGCCGGGGAGTCTTTCGCGGGCTCCCCGGCAGCGGTGTTTTGTGCAGTTTCAAGGCCAGTCGGCGCCTCTGGTATTTCCCTGCGCTGGAGCGTAGAACAAGCGTATGGGCAAGGGGCGCTTGGGGTTCCTGCTGGTCCTGATGCTCAGCGCTTGGTTCCTCAACGGATGCACGGCCGGCCATCCCGAGCCGTCGCCCTCCCCTGCCGAAGGTCCTGGCCCCATGGAGTCAATGGTCCGCACCATCGACCACTTCATGGCTGATGGCGTCGTGTCCGTGGTGGTGCAGGTGCGGTGGCCCGGTGGCGAATGGACCAATGCCTACGGCGGGAGAAGCCTCGACAACGACGATCCAGCCCGCACGCAGGATAGGTTCTCCGCGGGAAGCGTAACCAAATCGATGGTGGCGGCGGAGGTCCTGAAACTCGTGGATGAAGGACGCCTGTCCCTTGATGATCCAGTGGAGGGCACACTGCGGGAGCTGGCTCCCATGCTGCACCCTCCAGGGCACGTCAGCGTCCGGCAGCTTCTTAACCACACTTCGGGTATGCCCGATTTCGTGGCCCCGTTGTACACCGGCAGGTCGCTGCTGAGTGTGGAGGGCACCCGGCTCAGCATGCTGGAAGGTCTAAAACTGGCCGCAACACAGGCATGGGAATCCAGGAACGTAGGCTATTTCAACTACTCCAATGCCAACTATCTTGCCCTTGGACTGCTGATCGAGAATCTGCGGCACAAGCCACTGGCCCAAGCGTTGGGTGCTGACATCTTCCGCCCACTCAGCCTGGACAGGACTTCACTTGGCGAGCCGGACAGAACTGCCGGGGACAACCTTCACGGCTACATAGCGGACGACGCGGTGGAAGTCGATGTGACCCAAGCCGAGGGGCTGGTTGGCTCGCCTGCTTCCGGAATCGTTTCCACAACGGAGGACATCAACGATTTCTACCGGGCGCTGCTGGGTGGAAGGCTGGTCTCCGCGAAGTCGTTGTCGGACATGAAGATGACCGGCTTGGGTAATTACGGGTTGGGGCTGATCCGTTCCGGCGACGGGTGTTCAGCCGGCTACCGCTACGGCCACAGTGGCGACGTCTTCGGCTACCTCACCGCATCGATCACCAGTGACGACGGCGGTAGCCAGGTCACCATGGCCGTGGCCCTGCCGCCGTTACCGGCTGAAGGAAACACAGCAGTGGAGCGCCGCGTGAAGTTGTATGCCGCGCAAATGCAATCGGCCGCCCAAGAGACGCTGGACCGCTTATGCCAGTAGGCCGGTCCAAAACTGAACCGCCCCGTCCTAAACTGAACGACGCTGTCCTAAAGTGTCGTAGCCATCAGGCAGAATGGTTTTCATGGGGCGTTGGAGCGAAGAAAGAGTCATCAACGCCGCACCCGACGCATCTTCCCTCGCCGCAGCGCGAAAACTTGCGCGCCCCGGCCCATGGTCGGACTCGGGCAGCAACGACACCCTCGTTTGGGGCAAGTGCCAAGGCAGTGGAAAGACTCCCTATCAGGTGAGTGTGGATGTTGTTGCCCCTGCGTACCGGTGCTCCTGTCCAAGCCGCAAATTTCCCTGTAAGCACGCCCTGGCCTTGCTGCTTCTCTGGGCCCGCGGCGAGGCCGCCGAAGCCGGAACGGAGACCGCCGATTTTGCTCAGGAATGGGCGGCCCAAAGGGCTGATCGGGCCACTGCCAAGGAGCGGCGGGATTCGGGTAAACCGGCAGATCCCGAGGCCCAAGCAAAGCGGCTTGCGGCCCGGCTGGACCTCATGGATGCCGGAATTGCCGATTTCGCCCTGTGGCTGACCGATGTGATCCGGACCGGACTTGCGGCGGCACGGAAGCAGCCATATCCATGGTGGGACGCCGTGGCGGCCCGATTGGTGGATGCCCAGCTTCCCGGATTGGCCGAGCAGGTGCGGCAAATGGCTTCCGATATCCATGGCAGAACGGACTGGGCCGACCATTTGCTGATGAATATCGGCCGATGGTGGGCCCTGACCAAGGCCTGGTCGCAGAAGGACGGCCTTGCCCCCGGGGAATTCGCCGACCTCAAAGCGGCCGTTGGCTGGGCCACGCCCTCTGCCGAGGTCCAGGACACTGAGTCGATGCCGGGGCCGTGGCTCGTATTGGGCGCCCACCGAAGCGACGACGGCCGCATCCAGCAACAGCGGACCTGGCTCCGTTCACCTGAGGGAACTGTCGTCGTCGTTCTTGACTTCGCAGCGCAGGGCCAAGGCCTCGCCACACCGCAACTCTCCGGTGCCCTGCTGGATGCAACGGTAGCGCGGTATCCGGGTTCGGCTCCGCAGCGGGCCATGTTCACCAGTGCGATTGCCTCGCGGGGTGTGGTGACAACGCTCGGCAGTGGAGACAGCATCACCGAGGCCCTCCTGCATGAGTCCGCTGCGGTGGCAGCCTCACCGTGGCGGGTCCGCCACCCGGTACTCCTGGGCAACGTGACGGTCAGCCCCGATGGCAGCGGCTGGATTCTCGATTCCGATGGCCGGGCCCTTCCGTTGGTCGATGCCCCGCTGGATTCGCTTCTTGCGCTCACTGGCGGACATGCAGTGGACATTTTTGGCGAACTTGAAGATGGCCATGTGCGTCCGCTGGCCGTCGTCGTGAATGAAATGGTGGTGACGCCGTGAAGTGGACGGACGAGCTCCGAACCGCCGCCCTGGTGGGCACCGGACGGCACGATGCTCCCGCCCCGCCCGTTGAACTCGGTGCTCGCCCCGCGGCCGCTTCCTCGCGCGAGGAGTCCCTCCTGGATCAGGCCGCACTGGTGGATGTCGTGCGCCGGGCGTCCCGGACAGCCGCTTCAGTGGGAGCTGGACTTCGGGTGCCACCGGCACCAACCGATACCGAGCCGCAAGCTACGGGTGAGGCGGCGCGGCTCCTTGAGTTGCTGCTCAGGCAGCCACCGGTGGGACTCGACCTGAGGAACCAGCTGCTGGTTGACTGGCTGCGGTCCGCCGCACAAGCACGACGCCGGGTCCCTCACCGGCTGCTTCCGGCCCTGTTCGCGGTGGCCGAGAACACGTCGTCGGTATTCCGCGTGCTTGACCCTGCCATCGGAACACGGGGCCGTTGGCTCCAGGATGTCAGCACAGCCGGCCTGGCCCACTCAGAACCGCGACGGTCTGTCCACGAGGCTGATGAGGCCGCACCGGCATCACCGGCTTTGGACACTTTTACGATCGCGCGCCAGCAACTGTCCACCGAATGGAACTCACTGAGCGCAAGGGCACGCGCCAGCCACCTGAAGCGCTTGGGCTACGAACTTCACGACGAGGACGAAGGGTTGCTGGAGAAAGGCCTGGACGACAAAGCCAAGAGCGTCAGGGAAGTGGCCATAGCGCTCTTGGACCGGCTCCCACGAAGTGCGCGCGCCGGGCGGATGGCGGCCCGGCTCCTGCCCTTGCTTCAAGTCAAAGGCTTGCTGAACAAGCGCTTCGACATTGATCTTCCAGAGGACCCGGACGCTGCGGCGTTGCGGGACGGAATACCATCTGCCCCTCGCAGCGGCGAACCCGACAGGTTGGCACGCTTGGACACCATCATTCTTGGAGCCCCGCTGGACGTGTGGACCTCCGTCTCCGGCCGCAGCCCGGAAGCGACGGCCGCCCTCCTCAAAGAGGAGCCGCGGGTCCTGGCCCTCCTGACCACCGCCGCCACAAGCAGGAACCACCTTGAATGGGTTCGAGCACTGCTCACAGTCCGGACCGACGCCAGGCTCCTTCACTGCCTGCCCGCGGATGAGCGAGAGCTCTGGTTGGAGCGGCACATCAGGGCAGGGACCGAAGAACCCGACGACCTTGCCTCCTTGCTTCGCGATCTGCCGCAGCCCTGGGGCCCTGCGTTGGCCGGGGCGGTCCTCGGGGTGATCTCCGGCAAGGAGGGGACTCGTTTGGCCTCCATGCTTTTCGATGTCCTTCCCACTGCCCTCCCACCGGAAGCCGCCGAAGAATGCAGGCGCTTGCTGGAGCGGACCGACGACCCCGCCCGGCGCCGTGTGCTTCGCGACGCTGTCCAATACCAATCATTCAGACAATCCCTGACGGAGGCCTTCCGATGACCGATGCACAGAACGGAACCGATGTTCTTCGAGCCCACGCTGAAAACGCGTACGCCGATGAACTCAGCGCATTGGCCGCTGTGGACGATCGTCCCCGCCCACCCAGCTGGCAGCTCTCACCATGGGCTGTCACTACCTATATCCTTGGCGGAACGCTCTCCAACGGAGCACACATCACCCCGAAATATCTCGGTTCCGAGCGGCTGGTGGAAATTGCCGTAGCTTCACTGGCCACCGACAGGGCCCTGCTTTTGCTCGGAGTGCCCGGAACGGCCAAGACGTGGCTCGGGGAACACTTGGCGGCAGCCATCTCGGGTTCGTCAACGCTGGTAATACAGGGCACCGCCGGGACTCCGGAAGAGGCACTGCGCTACGGATGGAACTACGCCCGGTTGCTTGCCGAAGGCCCATCGAGGGCGGCCATGGTCGCAGGACCTGTGATGCGGGCCATGGAAACAGGAAGCCTGGTGCGGGTGGAAGAACTGACGCGGATTCCTTCCGACGTGCAGGACTCCCTCATCACCATCCTCAGTGAGAAGACACTGCCCATCCCCGAACTCAACGAAGAGGTCCAGGCACGCAAGGGATTCAACGTGATCGCCACCGCCAACAACCGGGACAAAGGCGTCAACGATCTCTCTTCTGCACTTCGGCGGCGCTTCAATACCGTGATCCTCCCTCTTCCGGACAGCATCGACCAGGAAGTAGAGATCGTCACCACCCGCGTCCGCAGCCTGGGTGAAGCGCTGGAGCTCCCTGCCGACCTGGCTGCCCAGTCCGAGATCCGCCGGGTGGTCACCGTAATGCGGGAACTCCGCTCCGGCGTCACCCAGGACCAGCGGACCACCATCAAGTCGCCTTCGGCCACGCTGTCCACAGCCGAAGCAATTTCCGTGATGACCAACGGGCTTTCGCTCGCAGCCCATTTCGGCGACGGAACCGTGAGGGCTGATGACGTCGCCGCCAGCCTCGTGGGCGCCGTCATCAAGGACCCCGTGCAGGACCGGGTGATTTGGCAGGAATACCTGGAAACCGTCGTCCGGAACAGGCCCGAATGGAAGGATCTGTACCGGGCCTGCCGCGATCTCGAATCCACCAACCAGACATGACAGACGTCCATGTCCTGGGGATCCGGCACCACGGCCCCGGTTCAGCCCACTCAGTAGCTGAAGCACTGGCCACGCTTCGACCCAATCTGGTGCTGGTGGAGGGTCCGCCCGAACTTGACCACGTGATTCCCTTGGTCAACGACCCCGACATGCTGCCGCCGGTTGCGGGCTTGATCTACGCAGTGGACGAGCCCCGGCTGGCATCCTTTTACCCCATGGCTGCCTTCTCGCCGGAGTGGGTGGCGCTTCGCTGGGCGTTGTCCACCGGGACCCCGGTGCGCGCCATGGATCTTCCAGCGACCCATTCCCTGGCTCTTCGGGCCGCTTCGGAAGCCGCCGCTTCCCAAGAACCGGACATGGAAACCCACGACGACGAGCCGTCCCAGGACGGCGCTGCGGCGGCCTCTGCGCGCCCTGCATATCGCCCCGACGCTATCGGGATACTGGCCGAAGCGGCCGGTTACAGCGATGCGGAACGTTGGTGGGAAGATGCCGTGGAGCACCGCGCTTCAGATCCTGCTGGGCGATTCGAGGCACTCCTTGAGGCGATTACGGAGATCCGTTCGTTGGATGAGCGCCCAGGTGACCATCCCGACGTCGTCGAGAACAACCGCCGTGAAGCGGCCATGAGGCGCATCCTGCGGGCTGCCATGCGCGAGGGTCATGAACGGATTGCCGTAGTTTGCGGCGCCTACCACGCACCGGCCCTGGTGCCGGCGGATTTCCCGCCCGCCTCGGCGGACAACAAGGTGTTGTCATCACTTCCCAAGGTCAAGGTCTCCGTGACTTGGGTTCCTTGGACCTCCGACCGGCTAAGCCTGGACAGCGGTTACGGTGCAGGGGTTGCGGCGCCTGGCTGGTATCAACACCTCTTTTCCCATTGGGCATCCCAGGATCCTGCCGGCGACGTCGCCACCACATGGTTGGTCCGGGTGGCCCACGCCCTGCGCAGGCAGAACCTGGACGCATCCACTGCCTCAGTAGTGGAGGCCAGCCGCATGGCCACAACGCTTGCGGCCGTCCGTGGCAGGCCAAGTCCAGGACTCCCCGAACTGGATGACGCCGCGCAGGCCGTCCTCTGTGACGGTTCGGACCTTCCTTTGGCGCTGGTGCATCGCGAGCTCACTGTTGGCCGCGAACTCGGAAACGTTCCGGACTCAGTGCCCACGCTCCCACTGTTCGCCGACCTCGCCACCAGCCAACGGAAGCTCCGCATGAAGCCAGGCGCGATGGAAGAACTCATGGTCCTGGACCTGCGCAAACCGAACCAGTTGGCGCGCTCGGTGCTGCTCCATCGTCTGGCCCTGTTAGGGGTGCACTGGGGCGTTCCAGCGGAAACCGGCCGTACCACCGGGACGTTCAAGGAGGCGTGGAAGCTCCAGTGGAGGCCCGAACTGGCCATCGCCGTGGTGGAAGCCAGCAGATACGGCACCACAGTAGCCTCCGCAGCAGCAACCTTCGTTTCCGAGCAAGCCCACGCTGCGGAAGGACTCCCCACCTTGGGTGCACTGCTGGAAGGTTGCCTTCTGGCCGATCTTCCCGACGGCATTGCCGGCGTCGTCACTGCTCTGGCCGCCCGCACAGCGCTGCAGCAGGACGTTCCACCCCTCCTGGAGACCATCGCTCCGTTGGCCCGAACGTGCAGGTATGGGAATGTTCGTGGAGTGGACATCAGGGAGGTCCGCAAAATCCTTCAGGCCACCGTGATCCGGGCCTGCGTGGGCCTGCCCACGGCCTGTGCCGGCCTTGACGATGAGGCCGCAGCCGCTATGCGGACGGCCATCGACTCGGCCCAGGACGGCATGACACTGGTCCCTGAATTGCCGATGGACGATTGGCATGCCGCCTTGGGTGGCATCGCCCATTCGGACAAGGTCCACGGTTCCGTCGCCGGTCGTGCCACCCGCCTCCTGTTGGACGCGGGACTGGTGAACGCAGACGACGTCGCGGCCCGCCTTAGCCAGCGGCTGTCCGTTGCCACCCCCGCCCCCGAAGCCGCCGCATGGCTGGACGGCCTTCTTTCAGGGGACGCTGCCTTGCTGATCCATGATCAGCGGCTTTTGAAGCTCGTGGATGAATGGGTGGACGGCGTCCGCGATGACGTGTTTGAGGACGTGCTGCCCCTGCTTCGCCGGACGTTCTCAGCATTCAGCCGCCCTGAACGTCGGGAGATCGGTGAGCAACTGAGCCAGGGTGATTCTGCCCACCACGCGGTGGAGGCCATGGACGTGGATATGGCTGCGGCCGGACCGGCGATACGCACCATGGCAAGAATTCTAGGCTGGGAGGCCGTGGCGTGACCGACGTTCCCGAGGAATTGAGCGTCCGCGACCGGCTGAGCCGGTGGCGTTTGGTGTTGGGCGGAGATGATGCGGACGGCATCTCAACGGCCGATGGCGCAACGGTCCAGTTATCCGATGACGACATCCGTCGCGACCGAGCCCTCGAAGCCCTGTACGGGGATGGTTCCACGCGCCGTGGCGGCCTTGGTTCATCCAGCCCGCGGGTGGCTCGCTGGCTCGGAGATATCCGGGGCTACTTCCCGTCCTCCGTAGTCCAGGTGATGCAGGCCGACGCCATGGACCGGCTTGGGCTGCGGCAACTGCTGCTGGAACCCGAGATGCTCCGTACGGTACAGCCGGACATCAGCCTGGTCAGTACGCTGGTGGGTCTTGGCAGGGTCATTCCCGAAGCCTCACGGGAGACTGCCCGCTCAGTGGTGCGCCAAGTAACCAAGGAACTTGAGGATCGGCTCCGGGCCAAGACCATACAAGCCGTATCCGGTGCCCTGAACCGCTCGGCCCGGACCCGTCGCCCCCGGCACCGGGATATCGACTGGAACAGGACCATCGCGGCCAACCTCCGGCATTATCAACCGGAATACCGGACGGTTGTACCCGAGCGCCTCCTCGGCCATGCCAGGCGCAGCAGCGAGATCCAGCGTGAGATCATCCTTTGCATCGACCAGTCAGGGTCCATGGCCGAATCGGTGGTGTATTCGAGCGTTTTTGGCGCGGTGCTCAGCTCCCTTCCCTCAGTCAACACACGCTTGGTGGTCTTTGACACCGAAGTCGTGGACCTGACGGAGGACCTCGATGATCCCGTGGATGTCCTGTTCGGGGTGCAGTTGGGCGGTGGCACGGATATCAACAGGGCCCTCGCCTACTGCCAGGGGCAGATCACCAAGCCGGCCGAAACCATCCTCGTCTTGATCAGCGATCTTTATGAGGGCGGGATTGCCGAGGAAATGTTGCGGCGGGCAGCCTCGATCGTCGACGGAGGAACCACCATGATCGCCCTGCTGGCATTGAGTGACAGCGGCCATCCATCGTTCGACTCAGGGCACGCCGCGGCTTTGGCGGGTATCGGCGTACCGGCCTTCGCCTGCACCCCGGACCTCTTCCCGGACATGATGGCGGCAGCCATCGAACGCAGGGATGTCGGCGAATGGGCAGCTTCCCAGGACATCCCGACAACCCACGAATCGTAGAACACCTGTGGCATCTGGTGAAGGAGGGCGAACGGGACGAGAATGGGCACGTGGTCACTCCACGTACCCACGGGACCGGTGACACCATGAATCCGGCAGCCCGCAAGATACAACGCGTCTACCTCACGCTGACGCTGGGCAATACGGTTGCGGCCTCTTTCATTTGGGGCATCAACACCCTGTTCCTTCTGGACGCAGGCCTCAGCAACCTCGAGGCCTTTGCTGCCAACGCCTTCTTCACCGCAGGCATGGTCCTTTTCGAAATCCCCACTGGCGTGGTCGCTGATGGCTGGGGACGGCGCACCTCCTTCCTCCTGGGCACAGTGACCCTGGCGGCGTCGACCTACCTGTACTACCTGCTGTGGCAGATCTCGGCGCCGTTCTGGATGTGGGCCGTAGTCTCGGTCCTCCTCGGTCTGGGATTCACGTTCTTCTCCGGAGCCGTGGAGGCGTGGCTCGTTGATGCACTTCGCTTCTCGGGCTACGAGGGCGGGCTTGAATCCGTGCTCGGCCGCGGCCAGATGGTCCAAGGCGTAGCCATGCTCCTGGGTTCAGTGGCAGGTGGCGTCATCGCCCAGGCCACCAACCTTGGCGTACCTTTCCTCCTGCGTGTCCTGGTGCTGCTTGCCATGTTTGCCGTCGCTTTTGGGCTCATGCACGACGTCGGATTCTCCCCTGAGCGCTCGACGCACCCATTGCGGGCGACCCGGGCGGTTCTCACAGCTTCAATCGACAGCGGCTTAAAAAACCCGCCCGTACGGTTCGTGATGCTGGCCGCTCCCTTCAGTGCCGGCGTCGGAATCTATGTCTTCTACGCCCTGCAGCCCTACCTTCTGGACCTCTTTGGCGATCCCCAGGCGTACTCGATCGCCGGGCTGGCGGCGGCCATTGTTGCCGGCTCACAAGTCCTCGGCGGTTGGCTGGCACCCCACGCCCGGAAGCTTTTCCACAGACGCACCTCCGTCTTGATCATGGGCGGACTTGCCGGCTTCGTCATCCTCGTGGTCCTTGGATTCACCCAAAGTTTTTGGATCGCCTTGCTACTGTTGGCGGTATGGGGCGTGGTGGGATCGGCTGTCACGCCGGTTCGGCAGGCCTACGTCAATGACATGATCCCTTCCAAGCAGCGGGCCACCGTCCTCAGCTTCGATTCCTTGATGGGTTCAAGCGGAGGGGTGGTGATCCAACCGCTCCTGGGCCGTGGCGCCGATCTGTACGGCTACCCGGCGTCGCTGGCCATGGCGGGAGTCATCGAGCTCCTTTCGTTGCCGTTCCTGCTGGCGAGCCGAAAGCACGGTGCGGCAGCCGACCGTTCCAGCACGGCCGAAACCAACCAGAACTACTGAAAGCGTCGCCCACACGTGATTTCACTGCAGCAGGACCCTCAAGGCTTCATTCGGATGAACCGGCATTTTCCGGCCAGCATCTCCATTGCAATCGAATTTACGGATGGAACGCGGGAGGTCTTCGATGGAAGCCGGCTCAACGGAATCTACGACGAAGCGCTTGCTGCCTACCGTGCGGGGAACCACCTGGATGCCAAGGGATTTAACCGCGGCCCCAGGAAGAAGGTCCAACAGGGTATCGGTTTTGTCCAGGTCTCCAAGGGAATGGGCCAGCCGCTACCTTCGCCCTGAGGCGTGGTTGACGCAGAACGGCGTCCACGGCCTGGCTTCAAGCCGGCCTTCCGGTATTTCGACACCGCAGACTTCACAACGGCCATAATTGCCGGCCGCAATCCTGGCCAGGGCCGCGTCGATCTGTTCGAGCCCCTCCCTGCTTTGCGCGAGGAGTGCGGACGCCTGGGACAGTTCGAAGGCTATGGTGCTTCCCTCAGGATCATGTTCGTCGTCAACGTTGGAATCCTGCCGGGCCAGGCTGACTGAGGTGATGTCATTTCGGAGCGCGGTGAGCAGCAGAAGCCTCCGGTCGCGCTCCTGTTCGAGGAGGACCCGGAACCGTCCTGCGTCAACCATGCCAGCTCACAGGTCCACGGTACCGCTTTCGCCAACACTGAAGCGTGAGTTGGTGACTTTGGACTTGACCCATTGCAGTACCGTGGCCGCTGTACCGCCCGGGCTGGTCCAGTATTCGGCGGAATCCGAATCTACGTGCAGCAGGCAAACTTCAGGGGTGTCAGGGCCCTCGGGGAACCAGGCCTCAACTACCTGATTCCACATTTCACGAATTTTTTCGCGATCCGTGACGACTTCGGCGGTGCCTGCAACGGACACCCACTCGGTGTTCTTGCCAAAGGAGACGTTGACGCGGGGGTCCTGCCTCACGTGGGCGACCTGGGAGGTGCCCAGTCCCGTAAAGAACCACATGTCGCCGTCGTCCTTCACTTCCTGGACTGCCAGCGGCCGGCTGACCAGCGCCCCTTCTGCGTTGATGGTGGTCAACATCCCGATTTTGGAATCGTTGATGATGTCGGTGACCTTGCTGATGCCCTGCTCTTCAGTCATGTTCGGCTTCACTTCCTTTTCCGCCGGGGAATTTCCCCACCGGAACAGCCTATTAGTAAGTCTACTTATTTACTAGGCAGCCGTATAAAGGTGAGCAACGGGGAGGAAAACGTTCTTTTGGGAATCATGTCTGCGTCCCATCCGTTCTCTTGGTGAGTGGTCTGCCAATGGCAGCCCTGCCCGATTCCGGGCAAACATCGTACGAGGAAGTTTGGGGACTGCCATGATGTTGAATGAAACCATTGCCCACCTCCGGGCCGCACACCTGATGGTCCGGGACGCCAATGAGTGGGATGCCTTATCCGCAGCCCTCGCTGACGCTTACACCGCCAACGATGAGGACCTCGTGGAGCAGTTGCTGCCGCAGTTCCTCCAGTCGTGGCGAACCGTCACGCGCTACGTCCTTCGTGACACCTTCGACAACGCCGGTATCTCCGTAGCCGATCCCAGTGACCCGTGGGGAATTGCCGTCCTGACCTCCAATGGAATCACCGCGGAACCACTCCTCTGCCTTCCGGCTGCCAACGGTTTCGACGTCCCGGGGATATCCTCCCTCGAAGGCCGGCGACTGCTGACCTTTCCGGAAACCATGGACCACTATGCCGAATCATTGGCGCCGCTCTTCAGCAAGCAGGACGGGCTCAGCAAGCAGGACGCTTGGCATCAGGACCCAGTGGCTATCCCCTCCCCAACGGAGCATCGATAATCCGCGGAACGTATTCAAGCAACTGAAGGCGGCCATCGAAGGTACGGCTTTCCACCATGTCCAGGGCGACGTCGGGGTACCCGTCATAGATCCGCTCCCTGCCGGTCTTTCCGGTGATTACCGGGAAGACCACCAGCCGGTACCGGTCCACGAGGCCGGCCGAGAGGAGGGAACGGCAAAGGCTCAAGCTGCCCAAGGTACTCAGCGTCCCTGTCCGCGTCTGCTTCATTTCCCTGACGGCTTCCACCGCGTCTCCGGAGACCAACTCGGAGTTGGGCCACGCCAGGGGCTCCTTCAGCGTCGAGGAGAAGATGACCTTGGGAACCGCAGCCAGGCCTTCCAAGGTGTCGCCCTCTTCCTTGGAAAACTCCGAGCCCGCCTCGGCTGCTTGCCCCGACATGCCGGACATGACCCTGTAGGTGTTCGCTCCCATGAGCGTGGTGACATCCTTCTTGGATTCTTCGCCCAGCCACGCCAGGTACTCCGGACCTTCCAGTCCCCACCAACCTGGCCAGCCGTCGGCCGAAGCATAGCCATCCAGTGAAATAATCAGGTCCACCATCAGGGTTGCGGTGGTCTCACTCATAGCAGTCCTCCCGTCTGGCCGTGCCCGTTGGCCGGCGCGCAAATGGTAGCCCCGAAGTGATAGGGCGTTCAAGAGGGTGCTATAAGGCGGTGAGCACCAGTCCCCCGATGGTGCTGAGAATCCCCACGCCGGTGAGGATCCACCCCAGGATCAACACCGTGTGATCGTAGCGGGGAGGCTCAAGGGAGCACCGCGATGGATGGCAGGTATCGTAGTGGACCACCACCGCTGTGGATCCGATGCTGCCTTCCTTCGCCCCGATGTCCAGCAGGACTTTACGCTCCTCCTGATCCTGGTCCACCCAGCGAAGCCCAAGGAAGCCGCCGGCCGCGAACTGCTCACCAACAGCTGTGACCCATACGCACCTGCGCCTGGCAATGAACCAGGCCCAGACCAATAACGGCACGCCCGGGACGAACCCCACCCAGGTCATCATTTCCAGGATGGGGCCAAGAATTTCCAGGGGTCCGGCCATGACTTGATCCTAATTGTGTCGGGCGGATGTTGGGCACCCGGCGTCGCGTACAGACATGCATCCGTGGAAGCCCCGGCGGACCAGTCCGTGCGAGGCTTGTTCCATGGACTTGGAAATCCCGCCCTCGCTGAAAATTCCGGCGGCGGAACTCAGCTGGAGATTCTCCCGTTCGTCGGGACCGGGGGGACAGCATGTGAACACCACCGACAGCAGGGCCGAACTGACGTGGAACGTCGCGGCCTCCACCTCGTTGACCGAGGAGCAGCGGAAACTCTTGCTCGAGCGCCTGGGAAGGCGGCTTGTTGGGGGTGCGCTGAGCGTCACGGCCTCGGAGGAGCGGTCGCAGCTGCGGAACCGGGAGCTTGCCCTTGCCAAACTCGCCAGCCTCATCGCGGCGGCTCTGGTGCCCGAAACCATACGCCGCGCCTCCAAGCCCACCCGCGGTTCGGCGCGTCGCCACCGCGTCGCCAAGGAACAGCGCTCAGCAACCAAGCAACAACGACGTCGACCTGCCGCCGAGTAACGCCTGCCCCCACTGTTGGCGAACTGCTTGCGGTGGGACCATACCTTCATGTCACCTATACAACGCATCCGTCCTGAAGGTCTCGTCAGAAGCCCGGCGTTCAGTCATGTCGCCGTAGTTCCACCGGGCGCAACAACCATTTACGTCGGTGGCCAGAACGCCGTGGACGCAAGCGGGAAGCTGGTCGGAATGGGCGACGCCGCCGTCCAGTCCGCGCGTGCGTTGGACAACGCGGAAACAGCCTTAAAGGCCGCAGGTGCAGGCCTGGGAGACGTGATCCAGTGGAACGTCCTGTTTGTCGACGGCGCAGACCTCGCGGCCGGCTACGGGGCAATCGCGTCCAAGCTCGCCGCGGATGAGCCGCCTTTGGTTACGGCAGCTTTCGTTGCGGGGCTGGGCGTACCTGGCGCCTTGGTCGAGATCAGCGCGATAGCCGCTGTCGAACGCGGCTAGGCGCAGACGCCATGGCCTGCCCGCAGTTGCCTCGGAGTGGGCACGTGCAGAAGGCCGATGGAGAGGCACGTGCCGAAGGCCGATAGAGTCGTAGTAATGGACAGTAAGCTGACGATTCCCGAACCGACCATCCCCAACCCACCCGAATTCAACCAGCCTGCCGACCTCGATGACGGCCTTGTCAAAGTCCGTGGGGCCCGGGAGAACAACCTCCGCAATGTCGACGTCGACGTCCCACGCGATGCCATCGTCGCCTTCACGGGAGTCTCCGGCTCCGGAAAATCCTCCCTCGCATTCGGCACCATCTTCGCGGAGGCGCAACGCCGCTACTTCGAATCCGTCGCACCATATGCCCGGCGCCTCATCCAACAGGGCCACAACCCGAAGGTGGAGTCCATCACCGGGTTGCCTCCCGCCGTCGCCCTTCAACAACGCCGGGGAACCGCCACTGCCCGCTCCAGCGTGGGAACCCTCACCACATTGTCCAACTCCCTGCGGATGCTCTTTTCGCGGGCAGGTAAGTACCCGGAAGGAGCCAGCCAACTCGACTCCGACGCCTTCTCGCCGAACACCGCCGCCGGCGCGTGCCCGGTGTGCCACGGTCTGGGAGTGGCTCATACGGTGACCGAAAGCTCCCTGGTCCCCGACCCGTCCTTGACCATTCGGGAGGGTGCTGTTGCGGCGTGGCCCGGAGCGTGGCAAGGCAAGAATCTCCGCGATATCCTCACCCACCTGGGATACGACGTAGATACACCGTGGAAGAAGCTTCCCAAAAAGGAACGCGACTGGATCCTTTTCACCGACGAACAACCAGTGGTGGAAGTGACGCCCCAACGGGACCGCGTGGCCAAACCGTACAAAGGCCGGTTCTGGAGCGCCAGAAGCTACGTCCTCCACACCCTGGCGGATTCCAAGAGCAGCACCATGCGCGATCGTGTGCTTCGCTTCATGGAAACCGGGCCGTGCATTGTGTGTGGGGGCAGCGGCCTTCGACCTGAGGCCCTGGCGGTGACCTTCGCGGGGAAGACAATAGCCGAATTCAATGAATTGCCCATGACGGAACTCGCCGCTCTTATCCGCCCCACGGCGGAGCTGGCGGCGGCAAGCACGGCCTCACGCACACAGACCTCGGGCGAAGCCAATGAGGTGGCAATCGCCATCACGAGGGATCTGCTGGGCCGCATCACCGTACTGCTGGACCTTGGGCTGGGCTACCTGGCCCTCGGCCGACCAACGCCCACCCTTTCGCCCGGTGAAATGCAGCGCCTCCGCATCGCTACCCAGCTGCGCTCCGGCCTGTTTGGCGTCATCTACGTACTGGATGAGCCTTCTGCGGGCCTTCATCCTGCCGACGCAGAGCCTCTCCTGGACGTATTGGACACCCTGAAGCGCTCCGGCAACTCAGTGTTCGTGGTGGAGCACAACATGGATTTCGTTCGCGCCGCCGACTGGCTGGTGGACGTAGGTCCCCATGCCGGCGAGGGTGGCGGTGGGATTCTCTACAGTGGCCCCGTTCAGGGACTGGCGTCTGTGGAGGATTCCGTCACGCGGCCTTTCCTTTTCCCGGGCGGCCATGGCAACACCGGCGGTACTGATGAAACGCCCGACGCCGATTCACGCGCCACCGGGACTGGAGCAACCCCTGCCGGCCCGAGGAAAGCCAAGAGCTGGTTGAAGCTTCGGAACATCAACCGCCACAATCTGCGCGATCTTGACGTGGATTTCCCTTTGGGAGTGTTGACGGCGGTGACGGGGGTGTCAGGTTCGGGCAAGTCCACCTTGGTCAGCCGGGTCCTCGCAGATGTGGCGGGAGCCGGGCGCCACGAGCTCGACCGGCTGGTGCAGGTTGATCAAAAACCCATCGGCCGGACACCGCGGTCGAACCTTGCCACCTACACCGGGCTCTTTGACGGAGTCCGCAAGGAATTCGCGGCCACGGACGGCGCCCGGTCCCGGGGCTTCGGAGCAGGGCGGTTTTCCTTCAACGTTGCTGGAGGACGTTGCGAAACCTGCCAGGGAGAAGGGTTCGTGGCGGTGGAACTGCTGTTCCTGCCCGGAAGTTACGGACCGTGCCCGGAGTGCAACGGCTCCCGCTTCAACCCCGAAACACTGGAGGTCACCTACCGTGGGCAGAACATCGCCGATGTCCTGGGCATGACCGTGAATGCCGCGTCCGATTTCCTGGCGGATCTGCCCTCTGTTTCCCGGAGCCTCCAAACCCTGCGGGAGGTCGGCTTGGGTTACCTCCGGCTGGGCCAGCCCGCAACCGAGCTGTCCGGCGGCGAAGCACAACGCATCAAGCTCGCCACCGAACTGCAACGCCTCCAGCGTGGCCACACCCTGTACCTCTTGGACGAACCCACCACCGGCTTGCACCCCGCCGATGTCCAGCTCCTGATGGCTCAGCTGCAAAGGCTGGTCGATGCCGGAAACACCGTGGTGGTGGTTGAACATGACATGGGAGTGGTAGCGGGAGCGGACTGGGTGATCGACCTCGGCCCCGGAGGCGGCGACGCCGGCGGTGCGGTCATGGCCGAGGGGCCGCCGGCCGTCGTCGCGCGTTCCACGGAAAGCCGAACGTCCCCGTACCTCGCGGAGGCCCTGGAGCGGTAACCTACCGACGCGGGATGTTCCGCAGGTTGCTGCGTGCCATGCTGACAGCTTCTCCGGCACCACGGTTCAGGACCACCTTGGACATGGCAGTGGCGAAACCGATGACCTGCGATCCCGAAATCTTCGGCGGGATGGACAGCGCGTTGGGGTCCGTGATGAGCTCCACCAGCGCCGGGCCGGGATGGGCGAAGGCCGTCCGGTAGGCTGCCTCGATATCAGCTGGGTCCGTAACCCGCACGGCATGGAAGCCCAAGGCCTGGGCAACGGCCGCGTAATTGGCGTCGGGCACGTCCACGCCGAAGTCAGGCAGTCCGTCCACCAGCATTTCAAGCTTCACCATGCCCAAGGTGGAGTTGTTGAACACCACTACCTTCACAGGCAACTGGTGCGCGGCCACGGTAATGAGTTCGCCGAGCAGCATGGAGAGTCCGCCGTCTCCCGAGACCGACACCACCTGCCGTCCCGGATAGGCCACTTGGGCGCCTATCGCGTGCGGGAGTGCATTGGCCATGGACCCGTGGAGGTACGAACCGATCAGGCGCCGGGTGCCCAAAGGGTTGATGTAACGGGCAGTCCACACGTTGCACATGCCGGTATCTGCGGTGAAGATGGCGTCTTCGGCCGCCACCTGGTCCAGCAGTGATGCGGCATATTCCGGGTGGATGGGCTGCTTCTTCTCCACTTTGCGGGTATAGGCACCCACAGCCTTGTTCATCAGGCGATCATGCTTCTTCAGCATCTGGTCCAGGAAGCGGCGGCTCTTCTTTGGCTGCACCAGCGGCAACAGGGCGGTCAAGGTGGGCAGCACGTCCCCATGGACGGCAATGTCGACGTCGGTGCGGCGCCCCAGCCGCTGCGCGGCCCGGTCTACTTGGGCGGTTCGGGTATCGGGGAGGAACTGGTCATAAGGGAAATCGGTGCCGAGGAGGATCAGCAAATCCGCGTCCTCGATGCCCTCCGCCGCGGCCCCGTAACCGAGCAGGCCCGTCATGCCGATATCGAAGGGATTCTCATATTGGACAAAGTCCTTGCCCCGCAGCGAGTGGCCAATGGGGGCATTGACCAGCTCGGCCAGCGAGATCAGTTCATCGTGGGCACCCGCAACGCCAGCGCCGGCAAAAATGGCGACCTTGCCGGCGTCGTTAATGGCATCCGCCAGTTCGCGGACGCTCGCGTGGTCCGGCACCAAACTGGCGGGCCGGAACGTTGCCGGAAGCGGTGTGGGTGCCGCTGCCTCAAGATCGGCAATGTCGCCGGGAAGCGTGACGACGGCGACTCCCCCAAGGCCCACGGCATTCTGGATGGCGCTGTGCATGACCCGGGGTGCCTGCTCAGCGGTACTGATGAGTTCGGAGTAGACCGAGCATTCGTTGAAAAGCCGGTCGGGGTGGGTCTCCTGGAAAAAGCCACTGCCGATCTGCCTGCTGGGGATATGCGAAGCGATGGCCAATACCGGAGCGCCGGTCCGGTTGGCATCGTACAAGCCATTGATGAGGTGCAGGTTGCCCGGGCCGCACGACCCTGCGCAAACGGCCAGCTTTCCCGTCAACTGTGCTTCAGCGGCTGCGGCAAACGCAGCGGCCTCCTCGTGGCGGACATGTATCCAGTCGATGCCGCCGTTTTTCGACCCTCCGGTCTGACGGACAGCGTCAACGATGGGGTTGAGGCTGTCGCCCACGATTCCATAGATCCGCTGCACGCCGGCAGCCTGGAGTTGTTCGATCAGTTGGGTGGCAAGTTCCTTGGCCATTCTGTGCAGGCTCCCTCAAGTGTGGTGGTGGGCTGACATGGCCAATATAGTCGTCCCGCCTCCTCAACGCCTGGGAGCACGAAGCGCTTGCGCCGTATTTGTGCCTGGCTTGGTCGTTGAGAAGGACATGCCGTCCTGGCCGAAGACCGCTTCTACATTTCCTTCCACCAATAATGACGAATCGACGGCGATTGCCCACATTCCTCCATTCGGAAGATTTCACTGAGCCAAAGGCGAGCACAATTAAGGAGGTAATTGTTTTCGGCATCGACTGATTCCCATTTCTGCAACCGTGAATTCCGCACCGGGCACTCGTGGGTCCGCTAACAGGACGCAGCGGGGCATCTCCCCTTCCGGCGAGCGGCCCTGGCCCCCACAACGCCGTGGGGGCCACCACGGGTTATCTTTGGTTTTTCCTGGGCTTTGAAAAGAGGTTGTCGCTTGTTTCAGCCTTTGCCCGCTTTTCGGCGCGTTTTTCCAGGATGGTCTTGCCCGATTTTTTTGATTTCGCACCATTGGGTGATTTACCCGACATTGTCATCTCCCTATTTATGCCTATGCCAACACCATACCTACTTATGTTTTTTAAGCCAGTCGGGAATTTGTTCGAACACGGCAGGCACCCGGGGTTTCAATTTTCCTTCGCGTGCTCTGGTTGGATCCGGTGTTCATTGCTAGCGTGACCGCATGAGCCCCTCCAAGACACCGGCGGAGATCCTGGACATAGGCGGCACCGAAGTCCGCATCTCCAATCCGGACAAGGTGATCTTTCCAGAGCCCGGGATATCCAAGCTCGATTTGGTCAAGTACTATCTGGCCGTCTCCGAGGGCGCACTTCGCGGCGCCGGCGGCAGGCCCATGGTGCTCAAGCGCTTCCCGAAGGGCATCGACGCTGAGCCGTTCTTCCAGAAGCGTGTGCCGGAGAACCATCCGGACTTCATCCACACAGCTACGCTGCATTATTCGTCAGGGACCTCCGCAGAAGAGACCGTGATCCGCGATGCCGCAGGTTTGGCTTGGGTGGTCAATCTTGGCTGCCTGGACCTCAACCCGCACCCGGTAAGGGCCGAGGACCTGGACCACCCGGACGAACTGCGCGTGGACCTTGACCCCATGCCGGGCGTCGATTGGTCACAGATTGTGGACACTGCCTATGTGGCTCGCGAGGTGCTGGGCGACGTCGGCCTTGTGGGCTGGCCGAAGACCAGCGGCTCCCGGGGTCTGCACATCCTGGTGCGGATCGATCCTCGATGGTCCTTCCGCGATGTGCGCTTGGCAGCCGAGACTCTTGCCCGGGAAGTGGAGAACAGGGCGCCAGGCCTCGCAACTGCCAGGTGGTGGAAGGAAGAACGCGGCGAGAGCGTTTTCGTCGACTTCAACCAAAATGCCAAGGACCGGACCGTAGCTTCCGCCTACTCCGTTCGTTCGCGGCCCGACGCCCGCGTCTCAATGCCTCTTGGCTGGGATGACGTCCGCTCCGTCCGACCGGAGCAGTTCACTGTTCTTACTGTGCCCGAGCGGTTCGCGGCCTACGGTGACCCGCATGCCGGTATCGATAACGAGGTTGGTTCGCTCGACCAACTGCTCGCTTTGGCCGCGGAACTCGGTCCGGCTGAAAAGGCGCCACGTTCCGGTGACGGCTCTGGTCGGCGGACCTCAACGATGCCCCTTATCGAGATAGCGCGGACCAAGACCAAGCCCGAGGCAATGGCTGCGTTGGAGGAATGGAAAGGCAACCACCCGGACGTCGTTTCGAACCTGCATCCGGCTGACATCCTGGTGGATGGGATGCGGGGATCCAGCTCCCTCTGGTACCGGGTCAGGGTCAACCTGCAGCATGTTCCGGAGCGTGGACGGCCAGTACAGGAGGAGCTCATCGCGGACTATGATCCCTGGGCGGGCAGGGAATGGCCCGGGCGACCCTGACGGGCCAGCCGGCCCTGAATGGCCAGCCGTCGCTGGCAGGGCATCCTCCCTGGAAGCGACCCGAAGACAGAAGGAACCCGTGATGCAAAGCTTGTCCGTGTCGCTGGTCCTCATCGCGGCCATGGCCGTTGCCGCACCCCTTGCCGCCCGCTTTGTGGAGCGGAGAGTCAAGATCCCCATCGTCGTGTTCGAGATCCTCCTGGGAATGCTTCTGGGACCAAGCGTCCTGGGATGGGTCCAGTCCACACAGTTCACCGATACCTTGGCGGATTTTGGGCTCGCCATGCTGTTTTTTGTGGCGGGCAACGAGATCGATTTCACGTCCATCCGTGGCCGGCCCATCATGCGGGCATCTGCCGGCTGGATCGTGTCGCTGGCCGCCGGCATAGCTGCGGGGTTCGCGCTGGTGTCCGCGGCCGAAGCAGCGGTGATCATCGGCGTCGCGCTTTCCTCCACCGCCCTGGGGACCCTGCTGCCTATCCTCCGCGATGCAGGAGAAGCGAAGACCCCTATCGGAATAGGAGTCACTGCGCTGGGGGCGGTGGGCGAGTTCGGCCCGCTCGTTGCCATCTCGCTGTTTTTCAGTGGGCGGCAGCTTGGAACGGCATCAGGTGTGCTACTTGGCTTCGTCCTCCTGACCGTTGTGGCGATCTTGCTCGCCTCGCGCTCACGGCATACGCTCTTCCACTCCCAAGTCACCCGGACCCTTCACACCAGTGGACAATTCGCCGTCCGGTCCATCATGTTGATCCTCAGCTCGCTCGTGGTGCTGAGCATGCTGCTGGGACTGGATATGCTGTTGGGCGCCTTCGCGGCCGGCGTTCTCTGGAAGGTAGCCATCGCCAGGGCCCCTGAAGCAGACCGGACAGTCATCGAGCGGAAGATCGATGCCGTGGCCTTCGGCTTCCTGGTACCGGTCTTCTTTATCGACACTGGCATCGACTTCAAGCTCGATGCGTTGACCTCCAGCCCTTTGGCCTTGGCGATGGTTCCCTTGTTCCTGGTCCTGCTCCTGGTGGTGCGCGGCCTACCGTCCCTCCTGGCAGCGCCGAGGGGCTCCTCACGCGCCGGCAAGCGGGCCATCATCCTTTTTGGTGCCACAGGCCTGCCCGTGGTTGTGGCCGTGACGGCTATTGGCACGGATCATGGTTTGATCTCCAGCGGAATCGCGTCGGCCCTCGTCGGGGCGGGCATGCTCTCTGTCCTGCTGTTCCCGCTGTTGGCCCTTCGCCAACTCCACGCACGCCTCGATCAGCCCTTAGGGTAGGGGGTCCTTGCGTAGTGGTCCGACAACCTGGCCAGTCCCTCATCAAGGGAGACGACCGGTGCCCAATCGAGGAGCCGGCGCGTCTCGCGTTGGTCAAACCAATGTGCCGTTGAAAGCTGCTCGGCCAGGAACCTCGTCATAGGGGGTTCCTCGCTGCGCTTTGCCCAGGTCCATAGTTTTTCAACCACGACCCCTGCTGTTCTCGCCACAGCTCCAGGCACCTTCCACGACGGCGCCTGGACTCCCCCTGCAGTACAGATATCGGCCAGAAGCTCTCCAATGGGGCGCGGCTCCCCGTTGGTTACTACCAACGACCTAGCGTGGACGTGATCCATCCGGTGCAGGGCGGCAACAATCGCGGACGCGGCATTGTCCACATACGTGGTGTCGATGAGGGCCGCCCCGGCATCAAGGAGAGGCAGACGGTTGTGGCCGGCCCGCGCCAATACGCGCTCCACCAGTTGGGTATCGCCGGGACCCCACACAATGTGCGGGCGGATCGCAGCGACGCGGAACCCGGGCGCATCGAACCCCAGGGCCAGGAGTTCCGCTTCGGCCTTCGTGCGCGAGTAGTTGCCATGCGCGCGTTGCGGATCGGCCGGTTCGGCACCTAGCCCGGCGATGGCGCTCCCCGAGTTCGCCACTGATGGAGAAGAGACAAACACTGTGTCCTGCACGCCCGCAGCCCTGGCCCGTTCAAGCAGCCGGCGGGTTCCTTCAACGTTGACGTTCTGGAAGTCAACGGCTTTGCCGGCAAAGGAAACCTTCGCAGCCAAATGGATGATTCCCTCCGCCCCATCGACCGCGCGCCGGACGTCGTCGTCATCCGTCACCGATCCGAGGATGTCCAAGGCGCCGTCGACGCCTGAGGGCCGCCGCTGGAAAGTGGTGACCTCGTGTCCTTGGCGCACGAGGGTCCGGGCCACTTCGCTCCCGAGCAGCCCGCTGGCGCCCGTGACAAGGACCCTCATGGCTTTCCCGGACGGCCACCGGCCAGGACCCGTGTTGCCCAGCGGGCAAGGCGGGTCCTGTCGATCTTCGCGTTATGCCGGATGTCAGTTGGCTGCGCGGGTACCGCCAGCACTGCCGACACATCGACGCTCACCGCTCGCGCAGCGCGCCGGACACTCCCGGCGAGTTGCTGTGTCGCAGGACCCGCTTTGCGTACGGGCGGTACTGTCTCGACGACGGCGGCAACGGCTTGGGTGCCAACCGGACCCACTCCGACAACGGCAGCCAGGCGAACGCTATCGAGGCGTTCAATAGCCTGTTCGACGCCGACCGGCGTCACCACGGTCGCCGGCGCGGTCACCACGTGGGGCAGGCGGCCTTCCACCCAAAGCCGGCCCGCGGCGTCGAAATGCCCAACGTCCCCGGTTCGGTGCCAGCCTGCCGGATTGACGCTCTGCTGCTGTGTCAGCCAAAGCCTGTCGTAGGACTCCTTGACGTGCGGCGCGCTGACCAGGATTTCACCTGTGACGCCAGGCGTGGTCACCGGACTGGAACCGGGAGCCCTGCCCTCTGCGTCCAAGGGTATGACGGCCAGGCGGGCACCGTGGACGGGAGTCCCCACGCACACACCATTGCCGGCACCGGGGACGCTGCCGGCGGCCGCTTCAGCTGCGGCTTCCTGGATTTGCTCGAAGCTGATATCGGTGACGGGAAGCGCTTCGGTCATCCCGTAGGGGGTGTGCAACGATGCTTGGGGCAGCACTTCCTGGACGCGCGCCAGCAGTGGCTCCGGTACCGGTGCACCGGCGGACAACAGCATGCTGACGTTGTTCAAGGCCTCCCGCCCCGATCCGTCCAGGGCGTCCGCTGTGGCCACGACATTGCGCAACGCAGCCGGAGCGGCAAACACCACAGTCGCCGCGATGGCCGCAACCGCGTCAGCCAGCGCCCGGGCCGTCAGCGTGCCCGGCGCGGTAACGTCCATGTCCGGCGTCACTGATACCGCTCCAAGGGCCGGACCCAGCAAAGCGAACGGTGCGAATCCCGCAACAAGCCTTGAGCCTGCTCGGATGCCGAAGGTTCCGGCGACTGTGTCCCGCATCGCCGTCAGCTGGCGGTGTGTGTACAGGACCCCTTTTGCAGGTCCGGTGGAACCTGAGGTGAACAGCACTGCAGCTGGCGCGTCGGGGTCGGAATGGTCCGCGGGTTTTCCCGTCGAGTCTCCGCCCTTCCTCGCCAAAGCGTCCAGCGAAGTCTCAACCCGGAGCATTCGACGGCGTCCGGCCGGGAGGTCACGGACGCTGATCCGCCGTCCTGGCCAAGCAAACAGCGATGCGGCGGCAAGTGCCTTGTCGATCCCAATGATGAAATCGGGGGTGGCACCTTTCACTGCCCGGCTCAGGCCCTTTGTTCCCAGCCCGGCGTCAGCCACCACCACAACGGCTCCCAACCGCAGGCAGGCGTAGAGCGTCACGGTCAGATCCACGCCGGGCGGGACCATCAGGCTCACCCGCGTGCCGCGTGCCACCCCGGCTTCCCTAAGCCCGTTTTCAAGGTCAAGGATGTTCCGGTGCAGTTGCTGCCAGCTCATTGACCGGCTGACTTTTCCGTCGGGCCCCATTTCGGCAACGGCGGTCTCCCCGCTGCCCGTCCCACCAGCCAATACCTCGACGGAATCCCAGAAGGGCCGGAAGTCCGGATCGTCCTCTCCTGCCGAGCCCGTGCCGGCGACTCCGCCACGGCTGCTGAGCCAATGGAAGAGGGGCGATGCTATGTCGCGGTCTTCGGCCACCAGGTGTCCTGCACCTTCGAAGCGGTGCACGTCGGCGTGCGGCATGCGTTCCACAAGGTCCTTGAGGTACCTGTCTGAAAAAATCGGGTCCCTGGGGCCCCAGAGCATCAAGGCCGGGACGCTAAGGCTGCGGAGGCCCTGGGCAATCTCCTGCAGCGCCGAAAAACTTGGGTGGGCTTCATCCACGGGTATGTCCGCCACGAAATTTCCCACGCCGGAGCGACGAAGTGCGCCACGATACGGAGCCATATAAGCCCTCCGGACATCGGTGGGCAACGGCGGATGGGCCAGGGAGTGGGTCACCCTGAGAAACGCGTCAGAGGTAGTGGTCCCCCATTGGTGTACAGCCGGGTGCAAGGCGAGCTGCAGGGCCGGCGGAAGGCTGGAGCCCGAGGGTTGGTTGACTGCGGTGTTTGTCAGGACCACCCCGGCCAGCTGTTTCGGGTGTGCCAAGGCCCAGCCCAGGCTGATGACGCCACCCCAATCGTGGCCAACAGTGGTTACCGGTCCGTCCAGGCCCAGGGCATCGCTCAGGTCACCCAGGTCATTCACCCGGTCCTGCAAGCGGCGGAAGGTGCCGGTTCGCTCCGAATAACCCATGTCCAATTGGTCGACGGCGATAACGCGCCACGGGTGGACCGGATCCGATCCGGCGGCCACCAAGGTCCGCCAAAGATAGGACCAGGTTGGGTTTCCATGGACGCACAGCAAAGTGCCGGCCGGTGTCAGGCCGCGGCGGGCAAGTTGGGCCCCGTTATCCAGGATGTGCCAGCGGTGCGTCGTGCCAGGTGAATCTACCGCCGACGTCGACTTGACTCGAATTGTCCGTGACCATTCAGGGTCGACGCCGGGCCAGCTGGAGGCTACCAAACGATCTCCACCATCCCTGCGTTCAAGCCCGAACCGACGCCCATACACAGGACGCGGTCTCCGGAGTTCAGTGACTGGGACTCGGCCGCGAGCGTCATGGGCAGCGACGCAGGACCCACGTTTCCCCAATGCGGGAACGTAATGGGAACCCTGTCAGGGTCCAGGTCGATGGCGTTGATGATCGCCTGGGTGTAGGCATTGCTGACCTGATGCGTGACGTACCGGTCCATGGCAGACCAGTCCCACTCCGGCTGGGCCTCGTGCCAGGCATCAACCACCAGCTGAAGGCCCCCATCCAGCAGGCCCTTGGTGTCGGTGGTCATTCCGTCGATACCGCCTACGCACAATTCGTGGTGTTCGGTGCCTGCGCGCATGACGCCACCGATGAGCCGATGCCCTCCCGGGTGTTCGTTCGCCGGACCAAGAACGGCCGCGGCAGCGCCTGACCCCAGCGTGAGGGTGGCGAATTCGCGATTGAAATCTTCACGCGTAGTCTCTGGCCGCTGCAGGCGTTCCAGGGTGGCTTCCTGGGTGCTCTGGGCGTCCTCGCCATTGACAATCACGGCATACTTGATCTGGCCGGAGTCGATCATGTTGGCGGCCAAAATCAGGCCGTTGACGAAACCGAGGCACGCGTTGGCCAAATCGAAATTCATGGCGGAGGACGGCAAACCAAGTTCGTGGTGGATTTTGACGGCCACTGACGGTTCAAGGTTTCGCCTGGTGACCGAGGTATTGATCAGGAGCCCGATTTCCGAAGCTTCGACGCCGGCCTCCGCCAGGGCCTTGGCACCGGCGTCCACAGCAGCGTCGTCGAACGAGGTCCCGGCCGCCCACCACCGGCGATGGGTGATGCCGGCTACGCGCTCCAGCAAGCGCGGCGGAAACTTGAGCCGTTTCAGGGTGGCAGCCAGCCTGTGGTCAAAGTCCGTCGAGCTCACAATTCTCGGAGCTTCGACGCTGCTCACTGAGAGCAATGCGGTGTTGCTGTGCCGGAAGGTTGCATTCCCTGCCAAAGTCGAGCCCCTGTTCATTTCCGTGCTGCATTCTTGCGGTGACTGTACCCATCAATGCGAGCCCAAGACATTAACTATGCAGGTGAAAACCCTCACATGCATATTTGGGCCCCATGACGGCCTGGGTGGACAACGTGATTTCACTTCCAGGGAGGCAGCCAATTGCCATATTCTGGGCAGATGCCTGGGAGGGGACAAGAATGCTGATCTGTGCGGCTTGCGGCGTCGAGCGCGATGAACCGGTTCCGGTACTCTGCCCGATCTGTGCCGATGAACGGCAGTACGTACCCGAGGACGGACAGCGGTGGCTCACGCTGGAGGAGCTGTCACAGGCGGGTCAGCAGGGCACATTCATCGCGAACGAGCCGGGTCTCATCGGAATCGGAACCAAGCCCAAGGTTGGTATTGGCCAGACCGCACAGCTCGTGGTGACCGAGGAAGGCTCGCTGCTCTGGGATCCGATTGGCTACGTGGATGACAACCTGGTGGAAGCCGTGCTGCAGCATGGCCCGGTTCTGGCCATCGCGTCGAGTCATCCACATATGTTTGGCGTTCAGGTGGAATGGTCACAGCGGCTCGGAGGAGTACCCATCCTGGTGGCGGATGCTGACCGCGGCTGGTTGGGACGCGAGGATCCCAGGATCACGTGTTGGTCCGGTAGCACGAGGGTTGCTGAAGGGCTGGTTTTGCACCAAACCGGCGGCCATTTCCCCGGCAGTGCCGTGGCGCACTGGGCAGCTGGTGCGGATGGTCGGGGCGTCCTGCTCACCGGCGACAGCGTATTTCCGAATCCGGATCGTCGCTCCATTGCTTTCATGCGGAGCTATCCGAACCACCTGCCCCTTTCCGGCGCGGTAGCGTTGCGGATCGCGGACCAGCTGGCGGAACTCACTTTTGACCGGATTTATGGGAACTTCAACAACATCATCAATTCTGGCGCTCGCACTGTGCTGCGCCAATCAGCAGAACGCCACGCCGCCTGGGCCCGCGGCGACTTCGACCATTTGAGCTGACAGTCGCGGCAATAACGGTCCGGCGCGGGGAACGTCCCATCGGCCGCGATTCGTCAGATGTACTCGCCAGCCCGCTCCCGGGCGATTTCCAGGAGGGTGGTGTGGAAGGCCACTTCCGCCGGGGCGTAAACCTTGTCCTGGCGTTGGGCAAGCAGCACGCGCCGGAGCGGGGCGCTCGAGCCAAGACTGAGCACCCTGACGTCGGGGTGCTGCAAGGCCACAGCCGTTTTTGGCACCATGGCCACCCCCATGCCGACACTCACCATTGCCTGCGCCTCCTGGTAATCATTGGCCAGGAATCCGATGGTTGGTTCAAAGCCGGCGTCGTGTGCCGAGCGCTGGAGGACCTCCACCACAGGGTGGGCCTCGGCGCGGACGATCCATGATTCCTTCCTGAGCTCGCCCATGGATACTTCGTCGCGGTCCGCCAATGGATGTCCTTTTGCCACGAGGATGACGGTGCTCTCCTGGAAGACTTCCGTAGTCCTGATCGATTCGTCGTGGAAGGGATTCCATGGATAGTCCCAGAGCAGGCACAGGCCAGTGACCCCGGACTCAAGGTCGGAGACCAACTCATCGAACCGCGCACTGCGAACCGACAGGCCGATGGCCGGGTAACGCTTCTTGAAGGCTCGGATCACCACAGGGAGGAACGAGCCCGCCAGTGTGGGGAAGGTGCCGATGGTCAGTGACCCCCGACGCAGGCCTGCGATCTGGTCCAGATCGGACTGGGCTGCCCTTATCTGTCCAACGATTTTGCGTGCATGGCCTGCCAGTACTTGCCCCGCTTCCGTGGGCACCACTCCGCGGGAGCGCCGGTTGAGGAGGGGTTGGCCCACCTCTTGTTCAAGTTTGCGCAATTGCTGCGATACCGCGGACGGGGTGTACATCATGATGTCTGCCGCTGCAGTGATGGACCCCTGTTCCACCACCTCCACCAGCAGGGCCAGCCTGCGGATGTCGTATAAATTTTGGGCTTCATCGTTAAGCAATTTCACACCCTTCTGCGTATTCGGTTAATTCTATACAGGTAGGCCCAGTTTGACCGCCTCAACCCGTCCCAAAACACTTCCACGCTGAGAAGAGGTGTTCGAATTTTGCTACTGACCACAGTGAATTAAGTAGTGCTACATCCCTCCTCAGATATTGCACATTGTCTTCATGTGTGATGCGGCTCATGCTGATTGAAGAGCCCGCCGGGCAACGGCAGAAGGAGTGCAGGACACATGAAGATAGAAGCTGAATGGATGCGCGGAGGCACCAGCAAGTGCTGGGTCTTCGAAACGGAAAACCTGAACGAAACCCGCATGGACCTGGACCAGTTGCTGCCCCGCCTCTTCGGGAGTCCCGACTCCCGGCAAATCGACGGTGTAGGCGGGGCAACCTCCACCACCAGCAAGGCGATGATCGTTCGGCGCCCCTCGGACCCATCTGTTGACGTGGAATTCACCTTCGCCCAGGTAGGCATAGAGGAAGCCACGGTTGACTGGGGCAGCAACTGCGGGAACTGTTCAGCCGTGGTGGGTCTTTACGCCATTGAGAAGGGCTGGGTCACCCCACAAGGCGACGTCACACGGATTGTCACCCGCAATACCAACACCGGCCAGGTCATCATCCAACAGGTCGCCACTCCCACTGGAGCCTTGCCCATCGTCCCCGACGCGCAGATGCCAGGCGTTGCTTTTCCTGGCTTCAAGGTGGGACTCGGCTTCCAGGACCCGGCCGGCAAGACCACCGGAGAGCTGCTGCCCACCGGAGCGGCAAGCGACACCGTAGTTGCCGACGGAAAGCCCTGGACCGTATCGATGGTGGATGCAGGAGCACCCGTGGTCATTGTCCGGGCCGAAGATCTGGGCCTGAACGCGGTCCGCTACGACGCATGGAAAGACGTCGTCGAGCAGCACCTGGACACTTTGGACTCCATTCGGCGGCAGGCAGCCGTGCGGATGGGGATGGCAACAACGCCCGGGCAAGCTGCCCGCGCCGTTCCAAAGCTGGCCATTGCCGGGCCACCAAGCGAGTCCGACCCACATACCGATGTCAACGTCATGATGCTCTCAATGGGCAAGCCGCATCCGGCCCTGGCAATCACCGGCAGCATCGCCCTGACGCTTGCCGCCCGCACTCCGGGCACGGTGCTCAGCGTCATCACAGGCTATACAGCCCGTCCGACGCTGAAACTCCGGACACCCGCCGGGGTCATCGAAACATGGAGCGAAGAGCAGCAGGGGTCCGTCCTGGTGGGCGTTGATCGGACAGCCCGCACCATCGCCACCAGCATCATTCACCTCCCCGAGACCCTCGGCAACGTCGTCGAAGCCTCTCTGGAAACAGCCACTCGATGAGGAGTTAACACCATGGCCAAAACTATCTACCAACCGGCTCCCGAAGCAGGGAGCGACATCCGGGAACAGCCTTCCAATCGTCCCGGCATCCACCGCCGTATCCTGCTGATAACGGTTGCCGCTTCCGTCATCCTTGGCCTGGTCGCCATCCTGTTCGGGGGTGCCATCTTCAACCCTGCGGCCACCCCTGAATCGGAGCCGACCATGACCGCCACGCAGATTATCCCGCTGGTCATACTTGTGGTGATGTTCGTCGTCGCGACCAAGTGGCCGCTGAACATCGGCGTGATGGGGCTGGTGGCCTCCTTCGGCGTCGGCTACTTCGTGCTGGGAATGACGGACAAGCAGATTCTCGAGGAGTTCCCTGCCAGCATCGTCCTGACCATCATTGGCGTCACCTACTTCTTCAGCATGGCGCAGCGGAACGGCTCGATCGACATCATCGTCCAAAGTTGCGTCAGGATGGTCAGGGGCAAGACCCTGCTCCTGCCGTGGGTCTTTTTCCTCATGGCCGCGGCCCTCACGGCGCTCGGGACCTTCAGCCCGGCGGCTGTTGCGCTGCTGGCACCGGCCGCACTGGGCTTGGCCTACGAATCCCGCATCCACCCGGTCCTCATGGGCGCTTTCGTCATCAACGGAGCACATGCCGGAGGCTTCTCGCCCTTGTCCGTTGCCGGCGTCCTCGTCCACGACATTGCACACAAGAATGACTTCCCCATCGACCAAGGTGCCCTGTTCCTTGCCAGCTTCGCCTTGAACCTCATTCTGTCGGCGCTGACAATCGTGATCTTCGCCCTGATGGGCAAGCTTCGCGACAAGCACTCCAACGAATATGCAGGCCTGGACACCGCCCGCGTTGGACGTCCCGGTGGACAGCAGCTACTCACGCTGGCGCTCATCCTCGCGATCCTCGTCTGCACCCTCGGCTTCCACATGCCGATTGGCTTCGTAGCCTTGTCGGCCGGTTTGCTGTTGGCGTTCGTCAACATCAAGGAGCACAAGACCTTTATCAGCGGCGTCTCCTGGTCCACCGTCCTGCTGGTGGCGGGCATGATCACGTACGTTTCCTTGCTCCAGCACGTCGGCGTGATCGACACCCTCGCCGAGATGGCCCTGGCTTTGGGCGCACCGCTGCTCATCGCTCTGGTCCTCTGCTACGTCATTGGCGTTGGATCTGCCTTCGCTTCCTCCACCGCACTCCTTACTGCCTTCATTCCCCTGGCCGGGCCCCTGCTGGCAACGAGCTCCCTCAGTGCCTCAGGAACTGTGGCAGCCTTGGCCATCGCCGCAACCGTGGTGGATGTATCGCCCTTCTCCACCGATGGAGCCTTGGTTGTCGCCAACGCCCGCGACGAAGACCGCCAGCGCGTGTACAAGCAGCTCATGGCCTACGCGGGCGGCGTGGTTCTCGTAGCCCCGGCCCTGGCATGGGCACTGCTGGTTCCCACCGGAATCATGTAGGGCAGAATTCGCGGCAGAACGCCGTCGAGAGTCGCCGGGCGCAGTCTTCCCGGTGAGCGCCGGGGACCACATCCTGCACACCGCCGCAACAGGTAGCCCGATGGACGGGCGCAGGAAGGGATACCGGCGCATCTTGGGCAGGGCCACCACATCGGTGGCCCTGCCCAAGGCATTTTCGGCTTCAGCCCTCGCGCGCCTTCCGGGTGGCCGCGTCATTGGCCTTTTGCAGCGCTTGCACCAGCTCATCTTTGGTCATCTTCGAACGGCCTTTGATACCAAGCTGTTGCGCCCTCTGGTAAAGGTGCGCCTTCGATGCATTGGCATCCACTCCCCCAGCTGTTGGCTTGGTCGAGTCGATGCCTTCTTCGGCGTGCGCATCGGAAGGACCGCGCTCTTCCTTGGGCTCCCAGTGGTCTCCGACCTTCTCGTAGCTGTGTTTCAGGGAAGCGAAAGCGGTGCGGGCAGCCCGGCTCGAGTCGTCGTCGTAGGACTCCATCGCAGAGTCGTAGGTCTTGGCGAAGGTGTCCTGGGCCTTCTGCTCCGAACGCTGCAAGGTCGAAGGCAATTCATCCTTGCGGGCGTGATGGTTCTTCCCGGTCTTTGGCATGCCGCCTCCACTGCCGGGCCCGCCTTACCGGGCCATTTCAATAAGCCAAGCATGCTTATTACTTTGCGACAAGTAGTCCCCGATGGCACCCGGCGTCAATTGATGATTTCACCACGTTCGTCCTCAAGGATCGCGGCCAAACGATCCTTCCACGCCTTCAGGGCCTCCGGCGCCAGTCGTGTCCAGTCGGTGACTTCCCCCACCACTTTCAGCGGTGCCGAACTGCGATAAGACCTTGTGGGGTTGCCGGGAAACTTCTTGTCGGTGACATTCGGATCGTCCTCGAAAGTACCGGTCGGCTCCACCTCATACACGCGCGGTTCACCCCCCGCCGGCAGCGAGCTCGGCGGCGAGGCCCGCACCGTCGCGCAGGGCCGTGAAATAGATATGGTTCATCACCACTTCCGGACGGTAGTTCGACCTGAAGCCCGCACGGAGGAGATCTCCTGCCCGAAGATCGGCTTTCGTACCGTGGAAAAAGGGGCCAACATCTGGTTGCTCGTTCACAGCTACAGCGTAGTGGCCGATCGAAAGGGCCGAAAAGTGATTGCATTTGGGCGTTTCGTCATCCCTGGCGGCCGTTTCGCCCATAGGGAACTGACACTCCCGGGACAGAAGCTTGAAGGACAACAACCAGCCCCACCAAGGAGCCCACATGACGACATACAACCTGGCCCTGATCGGCTTCGGCGGAGTGAACCGCGCCCTCGCCGAACTTATCCGCGACGAACCCCGGCGCTTCGCTGACCTCGGCTTCGAACTCCGTGTCGTGGCCATCACGGACCTCGCCTTTGGCTCACTCGTCCAGGGAGAGGGAATCGACCTTGCAGCTGTGCTTGCCATGCCCCGTGGCTCCTCTTTCGAGGGATTGCCGGGCGGAAGCACCGAGGCCCGCAACGAAGATGTCATCAAGAACAGCCCGGCTGACATCGTCGTCGAAGCCACCTTCACCAGCCCCATCGACGGAGAACCTGCAGTCTCGCACGTTCGGTGGGCCCTGGAGTCAGGAAAGCATGTGGTGACCACCAACAAGGGCCCGGTGGCTTTGAAGGGCCAGGAGTTGAGTACCATCGCCGCAAGCAACGGCGTTCGATTCGAGTACGAGGGCGCCGTTATGAGCGGTACACCCGTGATCCGCCTGGCCCACAAGGTGCTCGGCGGCCTGGAGCTGAGAGCAGTGCAAGGAATCCTCAACGGAACCAGCAACTACGTTCTTGGCAGGATGGAAGCGGGCCTCGGTCTTGAGCAGGCCATCGCAGAAGCCCAGGAGCTCGGGTATGCGGAGGCCGATCCGACCGCGGACATCGGTGGCTCGGACGTGCGCTTGAAGGTCGCGATCCTGGCCAACGAACTGCTGGGCGCAGGCATCCATCCCAACGATGTCGAAACCACCGGGATCCAGGACATCACCAGCCAGGACGTCGCCGACGCCCTGGCCCGTGGTTGCCGGTGGAAGCTGATCGGCGAGGCCCGCCGCGACGCCGACGGAACCGTCACCGCCGTCGTACAGCCCGTTGCCCTGCCGGCCGGGCACCCGCTCGCCGGAATCTCCGGCGCCACCAACGCCGTCTCTTTCACCACCGACCTCCTCGGCGCCGTCACCGTGTCCGGCCCCGGTGCTGGCCGCGTGGAGACCGCCTACGCCCTCATCTCGGACATTATCGCCGTCGACGAATTCGCCAAGGGAGCCGTTCGTGCCTGAAACAGCAATCGCAGCGCCCCCTGTGGCGACAGCCACCGGCTCCCTGGTGGTCCACAACAAGTACGACGGCGGCATCCTGGCAACGTTGTCGCAGTGCACTGAGGCGGAGGTTGGGCTTGAAATCATCCGTGCCGCCGCTGCGGCACCGGCTGCCGCGGCCATGCCCCGCCACGAACGTGGCCGGATCCTGGACGCAGCCGCCGACCTGCTTCAGCAGCGTACCCAACAAGTTGCCGAACTGATAGTTTTAGAGGCCGGCAAGACCATCAGGCAGGCGCGCAAGGAAGTCTCGCGCGCCGTCAACACCCTCAAACTCTCGGCCGCGGAGACACGCCGGAACGTCGGCGAAGTGGTCCCGTTCGACTCTTTCGCCGGTTCGGAAAACCGCCAGGGCTGGTTCACCCGAGAACCCCTTGGCCTGATCGCAGCCATCACCCCCTACAACGATGCTTTGAACCTGGTGGCGCACAAACTCGGGCCCGCGATAGCCGGCGGCAACACCGTCATCCTCAAGCCCTCCCAACTGACACCGTTGACGGCCATCCTCCTGGTGGATCTGCTGCGCGAAGCAGGACTGCCCGCGGACTTCGCCACAGTGGTCCTCGGAGACCGGTCCGTTGCGCAGGCGATCATCTCCTCCAAGCTGGTCCGGATGGTCTCGTTCACGGGTGGGTTCGCCACTGGACGGGCCATTGCCGCGAACGCCGGTCTCAAGCGGTTGTCGATGGAACTTGGCGGCAATGCCCCGGTCATCGTGTTCGAGGACGCCGACATCCCGGCCGCCGTCGAGGCCTGTGTGTCCGGTTCCTTCTGGGCGGCAGGGCAGAACTGCATCGGCGCCCAGCGGATCCTGGTCCACCGGGCAGTCTTCGATACCTTCGTCGGAGACTTCGTCACCCAAACGGCCGCTCTGAAAACAGGCGACCCGCGCCTGGAACAGACCGACGTCGGGCCGATGATCAGTGCTGCCTCGGCCGCTGAGGCGAAGCGCAAGATTGATGACGCCGTTGCCGCGGGGGCGCGGCTGCTCACCGGCGGCACCGTCCACGGGTCGGTCCTGGCCCCGGCCGTGCTGACCAACGTGCCCCGTAACTGCGAGGCGTGGAGCGAAGAGCTGTTCGCCCCGGTTGTCCTGATCGAGCCTTTCGACTCCGACGTCGAAGCCATCGGGCTGGCCAACGACAGCGAGTACGCACTTCAGGCCGGAGTCTTCACCAAGGACCTAAACCGCGCCTTGAAAACGGCGAAGGCGATCGACGCCGGTGGGGTGATGATCAACGATTCCTCCGATTATCGCCATGATGCCATGCCGTTCGGCGGCTCCAAATACGGCAGCATGGGGCGCGAGGGAGTCCACTTCGCCTATGAGGAAATGACCCAGCCCAAAGTCATCGCGATCACCTCATGAGCAATGGGGTGAGAATCGAAAAGGACAGCCTCGGGACATTGGCGGTTCCCAACTCCGCCCTGTGGGGTATCCACACTGAACGGGCCCTCCTGAACTTCCCGATCAGTGGTATCCAATTGGGAACCCACCGGCACTTGGTCCGTGCTCTCGCCTGCGTCAAGAAGGCTGCGGCGCTGACCAACTCCCGACTCGGACTGATCCCGGCAGATATCGGCCAGGCCATAGCCTCAGCCTGCGACACAGTGGCTTCCGGAGGCGTAGACCATGCCTTCCCCATCGACGTCGTGCAGGGAGGGGCCGGGACCTCTACGAACATGAACGCCAATGAAGTGATCGCCAACCTGGCGCTGGAATTGCTCGGCCATGCCCGGGGAAGCTACGAAGTGGTCGACCCGATCGGACACGTCAACAAATGCCAGTCCACCAACGATGTCTACCCGACGGCAGTGCGATTGGCCTTGGTGTTCGCCGTCGAGGAACTCCTGGACCGTCTGGGACTCTTGTCGGCTTCCTTCGCCGAACGCGGACAGGCTTTCGCGGACATCCCGAAGGTCGGGCGGACCCAATTGCAGGATGCCGTGCCCATGACTCTGGGGCAGGAGTTCACCGCCTTCTCCGTCACTTTGGACGAGGACCACCGCCGCCTTGGCGAAGCAGCCGGCCTCCTGAAGGAATGCAGCCTGGGCGCCACAGCCATCGGAACCGGCATTACCGCGGATCCTCTGTATGTAAAGCGTGTCATCGACACACTCTCGGATGTCACCGGGGTCCGGTTGGTTCGTGCCCGGGACTTCATCGAAGCGACGTGGGATACCGGGGCGTTCATGACGTTTTCCGGCACGCTCAAGAGGACCGCCATAAAACTGTCCAAGATCTGCAGCGACCTGCGCCTGCTCTCCAGCGGACCCCAGACGGGACTCGCGGAGATCCGCCTGCCCCCGCGTCAGGCAGGTTCTTCCATCATGCCCGGCAAGGTCAACCCGGTGATCCCCGAAGTCATTAACCAGATCGCGTTCTTCGTCGCCGGCGCCGATCTGACGGTCACCATGGCCGCCGACAACGGACAGCTTCAGCTGAACGCGTTCGAGCCGGCCATCGCCCATGCCTTGCTCCAGTCAGTCTCCTGGTTGACCAACGGTTGCGATGTCCTCAGGGAGCTGTGCGTCACGGGTGTCGAGGCCAACGAGGCATTGCTGCGTTCGCGCGCACGGGCCTCCACCGGTCAAGCGACGGCGCTGCTGCCCTTCGTTGGATACACGGTGGCGGCCGGGCTGGCGCATCGGGCCCTGGTCTCCGGACGGAGCGTCCTGGAGATCGCTGTCAACGAAGGACTGCTCCTTCCTGCGGAGGCCGAGGCACTGATGGGGCCAACTTCCCGCATGTTCAGCGGGGAGCCTGCCTGTCAATGACGGTCGAGAGGGACAAGGCAGTGGTGATGTCGCGGACACCCGGAAACTCGGAAACCTCACGCCAAATCTCCTGGATCCTGGCGGCGTCCGGAGCTTCGACCCTCACCACCAAGTCGAGCTCGCCACTGACGACATCGCACGTGGTGATTTCCGGGATGGAACGCAGCCCTGCAATGACATCGCTGCCCCGCATTCTGTCCTGCCGCTGGACCAGGAGAACCGCGTTGACTGTCGGAGCGCCCTCTCCAGCGGACTCCTTGATGGTGTAGCCGTTGATGTAGCCATCACGTTCCATCCGCTCGATCCGCTGCCGCACCGCATTACGGGACAGGAGCACCTTCTCGCCCAACTGCGCCAGGCTGATGCGGGCGTTGCGCCGGAGTTCGGCAAGAATCTGCGCATCGATCCCATCACGTGGACTTTTGGGCACGGGTGCTCCTGACTCAAGGTTCTGCATGTAGCTGGGGGTACTGCGACGGGCATCAGCACCGACGGCGGATAACAACATATCCCATCCGGACAGTCACGGCCTCGAACGCCGGATTCGGGATGCCGCGCCCCAGCATCCCGCGGTCAGTGATGCAGTTGCATGCGTTGGAGCACGGTAGCGGATATCTCTTCCACGGACATGGAGGCGGAGTTCACGTAGGGGATGTTGTTGGCCCGGTACATGTCCTCGGCGTTCCGCAGTTCAAAGCTGCATTGGTTCAGTGAGGCGTAGTTGCTGCCGGGCCGGCGTTCCTGGCGGATCTGGCTCAGCCGGACGGGCTGCGAGGTAAGCCCGAAGCACTTGCTGGCGAAGGGCAGCAGTGGTTTCGGCAGTGCCATGTTGTCGAAGTCTTCTTCGACCAGGGGGAAGTTGGCAGCGAGGATGCCGTGCTGCAGGGCCAGGTACATGGTGGTGGGAGTCTTACCGCAACGTGACGGCGCGATCAGGATCAGTTCCGCCCGTTCGAGCGCACGGAGGGATTGGCCGTCGTCGTGTTCAATGGCATATTCGACGGCGGCCATCCGGGATTGGTAGCGGACAGCGTCGCCCACACCGTGGGCCTGGCCCGGTTTGCCGTTGGCCGGCGCGCCGAGCGTCTGTTCGAGTTGCCCGATGTGGGTGCCGAACAGATCGAAGAACTGCCCCCGGCTTTCGGACAGGATGGCACGGATGTCCTGTCCCACAGCAGTCGAGAAGATGAGTGGAACGGGCCCTGTGGCCGCCACAGCATCGATGAGGGCAACCACTTCGCGTGCTTGTTCGATGGTGGTGATGAAGGGGATGGTCCGCCGTTCCAGCCGCTGGCCCGGAAACTGGGTCAGCAGGGTATTGCCGAGGGTTTCGGCGGTGATCCCGGTGCTGTCGGAAAGAAAGAACACCGTGGGGGCAGGCGCGGAACCCGCCCCCACGGCTTGGTTATCTGCCATTTAGACCGGGGTGCTGGTGGTGCGCGCCAACCGCAACCAGGTCTCGGTCACTGCGTCCGGGTTCAGCGAGATCGAGCTGATACCTTGGCCCAGCAGCCACTCGGCAAAGTCAGGGTGGTCGCTGGGGCCTTGGCCGCAGATTCCCACGTAGCGTCCCTTGGCCCGGCACGCAGAGATCGCCATCTCCAACAGCTTGGTGACGGCGGGGTTCCGTTCGTCGAAGCCCTCGGCCACCAAGGCGGAGTCGCGGTCAAGGCCCAGGGTGAGCTGGGTGAGGTCGTTGGATCCGATGGAGAACCCATCGAAGTACTCCAGGAACTCATCTGCCAGAAGCGCGTTGGCCGGCAGTTCGCACATCATCACGATCTCCAGCCCGTTCTCTCCCCGTCGCAGGCCATTCTCGGCGAGCAGGTCGATCACGCCGCTGGCCTCGTCCAGGGTCCGCACGAACGGAACCATGAGCTTGATGTTGGTCAGGCCCATGTCGTTACGCACGTACTTCAAGGCTTCGCATTCGAGTTCAAACGCCTGTCGGAAGGATGCAGAGAGATAACGGGACGCGCCCCGGTACCCGATCATCGGGTTCTCTTCCTCCGGTTCGAACGCCGGACCACCGAGCAGGTTGGCGTACTCGTTGGACTTGAAGTCCGAGAGCCGGATGATCACCGGCTCGGGAGCAAATGCCGCGGCGATGGTCGAGATGCCCTCGGCCAAGCGCCTGACGTAGTAGTCGCGTGGACCATCGTAGGCAGCGGTTTTCTCCTGGATTTGCCGGACGGTGTAGTCATCCAGGGTTGCAGGCCGCTCGATCTCACCGGCCACTGCCAACAAGGCGTTGGGGTGGACACCGATCTGCCGGTTGATGATGAACTCGAGGCGGGCCAGGCCCACGCCGTGATGAGGGAGCTTGGCAAAGCTGAACGCTTGCTCGGGGGTCCCGACGTTCATCATGATCTTGACCGGAGCTTCGGGCATGGTCTCCAGGCTGGTCTCCTGCAGCGTGTACTCCAGCAGCCCTTCGTAGACGAGCCCGGCTTCGCCCTCGGCGCAGGATACCGTCACGGGGACGCCGTCCTTGAGGATCTGGGAGGCGTATCCGGTTCCGACGACGGCGGGAATGCCCAGTTCGCGGGCGATGATCGCGGCGTGGCAGGTGCGTCCACCACGGTCGGTGACAATCGCGGCGGCCTTCTTCATGATCGGTTCCCAGTCAGGGTCCGTCATGTTGGCCACCAGCACATCGCCCTCCTGGAAGGAGGCCATCTGGTCAATCGAGGACAGCACCCGGACTTGACCGGCGCCGATACGCTGGCCGATGGCCCGCCCCTCTACCAGCACTGCGGAACGCTCGGTGAGGGTGTAGCGGGAGGTGACTCCGGCTGCCTTACGGGACTCCACGGTTTCGGGCCGGGCCTGCAGGATGTAAAGCCCGCCATCCACGCCGTCCTTGCCCCACTCGATGTCCATCGGCCGTCCGTAGTGTGCCTCGATCGCCACCGCGTGGCGGGCAAGCTGCTCCACCTCTGCATCAGTAATGCTGAAGCGGCTCCGCGAATCCTGCGGCACCGGCACGAAGTCAACAGTCCGGCCAACCTCCTCCGAATCCGTGTACACCATCTGCACGGCTTTCTCCCCCAAGCCACGCTTGAGGACCGCCGGACGGCCCGCCGCCAAAGCGGGCTTGTAGACGTAGAACTCGTCAGGGTTCACAGCCCCCTGAACCACAGCTTCGCCGAGCCCATACGATGACGTGATGAACACGGCATCGGTGAAGCCGGTCTCGGTGTCCATGGTGAACATCACCCCGGATGCGCCGACGTCGGAACGCACCATCCGCTGCACACCTGCCGAAAGCGCGACTTCCGAATGAGTGAATCCGTGGTGCACGCGGTAGGCGATCGCGCGGTCGTTATACAGCGACGCGAAGACATCCTTGATCGCGTGCAGTATGTTCTCAATGCCGCTGATGTTCAGGAACGTCTCCTGCTGTCCGGCAAAGGAGGCATCCGGCAGGTCCTCAGCCGTGGCGCTGGAACGAACCGCCCACGAGACATCCCCGCCATGCTCCTGGGTCAGGCGCTCATACGCCACCCGGATGTCCTCTTCGAAACCGGCAGGAAACGGTGTGGCACGGATCAGGTCCCGGATCTGGCCGCCGACGCTGGCCAACGCGGCCACGTCGCCGCTGTCCAGGCCTTCCAGGATGCTTTCAATCCGGGCATCAAGGCCCGACTCCGCCAAGAAGCGCCGGTAAGCGTCCGCCGTCGTCGCAAATCCGCCCGGAACCTTAACCCCGGCTGAGGCGAGATTCCGAACCATTTCCCCGAGCGATGCGTTTTTGCCGCCAACCTGGTCAAGGTCCGACAATCCAAGCTCAGAAAACCAAAGAACGTTAGTCATAAAATGTGTCCTCCATTGGGCACGCTCTGACAAGCGCTGAAAATACTAGGTCTTGCAAGGATCAGGGGCACAAGTGCTGGATGCAAACAAATGTGACCCGTTCAACAAAATGCCGGGGTAACTGGAGGTCACCTTGAATTGACTTGACGGGACCCTGCTCCGGGTGTCACCGGACCTTTTCAACGAGGCTGCGGATCCTGGCCTCCGTTGCGGCGTCCAGGGCTGTAATTGTCCAGGCAACCGGATGCATGGTGGCGCCGTCCTCGTACGCGGGGTTGACTACCTCGCCAAAGCCGAAAGCGATGAAGTCCTTGTCCGGCTTGATGTAGCAAACGTCTTTGCCGTCCTTGACATAGAACGGGAGTCCCCAGCGGACGATCGGCTCCAGGGAGGGTGCGCTCTCCCTGATAATCCGATGCAGTCCCTCAGCGATATCGCGGTATTTCGCCGGGGCTTCGGCGAGTTTTGCCAGAACAGCTGCGTCACCTTTCTTAGTGAACATCTCTCTCAGGACTCCTTCACTTGGTGGTTGGGCGGCGGCCGCTGAACCGGAGACACCGCAGGTGCAGACTTGTACTGAAAGGATAACCTTGGGGCGGAATACACCGTTCGATACTGTTGGCAGATGCTCATCGAAATTCCTGCCGCCGAAGGCACAGCCGAGGCCCTGGTTGCCCGCCCATCCACCGGGAAGGGTGACTTTCCCGGAGTTATCTTCTACATGGACGCCTTTGGGGTGCGTCCCCGCATCGAAGACATGGCCCAACGCATCGCCGACTGGGGCTACGTGGTGCTGGTCCCGAACGTCTTCTACCGCGAGGGGTCGGTGGCCGAACTCGCCCCGACCGGGGACATGACCACCCCCGAAGGCAGGGAAGCTGCGGGCAAGGTTGCTTTTCCGCGGGTTGGTCGCCTGACGTCAGCCAAGGCGTCGCCTGACATCCAAGCGTGGGTCTCCGCGATCGCCGGGTTGGATGGTGTGGCACCTGGCCCCATCGGGACCACGGGCTACTGCATGGGCGCCCGGTTGGCGGTCCGTACCGCCACTGCGCATCAGGAAGTGGTAGTCGCGTGCGGTGGCTTCCACGGCGGCGGCCTGGCAACTGATGCCCCGGACAGTCCGCACCTTGGCCTGGGCCACGCACGTGCACGGTTCGTCTTTGGACACGCAGACCATGATCCCAGCATGGCCCCGGAGGCCGTCGCGCGGCTCGGGCTCGCCCTGGATGAAGCCGGGCTTGAAGCATCCAACACCATTTACGCCGGCGCACCGCATGGCTACTCCATGGCAGACACGTCCGCTTACCATCACGAGGCCACCGAGCGGCACTTCCAGGAACTGCGGGCATTGTTCGACCAAACGCTCAAGAGCTGAATGCCTTGCAGCCTGTCTATTCTGACGACATAGCTGAACTGGCGGTGCGCCTGCACAGTTCCGCCTCCGGCGAGCGCCGGATAATCGGACTTGTTGGCCCTCCAGGGGCCGGAAAGTCCACACTCGCCCAACGACTTGGCCGGCAGCTTGGCCAAGGGAGCGCCGTTGTTCCCATGGACGGTTTCCACCTCGCCAACTCCATCATCGACGGAACCCCGCTCAGGGATCGGAAAGGCGCCATCGATACCTTCGATATCGGCGGGTACCTTGCCCTCCTCAAGCGACTCCGCGACAACAACGAAGACGTCGTGTATGCACCCGCTTATCGACGGGGCCTGGAGGAGCCGATCGCGGCGTCCATAGCCATCCCAAGGTCGGCCGGATTCATCATCACCGAAGGCAACTACTTGCTGGCAGACGTGGGGCCATGGGGCCGGGTCCGCCGTTACTTGGACGAGGTCTGGTTTGTTGAGCTGCCACCGAAGACCCGGATGTCGCGCCTGATCCAGCGGCACATCGACGCCGGTATGGAGCCAGGTGCAGCGGAGGCGTGGGCAAAGGGACCCGACGAAGTTAATGCCCGCTATATCGAATCAACCAGGAATTCCGCAGACGCCATTATCAGGTGCCGGTAGGCTTGGTCAGGCCAACCAACGCCACCAGCGCGGTGGCGCCTGCGTCGGCGCAGGATTCGGCTCCGGTTCCGGCTCCTCACCCAACGCCAGCGCGGCCTCAACGATGTCTTCGCCGGTGAGCGTCATGACGGCCTCACGATCAAGCGCGTCAAGGCTTTGTTCCCCATCCAGGGAGAGCCGAAGCGCCTGACGGTTGAGTGACTGCTCGAACAATGTACGCGCGAATCGTGCATTGCCGGAGTCTTCCCCTGCATGAAGCCCAGTGAAAATCCGCCGCAGCATCTGGTCCGCGCCCGGCTCGAGCATGTACTCATGCTGGGCCAACATCTGGTGGAAGATCGTATCGAGCTCCTCCACGGAGTAGTCCGGAAACGTAATCTCACGTGCAAAACGGGATCGCAATCCAGGGTTCGAGAGCAGGAAGGCTTCCATCAGCCTTGGGTAGCCGGCCACGATCACCACCAAACGGTGCCGGTGGTCCTCCATCCGTTTGAGCAGAACCTCGATAGCCTCGGGACCAAAGTCCACCCGGCCCTCTTCAGGAGCCAGTGCGTAGGCCTCATCAATGAAAAGGACACCGTCCAAGGCCCGCCGGATGACCCGGTCCGTCTTGATGGCTGTCGCCCCCACATACTGGCCTACCAGGCCCGAACGATCCACTTCCACCAGATGGCCCTTCTGCAGGAGGCCAACCGCCCTGTACATCTCGGCCAGCAGCCGCGCCACCGTGGTTTTGCCCGTGCCCGGGTTTCCGAGGAACACCAGATGTTGGGATGTGGCTACTTCCGGAAGGCCGTGCGCCTTCCGGCGGGCCTGGACCTGCAGGAGCGCGACGAGTGCACGGACCTGCTCCTTCACGGTCTCCAGTCCCACCAGCGCGTCGAGTTCGGCCTGGACCTCGGACAAGGGCCGCGCCGGACCGGGCCTGGCACCGATGAGATCGCCTACGAGGTCGTCCACCCGCTCCGAACCGGGCAACTTGAGCTGATTGGCCAGATGACCGATGGTTTCACGCAGGTCATCAAGCGGATTGCGGCTGGCAGCCATGCATTAACTGTAAACCTCGGCCCCTCCGTGGGGGATGGCTGTCTGAAGTCAGCTTGGGAGTTCCAACTGAAAACCGCACTGGCACCGCAGAACCTTGGTTCCGACGTTGACCGCCATCGCATCATCGCCAGGCTCTTCAGTGGACAGGGGCGCGTAGATGCTCTTGACGTTGGAGCCCGAGAGGGACATCGGCTCCCCGCAATGGAAGTACTCCCCAGCGAAACGAAGCAATCCCTCCAACGAACGCACGCTGTTCAGCACAGCCGCTACATCGCGGAATCGGGCAGCGTGGAGATAGTTCCCCTGGCACTTTCTGCAGACGTATCCAACCTGCACCTGAAGTTCGCCGGGATGCGGTGGAAGCGATTCGATGGATTCGATGGCAATGTTTTCGCTGGATCCGCAATGCAGGCAGCCAAGTGGCCGCATGTCCTGCGTCAGTCGTGGAAGGCGTGGGCCACCAATTCCTTGCATGTCGTCTCCTTTTCGTCCCTACTTACAAGGACACCACTACTAAGGCTACTTAGCAATACCGCTGACATTCCCGTCATCGATGAACGGGACCCTCCGGCTAAGCCGGCGCACACCCAGTTAAACCGCGGGGTCACCTGGAAGCTTTTGCCCACGAAGGCCAGGTAGCCCAGCAGCGAGGGCCATGAGCATCCGGGTTAGGGTGGGCTGCAGCGCCGGGCGGGTGGCGGCAAGTTCCGGCTCCTGGGAGTAAACCTGAGCGAGGACAGCTGGCGGGTTGGCAGCCCGATAGAGCAGGCCCGCCATGCCGGCTGCGACTCCCACGAGCTCCGCGCCTTCGCTCGGAGTGAGTTCGGTGGCGTCCGCTATCGCGGCACCGATCGTCGCAAAGTGGTGGTGCATAGCATGCTTGAATGTGCTGGCGGCCGCAGCGGAAATGTTGAGTTCGAGGCTGGTGGGCAGGTGGCTCAGGAGGTCGCAGAACAACGGACGCTCTGTGATTGTGGAGGCAAAGGCACTTAAAGCCGCTTCGGCGCCTGAGGCCTTCTGCAGTCGCGCTGTCAGTGTCCGGCCGCACTGCTCCCACTCTTCGGCCAGTAACTCAAGATAGATCTCTTCGCGGGTGGCGTAGTAGCGGGAGATGTTCGATTTCGCCAGGCCTACGGCTTCCGCGACGGCGCCCAGGCTGACGTTCCGTACGCCGGAGGCACGCGCGAGATCACTTGCGGCTTTGAGGATCGCCTCGCGTCGCTGCTGTTTTTGCTCCGGGCGTCTGGCGCGGAGGAAGGCCGGCGATGTCATATCCACATCAGGGTACGACAAGGGCGATAAAAGAACACCATTCCCTTGTTAGGAGAATGGCGTCCTGTTAGCTTGTCTTGTGGGAGGCATCACATGACAGAAATCCAGATCAAGCTCAACGGCTCTGTCGAGCGGATCGATGTGGACCCGTGGGTCAGCCTGTTGGACCTGTTGCGGGAAACACTGAAAATTACTGGCCCAAAGAAGGGCTGCGACCAAGGGGCGTGCGGTGCCTGCACGGTGCTCGCTGACGGGCGCCGGATCAATGCCTGCCTGGCCTTGGCCGTCGCATACGACGGTAGTGAGATCACCACCATCGAAGGCGTCAGCCATCCAATCCAGGAGGCCTTCATCCACCGCGACGGTTTTCAATGCGGCTACTGCACGCCCGGGCAGATCTGCTCCGCCCTTGGAATGCTTGGCGAATACCAGGCCGGGATGCCCAGTGCGGTGACAGAGGCAGGGGAAGTCCCAGCCGGCAAACCGAGCCCGGAAGAGATCAGGGAGCGGATGAGCGGGAACCTCTGCCGGTGTGGGGCGTACAACGGAATCATTATGGCGATTCAGGATGTCGCAGGGACGGAGAACCGGTGAAACCGTTCACCTATCTCAAGCCGCACGATATCGAGGCTGCGATCCCCGCGGGCACTCCGCCTGGAACCAAGTACCTCGGGGGCGGAACGAACTTGGTCGACCTCATGCGCGAGGGTATCGAGCAGCCCGACCACCTGGTTGACATTACCGGCCTCCACTTGGACGGCATCGAAGAGCTGCCGGATGGCTCGCTGCGGATCGGGGCAGCGGTGCGGAACAGCACACTCGCGGCCCACCCCAAGGTTCGCAAGGGCTACCGTGTGTTGTCGGAGGCATTGTTGTCCGGAGCCTCCGGGCAGCTGCGCAACATGGCAACCGTGGGCGGCAACCTGCTCCAGAGGACCCGGTGTCCCTACTTCTATAGCGACGCCGCCGCATGCAACAAACGACAACCCGGAAGTGGCTGTGACGCCCTCGACGGGTTCAACCGCAGTTGCGCGGTCCTCGGCGTCAGTGATAGCTGCATCGCCGCGCACCCTTCGGATATGTGCGTCGCCCTGTCCGCCCTTGACGCTGTAGTCCATGTGCAAGGTCCTGGCGGGACCCGTGAGATCCCCCTTACCGAATTGCATCGGCTTCCGGGAGATACCCCCAACATCGAAAACACGCTGGAAGCGGGCGAACTTGTCACTGCCGTCGTGCTCCCCCCACCGCTGTCTGCCCGTTCGACTTATCGCAAGGTCCGCGACCGTGCATCTTATGCCTTCGCACTGGCCTCAGTTGCCGCGGCGTTGGAGATTGAAGATGACAAGGTGACCCGGATCAGGCTTGCACTGGGCGGCGTGGGCACCAAGCCATGGCGGGCCTACGAGGCTGAACGGCTACTGCTTGGCGGACCGGCTGACGAACAGGCCTACCGTCGCGCTGCGGAGGCGGAACTCGCGGCAGCAACGGTGCGAGCCGGAAACGCCTTCAAAGTCACGCTCGCAGAAGCCACCATCGTTGCCGTGCTGCGGGATTTGAGTAAGGCAGGAGCGGGCTCATGACACAGGACTCCCCTGCCGGCGGAACCAATGGAAAGTATGTTGGACGCCCGATTGCCCGCATCGATGGTCCGGCGAAGACCTCCGGACAAGCCCGGTTTGCTGCCGAGTACTCCTACCCGGATCTGGCCTACGCGGCCTTGGTCTACTCCACGATCGCGCGCGGCAGGATCCTGTCCATGGAGACAGCTGCCGCAAAGGCGGTGGATGGCGTGGTGGCTGTGCTGACGCACGAAAACGCGCCACCCATGAAGCCGGCCGGCAAGCTGAGCCCCTTCGATGTCAGCTCCATCGCGATCAGCACCTCCGTGAACTACCTCGCCACCGACGAGGTGCACTGGAACGGGCAGCCAATCGCCGTCGTGGTCGCCGAGACGCACGAAGCGGCACAGTACGCTGCGTCGCTCGTCACAGCCACGTACCAACATTGGCACGCGAAGGTGGATTTCGCCTCCGAGGTGCCCAACGCCATCCCGGATAAAGGGATCCCGTTCATGACGGGTAAGGCCGACAAAGGCGACGCAATGGCCGCACTTGCCACGTCACCGTTCACAGTGGACCTCGAATTCAGCACCCCGCAGTACAACCACAACGCCCTGGAGCCGCACGCGACCACGGCGGTCTGGGACGGCGACAAGTTGACAGTGCACGAGGGTACCCAGAGCCTCACCGGAGTGCAGGGGCAATTGGCGAAACGGTTCGGGATTCCCAAGGACAACGTTCGGGTTTTGTCCCCGTTCGTTGGAGGGGGGTTCGGCGGCAAGGCGAGGCCATGGGCAGGGACCCTGTTGGCGGTGTTGGCTGCACGCGCTACAGGACGTCCCGTCCGGCTTACGCTCACGCGGGAAGGTGTTTACCACACCGTTGGTGGACGGACGGCCAGCACCCAGCGGGTTGCGCTGGGGGCTGGAACAGACGGACAGTTGGCGTCGATCGTGCACACAAGCGTGTCAAGAACCGGGTACGTCGGAGGTATGCCCGAACGGATCACCGAAGTTTCGCACGAGACGTATGCGGCGCCCAACATCTACTTGCAGCAGAGCAGCATGAAGCTGGACCTGGTGAGCAATACGTTCATGCGGGCTCCAGGGGAAGCAATCGGCAGCTTTGGTCTTGAGTCGGCGATCGATGAGCTCGCGTGGGACATGGGAATGGACCCAATACAGCTGCGGATGGCCAACGAACCCGACCGCGGGCCTGTCAGCGGGAAAGTGTTCGCCCACCGTCACCTCCGTGAGGCGTACGCCGTGGGTGCCGAGCGCTTCGGCTGGGATCAGCGGGAACTCCGCGCCGGCGCGATGCGCGACGGCCGTTGGCTCGTGGGTATGGGGGTGGCCACGGCACACCACACGGCCATGCAACTGACCTCGAGCGTCACCGTTCGCCTCAATGCGGACGGGACGGTAGTGGTTCGGTGCGCCATGCAGGAGATGGGCATGGGCGCGCCAACTGTCCAAACCCAGATCGTGGCCGACGAACTCGGCGTTCCCCTGGAAGCGGTCCGGGTGGAGTATGGCGACACCGACCTGCCCTGGGGAGCTCCGGCATTTGGCTCCGTTCAAACCGCCAGTGTCACTGCTGCTGTGCTGGCCGCCTGCACCAAGCTCAAGCAGTCCGTGCTCACCCTGGCGCGCAAACAGCCAGCCTCACCCTTCAAAGGAAGGAAGCTTCCCGAGCTGGATACTCGTGACGCCGGACTGTTCTTCGGCACCCGCGGTCAAAGCTACGTCGAGATTCTGAACGCCGCCGGCCGTAATCATGTCGAAGTCGCCTACAAGCCAAACATGCCGGCCTTCCTCGCCCGGACCGTGCGCGACGTAGGCTGGCGGCCGAAAGCGGCCACCGGCGCCCAGTTCTGCGAGGTCCGGGTCGATGCCGACACCGGCGAGGTACGGGTGTCGCGCTGGTTGGGCGTGTTCGACGTCGGCACTGTCATCAATGCCCGCACGGCCGAAAGTCAGCTCCGCGGCGGAATCATCATGGGCATCGGCATGGCCCTGACGGAGCGCACCCTCATCGACCACCGTTCGGGCAGGATCATCAACCCCAGCCTGTCCGAGTACCACATACCCGTCCACGCCGACGTGCCACACATCGACGTGCAGTACCTGAACAAACCAGAACCAAACTCACCACTCGGGCTTCTTGGACTAGGTGAAATCGGAATCACCGGAGTACCCGCGGCCATTGCCAATGCGGTTCGCCACGCAACAGGAAAACGGGTCCTCGATCTACCGATCACCCTGGACAAAGTTCTATGAACGCCGAGCACCGTAGGTAGGTACACATGCTGGAGCTGGCCGAACGACTCCTACCCATCCTTCGCAGCGGAGCGAAGGTCGCGGCGGTTTCGGTTTCCCGCGTCCTTCACAGCGCTCCGCACGGGGTAGGTGCCACTATGGCAGTCACGGAGAACGGGGTCATCGTCGGATCGATCTCGGGTGGCTGCGTTGAGGGCGACTCTGTGATACTGGGCATGTCCGTGCTCGGGGACGGAGTAGCCCAGGGTGCCCGGTTCGGCTTCGACGACGCCGCCGCCCATTCGGCCGGACTTGCCTGCGGCGGATCCATCGAGGTCATCGCGTACCGGGTGGGCGCTGAACACGTGGCACTGCTGGAGCGTGCCGCACGTGGGGAGCCGATCACTATCGGCGTAGTTGCCTCCGGTCCTGAACGCGGGACGATCATTGCGGAGCCAGCGGTATACGCACCCGCTGCGGCGGCCCGCCGGGCAAACTTGCTGGCGCTCGCGGCCTATACGGCGTCAACAGAACCCCGTGATCTCCTTCTCTTGTCACGGGCTCCGCGGCCGAGACTCATCATCCTCGGCGCAGGCGAACATGGCGCGGCGCTGTGCAGGCTCGCAACCGCGGCTGGTTACGCCGTCACGGTCTGCGACCCGTGGGCGCCTTTGGCGACTGCCTCAAGATTTCCCGACGCCGATCGGCTCGTCACTGCCTTCCCGGATCAGTACCTGTCCTCGCTGGGAGAGGAAGACATCGATGCGAGGACCGCGATCTGCGTCCTGACCCACGACGAGCGACTGGACATACCCGCGCTACGGGTCGCGCTGGGAATGCCAGTTGGCTTCGTCGGCGCGATGGGAGCACGCTCCACGGTCGCCCGCCGGGCAAGTCTCTTGATGGCCGAGGCAGTCTCCGAGGCTGATCTGGGCCGGCTCCACTCCCCTCTCGGGCTCGATCTGGGAGGATCCACACCTGAGGAGACAGCGATTTCCATCCTCGCGGAAATCACGGCCGCCCGGCACGGCGGTACCGGACTGCCACTGACTGGAAGTTCAAAACCAATGCACCGGTCTTTGGATGGCGGCACTGCCGCCGGCCCATCCATCCAGTCATGCTCAGTGCCGCGGGAAGGTGACGATCCCCGGCTGGGGATCGCCACTTCCCCGGGCTCTCCCCGTTAGTTTGACGGGAAGTTGTACGAGGCTCCCGAGGCGTGGTTGGTTTCGGGCCAGCGGGACGTCACCACCTTGCCGCGGGTGTAGAAGGAGACACCTTCCGGGCCATAGATGTGCTTGTCGCCGAACAGCGAAGCCTTCCAGCCGCCAAAGGAGTAGTAGGCCACCGGCACAGGCAAGGGAACGTTGATGCCGATCATTCCCACGTCCACGGATCGCTGGAACTTCCGCGCCGCTGCGCCCGAGGAAGTGAAGATGGCGGTTCCGTTGCCGTAGGGGTTGGCGTTGATGAGCTTGATGCCCGCGTCCAGGTCTTCCACTCGGACCACCACCAGAACGGGTCCGAAGATCTCCTCCTGGTAGGCGCTCATTTCGGTCTTGACGTGGTCAATGACGGTGGGCCCCACCCAGAAACCTTTCTCATGGCCAGGGACCACGAGGTCACGGCCGTCCACGACCATGGCTGCGCCGGCTTGTTCGGCTTCGGTGACTGTCCTGACAATGAAATCGCGGGATTCCGGGCTGATCACCGGACCCATGTCAGCGTCAGCTTCTGTTCCGTTCTTGACCTTGACGTCCAAGGCACGTTCTTCGACCTTCTTGACCAACAGGTCAGCGGCTTCGCCGACGGCAACGGCAACGGAGATTGCCATGCAACGCTGTCCCGCGGAACCGAACGCGGCGGCGGCCAAGTGGTCAGCCGCGTTGTCGAGATCGGCGTCGGGCATGATGATGGCGTGGTTCTTGGCGCCGCCCAAAGCCTGGACGCGCTTGCCATGGGCGGTAGCAACTTCAGTGATGTGCTTGGCCACCGGGGTGGAGCCAACGAAGGAGATTGCGTCGACGTCCGGGTGGGTCAGCAGCCCGGACACTACTTCGCGGTCACCGTGCACAACCTGGAAAACGCCGTCGGGAAGGCCTGCGTCCTTCCACAGTTTGGCCAGCAGCATGGCCGCCGAGGGCACGCGGTGCGAGGGCTTGAGGATGAACGCGTTGCCGGTGGCGATCGCCATGGGGGCCATCCACAGCGGGACCATCACCGGGAAGTTGAACGGGGTGATGCCGGCGACAACGCCCACGGGCTCCCGGAAGGAGAAGACATCGATGCCGGTGGAGACCTGGTCCGAGTACTCTCCCTTGAGCAGCTGTGGGATGCCGCAAGCGAACTCGATCACTTCAAGGCCGCGGCCGATCTCGCCCTTGGCGTCGTTGAGGACCTTGCCGTGTTCAGAGGTGATCAGCTGGGCGAGTTCTTCGACGTGGGTGGCCACGAGCTCACGGAACTTGAAGAGCACGGCAGTGCGCTTGGCCAGCGAAATGTCGCCCCAGGACTCTGCTGCCTTCTTGGCTGCAGCCACCGTGGCGTTGAGATCGGCGGCGTTGGCCAGTCGCAGCTCGGCGGTGACCGCTCCGGTGGCGGGATTGTAGATGGGCTTGGTGTCGGTTCCGCTGCCGGCTGCCTCGGTGCCGCTGATGAAGTGGTTGATGATGGTCATTACTGCTCCTGAAGTAGGTGGTGCTCCGCGGTGTGAACGGGGTTGACTGCGCGGGGCAGGCCGGTGGCAAGTGATTCCTGGAGGGCCAGGCGGACGGCAAGGTTCTGTTCGGTCAGATCCCGGTGAATAAGCTCAGGGCCTGAGTTACGAACCCATGCACTGAACCGTTCAATTTCGGTCTTGAACTGGTCTTCGCCGATGTCGAATGACTCGGTTCGCCCGTCACGCAATGAAACCGTGACGCGTGCTATCTCCCCCGGGTCGGGGTCGAAGGCCTTGTCCAGGGTGATTTGGCCTTCGGTTCCGATCACCTGGAAGGTGTGGGTGCGCTGGCCCTCGAAGCCGCAGTCCAATGTCCCCACCACGTCGCCGTAGTCCAGGATGGCTGCGACTGTGGTTTCCACCGGGTCGGTTCGGCTTGTGCCTTTCCCGTAGACGGACTCCGGGGCGCGGCCCATGACCATGTTCATGATGTCGACGGCGTAACAGCCGACGTCGTTCAGGGCACCGCCGTCCATACCCGGCTGAAGTCGTACCTCACCGTTGGATCGGTCCATGGGGAAGTGGAAACGGGCGTGCAGGGAGACAAGTTCGCCGATCCTGCCGGAATCGATGAACTCCCTGACCTTCTGGTGCTGCGGATGGAAGCGGTACATGAACGCCTCCATCAGGTTCACCCCGTTGCGTTCGCACGCTTCGACCACCCTTCGGTAGTCGTGCGTGGTGGCGACCAAGGGCTTCTCGCAGAGGATGTCTTTCCCGGCTTCTGCGGCGGCAACAATCCAGTCGGCATGCAGTGAGTTCGGGAACGGAAGGTACACCGCTTCGATGTTTGGATCTGCCAGGAGTTCCTCGTGGGAACCGTAGGCAGCAGGGATGCCGAAGTGCTCGGCAACTTCAGCGGCCTTGCCGTTGGGGCTGCTGATGGCTGACGCCACAGCGTTCCGGGCCCTCTCCATTGATGGCAGAAAGCGTCCCTGGGCGATCCTTGCTGTGGTCAGCACGCCCCAGCGGACCGCGCTCATCTACCGATCTCCGCATCGAGTTGGCGCAGGAAGGCAACAGACTGCCGGACGTCCCGGACCGGGCCTTCGTCGCTCGGTTCCGTTTCGAGGATGGTGTCCTGTTCCATGGTGAACCAGCCTGGGTAGCCCGCGTCCAGCAGCTCCCGCACGATCCCGGCAATGCCCACATCTCCTTGACCGAGAGGAACGTACATTCCAGCTTTGACGGCGTCGGTGTAGGAGATGTCGCCGGCCTGGACGCGCAGGGCGACTGCTTTTCGCACGTCCTTGAGATGGGTGTGTCCGATGCGGGCGGCGTAGTCGCGGACCAGCACCGCAGGGTCGGTGCCACCGATCAGCAAGTGACCGGTGTCCAGGCAAAGGTTGGCGGCGGTGTCGTTCAGGACGCGGTCAACATCGGAGGTGGTCTCGATCATGGTGCCCACGTGGGGGTGGACAACTGCCTGGATGCCTTTGTCCGCTGCTGCCTTGACCACAGCGTCGAGGTTCCGACCGAACAGGTCCCAGCCTTCGGCGTCGAGCTCGTGACGCTGGTCATAACCGGCAACGCCGGTTTCAGCGGCAAGGACCATGATGCTGGCTCCGGCCGCTTCGTAGGCGTCCAGCTCGGGGGCCACAGCATCGAAGGGGTTCTTGGACGGGTCGTGGAGGACGACGGGGAAGAACCCGCCGATGGCCTGCAGATGGTGTTGCTTCAGGACTTCAGCGCGCTGGGCTGCTTGTTCGGGCAGGAATCCGGCCGGGCCGAATTCGGTGGCGCTGATGCCAAGGGCGGTCATTTCGGACAAGACTTTGCCTGCGTCCAGTTGGTGGCCCCATCCGGGGACTTCACAGACTCCCCAGGAAATGGGTGCTGCGGCGAGGCGGCTGGTAATGATGCTCAATCTGATCCTCCAAGTACGTTTTGGTCCCAGTCGATGACCGAGCCGGTGACGACTCCGCTCCTGTCGGAGAGGAGAAAGACAATGAATTCTGCGATCTCGTCCACTTGGCCGAGCTTTCCCATAGGGACGGAGGCGTTGGCCTTCTCGAGCCAGTCATCCCCTGCGCCGTGGAACTTCTTTTGCGTCTCGGCTTCGCCGTCGGTGGCGGTCCAGCCGATGTCCAGGCCGTTGATGCGGATCCTGTCCCAACGGTGGGCGTGGGCCGCGTTCCGGGTCACGCCCGCCAGTCCCGCCTTCGCTGCCACATAAGGCGCCAGGTATGGTTGGCCGCCGAGCTCAGCAATGGAAATGACGTTGAGGATGCTGCCGGGCACTCCCCTACTGCGCAGATGCTTGATGGTCTCGGACATGATGAAGAACGGCGACTTCAGGTTCACCGCAATGTGGGCGTCAAACAGCTCCGGGGTGGTGTCCAGCATGGTGCCGCGGGTGGTCAGGCCGGCCGCGTTGACCGCGCAGTCCAGTTGGCCAAACTCCGCGATGGTTTCCAGGACAGAGTTGCGGGCCTGTTCCACGTCGGCGAGGTCCGTTTTGATGAAGCGGGTTTCCACTCCGGCAGCTGAGATCGCGGCGGCAAGCTCTTCACCGGCACCGGCGTTCCGTCCGGTGATGGCGATGCCGGCGGCTCCTTCAGCAGCTGCGCGCCTGGCTACACCGGCGCCCAGCCCCTGGGTGCCTCCACTGATGAGGACCACTTTGTCTTTGAGGAGAGCCACCACTATGCCTGCCCGATCTTGACAACACGACCCGACCGCGCTGATTCTTCGGCGGCGTTCGCCAGCAGGAGAGCCTGGAGGCCGTCGTCGAATCCCGGGCTGCAGGCAGTGCCGGCCCGGACGGCCTTGGCGAAGCTGTCCAGCTCGCTGCGGTAGGCGTCGGCGTAGCGCTCCAGGAAGAAGTTCAGGTACGGGTCGGCTTCCTCGGCACCGGCAGCGGTGAACTTCCGCACGCTGGTGGGAGTCAGGTTTCCTGCTGTGAGCATGCCTTCGCTGCCGAACGCTTCAAGGCGCTGGTCATGGCCGAAAGCGCTGTGCCGGGAGTTGATGATGGTGATCTGCTCTCCGTTGCGGCCCCGCAACGTGATCACAACGGAGTCGAAGTCACCGGCTTCCTCGATGTAGTCGCAGAACAGGTTGGAACCGGTCGCAGACACTTCGATGATTTCGGGGACGAAGAACCGGGCCATGTCCAGGTCATGGATGCTTTGATCGCGGAAGATGCCACCCGAGCTTGCAATGTAGGCCGCCGGCGCGGGAGCAGGGTCGCGGCTGATGATGGTCAGCTGTTCCAGTTTGCCGATCTCCCCTGCCGCCACCCGCGCCTGAACGGCAGAGAAGTTCGGGTCGAAACGGCGGTTGAAGCCGAGCATGAGCGGCGTTTCGTTGCCGCGCAGGCTGTCCCGGCAAGCCAGGACACGCTCGACGTCAAGATCGATGGGTTTCTCGCAGAGCGCAGCCACGCCCTGCGCGGCTGCACGGGAGATCAGCTCCACGTGGGTGCTGGTGGGTGAACCGATGATCACGGCATCCAGGCCCTCGATGCCGAATACTTCGTCTGCGGTGGAGACAGCCACCGCGCCCGTTCCCGCGGCGAGGGCACGTGCACCGTCGATGAACGGATCCGCGATGGCGACCAGTTCCAGCTCTGGATTGGCCAGGATGTTGCGTGCATGGACATGGCCAATGCGGCCGGAACCGAACAGCGCTACTTTAAGGGGCTTACCGGGACGGTCAGCGGACATGGGAGGGGGTCCTTTCCAGAATGTTGCCCGGTGAAGCCGGGGCGAGGGTTGTTGTTTCGATGTGCTGCTGGTTAGCGTCGAACGTCATGGTGCTGCCACGGCCGCTGGTTGCCGGCCGGCGAGGACGTCCACCGCGCCCTTCGCGGCGTCCCTGACGGTGTGGGCCATCCCTTGCCTGGTAAAGCCCATCAGGTGCGGGGTCAGGACCACGTTCTCGTGGTCGAAGAGCCGGTGGTGGGCAGGCGGTTCGGGATCGTACACGTCCAGGCCGAGCCCGGACAGCTGCCCGGATTCCAAGGCCGCGTGGGCCGCATCGAGGTCGATCAGTCCGCCCCGGCTGCAGTTGATAAGGACCGCGCCGGGCTTCATGGCCTCGATCCGCACAGCGTCCATCAGGTGGTGGTTTTCAGCTGTCAGGGGTACGTGCAGGGTGGTGAAGTCGCTGCCCGCAAGGAGTTCCTCCACCGTGTTGCAACGGATTGGGTCCGGGATCTCGGCGTAGGGATCGTAGGCCAGGACCTTCAGGTCAAACGCTTCGGCGATGCGGGCAACGCGGCGGCCGATACGGCCATACCCGATGATGCCCAGCGTGAATCCTTCCAGGTCGCCAACCACGACGCCGGCACGCTGGTCCCAGCGTCCCTCCCGAACCAGCGAAGTCAGTGGGGACAGCTTCTTGACCAGGGCCAGCAGGTGTGCGAAAACGCCTTCAGCGACCGAAGCCGTATTGCTCCCGGGTGTGATGACGACAGGGATGCCGCGCCGGTTCGCTTCGGCCACGTCGACGAGGTCCGTCCCTACGCCGGTTCGGGCGATCACTTTCAGGGCCGGCATGCGGTCCAGCAATTCCCGGTCCACCCGGTAAGCGGCCCTGACGATCGCAGCGTCAGCGGCGGCCAGCTCGTCAGCATTGGGGTCCTGGATGAGCCGCTGGTGCTCAGCGAGCAATGGTTCGACCAGGTCCGGTTCGACGCTGCCAAGAGCGACAAAGATTTGGGGTGTGATTAAAGAAGCCATCGTCATCCTTGAAGATGTTGGGTCTGGGGCTCCGCCGGGGACGGAGCAAGCAGAGGTGTAGTTAGAGGCCGAGCAGGCTGGAGGTGCGCACCACAAGGTGGGGCGTCACCGGGTGGTGCACGAAGCCGTTGCCCTCGCCATGGATACGTTCCAGGAGGGTCTTGGCCCCGGTCACCCCAATGGTGGAACTATCCGGGTCCACCGTGGTCAGTCCGAGGCGGGGCATGGCACCGAGGGCGATGTTGTCGTAGCCGGTGATGGCTACCTCAAACCCACGTTCGTCCGCAGCTGTCATGGCGCCGAAGGCAGCGAGATCGTTGATGCAGGCCAGGGCGGTGGGGCGCTGCGTCTTTGACCGTGGTGAGCCGAGGGCCCTTTGGGCTGCGACGTAACCGGATTCCTGGAAGAAGTCGGCGTCCACAACGGAGATGTGGCGGGACAGTCCGTGCTCTTCCATGGCTGCCGAATACCCATCCACGCGTGCCCTGCCCACCGAGCCGCCAAGCCCGCCCAAGTGCACGATGTTTTCGTGGCCTTGGGCGATCAGGTGCTCAACAACCATCGCCATGCCTTGGGTGTCATCACTGCGCACCACGTCAGCTGTATCGATGTAATCGGGTCCCCCACCGGCGAATACCACGGCTCCGCCGGACACTGCCCGGTTGAACGGGGCCTTGTCCGGCACGGTACCGACCACGAGCAATCCAGCAACCCGAAGGTCCCTGAATGCCTGGAGGATGGACTGGTCCACTCCCCTGTCCGCCGCCGTCACAGCACTGAAGAGGACGGTATGACCTGCCTCTTCGAGCACGGTCCGGGCAGCATCGGCAACATCGAAGGCCCAGGGGTTGTGCATGTCACTGACCAGCACGCCGATGGTTCCACTGTCCCGGGTTGCCAGGGAGCGGGCTGCGAGGTTCAGTTCGTAGCCCAGCTCCTCGACGACCCTAAGCACCCGCTGGCGGCGCTCATCGCTGACGCGCGGTGAGTCGCGCAGGACGAGCGAGACCAACGACTTGGACACGCCGGCACGTTCTGCCACGTCCATGATCGTCGGCCGCCGGGCGGGTGTAAGTGCCATGGTTATGCCCGTGCTGCCGTGGTGCCGTGGATTTCCTCGATCTTCTGCCACTGACCGGACAGCGAGGACGTTTCGGCGGCACTGACAATGGCGGCCGCCGATGCGGCGTCGTTGATGTTCGAGTTTTCCTGCGCCCCACCGGCCACCGCAACCAGGAACTTCTTTGCTTCGATGACCTTGAGGTCGTCAAAGCCCATGCTGTTGCCGGGGCCTGGCTGGAAGTAGGAGTAGTCCCCGTGGCGCGGGCTCGCGTTGACTGTGGTGTAGCCCTGTTCGTCGTTGTTGCGGCCCAGGCAGACTTTGAGTTCGTTCATGCGTTCGAAGTCCCACTTGAGTGAACCTTCGGTTCCATAGACTTCGATCTGGTAGCCGCACTCCGGTCCGACGGCCACGCGGGAGGACTCGATGGTGCCCACGGCTCCTGCGCCCACTGCAGAGGGGCCGAAGCGGACCAGCGCGGCGGCGTAGTCCTCATTTTCGACCTCTCCCATTTCACCGTTCTCGATTACTGCGAAGTGCGTTCCGGACCCCATTGCCAGCTTGGGGCGCTGGGTGTAGACGGTGCTGGTCAGCGCGGTCACCTCGGCGATGGGTCCCACTACATATTGGCACAAGTCCGTTGCGTGGCTGAACAGATCCGCCAGGACACCGGTTCCGGCGAGTTTCCGGTCGAAACGCCAGGACAACGCACCGTTGGGTTCGGACGCGTAGCCCGAGAAGAACACCGCACGGACATTGGTGATCCGGCCCAGGCGGCCTTCGGCCACCAGCTTCCGTGCGTGCTCCACTGCCGGGGCGTGGCGGTAGTTGTAACCGATGGAGGTCACGACGCCGGCCTCCAGGGCGGCTTCCTGCACAGCTGCGGTTTCGTCATAGCCGCGTCCAACCGGCTTTTCGATCCAGAAGTGCTTTCCCGCTTTTGCGGCTGCGATGCCGATTTCAGCGTGCAGGAAGTTCGGAGCGCAGATGGAGACGACGTCCACGTCCGGGTGGTTCAGGACGTCGTGGTAGTCCGTGGTTCCTTCGGCGAAGCCAAGGACGTCGCGGGCGTAGTCCACCCGGCCAGGAGCGGTGTCCGCGGCGATCACCAGCTTGGTGGTGATCCCGAGCTCGGGGTAGGCGTACGGTACGGTCTGGTAGGCGCGCGAGTGGAGCTTTCCCATCCATCCGACGCTGATGAGGCCGACACCGATAGTGCGGGATTCTTGGCTCACGTTCGTGCCTTTCTTGTTGAAAATTCGTGGGTTAGTTGCGGGCGGTGTCAAAGGCGTCACGGAACGCCGCCGCCATGATGGTGGAGTCCGAACCTATGGCCACGAAACGGAAGCCCTGCCGGACGTACTTGGCTGCACCGTGCCCGTCCACTGCGAGGATGCCGGCGGCTTTGCCGTGTGCTTCGGCAGCCGCCACCACTTTTTGTAGCGCCTCCTGGAAGGTATTGCTGTCCAGCTGCAGGGGAACCCCCAAGGCGTAGGACAAGTCCAAGGGTCCGACGAAAAGAACATCGACACCGTCCTCGGCTGCGATCTGCTCCACGCTGTTCAAAGCATCGAGGGTCTCGATCTGGATGATCCCGACCGTACTCTGCTGCTCAGCGCTCAGTGGTGCGCGGTCCATGCCCCAGCGGCAGGAACGGTTGTAGGTTGCCACGCCGCGATCGCCGTACGGCGGGTAGAGCATGTGCTGCACGGAAGCGGAGGCTTCGCCGACACTATTCAGCCGCGGCACCATGATGCCTGCCGCTCCTTGGTCCAGAACCCGGCCGATCCGGATCCGTTCGCCGCTCTCCACCCGGACAATGGTGGGAACTCCGTAGCTTCCTGCTGCCAGGACCCCATCTCGGACGGCGTCCTCTCCGCCGGAGCCGTGTTCAAGGTCGATCAGGACCCAGTCCGCACCGGATGCCGCACAGACTTCGGCGGCAACAGCGGAAGACATTCCAACGAACGTCCCCACGGTAACCTCACCGGAGGCCAAGCGGCGCCGGAGCCTGCCGCCGTCGAGAGGGCCGGCGTCGAACGTTGCCGCACTCATCCGAACCACCGCTGGCGTCCGCGTGCGTTCTCGTAGTCAGACCGGAGGTCTTGGACCCATTCCTGCTCCGAAACCTCGGCGGGCGCCACATCCCACCAGACGTCGCCGCCGGGCAGGTCCACGTGGGGAACCGTGGGGACCACGATCACCACCGGTCCGGCGGTGTCGCGGGTGGAGGACAGGGCTTCGCGGACCTCGGCTGCTGTGGTGGCGCGGATGGCCAGTGCGCCAAGGCCTTCGGCGATCTGGCGAAGGTCCACCTTGAGGTAGTCGCCTTCCAGCCGCGCCTTGGGGGCGTCCTCGACGGCGACGCTCCCGCCGGTGGTCCGGTAGCGGAATTCGTTGCCGAACTCGCGCCCCATGCGGTTCATCTGCAGGCGGTGGATGACCTGGTAGCCGTGGTTCTCGGACACCACGATGGTGACGTTGAGTCCTTCCTGGGCTGCGGTGACGATCTCCGTGGGTGCCATGAGGAAGGTGCCATCGCCGATGAAGGTGACCACGCGGTTGTCGTTGTTGCCTTCGGCCAGGCGTACGCCCATGCCGGCCGCGATTTCGTAGCCCATGCAGGAGAACCCGAATTCCAGGTGGCAGTTGCGGTTGCCAGTGGCGTCCCAGACTTTCTGCAGGTCCCCGGGAGGGCCACCGGCGGCGGCAATGATGGTGTCGCCTGAGCGGGCGTGTTCCTGCATCAGGCCGATGAGCTGCGGCTGGGTCAATGCGGCGCCGGTGACCGGGGCGTTCGGGTGGTCATCTGGACGGTAGGCGGTGTCGGCGTCAAGCCACTGAGACCGGATGGGCGCCCACTTGGCTTTCTCGGCGTGGACCCTTTCCTGCCAGACTTCGCTGGTGGAATGGCCTTCCAGTGCGGAGGCGAGGGCTTCCAGTCCGAGACGGGCATCGGCCAGGATGCCGGTAGCGCCTTGTTTGCGGGTGTCCGCGTCCACGATGTTCAACGAAGCGAACCGGACGTCCGGGTTCTCGAAGATTGACTGTGAACCGGTAGCGAAGTCCGTCAGGCGCGTGCCAACCGACAGCACAAGGTCGGCCTGCTTGACCAGCGTGTTGGAAGCGAAGTTGCCTTCCAGCCCGACGCCACCCACCTGCCACCATTCGTCCTTGGTGACGGCTCCCTTGCCACCGAAGGTCTCCACCACGGGGATGCCGGTCTGACCGGCCAGGGCCTCGAGGGCCGCGTGGGCATCGGAGTAGTGGATGCCGCCACCTGCGATGAGCACCGGGCGCTCGGCCTTGCGGATCAGCTCCGCGACCTCTGTGACTTCCTGAGGGTCAGGCAAGGGCCGGCGGACTTTCCAGTCGCGGGGTGCGAAGAACTCAGCCGGGAAGTCGTAGGCGTGCGACTGGACGTCCTGCGGCAGCGAGATCACCACAGCACCGGTATCGGTGGGGCTGGTCAAGACGCGCATGGCCTGTGGCAGGGCGGTCAGCAACTGCTCGGGACGGTTGATCCTGTCGAAGAACCGGGAGACCGGACGGAACGCGTCGTTCACGGTGGCGTCTGCCTCGGTGGGGTGTTCAAGCTGCTGCAGCACCGGACCCTGGTGGCGGGTTGCGTAGGTGTCACCGGGCAGCAGAAGCAGTGGGAGGCGGTTGACCGTGGCCAGGCCTGCAGCGGTGACCAGGTTCAGCGCACCCGGGCCAATCGAGGCTGTCACAGCCAGGACTGCCTGACGGCGCGTGGCCTTGGCGTAGGCGGTGGAGATGTGGGCCATGTACTGCTCGTGGCGGCCCTGGATGAATGGCATCTCGTCGGCGAGCTGATCGAGTGCCTGCGCCAGGCCTGCGACGTTGCCGTGGCCGAAGATGCCAAGCACGGCGGGGACCAGACGGCGGCGCACGCCGTCAGCCACCGAGTACTGTGCGGAGAGGTATTTGATGACCGCTTGGGCCGTGGTGAGCCTGATGGTCTGCGATGGTGTGGTCATTGCCTTGTTTTCCGGTTGTCGTGGGGTTACCAGGTGCGTCCGTGCAGGACGATCGTCTTTTCTTCGGTCATCTCCTGGACGGCGGAGCGGACGCCTTCCTTGCCGATGCCGCTGCCCTTCAGCCCGCCGTAGGGCATGAGGTCCGCCCGCCAGAGCGGGGTCCAGTTGATGTGGATGTTGCCGGCGTCGATTTGCCGCATTGCCTGGACAGTGTTGGCCACATCGCTGGTGAAGATGCCTGCGCCAAGGCCGTGCTCGTTGTCGTTCGCGAGGGCGATGGCGGATTCCATGTCAGGTGCCGAGGAAACGGCGACGGCGGGGCCGAACAGTTCGTTTCGGCTCAGGTTCGATCGCGGATCCACGCCGGACACGACTGCCGGTGTCACCACGGCGCCGTCCCGGTCACCTCCGGTGAGGACCCGGGCGCCGGAGTGCCGGGCTTCGGTGATCGAGGCATGAACGCGGGCGGCTTCTTCCTCGGAAATCAACGAACCAAGCCGCGTGTCCTCCTCCTTGGGGTTGCCCACGGAAATTGCTTCAACCTTGGGAACCAGGGCATCCAGGAAGTCAGCTTCGATGCGACGGTCCACGATGACCCGCTGGACGGAAATGCAGACCTGCCCGGCGTTGATGAATCCACCAGCTGCCACTGCGGTGGAAGCCAGTTCCAGGTCCGCGTCCGGCAGGATAATCACCGGGCACGAAGCGCCAAGTTCGAGCGAGAGCTTCTTCACCCCGGCAATGTTGCTGATCCGGGTGCCGGTACCGGTGGACCCCGTGAAGGAGACCTTGCGTACGCGCGGGTCCGTGACCAGGACGTCGCCCAGTGAGCTGCCGGGTCCGGTGAGCACGGACAGGGCTTCTGCCGGCAGGCCGGCGTCGACGAAGCATTGCGCCAACTTCAGCGCCGTCAGCGGCGTCGCACGTGCGGGTTTGAGGACGACGGCGTTACCGGCTGCCAGCGCGGGTGCAATTTTGTGCAACACCAGCAAGGCCGGGTAATTGAACGGCGTAATGGCGACCACGATGCCCACAGGCTGCCGCAGAGTAAAGCCGACCTTGTCCAACCCTGTTCCGGCGTTGGCGTCCAGGGGAAGCGTGGAACCATAGAGCTGGCTTCCTTCATAGGCTGCCAGGCGGATGATGTTTCCGGAACGAGAGGCCTCGCCGCGGGCTTCCGTGATGGGCTTTCCCGTTTCAGCGCTAATAGTCTGGGCGATGTCCTCGGCCCGTTCATCGGCCAAGGCCGCCGCCCGGAGCAGGATGTCCACCCGCGCGTGGGCGGGCGTGGTCCGCTGCAGGTGGGCGCCGATTTCCGCCCGGTCAAGGGCATCCTGGGCGTCTTTCACTGTCGCCACGGGGACCGTATCAATCGTCCGGCCATCAAATGGCGAGCGTACTTCCTCGAGCCTGCCGTCTGAGGCTCCTCGCCAGTTTCCGGCTACTAGCATTTCCATGGTTGCTCCATCCAGGGGTTGTGAAACGTCTGCTGTTACTTCTGCGCTCAGTGGCGCTTGGTGCTGCTTTCGGGTGCCGCTACTGCCACGCCCTCGACTTCGGCTTTGACCTCGTTAAGGGCTTCGGTGTGGCCGCCGAGCTGTTCGAGTTCGTGGGCGAGTTCGGCCAGTTCGGCGCCGCCTGCCATCTGCGCGGTCAGTTCTTCGAGGGTGATGTCCTTCTTGTCGTAGTAGCCGATCGATTTGCCGCGCTTGAGCAGCAGGAACCGGTCTCCGACGGGGAAGGCGTGGTGCGGGTTGTGGGTGATGAAGATGACGCCGAGGCCGCGGTCGCGGGCCTGGAGGATGTAGCGGAGTACGACGCCGGACTGCTTGACTCCCAGCGCGGCCGTCGGTTCGTCCAAGATGAGGACCTTTGCGCCAAAGTACACGGCCCGGGCGATTGCTACACATTGGCGCTCACCGCCGGAGAGCTGGCCGATGGGCTGCTCCACATCGCGGAGGTCGATCCCCATCTCGGCGAGTTCTTTGAGCGTGATGTCCTTCATGCGTTGGACATCCAGGCGGCGGAAGGGACCTGCTCCGGTGGTGAGTTCGGAGCCGAGGAAGAAGTTCCGCCAGATCGGCATGAGGGAGACCACGGCGAGGTCCTGGTACACGGCGGCAATACCGGCGTCGAGGGCTTCGCGGGGTGAGCCGAGCTTGCGATCCTCACCCATGATCTTGAAGGAGCCTTCGTCGTGCTGGTGCAGACCGGCGATGATTTTGATCAGCGTGGACTTTCCGGCGCCGTTGTCGCCCAGGACACACGTGACGCGGCCATTGTCCACGGCCATGGTGACATCGCGGAGGGCAATAACGTTGCCGTAGTGCTTGCCAACCTTGTCAAGTGAAAGCAGGTGCACCGGGGTGTGCGTCAGCGGATCCTTCTCTTCTTTCAGCAGGGTCTGCTGGTCGATTTGCTGTGCGTTCATGATGGCTACTTGCTTTCGGCTCGGCGTTTGACGATGAGGTTCACGATGGTGGCCAGAAGAAGCATCAAGCCAAGGAAGAACTTGAACCAGTCCGGATTCCACTGGGCGTAGACGATGCCTTTGTTGGCCATGCCGAAGATGAAGGCGCCGATCGCACCGCCAACTGCCGAGCCGTAGCCACCGGTCAGGAGGCAGCCACCGATGACCGCAGCGATGATGTAGAGGAACTCGTTGCCGACGCCTTCGCCGGATTGCACGGTGTTGAAGGCGAAAAGGTTGTGCATGCCCAGGATCCAGCCGCAGAAGCCCACGGCCATGAACAGGCCGATCTTGGTCTTGGTCACGGGCACACCCACGGCGCGGGCTGCGTTGGCATCGCCACCGACGGCGAAGATCCAGTTGCCAACCCTGGTGCGGAGCAGGACCCAGGAGGCGATCAGGACCAGGGCGATCCAAATAAAGACAGTGACGTTGACGTCAACGGTGCCGATCTTGACGCTGGAGGCGAAGATCGCCCGGGCGGTGTCGAAACCGTCAATGTCCGAGATGGAAGGGGTAGCAACAGCGCCGCCGATCAGGCGGGTCAGGCCCAGATTCAAGCCTGCGAGCATGAGGAAGGTGGCCAGGGTGACGATGAAGCTGGGGAGCTTGGTCTTGACCAGGATCCAGCCGTTGATGAAACCGATGCCCAAGGAAACCACCAGGGCGAAGAGGACTCCCACCCAGATGTTCATGCTGAAGTACCAGCTGAACATGGAGGCGGACAAAGCGGACGTAATGACCGCGACGCCAGTGGAGAGGTCGAACTCGCCACCGATCATCAGCAGGGCAACGCCGACGGCCATGATGCCGATGGTGGAACTACCGTAAAGGACGGTGGCCAGCGAATTGGGTTGCAGGAAAACGGGGGCAATCGCGGAGAAGAAGACGAAGAGGACGACGGCACCCACCAGGGCGCCGATCTCGGGGCGCACCAGCAGTTTCTGGAGGGGGTTCCGAGTACTGACGCGCTCGTCGGATGGTGCTGTAAGGACGGCATTGGCCATGATGACTAAACTCCTTTGGCGTGGGACGCCGGGCCGTGGTGCCCGGCGTCCCAACGGTTTGTGGTGTGGGTCAGCGGATACCGGCCTGCGCGAATGCGGATACGTCTCCTGCGTTGCTCTTGTCCACCACGGCGGGACCGGTGTAGACCTGCTGGCCGCCACCTACCTTGAACCCGCCAACCTTGCTGAGCCAGATAGCATCAACGCTGCCGTATCCCTGAAGGTAGGGCTGCTGGTCCACAGTGAATTCGACGCTTCCGTCCGAGATGGCCTTTGCCAGGTCGGCGTTCAGGTCGAAGGAAGCCACTTTGATGGTCTTTCCGGTTTCCTTGACGGACTTCACGATGGTGAGCGTGAAGGGCGCTCCGAGTCCGACGATCGCGTCTGCGTCCGGAGTCGATTGCAGCTTCGCGGAAACTGTGGACGAGACCGACGTCATGTCGGCCCCGTTGACGTTGAGGATCTCGGTCCCGGGTACGTTTTCCTTGATTCCGGCGCAGCGGTTCTCAAGGCCCACATGGCCCTGTTCCTGGATGACACAGATCGGGTGCTTGACGCCTTCTTCTGCAAGGCGCTTGCCCACCGTCACACCGGCCAGTTTGTCGCTCTGGCCAAAGTGGGTGAAGGCGCCCAGGGCCTTGGACTGGTCCTCGCCGGCGTTCATGCTGACTACCGGAATGCCGGCGTCGACCGCTTTCTTCACGACGTCCTTGAGCGCGTCCGGCTTTGCCAGGGTGACCACAATGCCGTCCACCTTTTGGTCGATGGCCTGCTGCACGAGCTGCGCCTGGCGGCCTCCTTCTGCGTCGCCGCTGTAGAGGAGTTCCACATTGTCCTTCTTCGCCGCGCTTTCGGCACCCTTGCGGACGATATCCCAGAAGGTATCTCCGGCCGCAGCGTGGGTGATCATCGCAACTTTGATGCGGGCCGTATCGGCTACCTGGCCGCCGGCACCACTGTCCGTGCCGGTGTCGGTCTTGCCGCCGCCTGCAGAGCATGCCCCCAAGGCCAGAAGCGGCACTACGGCCAGGGCCAGTGCGCCCCTCCGCAAATTGAACTTCGCCACGTGAAATCTCCTTTGATTCGCGTTATTTAGACCCGTCGCCCGTGCTGCTTGCCTTGCGAAGGCATCGTGGGGAGAAGGGAACAACCTCGATGTGAACGGATGTGATCCACCTCGCTTTGTGGAACGCTCCAACGCTAAATCACAGCTTGACCAATTGTCAATGGAGCGTTCCAATGGATATATCCAGCGGGCCGGCATGGCCTCTGGCACCCCACTGCCGCACCTGCCGCACCTGCCTCGAGGAGAACGATGACGTACCCGAGCACTCCTGAATTCACTGCCACCTGCTGGACCAGCGCAGGCGACGCCGCGCCGTTACGGGAACCCGAAACGAGTCCGGTCCCGATCGTCGAGCGCCTGGATGCCATTGCCGCCACAGGCTGGAGTGGATTGGGGTTGGTGTACGACGACCTTCTTGCGGCCCGGGACACGATCGGGTTCGGCGGACTACGCAAGCTCATCGATGACGCCGGCTTCCGCCACGTCGAAGTGGAGCTGCTCAACAACTGGTGGGATGAATCCCGGGCCCACCAATGGCGTCCCCGATGGGAGGTCCTGCTGGACGCGGCCGAAGAGCTGGGTGCCGGCTTCGTAAAAATTGGCACGTCATTTGGCGAAGAAGCCGAGGACTATGACGCCTTCGCAGGCCCCCTGCGGGAACTCACCAAGGAGGCCGTGAGCCGAGGCACCAAAATCGCACTTGAGCCAGTGGCCTTCACCCTCATTCGGTCCATTCCGGCCGCAGCTGACCTCATGCGCCTCGTTGACATGCCCGATTGCGGCCTCATCATCGACTACTGGCACATCTTCCGCAATGGAACCTCGCTTGATGACGTGGCTCGAAAGCTCACAGCAGAGCAAATCTTCGGCGTGGAACTCAATGATGCAGATGCCACAGTCAGGGGCACACTCTTCGAAGACACTCGTGACAACCGGCGGTATTGCGGCGAAGGCGACCAAGACGTTACGGGGTTCATCCGCACGCTCCAAGGCCTTGGCTTCCAGGGCCCATGGGGCGTGGAAATGCTCTCCAACGAGCACCGTGCCCTGCCGCTGCGGGAGGCACTCGAAAAGGCGCGCTCGACGGCACTTTCATGTTTCCCGGCCTGAGGATGTTTCCCGGCCTGAGGCAATTCACGGGTTCACGGCGGCAGCCCATTGTGGAAACCGGCACGCGAATGCACCTCCAGTACGACTGGACGGCCCTCCTTGGCGAAGTCATCGAAGTTCGGCTTCACGGCATGGATCGACTACAAATGGGACGTTCCGCCACGCCCTGCCCGGCAGTCGGGCACGGCGGCAGTGGTGTCAGGAGATCCCCGCACTTATGCTGGCGGAATGGCGCGCACGGCAAGAGAACGTATCCAGGGTGATCCAAATGCAGCAACCGTTTACGGCTCACTCATGGATCATGTCTTCGGGGGCTTGGAAGGCTGCGAGTTGCAGGAGAACGCTTCATCATTCCATGTCTTGCACGGACGGGCCTTCCTGGGAATCCATCCCCGACGCGGCGGGATCCTTCTCAACATAGTCCTGGACAGGGAACTCACATCCGATCGCGTCCACAAGGCCGAGCAGGTATCGGCCAACAGGTGGCACAACGAAGTGATCGTGAAGGAGCCTTCGGGGGTCGATGCCGAACTGCTGGACTGGATCCGCGAAGGCTACGGCCTCACGGCCTGAAGGTGCTCTACCCCTGGGGCATTTACCCGTGATGTGCCAGGCAGCCGCTGCTGGCGGCAGTAGTGACTGGAGGGGCCGACGCGTTTCAACGTTCGACGGGCAGCTTCCGTTCGGCCCGCTCACAGGCTATCCACAGTTTCGCGAAAGTCCGGGAACAGTCAGCATCCGTACTTTGGTGGACATGACCACTCCTGACTCACCCTCATTGTCCCGCCGGACCCTGCTTGGCAGCCTTCCCGTTTTTGGCCTCTTCGCCTTGGCAGCTTGTTCGTCGCCGTCCACCTCAACGCCGACCGCAACGGCCAGCACGACGCCGGCACCCAGTTCCGCCGCCGCTTCTGCTTCGGCCACGGCCTCAGCAACGGGAAGTACGACGGCGGCCGGTACCGTCGCCCAGTTGGCCCAGTCATTCCAAGCCACCCTCGGCACTGACCTGCAATCGCAGTTGCTGCAGGACTACTCACTGGCCAACGCCAAGCTGTGGTCCAACCTGCCGCAGGCCCTCCTGTCCGGAGGCATGGGCGGCGGACCCGGAGGAGGCGGCGGGTCCGGTCCGCGCATCGGACTCAACCTCGCAGACCTGAACGAATCCCAACTGTCCGCCTTCAACACACTCCTCGCAGCCGCCACCGGCAGCGCCAAAGGCCTGGGGTACGACGAGGTCCAACAACACCTCAACGCCGACGAATATCTCGGCGCCAACGGCGGCGGCAACGACTACGGCCGCAGCGGCTATTACATCGCGTTCCTCGGCTCCCCCGCCGATACCGGGACGTGGGAGTTCCAGTTCGGCGGGCACCACCTCGCGGTCGCCAACACCTACAAGAACGGCGTTCTGGCGGGAGCAACTCCGTCTTTCCGCGGCATCGAACCGAACAGCGCCTTCGACTACAACGGCACCACCAACCAGCCTATGGCGGCCAAGGAAGCAGCCTTCGCAGCACTCCTCGCCGGGCTCACCACGGACCAACAAGCCACGGCCAAGCTCAGTAAGACCTACAGCGACCTGCTTCTGGGCCCCGGCCAGGACTGGGCATTTCCCACCACGAAGGAAGGCCTCCAGGTATCGAAGCTCTCTTCGGAGCAAAAGAAGCTGGTCCTCGCAGCGATCGCAGGATACGCCAACGACATCGCCGATGACGACGCAGCGACCATCCTCAGGCGCTACGAAAACGAACTCGACGGGACCTACGTGGCATACTCCGGCACCACGGCACTGACCCAGCAGAACGATTACATCCGCATTGACGGTCCCTCCGTGTGGATCGAGTTCTCCATGCAACGCGGAATCGTTCTCTCCGGCAACCACCCGCACTCCCTCTGGCGCGACCGCAACACCGACTACGGCGGAACCAAAGACTGATGCAGGCCACCGTCCCCAAGGCGAGGGCCGCACGGAAGCCGCGTGCCGCCGTCGTACGCTGCTTGCTGACCGTGCTGCTGGTCCTGGCGGGGTCCTTCGCGACTGGCGCCGCACCGGCGTCGGCGCATGTCCTGCCAACGTCCATCGTGCAACTGGATGTGCGCGAAGACGTCATAGAGGCCAGGGTGAATCTGCCATTGGATGACCTCGAATCAGCGACAGGGATCGACCTTGGGGACCAAACGTCCGAGACGGTTAAGGCGCACGCCGTGGAGATTACTTCGTACCTGCTGGCGCACTTCGCCCCCACCTCGGACACCGGGCAGGCGTGGGCCGTCACGGTAGGTGAACTCTCCGTGACTGAGGCGGGAAGCGCCGCAACCACAGGGATCTACAAAGAACTCCAAACGACGTTCACCCTCACCCCGCCCGCCGGAAGCAACGCACGCTCATTCAACCTCGGATACGACATCATCGTGAACCAGGTAGTGACCCACGTGGTGCTGGTCAGCGTCGGTTCCGATTGGTCCGGCGGCGTGGTCACCGGCGCCTACCAGCTCGGCACCATCCGGCTCGACACCGCGTCGGGGGTTGTTTCGTCCCTGCACGTGGACCTCGGCCAAGGCTCCAATACCAGCGGATTCCTCAGCATGGTGGCCCTGGGCATCCACCACATCCAGGACGGCACCGACCACCAATTGTTCCTGCTCACCCTGCTGGTACCTGCGCCGCTGCTGGCCGTTCGACGGCGGTGGTCGGGTCCCGCGCCCGTGAAACGCGCCGTCCGCCGCATCACAGGCATCACCTTGGCCTTCACCGTAGGCCACTCTTTGACCCTGGCCTTGGCCACCCTGGGCTTTCCCGTCACGGCAGCACCCATTGAAGCGCTGATCGCGGTGAGTATCCTGATCGCCGCCGTCCACGCCATCCGGCCACTCTTCGCAGGCAAAGAGGTCCTTGTGGCCGGATTCTTCGGGCTCATCCACGGACTCGCCTTCTCCGAAACCCTCCGCGAACTCAACCTCACCGGCACCCAGCTGGGCCTCTCACTTCTTGGCTTCAATCTCGGCATAGAGGCCATGCAACTCTTCGTCGTCGCCGTGGTGTTGCCGCCGTTGGTCCTGTTGGCCCGGGCCGGGATTTACCGTCGGCTCCGTGAAGGAGCTGCCCTTCTCGCGGCAGTCGCAGCTGCCGGGTGGCTCGCCGCACGACTCGGTTTTCCGAATGTCGTTGCATCCGCAGCCGACAATCTCGGTGGCGCGTCCATGCTTATCGTTGGGGTGCTGTGGGTGGCCGCAATTGTTTTGTTCCTCGGGCAACGGCGGCGCGTGGGTGAAAGCACGACGTCGGAACGCGCCTTGATGGCACTTCGCCAGTAACGCCGCCATCGAGCGGGTGACTACGCTGGGTGGATGGCCACAGTAATTCTTGTGCGGCACGGCCGCACCACAGCCAATGCATCCGGACTCCTGGCTGGCCGGGCTGAAGGGGTGATCCTGGACCAGACGGGGCGTGACCAAGCGGCCCTGACCGGGGATCGGCTTGCAGCCGTGCCCGTCGTCGGGGTGGTTTCGAGCCCGCTTGAGCGCTGCCGGGAAACCGCCGGCTTGATCCTCGACCGCCAGGCCGGCGCCCCCTACGCGCCGGTGGAGCCCGATCTCACAGAGTGTGATTACGGCCAGTGGCAGGGACGCAAGCTCAGCGATCTGGCCACCGAGGATTTGTGGCCGCTGGTGCAGACGCAACCGTCCGCCGTCGTTTTTCCCGGTGGTGAAGCCATGGCTGCGATGCAGGCCCGCGCAGTGGCGGCGATTCGGCGCTACGATGCGGCCTTCGAAGCCGAACATGGGCCCGGGGCCGTCTGGGTGGCCGTGAGTCACGGGGACATCATCAAGTCAATCCTCGCCGACGCGCTCGGCATGCACCTGGACCTCTTCCAGCGCATTAACGTCAGTCCGGCTTCCGTATCAATCGTCCACTACAGCACCAGCCGGCCGAGTGTGTACGCCACCAACACCGAAGCCGGTGATCTGTCGTGGTTGTCCAAAGGCATACGTTCGTCCGACGCGCCCGTCGGCGGAGGCGCAGGGCAGAAGACGCCTTGAACCCCGTGTGCCTAGAATACTGACATGCCTACACGCGTTCACGAGTTTGCCTGGCCTGATCGGGTTGTCATCGGCACCATTGGCCATCCAGGAGAGCGCACGTTCTACCTGCAGGTCCGTGCGGGGGCTCAAATCGTGAGCATTGCCATGGAAAAGCAGCAGTCGGCCCTGCTGGCAGAAAAGATCGACGAAATTCTCGACCAGCTCATCACCATTGACGGCAACCCCTTCAGCGTTCCGACCGGTACCCCCGTCGAACTCGTCGACAATGACCCGCTGGAGCCACCTCAGGAGCAGTTCCGCACCGGAGCCATGACGTTGGATTGGGATCCGACCACGGCCCAGATCGTGGTGGAGGCTTACCCGCTCGCCGACGATGATGACGAAGCCACGGATGCCCCCGGCTACGACGACAGCGAAATGATGCTGGTGCGCATGCCCGTTGGAACCGCGCGCGCCTTCGCCAAGCGCACCCGTGAAATCGTGGGGGCAGGCCGTCCGATTTGCCCGCGCTGCGGCCTCCCCATGGACGCGGACGGGCACGACTGCGCCCTGCCCGAGGTCTGATGCCGGCGCAGGACCTGGCAACCGCCGAGCTGAGCCTTACCGGGCGCATCAGAACAGCCTCAAACGCCACGTTTCTTGGCAGCATCGCAGGCGTGCCCGTCGTCTACAAGCCGATAGCAGGCGAGGCTCCCTTGTGGGATTTTCCGGACGGCACCTTGGCGCATCGGGAGGTGGCGGCCTATCTGGTCTCGCAAGCACTGGGTTGGGACATCGTGCCGCGTACCTGGCTGCGGGATGGTCCGCTGGGCGAAGGCATGGTGCAGATCTGGCAGGAACCAGAGCCCACCCAAAATGCCGTTGACCTGCTCGAGGTGGACAATGTTCCCGGGACCGGCTGGAAACACGTTCTTGAGGGACAGGATGAGGACGGCCTGCAGGTTGCCCTCGTTCACGAAGACTCGCCTGCCCTGCGGCGCATGGCCGTGTTCGACGTGATGGTCAATAACGCTGATCGCAAGGGAAACCACATTCTTGCTATGGCGGACGGCCACCGGCACGGCGTTGACCACGGACTTACCTTTCACCGGGAACATAAACTGCGAACAGTGCTTTGGGGGTGGCTCGGTGAGCCCCTCGTAGCCGAGGAACTCGACGGTATTGACCGTGTCATTGACGGGCTGAAAGGTGGGCTCGGCCAGCAGCTGGCGGAGTTGCTCACCACCGACGAAATCGAATCGCTCGACCAGCGGTGTGCCCTGTTGCGCGCTGCCGGGCTGTTTCCAGCGCCACGCGGCGGGATGCCGGCCGTGCCCTGGCCGCTGTTCTGAGGCAATTACGACGGCGGGCCTTGCCGCCGCAGCCGCCGGCCTCTTCCACGGACCTTTCGGCGCCCATTGGTGAGTGGTTTCCTCAAACGCGCTGCGGGAAGGACTCCACTTTGGCGGGATCCCGTTCCACCACGTCACCGAGGATGTCGTCGATCCGTTGCCGGGTCGCCTGATCGAGTATTACCTCCGAAGCCCGGACTGTGTCTTCCAGCTGCTCAGGCCTGCTGGCACCCACTATCGCTGCTGAGACGTTGGGGTTGGCAAGCACCCAAGCCACGGCCATCGTAGCCAACGGCAGGCCAAGGTCTCCTGCGACGACTTTAAGCTTCTCGACGCGCTCCAGGACCGAGGCCCGCATGAACTTGTGCTCGGTCTTAAGGTTCCCGTCCTCATCGGTGAACCGGCCACCGACAGGACCGGCTGCTGTTCCATACTTTCCAGTCAGCACGCCTTGCGCGAGCGGCGACCAACACACTTGGGTGATTCCCAAATCTTCACAGGCAGGAACGACCCCGGGTTCGATGACCCGCCACAGCATGTTGTATTGCGGCTGGTTGGAGACAAGTTGAATACCCAGCTCTGCAGCCAGCGCGGCGCCCGCCCGGATCTCTTCGACTGTCCACTCCGAGACGCCGACATAGTGGGCTTTGCCCGAATGGACGATGTCGGCGAAGGCCCCCATGGTTTCTTCCAGGGGCGTTTCGTAGTCATAACGGTGGGCTTGGTAGACATCGACGTAGTCCATTTGCAGGCGCCGCAAGGAGCCGTTGATGGCCTCCATCATGTGTTTACGGGACAGGCCACGGTCATTCTTGCCCGGACCTGTGGGAAAGAATGCCTTGGTCATGACTTCCACGCCTTCCCGGCGGATGCCTTTCAAGGCTTCACCGAGCATCGTTTCGGCCTTTGTGTCAGCGTAGGCATCGGCCGTATCGAAGGTGGTGATGCCCAGGTCCAACGCTTTGTGGACACAAGCGGTAGCAACATCCTGGTCAACAGTCTCTCCGTGGGTAGCCCAGTTACCCAGCGCAATCGCGCTGACGTACATTCCACTGCTACCGAGTTTGCGATATTTCATTGAGTTCCTTCACGGCCTGCCGGAGTATCCGGCGTAATTTCAGTTTCCATGGTTTCCGGGGGTCTGTGGCGCAGGTAATGTGGTGGCGCAGTGGTTTCCCGGATGACCAGGCGTGTTGGGATAGTGCGAATCGCCGGAACTGATCCGCCCATGGCCTCCAGGAGAATGGCGGCGCCTTCGCGGCCTTGTTGGGCTACGTCGTGATCCATGGTGGTCAGGCCCACCACTTCGGCGAGCTCGTGGTTGTCGAATCCGAGGACCGAGAAGTCGCCTGGAATATCCAGCCCGGCCTGGCGGAGGACCATGAGCGCCCCGAAAGCCATTTCGTCGGAGACAACAAAAGCCGCCGTGGGTGCCCGCCCGGCAGCAAGGAGGCGGGTCATGGCGGAGGCGCCCCCTGCGACGCTGTTTTCTTCGAATACCTTCAAAGTGGGCCTGTCTGGCATACCCGCTTCGGCCAGGGCTTCCCTGTAGCCGGCCAACCGGCGCTTGGGCGGTATGCCACCAAGATTGGTGGACTCCTTCTCCAGAATGCCAATAAACGCGATCCGTTCGTGACCCAGATTCAGCAAGTACCTCACGGCGTCCCGGCCAGCAGAGACGTCATCTACGGAGACGGAACCCAAACCCGGGGCGAAAGCTCCAATCAAAGCCACCGCCTGTCCTTGGCCTGCCAGTGCTTCCAACTCGGTGGCGCTGGGTTGAAGAGCGATCATGAGGATACCGTCGGTCCGGCCGGAGAGGTGCTTCGAGGCAAAGAACCTCGACCTCTGCCCGGGCGTGGACAGTTCGAAAAGGAGGACGTCGAAGCCTGCTTGCCTGAGGGCTTGAGCCGCTTCGCCGATGACTTTCCCGAAGAACCATTTGGCCAGGACAGGCACAACGATGCCAACGGTCTTGGTCTTGCCGGTCGCAAGGCGCGATGCCGCTGGCGAGACAAAGTAGCCCAATTCCACGGCCGCTGCTTGCACCCGCTTGCGAGTTGCTGCCGAAACGCCAGGGACGGACCTCAATGCCCGGGAAACCGTGGAAATTGATACTCCTGCGCGCTCAGCGACGGATTCAACACTTACAACCATGGCAACCAGCTAAGCGTGTCATGAGAATTAACGCAAGCGCTTGCAACTCGATGGCTCAGGTTCCCGGGCTTGCTGACGCCCGTCGCCCCAGGCAATGGCCCCGCCTCCCACAGATAACAAATTGGCGGTTATCCCTGACCATGCCTCGCGCAGCGGGACTCGATGAAAGGGCTGCGAAATCAGGGTGTTGACATTCTGGAAGTAACGCGCGTAACCTGAATCACACCACCCAGTAACGCGCGTTACTCACAAGGAAGACGCGGAACTGGAAGCCATAACACCCCGCAAAATCCTGGCTAGCCCAGCGTCGAAGAAGACCCGGAGCATTCAATGGCGAAAAGCAACCCTCCCCTGCCGTCGGTTCCCGTGCGGCAGCGCGGAGTCACCATGAATGACGTCGCCAAACATGCCGGCGTCTCCCGCACAGCGGTCTCTTTCGTGTTGAGCAACCGTGAAAACACCAGCATCTCCGAAGAGACCAGGGCACGCATCAACACTGCCGTGCAGGAATTGGGCTACCGACCCAACGCCGGCGCCCGCGCCCTGGCATCCCGTCGAAGTGATTGGTACGGGATCGTCACCGAGATCGTCACGGCACCGTTCGCCGTCGACATCATCAAAGGTGCCCAGGACCAAGCCTGGCTTGACCGCCGTTTCCTGCTCATCGCGCCCTCCGACCAGGCCGATGCCGTAGGACCCAACCAGGGCCTGGAAGATGCCGCAACCGAAAAGCTGTTGGAACAACGAGTGGAAGGACTTCTCTACGCGGCAACCTTTCACCGGGGGGTCCACGTCCCGGCGAGCGCCAATGAAGTACCAACCGTCTTGATCAACTGCTTCGACGCAGACGGAAAGCTGCCCTCGATTGTCCCTGACGAGCGCGGCGGAGGCCGGGTCGCCGTCGAACGTTTGCTCCAAGCCGGCCACACCCGAATCGGAGTCATTAACCTTGACCCGGTCATTCCCGCTGCGGTGGGGCGTTTGGAGGGTGCCCGCGAAGCACTCAGCGCAGCCGGACTGGAGCTTGACCCCGAGCTGGTGGTGTCCGGATATGCGACCGCTGACGGCGGCTACGAAGCCGCATGCCGCATTTTGGACCACCCGAACAGGCCAACTGCGCTGTTCTGCCTTAACGACCGCATGGCGATGGGCGCCTATGACGCCATCAAGGAGCGGGGACTGACCATCCCTGCCGACATCGCCGTGATCGGCTTCGACAACCAGGAACTCATTGCGGCCTACCTACGGCCAAAATTGACCACGGTTGCGTTGCCGTTCGAAAAAATGGGTGCTCTGGGAGTCCAGACACTCGCCGCTCTAACAGCAGGACAGCCGATCCTTGCCGACCAGCAATTGGTCGACTGCCCGCTGCTAGAACGCTCTTCGGTCTGACCGCTAAATCACTACCCGAAGAGAAACCCTTACCCACCCCTTCACCGTGCAGATGAAGATAGGAAAGAGATACCCATCATGACACAACCCCGATTCCTGAGGGCTGCCCGCGTTACGGCGGCCGGTCTGGCAGTAGGTGCAATGCTGCTGACCGGCTGCGCTGCCACCGTGAATAAGACCAGCGGCACAGACGCCGCTGCCAACGCCAGCGCGTTCCTCACCATCCCGCGCGAAGACATGGGAACGTTTGTCCAGAACTTCAACCCCTTCGCACCGACCGTCAACCCGATGGTCCAACAGTCCATCTACGAATCCCTCCTGATCTTCAACCCTGCCAAGGGAGACACCGTCCCGTGGCTCGCCACGGAATGGAAGGCTGCAGAGGACGGCAAATCGATCACCTTCACCCTGCGTGATGGAGTGAAGTGGTCCGATGGGCAACCGTTCGTGGCCGATGATGTGGCGTACACGTTCGAGCTGCAAAAGAAGCTTAAGGGCGGCTACGAGTACCTTGACGGGGTGACCGCCGACGGAAACAAGGTCACGTTCAATTTCAACAAGCCCTGGTCCCCTGCCCTTTACGATCTTGGCCAGCTGAGCATCCTGCCCAAGCACATCTGGTCTGCCCTCGCGGATCCGGAGAAGGACGCCAACGCCAAGCCCGTCGGCACCGGCCCTTACACCGAGGTGGACAGCTTCCAGGCGCAGTCCTTCGTGCTGAAGAAGAATCCAAACTATTGGCAGCCGGAAAAGCAGAAAATCGCGGGCATCAAGATGCTCGCCTTCGCAGGAAACGACGGCGCCAACCTGGCGGCCGCCAACGGTGACGTTGACTGGGCCCCGCAGTACATCCCCAACATCGAAAAGACCTTCGTCGCCAAAGACAAGGACCACCGCCAGTACTGGTTCCCTGCCACCGGCGCCATGATCAACTGGCAGCTGAACACCGCCAAGGCACCCTTCAACGACGTCAACGTCCGCAAGGCACTGAGCATGGCAGTGGACCGGGACCAGGTCACCAAGATCGGCATGAGCGGCTACGCCCAGCCGGCCGATTGCACGGGCCTGTCCGGCAACTACGACAAGTGGAAGAACTCCTCGGTCAAGGACAACTGCACCTGGACCAACCACGACGTCCAGAAGGCCAACGAACTCCTCGACAAGGCCGGCTATGCCAAGGGCGCTGACGGCAAGCGCACACTCAAGGACGGTAAACCTTTCGAGTTCAAGATTTCCGTCGGCGCGTCCTCCTCGGACTGGCTGTCGGTAGCCAATGTGATCTCCCAGAACCTGGCCGAAGTGGGCATCACCGCGAAAGTGGACTCCCCCGACTGGGCCGCAGTGGTGGCCGGCTACGAGACAGGCGATTTTGACTCAGGCATCGTCTGGTCGGCAAACGACCCCAGCCCCTACAAGTACTTCAACACCTCCATGGGCACGGCAACGGTCAAGCCGGTAGGAACCAAGACGTTCGACAACTACCACCGCTTCGGCGACACCAAGGCAGATGCCCTGCTGGCCGAGTTCGCGGCCGCAGCCGACGAGTCCAAGCAAAAGGACATCGCGAACAAGCTCCAGGAAGAGTACAACGACGTCGCGCCCCTGGTGCCGCTGTTCTCCGGACCGGAATGGGGCGCCTTCAACGACACCCGCTTCACCGGTTGGCCCACCCAGGAGAACCCCTACGCGACACTCTCGGTCCGCGCTCCCACCACAGTCCTGGTGCTGACGACGCTCGAACCGCGCAAATAACGCGCACCACGACGATACGCCCGGCGGGCACCCACCCGCCGGGCGTAACACCCACACCTTTCCGTAATTCCCGAATGGAGGGAAACCGTGCGCTTCATCCTGCGCCGCCTGGGTTTCTACCTGATCGCCTTCTGGGCATCCATCACCCTGAACTTCCTGCTCCCTCGCTTCATGCCCGGCGACCCCGTCTCCCGCATGTTTGCCCGTACACAGGACAGAATGCAGCCCGAACAAATCGAGGCGCTCCGCAAGCTCCTGGGCGTGGACGATCGCCCCATTTGGGAGCAGTACATCGACTACCTGCATAACATCGTCACCGGCCAGATGGGCGTTTCCATCTCCAGGTTCCCCACTCCGGTCACCGAAGTAATCTCCTCCCAGCTCGGCTGGACCCTCCTGCTGGGCGGAACGGCCCTGGTGATTGCCGCCGTCGTGGGTAACCTGCTGGGCATCCTGGCCGCCTGGCGGCGGGGCGGAGCGATCGATTCCGCACTCCCGCCGGTCCTCGTTTTCATTGGTTCCTTCCCGTACTTCTGGCTCGCCATGGGCGCGCTCTACCTGTTCGGCGTAGTCCTGGGCTGGTTCCCCATCCGCCACGCGTTTACCGACGGTTTGGAGCCGGCCTTCACTTGGGAGTTCATCGGCGACGTCGGCGCGCACCTGGTGCTGCCCGCGTTGACGATCGTCCTGGTCTCCATCGGCGGTTGGATGCTGGGTATGCGCAACACCATGATCGCCACCAACTCCGAGGACTACATCACCATGGCCGAAGCCAAGGGGCTTCGACCCAGCCGCATCATGCTCCGCTACGCCGCACGCAACGCCATGCTCCCGTCCGTAACCAGCTTCGGTATGGGCCTGGGCTTCGTGGTTGGCGGCGCCCTTCTCACCGAAGTGGTCTTCGCCTACCCCGGCGTTGGCTACCAACTCCTCAACGCCGTCCAAGGCCTGGACTACCCGCTCATGCAGGGATTGTTCCTGACCATCACCGCCGCCGTTCTCCTGGCCAACTTCCTGGTGGATATCCTCTACGTCCGCCTCGACCCGCGCGTGCGCAGCAACTGAAGGTCCGACCATGACAACTTTCATCGAAAAAACCGCCGATGCGACAACGGGCGGCATCCTCGCCACCGGCCGCCCGCGCGCTCCCCGGCGCAAACCCAATCGCAGCTTTGTCCACGGCCTGGTCACCAACAAGAAGGCCCTGGCAGGCATGGCCTTGATGGTCTTCTTCATCGCCATGGCCCTGCTGGCACCACTGTTGTTCCCGGGCGACCCGTCGAGGATCACGGCGATGTCCTCCTTGGAACCATCGCCTGAGCACTGGCTGGGCACCACCGCCAAGGGCCAGGACGTCCTTGCACTGACCGTTCACGGTTCCCGGAGTTCCTTGTTCGTTGGCCTCACGGTGGGTCTCGCGTCCACCTTCATCGGAATCCTCGTGGGTCTCGCCTCTGCCTACTTCGGCAAGTTCATCGACGAAGGGCTTTCCCTGCTGACCAACATCTTCCTGCTCCTGCCAGGGCTGCCCCTCCTGGTCATCCTGGCGGCGTTCCTGCCCCCGGGACTCGGCACGGTAATCCTGGTCCTGGTGGTTACCGGCTGGGCCGGTTCGGCCCGCGTCCTGCGATCCCAAGCCCTGTCCATCCGGTCCAAGGACTTCGTTGCCGCGGCAGTAGTGTCGGGAGAACGGGCCGGCCGGATCATGTTCCGCGAAATCCTGCCCAACATGGCCTCCATCGTCATGGGAACTCTCTTGGCTTGTGTCATCTATGGCATCGGCGCCCAGGCAGGCCTGGAATTCCTGGGCCTGGGTGATGTCAGCACCGTCTCGTGGGGCAACAACCTCTTCTGGGCCGGCAACGAAGGTGCCCTGCTCACGGGCAGCTGGTGGGTTTTCGTGCCCTCCGGCGTCTGCATCGCCTTGGTCGCCTTCGCCTTGGCTCTGATCAACTACGCCGTGGACGAGGTCACCAATCCCCGTTTGCGGAAGATCAAGACGCCCAAGACCCCTGCAATCACCGAACGGAGCGCCGCCAAATGACTGTTTCCCAAGTCTCCTTCGGCTCCCATGAGCCAGTCCTGGACATCAAAGACCTCACGGTCAAGTACATTGGCGACACCCGCTCCACCACCGCAGTGGACCGTGTTTCCTTCAGCATCGGCACCGGAGAGGTATTCGGCCTGGCCGGGGAGTCCGGCTGCGGCAAGTCCACTATCGCCAACTCGATCATGCGGCTGCTCAAAGACCCGGCCAAGATAGCCGGTGGCAGCATCTCCTTCGGCGGCAAGGACGTCCTGGCCATGAGCCCGGAGGAACTGCGCAGGTTCCGCTGGCAGGACGTGGCCATGGTTTTCCAGTCCGCCATGAACTCATTGAACCCCGTCCTGACCATCGGTGAACAAATCGTGGACATTTACACGACGCACGCAGGCTACTCCCGAAAGGAATCACTTCGCCGGGCAGGGGAACTGCTGGAGCTGGTCAGGATCGACCCGGCGCGGCTGAAGTCCTACCCCCACCAGCTCTCCGGCGGCATGCGGCAACGTGCCGTGATCGCCATGGCCGTGGCGCTGAAGCCGTCGCTGTTGATCCTGGACGAACCCACCACAGCACTCGACGTCGTGGTGCAGCAGGAAATCATGGCACAAATCAAAGAACTGCAACGCGAGCTGGGATTCTCGGTCCTGTTCATCACGCACGACATGTCGCTCATGGTGGAGCTTTCACACCGTATGGCCGTCATGTACGGCGGACGGATCGTGGAAACGGCCAAAGCACAGGACGTCTACACCCACCCCCGCCACCCCTACACGCAGGCCCTCATGGGTGCCTTTCCACCCCTGACCGGCCCGCGCCTTCCGCTGACCGGGCTGCCCGAAGGAGTGAAATTCCGGGACATCCCGGATCTTACCGAAGCGGCGCCGGGCCACTTGGTGGCCCCGTTTGCCGCCGATCCTGCCGCACTGTCCGGCACTTCCGCAGTCCAGCCCGCGCCCTTGGAAGGAGCCACACAATGAGCAATGCCATCCTGTCTCCATCGGTCCCACCTGCAGGCCTGCAGGATCCAGCGCTGGAAATCCGTGGGCTGGGAAAGACTTTCCCCATCGGCGGGCTGTTCTCCCGGCAATCGGTCAGGGCGCTGCACGACGTGGACCTCAGCATCGGCCGCGGCGAAATAGTCGCCCTGGTGGGGGAATCCGGTTCGGGCAAGAGCACCCTTGCCCGTTGCGTCGCCCGGCTTGAAAAGCCAAGCAAAGGCTCCATCCTGCTCGACGGGGTCGACGTCCTCAAACGGGACCGCTTCCAGGTTTCCCGCTCGTATCGCTCCCAGTTGCAGATGGTCTTCCAGGACCCCTTCGGCTCGCTGAACCCGGCACACAGGATCGAACACTTCCTTCGGCGGTCCCTGGCGATCCATCACAAGGGCGGCCGCTCCGAGGACGCAACCCAGCGACGCCTTGAAGAGCTGATGACCACCGTTGGCCTGCAAGCGGACATGCTCAACTCCTATCCGCACGAACTTTCCGGAGGTCAACGCCAACGAGTCGCCATCGCCCGGGCATTGGCTGTGGAACCCCAGGTCATCCTCGCGGACGAACCCACCTCCATGCTGGACGTGTCGGTCCGCATCGGCGTCTTGAACCTGATGCGCAAGCTCCGGGATGAACAGGGCATCTCCATGCTCTACATCACCCACGACCTTGCCTCTGCCCGTTACCTGGCTGACCGGACCGCTGTGATGTTCGCCGGTGAACTCGTCGAAGAGGGCGAGTCCCTGGATCTGCTGGCCAATCCTGCGCACCCCTACACGCAGCTTCTGGTCTCTGCCGTTCCGGACCCTGCCCGGGCAGGGTCCTACGATCCGATCCGTCGGGCCGAACTGCGCCAAGCGGTCCTGGCCTCGACGCATTGTCCCTTCGACGGCGACCCGGCCCAGCCTTGTTCTGCAGCCGAACCCGTCCGCCATCACGTCGGCGGCCCCGCAAACCGTCACTGGGTGCGCTGCCACCTCTACCGCCCGCAGGCCGGAAGCGGCGGACACGCCCTGGCCACGGAACCCGTCACCGCGCCGCCCGCCAAAACCGGCCAGCCGGCGTCGAACCCTACCGAACAGAAGACTTCCGCATGACTGAGCTCATCCACCCACTCGCCATCGTTCCGCGGGACGAGCTGGTCTCCCGGGCCGAGGCCGACCCCCTCCGGCCGCGATTCCACTTCGTGTCCCCGGCCGGCTGGCTCAACGACCCCAACGGCGTCAGCCAATGGAACGGCACCTACCACCTGTTCTACCAATACAACCCCGAAGGCGCGTTCCACCACAGCATTCAGTGGGGCCACGCCACCAGCACCGACCTGGTGACGTGGACGGACCAGCCCGTCGCGCTGAGCCCGTCAGCGGGTCCGGACTCCGAGGGCTGCTGGTCGGGGGTACTGGTAAACGACGGCGGTACGCCCACCTTGGTGTATTCGGGACGGGCCAACGAACGGGAACTGCCCTGCGTAGCGGTTGGCTCCCCCGACCTCCTGAGCTGGACCAAAGTGCCCGAGAACCCTGTCATCACAGCCCCACCAGCCGGTGTCGGGATTACCGCTTACCGTGACCACTGCGTCTGGCGGGAAGGGACAACATGGCGGCAGCTCGTGGGTTCGGGCATCCGCGGGCGCGGCGGCACCGCCTTCCTGTACGAATCGACAAACCTGAGGTCATGGACCTACGTCGGTCCACTCTTCATCGGCGACGCCTCCCAAGGGGAGCCCACCGACACTGACTGGACCGGGACCATGTGGGAATGCGTGGACCTGTTCAGGACCGGCGAAGGCTCACTGGGTTCCGCCCATGAAGACGGAGCGCCGGATGTGCTCGTCTTCTCCGCCTGGGATGACGGGGACACCCGCCACCCCCTGTACTGGACCGGACGCTACGACGGGGACACCTACGCGCCCGAAGAACTGCATCGACTGGACTACGGGGGACGTTACTTCTACGCACCGCAGTCCTTCCTCGACGACGCCGGACGGCGCATCATGTTCGGATGGCTGCAGGAAGGCCGCACCGACGCCGCCATGGTGGAAGCCGGCTGGTCAGGAGTCATGAGCCTGCCGCGCGTCACGGCCTTGGCAGAGGATGGAACCCTGAGGTTCTCCCCCGTGCCGGAACTGGAGAAACTGCGCACCAACCACCTGCACTTTGGCGGGCGGGTCCTTGTCGGAGGCGGAGCCCCCGCAGTTACTGGCGTGTCCGGGAACCAACTCGACCTTGAACTGGAGGTCCAACTCGCCCCAGGGTCGGCGCTGCGGCTCGGGGTGCTGGGAACCAGCGAAGGCACCGAAACCACCGTCATCGAACTCAGCCGCGCCAGCGAGGATAGTGCCGGGGGCACCCTGCGACTGGACCGCACCCACAGCAGCCTCGATCCCACCGTCGATGCCGAGGATAAGTCCGGTCCGATCCCCATACCTGAAGGTCGCGTGCACCTGCGGGTTCTCGTTGACCGGTCGGCCGTCGAGATTTTCGCCAACGGCAAGCCCCTTACGGCCCGCGTCTATCCCACCCTCGGCGGCCAGCACGTAACCCTGGCAGCCTCCGCAGGGACGGTCCGTCTACTGTCGCTGGACACATGGACCATGCGGGACATCTTCACGGGCGCCAGGCCGCTTTTTCCGTAACACCGCCCCACATAACACCGGCCGTTCGGCTACTTCACCATCACCACCCACCAACGGCAGCACAGTGCTGCCCGGAAACACAAGGGAACCAATGAAGGATTCACCCTCTGTCTCTCGTCGCTCACTCCTGACCAGCGCGGGTGCGGCCGCCCTCGCGGCACCCCTCGCTGTTGCGGGTCCGGAGGCCGCCTTGGCCGCGCCGGCCGCGGCTGAAACCAACTCCGGGGGCACACTCTCGAAAGGACGGACCCGGATGCGCCCGGACTACCACCTCAGCGTTCCAGACAACTGGAAGAACGACCCCCAACGTCCCATCTACCTCGGCGGCGAGTACCACTACTACTACCTCTACAACGCCGACTACGTCAGCGGCGGCAGGGGCACATCCTGGCGCCGGGCCACCACGACCGATCACATCACCTTCAAAGACCGCGGCGTCGCGATCCCCAAATTCAGCAACATCAACGAGGACTGCTGGTCCGGCTCCCTGGTCGTAGATGGCCGGAATACCGCAGGATACGGGGCCGGAGCCGTCATCGCGATCCTGACCCAAGCACCCAACGGCCACCAGGCCCAGTACCTCTGGTATTCAACCGACCAAGGAAAGACCTTCAAGCCCGGAGGTACAGCCCCGGTACTGCCAAACCCCGGAGTAGCCGACTTCCGTGATCCCAAAGTGGTCCGGGACGAGGATCGGGACCGCTGGGTCATGGTGAACGCCGAGGGCCAAAAGCTGGGCTTCTACGCTTCAGCGGACCTGCGTTCCTGGCAGCGGGTGGGTGAGTTCGTCCGGACCGATCTGGGTGTCCTCGAATGCCCGGACCTCTTCCGGATGACTGCGGACGACCAAACGTCCCATTGGGTGCTGGGCACAAGCGCGAACGGCAAAGGCCGCGGCTTGCCTGCCACGTACGCGTACTGGACCGGGACCTTCGACGGCAGTTCCTTCACTGCAGACCACCAGGAGCCTGAATGGCTCGACTACGGTTTCGACTTTTACGGGGCCGTAACCTATCCCCATCACGATGCGACGGGAGCCGAGGATCCAACCTTGCGCCGGGCCATCGGCTGGGCGAACTTCTGGGACTACCCCCACAACACACCCACCTTGGCAACCGACGGCTACAACGGCGACGACATGATTGTGCGTGATCTGGGTTTGAAGCGTGGAACCGGCAATTACTATCTCGCCTCCGCTCCCACCGCCGCCCTGGGCAACTACGTCAAGCGCTCCAACAAGCTGGGCGACATAACGGTCTCGGGCACGCATGACCTTGACCTCCGTTCCCAGTCCTACGAGCTGTCCTGCGAACTTGTGTGGGATCCCAAGACGCCGCCGGCCAACATCGGTTTCGAAGTCTGCCGCGCGCCAGAAGGGGGCAGGCATGTTGCCGCCGGTGTCTTCCTGCCGGGCCCCTTCGCGTATGTGAACCGGCGTCCAACGATCAACCCGACCGCTGGAGAAACCCAAACACCAGTGGATCCAGGCTCCGGACGACTCGCCCTCAGGATTCTGGTGGACCGCACGAGCGTGGAGATGTTCGTCGGCGACGGTCGCGTTGTGCACTCGCATCGCGTGTTTCCCCTGGAAGGGGACAACGGCATCCGCCTCTACGCCGATGAAGGCACCGCCACCTTCGGCAACCTGCAGATCAACGAAATCAGCGTTACCCAATAGCCACCGTCACCTCCCCGAAAGCCTTCCCCCGAAAGTCAGAGAATGGAACCCTTCACAGCAGGCCGGCCAGACTCCCACACGCCCCTTGATGTCATTGTTATAGGTGAAGCCCTGACGGATGTGGTCACCACCCCGTCCGGTGTGGTGGAACATCCCGGTGGTTCTCCAGCCAATGTCGCCTACGGGCTCGGCCGCCTCGGCGTCCCCACCGGGCTGCTGACGGCCATCGGTGAGGATGCCAGGGGCGCGGCCATTGAAACCCATTTGCACCGTGCCGGCGTGAGGCTCCTGCCCGGGTCGCGATCACTGGCCCGGACATCCTCGGCAACGGCCACGCTCACCGCCGACGGCTCCGCGAGTTACGATTTCGACGTCGCCTGGGACCTGCCCGGAAATATTTCGGCCCTCGTTCCCAGGGTCTTGCACACAGGCTCCATCGCGACGTTCCTGGCCCCCGGCGCCCGGACTGTCAAAACCCTCGTCCAACAAGCCCACCAGCGCTGCACCGTCACTTACGATCCGAACATCAGGCCAGCGTTGCTCGGGAGCCACACCGAAGCGAGAACCATCTTTAAAGACTTCGTTCCTGCGACCGACCTCGTCAAGCTCAGCGACGAGGACGCCCAATGGCTCTATCCCCGCAAGACCGTGGCTGAGACGGCCGCCCACGTCCTCGGGCTGGGTGCAAAGCTGGCTGTGGTGACCATGGGTGCCAAGGGCTCCCTGCTCGCTTCCGCCGAAACCTCAGTGAACATACCTGCAGTAAAAACAGGGGTGGCCGACACCATCGGGGCGGGCGATTCCTACATGTCCGCCCTGATCCTGGCCTTCCTTAGGAGGGCCACTGACGGCTTTGCCCCGGCGGTGATGGCAAGAATGGGCCGCATGGCCGCAGCTGCGGCCGCCATTACCGTGAGCCGCGCAGGCGCCAATCCCCCCAGTCTTGAGGAGTTGGACGGGGCGCTCAGGCCCGGCCACTAGCCCTGTGCTTGGGTTGATAACGCCAGAGAACCGGTGGCCGCTTCTGTTCTACACAGGTGGCCGTCGTAGGGTGTAGAGGACCGAGAGTGAGGACTACCCATGGATACCGCGGCCAGCAATCCCTCCGTGGATAGGCACTACGACTTGGTCATCATCGGCACCGGAAGCGGAAACTCCATTCCCGGCCCTGAGTTCGAGGACCAGTCGATCGCGATCATAGAAGAGGGGTCGTTCGGCGGCACCTGCCTGAATGCCGGCTGCATCCCGTCGAAGATGTACGTTCACGCTGCCGATACCGCACTGGATATTTTAGAGTCCGGGCGCCTGGGCCTCGACGCGGGTATCAACTCCGTGGACTGGCCGGGCATGGTCACCCGTATCTTCGAGAACCGCATCGACCCCATCGCCGCAGCTGGTGAGGAGTACCGCCGCGGACCACGGACTCCGAATATCGATGTCTATGACCAGCATGCCGTCTTCGTCGGCGAGCGCACGTTGCGCACGGGACAGGGCGCCCACCAGCGAGTCATCTCCGGTGACCAGGTAGTGATCGCCGCGGGCTCCCGGCCTTTCATCCCCGAAGCCATTGCCGCCTCAGGGGTTCGGTACCACACCAGTGACGACATCATGCGGCTGCCCCAGCTGCCTAAGTCCTTGGTGGTGATCGGCGGCGGATATATAGCCATGGAGCTCGCCCACGTTTTCGCCGCCCTCGGCACCGAGGTTACGATCATCGCCCGCTCCACCCTTCTGAGGAATCTGGACAAGGACCTGCATGACCGGTTCAACGCCTTGGCCGCCGAACGATTCAACATCAGGTCGGGGCGGACCACCATAGGCGCCGAAGAGACAACGGAGGGCGTGACCGTCCGGCTCGATGACGGCTCCTCCGCGACCGGCGAGGTACTGCTGGTAGCCACCGGGCGTATTCCGAACGGGGACCTGCTGGACCTGCACCGTGCCGGGATCGAAATGCACGACGACGGTCGCGTCAAGGTCGATGCCTACGGCCGCTCCACTTCTGCCACAGGCGTCTGGGCCCTTGGCGACGTCTCATCGCCCTACATGCTCAAACACGTCGCCAACGCGGAGATGCGCGCTGTACGCCACAATTTGCTGAACCCGGAAGAGCTGCAGGCAATGCCGCACGACCACGTTCCCGCGGCTACGTTCACCAGCCCACAGATCGCCACCGTCGGAATGACCGAAGCCGAGGCCCGTGAACGTGGGCACAACGTGACCAGCAAGATCCAGGACTACGGAGATGTGGCATACGGCTGGGCGCTGGAAGACACCACGGGGATCTGCAAACTCATTGCCGACCACGACACCGGTAAACTCCTCGGCGCCCACTACATGGGACCCCAGGCATCAACCCTGATCCAGCAGATGATCACGGTCCTGGCCTTCGACCTCGACGTGCGCGAAGTTGCTGCCAAGCAATACTGGATCCACCCCGCACTGCCTGAAGTCACCGAGAACGCCTTGCTCGGACTCAATTTCAGCCAAACGGACCCTGCGAACGCTTCCTCCCACGCGGGCGCTGCGGCCCAGAGCTGACCAGCAGGGACGTCACGCCGGGGCAAGCGCAGGGGCTTGCCGGGGCAAGCGAACGCGTCAGCCTGCCTCCTCCGCGGACGAGAGTATGGCTGCCATCAATCCCGGAAATCTGGCGTTCAGATCGTCCCGCCTCAGCGTCAGCCGCCTGTTCCGTCCGTGAAGTTCACTGATGATCACGCCGGCTTCCCGTAGCACTTTGACTTGATGCGATCGCGTCGATTTGGGCGTGTCGGGCCCCAGTGCGGAGCAGTCGACCATGTCCAGAGGGCCCGCCTCCAGCTCCCGCACAAGCGCGAGCCGCGTGGGGTCACTGAGGGCCTGGAGGACTTCAGTCAGTTCCAAGTCCTCGCGTTCGGGGTGCGGGAGTTTCTCAGCAGAGTTCATGGTTCGATAATAGTTGAACTATTGGGAAGTCCTCATGTAGCCTTCACGAATGGTTCCAAAAACTTCGAACACTTTATCCCCAGCCCGGGTTACTGGGCCTGCCGCGACAACCCTCGTTGAAAGCTGGGGGCGTCCCCAGCGTTGGAGCTTTCGCCTTGTGCTTGCCGCCACCACGGCGATGATGGCCGGGGCAAGTGCGCCTTCGCCGTTCTATCCAGCAATCCAAGCCAGGTTCGGTTTTGCGCCGGTCGTCGTCACGGCAGTGTTCGCCGTCTATGCAGTGACCCTGCTGGCCGCGCTGCTGGTTGCGGGATCAATATCGGACCACGTTGGGCGGCGGCCCGTAATTTCGGCGTCCTTCGGGCTTCTGGCCCTCAGCATGGTCCTCTTCTGGCTGGCAGACGGCGCCACTTCACTGCTCATTTCCCGAGCCCTGCAGGGACTGGCCAGCGGCCTGTTGCTCTCCACCCTCTCCGCGACAATCGTCGATTTTGAACACCCAGGAAGGCCAGGCTCATCATCGACCTGGAATTCCATGTCTGCCATGGCCGGCCTTGCCATCGGACCGCTATTGGGCGGACTTGCCCTTCTCTCCCTCGGTGGGAACACCGGATCGGCGGCTACTTTTCTGAGTCTGGCCGCCATCTACTTGGCCCTCGCGGTCGCGGCATGGTCACTTCCCGAGACGTCTGCCCGCCGCAGCGGGATTTGGGCCTCCCTGGTTCCCCGGGTGTCGATGCCATCCGAGGCGAGAAAGGCCTTCTTCCAGTCCACCCCGGCCTTCATCGCAGGATGGGCAACCGGCGGCCTTTACCTCTCGCTCGGAACGAGTATCGTCGCGCTGCAATTCCATCAAGACTCCCCTCTGGCGCGCAGTCTGGTGGTCACTTCCTTGGCCGGATGCGGAGCGTTGGCCGGCTTCCTGATGCGCAAACGCACGTCGCGATCCATTACTTTGTACGGAACGTTCTCCCTGGCAGTCGGGAGCGCAACGACACTTCTTGCGCTGGCTCTCGGCTCCCTGGAGCTTTACTACATTGCCGTCATGATCACCGGCACGGGATTTGGCACCGCCTTCCCGGGATCACTCCAAGGCGTCATGGCTCTCGTTAGCCCGGGCAGGCGCGCCCAAGCAATGGCCGCCATCTTCGTTGTCTGCTACATCGCCTTTAGCGTGCCCGCCGTTGTGGCCGGCCTGATGATTCCTGCGGCAGGGCTGCTTGCAACCGCAAGCTGGTACGGCGGCGTCATCATGCTCCTGGCTGCCGCATCAGCCGTTTTCAAGCTTTTCGGCCGCCACTGACCTGTCTGAATGGTGCCGCCACTAAAGCGGTGATACGGGCCTTGGGGAGCCCGCGCCTTGACGACGTCGAAATGATGCTGGCTCGCGCATCCCTGTTGGCACTGCCGCGGGCCGGTGGTCAATCGAAGCGATTGGTCGCCAGCCGGAATAGTGCCAGCGCAAGCGTTAGGCGAACCCGCCCTCCTGGTGATCGGATGTCGAAGGCCAAGGCAGTCGAGAGCTCCCCTGCGCGGCTCTGAACGGTCGAATGGTGCAAATTCAGATGCGTGGCGACGGAGCGCAAACTGGTGGACTCCGAAATGGCTTCGAGTAGCGGTATGGCTTTCGGTTGCAATTCCGCCACTCGCTTCAAGGCGGTCACATCCGATGGTTCCGGGCTCATATCATCTGCCAGTCCAGCCAGTACGATGAGGCTTCCGAGTTCGTCGGCTGTCCGAATTGGATGACGTGCAGTGGTAAGTCGAAGAGCCAGAAGCGCTGTTTCCCAGGAAAGATGGAGCTCACGCGGGGTTCGGGCGAGACCTACTCCTATCGGGGTCTCTTGCCCTACCGCTTCAGTGACCGGTCGGATCGCTGCCTTGACGGCTCCGAAGGGTCTTGACATCAAGGCCGTGGGACCTGGCATTGATGCATATGCCGGGGCCGCGTGAATTCGATACAGCCTGTCCCGATCCAGGTGCAGGACTCTCGCCGCTTCCGAGCGTTTTTCCTCCGGTGCATCGCCGTCGATGGCAGTTTCCACTGCCCGTCGGGTAATCGCGACGGGGCTGGTCCTGTCCCAGGCAATGCCCAGGGCAAGTGCCAGACGCTCCAAAATCAGTTCGTCATTGACGAATCCGGGGGCGGCCCGTTGGATCCAGGCTTTGCCGTCGATTCCGAACGGTCGCGAGGGCCAGTTCCCATGTTGCGCAGCAGTTGTTTGGCCGGAGGCATCCACACATAAGCTGCGGCCGTCCATGGCAAAACCGACGGCGCAACCGCATAGCGCTGCTGCCCCGCGAATGAGCATTTCTGCGCTGGCCCGGCTATTGATGAGGGTGTCGAAGTAGGTAATAACCTTGAGGCTTTCCGAGGCGACCGGGTCGAGTGCTTTGAGCCGCCACACCAATCCCTGCATTAATACCACCCACTCCGTCTTCGGGTCTCTGGAACTCCATGCTGGTCCAGTCCGGCCACGCAACGAATCACTTGGCCGGACCGCTGCCAGTCAGGCGCCCAAGATCCGGCGGAGCCACCGGGTTCTTGTCTCCCGCGCCAGAAGTGAGAGCGCTGCCTGCGGAAAGAATATGTCGAAACCGTGGAATCCACCGGGCCACACGTGCAACTCGGCATCACCGCCACACTTCCAGATGGTCGAAGCGTAGGCAATGTCCTCGTCCCGAAAAACCTCCGCGGAGGCCACATCGATGAACGCTGGAGGTAAGTTCGAAAGATCAGCAGCCCGCGCAGGGGCGGCGTAGATGGAAACGTGGTCAGTCTTGCGGCGTTCCCCCAACAAGGCGCTCCAGCCAGTGTCGTTGCTGGTCCGGTCCCAGACACCAATACCATCGAACTGATGGCTTGAAACGGTGTCGTTGCGGTCATCCAGCATAGGGTAAATCAAGAGCTGGCCTGCCAGTATCGGACCGCCGCGGTCACGTGATAACAAGGCAACCCCTGCAGCCAGCCCGCCTCCTGCGCTTGCCCCCGCAACCACTATCTTTCGAGGATCAATGCCCAATTCGTCGACATTGGCCGCCACCCATTCCAAGCCCGCGTAGCAATCCTCGACAGGCGCGGGATCGGGATGTTCAGGAGCAAGTCGATACTCCACCGAAACGGCCACTACGTCGAGGAGCTCGACCCAGTCAATGAGGGCGTCAGCTCCTAAGAACCGGTCTCCCATCACCATTCCCCCGCCATGGATGTGATAAATGCCCGGTCCGCCCGGCACGTGATCGACCCGACGAAAAATAGACAACGTCAGGTCTGGAGCGCCAACAGGACCAGGGATCGTCCGCTCAAAATGCGTAACGGGACGCCCTGCCAAAAGGTCTTCAACTGGGGGTCCTACCAGCGTGTCACGCATGCCGGCGATCATGTCGGGCATCAGCGTTGGGCCTATCAAGTCGCCCAGCGCTCCAAGCGTCGCACCTAGCTCCGCATCGAAAGGTGGAACTCGATATTTCGAAGTCATCTTAACCTCCATCCAGCTGGCCACCGCGTTGTGACCTCAAGCAAGCCTAGGCGCGCTGCTGCATAAGGCACCCCGCCAAAAGCCCTCAAAACCAGGCCGCATGGCGCCATCTGGCGGTGGGGCGGGCAAGGGATTGGACTTCCCTTGATATCTTTCCTGCTCCGTTTCGCGGCGGTAGAGCTTCGATGATCAGGGCCCCCGTCCGCACTGGTTTGCAGGAAGCGCGGCTCGGAGTACCCGAAGCACAGGCGGCACGAGGACTCTCGTGCCGCCAGTGGCCAGGTTCCAGATTCAGCCGCGGCTGGGCACCGTGCGGGGCACATCGTCGCTGCCGTGGAGTTCATCGATCTGTTTTAGGCTCTTGTCATATGTTTCGCGTGCGGTCAGGGCTGCGCCTGCGGCGATGAGGCAGGAAACGAGAGTATAAATGGCGACTGGGGGCCAGCCATCCTTGCCTGGGCCGGCGATCGCCGCCGTGATGGTGGGCGCGAAACCTGCGACGGCGAAGCCGATCTGAGTGCCGATGGCCATTCCTGAGAGGCGAACCTGGGTGGGAAACATCTCAGAGTAGAAAGCCGGGAAGATGCCATTCTGAGCCGAGTAGACAATGCCCGACATCAGTATCGCAACGGTGAAGATCAGCAGGTAGTTGCCGCCACTGACGACGCTGAGGTAGAGGAACATGAGTAATCCGCTGCCTATCGTGCCGAAAAGATAGACACGCTTCCGGCCAATCCGGTCAGCGAGGGTGGCGAACAGGGGGATTGCGACGAGTGCCGTGAGGTTAGTGGCGACACCGACCCAGAGCATGATGTTTCGTTCCAAATGGACACTGTTAACGGCGAAGCTGAGGGCGTAGACGCCGAAGACGGTGCTGACGGTCGAGACGAGGGCGGCCAGGGCGACCCGGATAACGCCAGCCTTGTGATTCCGGAAGAGGACGACAAGGGGAAGCTTGTGCGTGGAGGATGCTGCTGCTTCCTCCTGGAAGGCGGGAGTTTCTTGAAGCTTGCGCCGGATGATGACGCCGGCGACGACTACGGCGACGCTGGACCAAAATGGTAAGCGCCAGCCCCAGCTCAGCAACTGGTCCTCCGGCAGGGCAGCGACGGGAATGAAAGCGGCAGTGGCCAGGACTGAACCGAACTGCGTACCGGATAGAGTGAAGCTCGTAAAAAAGGCTCGACGCCGTTCGGGTGCGTGTTCCAGTGACATGGATGTCGCGCCGGATTGTTCCCCGGAGGCCGAGAAGCCCTGGAGCAGGCGTAGCACTACGAGCAAGATAGGGGCCCATACGCCGATCTGGTTGTAGGTAGGAAGGCAGCCTACAAGGAAGGTGGAGACGCCCATAAGCAACAAGGTTCCAATGAGGACTTTTTTCCGTCCGTATCTGTCACCGATGTGGCCAACGATGAACGCACCAAGGGGTCGGGCAACGTAGCCGACGCCGAACGTGGCCAGCGCCAGAAGTGTGCCTGTGGCCGGGTCCGATCCCGTGAAGAAGACTTTATTGAAGACGAGGGCTGCGGCGGTGCCATAGATGAAAAAGTCGAAGTATTCCAGCGCGCTGCCGATCCAGCTGGCAAAGGCTGCCCGGACGGGTGTTTTCGGCGCAGTTGTTTCCGGCACGAACTCGTTGATATGCATGTGGGTTCCTTTTATGTGACGTCGTTGTCGGGACTCTTGGATGTTTCGAACGGCCTATGGCCGGTTTAGGCCGCGGGGATATCGACGGCGTTACCGGTACGGGCCGCCTCGGCAATCGCTTCTGTGACGCGGAGGGTTTGCAGTCCATCCCTGGCTGTGACGATTGGCTGGCATTCGCCGCGAGCGACCGCAATGAAGTGTTTCAGTTGTCTTTCGAGGGGGTCTTCCCTGACAACGTCCGCAGTGCTGGTTTCGAAGGGTTCCCACCACGAGGCTTTGTCAGCGTAGGTTTTCAGGCGCATAGTCGGTACCGAAAGGGAGCCTCGGGTGCCCGAGATCAGGTAGCAGTCCTCCTCCTCATACGTGGGGTAGCTCTTGTCTTCCTGGGATGTCTGCTCCCAGGATCGTGCGGACGCTGCAGCGTCGGACAAGAGGAAGGTCCCAAGGGCGCCGTTAGCGAATGAGAGAGTGATCGCCACGGTGTCTTCCACTTCGAATCCGCGTGCGCTGTTCGAAGCCACGGCCTGGACCCGTGTGACCTCCCCGCACAGGGCGCGAAGGTTGTCCACCTCATGGATCATGTTGATCAGGACCGGACCGCCTCCGGCCTCACGGCGCCAGGGTGCTGCCTCAAAGTAGTCATCCGGCTTGTAGAAGAGCGCAGTGCCACTGATGGCCACCAACCGGCCCAGAACCCCGTCGAAAACAATCTTCCGGGCCGCTTCAAGGAGCGGGCTGTGGCGTCGGTGGTGTCCGATCAGCACCGGCACTCCGGCCGAGTCCTCCGCATCCACCAATCGCTGGGCTTCTTCGACAGTCTGGGCAATGGGCTTTTCCACTAACACGGGCACGCGTACTTCAAGGCAGTGGAGTGCACCGTTCACGTGAAGGGCGTTAGGTGTGGCAAGGACAACCGCGTCGGGCTTTTCCGAGAGGAACAGCTCGTCCAGGGTGCGGTAGTAGGCAACACCGGCTTCGGCGGCGATACCAGCGGCGGCCGGAAAGGGGTCAACGACCGCGGAGAGCTTCGCGTCCTGGCTCTGCTTGATGATCTCGATGTGACGGCGGCCGATCAGGCCGGCGCCAACAACGGCAATTCTCAGGGCGGACATGGAATTACTCCTACACGTCGGGGCTTCTGGAAATGACAACTATCCACATCGTGGATAGGCTATCTGTCATGTAGATAGTATGAATGTGGCGATAGTAACGGTCAAGACCCTTATCTATATTGCGGTGCATCTATCCACGATGTGGGAGAATGCAGGTATGACTGCAGAAAAGACCGACATGATCGGCAAGGCGCTGGGGCTGCTCGTGTTACTCGGAGATGAGCCCAAGGGCCTTGGGGCGTCGGACTTGGCGCGCAAAGCTGGCCTGCCCTTCAGTACCACGCACCGCCTGTTGGCGTCCCTGACCAGGGACGGCTTCGCGCATTTTGAGGCGGATGAACGTCGCTACCACCTTGGCCTGCGCATTTACCTCCTGGGACAGCGCGTCTCGCACGCCCATGGATACACCGGCGTTGCACAGCCCATCCTGCAACGCATCACCTCAGCCACCCGGGAGTCGACGATCATGGCCATCCTGGACGGCACTTACCAACTCACCGTCGGCAAAGTCGACGGACCACAGGCTTTCCGCATTACAACCGACCCTGGACACCGAGGCCCCCTGCACTCAACTGCGGTTGGCAAGGTACTCGTCGCCTTCGCTGAACCGGAAGAGTCCGAGCAACTGGTGGAGGAACTGGAATTAGTACCCCGGACGGAACACACAATTACGGACCGTCAAGCCTTCCGGGAGGAAATCGCCCTCGTGCGGGAACGCGGCTACGCCGTCATGAATGAAGAAAACGAAGTTGGCATGCACGCCGTCGCGGTACCAGTCCTCTCGCCCGAAGGAAAGGCCACAGCCGCCATAGCCACGGCTGCCCCCGTATTCCGCATCCGCCTCAAAGACCTCTTAACCCATGTGCCCGTCCTTCAAGAGGCAGCCATCGAACTCTCAGCGAGGCTCCCTCAACGGTAGGCATGAGGCCAGCAAGGCAAAGCCCCTCTCTCCGGGATTTTGAGACCCCCGGGCCCCGCCCAGCCGTTGGTTGTGGCGAGCTTCGGAGACCTTCTTCAGCGTTAGGGTCGCGTACTTCATTCGGACTCATTGGGCTGGATGTACAAGAAGCAACCGACATTCTTGCAGGCATGTTCTTGCACGCAGGGGCCCAGGCAATGGCGATGGGGTATCGAGGGCAATCCGGCAGATGATGGAGTGCCGTTCGAACTCCGGCCACTCTGTTTTGAAGCTGAACCTGGTCCGCGATCGGGACGGCTCTACCGGCGACGTTTCGATAATCCCATGGTGGGGTGGGAGCCCTGAGCCCACAGGCGTCGTATTAGCCGAACCTTTCTGAAGTAGTGGTCATAAGACACCTTTGCTTAAGGTCCGACGAGCCTGGCGAGCCGGTGCGGCAGCCCATCGCTCAGGGTTAGATTAGCCCTTCGACCTAGACGAATGCGGATTTGCCCGTGACGGCACGCCCGACAATCAGTGAGTTGATCTCATACGTTCCTTCGTAGGTATAGAGGATTTCGGCGTCCCCCAACAGCTTGCCCATTTCGTAATCGCTGCTTATCCCGTTTCCGCCAAGCAGGGATCTGCCCATGGCTACTGAGGCCCTCGCCATTCGAGTGGTGGTTGCCTTGCTCATGGCAGCCTGGACCATCTCCAGCTTTCCATCACCCTGTATCCTCGCAAGATGCGCCATTAACCCGAGGGACGCGGTGGCGTTTCCGAGGATCTCGGCCAACTGTTGCTGTACCAGCTGAAACTTCGCCAATTCCCTACCGAACTGTTTTCGCTTCAGGGAGTAGGCGCGGGCGATATCAAATGCCGCGAGTTGAATGCCGGCGGCCTGCCATCCCACCCACGCCCGGGAATCCCGCAAGAGGTCGTTTGCCTTCGAGAAGCTGGTGGCTCCCGGCAGGAGATTTGTTTCGGGAACCCGGACAGAGCGCAGTTCGATGTGGGCATTTTGCATGATGCGCAGACCGATCTTGTTGCAGATCTTCGTTGCCGAGTATCCAGGACGATTCGTCTCAACGATGAATCCCTTGATCTGTCCATCTGCGACGTCCCGTGCCCAGACCAAGGCGAAGTCGGCAATGGTACCCGAGCCTATCCAGCGTTTTGCGCCGTCGATGACCCATTCCCCCTGTTCAAGGCGTGCCGTAGTCTCAACACCGCCAGCGATATCCGAACCGTGGTCCGGCTCCGTGAGCGCGAAGGCGCCAAGTTGCCTGAATGAGGTCAAGCCAGGCAGCCACCGTTCTTTTTGGGCCTGTGATCCCAACGCATCGATCATTCCTACGATGAGTTCATTGTGAATCCCTACCAGGGCCGACAGAGAGACGTCCGCTCGCGCGACCTCAACATACACAAGTCCCTTGAATAAGGTTGACGTTCCGTCTGTTTGCAAGCCTCCCAGGCCGTAGGCTCCCAGCTTGCCCAGCAGCTCGAACGGGAACTCCTCTTTGTTCCAGTAGTCAATGCTTGCTTCCCTGACGTCATTCTGAAGAAATGTGCGGATGTCCAACAGCCGGGAACGCTCGTCGGGTGGCAACAGATCCAACACATGCATCATGTCCGCGTCAGGAAAAGGCGGCACCAGGGTTGGCGCAGCTTCGTGGGACAAATTGCGAACTCGCTCTTCCAGTTTCATAGCGTGGATCCCTTCATCCTTGACAGGAGTGGCTTGACTGGGCTTACTGGCAGCAGAAAGACCCCAGGCACATATAGTAGGACTTCCTAGTAGATACTAGGAAGTCCTACCAAAATCCTTTTTGGGCAGGCATAGTGTGCATTGATGCACAGGAGGCGAACGTTGGACTTTAAAGGACTTCCCAGCGCAGACGATCTTCTCGTCCTGCTCACCGTTGCCCGCCTGGGTAGATTCAATGCGGTCGCTGAGGCGTTGGAAACCACACACACCACCATTTCGCGGCGCATCATTGCACTGGACAAGCGCTTGGGTGGCCGAACACTGGAACGTACGCCCTATGGCTGGGAGCTGACCGAGTTGGGACGGAAGGCGGTAGATGCGGCGGAGGGCGTTGAACGAAGCCTGGGGAGCCTTGCGGCCAGTTTGGAGCGCACCTCCGATTCCCTTTCCGGGCTGGTCAGGATCAGCACCCCCGACGTTTTCGGCCCCATGTTTGTCACACCAGCGCTCGTGCGTCTTCAGCGCCGAAACCCTCTGCTCCGGATAGAAATGCTCAATGCCACCCGCAAACTCAGCCGGAACAGGTCAGGTGTGGACCTTGAGATTGTCGCCGGAATAGTGGAGGCCGGGAGAACCGAGACGATCTTCCTCGCCGACTACGTCCTACGACTTTACGCCAGCCCAAATTACCTGAAAGAGCGAGGGACACCCCAAGCGCTTCCCGAGCTCCAAAACCACAGCTTCGTGTCCTACGTGGAGTCACTTCTTCAAGTTGTCGAAATCGGGCACCGTTCGCAGACCCTGACCGAGAGTCCGGCCAACTTTCAGGCGACAAGTCTTTTTGCCCAGCTGGAAGCGGTTCGTCATAACAGCGGCATCGGCCTCCTGCCCGCATTTATGGTCTACGGCCTGCCCGGCTTTGTCCCGGTACTACCGCACGAATTTGAACGCAAGCTGAGCTTTTGGGCGGCCGCCAGGCCAGAATCACTTCGCTCCCCTGCGGTCCAGGCCGTCATCAAAGCGGTTCTATCGGAAGTCCGCGGCCGACAGGACGAACTCATGTCATAACGGGTCGCGAGTCGGGCCAACCCAGCCAAGCCGCCATGTGCACGCATGCACATGGCATCTGCTTTAACTGTCCTTGTTTGCACCCTTGCGGCGATGGCACGCTGAATCAACGATTCAGCCGATAGCTGGAACCCAATCGACCTTCGACCAGATGATGGATCACTCCCCCGGCAAAGCCTGGGCGTCCTGATCCAGAAGCAAAGGAGCATTACATGGTCACCGTACTTACGCACTACATTGATGGCACGCGCACGGAAGGCGCGTCCAGGCGTTTTGGCGACGTCTTTGATCCCTGCACCGGCCAGGTGACGTCACGTGTCCCCCTTGCAACCCCCGCAGAGGTTGGGGAATCTGTCGCCAACGCCGAAAAGGGCCATGCGGAATGGTCGGCCATGAACCCCCAACGTCGCGGCAGGATCTTGCTGAAGTTCGTAGGACTCGTCAACGAACATTTGGACGAACTCGCGGAACTGCTCTCCTCCGAGCACGGCAAGACCTTTGCCGACGCAAAGGGGGACATCCAGCGCGGCCTGGAGGTCGTGGAATTCTCGGCTGGAGCCGCGCCCCATTTGTTGAAGGGCGAGTTCTCCGACAACGTCGGGACGGGAATCGACGTCCATTCGCTGCGGAAGTCGCTGGGCGTCGTTGCAGGCATAAGCCCCTTCAATTTCCCGGCCATGATCCCGCTGTGGCAGGCCGGACCCGCGCTGGCTGCCGGCAACGCTTTCATCCTTAAACCTTCAGAACGAAATCCTTCCGTTCCTTTGCGTTTGGCGGAACTGCTGACCGAAGCCGGGTTGCCGAACGGAGTGTTCAATGTAATAAACGGCGACAAGGAAGCCGTGGATGCCCTCCTTGAGGACGCACGCGTCAAGGCCGTTGGTTTCGTCGGCTCCACACCAATCGCTCAGTCCATCTACGCAACTGCCGCCGCCCAGGGCAAGCGCGCACAGTGCTTCGGCGGCGCCAAGAACCATATGGTGATCCTTCCTGACGCCGATCTGGATATGGCCGCTGATGCATTGATCGGCGCGGCCTACGGCTCCGCGGGTGAACGGTGCATGGCGATCTCAGTCGCAGTGCCAGTGGGCGAAAAAACGGCCGATGCCCTTGTAGCCAAGCTGACAGAACGCATCAACAAGCTCACCGTCGGCCACAGCCTGGACAAGAACAGCGACTTCGGACCTGTCATTGCTGCATCGGCGAAGGAGCGCATCGAGTCGTACATCTCTGCGGGCAAGGACTCAGGAGCGACACTGGTGGTTGACGGCCGCGGACCCAACGTAGAAGGCTACGAAGGCGGATTTTGGGTGGGACCCACCCTGTTCGACCACGTGGCGCCCGACATGAGCATCTACACGGAGGAGATCTTTGGTCCCGTACTGAGCGTAGTTCGCGCCGGGGACTACGACGAAGCACTGCGCTTGTGCAACGAGCACGAGTTCGGCAACGGCGTCGCGATCTTTACACGCGACGGCGACGCGGCGCGCGACTTTTCCAGCCGGGTCGAGGTGGGGATGGTGGGCATCAACGTTCCGCTGCCGGTCCCGATCGCTTACTACACCTTCGGCGGCTGGAAGGCGTCGGCCTTCGGCGATCTCAACCAGCATGGACCGGATGCATTCCGGTTCTACACCAAGACCAAGACCGTCACCAGCCGCTGGCCATCTGGGATCCGCGGGGGCGCAAGCTTCGTCATGCCGGCCGGAAGCTGACCATGGCCCCCGACCAAGTCCTCTTCGAACGTAGAGGCCATCTGGGGACCATCGTGCTCAACCGACCCCGGAACATTAACGCACTAACCCCACACATGGTCGAAGCGATACTCGCCAAGCTTGAGGAGTGGGCCGAAGACGATGCCGTCAAGACGGTCCTGGTGAGGGGCAGCGGGGACCGGGGCCTCTGCGCCGGTGGCGACATCGTGGCCATCTACCGTGACATGCTCGACGACGGCGGCAGCGCCTCCGCGCGCTTCTGGGCCAGGGAGTACCGCCTCAACTCCCTCATCAGCCGCTACCCCAAGCCGTACGTGGCCTTCATGGACGGGCTGGTGCTCGGCGGCGGTGTAGGCATTTCGGCCCACGGCTCCCACCGCATCGTTACAGAGCGCACGCGGATGGGAATGCCGGAAACGACGATAGGTTTCGTACCCGACGTCGGGGCTACCTGCTTGCTCGCGGCGGCCCCCGGAGAGTCAGGGACGCATGCGGCCCTGACGGGCGCCCACCTGGACGGCGCCGACGTCCTGCACCTTGGCTTGGCTGACCACTTCGTTCAAAGTGAGGCACTGGACGCGCTTGCGTTTGCACTCGGAGAGGAAGCCGCCGACGACGCCGTCGCGCGCTTCGCCCAAGGACCGCCGCCTTCCAGCCTCGCAGCAGAGATGACCTGGATAGACCAAGCATACGCATCCGAGGACGTGGACGACATCATGCTTCGCCTACGGATGGCAGGCGTACCGAAGGCTACCCACGCCGCGGACATTATCGGGGCCAAGTCACCGACGGCGCTCAAAGTCACGCTTCAGGCACTCAGGCGGGTCCGGACGCTCGATCTGTCCCTTGAAGACGCGCTGGACATGGAGTACCGCATCGCTCTGCGTTTCCTGGAAGGCAATGACTTCCGTGAGGGCATCCGAGCACAAGTCATCGACAAGGACCGGACTCCGCGCTGGCACCCGGCAACCACGGCAGACGTTACGCAAGCCATGGTGGCGGCATGCTTCGCATCCCTCGGCCCACGTGAACTCGGGCTTGGCAATCAGGTGATGACTGAGAAGCCAGTATCCAAGCAATTTTCAACTTCTTCAGGAGTGTGAAACATTCCATGTCTGCATACGCTGACGCCTACTCACGCAGTATGGCCGACCCCCAATCGTTCTGGCTCGAAGCCGCTGAGGCGATTGACTGGTATGAAAAGCCAGGGCGTGCCCTCGATGATTCCGAGGCGCCTTTCTTCAATTGGTTCCCGGATGGGGTACTCAACACCTGTTACAACGCGCTGGACCGGCACGTGGCCCAAGGCAATGGTGACCGTCTGGCCCTCGTCTGGGAATCGGCCATGGCCAATCGAGCCGAACGCTACACGTACGCCGACCTCCTTGACCTGGTCAGCCGGTTCGCAGGCGCCCTTCGCAACCTGGGCGTAGGCCGCGGAGACCGCGTGCTGATCTACATGCCTATGGTTCCCGAGGCCGCCATTGCGATGCTTGCATGTGCTCGCCTCGGCGCGATTCATTCGGTAGTTTTTGGAGGTTTTGCCGCTCCTGAACTTGCCTCGCGAATCGACGACGCCGAGCCAACAGTCATCGTGGCTGCATCCTGCGGCCTGGAGCCTGGCCGCGTTGTGGAATACACCCCAATCATCCGGGCTGCGTTGGAAAAGACACGCCACCGTCCCGATTCCACCATCATCCTTCAACGCAAACAGTCCATGTCTGAACTGGGCGAAGGCGAGTTCGACTGGGATGCCGTCATTTCCGCTGCCGAACCGGTCGAATGTGAACCGGTGATGTCGACTGATCCCCTCTACATCCTTTACACCTCCGGAACCACAGGAAAACCGAAAGGTGTGGTCCGAGACAATGGCGGCCACGCCGTGGCACTCGCGTGGTCATTGACCAACGTCTACAACGTTCAACCAGGTGAAACCATGTGGGCGGCGTCGGATGTCGGATGGCAGGTCGGTCACACTTACACGGTTTACGGTCCACTCATTTGCGGTGCCACTACTGTCATGTTCGAGGGAAAACCGGTTGGCACTCCCGACGCCGGTGCGTTCTGGCGGATCATCGAGAAGCACAAAGTCAAAGTACTGCTGACCGCGCCCACAGCCATCCGGGCAATCAAACGGGTAGACCCCGACGGGAAGTGTTTGGCCGGGCACGACATCAGCAGCTTGGAGACCCTGTTCCTGGCGGGAGAAAGGCTTGATCCGGACACCTATTCCTGGGCCGGGAACATGCTGGGCGTTCCGGTGGTCGATCACTGGTGGCAGACGGAAACCGGATGGCCCGCATGTGCCAATCTCCGAGGCCTGGAACCCATGGCACTCAAGCCGGGTTCGCCCTCCGTTCCTGTCCCCGGCTTCGACATTCGTGTGCTTTCCTCAGATGGCAATCCGGTACAGACCGGCACGGAAGGGATGCTCTGTATTAAGCTGCCGCAACCCCCGGGAATGCTGAGCACACTTTGGAAAGACAAGGAACGTTATCGTGAGGCGTATCTAAGCAGGTTTGACGGTTACTACCTCACCGGCGACAGCGGCCTGATCGATGAGGACGGATACGTGTTCGTTCTGGGCCGTACTGATGATGTCATCAACGTTGCCGGTCACAGGTTGTCCACTGGGGTTTTGGAAGCCGTGTTGGCAGCCCATCCGGCCGTCGCTGAATGCGCCGTCATCGGGGTGCCGGACGCGTTAAAGGGACAGGTGGCCCGGGGCTTCGTGGTCTTGAAGTCCGGGGCCGGCATCGCCGAAGACACCCTGCGGCAGGAGATCATCGCCTCTGTCCGCGCCGAGGTCGGACCGGTCGCGGCGTTTCGCGAACTTTACGTCGTGGACGGCCTCCCCAAAACGCGCTCGGGCAAGATCCTGCGCCGCAGCATGCGGGCCATCGCCGAGGGGCGCGATGAAGCGCTGCCTGCGACCATCGAGAATCCCGAAATCTTCACTTCGCTTAGTCCAATACTGCAGGGCAGCCACACCAATCACTAGTCAGTCGAACCGGGGACCATCCGAGGGGGCGAATGACTTCGCCCCCTCACCCCGGCTTAAAGCACCCATCGAGACTTGAGGAAATTTTCATGACAACACGAATCGCCTTTATCGGACTGGGCCACATGGGTGGTCCAATGGCGGCCAATCTCGTAAAGGCCGGATACGAGGTATCCGGTTTTGACCTCGCGCCGTCTTCGCTCGACCAGGCCCGGACCAGCGGAATCAAAATCGCAGAGTCCGCGATAGCGGCCGTTGAGGCTGCCGACGTCGTCATCACGATGCTTCCAGCAGGTCGACATGTGCTGGAACTATATTCAGGAACTGCTGAATCCCGCGGCCTGTTGTCGGCAGCTTCGCCGGACACCCTGTTTATTGACTGCTCCACCATTGCGGTGGCGGATTCCCTGTCCGCACACAGTTTGGCGGCATCGGCGGGCCAAAGATGCCTGGAGGCTCCTGTTTCTGGCGGAGTTGCCGGTGCCACTGCCGGCACGCTGACGTTCATGGTTGGAGGACTCGACTCCGACTTTACCCAAGCGGGGCCCCTGCTCGAGACCATGGGCAAACGACAGGTGTACTGCGGCGGTCCCGGAACCGGCCAGGCAGCCAAAATCTGTAACAACATGGTCCTGGGCATCACCATGATCGCAGTCAGTGAAGCCTTTGTCCTGGGTGAGCGGCTTGGGGTAGGCAATGACGCGCTGTTCGACGTCATGGCGAATGCCTCGGGCCAATGCTGGGCCCTAACCTCCAACTGCCCCGTGCCAGGTCCTGTGCCCGCCAGCCCGGCGAACCACGATTTCCGTCCGGGTTTCGCCAGTACCCTCATGGCCAAAGACATGAACCTGGCAGCGGAGGCGCAGGCATATGCCGGCCTGCAGGACGTTGGACTGGGGGGAAGGGCTGCGGCCATGTATCGCGAGTTTTCCGACGGCGAGGGCGCGACCCAGGATTTTTCCGCCATCATCAATGCCATTCGGTCAAAGGCGGACGAATCAGACTCCGCAGATCGGCACACGCTCTCCGCGACGGACGCCGCATGATGGACTACAAGAACATCCTGCTTCAGCGGAGCGGCCGCGTCGGCGTGATCACCCTCCACAGGCCCGAAGCACTCAATGCCCTCAATCTGGGCATGATGCACGACGTCGTCGCAGCAGTGGGGCACTTGGATGCGGACACGGATATCGGCGCCATTGTCATCACTGGCTCCGAACGCGCTTTCGCCGCTGGCGCCGACATTAAAGAGATGGCCTCGAGGTCCTATATGGATATGTATGCGGCGGACTGGTTCGGGGGCTGGGACGCGCTCACGCAAGTCCGAACACCCCTGATCGCGGCGGTTGCCGGCTACGCCCTCGGCGGCGGCTGTGAGCTGGCCATGATGTGCGACTTCATTCTTGCGGCCGATACTGCCAAATTTGGCCAGCCGGAAATCAACTTGGGTGTCATCCCAGGCATCGGCGGATCCCAGCGGCTCACCCGGGCTGTTGGCAAGTCCAAGGCCATGGACATGATACTTACTGGTCGAACAATTGGGGCAGAAGAAGCCGAGCGATCAGGTTTGGTGAGCCGGGTCCTCCCGGCGGCCGAACTCATGTCACAGACCCTGGAGACAGCAGCCGCAATCTCCAAGCTCCCGGCCCCCGCAGCTGCTTTGGCAAAGGAATCGGTCAATGTGGCCTTTGAAACACATCTGGCGGCTGGCATCCGCTTTGAGAGACGGGTCTTTCACTCGTTGTTTGCCACGAAGGACCAAAAAGAAGGCATGGGCGCCTTTATCGAGAAGCGTCCGCCGAGCTTCCTTCACCAGTAAAGGGTCCGATCGTGCAGCCCAATGAGTACTGCCGCCCCGATGATCGGGGATTGCTCCGCGCTGCGATACGCGAACTCGCCCAACAGTTCCGCCCCGCAGTGTTGTTCGGTGGAATGGTGAGCGGAAAGAACCTCCAGCTTTCGGATTTCCTGGGCACCAAGACGGCCGCCCTGCGCAACGTCAGTGTCCCTTCCGGCACCGGGCTGGGCGGCCGGGTTGTTGGCCGACGCCAGCCCTGCCTGGTGAGTGACTACATTGGTTCTGACCGGATAACCCATGAATACGATGGTGCGGTTACGAACGAGGGCATCAGGTCGTTGACGGCGGTCCCCGTTCTGGTGCAGGGTGAGCCACGCTCCGTACTGTATGTCGGAAGCCGGGAGGGCATCCCTCTGGGTGAGCGGGCCATGAATGGCGCCATGGCTGTGGCCGCGGCAATCGCTTCGGAACTGCGCATCAGGGATGAGGTGGACCGGCGGGTCTCAGTCATGAACCACGTCCATGCAGAACCAGCCTTGGCGTACGACCTCAATTGGCTGGACGAAGTCCGGCAGGCACACGCTGAGTTGCGGTCTCTTGCCAGCATTGTCAAGGATGTACAACTCGCCCAGCAGCTCGATGGCATCGGCGCACGCTTGGCCCCGTCCCCCGCCGGCAACATGGAGTCCCCTGTGCGGTTGGCACCACGGGAACTCGATGTGCTTGCCCAGATTGCCCTGGGCTGCTCCTATGCCGAGACGGCAGACAGGCTCAGCCTTAAACCGGTCACGGTGAAGAGTTACCTCCAAAACGCAATGGCCAAGCTTTCGGTGCATAACCGGCTGGAAGCGGTGTCTGCGGCACGGAGGCTCGGCCTCTTGCCGTAGCTCAACTACCCCAACGAAAGCGGGGCTGCCGAAGTGTCGACAGCCCCGCGCCGTTCCGGGGCTTATACCGCCGTCGTGCCCTCTTCCGTCAGGGGTTCGCTGGGACGTTCTTCGAGTCCCGACTTTTCCGTATTGGGCAGGGCCACTGTGCAAGCAATACTGAACACGCCAATCGCGGCGAGGAGAACGCCAATCCCCCAGCCTCCTGTGCTGGTGATCAGCTGTGCGGCGAGGAGCGGAACAATTCCTCCGCCCAGGACGCCGGCGAGGTTGTAGCCCATTCCCGCACCGGTGTAGCGGTACCTTGTCTCAAACAGTTCCGGAAGGAGAGCCCCCGCCGGTCCGTAGGCGATCGCGAAAATCACGAGAGTGACAGTGAGGCCAATGCCGAAAGCCAGAACGGTGCCCGTGCTCAGCAGCGGGAACAGCACAAGTGACCACGGCACAGCAAAAATGCAGGACGCTGCTATGACCTTCTTGCGACCAAATCGATCGGAAAGGATGCCGGAGGCCATCGTGGCAGCTGCGACGAAAACAGATGCGATGATTCCAGTCGTAAGCACAACCGGACGGCTCAACTGCATTCCGGTAGGACTTGTTGCGTAGCTGGTCAGGAACGCGGTTCCGATGTAGAAGAGGGCAAACAACAGTGTCAGTAACCGCCGGCCAAGAGGATTTCCTTTGGTTGGCCCTTGATGGATTCCACGATGGGCAGCTTGGCATTGGTATTACGGTTGGCATCCCTGAACACGGGAGTTTCCTCGATGCTGGTCCGCACCCAGAAGCCCACCAGAACGAGGACCGCGCTGAGAATGAAGGGTACCCGCCAGCCGATAGTGATAAACGCCTCGGACTTATCGCCCAGGGTGAGGCTGGTAACCAGAAATGTGCCGCTGGCCAGTGCGAAAGCCACCGATGGACCGAGCTGCGGGAAGGAACCGAACAGTCCCCGTTTGCCTTGGGGCGCGTATTCGGCCGTCAACAAGGTAGCCCCCGCCCATTCCCCGCCGACGGCCAAGCCCTGTATGAATCGAAGTACTACCAGCAGGATTGGTGCAGCAATGCCGATAGTGCCGGCATCCGGGATCAGACCGATCATCACTGTGGCGGTCCCCATCATGAGCAAGGTTGTGATCAGCGTTTTCTTGCGTCCGATCCTGTCGCCGTAGTGTCCGAAGATGATTGCCCCCACCGGCCGCGCGATAAACGCAACGGCGAAGGTGCCGAAAGATGCAACACTTCCGGCTGCGGCACCTAGCGCGGGAAAGAAAACTACCGGAAAAACCAAAGCCGCTGCCGTTCCGTAGATAAAAAAGTCGTAGAACTCGATGGTGGTGCCGGCCGCACTGGCGAACGCTACTTTCCTGAGGGTTTTCCGGCTGTGGGGTGGTGAATATGCAAGGGAGGAAGTTGAGCTCATGGGAATCTCCTTTGATGTCCGGCTCGTATTTCACAAACTGTGATGCAGAGCACGGTATCTGGAAGCGAGGACGTCCAACTACCTCCCTAAGGAGGTAGTCATCAAAATTGGACTTATGTATACACAGGCACCACAGGAGCCCTTGGTATTGCCAAATCGACATCGCTGTGTATACATTGAAGCCATGCGAGCTGGTGATCGGGCTTACGCGGCCCTTCGTGAGGACATTCTTGAGTGGCGTCTGCGGCCGGGTGCTGTTTTGGCGGAGGTGGAGCAGTCCGAACGCCTCGGGGTCTCGCGCACGCCGGTCCGGGAGGCGCTTGGACGGCTGACAGCAGAGGGCCTGACGGCGGCGGCTGGTGGCCGCGGCGTCGTCGTCACCGATATTTCGCTGGACAGTATCGATGAACTGTTCGAGCTGCGGGAAACCCTGGAGGTGAAGGCTGCCGCCTTGGCCGCTGAGCGCGGCGAGCCGGGCGTCTTCGAAGAGTTGCACACGGAGCTGCTAGGGGCCTCGGGGCTGCTCGGTGAGGACGATCCGGCGCGGCATGAGTATTACGCGCTGGTGGGCCGTGTGGATGAGGCCATTGATGCCTCGATCTCGAATTCCTACTTGGCTAATGCGATGCGCGGCCTCCGGGTCCACTTGGTCCGGGTCCGCCGCCTGGCCGCGGACGATTCAGCACGGCTCCACGCTGCCGCCGCTGAGCACGCGGCGATCGCTGAGGCCATCGCCGCGGGCAACCCACGGCTGGCAGAAGCGGCGACCACACTTCACCTGCACCGCAGCCTCACCCATCTCAAGGCCACGCATCCGGCCGCCACAGCATCCCACCAGTAATAGGTCCCATCAGAAGGAGCATCATGGTCAAGAACCACCACGTCCGTGTCTACAAGTCCGAAGAGAACCTCCCCCGCGAGGAGCAGTTGGCACACAAGATCGCCGTGGTCGCCGCCGACCCCGTCGAGGTCACCGCCGAGGTCACTGACATGGTGATCAACCGGATCATCGACAACGCCTCCGTAGCCATTGCCTCGCTCAACAGGGCACCGATCATCGCGGCCCGGGCGCAGGCACTGACCCACGCCCCGTCCGCGAACGGCAAAGGCGCCCACGTGTTCGGCATCAACGAGCAGGTCTCCCCGGAGTGGGCTGCGTGGGCCAACGGTGTGGCCGTGCGTGAACTGGACTACCACGACACGTTCCTCGCCGCCGACTACTCCCACCCCGGGGATAACATCCCGCCGATCCTGGCTGTGGCCCAGCACGTGGGTTCCAACGGCAAGGATCTGGTCCGTGCCATCGCCACCGGCTACGAAATCCAGGTGAACCTGGTCAAAGCCATCTGCCTGCACAAGCACAAAATCGACCACGTCGCCCACCTCGGGCCCTCGGCCGCGGCCGGCATCGGCACCCTGCTGGGGTTGGACGTTGAGACGATTTTCCAGTCCGTGGGCCAGGGACTGCACACCACCACCGCCACGCGCCAGTCCCGCAAGGGTGAGATTTCCACCTGGAAAGCCCACGCCCCGGCCTTCGCGGGCAAGATGGCCGTCGAAGCGGTGGATCGGGCCATGCGCGGACAAACCTCACCGGTGCCGATCTATGAAGGCGAAGACGGTGTCATCGCCTGGATGCTCGACGGACCCGACGCCTCCTACGAAGTACCCCTGCCGCTTCCCGGTGAAGCCAAGCGCGCCATCCTGGACACCTACACCAAGGAACACTCCGCCGAATACCAGGCCCAGGCCTGGATCGACCTCGCCCGGAAACTCCACAACGAACACCCCGAAACCACCGACCCCGCCAACGTGGCCTCTGTGCTCATCAAGACCAGCCACCACACCCACTACGTCATCGGCTCGGGCGCGAACGACCCCCAGAAGTACTCCCCCACCGCGTCCCGGGAAACCCTGGACCACTCCATCCCCTACATCTTCACCGTCGCCCTGCAGGACGGGACCTGGCACCACGTTCACTCCTACGCCCCCGAACGCGCCGCCCGCCCGGACACCGTGGACCTCTGGCACAAAGTCACCACCGTCGAAGACCCCGAATGGACCCGCCGCTACCACTCCCTGGACATCGCAGAAAAAGCCTTCGGCGGATCCGTGGAAATCACCCTCACGGATGGCACAGTGATCACGGACGAGATCGCCGTCGCCGACGCGCACCCCCTCGGCGCCCGGCCGTTCGCCCGCGAACAATACATCACCAAGTTCCGCACCCTCGCCGCCGGGCTCGTCGAGGAGACCGAAATCGAACGGTTCCTCACCGCCGTCGAACGCCTCCCCGAACTCGGCGCAGGCGAACTGGACCAGCTCAACATC
>NZ_JAQPPK010000016.1 GCF_029952445.1 Paenarthrobacter nitroguajacolicus | reverse complement strand
CGGCAGCGTCAGATGTGTATAAGGGACCGCGCCAGCGCTGCGGGCAACTCCGCCACGGCGGGCGCCGGCACCGGCAAGAAACAGGGCCCTGGCCCTTCCACAAAAGGAAAGTCCCAGGGCCCCGCCCAAAAGGGATCGCTCAGCGGCGCTTCCCGCAACTCCTAGCGGGGACCAGCAGCACGAACGGCCGAAACTAGGCGGCCAATTGGCGGAACGCGGCGCCGTGGTAAATCAGTGGCTTTGACTCTACGTTCACGGTGGTTGCCTTGACCTCAAGAACCACGATCGCATGGTCCCCGGCAGGCGTTTCGGAAACTATCTCGCACTCGAAGCCCAGCACCGCGCCGTCGATCAACACTGCGCCGGAGTCGCTGACGCTGGTGTCGAGTCCAGCGAATCGGTCCCGGGTTTTCGACGCAAGCTGCAGCGCGTGGGCCTCCTGTCCTTCAGCGAGTACCGAAACGCCAAGTCGCTGTGCCTGGCGCAGCTTGGGCCAGGTTGTGGAGGAGTTTTGTACCGCGAACATGACCAGCGGAGGTTCCAACGAAACGCCCACGGTAAAGGACGACGCCACCAATGCTTCCGGGGTGAAATCCACCATCGCACTGAAGGCTGCGACTCCCGACGGGAACTGCGCAAAAGCCGCCTTGATAGCCGCCGTTTCTTCCACTGTGGTCTGTGTCATCCCGCTGTCCCTTTCGTGCGTTTCCTGAGTTCCTTTCCCATAATTCACCCGCTTGGAAGAACGGCAATATTTGTTGATCCGCAAGACATTTGTGTTGCTGCGTGTCAAGAAATGTCGCGAAGTGTGGCCCCGTCCATTACTCCACAAGACGAAAAACGAAGAAGTTCTACCCTTTGCGTTTATGCCCCTCCCGGCCGTGTGTAGCCTCGATTGAACATCCCGTCCATGGCCGATACACCCGGCTCGGACGCCAGCACTATCCCTCCACAGGAAGCCGACATGAGCCTCAACGAGCTACGAACGCTTGGACGCACTGGCGCCCTGATCAGCCCGCTCACCCTGGGCACCCTGAACTTCGGCACCGGCGCCGCGCCCACTGGCCCCGCGGAAAGCATCCGGATCATCAAAGCCGCCCTCGACGCCGGCATCACCAGCATCGACACCGCGGACATCTACTCCCAAGGGGAAGCCGAGACCGTGGTGGGCCAAGCCATCCACAGCCGGCGCGACGACGTCTTCCTCGCCACCAAATTCCACGGACAAATGGGATCCAACCCGGCACATGCCGGCAACTCCCGGCGCTGGATTGTCCGGGCAGTCGAGGACAGCCTGAAGCGTTTGAACACGGACAGGATCGACCTCTACCAGGCCCACCGCCCGGACTACAACACTGATCTGCTGGAGACCATCACCACCCTGAACGACCTCATCCGCCAGGGCAAGATCCTCTACTACGGCACGTCCGTGTTCAGCCCCGCCCAGCTTGTGGAAGCCCAGTGGATTGCCAACACCAACCATCTGACCCCGCCGGTGGTGGATCAGGTTCCCTATTCGCTCCTGGTGCGCGCCAACGAACGGGACGTTTTCCCCATCACCCAGCAGTACGGCGTCGGGGTTTTGAGCTACGGACCGCTCGACGGCGGCTGGCTCGCCGGCGGTTACCGGTTGGGGGCCGGGCAGCCCGAGAGTTCGCGGTTCTCCGCACTTCCTGGCCGCTTTGACGTCACGGCCCCGTTCAACCAAGGCAAGCTGCACGCGGCCGACGCCCTTGCCCAGCTCGCTGCGAGGCACGGTTTGACGCTGATCCAGTTGGCTGTCGCCTTTGCCTTGAACCACCCCGCCGTGACCAGCGTGATCATCGGACCCCGCACCGAGGACCACCTCACCGATTACTTGAAGGCCGCAGATGTGGTGCTCAGCGAAGCCGTCCTCGACGAAATCGATGACATAGTGGCCCCGGCCGTCAACTTCCTCGAGCGCGACGCCGGCACCGTAGCCCCGCACCTTGAGTACCCGGAATTACGACGCCGGTGACCGTTCCCGCCGTTGTGGGGCCGGCTTTGCGCCTTGCGCGCGTCCGATAGAGCGCAGGGCAGGCCACACAGCGAGCTATTGACGGGCTTAGGCCACCGCGTGATCCTTGACCTAAGTGCTGCGGCACTCCGCAGCGTTTAGCTTCGAGTAGAACGCCGCCGTCCCATGCCCAAGAACCACGTTCAACAAACAGCTGCAAAAGCCGCCATTCCCGGGCAGCCGACCGAGGGTCCCCTGACCCACGAAGAGTTGCAACTCTCCGGGCGGAACCACTCGATGCCCCTGGAAGCGTTGCACGACGACATCACCCCGGCCGGGCTGCATTACCTGCTCATCCATTTCGACATCCCACATGTTGCGGCTGACTCCTGGCGCCTGCGTTTGGGAGGTTCGGTCAACCACAGCCTGGAGCTGAGCCTGGAGGACATCAAGGCACGGCCGGCCGTCACCTTGCCCGTCACGCTTGAATGCGCGGGCAACGGACGTTCGCTCCTTCAACCGCGGCCACTGAGCCAGCCATGGGTGCTCGGTGCCGTGGGCACGGCCGAGTGGACCGGGACCCCTCTGGCACCCTTGCTGGAGGAGGCAGGGCTGGCGCGCGACGCCGTCGAACTTGTTTTCACCGGTGCCGACAACGGTATTCAAGGCGGGACCGAAGAGCCATACGCCCGCAGTCTTTCGATCGCTGAAGCAATGCGTCCCGAAGTCATGTTGGCCTACGCGATGAATGGCAATCCGTTGCCGTTGCAGCACGGATTCCCCTTGAGGCTGCTGGTCCCGGGTTGGTACGGCATGGCGAGCGTGAAGTGGTTGACGTCGATCGAGGCCGTGACGTCGAGGTTCATGGGGTACCAACAAGCCGTGGCGTATCACTACCTGCAGGGCCCCGACGGTCCGGGCCTGCCCGTCAGCCATATCCGAGTCCGCTCGCTGATGGTGCCGCCGGGGATTCCGGACTTCTACACTCGGCGGCGCGTTGTGGATGCGGGCCCGGTGATGCTGCACGGGCGGGCGTGGTCCGGTCACGGCGAAGTGGAGCGGGTGGAGGTGGGGATCGACGGCGAGTGGATGCCCGCACACGTTGATGCTCCTTTGGGCGATTTTGCGTGGCGCTCCTGGTCCATGGTGTGGGTGGCCAGTCCGGGCGAGCATGTACTGAGGTGCCGGGCGATGGATACCTCGGGCGCGCTGCAACCTACAGAGCAGGTGTGGAACTACCAGGGCCTCGGGAACAACATGGCGCAGCGGGTTGAGGTGACGGTTCGGTAGGTTGGTCAGGCTGGGGGCGCTCCGTGGGCTCCGTGGTCTGAGTACGCTCCGTGGGCTGAGTGCGCTGGAACACTGCGAGTAGGCCGGAACGTTCCGGCGAACTCGATGTGTTTCCCGCGTCCTCGCAGCGAACTTGCCGCCCCGTTAGACTCGTTCCAATCATGAGTATTCCGTCTTCATCCCCAGCGAACGTTCGCGTTGACGCCTGGTTGTGGGCTATCCGCGCCTACAAGACGCGCTCCGCAGCCACTGCCGCCTGCCGCGCCGGGCATATCCGCATCAACGGCAACCCGGTCAAGGCCTCGCAAAGCGTGATCATCGGCGACACCATCCGCGTTCGGGAGTCCGGCTGGGAACGGATCATTGAAGTCCGGCGGCTCATCGCCAAACGAGTCGGCGCTGAGGCTGCCTCACACTGCTTCACCGACCACACTCCCCCGCGCCCCGTCGCCCCCAAGCTGGGCCTTCCCCAGCGCGACCGCGGAGCTGGCCGCCCCACCAAGAAGGACCGTAGGGACATGGAGAAGCTCCGGGGGTAGGTGGTTATCCACAGGCCCACCATTCTGACGTGAATCCTCTCCCGCCCGCTGCTTAGACTGGCCGCCACACCGTCGAACAGCTGTTGGGGAGCTTGCCATGCCACGTCTTGCACATGCCTTTTTGTCGTCTGTACGTGTGCGGGCAACGGTCCTCTTGGTTGGGTCCGCAGTGCTTCTCAGTGGTTGCCAGGGCGGGTCTGGTCCCAGCGCGACGCCTTCGGGTACAAGCACGACGACGGCGTCGCCCACCTCAGGCGAGTCTGACACCCCCGTTCCGGCTACTTCGGGCACACCCGGTGTCTACAAGCCTGCCGATGCGAATGGCAAGGCCCAAAACGTGCCGGTTCCCGTAATGCCGGAACTCGCGAAGGAGAACTCGAAGGCGGGGCTGGAGGCGTTTATTGGGTACTGGTTTCAGGAACTCAGTTATGCGTATGAAACAGGAGAGACTTCAAGGGCAAGAGATCTCTCCCGCAATACGTGCATTCTCTGCACCGACCTGTTGTCGGGAGTCGCTACCAATTACTCGGATGGTCGGTGGCTGATCGGCGGGCAGTACCGGACTCCAAAAATCGAAATACTTTGGGGTCCGTCCAACTCAGTCCAGTCAGCAAAAGTTCAAGTTTTGCAGCAGCAGATCCTCTACATGAATGCGGATGGCTCGGCTGGTCGGGAGCCCACTGCGGAAACAAACGACGCGGCTGCATTCTTTGGAGTATTTGCCAATGGAACTTGGTCTGTAAGTGACCTCGGGGTTATTCGGTGATGATCGCCGTGGTGAACCGCACCGCATTCGTAGGTGCCTTACTCAGTGTTGCAACGGCTCTTCCAGTACTGCTTCCGGGGGCAAACACTTCGCCTAATCCAGGGACTGGCTTCACTGACCGTTCAATTGCCGTCGGGGCCGAGTTTACAATCGACGCCGTCACAGGCATTCCTTCCACGAAGCTCGGCAATGAGCCCGCCACCACGGAGGATCCCTATCAATACAAGCCCGACACCTTTTGTCGCGCCGGCGGTGGGGGTTTGGGCTGCCAGGGGCTTGAATGCCCGCCGACAACACCGGGTGGAGAGCAAGGCACACCCGTGATCTGGAAAAGAGCGCCGAAAGCTATCGAGAATCCAGACTGGACTGACTATCGGGGAATCACTGGCCCGGTTTGCCTATACGGGGCGGAACCGGAGAACGTCCTCGCCGACATCGCTGCCCGGATCCTCACCGATTTCCGGCAACTCCCCATCAACCCAGGAACCCTCGAAGCCCAACCCTTCCCCCACACCCTCAAAGGCGCACCCACAAACTTCTACACCAGCACAACGGCACAAACCTTTGACGTCACCATCCTCGGCCAAGCAGTCCACCTCACAGCCACCCCGACCAGCTACACCTACACCTACGGCGACGGCACCGCCCTCGGACCCACACCCACCACCGGCTACCCCATCCCCCAAACCGAATGGCTCACCACCCAAACCCGCACCAGCCACAGCTACACCGAAACAGGCAACTACCCAGCCACCGCCACCACCAACTTCACCGGCACCTACTCCGTCAACAACGGCCCACCCCTACCCATCAACGGAACCCTGAACCTCACCACCTCGCCAATCACCATCCACGTCTGGAAAACAGAACGAGCCCTCGTCGCCGACACCTGCCAACAAAACCCCAACTCCTGGGGCTGCCCCGGCACTGAACCCAAGTAGAGTCCCGAGGCACCGCAGCTTCCTGACCCGGTTTAAACCCGAAACAGCTCGAAACCACCGGAAAATCACGCCATCCGACCTCAAACAAGGTCATAACGCCACACGAGGCCCAGCCCGAACTACCTCCAGGCCACCGACGCTGACTCCCTTGAAAAATCGAAACGGGCTGCCACCACCCACTTTGACCACCAACCCCACACGACAAACCCCAACAACGGCGCGCCAGAACCCAACCAGTGTTCAAAGTAAGTCGCAGCGGCACGCGCAGAGGCGAGAACAAGGGTGTTAAAGCAAGAAAGCACCAGTTCCGAAGAACCGATGCTTCCGCAGTCGAAGCCTTAGGAGAACCAAGTCCCTGGAGGGCCCATGAGCAGCAGGAAACTGAACACGGCGCCCACGGCAACCAGAGTCACCACGACGGCGAGGATCGGATTACGAAGGACCCACGCCTGGGCTTTTTCAAGGAATCCCCGCGGTTTCTCACCCCCGGCGGCCAAACGCCATCCGCCGGCAAGGAGGCCCCGGCGATCCAGCGACTTCTCCATGGGAATGGTGGCATACGGAATCACAGCGGAGCAGATGGCAAGGAGACCCGTGCGCACTGTCCACCTCTGGTTGATCCAGGTGAACGCAGCAGTAGCGGCGTAGCAAAGGAAGACGAACCCGTGGATACCTCCGGCGATGCTCACGCCCAGGTCAGTGGTCTGCGTGACGTATTTAAGAAACAGCCCGATCAGCAACAGCGTCCACGTTACGGCCTCGGCAAAAGCGACGGTACGGAACAAGGCGCGGGGTTGCATGGGAGTCCTCAGGTTGTAAGCGGGAGACATATCCAACTTACCGCGACAGGCGAGCGCCTAAGAATCACCGCCAACCAGGGCCTCCCGGTGACGGATCCGCGAATCGCCGAATTCCAGGGCCACAGGCGCAATCTCCACGGGCGGTTCGTGCCGCGATCTGGCCTTCCCCACGGCGATATGCGGTAACCATCGCGGTGACCTGTAGCCCAGTGCCGGTGAGCCAAGAATGAAGTCGTCGATGTTGTCGAGCCCCAGATCGTCAAAGAGCACGTGCAAACCCTGCACCAGGAGGGCCTGGTAGTCGTGAACCTCTTGGGGAACGTCCACTTCGAGCCCCATCAGCCGCCCGCCGCCCAACGGGACCAGCTTGTCCGACTTGCCCAGAAATCCCTGCAAAACAGGCAGCTCCGTCAACCAGCTGCTGATTTCGGGAAGCACCTTCCCGGGCGTTGCCAGTCCCTTGGTCCACGCCACAATGTCCGCCGCAAGCTCGTCCAGGATCCCCACGTGAAGCAGCGTCATGTGCAGCCCCTGGGGTTTGCGCAGGGAATCAACGAATCGGTTGAGGCCTTCGTAGTCGGAGACCCCAGCCCCAACGCGGAGAACCGGCACCTCGACGGTGACGCGCGGCTTATCGGCTTTGCTTGAAATGGGGCGACTGGCCGTCATGGTCGCCATTATCCGCCGATCGCCTCCGCAGCGGGAGGCCGACGGCGGAACCCGCCTGCCGCCGTCGTCCGCCTTGGGCTATTTCCTGGGACGCGCCTGGACCAGGTTGGCGTACGGGAGGCGGCCATGAGCAGCCACAAAAGAGGCGTGATAGGCGGCTTCGGCAGCGTTCAGTTCGGAAGGGGGCAGTTCCTTCCAGGCGATGGTCAGGTCCATGGCGTCCCGCAGCTGCCATATGAGGCGCGCGTCCCACACCACTGTTGGTCGACCCCGGCCGTAATCCAAAAACTCCTGGATCTGTTTGCGCAGGCCACGGTTGCCCTGGCTGCCGGCACTGGCTTTGCCGATGTACAGCACGGAAGCGTCGCCAACCCATTCGGCTTCAAGTGCTTCACGTTTGAGTGAAGGGTCTTTCTTTTTGAAGGTTCCGGCCGTGCTCTTGCTCAGAAATACAGGCTCAAAGTCACCCCGCCGCAGGATCACGAACACGCCCGGACCTTGGGGTATCCGCATGGGATCGAGTTCGTCGAGTGGCCGGAATCCGGTGAAACCGTCCTCGGTGAGGGACTTTTTGGAGAAGTGCATGATCCATTGTGGTGATCCCACTACCAGTCCCCAAACCGTGAAGCAAGCCTTTCAGCGTTGACAGCCTCTTGTGACCCGTGCCATATTCGAAGCGTGAACCTGTCAGACAGCCGGACAGCCGGACAGCAAGAGCCCCAGAGCGGCCACTCTGCGCATATGCCCATCTCGCGCATTTCCGCAGCTGAGGCCGTCTTTGCTGCGCTGCGGCGCGCCATCGAGGGCGGACAGTTCGATATCGGCACCAAGCTGAGTTCCGAAGCGACCCTTGCTGCCCAGTACGGCGTAAGCCGCTCGGTCATTCGGGAAGCACTGAGATCGTGCAACACATTGGGCCTCACTGTCACCAAGACCGGCAAGGGAACGTTCATTGTGGCCAACAAGGTTGCTAACGACCTTACCTTGGGTCAGTACAGCGCACGCGATCTTAACGAAGCGCGTCCTCACATCGAAATTCCGGCTGCTGGACTCGCGGCTGAGAGAAGGACCGAAGAGGAGCTAGAGCACCTGAAGGACATCATCCAGGAAATGCTCAACGAGAACGATCCCGAAGCCTGGGTGAACCTGGACGCCAGCTTCCATTCGGCCGTGGCGCGCGCCAGTGGAAACCGTGTGTTCGCGAGCGTAGTCTCAGATATCCGCGAAGCCCTGGCCCACCAGTCCGAAACCCTGAACCTCGTCGCCGATCGGCAACACCGCTCGGACGATGAACACGTCGCCATCCTCGATGCGATTGAAGCAGGCGACTCCGAAGCCGCAAGCAAAGCGATGGCCGCCCACCTGCAGGCCGTCAGCGTGGCACTGGACACAATCCTCAGCAAATGACACACCCTAAGGAAACTGCCACCATGCCCGCCCCCAAAGCACCGGCACACGAAGCCCAGGTTGCCCAAGCCGCCCACGAAGCACCGGCACACGAAGCAACAGCCCCCAACCACGTCCCGCTCGTCGAAGTAACCCGCGACGGACTCGTGGAGAGCGTCCACTACGGCTCGCTGATCGCGCTTGCCGCGGACGGCAGCAGCGTCATCGAGGCCGGCCAGCCGGACGCCCCCATGTACCCGCGCTCAAGCCTGAAGCCGCTGCAAGCCGTCGCACTGCTCAAGGCCGGGCTCGACATCCCCGAGAACCTCCTCGCACTCACGGCCGCCAGCCACTCCGGCGCAAAGATGCACCGCGACGGCGCCGCTGAAATCCTGAAGCTCCATGGCCTCACGGAAGCAGCCTTGGCGAACAGCACCGACCTTCCCTACGGCGTCGCAGAACGCGAAGAATGGCTCCGCCAGGGCAACGGCCCCACCCACATCGCGCAGAACTGCTCGGGGAAGCATGCCTCCATGACCGCCGTCTGCGTCATCAACGGCTGGCCTGTGGAGGGCTATTTGCACCCGGAGCACCCGCTGCAGGTCCTGGTCCGCGACACCATCACCGAATTGACCGGCGAGGAAGCAGCCGCCGTCAGCACGGACGGGTGCGGCACCCCGCTGTTCGCCCACTCGCTGCATGGCATGGCCCGCGCTTATGGCCGCCTTGCCGCGGCCGAACAGGACACCCGGGAGGGCAAGGTTGCCCACGCGATGCGCCGCTTCCCGGACATGGTGGCCGGCGAAGGCCGCGACGTCACAGCCCTCATGCGGGCGGTCCCGGGCCTGCTCGCGAAGGATGGCTTCGAGGGACTCCAACTGGTCGGCCTTCCGGACGGCACCGGACTGGCGGTAAAGATTTCCGACGGCGGCGATCGCGCCCGCATGCCGGTCACCGTTGAGGTCCTCCGCAGTCTGGGTGTCGACGGCGGCAGCCTGGACACGCTTCAGAGCCCACCTGTGCTGGGTGGCGGCCTTCCGGTCGGTGAACTCCGTGCAGCCCGAATTTTCAGCAACTAAACCAAGGACAGCTATGACCACCGTCGATCAGGCGATCCCCCTCCGTACCGAACATGACCTGCTGGGCGATCGCGATGTACCCGCGGACGCCTACTGGGGAGTGCACACTCTCCGGGCCATCGAGAATTTCCCTATCACCGGGCAGCCGCTCTCCACCAACAAGCATCTGGTCCGCGGGCTGGCTGCCGTAAAGCAGGCCGCCGCCCGGACCAACCACGAGCTTGGCCTCTTGGACGCCGAGCGTGCGAACGCCATCGAACAGGCCTGCCAGGACATCATGGACGGCATGCTGCAAGAGCAGTTCATGGTGGACGTGATCCAGGGCGGCGCGGGAACCAGTTCCAACATGAACGCCAACGAGGTCATCGCCAACCGTGCGCTGGAAATCCTGGGGCACCCCAAGGGCGAATACTCCAAGCTGCACCCTAACGACCACGTGAACCTGAGCCAGTCCACCAACGACGTCTACCCGACGGCGGTGAACCTCGCCACGATCTTCTCCGTGAAGGAACTCCTGGAAGCCCTCGAGGAACTGGAAGTAGCTTTCGCCGAGAAGGGCCGGGAGTTCCGGACCGTGGTGAAGATGGGCAGGACGCAGTTGCAGGACGCGGTTCCCATGACCCTTGGCCAGGAGTTCGGCGGTTACGCCGTGACCATTGGCGAGGACCGTGCACGCCTGGACGAGTCCCACATGCTCATCCACGAGATCAACCTTGGCGCCACGGCCATCGGCACGGGCCTGAACGCCCCTGTCGGTTACGCAGAAGCTGCCTGCCGGCACTTGGCCGAAATTACCGGCCTTCCTTTGCTCACCGCCGCAGACCTCATTGAGGCCACCCAGGACGTGGGAGCTTTCGTACACCTTTCCGGTGTCCTGAAGCGCGTGGCAGTGAAGCTTTCCAAGATTTGCAACGACCTCCGCCTGCTGTCCTCCGGACCGCGCGCGGGATTGGGCGAGATCAACCTTCCGGCTGTCCAGTCCGGTTCGTCGATCATGCCCGGCAAGATCAATCCGGTGATCCCGGAAGTGGTCAGCCAGGTGGCTTACGAAGTCATCGGAAACGATGTCACCGTCACCATGGCCGCGGAGGCAGGCCAGCTCCAGCTCAATGCCTTCGAACCGATCATTGTGCACAGCCTGCACAAGAGCATCTCCCACCTGGAAGCAGCGTGCCGCACCCTTACGGCACGCTGCGTCCGGGGCATCACCGCAAATACCGAGCGGCTACGGCTTACCGTGGAGCAGTCGATCGGTCTCGTCACGGCATTGAACCCCCACATCGGTTACGCCTCCGCCACCGCTATCGCCCAGGAGGCGCTGGCAACGGGCAAGGGTGTGGCAGAACTCGTTCTCGAGCACGGTCTCCTGACCGCTGCACAGCTCGAAGATTTGCTCAGTCCAGAACGCCTGGCCAACCTGAGCAAATAAGCCCGGCCAAAAGCCCAGCGGCTTCAGTCAGCCGTCCCGCCCGATGAGGCATACCCAATCGAGGCGCTGTCTTGTGTGCCCGGACCCCCGCCGGCCGCACCCAGGACAACCCCAACAGGACACTCCTAAGGATTCCAATGACCAATCCCATCACCGACCACACGGTTCCGGCCCAAGCGCATGCCAGTGAGAAAGCCCTCCACAAAGAGGACTCCGGCTACCACAAGGACCTCAAGCCCCGACAGATCCAGATGATCGCGATCGGTGGCGCAATCGGCACCGGCCTGTTCCTCGGCGCAGGTGGCCGCCTCAACGCAGCTGGCCCTTCCCTGGTAATCGCGTACGCCGTCTGTGGCTTCTTCGCTTTCCTGATCCTCCGCGCACTGGGTGAACTGGTGCTCCACCGCCCGTCCTCGGGTTCGTTCGTCTCCTACGCCCGTGAGTTCTACGGCGAGAAGGCTGCTTTCGTCTCGGGCTGGTTCTACTGGATCAACTGGGCTACCACCACCATCGTGGACATCACAGCCGCGGCCCTCTACATGAACTTCTTCGGCAAATACATCCCCTGGATGGGCGCCGTTCCACAGTGGGCATGGGCCCTCATCGCACTGGTAGTGGTGCTGAGCCTGAACCTGGTTTCCGTGAAGGTCTTCGGTGAGATGGAGTTCTGGTTCGCGCTGGTCAAGGTTGCCGCCCTGGTGGCGTTCCTGCTGGTGGGCACCTACTTCGTCATCTTCGGCACTCCGGTGGATGGCCAGACAGTGGGCTTCAGCCTCCTCTCGGACAACGGCGGCGTGTTCCCCAACGGAATCCTGCCGATGATCATCCTCATGCAGGGTGTGCTGTTCGCCTACGCATCCATCGAGCTCGTTGGTACCGCAGCCGGCGAAACGCCCAACCCTGAGAAGATCATGCCCAAGGCGATCAACTCCGTGGTCTTCCGTATCGCAGTCTTCTACGTTGGCTCGGTCATCCTGCTCGCACTGCTGCTCCCGTACACCTCGTACCAGAAGGGCGTCAGCCCGTTCGTGACGTTCTTCGGCTCCATCGGCGTCCAGGGCGTAGACGTGATCATGAACCTCGTGGTCCTCACCGCGGCGCTGTCCTCCTTGAACGCCGGGCTCTACTCCACCGGCCGTATCCTCCGCTCCATGTCCGTGGCCGGCTCGGCTCCGAAGTTCGCACAGCGCATGAACAAGGCCGGTGTTCCCTACGGTGGCATCGCCATCACCGCCGGCGTTTCCCTGCTCGGTGTTCCGCTGAACTACCTGGTCCCGTCCGACGCCTTCGAAATCGTTCTGAACGTGGCTTCCGTGGGCATCATCGTCACCTGGGCAACCATTGTCCTGTGCCAGATGCAGCTCAAGCGTTGGTCCGACAAGGGCTGGGTGAAGCGCCCGTCCTTCCGCCTGTTCGGCGCCCCTTACACGGGATGGTTGTCGTTGGTCTTCCTCGCTGGCGTCCTGGTCATGGTGTTCATCGAATCACCGCTCACCATGTTGGTCACCGCGATCGCCTGCGCGCTCATGGTGTGGGGCTGGTTCCTGTGCCGCAAGCAGATCCACGAGCTTGCCGCCACACGCGATGGCTACACCGGCAGCGCCCCGGTGATCGCCAACCGCCCGCTTCCGGGCGGGGACAAGTAGCCAACCGCTGACTCACGACGGCGGCACCCGGGTTCCGTAACAGCGGAACCGTGGGTGCCGCCGTCGCCCGTTAACGCCCCCAACTGGGTAACAGCACCTGTCCCAATGACCCCTCACTAGAGCATGTGCTGTCACTTACTTGGGTGCGGACGCGGCGGAGGCAGACATCGGATCATTCGTGGCTACTATTGGTCCATGGCTGTCACAGATGAGGCGATCAGCAAGATCAAAGACATGCTGATCCGCGGCGAACTCAAGGCCGGGGATCGGCTTCCGCCGGAGAAGGAACTGAGCGAACGGCTCGGCCTTTCCAGGAGTTCGCTCCGTGAAGCCGTTAAGGCCCTGGAATTGATCCGCGTTCTGGACGTCCGCCGCGGCGACGGCACCTACGTAACCAGCCTTGACGCCAAATTGCTCAACGAGGCCGTGGCGTTCGTGGTGGATCTGCACCAGGACCGTTCCATCCTTGAACTGTTTGAGGTCAGACGAATCCTGGAACCTGCCACGGCCCATCTCGCGGCGGGCAAAATTACCCCGGACGGACTCACTGCCCTTCGCGCCACGATGGACGGAATAGACGAGACCACGGACGTCGAGGAACTCGTGGCGCACGACCTCGAATTCCACAGCATCATCACCGAGGCCGCAGGCAACGACTACCTGGGCAGCCTCTTGGAAGCACTGTCCAGCAGCACTGTGCGGGCGCGGATCTGGCGGGGCCTGACGCAGGAAAAGGCCGTGGCGCACACCCTGGCCGAACATCGTGCCATCGCGGACGCTTTGGAACGGGGCGACGCGGAACTGGTCCGGGCCCTGGTGACAGTGCACATCAGTGGCGTTGAGAACTGGCTGCGGCAGGCGCTTTAGGCGTCCACCAGCGGGTTGGCTGCCAGCCCGTAGGTGCGGATGGCTGTTCCTTCCAGGATCAAGTCCTGCTCCGTTGGACTCAGGGAGGACACCAGTTCCAGCAGTACGTCGAGGGTCCGGCCGTATGGCGCCCCGAGGGTACTGACGGGCCAGTCGCCGCCGATCATCAGGCGCGCTGCCCCGAAAGCCTCGAGCGCGGTCTCGAACAGCGGCCGAAGCGTCGCGCTGTTGTACGGCAAGTCGGCGACGCAGAGTCCGGAGAGCTTCGCCACCGCATTCGGTTCGCGGCCCAAGGCCATAAAATCAGCCCGCCACGATCCCATGACCGCTTGATCAGCCAACGGCGGCTTGCCCAGATGATCCAGCACCACTGTCAATTCCGGGAGTTCCCGGGCCAGCCGGACTGTCGCCCCCAGATGCCGCGGGAAGGCGTCCGGCACATCGAAGGTGAATCCGCGCCGGGCCACCGAGGCCAGCGATTCCCGGACAGAGGGTAGATCCAGGAAATCCTGGCGGGGATCGTTGTGTACCAAATGCCGCACGCCTTTGAACACGGGCTGCCCGGCGAAGCCCTCCAATTGGGCAACGGCTTCAGCCGGCGAATCCAGCTTGACCCAGCCCAAGACGCCCAGCACCCACGGGTTCCGCGAGGCCACAGCCAGCATGCTTTCGGTGTCCGCGACGGTGTCGTCGGCCTGGACCAGCACCGCTCCCCTGACACCTGCGGCGTCCAGGGTCTCACGCGCTTCCTCCTCGCCGAAACTGCGGAAGAGCACGCCATGCTGCGGGCCAAGCCAGGAGTAGGGCCGCTCCCCGCCGGTGACGAAAGTGTCCAAGGTCCACAGGTGCAGGTGCGAATCAATCACTGCCTAGTCCCTCCAACGCCGCCCACAGTTCCTCGGGGACTGGCTCTTCCATTCGCGCCACGTTGCTTGCCACCTGTTCAGGGGAAGTCGCCCCGGCTGTCACGTTCACTACGGCCGGATGCCGCAGCGGAAACTGGAGTGCCGCCGTCGGAAGTTCCACGCCAAAGTCGCGGCAAACGGCCGCAAGCCTTCGCGCCCGTGCCAGGACCTCCGGCGATGCCGGCGCGTAGTTGTAATGAGCGTTCTCGGAGACGTCGGACCGGGCCAGAAGTCCGGAGTTATAGGCGCCAACGCTTACGACGCCGGTGCGGCGCTGGCTGCAGCGTTCAAGCAGGGGAACGTCGGGCTGCTCCAGCAGGGTGTAGCGTCCGGCGAGCATCACAAGGTCAAGGTCGGCGGCTTCGATACACTCCAGGGCGGCTTCGGCAGAGTTCGTGCCAACGCCAATCGCCGAGACCAGGCCCTCGGACCGGAGCTTTTCAAGCACGGGCAACCCTTGGGTGATTCCGGCCTGAAGGTCATGGACGTCGGGATCGTGCAGGTAAACGATGTCCACGCGGCTAAGCCCAAGCCGCTCCAACGATTCCTCGATGCTGCGTCGGATGCCAGCTTCGGAGAAGTCCCAGACGCGCCGCGTTGTGGCCGGGACGTCGAAGCCCTCGGAGTCGCGCCCGCCGGCGGGGTTGGGCTCCAGCAAACGGCCAACCTTGGTGGAGATGACGAACTCATCACGCGGCTTGTCCCGCAGGACGGCGCCGAGTCTCTGCTCCGACAGGCCAAGGCCGTAGTGCGGCGCGGTGTCGAAGTATCGGACTCCTGTGTCCCAGGCGGCCAGCACCGTGGCAAGGGCTTCACCGTCCGGGATGGCGCGGTACAGGTTTCCGATCCCGGCCCCGCCGAAGCCGAGCCTGCCCAGCCTGTGGAGGTCGAGTGAGTTCACGGCAGTTCCCATACTTTCCCGATACCCGTATCCGTCCCGGAGTAATCGTCCTGGACGTCCAAAAGTTCAGCCATCCGGGCTTGCCACGGCACATTGGCTGGATGGTCGGCGAGCGCATGCCGCATCGCCTGGTAGTCGTCCACGTCCACTACATGGAAGAGGTCGAGTCCGCTGCGCCAGATCCGCCAGTTCCGAACGCCGGCTTCCTTCAGCGCGGACACGAGTTCCGGAGGGATGTGCGCGTGGGCGTCGGCGTACTCATCTTCCGTGCCCGGTTTGAGCCTGGTGTGCAGGGCGATGCTCTCAACCATGGCTGACCGTCGGTTCCACGGCGGGCTTGAGGAAGAGCTCCAGCACCGGGACTGCCGCGTCGGGCCTTTGCACCGGCAACTTGATGGTCAGTGTTCCCGGCGGCTGGCCTCCCGGGGTCATGTTCATGGCCTGCTGGTCCGCGTCCACCTCGAGAAGGAACACTTCCGACGCGTCATTGAGCAGCTGGGCGTATTCCACCTTCCCGGCCAGGCCAGGAAGGTGGACGTATTCAAAGGGCCAAGCGAACAGGTGAACATAAAGCCTGTCCCCGCGCTGGGTGTAGCGGACATCGGATGGCGCGGTGAACTGTGACACGCCGGCACCGTATATGGAGCGGGAGTGCAGTTCCATCCATTTCCCTATCCCCGCAAGCGACTCCAGCGCCCGCGGATCAATGGTGCCCCTGCCGGTGGGGCCTACGTTGAGCAGCAGGTTCCCGCCCTTGGAAACGCCGTCCACCAGCATCCGGATGAGCAGGTCCACTGACTTGTAGTTCTGATTGTCGCGGTCGTACCCCCAGCTGCCGTTCAGGGTCTGGCATGCCTCCCAGGTGACCGGTTCGCCGTCGAGCATCATGGGGCCGGCGGGCTGGTACTGCTCCGGCGTGGCAAAGTCGCCGGGGATGTCCAGGCGGTCGTTGACCACGATGCCCGGCTGCAGCTCCCTGACCATGGCCAGCAGCGCCTCCGAGTCCCAGTCCTTCCGTCCCTTGCCACCCCAGAACTCCGCGTGCCCCAGGCCTGCGTAGGAGAAGTCGAAGAACAGGTAATCGATGAGGCCGTAGTTGCTCAGGAGCTCACGCACCTGGCCGTGCAGGTACTCGCGGTAGCGGGCCATGTCGCGACCGGCGTTGAGGCTTTCGACGTCGACCGCGTTGCGTTGGGGGTGTACCCCGTCAATGGTGAAGTCGGGGTGGTGCCAGTCGACGAGTGAATGGTAGAAACCCACCTTCAGCCCCTCGGCGCGAAGTGCTTCTACATAAGGCTGGATGAGGTCCCTGCCTGCGGGGGTGTTGGTGGCCTTGTAGTCGGTCAGTGCAGAGTCCCACAGGCAGAAGCCGTCGTGGTGCTTGGTAGTGAGGACCACGTATCTCATGCCTGCCGCGCGGGCCGCGCGGGCCCATTCGCGGGGGTCGTACAAGTCAGGGTCGAAGCGGCGGAAGTACTTTGAATACTCCTCCGCGGTGATCTCTTCCCGGTTCATGACCCACTCGTGCCGCGCGGGCAGGGCGTAGATACCCCAGTGCACGAACATCCCGAGTCGGGCTTCCTCGAACCACGGAGCGTGCTGGATCACTGGGTTTCCTTCCATACCGGGCCGTCGGGAAAGCTGTACGCGGCCAGTGTTTCACGGAGCATTTCGTTTCCGGCACCAGGATTCGACGGCGGCCAGTACGCGCCGCCGTGCACCTCCACCGGTGTGGTGAAGTGTTCATGCAGATGGTCCACGAACTCAATGGTCCGGTCCTCTTTGGTCCCCGAGACAGCGACGAAGTCAAACATGGACAAATGCTGCACGGCCTCGCATAACCCCACCCCGCCGGCGTGCGGACACACGCGCACCCCGAACTTCGCGGCCAGGAGGAGGATCGCGATGTTCTCGTTCACTCCCGCCACCCGCGCCGCATCGATCTGCAGGACCTGGAGCGAGCCCGCCTGGAGCATTTGCTTGAACACCACCCGGTTCTGGACGTGCTCACCTGTTGCCACTGGAATGGGTGCCACTGCACGGGCGATGGCGGCGTGGCCCAGGATGTCATCCGGGCTGGTGGGCTCTTCGATCCAGGCGATGTCGAAGGGGGCAAGGTGGGCCATCCACTCGATGGCTTCCTGCACGTCCCAACGCTGGTTGGCATCCACGGCGATCCTGATATCCGGCCCCACCGCTGCCCGCGCCGCGCGCACCCGTCGGATGTCGTCCTCCAGGGACGCACCCACCTTCAACTTGATCTGCTCGAAGCCGTCAGCCACAGCTTCCTTCGCCAGCCGCGTCAGTTTCCCGTCGCTGTAACCCAACCAGCCCGGCGTCGTGGTGTACGCCGGGTAGCCTTCAGCGCGAAGGGCCACCTTCCGTTGCTCCCTTCCGGGTTCCGCGGCGCGGAGGATGGCCAGTGCTTCTTCCGGGGTGAGGGCGTCGGTGAGATAGCGGAAGTCCACCAGTGCCACGATTTCTTCCGGCGCCATGCCTGCGAGCAGCTCCCAGAGGGGCAGTCCGGCGCGCTTGGCTTTCAAGTCCCAAAGGGCGTTGACGACGGCACCGATGGCCATGTGCATGACGCCCTTTTCGGGTCCGAGCCAGCGGAGTTGGGAGTCGTGGGCAAGGAGTTTCCAGGTGGCTCCCATGTCATCCAGCAGAGCCTCAACGCCAGCGCCGAGGATGTGGCCGCGCAAAGCATCGATGGCGGCGGTTTCCACCTCGTTTCCACGGCCGATGGTGAAGACGAAGCCATGGCCTTCATGCCCGTCCCCGGCGTCGGTCCGGATGATCAGGTACGCGGCTGAGTAGTCCGGGTCCGGATTCATGGCGTCGGAACCATCCAGGTCCCGGGAAGTAGGAAAGCGGATATCGAATGTTTCGAGGGCGGTAATGATGCTCATGGGGCTCCTGGCTGCGTCGCTTTTCTTCGTTGAAGCTAAACATCGGATGTATGCCTTGTCAATGGGTCACATTTCCGTATTATGGGGGAAAACACCACACTAGAGCTCGGATGTTAGTCCCGAACGCACGGAGGAAGCCATGACCTTGAAATTCGCCAGGCTGGGGACGGCCGGAAACGAACAACCGGCCGTCATCGCCCAGGACGCACACGGCGTCGAAAAATACTTCAGCCTCGCCACCCTCACGCAGGACATCGACGGCGGATTCCTCGCCTCGGACGGCATCGAACGCACCCGTGCAGCCCTTGAGAACGGGGAACTCGCGGAAATTTCCGCCGAGGGGCTGCGTATCGGCGCGCCCGTCGCGCGTCCGGGCGCGGTGGTGGCCATCGGCCTGAACTACACCGCCCACGCCGCCGAATCCGGTGCGACGCCGCCCGAGGTTCCCGTCGTGTTCCTTAAGCCAAGTAACACCATCGCCGGCCCGTTCGACGCCGCTCCCATCCCGCCGTCGTCGGAAAAGTACGACTGGGAAGTGGAACTGGCCATCGTGATCGGCAAGGAAGCGTCATACCTTTCCTCAATGGAAGAGGCGGAAAACTGCATCGCTGGATACGCAGTGGCCAATGACCTCTCGGAACGCGACTACCAGATCCCCGGCGCCGCGGGTCAGTGGACCAAGGGCAAGACCCTTCCCGGCTCCACGCCCCTGGGCCCATGGCTGGTGCCCGCAGGCGACATCGACGCCGGCGACCTCCGCCTCCGGACGCTGGTCAACGGGGAAGCCCGGCAGGACTCCAGTACCTCGGACATGATCTTCGGCCCCGCTACGATCGTCCACCACCTCAGCCAGTACATGGTCCTGGAACCAGGCGATGTGATCATCACCGGCACTCCCGAGGGCGTTGCCCTGTCCGGCCGCTTCCCCTTTATCCAGCCCGGCGACGTGGTGGAACTGGAGATCGACGGATTGGGCCGCCAGCGCCAGGAGTTCTTCCGCGCCCAGGCCGGCGCAGCACAGGCCGGCTCAGCCCACGCGGCCCCTTTCGCCAGCACCAGCGCCTAAGCCGTGGCAACAAACGTGGCCAACGAATTCGAAGGACTCGCCGCGCTCGTGACAGGTGGTGCTTCGGGCATCGGCGCGGCCATCGCTGACCGTCTCGCCAACGGTGGCGCCCGGGTCGCCGTCCTTGACCTGAACCCGGAAGCCAGCCCGCACTTCGGTGTGCAGTGCAATGTGGCCGACGACGCCTCGGTGCGTGCCGCCGTCGAACGCGTTGCCGCCGAATTCGGACGCCTGGACATCGTGATCAACAACGCCGGCATCGGCGCACAAGGTGACATCACCGCGAACGACGACGACGAATGGTTGCGCGTCCTCAACGTCAACGTTGTGGGCATCGCCCGCGTCAGCCGCGCAGCCCTGCCGTACCTGCGCGAATCCCCGGCCGCTGCGATCGTGAACACCTGCTCCATCGCAGCAACAGCGGGCTTGCCGCAGCGCGCGCTCTATTCGGCGTCCAAGGGTGCGGTCCTCTCGCTGACGCTGGCCATGGCCGCCGACCACGTCCGTGAGGGAATCCGCGTGAACTGCGTCAATCCGGGCACCGTGGACACGCCCTGGGTGGGCCGCTTGCTGGACTCGGCCGCGGATCCTGCCGGCGAGCGCGCCGCCCTGAACGCCCGCCAGCCGCACGGCCGGATGGTGGACCCCGCTGAAGTAGCCGGCGCCGTCGCGTACTTGGCGAGTCCGCTGTCAGGTTCGACGTCGGGAACCTCGCTGGCGGTCGACGGCGGCATGCAGGGTCTGCGGCTGCGGCCGGTTCAGTAGGAGGTACTTGGGGCTGGTGCCTCAGTAGAGCCCGTTGAAGATGTTCCAGCCCCAGCCAACGGTCTCGGCACCCTTCCACCCACCGCGCCCGTCGCCGTAGTACATCACCAGGTCGCCGGCGCTGTTGATGCCGTGGACATCGTTGAAGCCGTCCCGGTTGAAGTCCCCTGCGCTGCCGATCCTGGTCAATGCGTTCCAGCCTTGGCCAACCTGCTGCGGTGCCAGCCAGCCGCCATGCCCGTTCCCGCCGTAGAGATACAGCTTTCCGGCCCTGTCCTTGGCGAGGACGTCCACTGCGCCGTCGCCGTTGAAATCGCCGGGTCCGATCAGCAGGTCCATGGCATCCCAGCCCTGACCGACCTTCACACGGGGGCTCCACCCGCCCCAAGGATGCGAAGGAAAAACGTACAGATCGCCATTGGCCTCGCTGCCAAGGAGATCGTTGAGGCCATCGCCGTCGAAGTCCCCCGGACCCACCACTTTGTCGATGCTGTTCCAGCCCCATCCCACTGCATGGCGGTAGGTGTAGAAGCCGCCATCACCTGTGCCCTGAAAGCGGTACAACGTGCCCGAATCATCAGTGGCCATGAGGTCGCTGATGCCGTCGGTGGTGAAGTCGCCTGCTGCAAAGATCCTGGTGAACCCGCCCCATCCCGGCCCGACTTGGCGTGACTCCTGCCAGCCCTTGACCTCGTCCGCACCCAGGTACATCATCAGTGTTCCGTCGTTGCGGCGGCCCATCAGTTCGAACACGCCCCGGCCCGTGAAGCCTTCCGCTCGCATTGGTTCTTTGCGGATCTCCTCCGATGCTGCAGTGACAACCTCCAGCCCGGCGCAGTTGGTGGGTGAACCAGTCGCAACCGCCGAAATCCGGCTGCCAAGGTCTGCGGCCTCCAGCGGCAGAAGGTAAGGGGAATAGGGGGTCCTCGCATCCAAGGGCTCGCCATCCCGCAGCCACTGGATGGAATAGCTGGCCTCGCCGCTGCCACCGCAGTTGGCGAAGAACGCCGGCGCCCCCTCCACGGACAGCACCGCACCGACAATCGGGTGGCCGTACACTTGCACGTCTTCCGGGTCCGCTGCCTCAGCGGAGGGTGCCAAGGATGCCCCGACCAGCACTGCGGCCAAGGCTGCTGCGGCGCCGCCTCCCGCAATCTTCGTCAACGAAAACACCATTCCCCCTGGCAACGTGGGTAGCAACCGACCATTCGGCCCCATCTTAGGCGGGAGGTACGACGGCGGGACTCAAGCGGGTGGCGACAGGCCGCCGTCGCGCCCCGGTTGCGTAACGCAACGCGCTTGCAACGTCCCGGACAGCCGGTTCGCCTATGCTCAACTCCAAGGAATCAACGGCGACTCACTGACAGCCCCAGGAGAAAACTCATGACCAATTGGCGCATCCGGGACTTCCACTCGTCCGATCTCGACGGGATCCTGCACCTCTGGGAGTCCCTCAAGGCCGATGGCGTGGAGCCGGTCTACGCGTTGTCCGAGGTCCTGGCGTCCTGCGAGAAAGACCATGCCGTGGTGGCGGTCCAGGGCGAGCAAGTGGTGGGTGCCGCCGTCGGACGTGCCGCCCACGACCAAGGCTGGATCGTTTTCCTGGCCACCCTCACCGAGTTCAGGGGCCGCGGCATCGGCACTTCGCTGCTGTCCGCCGTCGAAAACCGCATGGCACCGCACGGTCTCAACAAGCTGTCGGCGCTGATGCCCGAAACCGAGACCCGTGTTGAGGCGTTCCTGGGCCGCGGCTTCGTCGTGAAGAAGAACCTGCGCTACTTTGAGCGGACCATCCCTGTGCAGCGCCAGGAGCTCGGCGCGCTGGGCCTGCTCGGCGGGCGGATCCTGGCGCGGGATCTCTGGGAGAACGTGGCGGGCATGCGCCGCGAGAAGGAATTGCTGGAACGCCGCCTGGTGCTCCCGTTGGCCGAGGCCGACCTCGCCGATGAATACGGTGTGGTGCCCCCGCGCGCCGTGGTGCTGTTCGGTCCTCCGGGCACGGGCAAGACCACTTTCGCCAAGGCCATTGCGTCGCGTCTGGAGTGGCCCTTCGTGGAGGTCTTCCCATCCCGCCTGGCTGCCGATCCCAAGGGTTTGGCCGGTGCGCTGCGTGAAACCTTCCTTGAAATCGCCGAGCTGGAGCACGCCGTGGTATTCATCGACGAGGTGGAGGAGATCGCCTCCCAGCGTGCCGGTGATCCGCCGTCGCCGCTGCAGGGCGTCACCAACGAGCTCCTGAAGATCATCCCGGCCTTCCGCGAACAGCCCGGCCGCTTGCTGGTCTGCGCCACCAACTTCATCCGGGCGCTGGACACTGCGTTCCTCCGGCACGGCCGCTTCGACTACGTCATCCCCATCGGGCTACCCGACGTCCATGCCCGTGAGGCCATGTGGCAGCGATTCATCCCGGCATCCGTGGTGGACTCGGTGGACATCTCTTTGTTGGTGGACAGGACCGAGGGTTTCTCCCCGGCGGATATCGAGTTCGCGGCGCGCAGCGCCTCCCAGCGGGCTTTGGAAAAAGCCGTGTACGACGACGGTGCTGCCGCCCCCAACGGGCGGAAGGGCCCGGTCACGCAGGACTACCTGGATGCCATCGCCGACACCCGCACCACTGTGAGCGCCGAAGTGCACCAGGATTTCCTGGAAGACATCGACGTCCTGGGCCGCGTGTAGGGGTCTCGGCAACGAGTTCGCGGGAACGCTGCCAGACCGCCGGTATTTTCCGGGCGACCTGGACGCATTCCAGCGATCACAACGCGGCGAACGTTGGCAGCGGTAATCTTTGAGCCATGTCCACGAACCCCCTTCGCCATGCCCTCTCCCGGATGGGCGGCCGCGATCCCCATGAGAAGCATCGAACTGCAACCCCGCTTGAGCTGTTCTTCGACCTCACGTTTGTTATCGCCTTCGGGGTCGCCGGAAACCAGTTCGCTCATGCCGTAGCCGAAGCCCACTTCGGACCGGGTTTGCTCGGATTCTGTTACGCCATGTTCGCGGTGATCTGGGCATGGGTGAACTTTTCGTGGTTTGCGAGCGCCTACGACACCGATGACTGGGTGTTCCGGGTGGTCACCATGATCCAGATGGTGGGCGTCCTCATTCTTGCCATGGGCATCGAGCCGATGTTCCATTCACTGGTTGAAGGCGACCACGTCAACAACGTGGCCATCCTCATCGGCTACATCATCATGCGCGTTGCCCTGATCTTCCAGTGGCTACGCGCGGCACGCCAGGATCCCGAACGCCGCGAAACGTGCCTGCGCTACGCCAAGTACCTTGCGTTGGTACAACTGGGCTGGATCGCGGCGTTGCTGATCGACACCGACGTACTCACTACTTTCCTGCTTGCCGCCCCTTTGTTTGTCCTGGAAATGTCGGTGCCGGGACTGGCCGAACGCAAAGCCAACACACCCTGGCATGCGCACCACATTGCTGAAAGGTACGGCCTCCTGGCCATCATTGCCCTGGGTGAGTGCCTGATCGGTGCCATCGAAACACTGCGGGCGATCGTTGCTCTGCATGGCTGGACCCTGGATGCCGCATTGGTTGGCTTCAGCGGCACGGGGTTGGCGTTCGCCATGTGGTGGATCTACTTCATATTGCCCGCGGGCCCAGCACTCCATTTCCAACGGCACCGCTCATGGGTATTCGGCTACGGACACATGTTCATCTTCGCCACCATCGCCGCCACCGGCGCGGGGCTCCATATCGCCGCCTACTTCATCGACCACGAGGCACACATCAGTGGAGCGGCCGCCGTCGCCTCCATAGCCATCCCCATCATTTTGTTCAAGGTTTCCCTGACCACGCTGTACAGCATCATGCTCAGTCCGGACCGCGAACTGCTGTGGAGCACCACTGCGGTGGTGGTCGGCTTGGCGGGAAGTATCGCCATGGCCGCGGCCGGTGCCTCCGTCCCTGCGTGCATGCTGGAAATGATGCTGGTCCTGGGACTATCCATTGCGTACGACGAACGGCGCGGGCACAAGGGCAGGGCGGCGGCTCTCCGACGCCTGGAAGCTGCGGCCGGCTGACTACTCGGGAACGATCTCGTCCAGTTCATCAAGCAGATACGGGTTGATTCGCTCGAGAATCCGCTGCACTTCCTCGCGTGGTACTGCCCTGTAAAGCACTGGGCGGGCCTGGGCGTAGCGGGTTACGGGCGGCTTGTCCGGCCACTTCTCTGCGAGGGCCTGGACCCTCTCTGGCAGGGAGTTGTGGGCGTTGTCCGCTATCTTCACCAAGGTGGCGTCGTGGTCCTCGGCGACGTAACGGATGCCGGCGTCGTAATCATCGGGATCGTCGTGGAAGCGGCGGGTGACGCGCTCGATGATGGCGAGTGCCCGCTCAGACACGCCCATCTCCAACAATGCCTGCCTGGTGATGGGCGTGTCCTCGGCGATGTCATGCAGGTAGCCGGCGATCCGGATGTCCTCGTCGAAGTCGGCCAGGGCATCGCCAACGGCCAGGACGTGCTCCCGATACGGCCGCTTGAGCTTGTCCTTCTGGCGGTTGTGGGCCACCTCGGCCAAGACCTGGGCCGTCTCTACAGTGAAGCGTGGTTCGGTCATGGTGGCCTCCGGCTTGGCAATGGACCTGCGGGGACGGGTCCTTATCTCAGGCTATCCGTTGTTCGCGCTCCGCAAGTACCGGGCCAGGAGAGTACCGGGCTAGGAGTCCTGAAGGGCACGGGCAGCGATTGCAACGGTAACGGCCCGTGGCAGCCGCTGGGCGAAGGCTGCGCCCACTCGGTTCATCCACCCGGAGACAACGCTGCCGGGCGTCACCTTGCGGTCCAACGCCTTCATTGCCGTCTCCACAACTTGGGCGGATGTCTGCATTTTCCCGACGGCGGCCGAGTCGCTGCCTACGACGTCGAAGAACTCTGTCTTTGTAGCGCCCGGGCAAAGCGCCAGGACGTTGAGTCCCGAGTCCTTGGTTTCGTGGGCCACTGCTTCAGTGAAACTCAGGACAAATGCTTTGGTTGCACCGTAGACGGCCATACCGGGGAGGGGCTGGAACGCAGCAGTGCTGGCCACATTCACCAGCGCACCCTTTCCGGAGGCGAGCAACCCAGGCAGGAATGCCCGCGTGATATCAACCAAGGCAGCCACGTTGAGTGAGATTTCGGAAGCAATCACTGCAGGGTCTTCCTCCACCAGCAGACCATGGGTGCCGAACCCCGCATTGTTGATCAGGGTATCTATGGAGAGCCCGCGACCAGCCAACTCTTTCAGGAGCTCCGCACCGACACCTGCCCGGCCCAGGTCCATGGGGAGCACCGTCACGGTAACACCGTGCTCGCTGCGGAGTTGCTGTGCCAGATCATCCAAACGATCCGCGCGCCTGGCAACGAGGACAAGGTTGGAGCCACGGGCGGCGAATCGCCGCGCGAATTCGGCACCGAGGCCGGAGCTGGCTCCCGTGATGAGCGCGGTAGTGCCGGTGTAAGTCATGGTCATGGTGGATCCATTCGTCGAGTTGGAGAACGATGTAGTCGCTGTCTACATGGTAGGCAGTGACTACTTTGTTGTCAATGCCTACATTGCCTTAGACTTGAGCCATGATCGAGCAGCCCTACCACCACGGCAAACTTCGGGAAGCGCTCCTGGAACGAGCCATGGAAACCATTGAAGTGGCGGGCGTAGAGGGACTTTCCCTACGCCAGCTTGCCCGGGACGTGAACGTCAGCCACGGCGCGCCGGCCAAGCACTTCCGTGACAGACAGGCTCTGATTGACGCCCTGGCGATGGCTGGCTTCGAGTTGATGAACCACCGCATCCTGACCGCGTCCGAATCCGAGGGCAGCCTGCGGGAGCGCTTCGTCAGCGTCGCAAAAGCCTACGTCGGGTTCGCAGTTGCCCACCCGGCGCTGTTGTCCGTGATGTACTCCACCAAGCACCACACCGATTCCAGTGCGGAGCTGCGAAGCACCGGCGGCCAAGGAATTGAGATAGCCAAGGGAATGATCATCGAGGCCCAGGAAGCGGGAGAACTGGCTGCGGGGAATCCGGAGACGCTGGCCATGGTGTGCTTCGTCAGCCTTCACGGGGCCGCCCTCCTTGCCGCCGGCAAGCACTTGGACGGAATGCCCGTGGAGGCTGCTGTGGCGGCAACAACGGACACCCTGTGGGCAGGTATGACCGTAGGGGTCCCGGCCGCCCAGTCCTCCTAGTCGGCCTAGGGCGTCAACCCGGCGATGGCTTCCCGGACGGCGGAGCTCAGCTGGAAGTTGCGGCAACCCACTCCCCCGGGCTCAGCCTGCTGTGGCACGTATCCAAAGCCGAGTTCATACACGGGGTCGGCGAAACCCAAAGATGCGCTGGCGCCGTCGTGACCAAACGCGCGGTAGCTGCCGAAGGGCATCCTTGAGTGGGATTTCATGAAGACAGTGGCGAAGCAGCCGCTCTCCCCGAACACCCGGTCGACGCCGAAGACCTGCTCGGCGGTCACCGCACGGATGGTCTCTTCAGTCAGCAGGGGCGCGACGGCGGCCTGCGCACCACGCGTCGATTGGTTGCCCTCTCCAGCCAGGCCGGTCAAGGCCGCCGCATAGATCCTCGCCATCCCGTCGGCGCTGGACACTCCCGCGGCCGAGCTCAACCCGGCGGCCCGGACTTCGCGGATGTTGGGAAGGTCCAAAATCTCGCCCACAGCGGCGTTGGCAGCCAGGCCGAAATGGCTGGCCGGGTCCACCCATGGCCATGACGGATCAGCCGCCCACCGGAAAGGCGCAAAACGGGGCTCCTCCGCTTCCGGGAGTCCAAGGTAGAAGTGTGCTCCGGTTACTGCCCGGATGCGGGCCTCGAAAACCTCTTGAAGCGTGGAACCGGTGATTCGCCGGCACAATTCCTCCATGAAGATGCCGATGCTGAGGGCGTGGTAGCCGAATGCGGCCCCGGGCTTCCATAGCGGGGGCAGTTTGGCGAGTTTGGCGGCGGCGAGCGCGGAGTCGTTGACCTCTTCCAGGGTCAGGCCTCCCTCGGGGCCCAATAAGCCGGCCTGGTGTGAGAGAAGCTGGGCAACGGTAATCCCGGCCTTGCCTTCCACACCGAATTCCGGCCAGTACTTGACCACCTCGGCGTCCAGGTCCAGCTGCCCGTCCTGCACCAGCAAGGCCATGACAAGGCCGGCCATGCCCTTGGAACAGGAGAATACGCCAGTGACCGAGTCGGGGCGGATGTGTGGGCCACCGCTCAGGTCCAGCACTTTGACGCCGCGATGATAGGCAGCTACTTGGGCTGAGTACTCCGGATCCTGATCCAGAAAACGGCCGAAGAGTTCGGCGACGGGTTCGAAACCTGGGGCGACCATCTGTGAATGCATCCAGCCAGCCTACGTGGTGCCCCGCTCAGGTCTGCGGAGTTATCCACACCCAGGGGTCCTTGGGCAGCGTTGCGGGGTCGAATCCCCCCAGTGCCGCCGCCAAGGGTCCGGCGGGCAGGCCGAGTGACTCCAACAGCACGTCGCGCACCCGTGCGGCAGGAATTCCGACGGCGGCGAGGTCGTCCAGGGTGACGGCACCGTCGCGCTTTGCCAGCCTCACGCCGTCGTGGTTTACCACCAACGGAACATGCGCATATTCGGGGACGGGAAGGCCCAACAGGGTGGCCAGGTAGGCCTGCCGGGGAGTGGATGGCAGGAGGTCGTCACCGCGCACCACCTGGTCGATTCCCTGGGCGGCGTCGTCCACCACCACGGCCAGGTTGTAGGCGGTGACGCCGTCATTGCGACGCAGCACAAAGTCGTCCACCATGCCCACGAAAGTGCCCTGCAACTGGTCCTCAACAGACCGCTCAGTAACCTCGGATCGCAAGCGGATCGATGCCGGACGCGACGCACGACGTATCTCGCGTTCGGCAGCAGACAACCTCCGGCAGGTCCCCGGATAGGCTCCTTGGGGAGCGTGTGGAGCAGAGGGCGCTTCCTGGATCTCCCTGCGGGTGCAAAAGCACTCGTAGGTGCGCCCCTCCGACGTCAGGCGTTGGATCGCTTGGTCGTAGAGTGCGCCGCGCTCCGTCTGGCGGACCACGTCGGCGTCCCACGTAAGGCCGATGGCACGCAGGTCACGGAGCTGCTCGGTTTCCGCGCCGGACCTGGCCCGGTCAAGGTCTTCCACGCGCAGCAGGAAATCACGGCCGCTGGCTTTCGCGAAAAGCCACGCCAGGATGGCCGTGCGGAGATTGCCAACGTGCAGTTCACCGGATGGGCTCGGGGCAAATCGCCCAGCGGAAGTCATGATCCAAGCCTATGTGCCTCACAGGGAGGGCCGGGCAACACAAGAGCCCCTCAGCTACCGCAACGATCCGGTGGCTCAGGGGCTCTTGCTGTGCTGCCCCGTTTCATGGGGCGGGTGCAGAATGACAATGCTGTGAACAAGAGTCAATCAGCGGCTGCTTCCTTGCGGGAAACCTTTACAGGGCTGCGGGTGGTGTTCCGCGTGCCTGGTGCCGGCGGGCTTCGGCGGTAGCCTCATCCTGCTTCGTTGTCATCATTTCAGCAGGAGGCATACAGTAGGTGCAACAGACTGTAGTTTGATTGATCGATCTGACTACTCTTGCGTGAGATACCGGACAAGGAGTGGTCACATTGCAGGAACTCGATGCAACCGACCGTCGAATACTGGCTGCCCTCGACGAAGATCCGCGGGTCCCCATCATGGTCCTCGCCCAGAAGTTGCACCTTGCGCGCGGGACGGTGCAGTCCCGCTTGGAACGGATGACGGCGTCGGGCGCCTTGCGCGCGAACAGCAGCCGGGTACTGCCGTCCGCCTTGGGACGCGGGGTAGCCGCCGCAGTCAGCGCAGAACTGGACCAAAGCCACCTGAACGAGGCCATCGCGGCCCTTCGCAAGATTCCGGAAGTCCTCGAATGCCACGCGCCCGCCGGAGATACCGACCTCATCATCCGGGTGGTGGCCAAAAGCCCTGACGACCTCTACCGGGTTTCCGAGGAAATCCGCCTGTGTCCGGGGATTGTCCGGACGTCCACCAGCATGTTCCTCCGCGAAGTGATTCCCTACCGGACAACGGGCCTGCTCGGCGAGTAGTTATGCACATAGGGGCAGTTGTCCCCATGTGCCAGGTCGCGTTGCCCGCCTAGGATGGGGGCAGGCCGAGGCCTTGGACCGACTGAAAACAATGGGGGCAACGTGGCGGGAAACTTCTATGGCGCAGATGTCGCACAGTTGCGGCAATTGGCCAAGGAGCTGGCCCGCAATGCGGACAGCCTCACAAACCTGGGACAACAGTTGTCCGGGTCCATCACCAGCAGCCCCTGGCGGGGGAACGACGGCGACCGCTTCCGTCACGAATGGAACAGCTCGCATTTGCGCGCCCTCCAGAGTGCCGCTTCCGGTATCACTGCGGCTTCCCGGAGCCTGCTGAAAAACGCCGACGAACAGGACGCCGCGAGCACCGCGGGTGGGGCTGGCGGACCCGGCTCAGGCGGGTCGGGCTCAGGCGGTTCGGCCGCAACCGGCCAGGAGCTCACGGATCTGCTGAACGGGATGACGCCCGAAGAGCGGGCCGAGTACCTTGGCAGCGATGAATTCAAGAAGTGGGCCCTTGAGCATCCCGAAGAAGCCAAGGCAGCCATGGATGCGGCGGCCGACTCCGGCCTGATCGAGAAGAAGTCGCCCGAGTACTCCCAGTTCCTCAGCGACTACTGGAACCAGCAGGCCATGCGGGAAATGGGCATAGACCCATCCACGTGGGACACCAGCAAGGGAACCGAATACAACTGGGAGACCATCAAGAAGGTCTACGACTTCTACGGGCAGGCGTTCCTCGCGAACCCGGACCTGCAATGGGCCGGTATGGCGAACATGATCGGCCCATCCTTCGCCGGAGGATTCAAGGACATGGCCATGCTTCGCGACCTGGCACAGCAGATCGCCGACAACCCGGCTTCGGACATCCCCATCCCGGTACTTGACCAGATCGAGCAGCTTGCCGGCATGACCGACCAGGAGATCAAGTTCTACGAGACGTCCATGTTGGATATGAACAAAGAGATCTTCCTGGACCAGGCCCGGCAGCACCAGGCTTACATGAACGGTGGAATCGAAGAGATCAACCGCCTCAGGGATTCCGGCGCCATCGACCCTGACACCGCAAAAGCGTGGGCGCAGATCGATTCCGGCGACCCCGCGCAGGTCAAGGAAGGCAACACGGCCCTGCTTTACCGGGAGCAGAACGAGATCATCGCAGACGATTACACTGACATGCGTAACCATCCGGGAGGGGAAGCCGTGACGTACATGGTCACCCTGGCCGGTGAGCCCTCCATTCCGGGAGCCAAGAGCTACCCCGAAGTCTTCCCCTACAAGTTCAGCGTGGAAAGCCCGGGCCCGGAGAACCTTCCCTTCACCAACTGGGACAACCCAACACAGTTCCGCACAGACTTCACAACGGGATTCCCGGACGGCAACATTGCAGATGCCGAGCAACGGTGGGCCTTGATCAAACAGGACACCCTCCCGGCTTACCAGGAGCTGCTGGCCAACGATCCTCAACAGGCCCGGGACATCATCGGCTCGGACTTCAATGATCGCGTGGAACAGTACCGGCCCACCAACAACATTCCGGGCATCATGGACCGGTTCCTGGATGGCTTTGACGCTGAGGTCCACCAATGATCCGGGCCAACCGGATCCCAAAGGTGGCAGCCGCGGTCGCCATGGCCCTGGGAATCCTCACCACCACGGCATGCCAGGTCCCCACACCCGCTGCACCATCAACTTCCCAAGGGAGCACAGTGATTACCTCGGAATTCTCCACGCTTGATGCCGCAGGTGTTGACCGGATCAGGAAGGAAAAGCGGGCCCGGCTGGACATGGGCAGCGGCACTCTGCAGAAATCGGCCGTGCAGGTGTCCGAGGACAGCTACGGCCCGGAGATTAACACCCAGGACTCCGGGAAGATCGACCTGACAATCGTTGGCCCCAGCGGAGAGATCAGCGCCCAAACGGACCGCCTGCGGTTCAAGACCACGGACGCCCGCCCGGACTTCACCGAGGTCACGTATTTCCTCACGGCGAACTCCGTCGAGGAATTCACGTCACTGATCCGCGATGGCGTGGACCAGTACGGTATCGACGCCGATGACGCCGAGCGCTGGATTACCTCCAATGGGCGGAACCCTTCAGGGAAGAGCGACTACTCCCTGACTTCGGGGACCAGCACCGGGCTGGAGGTCAACTACGATCTCCGTTTCGACGGCTCCAAGGACACCCAGGTCATCATCGTGCACGTCAGCCCGGCCAGCTGACTGCCCTGTCTCCCGCTTGGTGGGTCCGCAGCGGCTAAAAACGCGCCGGCATTGGCTAGACCGGCGGCCCGATGTTGGTCTTGAGGTTCTTCATGACCAACGTCGAGGTAAGGCGTTCCACCGCGGGCAGGGCCGCAAGTTCGTCGTCGTAGAAGCGCTGATAGGCAGGCAAATCCGCCGCAATGACCTTCAACAAGTAATCGGGCGAGCCAAAAAGGCGTTGGGCCTCCACGATGTTGGGACTCGCGGTAACCCGGGCTTCGAACGCGGCCATGGTTCCGCGGTCCGCTTGGCGCAAGGTCACGAACACGATCGCCTCGAAACCCAGCCCTACTGCGGCCGGATCAATATCTGCGCGATAACCGCGAATCACCCCTTTAGCTTCCAGGTCGCGGAGTCGCCGATGGCACGGAGCCACCGTTAGTCCAACCTGGGAAGCCAAGGCCGTGGCCGTCATTCGCCCGTCCTCTTTGAGGTGGCGCAAAATACTTCTATCGATGCCGTCAATCACGCAATAATCTTACCGAGGTTAGGCGAGCCAGAGCTAAAAAGGCGAACACTTATGGCGGCTTTTTCCCTAGAGTTTTCCTACCAACTAACTCTGGAGAGATCGTGAATCCGCAGCTGTTCCTCGCCTTCGTCCTCGTGGCAGTCGCCTTGGCCTGCACACCCGGCGTCGACTGGGCCTACTCGATTTCAGCGGGGTTGCGCCAACGCAGTTTCGTTCCCGCCGTCGCGGGCCTCTGCAGCGGATACGTCATCCACACTTTTCTGATGGTTGCAGGATTGGCCGCCCTCCTGGCCGGAGTTCCCGGGCTGCTGGGGTGGCTGACCATCGCCGGCGCTGCCTACCTGTTGTGGCTCGGCGTCGGGACCATCCGCTCCTGGCGAGGTGCCAGCTTCAGTGCGGAAGACGGCGTCGTGCCTTCCGGAAACCAGGTCCGCACGTTCTTCCAGGGCATGGGCACCAGCGGCATCAATCCCAAGGGGCTCCTGTTCTTCGTGGCCCTGGTGCCCCAATTCGTCAGCCCCGAAGCGACGCTGCCCATCCCGGTCCAGTCGGGGCTGCTGGGGTTGACCTTCGTATTTCTCGCTGGAATGGTCTACACGGCCGTAGCACTGGCTTCACGGAAGCTGCTCGCCTCCCGGCCCGGCGCCGCGCGGGCTGTGACGCTGACCAGCGGGATCGTCATGATCGGGCTGGGGACAGTGCTGTTGTCCGAGCAGCTCCTTCCGCTGATCCAGCAGCACTAGCCGGCGAGCAGTTCGTCCAGGCGCTCGTATCCTTCCTCGACTCCGTAGTTCATACCCGTGGCCAATGCCATGTCGCGCGCCTCGACCGTGGGGTAGACCTCATGGGCGAAGATCCTGGTGCGGCCGCCTACTTCCTCGAAGGTTGTGGTGCTGATCCCCACTTGGTTGGGCGCGCCGTCGAACTCGAACGTCATGATGATCAGCTCATCGGCATCAACGGTGTGGAAGATGCCGCGGAAGCCAAACATGGCGCCCTCATGTCCGCTTTCGTAATGCCAGCTTCCGCCAGTTGTGGCGTCGTACTTGGTGACGTTCAGTTCGGCTTCCCGCGGCCCCAGCCACTTGGCCAGGAGGTCCGGATCAACATGCGCTTTGAAAACTGCGCTGACCGGGGCATCGAATTCCCGGACTGTGTCGACGAAAGGGACACCCGGGTCTGCGGTGATGGTGGTTGCATTGCTCATTTCAGTTCCTCTTTCTTTCCTTGTTCCTTGTGGGAGATGTCAGTGGCGAGCAGTTGGTCGAGTCGACGGAAGCGCGACTCGGCGATCAGGCGGTACTGGTCGATCCACGCCGTTACCCGTTCCAGGGCAGCGGCGTCGAGATGGACGGGCCTGCGTTGGGCATCCCGGGAGCGGGTCACCAGCCCTGCATGTTCCAGGACCTGGATGTGTTTGGAAACTGCCTGCTTGCTGATGGCGAAGGGTTCCGCGAGTTCGTTCACAGTGGCATCTCCGCGCGATAGCCGGGCAACAATGGCCCGCCTCACCGGATCCGCCAGCGCCATGAAGGCCCTGTCCAAGGCATCAGGACCCAGAGCTTGTTGATCCATTGCCACGCCAACCCTTCGTAATCAACCAAATCCTTTATCAATGAATTGATTGATTAAGAGGCTACGCCTCCGCACTTACCAGCGCAATGGTTTTTATTCGCCGCCGAGTTGCCTGAAGTCGTTCTCCCAAAGACGCCGCATCTCGGCGTCTTTGCGGATGACCTCCATCGATTCGAGCTCAGCCGGTGGGGCGGGTCGCTTCGAGCGGGGCGTCAACGTCCGGCGCCCCTGGTCCAACGCGAGAAGGGCCCGGTCAGTCAGGGCGTCATTCTTCAAAGCCAGGTTGGTCTTCCGGCGTCGGAGGACTTCCCTCAACGCAGCCTGGGCGGACTCAAAATCACCCCGCGCACGCTGCGACCGCGCGCGAATCAAGAGCAGCGCGGCCGAGAGATCGTCAGTGTTCAGCAAGCCCTCGGTCCACAGCACTACGTCGCGGTGCCGTTCCAGCGAGAACGCAGCTGTGCAGCGGGCCAAGGCAGAAGGCAACGACGGCGGCAAACCCGCCACAGCTTCGAGGGCCGCCTCGGTCATTCCCATTTCCCGGAGGCAATGAGCCAGCGCCAGGAAAACGGACTCCTCGCTGAACAGCACCGGAACCTCGATGCGTTCGGCAACCTCGACCCGGGTGACCACCTGCCCAAGGTACGTTGCCGAGAACTGGCTGGCGTCGTCGTCGATCCTGGTTGTCAACCCGCGCTGCAGCAGTTCGGACGCCCGCAAGTACCCGCCATGCTTATAGACCAGGAGGCCGGCCATGATGTGGCACAAGCCGGCCCACCCTGGGTTCGTGCGGGCGAAAGCAAGGAGACGGTCCGGTTCCGTGTAGGAGAAGACGGCTTCATGCATTGCCTTCGCCGTTTTCGGGGACAGCATCCTCAGCCTGGGGACGCTTCCCACGAGGGACAAACGCGCGTGGTCGCGGCCATTGAGGACTCCCGAGAGGACATCGTTCACGCCGTCGGCGAGTCCGCGCACCGGTGTCCGGACGTACCCTTCCCTGAAGGGCGTCAGATCCCGGACATCATGAAAAATTGTGTGCGCACGACCATTGGGCACTTGGCTCATGAATCCATGCTAACCGGCCCCTGAACAGCGCTCATCCCCCTGCTATCCGGAGCATTTCAGGAGTATTATGGCGGCGTCGGCAAGGTTTTGCGACACCCCTTGCCGCACCCGGCTCTCCATGAGAAGAGCCGGGTAACAGCGTGAAAGGGAGGACTGATGACCACCGCTTCGCACCCCGCCGAACACCACCACATGATGGGGTTGACACTTCATAACACCGCCATGGGTGTTGGCGTTGTATTTCTGCTGGTAGGCGTCCTGGGCTTCATCCCGGGAATCACCACCAATTACGGCGCCATGACCTTTGCGGGACATGATTCCGGCGCCATGCTGCTTGGAGTCTTCCAAGTGTCCATACTCCACAACATCGTTCACCTGCTGTTCGGCGTGGCCGGTTTGGCCATGGCAAGGAACGACCGCATGGCCCGCCTGTTCCTCTTGGGCGGCGGTGCCGTGTACATCGTTCTTTGGATCTACGGCCTGGTCATCAACCAGGAAACGGGCGCCAACTTCGTCCCGTTCAACACGGCCGATAACTGGCTCCACCTGATCCTTGGCGTAGCCATGATCGGGCTGGGTGCCTGGCTGGGCAGGGATGCCATGGACGAAACAACCGCGGCGCGAAGGAAGATGTAACCCTTCGGCCCGGCTGGCAGAACAAACGACGGCGACCGCCCCTTTATCGTGGGACGGCCGCCGTACTCTTGCGCCGACTTGCCATTTGATGACAATCCGGAAGCCCGGGATTGTCATCATTTGCCAACTCGACGACGGTTGGGCCCCGGGGCTACTGCGCCGGCGCGGGTGTCACGTCGGTGAAGGTGTTCCCCGTGGAATATTGGTCCAGCCGCCACGGGTTGGCGTTGTTCCGCACGCTCTGGAAAGTCACGTCGTCGAAAGTGGAATTCGTCAGGCCCTTGATGTTGGTGGGGTTGACGTTGCGGAACACCACATCCTGGAAGGTGAACGCGCTGAGGGTAGCCGTTCCTTCACCCAGCGACGGACCCGCCTGGATGTCGATCACCGGCTTGCTGTCGGACACAGCCATGCCGCAGGTGGGCGAATTGTTGCCATCCACTGAGACATTCCGGACCTTCACATCTTTGAACGTGGCCGATTCCGCGGCAATGTAACCGGACGGTGACTGGTTGTAGCTCAGCGTCATGATGAACGCACTGCTGCCCATGCAGGCCATGGCAGTGTCCCGGAAGAGGAAGTCGCGGCCACCTCCGGCCATGTCCGAGGTACTCTTCATCCGCAGCCCGCCCGTTTCAACTTTGTACATGACGTTGTCCTCTGCCAGGACCCGCTGCACCCAGGCTGCGGTGTTGGAGCCAACAGCGACGCCGCCGTGCCCCATGCGCATGTAGTTGTTGAAGATCCAGACGTTCTCGCTCGGCCGGCCCATGGCTCCGTATTTGCCCTGTCCTGCCGCAAAGTTGACTTGGTCATCGCCGGTATCGAAGAAGTTGTTCAGCACGATGCCGTTGGTGGCGCCGCCGAACTCCAAACCGTCTCCGTTGTTGGCGTTGTACGTGGTGTGCCGCATCCCGTTAACTGTGCTGTTTTCCGTGTCCAGGATCATCACACCGTGGAACGCGGGATTGTCCGCAGTGACTCCCTCGACGTACAGGTTCTTCACGCCCATGAAGGTCATCAAGCTGGAGCGGTACTGCCCGTAGAGCACGGAATCATCCAGTGTTTCTGGCCTGTTGATTATCCCGGTCAGGGCCTTCGGGTTCTCCTTGGCCTTGCGGAACTGGTCCGCTGCCAGCACGCCATCGTCCAGGACTTTTCCTGCGGAGCTGGCCACATATTGGGGAATTTCGTTGCCCGCTTCATCCATTACCGAGCCTTCGGCAGTGCGCTCCCAGCCGTTCCCATCCACCACGCCTTTGCCGACGATCCGGACGTTGTTGGCCGCGGCTCCAGGCTCACGGCCCTGCGCTGACCGGCCGTTGTCTTCCGGTAGTACGTTGATGAGCGACGGCGGCCTGCGGTAGTTACGGTATTCCGCTTCAGTGGGGAGTGGGTCAGGCACCGGGTAGAGGTAATAGCCCTTGTCCAGGGGATAGTCCTCAGCATGGTCGGAACCGAGCAGCCGGGCGCCCTCCTGCAGTTCCAGGGTCATGTCCGAGTGCAGGAAGAGTGCGCCGGTTTTGAAGGTTCCCGCAGGGACCACTACGGTGCAGCCCGGCGTCCGGCATGTATCGATTGCCTTCTGGATGGAGGCGGTGTTCAGGGCTTTCCCATCGCCTACGGCCTTGAATGCCGGGCTGGTGATGGTGACTTGGTGCCGTTCCGGCGTGGTGCTGACGGTGATCGGCGCACTGGCCGGTGACTCGCTGCCATCGGCCCTGATGGCGGTAACAGTGAACTGGTAACTGGTGCGAGGAGACAAGCCCGTCACGGTGTAATTGTGGGCGACGGTCCGGACATGGAAATCGTCCTTGTCGGCATCCCGGAAGGCGTCCACATATTCCTGGGCCGGCGAGAAGATCCGCGCATTTTCCTCAGCGGTTCCCACAGCGCGGCCGTCCATGTAGACGCGGTAGTCCACAACGTCGTCGTAAATGTCCGGCTTATTCCACACCAGCAGCGTCTTGTTGCTGTCCGTGGCTTGCGCCGGAACACACAGGTTCTGCGGCGCCCTGCTCGTGCCGGAGTCAAGATCGACGCTGGAACTGGAGCAGGCCGGGCTGTCTGCCTTGCCCGTTGGTGCCGCGCTTGCCGGCGACCCCATGGCTGCAACGGAGGTCAAGCCCATCACGGCTGCCAGGGCTGCACCGCCCAGGCTTCGTCGGAATTTCGGTTTTCTTCGGGTCGATCTCATGGATGATCCTTCCCGAGGCACAACGGCGTGCCCCAGTCCTCGGAGGCTCAAGGCTCTCCTGTGGGTGTTCGAGATAGTGAAGAAAACGTTTTCTCAGAACACCCTAAGAAGGATCGGGCGTATGGTCAAGCATTCTGGTTCCTGCCCACTTGGCATTTGCCAAGTCGACGGCGGATGGGCGCCTAACGCGGGGCGCGTCCGCCCAAGCGCGTGGTGACTTTGGCGGCTGCCGCGGCGCAGGCTTCGCCGAGGCTTGTCAGGGTGTCCTGCGAGACGCGGAACTTCGGGGCGGGGATCAACACAGATGCCACGATGTCCCCACGATGGTCGTAAACCGGCGAAGCGACGCCCACTTCTTCAATGGACGTCTCGCCGAAGTTGATAGCCCATCCGCGAGCCGCGGTTTCCTTCAGGCGCTCCAGGTAGGCTTCGATGGCGTCTTCGTCCAGGCCCGGAAGAGTGATGGAACCACTGCGGAGCAGGGTACGCACCCGGTCCTGGTCTTCGTCGGCCAGGAACACCTGCACAGATGAGCTCAAAGCCTCGTTGTACCGGGCCCCCAGCGGCGCGAGGTGTTTCACTTGGTGACGGCTGGGGATCTGCTCCACACACATGGATTCGACGCCGTTCCACACCATGAGGGCGCTGGTCTCACCTGTGCGTTCGGTCAGCTCCCGCAAAACGGGGTAGGCGACGCGCCGCTCCTCGAGCTCCGCCAGGAGGGGGCCAGCCATGGCGATCATTCCCAGCCCCAAGCGGAACCTGCGCGAATCGACGTCGCGCTCCACCAGGCCCTCTTGCTCCAAAGTGGCCAAAATCCGGGATATGGAGCTCTTGTGCAGGCCGATCCGGCCAGCGATTTCAGTGACTCCCAGGAGGGGTTCCTCCGCGGAGAAGCTTCGCAGTACGGCGATGGCGTTGACGATGACAGAGGTGCTCTTGCTGTCGCCGTTGCTGTTGCTGGTATCAGGAGTCGCGCTGGATTCCGAGGGAGTCATGGGTTCACTATATTTCGCCGAGGACGGGGAGCAGGGACGGCACGAGGCCGGTGGGCGCCGTGCACTGCACCCACCAGCCGCACCACCTAGGCTCCGATGATGTTGTACTCGGGGCCGAACGGGAACTTGGTGATGTTCTCAGCGCCGCCCTCGCCTACCACCAGGATGTCGTGCTCGCGGTATCCACCGGCGCCGGGCTGGCCGTCCAACACAGTGATCATGGGCTCCATCGAGACCACCATGCCGGGCTCCAGGACGGTATCGATGTCCTCGCGCAGTTCCAGTCCGGCTTCACGTCCGTAGTAGTGGCTGAGCACACCGAACGAGTGGCCATAGCCGAAGGTGCGGTTGGCCAGCAGTCCGTGGCTGATGTAGATCTCGTTGAGCTCGGCGGCGATGTCCTTGCAGACAGCTCCGGGCTTGATGAGTTCCAGGCCGCGCTTGTGGACCTCCACGTTAATGTTCCAGAGTTCCAGCGAACGGGCGTCCGGTTCGCCGTAGAACAGGGTGCGCTCCAAGGCCGTGTAGTAGCCGCTGGTCATCGGGAAGCAGTTCAGTGACAGGATGTCGTGTTCCTGGATCTTCCGGGTGGTGGCCCAGTTGTGGGCGCCGTCGGTGTTGATACCGGATTGGAACCACACCCAGGTGTCGCGGATTTCGGAGTCCGGGAACGTGCGGGCGATTTCGTGGACCATGGCCTCTGTACCGATCAGGGCAACCTCGTACTCGGTGATGCCTGCGGTGATCGCGTTGCGGATGGCCTCGCCGCCAAGGTCGCCAATGCGGGCACCGTGCTTGATGACCGCGATCTCCTCGTCGGACTTGATCATGCGCTGGCGCATGGCGGCTTGGGCAACGTCCACCAGCGTTGCTCCGGAGAAGGCTGCTTGGATCTTGTTCCGGTTGTCCAACGGAAGCGAGTCGTCTTCGACGCCGATGCGGCGCGGGTTGATGCCACGGGTGCGCAGGACTTCCTGGATCGCGTGGATGTAGTTGTCCCGGCGCCAGTCCGTGTACACCAAGTTGTCGCCGTAGCTGCGGCGCCAAGGCATGCCGGCGTCGATGTTTGCCGTAATGGTGACCGTGTCATCCTTGGTGACCACCATGCCGTAGGAGCGTCCGAAGTAGGTGAAGAGGAAATCGGAGTAGTACTTGATGGAGTGGTAGCTGGTGAGGATGACGGCGTCGAGGTCTTTCTCGGCCATGATCTGCCGGAGGCCGCCGAGGCGGCGTTCGAACTCTGCATCCGAGAAGGTCAGCGATACCTTTTCGCCGTTGTTGAGCACCTTGGTGCGCTCGAGCTTGGCGACGTCGTTGACGGACTCGTTCTGGGTGATGGTCATGGTGGTTCCTTTCAATGGGTTGGTTGTTCTAGTTCTGCTGCAGCGGCTTCTTTGACGTTTCTGCTGCGAAAAGGACTGCGATGAGGGAAACAAGGGAGGCGGCTACGAGGTACCAGCCGGGTGCCAGCTGGTTATGCGTCATGCCGATCAGGAGGGTCGCCATGAAGGGGGCTGTGCCGCCAAACAGGGCGTTGGACAGGTTGAAGCTGACGGCGAAGCCCGTGTAGCGGACCTTCGTGGGGAACAGTTCCGCGAGGAAACTGGGCAGGGTGCCGTCGTTCAGGGTGAGCATTCCGCCCAACAGGATCTGAACCAGCACGATCACCAGGAAGTTGCCGGTGTCCAACAACATGAAGGCCGGAACGGTCAGCAGCACGAACAGGACCGACGCCGTGAGGAGCATCCGCTTGCGGCCAAACTTGTCAGAAGCGATACCTGTCAGGAAGATGAAGCCGATGTAGCTGGCCAGGGCGATGGTGGTTGCCAGGAATGACTCCGCGGCCCCGAAGCCCAGTTCCTCCGACAGGTACGTCGGCATGTAACTGAGGATGACGTAGAAGCCCACGGCATTCAGCAATACGGCACCTGTTGCGATGATCAACTGCTTTCGGTACGTCCGGAACATTGCGAACGCCGGCGCCTTGACGGCATGGTCCTTCCCGGCCAGCTCCCGGAATGCCGGAGTGTCCTCCAGCTTTGTCCGTATGTACCGGCCAATCAGGCCCATCGGCGCGGCCAAAAGGAACGGCAGGCGCCAACCCCAATCGTTCAGCTGCTCCGGGGTCAATACGGAACTCAGCAAGGCGGCAAGCAAGGAGCCGAGCAGCAGTCCCGCTGCGGTACTTGCAGGCACGACGGCGGCATAGAGTCCGCGTCGATTCGCCGGCGCGTACTCCACCAGGAAGGCAGAAGCCCCAGCGTATTCGCCCGCTGCGGAGAAGCCCTGGACCACCCTGACAAGGAGGAGCAGGATCGGCGCCATCACGCCGATGGTTGCGTAACCCGGGATCAGGGCGATGCAGAAAGTGGCAACCGACATCAGAACGATCGAGAGGCTGAGGGCTTGCTTGCGGCCGAGCCTGTCGCCGATGTGGCCCCAGATGAAACCACCCAGTGGCCTCACGAAGAAGCTGATGGCGAAGACACCGAAGGTCGCCAGGAGCGCGGTCTGCCGGTCGGATTCCGGGAAGAACACCGACGAGATGATGCCGGCAAGGTAGCCGTAAACGGCGTAGTCGAACCATTCCACGAAGTTGCCGATAAAGCTCGCAGTGACCACTCGCCGTCGAGTGTCCTTGCTGACCGTGTTCGTGCTGCTGGTTGTGGGGTTGGTTGTGGGGTTGGAGCCAGAGGCGGCTGGAGTGCCTTGCTCGGCTGCCACAGAGGATTCATTGCTCATGTGTCCACCAAAATCTTTGGGGTTGCATTCAACGCAACGCTGTTGCACCAGAGTATGTGTGCGATGGATCACGGTCAAGGGGTTTCTGATTGTTTGATTTGGATTTTCCGGCGCAAGACTTCGACGGGCCGTGAAACCGATCGGTTGCAGCCAGCGATTTCGAGTTGCAACAAACGCCAAATCCCACACCCAACCCTCCATCACATCCCACCCCCTTCCCGCCAACCCTCTTCCACATCCCACCCCCCTCCCCCCAACCCTCTTCCACATCCCACCCCCTTCCCCACCCTCTTCCACCAGGCTGGCCGCGGTCACCGTCGGCACCCGGGCGAGTTCCGACGTCGGGCTTAACGCCGGCTGGCCGATCGGCCAGATGAGAGATGGCTCGGCCCAACGGGCGGTTACGCGAGAGAGGGACCAACCCAACGGGCGCTTACGTGAAAGAGGGACCAACCCAACGGGCGGTTAAGCGAGAGAGGGACCAGCCCAACGGGCGGTTACGCGAGAGATGGCTCGGCCGAACGGGCGGTTACGCGAGAGAGAGACCAGCCCAACGGGCGATTACGTGAAAGAGGGACCAGTCGAACGGGCGGTTACGCGAGAGAGGGACCAGCCCAAAAGGCAGTTACGCGAGAGAGGGTCCAGCCGAACGGGCCGTTACGCGAGAGAGGGTCAGAGGACCTTGCGGATCGTCTCTTCGAAGCTGACCACGTGGTTCAATGCGAGCTCCGCGGCCAGCCCTTCGTCGCCGTCGGCTATGGCCGTGAGGAGGTCGGCGTGTTCGGAGATGTGGCCGGACACGGAGGGCATCTTTTCGAGCATGTGGCACCAGATGCGGGTTGCGAGGTTGTCGTACCGGATGAGCACGTCTTCCAGGTGCGCGTTGGCCGAGGCCTTGTAGATGAGCCGGTGGACCTGGATGTCGTACCGCATGAGTTCCGCGGATGACGCATCCTGGCCCTCTAGGTCGCGAATGGCAGCAGCAACCGCGCGAAGCTCTGAACGCATCGCGGTACTTGCCATGCGGGCAGCCTTGCGCGATGCCAGGGGTTCCAGGAGTTCGCGGATTTCGGATACTTCAGCGAGTTGGGTGATGTCCACGCCAGTGGCGAAGGTGCCGCGGCGGGGGTAGGAAACCACCAGGTGGTCGCTCTCCAGGCGCTTGATGGCTTCGCGGACGGGAGTTCGTCCAATGCCAAGCTCGGCAGCGATCTGGCCGTCATTGATGGGATCACCAGGCTTGATGTCAAGCATGATCAGCCTGTCGCGGAGCAGCAGATAGGCGTTCTCCGCGAGGGACGTCCCCTGTGGAGCTGATTCCAAGGCTTCCAGTGCTGTGCTCATGACTCTCTCCCCGTTGTCGCAATCCCAGTCTGGTGGACGAGTTGCCGCAGAGCTGTTGACGACCATGTGATCTTCAACATACTATGGCAATAGTTCTAATATATCAGTTGCCTAACAGTCGGCCACTAGACAATCCTCTAAGGAGAACACCATGGTTGAACCGCTGATCCGCCCGCTCGCACAGGCGGACCCGGAGGTTGATCAGGCGATCGCCCAGGAACTCATCCGCCAGCAATCCACGTTGGAAATGATCGCCTCTGAAAACTTCGCGCCCACGGCCGTGATGGAAGCCCAGGGCTCGGTGCTGACCAACAAGTACGCCGAAGGCTACCCCGGCAAGCGCTACTACGGCGGCTGCGAACACGTCGATGTGATCGAACAGCTCGCCATAGACCGTCTCAAGTCCCTCTTTGGCGCTGAATTCGCCAACGTGCAGCCGCACTCGGGCGCACAGGCAAACGCTTCGGCCATGCACGCCCTGATCAATGCAGGCGACACCATCATGGGCCTCAACCTCGCCCACGGCGGACACCTGACCCACGGCATGCGCATCAACTTCTCCGGCAAGCTTTACAAGGTTGTCCCCTACGGCGTCCGCGAGGACACCCACACCATCGACATGGCCGAGGTCGAGCGCCTGGCCCTCGAGAACAAGCCCCAGCTGATTGTTGCGGGCTGGTCCGCTTACTCCCGCCACGTGGACTTCGCCGAGTTCCGGCGCATCGCGGACCTGGTGGGCGCCTACCTCATGGTGGACATGGCCCATTTCGCCGGCCTGGTCGCCGCCGGCCTGCACCCCAGCCCGTTGCCGCACGCCCACATCGTCACCAGCACCACGCACAAGACCCTCGGCGGCCCCCGCGGCGGCGTCATCCTCACCAACGACGCCGACATCGCCAAGAAGGTCAACTCGGCAGTCTTCCCGGGCCAGCAGGGCGGTCCGCTGGAGCACGTGATTGCCGCCAAGGCCGTGGCCTTCAAGATGGCAGCGGAGCCCGAATTCCAGGAGCGACAGGCCCGGGTGCTGGAAGGCTCCAAGATCCTGGCCCAGCGACTCCTTCAGGACGACGTAGCTGCAGCCGGCATCTCCGTGGTCAGTGGCGGAACCGACGTTCACCTGGTCCTCGCCGACCTCCGCAACTCCGAACTGAACGGCCAGCAGGCAGAGGACACCCTCCACCACATCGGCATCACGGTCAACCGCAACGCCGTTCCGTTCGACCCCCGCCCGCCAATGGTCTCGTCCGGACTCCGCATCGGCACCCCCGCACTCGCCGCCCGCGGCTTCGGAGCCGAAGAGTTCACGGAGGTCTCAGACATTATTGCGACGGCGTTGATCGCCGCAGCGGCGACAGGCACCTTGGACGACGCGACCGCCGTCGAACTCCGCAACCGCGTGACCGCACTGGCGGACAAACTGCCGCTTTACCCCCACCTTTCCAACAAAGGCAATGGCGCCGAAACCGAAGCAGAACTGATTGGAGCAGCCCAGTGAGTGTTGACCACCTCCCCGAACACCCGGACTTCCTCTGGCGTAACCCGGAACCCAAGAAGAGCTATGACGCCGTGATTGTGGGCGGCGGCGGGCATGGCCTGGCCACCGCGTACTTCCTGGCGAAGAACCACGGCATGACCAACATCGCCATCTTGGAAAAGGGTTGGCTGGCCGGTGGCAACATGGCCCGCAACACCACCATCATCCGCTCCAACTACCTCTGGGACGAGAGCGCGGCCATCTACGAACACGCGCTCAAGCTCTGGGAGATCCTCCCGGAGGAACTGGAGTACGACTTCCTCTTCAGCCAGCGCGGCGTCATGAACCTGGCCCACACGCTGGGCGATGTCCGCGAGAGCATGCGGCGCGTAGGTGCCAACCGGCTCAACGGCGTCGACGCAGAATGGCTGGAGCCGGACCAAGTCAAGGAACTCTGCCCCATCCTGAACACCAGCGACAACATCCGCTACCCGGTCATGGGCGCCACCTACCAGCCGCGTGCAGGCATCGCCAAGCACGACCACGTGGCCTGGGCCTTCGCCCGCAAGTGTGACGAGCTCGGCGTGGACATCATCCAGAACTGCGAAGTCACCGGCTTCATCAAGGACGGCAACCGGGTCACCGGTGTCCAGACCACACGAGGCACCTTCAACACCGGGAAGGTGGGCCTTTGCGCCGCCGGCCACAGCTCCGTGCTGGCCGAAATGGCTGGCTTCCGCTTGCCGATCCAGTCGCACCCGCTCCAGGCGCTGGTCTCGGAACTGCACCAGCCCGTCCACCCCACGGTGGTCATGTCCAACCACGTCCACGTGTACGTCTCCCAGGCGCACAAGGGCGAACTGGTGATGGGCGCCGGCGTCGACTCCTACAACGGCTACGGCCAGCGCGGTTCGTTCCACGTGATCGAGGAGCAGATGGCAGCGGCCGTTGAGCTCTTCCCGATCTTCGCCCGGGCCCACGTGCTCCGCACCTGGGGCGGCATCGTGGACACCACACTGGATGCTTCTCCGATCGTCGGCGTCACCCCCGTGGAGAACATGTTCGTCAACTGTGGTTGGGGAACCGGTGGCTTCAAGGGCACCCCTGCAGCCGGCCTGACGTTCGCCCACACCATTGCCACCGGCGCTCCGCACAAGCTCAACGCCCCCTTCGCACTGGAACGCTTCGAGACCGGTGCCCTGATTGACGAACACGGCGCCGCAGCCGTAGCCCACTAAGGAAGGCAAGGACATGCTCCTCATTTCATGCCCCAACTGCGGGCCACGCGACGAAACCGAATTCCACTACGGCGGCCAGGCGCACATCGCCTACCCCGAAAACCCGAACGACCTGACCGACCGCGAATGGGCGGAGTACCTCTTCTACCGCGAGAACACCAAGGGCACTTTCGCCGAGCGCTGGGTCCACAGCACGGGATGCCGGCAATGGTTCAACATGCTTCGGGACACCGTGAGCTATGACATCCACTCCATCTACGCAATGGGCCAACCCCGCCCGGACATTACAGGTACAAGCACTACAGGGACCGGCGCAGGGGTAGCCGGCGGACCCGGCCTCGCCCCCGGCGCCGCAACGACAGGCTCGGCAACAACAGGCGCAGCCGCACCCACCTCCTCGGAAGGAGTCTAGAAGTGACCAGCAAGAACGCACGCCTCGCCACCGGCGGACGCATCGATCGCAGCATCGCTTGGCGCTTCACCGTGGACGGCCAGGAATTCACCGGCCACCCGGGCGACACCATCGCTTCGGCGCTTCTGGCCAACGGCCACATCAACGCAGGCAACTCCCTCTATGAGGACCGCCCCCGCGGCATCATGGCCGCAGGCGTGGAAGAGTCCAACGCTTTGGTCAAGATCGCTCCCCGATTCCCTGGCCACGTTGCCGAGTCCATGCTCCCTGCCACCGCGGTTTCGCTGGTGGACGGCATGAACATCGAGCTCCTGTCCGGCCTGGGCAAGTTGGACCCTAACGAGGACAAGGCCGAATACGACAAGAAGTACGTCCACACTGACGTCCTGGTGGTCGGCGGCGGCGTTGCCGGCCTGGCAGCAGCCCGCGAGGCAGTCCGCACCGGCGCCCGGGTCATCCTGATCGACGACCAGCCCGAGCTCGGTGGCTCGCTGCTCTCCGGCTCCACCGCGGAAGGGCTCGCCGAAGAGATCGAAGGAAAGCCAGCGCTTGAATGGGTTGCCGACGTGGAGGCAGAGCTGGTTTCCAGCGGCGAATGCACCGTCCTGAACCGCACCACCGCTTTCGGTTCCTACGATTCGAACTACTTCATCGCAGCCCAGAACCGCACGGACCACTTGAGCGTTCCGGCAGCTCCGGGTGTCTCCCGCCAGCGTATTTGGCACATCCGTGCCAAGCAGGTTGTCCTGGCTCCCGGCGCCCACGAGCGTCCGTTGGTCTTCGAGAACAACGACCGCCCCGGCATCATGCTCGCCTCGGCAGCCCGCACGTACCTGAACCGCTACGCCGTCGCGGCCGGTTCGCGGGTGGTCATCAGCACCACCAACGATTCCGCCTACGCACTTGCCGCGGACTTGAAGGCAGCAGGCGTGGCGGTTGCCGCCGTCGTCGATGCCCGTCCGCAGATCAGCGCGAAGGCCGCTGCCGCCGTCGAGTCCGGTATCCGGGTGCTGATTGGCAGCGCGGTTGCGGACACCTCCGCGGATGAGAACGGCCGCCTGAATGGCGTCACCGTCCGCAGCATTAACGACGACGGCGAACTCACCTCGGGCGTCGAACAGCTGGCTGCCGATCTCCTCGCCGTTTCCGGTGGCTGGAGCCCCGTGGTCCACCTCCACAGCCAGCGCCAGGGCAAGCTGCGTTGGGATGACGAGCTCGCTGCTTTCGTCCCAACCGCTCCGGTCCGGGACCAGCAGGTTGTTGGCGCAGGCCGCGGCAGCTACGAACTCCAGGACTGCCTGGCAGAGGGCATCTCCGCCGGTGCTGCTGCCTCCATCGCTGCGGGCTTTGAGTCCGCAACCACGCCGGTGGAACTGCAGGCACCGGTCCCCAGCGCGCCGACCCGCCAGCTTTGGCTGGTTCCCGGCCAGACCGGTGAGCCCGGCGAGTGGCACCACCACTTCGTCGACTTCCAGCGCGACCAGTCCGTGGCGGATGTCCTCCGCTCCACGGGCGCGGGCATGCGTTCGGTTGAGCACGTCAAGCGGTACACCTCCATCAGCACGGCCAACGACCAAGGCAAGACCTCCGGCGTCAACGCAATCGGCGTCATTGCCGCGGCGTTGAAGTTCGGCGGCGCTGAAAGCGTTCCGGGCGTCGGCGAGATCGGCACCACGGCCTACCGTGCACCATTCACCCCGGTGGCCTTCGCGGCCCTGGCGGGCCGCCAGCGGGGAGAGCTCTTCGACCCCGCCCGCGTCACCTCCATCCACCCGTGGCACGTTGCCCAGGGCGCTTTGTTCGAAGACGTTGGGCAATGGAAGCGCCCCTGGTACTACCCGCAGGGCAGCGAAGACATGGACACGGCCGTGCTGCGCGAATGTGCAGCCGTCCGCGAATCCGTGGGCTTCATGGACGCGACCACCCTGGGCAAGATCGAGATCCGCGGCAAGGACGCAGGCGAATTCCTGAACCGCGTCTACACCAACGCGTTCAAGAAGCTCGCCCCGGGCTCCGCCCGCTACGGCGTGATGTGCACCCTGGACGGCATGATCTTCGATGACGGCGTGACCCTGCGCCTTGACGATGACCGCTACTTCATGACCACCACCACCGGCGGCGCAGCCAAGGTGCTGGACTGGCTCGAAGAGTGGCACCAGACGGAGTGGCCGGAACTCGATGTTGTCTTCACCTCCGTGACGGAGCAGTGGAGCACCATCGCCGTCGTTGGCCCGAAGTCCCGCGCCGTGATCGCGAAAGTCGCACCGGAGCTCGCCGAAAATGGCGGACTCGACGCTGAAGCCTTCCCATTCATGACCTTCCGCGAGACCACGTTGGCTTCCGGAGTCCAGGCACGTATTTGCCGCATCTCCTTCTCCGGCGAACTCGCCTACGAAATCAACGTTCCTTCCTGGTACGGGCTCAACACCTGGGAAGCCGTTGCTGCTGCCGGTGCCGAGTTCAACATCACCCCGTACGGCACCGAAACCATGCACGTGCTCCGCGCCGAGAAGGGCTACCCCATCGTCGGGCAGGACACCGACGGCACGGTCACTCCGCAGGATGCCGGCATGGACTGGATCGTTTCCAAGGCCAAGGACTTCATCGGCAAGCGTTCCTACCTCCGGGAAGACGCCAGCCGCGAGGACCGCAAACACCTGGTAAGCGTCCTCCCCGTGGACCACTCGCTGAGGTTGCCGGAAGGCACGCAGCTGGTGGAGAAGGGCATCCCGGTCAACCCTGCCAACGGACCCGTCCCCATGGAGGGCTTCGTAACCTCCAGCTACCACAGCGCCGCGCTGGGCCGCTCCTTCGCCCTGGCACTTATCCAAAACGGCCGCAACCGCATCGGCGAAACCCTGGTGGCTTCGCTGGGAGACCAATTGGTGGACGTGGTTGTTGGCGAAACCGTACTTTTTGATGCTGAAGGGACCCGCAAAGATGGCTGAAACAGCAACACCAGCAGAAACCGTCAACCGCGTCCGGGGCGCCCGCCGCAGCCCGGCCGAGCACCTGGCTGACGCCTTCACCTCCGGTTCGATTCCGGGCACGGTGACACTCACCGAAATCCCGTACCAGGCCATGGTGGGTATCCGGGTTGACCGGACGTCCGACGCCGGTGCCCGCGTTGCGTCCGTGACCGGCGGCTTGCCTGCCGCGTGCGGTGAGGTGACGGCCAAGGATGCGGTAAGCACTTTGTGGCTGGGTCCCACTGAGTTCATGGTGGTGGCCCCCGAGGAAGCCCACGATTCGCTCGGCGGCTCCCTGGTCAGCGACCTGACCGCGGCTTTGGGCAGCGACGCAGGCCAGGTGGTGGACCTGTCCGCCAACCGCACCACATTCGAACTCTCCGGCAGCCACGCCCGCGCCGTGCTTGAGAAGACGTGCTCACTGGACCTGCACCCGCGTGTTTTCAAGGCCGGTACCGCCGTGTCCACCGAGCTTGCCCACATCCCGGTGATGCTGTGGAAGGTCTCGGACGAAAGCTACCGGATCTTTCCCCGGGCCTCGTTTGCCGACTTCCTGGGCCGCTGGATCCTGGACGCCATGCGGGAATACGCGTCGCCTGAGGTCCCGTAATGGCACTGAGTGTGCTTGACCTGTTTTCTGTGGGCATCGGGCCGTCATCGTCACACACGGTGGGTCCGATGCGTGCGGCAAAGCAGTTTACGGATGGTCTTGAATCATCCGGCCAGCTACCGGCCACGGTGCGCGTCCAGGCTGAGCTTTTCGGCTCGCTGGGCGCCACCGGCCGGGGCCACGGCTCGGACAAGGCCGTGGTGCTGGGACTGCAGGGCCACTCCCCCGAAACCGTGGACACCCGCACCGCCGATGACCAGGTTGCGGCCGCCGCCCTCGACGCCGAATTGCGGTTGGGCGGCGACCACCGCGTGGACTTCAATTGGGACGAGGACGTGGTCCTGCACCGCCGAAAGTCCCTTCCGGCGCACCCCAACGGGATGACTTTCCGAGCACTGGACCACACGGGGGCAGTGTTGCGGGAACGCAGTTACTACTCCATTGGTGGCGGGTTCGTGGTGGACGGGGACGTCTCCGGAGCCGACAAGGTCGTGGCTGACGACACCGTGCTCCCCTACCCCTTCACCACCGCAGATGAGCTGCTGGCCATCTGCGTGCGTGAAGGCAAGTCCATCTCCGACATCATGCTGGCCAACGAGCTGGTGTGGCGTTCAGAGGAAGAACTTCGCGAAAAGCTGCTGGGCATCTGGGCCGTCATGCGCGAATGCGTGGACAACGGCTGCTCTGCCGAGGGAATCCTGCCGGGAGGCCTGAAGGTCAGGCGACGGGCGCCGTCGTTGTTCAAGAAGCTTTCCGAAACCGACGCGGACCTGAACGGTGCAAGTTCGGCTGACCCGCTGCTCGCCATGGAATGGGTCAACCTGTTCGCCCTGGCAGTGAACGAGGAAAACGCCGCAGGCGGCCGGATCGTCACCGCGCCAACCAACGGTGCGGCCGGTATCGTCCCGGCAGTGCTGCACTATTACACCAAGTTTGTTCCGGGAGCCAACGACGACGGCGTCGTGCGGTTCCTGCTCGCGGCGGCCGCCGTCGGAATCCTGTTCAAAATCAACGCGTCCATTTCCGGTGCCGAGGTGGGCTGCCAAGGTGAGGTGGGTTCTGCCTGTTCCATGGCCGCCGCCGGGCTCTGCGAAGTCCTTGGAGGCACGCCGGAGCAGGTGGAGAACGCTGCCGAAGTTGGCATTGAACACAACCTGGGCCTCACCTGCGACCCCGTGGGCGGGCTGGTGCAGATCCCCTGCATCGAACGCAACGCCATTGCCAGCGTCAAGGCCATCAATGCCGCCCGCCTTGCCCTGCATGGCGACGGCAGCCACAAAGTCTCGCTGGACAAAGCCATCAAGACCATGCGCGAAACCGGCGCAGACATGAAATCCAAGTACAAAGAGACCTCGCGTGGAGGCCTCGCCGTCAACGTAGTGGAGTGCTGAGCATGACTGCCATCCAAACTGAATCCGCCGTTTCTGCCGGCGGGGAAACCACTGTGGAGCATGTCCTCACCCTGGACTGCCCCGAAGGTCCCGGGATCGTGCACGCGGTCTCCGGCTTCCTGCTGGAACACGGCTGCGACATCATCGACAACAAGCAGTTCGGGGACCGCGCCGAGGGCCACTTCTTCATGCGGGTGCACTTTGCATCCTCCGGAGACGAGTCCACCTTGGACACCCTGCGCTCCGCGTTCTCCCCCGTGGGCGCGAAATACGGCATGAACTGGCAGCTTGAGCGCCAGGGCTACAAGCGCCGGGTGCTGATCATGGTCTCCAAGTTCGGGCACTGCCTGAACGACCTCTTGTTCCGGGCACGGATCGGTGAGCTGCCCATCGATGTGGTGGGCGTGGTCTCGAACCACACCGACCACCAGGGCTTGGCGGAGTGGCACGGGATCCCCTTCTTCCACGTTCCCGTTACAGCGGCCACCAAACCCGCCGCCGAGGGTCGGTTGCTGGAAATCATCGATGAACTGGACGTTGAGCTCGTGGTGCTGGCCCGCTACATGCAGGTCCTCAGCGATGATCTGGCCCGCAAGCTCGATGGCCGCGCCATCAACATCCACCACTCGTTCCTGCCGAGCTTCAAGGGTGCCAAGCCCTACCACCAGGCTTACGCGCGTGGCGTGAAGACCGTGGGTGCCACAGCCCACTACGTCAACGGCGAACTGGACGAAGGTCCCATCATCGCCCAGCAGGTAGTGGAAGTGGACCACACGTTCGGGCCGGACGATCTCGTAGCCGCCGGCCGGGACACTGAATGCAAGGCCCTCAGCAACGCCGTTCGTTGGCACTGCGAAGGGCGGATCATCTTGAATGGGAACAGGACGATCGTGTTGAAGTAAGGCCTTGTTTGCCCGATTCGACGGTTCGCTGCGCAGTAGATGGTTCCACCGTGTGACCATCGAATGCGCAGCGGGCCGTCGAATTGGCGTTTAAGGGTCTACAGCCGCGCCAGCCGCGTCGCCAGATGCAGCGCCGCGAGCCGGCCCGTTCCCCGCGGGTCTCCGCCGCAGAGCTCAAAGATCCGCTGGAGCCGATGATGCAGGGACTGTCGCTCCAAGTGCAGTTCACGCGCGGCTTGCGCTGTGTTGCAGCCGCTGTCCAGCCAGACGGCCAGCGTCCTCATCAGCTCGGACTTCTTCAGGCGGTCATGCTCGACGACGGCACCCAGCTGCCGCTGCACGAATCCTTCGCGGGTGGCCGGGTCCAGGGCATCGGCGGCGAGTAGCTCAACGGCCAGTGTGTCCGCATCCACCACAACCCCCGCGCTCAAACCGAGGTCAAGCGCCCTGCGCGCTTCGGCCAGGGACCACGGTGCTTCACCGACACCCCTGGCCAGCGGTCCCACGGCAATCACCGATCCCGACGGCACGTCGAAGCCGCGCAGCGCCTCCAACAGCGTGGCCCGTGCAACAGCCCCCTCGCCCAAAGACGCCAGCGCGATTAGCTCCGCATTGTTGGCGTAGCTGGCGCTGTGCGGCACACATTCCCGGAGCAGCGCATCCACGGCCGGACGCAAATGCCCGGCACCCGTGGAGCGGATCACGACGGCAGCCACGTCGCCGCCAATGGGGAACCCAGACGCCGGCCCCAGTTGCTGCAACTGCCACTGCTGGCTCCCGGAGTTGATGGCCCGCATGAGTTCGATGCCAGCCAATTCCTTCAAACCCGGCGGCATGCGCTGGAGCAGCGCCAACCCGAGGATGTCCACGGAACGTTCGCCGGCCACGCGCGCAAGGCCGGTGTCGCCGTCGTCGGGCGTTTGCAACTCAAGGCGGGCCGCAAGCACTCCCCGCACCGGCACGTCCACAGTGGTGACGCTGCCGCCGTCGTTGAAGGAGCCCGCCGCCCCGAGCGTCAGGCCCGACGGCGATACCAGCCTTGCGCTGGCACCTGTCCTTTCGGCCAGGACAGTCAGGAGTTGGTCGAGGCCGCCGCCATGGGCAAGTTCGGCGGCCATTGCGTGGCTGGCCTGGTCACCGCGTTGGAGGTGCTCCACGGATTCGCTCACGAGGAGCGAATTGATCTCCTGCATCACGCCGACGAACGGGACAACCCGGCGCAACTCGATCACGGGCAGGCCGGCCGCTTCGGCGACTTCCAGCATTCCGGCGGGGACCTCGGGCAGTGCTGGGCCTGTTTCGAGTGCCAATGCCGCTATCCCCCGGGCCGCGAGTTCGCGGACGTATTCGGCCTGCCTTTCCTCCCCCACGGCGGCGAGTGCCTGGCCCCCGCTGAGGAGCAGTTCGCCACCGCTGAGCAGCGGCGCGATATCCAGGACTTCGCTTGAATGCACCCATCGGACGGGCCTGGCCAGGGCGTCCGGGACATGGTTGAGGAGTCGGGGGTCGGCTGATTTGAGGCTTTCATAGTCCAAGGCCGCGCTCAACAGGACTGGCATGACACTCCGTATGGTTCGTCGGACTTCCTTTAGACACATCGTATCTTGTTGCTGTGATCTGACCCACATACGCTGGAGGAGTCCCTTTCACACACGGAGGCTCTCCCCATGCAAGACAACCTCTCCCCCGCGTCTTCCAGCCCAACACAGCCAGGCTCAACGCAGGCAGGCCGAGCGCAGTCAGGACCGGCAACGGCGCCGGGCCATGACAGCGAAGCCTGGCTCCAGCCGATCCCCGAATCAGACCGCACCCGCAAAGTTTCCGGACAATTCTGGATCTGGGCCGGCGCCAACCTTGCCCCCATCAACTGGGTCCTGGGTGCGCTCGGCATCCACTTGGGCCTGGGCTTCGCAGATACCGTGATCGTCCTGGTCCTGGGAAACCTGATCGGCATGCTCCTCTTCGGCTGCTTCGTTCTACTCGGCCAAAAGACCGGGGCCACCGGCATGGTCCTGGCCCGGGCCGCCTTCGGCCGCCGCGGCAACTACCTTCCCGCCGCCATTCAAGCCCTCCTGGTGATCGGATGGTGCGCCGTCAACACGTGGATCATCCTGGACCTTGTCATGGCCCTGTTTGGAACACTGGGCTGGGTGGATCCCACCGCCCACAACTACGGCTGGAAGATCGGCGTCGCCACCACCATCATGGCCGCGCAGGTGGCCATCGCCTGGTTCGGTTACAAGGCCATCGCCGCGTTCGAAAAGTGGACGGTTCCGCCCACCATCGTCATCCTCGCCGTCATGTCAGCCGTGGCCTGGTTCGGCATGAAGATCGATTGGGGCTATGCAGGCCCGGCCGGCAACATCCTCGAAGGTACCGAGCGGATCGCCGCAATGAGCGCCGTCATGACCGCCATCGGCATCGGCTGGGGCATCACCTGGTTCACCTACGCCGCAGACTACTCGCGCTTCGTCAGCACTTCCGTTCCCAAGCGCAAGGTCTACCTGGCGTCGGTCCTTGGCCAGTTCATCCCCGTTGTCTGGCTGGGTGTCCTCGGAGCCAGCCTTGCCACGAACAGCGGGGAAATCGATCCCGGAAAGCTGATCGTGCAAAACTTCGGCGTCATGGCCTTGCCGGTACTGCTCATGGTGCTTCACGGCCCCATCGCCACGAACATCCTCAACATCTACACCTTCTCCGTGGCCACGCAGGCCCTGGATATCAAAATCAGCCGCCGCAAGCTCAACCTGTTCGTCGGCGTCTTCTCGCTGATCGCCGTCGTGTTCTTCATCTTCCAGGAAGACTTCGCCGCGGTACTCGATGCCTGGCTGATCGGCCTGGTCGCCTGGGTAGCTGCCTGGGGCGGCGTCATGCTGGTCCATTACTTCTGGCTCGAAAAGCGCTGGCCGGCCAAGGTCGACCGCCTCTTCGACGGCGTCGGCACGCATCGGCTGCCAGTGATCAATTGGGCAGGCATCGTCTCGCTGCTGGCCGGTATCTTCTCCACCTGGCTGTTCATGTACGGCCTGGTTCCGGCCATGCAAGGACCGGTTGCTGTTGCGTTGGGCGGCTGGGACCTCTCGTGGCTGGCCGGCGGACTCACCAGCGCCATCGTCTACGCAATCCTTGGCCCACGGGCGCACAAGAAATACATCCTCGCCGACTCAAACCACGTATCAGTCACACAGCCGGCACCCGCACCGGCTGTTGAAAGGACCACAGCATGAACCAGCCCGCTTTCGCTGATTCGCTCCACCCCGTCACGTGGCCCGAGGGTTACCAGGCAGCAGCGTCGTTCACCTTCGACGTCGACGCCGAGTCCTGCACCATCGCCCATGACCCTTCCAGCGCCCGGCGCATGTCCCTCATGAGCCACCAGTCCTACGGCCCGAAAATCGCCGTTCCCCGACTGCTGCAGATCCTGGACCGCCAGGACATCAAGGGCACCTTCTTCATCCCGGGTTTCACGGCGGAGAGCTACCCGGACGTCGTGCGCAGGATCGCTGATGGCGGCCACGAGATCGCCCATCACGGCTACCTCCACGAGCCCATGCAAGGGATCGACGCTGCCACCGAAGCCAGCTACCTGGACCGCGGGCTGGAGGCACTGGCCAACGTCGCCGGCGTCCGCCCCGTGGGCTACCGCGCACCGTGGTGGGAATTGAACTGGCAGTCACCGGCGCTCCTCGCGGACCGCGGCTTCCTTTACGATTCAAGCCTGCTCGACGGCGACGCCCCCTACCGGATGGCAGTAGCCGAGGGTGACTCCCGGGACATCGTGGAGATACCCGTGGATTGGGCCCTGGATGATTGGGAGCAGTACGCGTTCTACCCCGGAGTCACGGGCAGTGGAGTGATCGAGAGTCCTGCCAAGGCCTTGGAAATGTGGACCCTCGAAGCCCAGGCACACCGCTCCCAGGGCAGTTGCTTCGTCCTGACCAACCACCCGTTCATCTCCGGCCGACCGTCCCGGGCAGTGGCCCTGGAGCAACTGATCGAAAGGGTGAAGGATCTGGACGGCATGTGGGTCACTACGCTGGCCGCAATCGCGCAGCACACCAAGGACACCGTGCAGGAAATTCATACTCACGCGCGGATCGATGTCCCGCTGTTCCCAGGGGCCGGCGCAACCTTCCGCCCGGCGCAGGTCAAGATTCCCACCCTCCGGTAATTCTTCCGCCGGGATGGCATGTGATGACAACTCTGTATCGCAGGGTTGTCATCACATGCCATCCCGGCGGGGGTGTTTAAGGGCCTCCGTACACCGCTTCTGTCCATACACCGATGATCCAGGTGCTCGCGGCGGCGCAGGCCAAGGCAAACTCCACCAGCATCCCTATGCCGGTCGCTTTCAGTGCAGCCCCGCTGGACCGCAGCGCAGCCTGGAAGTTCCGCGTGCGCTGGACTTCGCTGAGGAGGAGCCCCAGCGCGAACCCCACAAATAGACCCACCACGGGGATAAAGAACATGCCCACCACGCCTAGGACCACACCAATCAGCACCGATCTGTTGGGGATCCCATGCTGCTTCATTTTGCGCCCCGTCAACACGGCGCTGGCCGCCATTCCCGAGACCACAAACACCATGCCCACAGCAAAGATCACCCAGCCCATGCCACCGGCACCGCCCCAGATGGCCCAGGCCAAAAGGCTCGCACCGATCAGGATGCTTCCCGGCAGCACAGGAATGATGGTCCCGACAACGCCAACCGCAATGGCCAGGCCGCACAGGATGGTCACGATGAGTTCGGCGTTCATGGCCCCAAGTCTATGCACAGCAACCCGGGGTCACTTACGGCCCGTTAGCACCCCCAACATGGGCCATAAGTGACCCCGGGTTGCTTAAAGAACGACGGCGACGCCTCCCCAGCTCGGGAGGCGTCGCCGTCGTCGGTCTTGTGCAGGTAGCCGCTACTCGGCGACTGCAGCCGCAACAGCGGCGGTGACTGCCGGTGCTACGCGGGCATCGAGCGGGCTCGGCACGATGTAGTCCGCGGAGAGGTCTTCGGCAGCCAGCTCAGCGATGGCGTTCGCTGCGGCGATCTTCATGGCGGGCGTGATGCGGCGGGCCTTGGCATCGAGTGCGCCGCGGAAGATGCCCGGGAAGGCCAGGACGTTGTTGATCTGGTTCGGGAAGTCGCTGCGGCCGGTGGCAACAACCGCCGCGTACTTCTGTGCAACCTCCGGCAGGACTTCGGGGTCCGGGTTGGACAGGGCGAACACGATCGACTGGTCGTTCATCAGCTTCAGGTGCTCTTCGTCCAGCTTGGAGGAGGAAACGCCGACGAACACATCAGCGCCCGCCAGGCCATCGCCCGGTCCACCGGTGACGCCGCGGGGGTTGGTGCGGTGGGCCATGCGGGCCTTGACGCTGGAGGGGTCGGCCACGAGGTCGGCGCGGTCGGAGTTGACCACACCCTTGGAGTCGAGCAGGATGACGTCCTCGATGCCGACGGCCAGGAGGATCTCGGCGATGGCGATGCCTGCGGCGCCGGCACCGGAGACAACAACCTTCAGGCCCTTGAGCTCGCGCTTGGTCACCTTGGCTGCGTTGGTCAGGGCCGCGAGAACCACGACGGCGGTGCCGTGCTGGTCATCGTGCATGACAGGGCAGTCGAGGGCTTCGATGAGGCGCTCTTCGAGTTCGAAGCAGCGGGGAGCGGAAATGTCCTCGAGGTTTACCGCGCCGAAGCTGGGGCGGAGACGGACCAGGGTCTCGATGATTTCATCAACGTCAGTGGTGTTGAGCACCAGGGGGATGGAGTCGAGGTCACCGAAGGACTTGAAGAGGGCTGACTTGCCCTCCATCACGGGGAGGGAGGCGCTGGGGCCGATGTTGCCCAGGCCCAGAACGGCGGTGCCATCGCTGACCACTACCACCAGGCGCTCGGCCCAGGTGTGGGTGCGGGCAAGCTTCGGGTCGGCATGGATTGCGCGGCTCACCTGGGCGACACCCGGGGTGTAGGCGATGGAGAGGTCACGCTTGTTGTTCAGCGGAACGGTGCTGGAAATCGTCAGCTTGCCGCCTTCGTGGGCTGCGAAGATCTCTTCTTCGGTCAGTACCAGGGCGTCGTTGTCAGTTGCAATTGTCTCGATGGACACGTCTTTGTCTCCTCAGGCTAGCCGTGGACCCACGGCATGGTTCGGGCAGGAACAGAACTGCTGTTGCGGACCAAGGGTGGCTGGTCCGGCATTGCTTCTGCAGATAGGGGGCTGCTAGCCGCTTCGGTAGTTCCAGCCTAGGGAGGCGTTGAGGGTACAAGATTCAATACCAAGAGAGACGATTCGAGAGTAAAACGTTCAACCAGCGCTGAATGTGAGTCAGGTCATAGGAAAAACCGCATTCTTTGGGCTGCGCGGTCTAGACCACCGCGTACCTCTATTCGCCGGTCATGAGCGAGCAGGCGCGCTTCAGATCCTTCTCGGCCTCGAAAAGTGACAGCCTCCGGCACCGGACAGCCTGGACCAAGCCGCTGACCAGATGCAGAAGAATCCTGGCCTTCACAGTGTCTTTGCCCGAATCCTTGCTCAACGAGCCGACCACTTCTTCGGAGAGGGCATCGATTTCACGCAGCAGCTGCGCCGTGTCGTCGTCCTTGCCTGCCGGGCGGATCAGGCAGTGCTCAACGCCGGGCTGCATCACCCGGAGATGGAAGATCTCCATCATCAGGCCTGCGAGCGCATGCCCCTTGCCCTCGCGCTGATGGACGCCCTCCCGCAGCTCCCGCAGCTGCTGCCTGTAAACGGCAAGCATCAGGTGGGCGGTGGAGGGAAAGTAGCGATACAAAGTGCCGAGCGGGACATCGGCGCGGGCAGCGACGTCGGAAAGGCTCAACGTGTCGAACTGCCGCTGGGCAAACCCGGAGGCAGTTTTCAGGATGCGCGCATAGCGAAGCTGCTGCCGCGGGGTTGTGGGCGCGGCAGCCATACGGGGCAGCCCCGTGGTCAGGTCAAGGGAGTACGGTTCCAGTGAGTTGGTTACGGGCATTTCCGGCGATCTCTTGGCAGGCTGACAAGGAGGTGGCCGGCCGGGGTGAAAGACCCGCGGCTGGCCGATCGCATCAATGATACGGGAGCTACATGACCGTTCCCTGAGAGTCCTCCGAGGCCCCGGTCGCTGCCGCTCCCGGAATTCGCGCCGCCCACGCATACACTTTCTTGCAGGTTTGAAACCCACAGGAGGAACGCATGGGAACTTTACGACGCCGGATGGCAGCAGTGCTGTTGGCCGCCACAGTGGCGGCCATGGCACTTAGCCCCTTGTCGGCGTCGGCAGCGCCCAACAACGGCCCCGATCCCGTACTCAACGGCCAAGCCTTCGTGGGCAAGCAACTGACGGCAGACATCGGCCCCTTCACGTTCTACGGCTGCGGTGGCGGCAAGGGCCCGGACTACTCGATCTACTGGACCCGGGACGGGTTCCTCGTGGCGGGAGAAACCGCGTCAAGCTACAACCTGCAAGCGGAAGACACCGGCTCGCGGATGGCCGTCCACGTCACTGCCAGCAAGACCGCGTGCGGCGGGGAATCCCTGCACAGTGCTGAAACCAGGCCCGTAGGCGCCGTGAACCGTTCCGCAGGATTCACTGGCCGCAGCTTCGAACTGCTGGCCCGGGCCAATGACGGCTCACTGCTCCTGTACGGCCGCAACGGCGCAGGATGGGACGCTTCCAGAACAGTGGGCTCCGGCTTCAACATCTTCAATGTGGTCTTCTCCCCGGGCGATTTCGACGGCGATGCCAAGAACGACATGATCGGGCGCGATTCCGCAGGGGGACTCTACCTCTACAGTGGCGACGGCGCCGGCGGCTGGAAACCAGCACGCGCCATCGGCAACGGATGGAATGTCTTTGACGCCATCGTCGGCCCCGGCGATTTCAACGGCGACGGCACCAACGACATCCTCGCCCGGGAACCCGGAGGCGCCCTCTACCTGTACCCGGGCAATGGTGCGGGAGGCTGGTTGCCGCGAACCGCCGTCGGAAGCGGTTGGAACGTCATGAGCGCACTGGTGACACCCGGCGACTTCAATGGCGACGGCAATGTGGACCTTTTGGCGCGGGACGGCAATGGGTACTTGTACATCTACACGGGCAACGGCGCCGGCGGATGGTCGCGATCCTGGATGATCGGCGTCGGATGGAATGCCCTCAAATACATCGGCGCCGCCGGTGACTTCAACGGCGATGGCTTCCCCGACATCTACGCCGTGGACCAGCAGGGCCGCCTGCTGACTTACTACAGCGACGGACAGGCACGTTGGAAGGGCTCCGAAGCAGTGGGCTCAGGCTTTGCGGGATTCACTGCGATCTTCTAGGTAAACCCGGACGCTGTACCATTAACAGCATAAAAGTCTGGGGAGGACACAATGTACGCTCCATCACGCCTGGGGTCTGGCGTGCGTCGAGCGGTTGCCGCAACAGTGGCTGCGATTTTCGCTGCCATGGTTTTGGGACCCGCACCCGCCATGGCCAACATGGACCCTGAACCGCCGGTCATCAGCGGCGCGCCCTTTGTCGGATCCACGCTCAGTGTCGATGTCGAACAGGGCTCCTTCAGCGGCTGCGGCGCTGCCGCCGGCCCCGACTGGAGCATTTACTGGACACGCGACGGAGTCTTGGTCTCCAGGCAGTGGCCAAACTACCTCGTGACACAGGAAGACCAGGGAGCAACAATTGCTGCGCACCTCGTGGCCAGCCAAAACGGGTGCGACCCCGTGGAAGTGTCCAGTGACGAAACCGCCCCGATCTCCGCCTCCAACCGCCCCAACGGTTTCACCGGCCGCGGCGCTTTCGAGTTGCTGGCACGACGCTCCGATGGCACCCTCCTGCTGTATCCCCGCACCAACAACGCCTGGGAACAACCCCGCACCATCGGCCCCGGCTGGAACGGCTTCACGACAGTAGTCTCACCCGGTGACTTCACCGGCAACGGCACCAACGATGTCCTTGCCAGGGACTCTTCCGGGAGGCTCTTCCTCTACGAAGGAACGGGCAACGGCACATTCCTTGCAGGGCGCCAGATCGGCACCGGCTGGGGCAGCTTCACCTCGATCGTTGCACCAGGCGATTTCAACGGGGACGGCCATAACGATGTCCTGGCCCGCGACGGATCAGGAAACCTCTACCTCTACCCCGGCAATGGCAATGGCGGATGGCTGAACCGCTCGCTGGTGGGCACGGGATGGAACACACTCAACCAGATCGTCACGCCGGGCGACTTCAACGGCGATGACAACGTCGACGTCCTGGCCCGCGACACCTCCGGAAACCTGCGGCTATACCCGGGCAACGGCAGCGGTGGCTGGAACGCCTCCGCCACCATCGGCTGGGGCTGGGGCAGCATGGCAAGCATCGGTGCTGCGGGCGACATAGACGGCAACGGGAACGCTGACATTTTCGCCGTGGATGGCTCCGGGCAACTACTTGCGTACTTTGGCGACGGCGACGGTGGCTGGAACGGTTCCGGCGCCATCGGCTGGGGCTGGAACGGGTTCAACGCCGTCTTCTAAACCGTTATCGGTTGCTCTTGGGACGTGACTTGTCTTCTGCGGGAAATTTTGTCAGGAAATTCCCAGCTTTGTGGTTCCTCCATGTAATCTCATCTCACTTACACCCGCCGGTTGTCTGTGGCCGGCTCTATTTGGGGGAACCATGGGGAGCACTCCTGTGCGATTTCTGACTGTGTCCAAGCCTGTCCGCGCGCTTTTGGTCGGGATGGTGATCGCCCTGGTTGCCCTCTCATTGGCTCCGGCCGCTCCCGCCCAAGCCGCAGCACCGGTCCTCTCGACTTTCGCCCGCACCTCGCCCGCGACCGTCGACGCCGGAGCTCCGGTCAGCTTCGCATTCACCGCTACCACCGCAGTCAAACGGGTTGAGGTCAGTCTCCGCAGTGCCGCCGGCACCCACACCCTCGCATGGACATCCTCCGCGGGGGCCACGAACGGCTCAGTCACCGGAATCGCGTCGGCTTCATCGTGGCCAAACGGATCCATCGAGGTCAGCTTTGTCCAAGTGATCACCACGGCCGGGGCATCCCAGGTGTACTACCGGGGCGGCAACGTCTACCCACCAGGCACGGGAGCATCCCCGTTCGGGGACCCCGCAGCACAGGATTTCACGATCAACAACCCGCTGCTGCCCTATTCAGCGTCTGTTCCGACGGCAATGACCCCCCTCACGGCCAGCTTTACTCCCGGTCAGAGCGCACAAGTGCAGGTGAAACTCTCGCAGGTGGCGCAGGAGGTCCGGCTCATCTATCGCGATGCGTCCGAGGTCACCACTCTTGAGCTCGCCTGGGCAGGCAACCCTGCCCCCGGTCCACTGACCGTAACCGCCTCGGGTGCTGTGACGGCAGCGCAGGCGTCGGGAAACTACACGCTTGACCGGGTCGTCATCTCCTACTTCGACGGCCTCGCCAAGGACACGTACCTCCGCGACGGCGCCCTCGAGCGCACGGCGCCCGTTCCGTTGGGATCCGCTGCACGGGCTGCCCTTTCCGAGGGCGACTTCGCTGTGGACAACCCCGCGAAAGTTCTTCAGAAACTCAGCTACTCGGTTGCTCCGCGCGTTCAGGGTGCGCTCGCACCGTATGTGGTACTTGGCATCAATCGTGGGTCGTGGCCCGCGGAGCCAACCTTCTCGGACTTCCAGTGGTACCGGAACGGGACACCGATCGACTACGCAAACATGGACTCATACCAGTCCAATATGACTTCCGACCCGGGCAATATGATCTGGGCGAAGATGACGGTCCGAGCTCCGGGGTACCTGCCGGTGGTTGCTTCGACAGACGTTGTCGGACCTATGCCGCGCCGTGTCTGGGTCAGCAACCTGCGCATCACAGGGGATGCCAGTGTGGGCGGCCGTCTTTGGCTTGACCACGGTCCGGCAGGGGTCGATCCGGAAGGCGGACAGCCGTCGTACACCTACGTGTGGAAGCGCAACGGCACCCCCATTCCGGGAGCGACCTCCAGGGATTACAAACTGACGACTGCCGACAAGGGAGTGATCATCACTGCGGGTGTGACGGCCCGATTCGATGCTGGATCGGCTGTCACCGAGGTTGTCGACCTCGTCGGCCCGGTGGCCGACAAGACCCGTGGCAAGGGATTCAATGCAGACGACACAGGGGACATTTTTGCCCGTGACGGCGCAGGGAACCTGTGGCTCTACCCAAGCAATGGGTCGGGCGGTTGGCTGCCGGCACAGCGGATCGGCCAAGGCTGGAATACCTTCAACTCATTGTTTTCACCCGGCGACTGGGATGGCGACGGAAACGTGGACGTCATGGCCCGGGACGGCTCGGGCAGGCTCTTCCTTTATCAGGGCAACGGGCAGGGCGGTTGGCTGCGCGCATACCAAATTGGCCAAGGCTGGGGCTCCATGAAGGACATCGTGGGCCCGGGCGACTTCAACAGCGACGGCACTGCAGACCTGATCACCCGCGATGCGTCCAATGTGCTGTGGGTTTATCCGGGCAACGGACGCGGAGGATTCCTCGCCCCCTACGTCCTCAGCCGTGGCTGGCAGGAGGGGGGCTGGCAAGAGTTCAATGCATTCGTTTCGCCCGATTCCCGCATCATTTTTGCACGCGACTCCCAAGGAAACCTGCGCATGTACAACGGTGCGGGCAACGGCTACTTCTACGACAACGCTTGGACGCCAAACGCGTTCAGCGCCTATGCGGGCTACGGCTGGGAAGGATTCAGCAGCATCGGCGCACCCGGCGACTTCGACAGTGACGGAGTGCCTGAGGTGTACGGAATACATCCCGACGGGCGGCTCACCATGTTCTACGGACTGGGCCACGTGGCCCTCAAGCGCCAGGCAACCATCGGTTGGGGCTGGGGCGGATTTACTTCGGTCTTCTAGGCCATGGCCGCAACGACACCACATGACACAGGGGACACCTTGACCACTACCCATGCAGCGGACATCGGGCCACGGCCCCTTCTGCTTCGCGCACTTTCCGCCCTGATAGGACTCGCACTGGCCGGTGCCGTCCTGGCCTGGGCACCTCTCACGGCAGCGGAACCAGCCTCCGCTGCGGATCAACAAGTTCCAACATTGACGGCGGTAACGCGTCTCTCTGCCGCTACGTCGGCCCCCGGCGGGACGGTACAGATCGAGTTCACCCTTGCCGAGCGGGCGCAACGCGTCGAGTTTAATTACAGGGACGGATCCCGGGTCACGGAACACAAGGTTGTGTGGACGGGAACACCGGCCCCGGGCCCTCTGACTGCCAGCGCAACACTAAACCTGCCTGCCGACGTGTTCAATGGGCCCCAGACACTGCAGAGCGTCTTCGTCACCTACGGCGAGGCTGACTGGCGGCGGGAAGTCGCTTACTACCGCGGCAGCAGCAATGGTTATCCACTCCCCGTCGCTTGGGAATCGCTGGACTTTGAGGTGAACAATCCCACCATGGTCCTCGCACCCAACTCCGCTGAGACGCCACCATCGCTCACCATTGGGGAATCCAAATATTCCTCGCCACGGTATGAAGTCCGCTACGGCACCTGGGCTGCACCGCCGTCGTACTTCAATTACGAGTGGCTCCGCGACGGTGTTCCAACGTCGGGGTTTAACGTCCCTCAGAGCGTGGCCGGAACGGGCTCGGGCCTGACCCTCAAGCTCACAGCGTTCGCGGCAGGCCACCTTCCGGAGACGGTCGAAACCAAGCCCTTCTACTTGGTCAGCGCTTCGACTCCGGTTATCTCGGGATACCTCGCGGTCCGAGGCGTGGTGAAAGCAGTATTTGACCCCGCCAGCATCAAGGGACTCCCTGCGGGAGCCAAACCGACGTTCAGCTATCAATGGCTCCTGAACAACTCTGAGCCGATTCCGGGAGCAACGGGCGCCACCTATTCCCCTAAGCCGTCCGACGCAGGGAAACCGCTCGGCGTCGCCGTCGTCATTCGCTACGCAGGCAGCATCGTTGGCCTGTTAACCAGCCCCGGTTATTCACCCGCGGTCAAATTCCAATCCCTGCTCCGCGATTTCGATGGCGATTCCAGGCCCGACGTCCTGACGAGGAAACCGAACGGCACCCTGACGCTCTTCTCCGGCGGCACATACGGCGCGTTTGACGGTGGCAGCAAGGACATCGGCTGGGGCTGGGGTGAGTTCACAGCGTTGCTCTCACCCGGTGACTTCGACGGGGACGGCAACATGGACGTCATGGCCCGGGACAAATCCGAACAGTTGTGGCTTTACCGCGGCAACGGAAAAGGTGGCTGGCTCGGCTCTTCCATCGTTGGCACAGGTTGGGGAGGTTTCGCCGAGATCATCCCCGCGAGCGACTTCAACGGTGACGGAACCAGCGATCTCCTGGCCCGGGATCCACAGGGCCGGCTCTTCCTGTACCCCGGTAACGGGCGAGGCGGATGGCTGCCGTCCTCCCAAGTGGGGCAAGGGTGGAGCGGCTTCAACAAAATCTTCAGCCCGGGCGACTTCAGTGGGGACGGCGTCTCGGACCTCCTTGCGCGCAGTACCGACGGCAAGCTCTACGCCTACTACCCCGACGGGAAGGGCGCTTGGAGCTCGTCAAGATTGCTGGCCGGAAACTATTCCTCCAGCCGTTATATGGGCGGCCTGGGTGGATTCAATACCTCGGACTCCTACAACTACTTCTTCGGCGTCACGGACCAAGGGGTGTTCCGAACGGAGCAGATGGGTTCTGAGCTGTACAGCTACTATCGCCAAACGCAAGAGCCCGGAAGCGGTTGGGGCTACCTGACGGCAGTCTTCTGATTCTTCAGCACTACTCACGCAGCACAACTCAACATCAAGGTCAGCCGGTAGTCAGTCCGGCTTGAATGGGGGAAATATGGAGAGCACTCCTTTGCGACGTGCCCGCTCTTGGCTGGGCGCGTTTGCCGCAGGCGTCCTGCTGATCGGGGGGCTCGCTGTCGCACCAACGGCTCAAGCCCTGCCAACGCTTGTGCCCGGACGCACTGTGTACATGGGCCAGCCGAAGCTGAATGGCGACCCCACCGTCGGGGGTGTCCTGAAGGCGGAGCTCGGCGGCTACGCCCCTTTCGTCGTTCCCGAGGGCGGAACGCCAAGCTTCAGCTATGCCTGGACACGTGACGGCCAGGTGATCCCCTGGGCGACAGCTTCCACGTACCGCGCCACCCAAACGGATATGGGCCACGTGATCGCTGTTTCAGTCACAGCGTCCTATGACTCCGAATCAAAGCTGACGCTGCAAGCGGATTATCCACTCCGAATTGCGGCCAAGCCGAGGGCACGAGGCTTCGACGGAGACGGAACGCTTGATCTCTTCGCCCGTGACAGCGCCGGAAGACTCCTCCTCTATCCCACCGATGGCCACGGCAACTGGCGTCCGGCCCAGGTGCTGGGTACAGGGTGGAACGTCTTCAATACACTCTTCTCACCCGGTGATTTCGACGGCGACGGCACGGTGGATGTTATCGGTCGTGACGGCGAAGGCAGGCTGTTCCTGTACCAAGGCAACGGCACCGGAGGCTGGAAGCAAGCGTTCCAGATCGGCCAAGGCTGGCAGGACTTCAGGACCGTTTCCGCCGCGGGAGACTTCAACGGCGATGGCACCAACGACATCATCGCTGTGGACCGTTGGTATCAAGCAATTCTCTACCCAGGAAACGGCCGCGGCGGTTGGCTCCAGCCGTACGGGGTGGACACCTACTGGATCAATCAGGATCCCGTCTTCAGCGTTGGACACTTCGGCGGTACCAACAAGCTTGGGGTCGTGGCCCGCGACATACACGGGAGCCTGACTCTCCATGAGACGAATCGCAACGGCTGGTTTGATGCACAGCCCACCGGGATTGGTTGGGGATTCAACGGCTTCCCCGTCGTTGGATCGGGTGGCGATTTCGATGGCGACAACAACATGGATATCTTCAGCGTCGACACCGCGGGCCGCCTGACCATGTACTACGGCAAGGGTGCGGAGTACATGACGAGTGGCCGCCCTGACATTCGCTGGTACGGGCAATCGGTGGTCGGCTGGGGTTGGGGAGGCTTCACCGCCGTCTTCTAAACGGCATGCGTAGCTTTGGCCTATGCTGCTCTAGTTACCTTCGCATCGGCCGATCCGGCCCTTCCTTTACGGGGAAAACCTTGAAAAGTCCTGCCTTTACGCGCTCGAAATCGCCTCACCGCCGTCCTCGGCTGTCCACTCTTGCTGCAGCGTCCGCCTTGGCATGCGGACTTCTGGCAACTGGCCTGCCAGCCCAAGCGGCAGAGCCAACCGTTGCCGCGCCCATGCGGTACGTCTATGTCTCCGGCACGCCCCAGCTCGTCGGCGACCCCACTGTTGGCGGCTTGCTCAAGGTGGACGTTTCGTACACGTATGCGCACGTCTCTCCAGAAGGCGGCATTCCGGCCATTTCATATTCGTGGACGCGGGACGGCGCAGTCATTCCAGGCGCAAGTGGCAACACCTACCGTGCAACATCCGCCGACTTGGGGCGGGTTCTAGCGGCGCACCTCACGGTCACTTACGACGCCGACTCGACGCTGACCGTTCAAGCGGCCAACCCGCTCCGCGTCGGGGCGGCCCCACGCGCCCGCGGATTCAACGGCGACGGTACCCTTGACATCTTCGCCCGTGATTCAGCAGGCCGCCTGTTGTTATACCCCACGGATGGACGCGGAAACTGGCAGGCACCCCAAGTCATTGGCTGGGGCTGGAACGGCTTCAACCTGCTCGTCTCACCGGGGGACTTCGACGGAGACGGCACAGTGGACGTCATGGCCCGTGATGGCCAAGGGCGGCTGTTCCTCTACCAGGGGAATGGTTCCGGCGGCTGGAAGAAAGCCTTGCAAATAGGGCAGGGTTGGCAAGGCTTCAGGGAGCTCAGTGCCGCGGGTGATTTCAACGGCGACGGCACCAACGACATTCTCGCCGTAGACAACGCGGGAAGTCTCTTCCTCTACCCCGGCGATGGACGCGGCGGTTGGCTGCAGCCCCGCTGGATCGGGCAGGGGTGGCAGGACATGGAATCTGCAGGTGCTGGCCACTTCTTCGACTACTCGAGCGTAGTTACTTTGTCCAAGACCTTCTGGGGCGACCTTCAGGCCCGGACATCGAATCGCAATGGCTACTTTGAAGAGTATGGGCTTCCTGGCAGTTACGCCGGAACCATTGGTCGCGGCTGGGATGCAGTCGCCCGGTTCGGCGTTGCCGGCGACTTCAATGGTGACGGCTATTCGGACGTTTATGGAATAGACAGCGCCGGACGCCTGACCATGTATCTGGGTGACCCCTCCGGCTTCAGCAGCTCCGGTATATACGGTTTCCGGTGGAAAGGCTCCCCAGTCGTCGGCTGGGGCTGGGGTGGCTTCACCGCGGTTTTCTAGGCCAGCTAGTCGACGCTCTTGATCTTCACCACGAACACGGCGCCCAAGAGCCCGATGGCCGCGGCGGCTATGTACAGCGAAACGTAGCCGCCCAACCGGTCAACGAACAGGTAAGCGATTGCAGGGGCGATCACTTGGGGCAGCGAGTTTGCGATGTTGATGACGCCCAGGTCCCGGCCACGGTCCAAAGCCGTTGGCAGGACCTGGGTGATGAGCGCGAAGTCCACCGCAAGGTAGGCTCCAAAGCCAATTCCGAGTACGGCCGCGCCGGCAAGTCCGCCAATCCACGTTGGGGCAAAGGCAAGAATCAAGGACGCCGCAGCGATGATGGCCGATGAGGCGATAACCAAGGGCTTCCGCTTGCCCATGCGGTCACTCAGCCGTCCACCCACAACACTGGTAATGATGACCATGACCGCATACAGTCCGGTCAGGACGAGCACGCCGAACTCGGGCTCAATGTTTTCAGTTTCCTTGAGGCGGACCACATCGCTGAGGAAGAAGAGCAGGTAGAGGGTCACCATGTGGTTGCCCGTACTGACCAGCAGCCTGGTCAGCCAGGCCCACGCGAAGTCGGGGTAGCGTTTCGGCGACACCCAGAAGCCCCCGAGGAACCGCCACAGGCTGAATGGGGGCCGCTCCTGCTGCGGCAGCGGCTGGTCATCGCTCTTGAACAGATAAAGCACGACGCCGGCAAGCAGCGCTGCGGCGCACACCCAGTATCCAGCGGCAAAGTCACCGGCCACGACGGCCGCGATCACGGCGCCAACGAGGATGCCCACCGTCTGTCCCATAGCGGCAAGGCCGCCGACAGTTCCGCGCTGCGGCACGGGAACCCTGTCCGGGACAGCGGCGGTGATGGCCGAGTACATCGCGTTGGCACCGGCCTGGACCAGGCACCAAAGAACAGTCATGACAGCGACGTTGGGCGCACCTGCCAAGGCAACAAGGGCAACAGCGCCGAGGATTGCTCCCATAAGCACCCAGGGAACCCGCCGGCCGAACCGGGACGTGGTTCGATCACTGAAGGCACCAAACAACGGGTTCGCGACCATGGAGACAGCGGCACCACAACCGGTGACCAGGACCAGGATGGCTTCCTTCTGGCCTTCGTCGAAGTGCGCTGCCTGCTGCCCCAGTAGAACTTGGAGGGGCCCGAAGAACGCCGCGTTAATACCGAGGTTGACCAGGATTACGCCCGTTACCCAGATCGGCCTAACGCGGTTCACGGGCTCGGCGAGTGCCGTGGTTCCGCCACGGACCACAGCTGGATCCGGTACCGGCCCCGGAAGGTCGGACAAGCTCATGGCAGGTTCCCCCTTATTTGGTGTGTGGAATCAGCCTAACGCGGAGGAGTGACTCTGAGCCGCCGTCGAGTCCTTTATCCACATAGCTCGAAATAAGCGCTGTGGGGAGTCGCGGGGACGCGTTACTGTGGCTTCAAACCCACGGAGGAGCAGCCTTATGACCCAGCAGATAAATACCGCCGATCTCTATGACGAGCGCGGGGAAGAACTGCAGTCCCTTGCCGTCCAGTTCCAGAACCTCGGGCGCCACACACACTTCAATGGCCCGGTCCGTCCCATCCGGTGCTTCGAGGACAACGCATTGGTGAAGTCTGTCCTGGGTACGCAGGGCGACGGTGCGGTCCTGGTCGTTGATGGCCAGGGTTCATTGAGGACTGCCCTCATGGGAGACATGATTGCGGAGAGTGCCGTTGAAAACGGCTGGGCCGGAGTGATCATCTACGGGGCCATCCGCGACCGCGAGGCCATCTCCCGGCTGCCCCTGGGAGTCAGAGCCCTGGGAAGCAACCCACGGAAGAGTTCCAAAACGGGATCGGGCGAGGTCGACATCGAACTCGTAATCGATGATGTCCGCATCAAGCCCGGAGTGATGATTTACAGCGATCCGGACGGCATCCTTCTGGAGCGCTGACGCTTCCTGCTGCCGACTTACGGGATCCGCCGAAGAAATATTCTCCCGGTGGGAATGATCGGGGCGTTAGGATAGTTACTGAAAGCAACTATCCTGCTTAATTCCACTTTTCTGCCATCTCTGGAGAAGATATGTCCAATTCCACGCCCGTTCGGGCCGCTGGTGAGGTCCTGACCCATCGTCAGACCCTCACCGTCATGGTGGGACTCATGCTCGGCATGTTCCTGTCTTCGCTGGACCAGACCATCGTGTCCACGTCCATCTACACCATCGCCAACGACCTCGATGGCCTGTCCCTTCAGGCGTGGGCCACCACGGCGTACCTCATCACATCCACGGTGAGCACCCCGCTGTACGGCAAGCTCAGCGATATCTTCGGTCGCCGCCCCTTGTACCTCACGGCCATTGTCATCTTCCTGGCCGGGTCACTTTATGCGGGTTCCGTTCACTCCATGACGGAGCTGGCCATTGCACGCGGCATCCAGGGCCTGGGCGCCGGTGGCCTCCTCGCACTGGCTCTGACCATCATCGGCGACATCGTGGCCTTGAAAGACCGGGCCAAGTACCAGGGCTACTTCATGTCCGTCTTCGGCATCTCGTCCGTTCTTGGCCCCGTGATTGGCGGTGCCTTCGCAGGTTCAGCCAACATTCTGGGCTTCGACGGCTGGCGCTGGGTCTTCTTCATCAACCTTCCGATTGGCCTCGCCGCGCTGGTGGTGGTGTTCATGTACCTGCACCTGCCAGTCAGGCACGTGAAGCAGAAGATCGACTACTGGGGTGCTGCCGCCATTACATTGGCCATTGTTCCGCTGCTTCTCGTGGCTGAACAGGGACGAACTTGGGGCTGGTCCTCCGCTGGATCGTGGCTTTGCTACGGCCTGGGCGTCATCGGAATCGTAGCCTTCCTGCTGGCTGAGAGGCGCGCAGGAGACTACGCACTGATTCCGTTGCGTCTCTTCAAGAACACCACGTTCGGCCTGTCATCGCTGCTGAACTTCATCATCGGTATCGGCATGTTCGGAGCCATCGCCATGCTGCCCATGTATCTGCAGCTGGTCAAGGGCCTGACGCCCACCGAGGCCGGCCTGATGATGATCACGTTCACCGTAGGCATTCTCTTCGGTTCCATCTCGGCCGGCCGCACGATCTCATCGTCCGGCGTCTACCGGATCTTCCCGATCCTTGGCACTGCTGTGCTCGCCGCTGCCGCAACGGTCATGGGACTGGTTCTGGGAGTCGACACCGGTCTGTGGGTTCCCGGCCTGATCGCCGTGTTCTTCGGCGTAGGACTCGGCTTCTGCATGCAGCCGCTGACCCTTGCCATGCAGGTATCCGTACCGCCCAAGGACATGGGCGTCGGCACCTCCACGGCTGCGTTCTTCCGTTCAATGGGCGGTGCCGTGGGAACAGCGGTGTTCATCTCGATGCTGTTCAGCACTGCAGCCGACAAGATCGCCGACGGCATGAAGACGGCAGCGTCCAGCCCGGACTACCAGGCCGTCCTAAGGGACCCTGCCGTGGCCTCGGACCCCGCGAACGCCAAGCTGTTCGACTTCTTCAAGAACGGTGCCAGCAACGATTCGCTGAACGACACCAGCTGGTTGCACTCGGCCAACAGCACGCTTACCCGACCGATCACAGAGGGTTTCGCCCAGGCCATTGATGTGGTCATGTTGACTGCAGCAGGTCTCATGATCATCGCGTTCCTGATCAGCTTCGCGCTGCCGAACAAGAAGCTCACGGATCCCAAGGCCGCAGCCAAGGATTCAGTTTCGGCGCACTAGCCCTCACAAATAGGAACCTAAGCGCGAAGTAAAGGCAGGCAGTCTTCGGACTGCCTGCCTTTACGTTTGAGCTTTCGCTTCTAATGCGTTGCCAGGACGATCCGGTTCGCTTGCTCCACATCGCCGCGCAGGTCCCGATCGGTGACGTCGGAGGGCAAGCCGTAGCCGGCGGTCATCATGCTGCGCAGCTTGTGGCTGGCAAACTCTTCAGCCCGCCGACCTTGGAGCCGCAGGGCCCGTGCGGCACAGACAAGTTCGACGCCGGTGACGGTCGCCAGTGCCCGCACCGTGGACTGCAGCTGGGCGGCCGCCAGGCTGGCGAAGCTGGCGTCCTCTTCAGCACCCAAGGACAACACCACGGTTTGCAAGCTTGCCGGCTGCGTGTTCGCACGGATCCGACCCACCGCGGCAGCAGCAACGTACTCCAGCATCATGACTCCAGACTGACCTGTTCCGTCCTCAGCCAGGAAGGGGTGCAGGCCTGTGTACTTTGGATCGCACAGCAGATCAATCCTGCGCAGATGCGTCGCACAGGCGGCACCGATCGCCAGTTGCAAGGCGTCAGCACGGCGCGCAAGGTTGGTCATCTGGAAAAGCCCATGGTGGGCAACGTCGTTCGAGCCATCGGACAACGAACCGTGAACCAGGGGATTTTCGTTTCCCGCTGTCACCAAGCGGCACAGCAGAGTACCCAAGGATTCCAGTTCCTCAATCTGGGAACCGAAAATCTGGGGCAGGGTCCGCAGGCAATAGGGATCCTGGATACGGGCGGGCTGCCCACTACCTTGCACCAGCTCATAAAAGGTGTTGGCAGCTTTAGCCACAGCGGGGGTGTCGGCGGCAGCAGCCACCGCCGGGCTTAACGCCTCCACGTTGCCGGACATCGCGACAAAGGACAGAGCCGCCACGGACTGCGCGTTGTCCAGGAGCCTCGAAAGTTCCTCATGAGCCAGGACCGCTTGTGCGATCGTCAAAGCGCTTGAGCTGATAAAAGGAAGAGCGTCAGCGGTGGCCCAGCTCTCCACGAACCGTCGCACCCCTCCCCCGCCCAAGGGCTCACGCTCGCCAAGCATCGTCAGCGCCGTTCCGGACAAGGCCTGGAGATCCGCCGTACCAATGCCGCCGAATTCCCGAATTTCAGGAACGACGTCCGAGTTGATCAGCTCAGCAAGAGCCACCGCAATGGCGGGATTGATGCCGGATGCACCAGCCGCCAGCTGCGAGAGCCTCACCACCAGCATCGCCCGAACGGTCCGCCGGTCCAGGGGCCTGCCTGAATCCACGGCGTGGCTCCGAAGCAGCTGAAGGCCATGGGTGTCATCACCGTCGTTTTTCGACAGAGTCACACCCCGGTTCGCCCCCACCCCCGTTGAACGTCCGTAAACCGGCCGGTTCAAGGACGTGGCAACAGCAGACTCCTGTGATGCTGCCAAGCGGGCCACGGCTTCGGGTGCCAAAACGACACCCTCGCCGTCGGCAACCGCCACGATGTCCGGCAATGCCAGATTCCGGCCGTCGATTTCGATCATGGGCCGATCCTTTCATTCGTCGTCGAAGTGATGCGCCTTAACGGCAATAGTGGTTGCCAGGGAAAGCCTGGCAACCACTACTGCGTGCTAATCAGTTTCCGGCGCGAAGCGGACCGGGTTCCAGCCCTCCGGAGAAGGCTGGACAGGAAGTTGCCGGCTGCTTCGGACCGTGGACCTGGGTTCACGTTGACGCGGCTCCGGGCCTGTTCGCTCCATTTCGGCCCGACAGTCCACTTCAGCTCGGGAACCGGATGTGATGGTCATTGGTGTTGCCTACTTCTCGTTCATGGGGATGCGGACGCCGCGTTCGTTGGCGACTTCGATGGCGCGGTCGTAGCCGGCGTCAGCGTGGCGGATGACACCCATCCCGGGGTCGTTGGTCAGGAGCCGCTCAAGTTTCTGCGCCGCGAGCTCGGTCCCGTCAGCAACGGAGACCTGCCCGGTGTGGATGGACCGGCCAATCCCCACCCCGCCACCGTGATGGATCGACACCCAGGTAGCACCCGACGAGGCGGCGGTCAGGGCGTTCAGCAACGGCCAGTCAGCCACCGCGTCCGAACCGTCCTTCATGGACTCGGTCTCCCGGTACGGGGACGCAACCGAACCCGAATCCAGGTGGTCACGACCGATCACAATCGGGGCCTTGACCTTACCCTCAGCAACAAGCTGGTTGAACAACAACCCGGCCTTGGCCCGCTCACCATACCCAAGCCAGCAAATACGCGCCGGCAGGCCCTCGAACTCCACCCGCTCAGCAGCGGCATCAATCCACTTATGCAGGTGCTTGTTCTCCGGGAACAACTCCTTGATCGCCTCATCCGTGACACGGATATCTTCCGGGTCCCCCGACAGCGCGACCCAACGGAACGGGCCCAGCCCCTCACAGAACAACGGACGAATATACGCCGGAACGAACCCCGGGAACTCAAACGCCCGGTCATACCCACCCTTACGGGCCTCATCACGGATCGAGTTACCGTAATCAAAGACCTCAGCGCCGGCGTCCTGGAACTCCACCATCGCCTGCACATGCCGCGCCATCGACGCCTGCGCCTTCTTCGTGAACCCTTCCGGGTCCGCCTCGGCCTCGGTGTGCCACTCCGCCACCGTGATGCCCTCGGGCAGGTACGACAACGGATCATGGGCACTGGTCTGGTCCGTGACCACATCAAAAGTGATCTCCCCGGCCCGGTGACGGGCCAGCAGTTCCGGGAAGACCTCCGCGGCGTTCCCCACATACCCCACCGACCAGCCACGACGCTCAGCCTTCGCCGCCTGAACCTTCGCGATCGCCGCATCCAGATCGGTCTCGACCTCATCAAGGTAGCGTTTACCCACACGGCGGCGCAGACGGGACTCATCGACGTCCACGATCAAGCACGCACCATCATTCAACGTCACGGCCAGCGGCTGGGCACCGCCCATGCCACCACACCCACCCGTCAACGTCAACGTCCCGGCCAGCGGACCCTCAGCCGAACCCTCCGGCGCGGCCGCGATCCGGCCCTCCGCGGCGAGCTTGTTCCCCACCGCGGCGAACGTCTCGTACGTGCCCTGCAGAATCCCCTGGGTACCAATGTAAATCCACGACCCAGCAGTCATCTGCCCATACATCATCAAACCCTCAGCCTCGAGCCGACGGAACTCAGGCCACGTCGCCCAATCCCCCACCAGATTCGAGTTCGCCAACAACACCCGCGGCGCCCACTCATTCGTGCGGAACACACCCACCGGCTTACCGGACTGGACCAAAAGAGTCTCATCCTTCTCCATGGTTTCCAACGTCTTCGTGATCGCATCAAACGCAGCCCACGACCGCGCAGCACGACCAGTACCGCCATAAACCACCAGGTCGTCCGGACGCTCGGCAACCTCCGGATCCAAATTGTTCATCAACATACGCAACGGCGCTTCAGTCTGCCACGACTTGGCAGAAAGCTCAGTACCCCGGGCAGCCTTGACCGGACGGGCTCCTGTAGTGAAATCGGCAGTCATTCTCTTACTCCTAAAAAGTTCGGGCAGAACAGCGTGTCCTAGCCAAGGTTCTTGGTCTTGAGCCATTCCTTGGCGATTTCGCCGATGTCCTCGAACTTGGCTACGCGGCCGTTCATCTTGATGAGGTCCTCAGTCGTGAGGGCGGCAGAGACCTTGTCCAGCGTTTCCTTGACAGTCGCCGTGGACTTCTTCTGGTTGATGACCGGAACGATGTTCTCGGAGAGGAAGAGGTTCTTGTTGTCCTCAAGTGCCACAAGGTTGTTCTCGGCCAGCGCCGGGTCCGTGCTGAAGAGGTCCGCTACCTGGATCTGACCCGAAAGGAGGGCGTTCAGCGTGAGCGGCCCACCGGCGTCGAGCGCTGAAAATTCCTTGAACTCAAGGTTGTAGACGGACTTCAGGCCGGCGACGCCGTTGAGGCGGGTCTTCCACTCCGGCGGACCACCCAGGACCAGGTCCTTGGCAACAGGCTGGAGGTCCTCGATGGTTTTGAGCTTGTACTGGTCGGCGATGTCCTTCTTGACGGTGAGGACGTCCTTGTCCTGCGCGTCGGAGGCCTCCAGGACAGTGAGGCCTGAAGGGATCTTGGTGGCAAGCTCCTTCTCTACTTCCTCAGAGGAGACCGCCTTGGTGGCGGAATCGAGGTACTGGAGGAGCGCTCCGCCGTATTCCGGCATGAGGTCGATGGAACCGTCCTTGAGGGCGGGGATGGTGACTTCGCGGCTGCCGATGCTGGGCTTCTCTGAGACGTTCACACCCTTTGCCTTCAGGGCTTCCGCGTAGATCTTGGCGATCAGTTGGCTTTCCGGGAAGTCTGCGGAACCAACAATGATGCTGTCGCCCGAGGCCGCGGCCGCGGTGTTGGAGGAGCTCAGGGGATCTCCGCCTCCGCAACCGCTAAGGGTGATGGCGGCAACTGCCGCGAGGGTGAAACCGGTGAGGTACTTCTTCATGTCAACTCTCCTGGAAGGGGGCGCCGCAGGGCATGCTGTGGCCAGGTGGGGGTGGGGGGAAGTGCAAAACGGGAACTGGCTAGACCGTGATGGGGGTCTTCACGGGTTCGGCTGCAGGAGCCGACTTGATGGTGCGCCGGGTCAGTCCGGGTGAGACCACGCGGCGGGTGATGAAGGCGAGGAGCTGGTCGAAGAACAGTGCCAGCAAAGCCACCAGGATTGCGCCTGCAACCATCTGGCTGTAGTCGTTCTGGGCCTTGCCGTCGATCAGCAGGCGGCCAAGGCCGCCGAGCGAAATGTACGCGGCGATGGTCGCCGTCGAGATGATTTGCAGCAGTGCGCTGCGGATACCGGACAAAACCAGCGGAAGCGAGCACGGCAGCTGGACATCCGTCAGGATCTTCATGGTGCGGAAACCCATGCCTTTTGCGGCGTCGACGGCGGCAGCATCCACTGCGCGAACGCCGGCATAGGTGTTGGTCAGGATCGGCGGAACCGCCAGCAACACCAGCACGATGAGGCTTGGGAGGACGTAACCCATGCGGGACGGGAACGCGGGCGAAATGAGCAGGACCAGGAGGATCAGCAGGCCGACGCTCGGAAGTGCACGGAGCGCGTTGGCCAGGCCGGCGATCATGAAGACGCCCTTGCCGGTCACGCCTATGTAGATACCAAGCGGCACCGCGATGATGGCAGCGATGGCCAGTGCGATAAGGGAGTAGAGGAGATGCTCGCCGATCAATGTCGGGATGCCGTCCGCACCACTCCAGTGCTTTGGATCGAACAAGTAGTTCACGATGCCACCACCTTGGGGGTCCACGGTGTCAGCCACCGGTTGAGAAGGATGATCAGCCCGTCCAGGATCATGGCCAGGACCACGCAGAGCACGATGCCGGCGATGATCGGCGTGTAGAAACGGAGCTGGAAGCCCTGCGTGAAGAGCGAACCAAGCTGCGGGATTCCCAACAGTGCAGCCACGGAGACCAGGCTGACGTTGGAAACCGCGGCGACACGCAAGCCGGCACAGATAACCGGGACGCCCACGGGGAGCTCAACCTTCAGGAGGCTCTGGTAGCCGCGGTAACCCATGGCCTTGGCAGCTTGGACCGTGTCCTCCGGGACGGAATCCAGTGCATCTGCCACCACCCGGACCAGCAAAGCCACGGTGTAGACAGTCAGTGCGGCAACGATGTTCAGCGGGTCCAGGATCTTGGTGCCGAGGACCAGTGGGAGCAACACGAACAACGCCAGGGATGGAACGGTGTAGAGGAGCCCGGCGACGCCTACCAACAACGGGTAGATGCGGCGGCTCCGGTGTGCCCACCAGCCCAGGGGCAAGGCGATGAGCAGCCCCAGGATCAGCGGGGTGACGGCCAGCAGGACGTGCCAGCCGAGCAGGAAGACAATGTTGTCGGACTGGCGGCCAAGCCATTCAAAGTTCATCGTGCCGTCTCCAGGTGTGGCTCGGCTTCAATGGCCTTGACCACGTCCGTGGCGGTGACAGTGCCGATCAGTTCGCCGTGCTCATTGACCACCACACCCCGCCTGCTCGGCGAGGACAGGGCCGCATCCAGCAGTTGGCGCATTGTTCCGGAAGCCGCAGCCGGGATGCCGCTGAGGTTGAGATTCTCCCGCTTGACCTCGCCGTTGAGAAGCTCAGGCTGCGTCCAACCGAGAGGCTTCCTGCCGCCGTCGACCACCAACACCCAAGCACCCGACGCCTTGGCGCGGGCTTCCTCCGCCGAAGCGCCGAGTTGGACTACGGATTCTTCGCCGATCGATACGGCCCCGGCTGTCTTGGTGAACCCCAGGGAACGGTAGCCGCGGTCGCGGCCCACGAAATCGGCGACGAACTCGTCGGCGGGCGAGGTGAGCAATTCGGACGGAGTGGCCATCTGGGCAAGCTTGCCGCCAACACGCATCACGGCCACCTGGTCGCCGAGCTTGAGTGCTTCGTCGATGTCGTGCGTGACCATGATGATGGTCTTTCCAATCTCGCGCTGGAGGCGCAGGAACTCCTCCTGCAACTGGGCGCGGACCACGGGGTCAACGGCACTGAACGGCTCATCCATCAGCATGAACGCCGGATCCGAAGCGAGCGCCCGGGCCACTCCGACGCGCTGCTGCTGGCCACCGGAGAGCTGCCACGGGTATCGCTTGGCGAAGCTCGCGGGAAGCCCTACCCGCTCCATCAGCTCAAGGGCCTTGGTCCGGGCCTTCTGGCGGCTCTCGCCCAGCAGGACGGGCATGGTGGATACGTTGTCCACGATGGTCTTGTGCGGGAAGAGGCCTGCGTGCTGGATCACGTAGCCAATCCTGCGTCGCAGCAACGCCGCGTCCATGCCGGACGTGGGCTGGTCGTCCAGGTAGATGGTGCCGCTGGTGGGTTCGATGAGGCGGTTGATCATCCTCAATGAGGTGGTCTTGCCGCAGCCCGACGGGCCAACCAGGATGGTCAGCTTGCCGGTGGGCGCCTCCAGATTGAGGCCGTCGACGGCGACGGTGCCATCGGGGTAGGCCTTGGTGACATTTTCAAACTTAATCATTTTGCTTCCATGCTTTCCTGGGGTAGCTCATGGTTTTCGGTGGTCAGGGTGAGGACGTTGTCAGCTTCCTCCACCAGTTGCTGGCCGATCTTGAGGGCCTTCAGCTCATCCACGCGATAGCTGGGGGCGACGACGCTGATCGAAGCCACCGTCCGTCCTCCCATCACTACCGGTGCCGCAATGGCCGTTACGTCGTCCTCCACACCGCTGCGCACCACGGCAAAGCCACGCTCGGGCTGTTCGCCCTTGAGTACCTGGCCGGAAGCTGTTCCTTCGAGCGGGATGCTCCTCCCGACCCAGCTGGAGTGCCTGATCGAGTGCGTACCCTCGACGATCGCGATGTAGATTCCCGTGTCCCCAACCCCGGGAATACTCAGATAGCAGGATTCGCGCGTTGTTGCCACGAGGCGTTTCATGGCCGGTGTGCACAACGAGACGAGTGATTCCTTGCCGAGCGCGAGCGCACCCAGCTGGATGATGCTGGCCCCGGGACGGAAGTTGCCGCCGTCGTCCCTCGAGACAAAACCGCTGCCTTCAAGGGTCCGGAGGAGCCGAAGGGCCGTGCTGGGCGAGAGGTCGACGACCCGTGCCGCGTCGCTCAGCGCAATGGCTCCCTCGGAGCACACAGCTCCCAAGAGGGCGAGCGCTCGCTCTACCGTCCGGGTCGAAGAATCTGCTGCCATTGCTTGGCCTGCTTTCAAGTGGTCTGAATCACCATGTCTTGCCACTAAGTAAAAAGCACTTTTCACACCATGGCAACAGTTTTTCGTAAATTTCCCGGGATTCCGGGAAATATGTCGTCCTGGATCACTACCGTGTGACGCCGATGTTTCCGGCCCGTTAAATACCGCCAAACTAACCCCAGACCCTTGCCATGTGGTGGCATCTGCTTTTTACTTGGTGGCAGTCACCAACATCGGAGGAACACGTGGAAACCGTCAATCAGCTCCTTGACTCGATCAAGGACGTAGGCCGGGATGGTGTGCGGGGAGGCTACTCCAGGGCCGTCTATTCAACACCGGAACTCGACCTTCGTGAGTGGTTCAAGGAACAGGCAGCTCATCGCGGCCTGGGCGTCGAGACAGACCGTAATGGCATCATCTGGGCCTGGTGGGGTGAACCGCAGGACGGCGCCCTTGTCACGGGGAGCCACCTTGACTCAGTCCCTGGCGGAGGCGCATTCGACGGACCGCTCGGCGTTGCCTCCGCGCTGGCCGCCGTCGACAATCTTAAAAGCCGCGGACTTCAGCCAGGGCGCTCCCTGGCCGTGACCGTTTTCCCCGAGGAAGAAGGGTCCCGCTTCGGCGTGGCATGTCTGGGCTCCCGGCTCCTGACAGGGGCCATCGACGCCGACAAGGCGCTGAACCTGCGCGATGCCGACGGCGAAACGTTCGCCGACGTCGCACGGTCCAATGGCCTGGACCCCCAACACGTCGGCGCAGACCCCGGAGCGTTGGCCCGCATCGGCGATTTCGTTGAACTGCACGTCGAGCAAGGCAAAGGACTGGGCCAGGATGGCCCGGCCATCGCCGTCGGAAGTTCCATCTTGGGCCACGGACGATGGAAGATCAGCGTCAGCGGCCAGGGAAACCACGCAGGCACCACGCTCATGGCGGACCGCGCCGATCCCATGGTGGCCGCTGCCCGGATTGTCCTGGCCGTGCGCGACACCGCAGCCAAAGAACCGGATGCCCGGGCAACCGTGGGACGCTTGACGCCGGTTCCGGGCGGCACCAACGTGATCGCATCCCGAGTGGACCTGTGGCTTGACGCCCGCCACCCGGACGATGCAGTGACCGCGCGCCTTATCGAAGCGATCTACGGCGCGGCGCAGGAAGTCGCGGCCGGTGAAGGCTGCACCGCGACGCTCACCGAAGAGTCGTATAGCGGAACCGTCCACTTTGATTCAGGGCTGAGCCGACGAATCGCAGGTCTTTTGCCCGAAGCGCCGGTGCTGGCGACAGGCGCGGGGCACGATGCGGGCGTCCTGGCCGGATACGTGCCCTCGGCCATGCTCTTTGTCCGCAACCCCAGCGGGATCTCGCATTCGCCTGAAGAATACGTTGCCGACGAGGACGCCTCATCCGGAGCCGTTGCCCTTGCCGACGTTTTGGAGGGCCTGTTGTGAGCACGTTCTGGTGCGAGACCGCCATCATTGCGTCCCTCAGCGGGTCAGGAGTGCCGGAGGCCGCGTCCGGCGTGCGCTTGGAAACCCGGGACGGCCGGATAACCAGTGTCACAGCCAATGTCGAGCGGCAAGCCGGCGATACAAAGCTGCAGGGCGTCGTCTTCCCCGCTGCTGCAAACGCCCACTCGCATGCCTTCCACAGGGTCCTTCGTGGCCGGACCCACGAAGGTCGCGGAGATTTCTGGGTCTGGCGCGAGCAGATGTACACGAGCGCCTCGGAGCTGACTCCGGAGAAATACGAGAAGCTTGCCACGGCCGTTTTCGCGGAAATGGTTGTCACCGGCTTCAGCAGCGTCGCAGAGTTCCACTACGTCCACCACCAGCAGGACGGCGCCCCCTACCCGGAAGCCCATGCCATGGAACTGGCACTTGCCCGGGCGGCGATGTCCGCCGGCATCCGCCTCACCCTCTTGGACACCCTGTACCTTAACGGCGGCATAGGATCACCGCTTAGTCCGGAACAAGCACGGTTCGGGGACGCGGATGTGCACGCCTGGCTCCGCCGGCTTGACTCACTCCGTAATGCCATCGCAAAGGACTTTCCAGCAGATCGCGTGAGCGTGGGGGCAGCGCTGCACTCTGTCCGGGCGGTGCCCGAAGAGGATCTGAAGGTTGTGGCCGCGCAGCTGCCCACAGACATTCCCCTCCACATCCACCTGAGCGAACAACCTGCAGAAAACCACGCCTGCCTCGAGGCTTACGGCACCACCCCTGCCGGCCTTTTGGCCCGCAATGGGCTGCTGTCCAGCAGGCTTTCAGCCGTCCATTCCACGCACCTGACGCAGGAAGACATCGCTTCCCTCGGACAAGCCGGCACCACAGTGGTGATGTGCCCGAGCACTGAGGCCGACCTTGCGGATGGAATCGGTCCGGCACGGCAACTTTCCGACGCGGGAGCAACGATCGCCCTCGGGACTGACCAGCACGCCGTGATCGACCCATGGATCGAAATGCGCACGCTTGAACACGGGGAGCGGTTGGGCAGCGGCCAGCGCGGAAGGTTCACACCGCAGGAATTACTGCAGGCCGCAACGCACGGGGCTGCACGATCCATGGCCACCCCCGTTGCCAAGCCCGCGCTTGAGGTGGGCAGCGTCTGCGATCTCATGGCCATCGATCCCGCCTCTGTCCGCACTGCCGGGTCCCGTCCGCTGCAGATGGCGTTCAGTGCAACGGCCAGCGATGTCACCGAGGTCGTCATCGGCGGAGAATTGATCGCCTCGCGGGGCGTTCACAGCCGCCTCGGCCAGCCGGGGACCTTGCTGACGGACGCCCTGAAGGAGCTCTCCTAGCGCCACATCCGCGGCCCTGAAGCGTCCGACGGCGGCCCTTGGGTTTGACGACTGACCCAAGGGCCGCCGTCGTGCTTTGTGTTCAATAAGTTGATTCAAAGGAGGGACGTGAAGGCCCCAAGCCCCCTATTGACCCCTTTCAGGGAACGCGCAGCGGGTGCCCAGGGCCGCATGGGTTAAGAAAGTGAATGCATGTCACGTCCATCACTTGACTGGAACTTGGCCGATATGACGTGCCACACTGTGTAGCGCGAGTGCACCGGCGTCCCCGTCGGAACAGCCGACGACGTCACGCACTGCGATCCCACACACCGTTCCCGAGGGAGACCCATGTCCAGTCCCAGCACCGATGCCGGCGCACCCCACGTTTCCCGGAAAGTGATCGGCCTGGCCGTCGCCGGTGCAGTAGGTGGCTTCCTGTTCGGCTTTGATTCGTCCGTGGTCAACGGTGCAGTGGATGCGATGGCTGGCGAATTCGCCATGAGCGAGGCACTCACCGGATTCGCCGTTGCAGTAGCGTTGCTTGGCTGTGCCGTTGGCGCCTATTTGGCCGGCAAGGTTGCCGACCGCTACGGCCGCATTCCCGCCATGAAAATCGGCGCACTGCTCTTCCTGGTGAGCGCAGTTGGAACCGGCTTGGCGTTCAGCGTATGGGACCTCGTCTTCTGGCGACTGGTGGGCGGATTGGGCATCGGTTTGGCGTCCGTTATTGCCCCTGCCTACATTTCGGAAATCTCCCCACGGCACGTTCGCGGCCGTTTGGCCTCGCTCCAGCAGCTGGCCATCACCACGGGTATTTTTGCAGCGCTGCTCTCCGACGCGGTCCTGGCCAACTCGGCCGGTGGTGCGGGCGGCACGCTGTGGCTGGGGATTGAGGCGTGGCGTTGGATGTTCATCGCTTGCGCAGTCCCTGCCGCCGTCTATGGCTGGATCGCCTTCCGACTACCGGAATCACCACATTTCCTGGTGCTCAACGGCAAGGAAGACCAAGCCCGCACCATCTTCAACCGGCTCATTCCGGGCGACGACATCGACCGGCACATCCGCGAAATCCGGGAATCCATCCAGCAAGAGAAGCTCTCCACCAAGAAGGGCTCACTGCGCGGCAACAGGTTCGGCCTCCTGCCCGTAGTGTGGATCGGCATCATCCTGTCCGTGCTGCAGCAGTTTGTTGGCATCAACGTGATCTTCTACTACTCCACCACATTGTGGAAGGCCGTCGGATTCCAGGAGAAGGACTCCTTGACGATCTCCGTTGCCACGTCCATCACGAACATTCTGGTCACCCTCGTAGCCATCGCACTGGTGGACCGAATCGGCCGCCGGCCCATCCTGCTTACCGGCTCCATCGGCATGGCAGTATCTCTTGGGGTCATGGCACTGGCCTTCTCTTCGGCCGTTGGCTCGGGTTCCGAGATCACCCTTCCGGGCGCGTGGGGGCCCATCGCCTTGGTCGCGGCCAACGTGTTCGCGATCAGCTTTGGCGCCTCGTGGGGACCGCTGGTGTGGGTACTGTTGGGCGAGATCTTCCCCTCCCGCATCCGCGCACGTGCTTTGGGCTTGGCCGCCGCAGCGCAGTGGATCGCGAACTTTGCCATCACGCTGAGCTTTCCCATCATGGCGGCAGGTTCGCTGCCGCTGACGTACGCCATGTACGCAGCGTTCGCGGCGGCGTCGTTCTTCTTTGTGATGTTCAAGGTTCCCGAGACGAACGGCATGTCCCTGGAGCAGGCTGAAACCCTGTTCGTTCCGAAGGGCGCTCCTGTGGCGCCGCTTGCGGTCACCTCGGACGAGAACAACTAGCAAAACGAAAAAGCCCGGCGGATCACAAATCCGCCGGGCTTTTTTGGTTCTACAGCCTGCTACACCAGGTGCGGTTCGTGCGACGACAGGAACTTCCGGCCGCCGAAAGCGATCAGGATGGCGACCACCATGGCCACCGCACCGGCAAAGAACGGAACCTGGGGCCCGAAGTGCTCGCCGAGCTGTGCAGCAGCAAAGGGAGCCAGCGCCCCGCCCATCCAGCGGACAAAGTTATAGCCAGCCGAAGCAACCGGACGCGGCGAATCAGAGACACCCATGGCCAACTCCGTGTAGACCGTGTTGTTGATGCCCAGCAATGCACCAGCCACGATGACAAGTACGACGACGGCAGTCACCGAGTGCCCGGCTGCCAGTCCCAGCCCAATCAGGTCCAGCATGAGGACGGCCAAGGTACCGGTCAGGACCTTTACCGCGCCGAAGCGCTTCTGCAGCACGGGTGCAACGAAGACCGAGAACACAGCCACCGCAACACCCCAGCCAAAGAAGACTCCACCGATGCCGTAGGCATCCATGCCGAGAATGAAGGGCGTGAACGCAAGAATGGTGAAGAAACCGTAGTTATAGAAGAGGGCACTGGCGGCCGTGGTGCGAAGGCCCTTGTGCCCGAGAGCCAGGAGCGGATCCCGGAGGCGGGACTTCTTCGCCGGTGCTGGCGTTTTGGGCAGCAACGCCAGGAGGGCGATAAACGCTACGGCCATCAGGACAGCCGTACCGAAGAACGGTGCACGCCACTGCCACCCACCGAGGAGGGCACCCAGCAGCGGCCCGAGCGAGATGCCGAGTCCGAGGGCTGCCTCGTAGAGGATGATCGCGGTGCCCGTTCCGCCGCTGGCCACCCCCACAATCACAGCCAAGGCAGTCGCGACGAACAACGCGTTGCCGAGACCCCAGCCTGCGCGGAAGCCGACAAGCTGCTCGACGCTGCCGGAAAGGCCGGACAACGACGCGAAGACCACAATGATCGCCAAGCCGATGAGAAGCGTCTTCTTCCCGCCGATCCTTGAGGATACGAAGCCGCTGATCAACATCGCTATCGCGGTGACCAGGAAGTAGCTGGTGAACAGCAACGACACTTCGCTGGTGGACGCTTGAAGGTTTTTGGCGATAGCGGGAAGAATCGGATCCACCAGCCCGATGCCCATGAAGGCAAAGACTGCGGCGAGGGCTGTTGCCCACACTGCCTTGGGCTGCTTGAGGAACGAGGCTTTCTCGGCTTCGAGGGTGTTTTCGACGGTTGTTTCGGCGCTTGCTGAAGCGTCAGCCAACTGGCGTGACATTCAATTGCTCCTTGTTGATACGTGATTGTGGGTCGGTGCGTAAATTCTGCTTAGTTCTGGAATGAGCTGTTGATCTTGCTGATGACAGGGAGTGCCGCCGCCAGCGCCTCCACTTCCTCAGTGCTGAGGTTCTGCAACAACTCGGCCACCATGGCATTGCGCCGTTGGTTGGCAGATTCGACGGCGGCGGTCCCGGATTCGGTGATGGCCACCTGTACCGCGCGGGAATCGTCCGGGTCGGGTTGACGGGTCACCAGGCCGGCGCGCTCGAGCTTGATGATCTGCTCGGTTGCACTCGGTACCTTGATTCCCAGGTTCTTGGCGATGTCTCCAACACGAAGGCCGGAGTGGGAGATCATCGAGAGCAGGCTCAACTGTGCGGCTGTGAGTTCGCCCTCCGGATCCAGACGACGGAACATGTAGACCCCCAACCGGAGGGCCTCGCGAAATTCCTGCGCGAGGTCAATGAGAGTGGGACTGAAGGTACCGTTCATATTTAGGTAGCCTAATAGTTAGGGACCCTAATAGTCAAGTGCCAGCTCCGCCCAACTAAGTAACAGCACATGTCCCAATGGGCACTCATTGCGACGTTTGCTGTTGCCTACTTGGGTGGGCGCGTTAGAGCGTCAGCTTCATGCCCTCGTGGCTGGCGACGAACCCGAGCCGCTCGTAGAAGCGGTGCGCAGCAATCCGGGATTTGTCCGTCGTGAGCTGCACCAGCGAACAGCCACGCTCCCGGGCCCGCCCTATCGCCCACTGGATCATGAGCGCCCCAACACCCTGCCCGCGCAGCTTCCCGGATACCCGAACGGCCTCGACTTGAGCACGCCAGGACCCTTTGCGGGACAGGCCCGGGAGGTAGCTGAGCTGGAATGTTGCCACCACGTCACCATTGAGTTCGCCCACCACCAAAAGGTGCGCCGGGTCGGCGTCGATCGCGTCAAAAGCCTTCTCGTAGGGCTCCGGGTCGTCGGCACTTTCGCGAATGGCGCCCAGCTGGTCATCGGCGAGCAACCCGAGGATTTGCGGTAGGTCACCCTTCCGGGCGCGCCGCAGGCTGAAGGTTCCACCCTCGACGGCGGCAGTCATCAAAGCGGTTGCGTCAGGTTCCGTAGTCACCACCCCAGCTTGCCATTTTTCTTGGAACTCAGTGTTGCTAAGTACCGGTACTTAGTTCTACTATGTAGTGGTAGCTAGTAATACTGAGTAGCGAGGGAGGTGTCCGATGGGCAAGCAAATGACGGAGATGCTCAAAGGCACACTGGAGGGCATCGTTCTTGCCCTCCTGACCGGGAAGGCGGCGTATGGATACGAAATCACCACGCTGCTCCGGGAGCAGGGTTTCACCGAGATCGCTGAAGGCACCGTGTACGCGTTGCTGGTCAGGATCGAACAAAAGGGCCTCGTGGACGTTGAAAAACGGCCGTCCGAAAAAGGCCCGCCCCGCAAGGTGTACACACTCAACGAGCAGGGCAAAAACGAACTGAACGAATTTTGGAACACATGGAGCTTCTTGTCCGAACGGATTGAAGAGCTCCACAAGGAAGGAAAATAGCATGGCCGCAAAATGGATCGAACTGGTCACCGGATCACTCGAGCAGAAGAAGCAGTACAAGCAAGCCAAAGCCCGTATGGATGCCTTGCCTGAGCCCTACCTCAGCGTGGCCACCGCCTTCAACCGCTACCTGATGTACTACGGCGGCGTTACCGAGGGCGACACCATGGTCCAGATGTTCACCGACCTGGCCGACCTCTGGGAACGGGCCGCAGTGGATGGAACTTCCGTGAGCGAAATGGTCGGCGACGATCCCATCGAGTTCGCCGAGACCTTCGCGCAGGCCTATGGGGGCAAGCGCTGGATCGACAAGGAACGCGAGCGCCTCAACAAGGCGATCGACAAAGCGAAAGAAGCCGAATCATGACTACTGCGGCAATCCAGGTAAAAGGCATTGAAAAGTCCTACAAGGATCTCCACGTACTCCGCGGCGTTGATTTCGAGGTAGCGCCGGGCAGTATCTTCGCCCTCCTCGGATCGAACGGAGCAGGCAAGACCACCATGGTGAAGATCCTGTCCACGCTGCTCAAAGCGGACGGCGGGCAGGCCGCCGTCGACGGTTTTGACGTAAACGGCGAGTCGCTCCAGGTGAGGCAGTCCATCAGCCTCACCGGGCAGTTCGCCGCGGTGGATGAGGTCCTCAGCGGCAAGGAGAACCTCATCCTGGTTGCGAAACTCCGCCACCTGAAGAACCCGGCCGGGATCGCGGACGACTTGCTGGCGCAATTCAGCCTGACCGACGCCGGGCCGCGGAAAGTAGCGACGTACTCCGGCGGCATGAGGCGTCGCCTGGACATTGCCATGAGCCTGATTGGCGACCCGAAGGTGATCTTCCTGGATGAACCCACAACCGGGCTGGATCCGCAGGCGCGCGTCGAGGTGTGGCAGACCGTCAAGGATCTCGCCCGGAACGGCACAACAGTGCTGCTCACCACCCAATACCTCGACGAGGCCGAGCACCTGGCCGACCGCATCGCGATCCTGCACAAGGGCACGATCATCCAGAACGGCACGCTCGACGAGCTCAAGCGGCTGCTGCCGCCGGCCGAGATCGAGTACGTCGAAAAGCAGCCCTCACTCGAAGACGTCTTCCTGGCGCTCGTCGGCGAGAGCGCTGAAGAGCAGAAAGAACAGGAGTCATCCCGATGAGCACTCACGTCATCAGCGATACCCGCGTCCTCACCGGCCGCTCGCTTCGCCACATCCTGCGCAGCCCCGACACAATCATCACCACCGCGGTCACGCCGATCGCACTGATGCTGCTGTTCGTGTACGTGCTTGGCGGCGCGATCAATACCGGATCCGACGAGTCGTACATCAACTACATGCTCCCCGGCATCCTGCTGATCACCATTGCCTCCGGCATCGCCTACACCGCCTACCGCTTGTTCCTCGACATGCAGGGCGGCATCTTCGAGCGCTTCCAGTCCATGCCGATCGCGCGGTCTTCGGTTCTCTGGGCGCACGTGCTCACCTCACTGGTGGCCAACCTCGTCTCGGTCGCGATCGTCGTCGGAGTGGCCCTCCTTATGGGGTTCCGTACCGGAGCATCCGTAGGCGCCTGGCTAGCAATCGCCGGCATCCTGGTCCTGTTCACGCTCGCCCTGACCTGGTTGGCCGTGATCGCCGGGCTCTCGGCGAAAACGGTCGACGGCGCCAGCGCGTTCAGCTACCCGTTGATCTTCCTGCCGTTCATCAGTTCAGCGTTCGTGCCCACCGCGACGATGCCGGGCCCGGTGGCCTGGTTCGCCGAAAACCAGCCAGTGACCTCGATCGTGAACTCCATTCGGGCCCTGTTCGCGCAAGAGCCTGTGGGCAGCGACCTCTGGGTTGCCCTCGCTTGGTGCCTTGGCATCCTGGCTCTCGCCTACGCCTTCGCCATGGCCGCATACCGGCGGAAGATTGCCTAAGCGCACACCGGCCTAAGCTCCCTTTTCCACAAGGGAGCTTTCGCCATGCAGGTCGCTTATCCCCTGCCTGAGGTTTCCTTCACCGTTCACCGCAACCTGATAACGGCCAGCCCGATGACGCTGGCCGCTGCGGCCAGGAAAAAGAAGAGCACCAGCAGTGGACTGGACATCCCAGGGAAAAGCGGGTTACCACCGGTCAGGAAGACCGAAGCCAATAGGCCCACCATCGACACACAGAATGCCAGCGCGAGCACTTTCTGCCTGCGGTCCTGGCGGGTCATCGGCGATCTATTTGAAGTAGCCACCTGCGCATTCTATCGAGCTGATGGAACTCAAATTGACAGGTTTGTAAACAACAACGGCTTGACGGTTCACTGCGTCGACCTCCTTGCGCGGGTCAGGGAGCTTTCGCCATGCAGGCCGACTGGCCATTTGTCAGACATTAGCTATAGCTTTATCGAACCAGATCTGTAACGGCCGTCACCTTTTTGACGGTTCTTCCGAAGGGTTCTTGAACACTAATGTCCGACCAGACAACACAGGGACGGCTCCGCGCCTCCAGCAGGGACAGCGAGCCGCACCTGGCACGCTCGCTAAGCAACCGCCACATCCAACTCCTGGCCATCGGCGGCGCCATCGGAACGGGCCTGTTCATGGGCTCCGGCAAAACCATTTCCGTCGCGGGCCCCTCCGTGATCTTTGTGTACATGATCATCGGCTTCATGCTCTTCTTCGTCATGCGTGCCATGGGGCAGCTCCTGCTGTCCAACCTGAACTACAAGTCCTTCAGCGACTTCGCGGGCGACCTCCTGGGCCCGTGGGCCGGCTTCTTCACCGGCTGGACCTACTGGTTCTGCTGGGTGGTCACAGGCGTAGCGGACGTCATCGCCATCGCAGGCTATGCCAACGAACTCTGGCCGGGAATCCAGCTGTGGATCCCGGGCCTGGCCACCATCATCATCCTGCTCCTGCTGAACCTGCCCACCGTGAAGGCATTCGGCGAGACCGAATTCTGGTTCGCGCTCATCAAGATCGTGGCGATCGTGGCGCTGATCGTCGTCGGCCTGGTCATGATCTTCACGGGATTCCAGTCCAACGCAGGCACGGCCAGCTTCACCAACCTTTGGAGCCACGGCGGCTTCTTCCCCAAGGAGTTCATGGGCTTCGTGGCCGGTTTCCAGATCGCCGTCTTCGCATTTGTCGGCATCGAACTGGTGGGTACGGCAGCCGCTGAAACCAAAAACCCCGAGCACAACCTGCCCCGGGCCATCAACGCGATTCCCCTGCGCGTGATGCTCTTCTATGTAGGCGCCCTCATCATCCTCATGTCTGTCACTCCCTGGACTGAGTTCAAGGCAGGCCAAAGCCCGTTCATCGCCATGTTCTCCCTGGCTGGCCTTGGCATGGCGGCCACGGTAGTCAACCTCGTGGTCCTCACGTCCGCCATGTCCTCGGCGAACTCCGGCATCTACTCCACGTCCCGCATGGTCTACGGTCTGGCCAACGACGGCGACGCGCCCAAACTCTTCGGCCGGCTCTCCAGCCGCAAAGTACCCCAGAACGCACTGTTCCTTTCCTGCGTCCTGTTGCTGGCCGGCGTCGCGCTTCTCTATGCGGGCAAGGACGTTGGCGTCGCGTTCGACATGGTGACCACAGTTTCCGCCGTCTGCTTCATGTTCGTGTGGTCCATCATCCTGGCCAGCTACCTCGTGTACCGCAAGCGTCGCCCTGAGCAGCACGCGGCATCGCCCTTCAAGATGCCCGGCGGCATCCCGATGGTGTGGGTGGTGTTCGCCTTCTTCGCGTTCCTCGTCTGGGCGCTCACCACCCAGCCCGACACCCTCACGGCGTTGCTCGTGACCCCCATCTGGTTCGCGATCCTCGGCGTCGCCTACGCCGTGGTGCGCAAGTCCCCGCTCCACCAGGCCCGCGTGGCCGAGTGGAAGGCGATGTCGGAAGCGGAAACGGCGGCAGCGCGCTGACCTTTCGCACGCAAAAAAGGCGCGACGTCGCCACCCGGCTGGGTGACGACGTCGCGCTTTCACAGCAACGCGCCTGGTTTAGGCCCTCTTGCGTCGTCGGCTGGCAACCAGTGCCAGACCGCCGGCCGCCAGAAGCAGCACTGCACCCACGAGCGAGGCAACAACGCCAGCTGATCCGGTGAAGGCCAAGTGTTCCCCATCAGCAGGAGGCGTCACGGGGGCCGGCTGGATCACCAACTCGGCGGAGTCGCTTCCGCCAGGCCTGTCGCCGTCGATACCCTCAGCGGAAGCCACAGCCACGTTGACGTACGACTTCGTTACGTTCGCCTGCGCCACGACCCTCGTCACCGTCTCACCGGGAGCAAGGCTGGCAACGGGCTCGACGTCCCCAAGGGCGGGGTCATCGAAGCGAACGTCGGTGAGGGTGGTGTTGCCGGTGTTTGTCACGCTCAGCTGCCAGTAGGCGGTTGCTCCGGCGTTGACCGTCACTTTCTTGGTCCACGGGCCGTTCTCCCCGCTGGAAACGAGCTTGGTCAGCTTCAGTCCAGGGCTGGCACCGAAGTAGTACGAGTCATCCGAATCGCTGAGGTCAGCGCCACCATTTGGATCCTTGGCGGACGCCGTCACAGTGTTCTTGTACTGCCCTTCAACGGCTTTACCTGCCGCGGACAACTCAACAGAGGCACCTGGCTCCAACGACGCAACTGTGTCAGAGAAGACCGTGCTGCCAGCGGCGTCCTTATCAACAACCAGGACATTCTTCAGTGCCACGTTCCCGGTGTTGGACACTGTGTACGTCCACTTCACGTCACTGCCCGGTACCAGTTGCGGACCCGGAGCAGCATCAACGTTCTCACCATTGGTGGTCTTCACAACAGACACCCCGCCGACAGCACCGAAGTAGTACGAGTCATCCGAAGCACTCACATCAGAACCACCATTTGGATCCTTCGCAGAGGCCGTCACAGTGTTCTTGTACTGCCCCTCAATAGCCTTGCCCTGAGCGGACAACTCGACAGAGGCTCCCGGTTCCAGGGAAGGAACCGTGTCAGAGAACACCGTGTTGCCAGCGGCATCCTTATCAACAACCAGCACATCCTTCAGAGCGAGGTTGCCGGTGTTGGTCACCGTGTACGTCCACTTCACGTCACTGCCCGGTACCAGTTGCGGACCCGGAGCTGCATCAACGTTCTGGCCGTTGGTGGTCTTCACAACAGACACTGCCGCTTCGCCGGTGAGGTACCACGAGTCAGCCGTTGCGGGAGCGGGCTGCTGGGCCAACGGGACGCCGTCCTTGTCGGTGGCAGTTCCTGTGGCCGTAGCGGTGTTGTGGTATTCGCCAGCTATGGCCTTGCCGCTGGCAGTGAAAGTCCGGGTATCCCCCGGAGCAAGTGGACCTGTGTCACCGGACGTCGGAGTCAACGTCCCGGCACTCCCATCCCCCGCCGTGAAGGCGTCAGAAACAGCAACGTCTGCCAACGGGGTGTCTCCGGTGTTGGTTACCTCATAGGTCCACGTCACATCGGAGCCGTTGGTCACGATTGCGCCAGGCGCAGCTGTGTAGACCTTGCCGTTGGTCTTCTTCACGATTCCCAGGGCCGGTTTGCCGGAGACATTGACAGCCGCTTCGTTGGATGCGAACTGCACGGATGCACCGTTGTAGGTACCCGTTGCAGATACAACGTTGGTGGCCTTTTGACCGTACCCGGGAGCGCCCGCCACGGTCGTAGGAACAACCAGGGTGAAGTCGTCCCCGGAATTCAAAGCCGCGAGAACCACCCGGAACGCCGTTGCGTTGGCCGGGTTGGTGGTCCAGGTGCCGGTAGTGGCATCCGTGGCATCGGTTGAGTATTCGATCGTTGCCCCCGCAGGTGCACCGGTAACGGCGCCGGAAAGCACGACGTCGAAATCGTCACCTGTTGCTGTTGCCGGCAAACGATCAAACAGGGTGATACCGCCCACCGCATTGGGCAGGACGTTACTGACATAAACCTGCCAGAACGCAGCCTTGTCAACGGTGGTGTCCAAAGCCCATGGGCCCGTTGCCGTGGCGCTGGAGAGCTTACCAATCAGCAAGCCGCCGGCAGTGTTGATTGTTGTCAGCGTGCGGGCTTTGGCAATTGAAGGACGTGCAGCGTCGAAGTTGTAAACGTCGTCGCTGAAGAAGGGACCGTAACCGATCATGGGTACAGTGCTCGCCCCGGTTCCGCCGTCCGCCACGCTGATGAAGCGGGGGTCACCGGTGTAGGCGAAGGATTCCACAGGCACCGTTGAAGCGTTGGGATCGTAGGCCTGGGCGAGTGCCTTGACGGGAATGTCGTACTGCCAGCCCGTCCCTTCGACGTAACGGTCCGAAGCCTCGCCAGGCACGCGCATGGGGGTGATCTGGGTGAACGTAAAGGTGATCACCTGCTGTTCACAACCGTTTGCGTCTTTTACCCGCTGCGTTGAATCGACAGTCACGCCGCTACCGATGGCCGGGGTCGGATCCACTCCGGCAACCGATGGCGCGATAGGCGTAATTGCCTTCGTCGGGTCATAGGCGATCCCGCACGGAAGGACTACCGACATTTTGGCGTCTTTGTAGGTCTCGGAGGGGTTCTGGTTCGTTATCCCGGCCCTGTAGGTTCCCGAGTCACCAACACTGAGGACACTCGGACCAGCGACGTTGGTGTTCAAATAGACCGAATCCACCGGCGTCTTGACGTCTGTTGCCTCGGCCTGGATGGTCCCTACATCAAGTGTTGCCGTGTTGGAGACCGGACCAGGTGACGTCCCCGCCACAGCACTCGTGGGGAAGACGCCGTCCTTGATGTCACGGAAAACGGACTGGCTTCCGACGGTTACGCGGACCTCGGAGCCAACAGAGACTGTTTCGGCTCCGGGTGCGACGGAAATCCGCCAACCTGTCAGTACTGAACCCTGGGGCAGCTCCAGGACGTTGTTGGTCTGGATGCCTGAGTACCTGGTGGAGCCTTCCGATTGCACCAAGAGGTAGAGATCAGTGCCAGTGGTGGCATTCTGGGGCGTGAAAGTCTGCCAGTTCGCTGAGGAGTTGGTCTGGTACTCCAGCGTGTACGGCAGATTGTCGCCAGCCAATTTTGAATTAAACACTGCATTCAAATAGGCCACGTTGTTGTGCTGGAACCAGTCTTCCGAGGCTGAGCCGGTGGCCCCCGTGTCAGTCACGGCAAGGAAGTCGGCCGCCGGATCCGTCCCTTGGCCCAAGTACGAGGCGTTAACGTAGGTATTTCTGTAGATGTAGCCAGCAGAGTAGGGTCCCGCTGAAGATTTCTCGATGACGGCAGAAACACCTCCCACCGGCACAAAGGCAGGACCTTGCACGGACGCCGGTTTGCCCGCATGGGCTACACCGTTGGCGTCGGTGGTTTCGAGGTTGACCTCGTTGATCGGAGGCCGCTGGCCGTCCTCCCAACCTGCAACGCTCGATGGGTACTCGACCGTAAGCCAGATACTGGAGCCCGCTCGATCCACGCAGTAAGTGGAAGGGTCGTACCGGGTGTCGTTGGTCCACGTCGCCGTTGGCCAAGCGCTGGTGTCCCAGGTACCCAACTCTGTAGAAGACGAAAGGAGCTTGGCCCCGACGGGAAGGACATCAGTCAGCTTCTGGGTGTAGGCCGCAAAATCCGACCCCGGCTGTCCGGAACACATGTTGAACTTGTAGGTCACCACGCGGTTGGTGCCACCGGTAATGACGTAGAACGATTTCGATGCGCGGAAATCATTGGTACCGGTCACGGAGGTGTGAGCAGGAGCGGAGGTTACGGCCCCGCCCGGTCCACCTGAGCCACTGATGACGGCATCAAGGGGGAAGCCCTCATACTTCAGTTCCCTGTCCATCTGGGCAACTGTGTACACGACGCTGAGCAGGTCCTGCGTTGTGTCTTTCAGGTTCAGGGTGAGTACCCGGGTGGCGGCATCGTACGTGTAGCCGAGAACGGGTGAAGATTCCAGAGTGGAGACACCGGCAAAGGTTGTACCCTGCGGAAGCGTCGTTGTGAGCACTACGCCGCTTGCCGGGTGCGATGAATCGACACCGTTAAAATCCAAGGTGGCGGTGTAGTTGTAGTTCTGGCCCAGGGGAACTGTTGCGGGAGCCGACAAGGTGAGCGTGAAGTCTCCGGATGCCGCCATGGCCGGGGAACCGCCGAGAAATGATGCTCCGGCGGCCATCACTGCAGCGAGCAGGACCGCCAACAGCCGAACGACACGTATGCCTGCACCTCTTTCCCGCCTTCGGGGGCTGGAACTGCCCCGTGACCGTAAAGCAATCATGTAAAGCTCCTATGTTTGTGTCGGGGTCCCCGTCGCCTCGCGAATGTTCACGCGTCCGGGAGATTCAAGGAAGTTAGGAGGATGAGCTTTGGAGCTCTCCAACCCTCAGTAGTACGCGGCAACCAAAATCATGACGGTCCTGCCGCCAGGTGCTTAGGCAGGGAGCTGACGCGCTCCGTTGGCAGGCGTCAGGCCCTGCCCGGTGAGGTGGTAAGTGAGCTGGGCAGGTGGGGACGATCCCGCAGTGTCCAACGACAAGGCGAATGACAGGTCCTCCCTGTTGGCCGCCCGCGTCGTGCACGTTATTGTCGCGGCCATTGGTGAGAAGTCGGGGCAAAGCCATCCTGGCGGTGTCTTGGGAGCCGAAGGGAACCTCACCCCCTTGTCCACGGCAAAAGTCACTGTCGCGTCCGAAAGGCCGATGTCCCCGACCACCAGGAAATCAACGTAGATTTGCATCGTGCTGGCGGCCGGATCAGTGGACACGACGCCGCTGCTTGGGAGCACCATGTTGGTAGAAGGGGTGGCTTCACCGGGCTTTGCCGGTGGCAGCTGCGCGGGTGCGACCGGTGATGGCGGCTCCGCAATCGGTGGCTTTGCCGGCGCGGGCTCTGCTGCCGGCGGCAGTGCCGGGGCAATGGCAGGGGCGGGTAGGAGGGATTTCACGGAGGACCGGTCCGGGACCTGCGCTGGTTGGGTTGGTGCCGGCTGGGCAGGCGACGGCGGGGCGTTGCTGCCCGTGTTGGCCGCCGGAGGCAGCCCTTGCGTCTCGGGCCTGTTCGGCTGAGGTTGCATGAACACCAGACCCATCAAGACCACGGCTCCGACCACCAGGCCAACTATGGTCCGTGCAACAGCAGCCGCATCCGCACCCGGGAAAAGGCTCCTGATCTTTCCCGCAAGCCCTGCTGCATGCAGTTGACCCACCGGGAAGCCGGCGATCGCGGGGACAAAGGCTCTTCCAAAGCCTGAGTGGACATCAGTCAGGTGAAGGAGGAGCGCCGTGCACTTCACACATTCCCGGGCATGTTCGGCAAGTTCGTTCCGCTGCTTCCGCCCCATTCCCTTCTTGCTAAGAGCTGCCGCTGTTGCCGCATAGCTTGCACACTTGTCTGTACCGGTGGCCTGATGGTGGGCGTCCAGGTAGGAACGCCGCAATCCTTCTTTCGCCCGGATCAGCAAGGCGGAGACGGCGTTGGGTGAGAGGCCAAGAAGAGGCCCCACCTGGGCCGGTTTCATCCTTTCGACTTCCGAATACCAGAGCACTGCCTGCCAGCGCTCAGGGAGGGTCGCGAAGGACTCCGCAACCATGTCCGTCTCAAAGGTTCTTTCCATCGGATTGTCGTCTTCAACGCTCTGGTCCAACAACCAATCATTGTCCGTGGCCAGCACCTTGGAGGCCTTTTGGTTGCGTCGATGGGATTGCCGGGTCACTACCGAGAGGATGTAGGCACGGAAGAATTTGTCCGGCCCCCTCCCCTTGCTCAGATGTTCCAGGGTGGAGGCGAAGGCCTCGGCAACCATGTCCTCGGCATCACTTGCGTTATCCACATGACGCTGCGCCACCTTCGTGACAGACAGGACGTGGCGCCGGTAGAGTTCGGAATAGTACTCGGTTTCCCCGGCCCGAACGCGGCCAATGAGGTAGGCGTCGCTGTGCTCGAGCCCCTCATCCGTGGCCGCCGTTGCCGACGCCGACAACCCGATTTCCTGTGTTTCATCCTTCACATCCATTAGTGCACGTGGGACGAAATAATGACGGACCGCCCTGGAGACGGGTCTTCACGTCAGGAAAAGCTTGGGGTTGCACTACTACTACGTGAACCTACTCAGCATGTTGTTGCGTCGCCCACACCCCTCGGATCCCGTGGCACTTTTGAGCCGATGGATGGACAGCAGTCTGCATTCCGGTTGGCGGTATGCAGAAGATTGGGACATCCCCGAGGCCCGGGATTTCGCCTTCGCTGCTGTCAGGAAGGTCAGCCTGCGTGAGCCGGCCAGAAGTTTGGGGTACGCCAGGTCGTTTCAAGGTGCGGGCATCACGGAAACAATCCAGGATCTGCTCAATTTTTACGAAGCGACTTGGGGGCGTCCATCGGCGGATGTCATCCAAAGCCTGGCGGAGGGCTGGGTGTCGGGATCAGAAAGGAGCACCCCTGAGTCATGTACGGACGCGCTTACGGGTCTCAGTACGGCAGCCCACTTCAGTCGGGTACTTCACGACGCCTATGAGTCCGGAATCGAGGATCCCTCGCGCCTTCTCATCGTCAAGATCAAGCTTCCGGCCCTCCCCACCGGCGCCGCCAGGATGTATGCCTTCCTGGCACAGCTTGGAGAGGCCTGCCAGGAAGCATTCAAAGGCAGCGGTGCAACGGTCGCCTACGATCGAAGCGCCGTCTTGATCCTCACGGCCCGCACCCATGATGGGTACCTTCGCGCGTTCTCCTGCCGTGCTGCCATCATGAATCTCCTCCAAGGAGACTTTGAGGCCGCCGAGATCAGCTACCAACCCCTGCCCGAAAATGCCAGCGGGCTTCTGGAGCTCATCGCGGGTCTTTCCGAGTAGTGGCAGCACGGCATGGGATACCGCCTAACCTTCGGCTTGCCGGTCCTCGACCAGTTTCTGCACTGCGGGGAACAGCGGGTGCGTCGGCGTCAGTTCCGTGACACGTTCGACGACGGCGGCCGCGTCCAGTTCGGACAGCAGCTTGGCGAGCTCCACGGCTTCGTCGTCCGCGCCGTCGTCGAAACGCAGGGCAGCGGACATTGCCTCGAGCAGTGCCACGGGGGTGACGCCACGCTCGGCCAGTTCTGCCGCCGGGCCCACGAAACGCTCGTGCCTGCCGAGTTTCCGCAGCGGCGCACGGCCCACGCGCACCACAGTGTCCGGCAGGTGCGGGTTGGTGAAGCGGGACAGGATCTTCTGCACGTACGCTTCCTGTTCAGCTTCCACGAAACCGTGCTTGGCCACCAGGAGTTCCTTGGTCTCCTCCAGCACGGCCCGGACCTTCGCTGCCACGGCAGGATCAGCCATGGCATCGGAGATCTTCTCCAGGCCGGCTGCGTACCCGAAGTAGGCTGCCGAAGCGTGGCCTGTGTTCACAGTAAACAGCTTGCGTTCAATGTAGGGCCCCAGCTCGTCCACGAACGTGGCACCCGGGATCACCGGCGCGTTGCCCTTGAAGGGTGTGCGGTCGATGACCCATTCGAAGAAGGTCTCCACGGTGACGTCGAGGCCCTGCCCCGGCGCCTGGTTGGGGACAATGCGGTCAACCGCGGTGTTGGCGAAGACCGCGACGGCGTCCAGGTCACCGGCTGAGTCGTCCCACGCCGCCCGGATCTCCGTGTGCAGAAGGTCCGTGGCGTTGATGGCGTTTTCGCAGGCCATGATCTGCAGCGGCGGGAGCTCCGCGGGCCGTGCGGCCAACCCTCGGGCGATTACCGGCGCCACGAACTTCAGGATGTGGGGTCCCACAGCCGTGGTGACCACATCCGCCGTCGAAATTTCCTCCACGACGGCGGCCTCCTGCGTAGCCGAGTTCAAGGCGCGGAACCCTTCCACGGTCTTGACCGCAGGATTCTCGCCAACCTCGTGGACGTCGTAGCTGCTGGCTTCCGCGAGCTGGCTGATCAGGGCATCCGCTACATCCGCGAACACCACCTCATAACCGGCTTCGTGCAGCAGCAGCCCCACGAAGCCACGCCCGATGTTGCCCGCCCCAAAATGGACTGCCTTCACTATGCGTTGACCTTTCCGAACAGCTCCAGGACTTCATCAACCGTTGTTGCTTCCTCCAACTGGGCAACCTGGGCCTTGTTGGTGAAGATCTTGGCGATCGAGGACAGGATGTGGAGGTGTTCGTTGTTGATGCCGGCCACGCCGACTACGAACTTCACTTGCTTGCCGCCCCAGTCGATGCCCTCCGGGTACCGGATGATGGACACGGCCGAGTGGTTGATGTGCTCCTTGGCAGCGTTCGTGCCGTGCGGGATTGCCAGGAAGCTGCCCATGTACGTGGACACGGATTCCTCGCGTTCGTGCATGGCATGGACGTAGCTCATGTCCACGGCACCGCGATCCAGCAGCAGTTGCCCGGCTTCGTCGATCGCGGCGTCACGGTCCGTTGCCTTGCCGTTCAGGATCACACTGTCGCGCAACAGGACAGCTTTACCTTCGACGGCGGCAGCCGGCTCGGCGGCATGGGCACCGTGGGCGGGGGTTGCTGCGGCAGTCCCAGCCTCTGCCGGAGCAGCTTCGCTGTTGCTGGAGCGGACCAAGTCAACGATTTCGTCGTACTTGGGGCTGTTCATGAAGTTGTCCACGGAGTAGTGAACCGCGCTGGAGGTCTTCGGCTGGGCGCGTTCGGTGAGGTCCTCGTGCGTCACAACAACGTCATAGCTGTCGCTCAAGTTGGCGATGGCCGAGTTGGTGACCTTGACGTCCGGGAAACCGGCCGCCTTGATCTTGTTGCGCAAAACCGAGGCACCCATGGCGCTCGAGCCCATGCCGGCGTCGCAGGCGAACACGATGTTCTGGACCGGACGGGTGAGGACGGTACCTTCGCCGCGGCTGGCGGCCGCATCGCCTGTCAGTGCAGAAGAGACAGAGCTCTTCTTGCCCTTCATGGCCTCCATGCGGGAGGTAGCTTCCGTAAGGTCGTCCTCGCCTTTGTTCTTGGACGTCCGCAGGATCAGCGAAGCGATCAGGAACGACACTGTGGCAGCCAGGACGACGGACAGGATGACACCGATGTAGCTGTCGCGGGAGGTCTGCGCCAGCACAGCAATGATGGAGCCGGGAGCCGCCGGGGCGACCAGGCCGGAGTTGGTGATGGCCAAGGTAGCAATGCCCGTCATGCCGCCGCCGATCGCAGCGAGGATGAGGATGGGCTTCATCAAAACGTACGGGAAGTAGATCTCGTGGATGCCGCCGAAGAACTGGATGATGGCAGCACCCGGAGCGGATGCGCGTGCGGCACCACGACCGAAGAACATGTACGCCAGCAGGATGCCCAGGCCGGGGCCGGGGTTGGCTTCGAGGAGGAAAAGGATGGACTTGCCGTGGTCAAGCGACTGCTGGATACCCAGCGGAGTCAGCACGCCGTGGTTGATGGCGTTGTTGAGGAAGAGGACCTTGGCAGGCTCGATGAAGATGCTGGTTAGGGGAAGCAGGCCGTTGTTGACCAGGAACTCGACAACAGTTCCAGCGCCTTCGGTGAAACGCTTGACGACCCAGGAGAGGCCGTAGAAGCCACCCAACGCCAACGCTGCGCCCCAGATACCGGCCGAAAAGTTGTTTACCAGCATCTCGAAGCCCGGACGGATCTTGCCGTCCCACAGGCGGTCGAGCTGCTTCATGGTCCAGCCGCCCAGCGGGCCCATGATCATGGCACCTATAAACATAGGTGAGTCCGTGCCTGCAATGACGCCCATGGTGGCTATGGCGCCAACGACGCCACCACGGACGTCGTAAACCATCCGGCCACCCGTGTAAGCGATGAGGATCGGAAGAAGGTACGTGACCATGGGGCCAACGATGCCCACATTGGGAGCGCCCTTGTCATTAGTGCCGAAACCACCCAGTTCCGGAACGGGAATCCAGCCCACTTTGATGAACAGGGCAGTGATGAGGCCCCAGGCGATGAAGGCGCCAATGTTGGGCATGATCATGCCGGACAGGAATGTTCCGAACTTCTGGACACCAACGCGGGCGCTGGTGCGGGGTTTCGCAACGGTCTCTGTTGCCATGTGAATTCCTAACGTGTGTCCCGCGGCGGCGCGGGGTCAGTCGATATAGATCGAGAGAGTGCAGCTAGGAGCTGCTGGAAATGCGGTGAAGCCATTCCAGGAAGAGCTTCAGTTCAGAGCTGGAAAGTTGGTCCGAATGCGAGGCCTGCAGTGCCGCATTCAAGGCGATTGCTGCAACAACTACCGAGGACTTACCGGAATCCTCTGCTGCGGCGCCACGGGCGGTGTCCGTGGAGACGGCAAAAATCATGGAATCCCGGGTCATCGTTGAGAGCTCGAGGTTCCGTTCCTCCACCGGTTCAGCGATCAACATGAGCGTGACGCCCACATTGGCTGCCAGGATGCTGCGTGCCGCTTCGCGGGGAGGCACGTTGATCTGACCGGCGATGGCGGCCTTGTTCAACATTTCTTCCAGAAGCGCTTCGGCATCGGCCACGATTGCCGGGCGGCTTTCCGGCCTGATGTTGCCGAACATGACCAGATAGAGATGGGGTTGGCTCAGACCGAACTGGACGTGGTTGTCCCACATCCGCCGGACGTCTTCCAAGGGCTCCCCGGACGGCGCAAAATCCCGCTCTCCCGCCACGTACTCTTCGAAGCCGGCTGAGACTACGGCGTCGAACAGTCCTTCTTTGTCACCAAAGTGGTGGTAAAGCGTGGGCGCCGTGACCCCGGCAAGCTTGGTGATCTGGCGCGTTGAGACCGCTGACCCCTCCGAATTCGCCAGCAATTCGGCAGCTGCGCGAAGCAACCGAATTTTAGGCGGAAGCTGGTCATCGAAACTCATAACCGCTACCCTAGCACCTATAGCGTTGCTATATGAAGTGGCTCACAACATAAATTTGTAGGCTGTGTAGAGGGGTCCCCGGTGCCGACGCCGGCGGGTCTGAACCAACAAGCAGGAACAGAGGATTCAGTGCAGAATTTCCAAGGAGTTGGGGTAAGCCCTGGCCGCATCATCGGTTCCGTCCGCCAGATGCCCAAGCCGGTGAGCGAGCCGCCGTCGGGCGAACGGCTGGCCGCGGACGTTGCTCCGGAAGACGCCGTCGCGCGTTTGAAGGCTGCCGCGCAGTCCGTCCACGACGAGCTCAAGGCGCGCGCGGACTCCGCCTCCGGCGACGGCAAGGCCGTCCTTGAGGCCACCGCCCTCATGGCCAAGGACACCATGCTGCTGAAATCGGCCGGCAAACTGATCAACGCCGGATCCTCAGCGGAGCGGGCCATCTGGGAAGCCGGCGCGTCTGTCTCGGAAATGCTGCACAACCTGGGCGGCTATATGGCCGAACGCGCCACCGACGTGCTGGATGTCCGCGCCCGCATCGTGGCCGAACTCCGTGGTGTCCCCGCACCTGGCATCCCGTCCTCTGAAACTCCCTTCATCCTGGTGGCTGAGGACCTCGCCCCGGCAGACACTGCAACCCTGAATCCCGCAGTTGTACTGGCATTGGTGACCTCGGGCGGCGGACCTCAGTCCCACACCGCCATCATCGCGCGCTCGCTCGGCCTGCCCGCCGTCGTCGCAGCCCACGGCGTGGACGAGATCGCCGATGGCTCCGAAGTTTACGTCGACGGCGCCGCTGGTTTCGTGGCGCTCGAGCCCTCCGACGAGCACCGCGCTTCCGCCACCGCTTGGGCCGAAACTTCCGCAACACTCGCCGCCTTCGACGGAAACGGCACGACGGCGGACGGTCACTTGGTGCCGCTCCTGGCCAACGTCGGAGGTGCCAAAGACGCCGTGGCCGCCGCGGGCCTGGGCGCACAGGGTGTCGGCCTGTTCCGTACCGAATTCTGCTTCCTGGAACGGGACACCGAGCCCTCCGTCGACGAGCAAGCCGCAGCGTACAAGGCCGTGTTCGACGCCTTCCCCGGCAAGAAAGTGGTCCTGCGTACCCTGGACGCGGGCGCCGATAAACCGCTTCCCTTCCTCACCGATGCCACGGAGCCCAACCCTGCGCTGGGCGTTCGCGGCTACCGCACCGACTTCACCACACCGGGTGTCCTGGAACGCCAGCTCGAGGCAATTGCACGCGCCGCTTCGGAATCCGAGGCCGACGTTTGGGTCATGGCCCCCATGATCTCCACTGCTGCGGAAGCGGGCCGTTTCGCCTCGCTCTGTGCGGCAGCGGGAATCAAGACGCCGGGCGTCATGGTGGAGGTCCCCTCGGCTGCACTGACCGCGGCCACGGTGCTGCGCGAAGTCGGTTTCGCTTCCCTGGGCACAAACGACCTCACCCAGTACGCCATGGCAGCCGACCGCCAGCTCGGCCCCCTCGCTGAACTGAACACGCCGTGGCAGCCTGCAGTGCTCAGGCTGGTGCAGCTGACCGTGGAAGGAGCAGCACAGGAAGGAGCCGGCCGGGAAGCCTCCGGCGGGGCGGGCGCTGCCAAGCCCGTGGGAGTCTGCGGTGAGGCAGCCGCCGACCCGGCCCTCGCCGTCGTGCTTACCGGGCTGGGCGTCACCACGCTGTCCATGACCGCGCGCTCGTTGGCAGCCGTCGGAACCGTGCTGAAGACGGTCACGCTGGAGCAGGCGCAGGAACTTGCCCGACTGGCCCTTTCCGCCCCCAGCGCCACCGAAGCCCGCGAGTGGGTCCGCGCCAAGCTGCCCGTGCTCGAAGAGCTCGGCCTCTAACCCTTCCCGAACTACAGCCAGGAGAAACCATGCCGGAACGCACAGCAACCGTAGCCAGCCGCTCGGGCCTGCACGCCCGCCCCGCCGCCTTGTTCGCCGAGTTGGCAGGCGAGCAGCCCGTGGACGTCACCATCGCCATGCAGGGCCAGCCCGAGGATGAAGCGATGGACGCCGCCAGCATCCTCTCGCTCATGACCCTCGGCGCAGCAAAGGGTGACGTGGTGGTGCTGCGGGCGGAGGGTGACGGGGCCGACGCAGCGCTGGACGCACTGGTGAAGCTGTTGGAGACGGACCTGGACGCGGAATAGCTTGCGCCGGGTTCGCCTGCGAGCCCGGCCCTCAGGCTAGGCTTCTGCCATGGCATTGATAGCTCCCCGCGTCACAGCTGGCCTTCCCGCGGATGACGCCCGGAACCTTGCGGGTTCGCTGCAGGACAGCAACGACATCACAGTGTTCGTGGACGGCACGGTCCACCGCCTGCCGGAGCAGGCGAGGGACGCCGTCGTCGACCTCTTGGCGCGACTGGGGCGGGGCGAAACCGTGACGGTCAGCAGCGTGGAGGAAATGCTCACCACCTCGCAGGCCGCTGAGCTCGCGGGAATCTCGCACACCTATCTCCGGAACATGACCGACCGGGGCGAAATTCCGGTGGAGTACAGGGGTACGCATCGTCGGATCCGGCAGGCTGCGATCATGGCCTGGCTGGAAACACAGAAGAAAAAGCGGGCCGAAGAAGCCGCCGGAGATGACGCCCAAAAGGGGCAAAAAGCGTCCGAGTGATAAGGATCAAGCAACGATCCCAGTCAACAGGCGGGGACCTGTAAAGCCCGGGGTTACGCTTGATCAGTGGGCAATTTCAAAGGGTGGCATATCGTGGCCGGTTTGGCTGCGCTGGCCCTTGCCATACCCTTGGGCTCAGCCATGGGACTGAACTTTGTGGCTACCTTCATGTTCGCGTGCACGGTGTTCGTGGCGGTCACCATGTGGACAGAATCGAAAATCGCACGACGCCGGGAGGCCGCTGACGCTGCGTCCGCACCTGACGCTTCACGTCCGGCCGCCGACACCAGCGAATCGGACGACCCCGCCAGGGACTAGCTGCGCCCGCCCGGTCACCCGGGATGCCCAGCATGCTGTTCAATAGCGGTATGGCTTCAAGATCCCTTTCCGTGGTTTGGTTCGCATGAGCGCGCTGCTGTCCGCCGACGTCGAGGTCCTGGGCCTTACCGGAAGAATCCTCTGGACCGAAGGTTCTCCGGAACCAGGAATGGATCCCGGAAACCAGCCCGCGTTCGTCCTGATCCACGGGATTGGGGTTTCGCACCGGTACCTTGCCCGCCTGCACGCAGTGTTGGCTGCGGGCGCGCCCACGTATTCATTTGATCTTCCGGGCTTCGCGGGCACTCCACGCCCGGGCAGGCAACTCCAGGTGGAGGATTACGGCGCGTTCATTGCCGAAGCACTGGCATCACGTGGGATTGACTCGTACATCCTGGTGGGCCATTCCATGGGAGTGCAGTTCGCGATCGAGGCTGCCCTGTACCGGCCTGAGAGTGCGCGCCAGGTGGTGTTGATGGGGCCCGTCGTCGACTCCCGGCACAAGAACGTCATGCGCCAGTCGATCGCCCTGACCCTGGATGGGATGCTCCGCGAGAGTCCCTCGTCCAACTGGATCGTCCTCACCGACTATCTTCGCTGTGGCCCCCGCTGGTACTTCACCGAGTTGGCCGTGATGATGAAATATCCCACGGAGAAGCGGTTGTCCGGGATCAAGGTCCCTGTGCTGATTCTCCGGGGAAGCCGCGACCATGTTGCGGGGCCGGACTGGTCGCTGCGCCTTTCCAGGGCAGTGGCGCAAGGGCGCCTGGTGGAGATTCCAGGCGTCGGACACGTAGCCCAGCACATGCGGCCCAAGGCCGTGGCGGATGCCATCCGGAGTTTCGTCACCGCCACGACGCAGCACCGCTAAGCGGTCATCGACGACGTCGGCGCTGGCCCGGGTGCCCCTTGTTGGGTCCGGCTGAATCAGGTTAGGCTGGCCGGGCAAGCGGAATAGTAAGCCTGCTTATGAAAGGGTTCACCATGACCAGCTATGACCCGGAAGACGATCCCCAAACCTTCGGCGTGAGCGGCGCTACCGGACCCATTGACACTACCGCCGACGCGGACAGCATCCACGAAGATCCCGATATGCGCCAGGACGAGGACGACGACCCCGCTTCCTCAGCCAACCCGGACCCCTTGGACGGAAATGTCACAGGACTGGAGCCAGGCGGGGGCGTGCCTCCGGGAGAAACGCCGCCCGCCGAAGGCAGCATGAGCAGCGACCAGGGGCACGAGGAGTAGTTCCGGACCCGCTACGGGAGGCGCAGCTACGGGAGGCGCAGGATCTCCCCGAGGTCGTAGTCTGCGGGCTCTTCCAGCTGCGAGTAAGTGCAACTCTCCGGGGTCCGGTCCGGCCGCCACCGACGAAACTGCGTTGTGTGGCGGAACCTCTCGCCCTCCATGTAGTCGTAGGCCACCTCGATCACCAGCTCGGGGCGCAGGGGCACAAAGGAGAAGTCCTTCCCTGCGCTCCACCTGCTCTGGGCGCCGGGCATCCTTGAGCCCCCGGCCGCTTCGTCCTGGCTGGCCCATTCGCCCCAGGGGTGCTCGCCAAGGTCCACTGTGTAAGGCTCAAGCTCAGCCACCAGGCTCTCCCTCCGCGCCATCGGGAATGAGGCCACCACCCCCACATGCTGGAGGCGACCGGCGTCGTTATAAAGGCCCAGCAGCATGGACCCCACAACCTTCGCCGTTTTGTGCCAGCGGAAGCCGGCCACCACGCAGTCGGCGGTCCGTTCGTGCTTGGTCTTGAACATCACCCTCTTGTTCGGCTGGTACGTCCCATCCAGTGGCTTGGAAAGAATCCCATCCAGGCCCGCTCCTTCGAGCTGCACGAACCACTCCTGCGCCCGGGCAAGGGCAGTCACCGCGGGGGTGACGTAGATCGGAGGCTCAGCCTTGGCCAACGCACGTTCCAGAACGGCACGACGCTCCGAAAACGGTGTGTCCATCAGGTTGTCGTCGCCCAAGGCAAGGATGTCGAAGGCAACCAGGGATGCAGGCGTCTTCTCGGCAAGCATCCGCACCCGGCTGTCGGCGGGATGGATCCGTTGCTGCAGCACCTCAAACTCGAGCCTGTTGCCCTCGATCAGTACGATCTCGCCGTCGATCACGCATTTGTCCGGGAGATTTCGCTTCAGGGCTTCCACAAGCTCGGGAAAATAGCGCGTCATGGGCTTCTCGTTGCGGCTGCCGAGGATGACCTCGTCGCCGTCCTTAAAGACGATGGTCCGGAAACCATCCCACTTGGGCTCGTAGTGCCCAACCTCGGGGATGTTCGGCACGGACTTGGCGAGCATGGGCGAAATGGGCGGCATCACGGGGAGGTCCATAGGACTATGTTCTACCTGCCGCTCAGCTGCGAAGCTAGTCTTGGGCTATGGATATCTTCGCCGTGTTGGCGGCAGTCCTCGGAGTTCCGGCGCTCCTGGCCGGACTCTGGTACTGGATCGCCCGCGGAAACAAGCGTGGGGTCCGGCGTGCCGCGACAGGAGGAATGCTGGGCGTCGTCGACGAGATCTTCCGCCCGGAGACCCATGAAGTCCGGCAGATCCAGAGAATCGAGTACGAACTCCCCGCTCCCGCTCCGGCCCCGAAGCCTAAGCGGTAGAGCCCTCCCGCAGAGGCAGACCTACCGCCCGTTACATTAATGTGACTTTACTTTCCGGCTCCTGTACGGTCGTAGGGCGACCCGAATCTCCGCTGGGCCGCTTCTGGATTGACGCCGGGCTCTGCCGCAATCCAGGATCCGCCAGACCCGCGGCAGAGACGGGGGACCCACAGTTTCCCGGGCTTGTTTTACTCCACAAGCCCTTGGGGTGAAGCCGCTACCCGCGGCCGGACGGCCTCGTCCGAACCCGACAGCTAACCTCGCAGGCGTTGAGAGGCACAACCATGTCCCCAACCATGGGTAATTCGCGCCGCGCGCAACTCGAGCGCGAGCGCAGCAAGCCAACCGGACGCCGTCGGGCCCAAGCCAGCGGACAGGTCACCGGAACCGAAAGTACGACGCCGGAGCCCACCTCCGCGGCGACCCCAACGCAAGTGGCACCCACCGTAGCGGCGCCCACTGCACCCACCCCCACAACACGTGCGGCCGCGCGGGCCGCTGAACGGCAACGGGCGGCAACGGCTGCGTTTGAACCGGCAAAACCCACAACAGAAAAATCCGCCCTTCCTGAACCGGCGACCGCAGCCATCCCGGTGGTCGAAGCGGCACAGGCGGCAGCTCCGGTGTCGACCACGCCGGGCCCTCCAACGGCGGCTATTCCCATCGTTCAGCTTCCTGCCGTTGAGCAGGCCATCGCTGAACCGGCTGCAGCTGAGCCCGCGGCCGTTGAACCGGCTGTCGTTGAGTCATCCAGCCTGAAGCACGATGCTCCGGAACCGCCGACAGCAGCCATTCCGGTCACTGCGGCTCGAGCCGAAACCGCCCCACGCTCACCGTCCGGCACAGCCCCGGCGACACGCGCCAAGACCCCTTCCCCGGTTACCGCAGCAGGCTTCGGGGCTTCGTCGGCGTTTGGCCGCGAACCCCAGGCTGTATTGCGGAAAGCTGCCTCGGTGAAGCACATGAGCCAGCGCATGGCAGTCATCGCCGGTGCACTGGGCCTCGTACTGACGGCGGGATCCGTGGGGCAGGCCTTGGAGCTTCCGTTCTTCGGGCAGGAGTCACCCGCACAGGAAGCCAGCGGCCAGCAGGGCGGCTCGGACCGCCAAACGGGCTCAGCTGCCCCTGCGCCACGGGCTTCCTACACCACGGCTTCCTCCCCGTCTTCATCCGGTGCGACTCCATCGGGTTCGGCGTCTTCCCAAGCCGGCCAGCCGGCTACGGTTCCGGAGGCACCCGCCGAGGTTTCGCCGTCGTCGGTTCCTTCACCGCACGTCTCGCTGGCCGCGCCCATCTGGGTTCCATCGGCAGCCGCTGCTGCGCCGCCAGCTGCAACACCGGCACCCGGGACGGCCACGCCCGCACCGGTCCAGCCAGCACCTGCTCCCAGCGACGTGCCCTCCGACACGATCACCACGCCGCCCTCTACGGCGACGCCCACGCCAACACCAACCACACCCACCCCTACGCCCACCCCGACGCAGACGCAGACGCCCAAGCCGCGGCCCACCGGCAGCCCGAACACGGGCACCGCACCCAAGCCGCAGGCGTCCACTCTGGAATCACTCCTTGACGCCGCCCAGGCGGCACTGCAGTGAGCATCCGGCTGCCGCGAACCAGCGTGCACACCGGATGGCATGGGCGGTACTGCAGCAGCAGCCGCACGGCCACGTTCCGACGTCGACTGGGCCGCTGGAGCTGCCAGCGGCTGAAGCGCTCCTAGGCAACAAGAAATGAGGCGGGCACCCACATGGGTGCCCGCCTTCTTCTTTGGGCCCGGATCGTGGATTCGTTGCGGTCTCAGATCCGGGGCCTCCCGGCCCAGCGCCGCGCCTTGAGGGCAGCGTGCAGCTCGAGCCGGATGTCGCCGTTCAGCGGATCGGCCCCGATCAGCTGGCGGATACGCCCCAGCCTGTTGTAAATGCTGCTCCTGTGGAGGTGGAGTTTCGCGGCGACGTCCTGCACGGCACCGTCGTTGTCGTAGAGGAGTTCCAGGACCGGGAGGAGCTCCCCGTTCTTGTCCTGTTCCTCGAGCGTCCGGAAATGCACCGAGCCGGTATCGTCCCAGCCGCCCGGAGCCAGCAAGCGATCGAACAGCTGGTAAACGCCCACGGCCCGGCTGTCCACCAATTCACCGAGCTGTGCGTCCACGGCGGCCGCCTGGGCGGCAACCTTGGACTGGCGGTAAGCCCCTGCAAGCTGGCGGATCACCTGGAACGGTTCGCTGATCCCCAGGATCACGCGGTCCACCGCCCTTCCGGCGCGCTTGGCGAGCTCAAGCTGGTAATGGACGAGGACCTGCGCGTGGTCGGCCCTGCCGCCGGATTCCCTGAACAGGACCACCGAATGGGTTTCCGTACCGGCGCTGAACAGGGCTGCGTTGACGCCAATGGTGGATTGCAGCGCGGCCGAGCGGTGCGTCAGCGTTGCGGCAATGGGGTCGACGTCGGAGCGGGCACCGTCGGGGTCCAGGATGGTCACCAATTGCCAGGGACCCCGGCCTTGGATTTCCTTCCAACCGGCAACGGCTGCGACGGCGTTCGATTCCCCGCCGCACGCCGAGAGGAACTCCTGCTCGCGCCTGCGCCGGAACTCCGACTCGGCCGTGTTCGAGTCCAGGAGCAAGCCGGCCAACAGGTCCAGTTCGTCACGAACGCCGGGCAACTGGGCGAGGATCGCCGTCGCGCTTTGCTCCTCAAGGTCCTGCTGGACCCATAAGTACCCCACCCGGAATCCGCGGACCAGGAGTGGCACACAGACGCGGCCCAGCATTCCCAGCTCATCGTTGGCCGGGACCACCACCGGACGCACCGCCGTCGAGATACCGTGCGAGAGCTGCCACGCACTGACGTCACCCGGGACGCGCTTGCTCAGGAGGAAATTCACGCGGACGCGGTCGGCGTGGGACTGGTTGGAGCTGTACGCGAGGAGGACACCGTCGAGGTCCTCCAGGGACAGTCCGCGCCCCAGCCTCAACGCCACCCGTTCAACGATCTGTTCCACGTCCTGCTGCATCCGGACAGCGTACCAACAGCAGGCGACACCTGACGCTCGAGCACTCGACAAATGTCGAACAGGAGGCGCCGACTTCCTTGATTTTCCGGGGTTCCGATCTCTGAGCCGCTGGGAATCCATGTCGCCTGCCTCACAGCCGGATTTATTCTGGAATCACAGCCCGCAGTACATATTCGGCCGAACAGGCCGCTAACGATGGAGCCAGCAAATGATCATCGGCGTCCCCAAAGAAATCAAGAACAACGAGTTCCGTGTAGCCATCACCGCTGCCGGAGTCCACGAGTTCCGCACCCACGGACACACCGTTCTGGTTGAGCGCGGCGCAGGCCTGGGCTCGGGCATCACCGACGAGGAATACTCGATCGCCGGCGCCGAAATCGTCAACGAAGCCGATGACGTGTGGGGCCGTGCCGACATGGTCATGAAGGTCAAAGAACCCATCAAGGCCGAGTACCACCGCTTCCGCAAGGGCCTGATCCTCTTCACCTACCTGCACCTCGCCGCAGAACCCGAGCTCACCGCCGAGCTCATCAACTCCGGTGTCACAGCCATCGCCTACGAAACCGTGCAGGAAGGCCGCACCCTTCCGCTCCTGGCACCGATGTCCGAGGTCGCAGGCCGCCTGTCCGTGGTTGTCGGCGCTTCCTCGCTCATGGCTCCGGCCGGCGGCAAGGGCGTCCTCCTGGGCGGCGTACCGGGCGTGCGCCCGGCCAAGGTTGTTGTCCTCGGCGCGGGTGTTGCGGGAACCAACGCCGCTGCCATGGCGCTGGGCCTCGGTGCCGATGTCACCATCATGGACATCAACATCAACCGGTTGCGCGAACTGGACGCCCTCTACCAGGGCCGCCTGAAGACCGTTGCCTCCAACGCCTACGAGATCGAGAAGTCAGTCATCGACGCAGATCTCGTGATCGGCTCCGTCCTGATCCCGGGCGCCAAGGCTCCCAAACTGGTCACCAACGACCTCGTGTCCCGCATGAAGCCGGGCTCGGTCCTGGTTGACATCGCAGTGGACCAGGGCGGTTGCTTCGAGGACACACACCCCACCACCCACCAGGAACCGACGTACAAGGTCCACAACTCGATCTTCTACTGCGTTGCCAACATGCCTGGCGCCGTTCCGAACACCTCCACGTACGCACTGACCAACGTCACCCTGCGCTACGCGGTGGCACTGGCCAATCTGGGCGTCAAGGCCGCCTTCGACCGCGACCCCGCCCTGGCTGCAGGCCTCAACATCGCCGCGGGCCACGTGGCACACCACTCCGTTTCCGAGGCGCACAACCTGCCCCTCGTCAACGACTGGCACAGCCTGGTTTCCGCCTAACCGGCAGAACCACAACCGCACGACGGCGGGGTGCAGCTTCCACACGAAGCCGCACCCCGCCGTCGTGGTTTAACCGGCGCCGACTTGGCACTTAATGCCGATGTTGGCGCTCAACATTGGCATTAAATGTCATTTCGCGGGGGCCTTCGGGCCTTCCGGGAGGGTCGGGATCAGCTGCGAGGGAACCGGGACGGGGATGTTCGACGGTTCAAGCTTGGAGGGATCCAGCTTGGAGGGGTCGATGTCCGGAGGCGTAACCGGCAAAGACGGCGCCGCGGGAATCACGCCCTTTCCCGGCTCCGTATGCGCCGGGCCCTTGGGAGCCTGGGACTGGTTCCCACCCGGGGTCGCATGTGGGTCAGTCTGGGCTGTTCCGGCGGGAGCTGTGGGGGCTGCCGGGGTTGGCGCGGGCTGGCCCGGGACGACGGCGGGTTGGCTCTCCTGCTGCGCGGGGCCCTGCCCTGGTGTCGATCCTCCGGGTACGTTGGGTTGTGGCGCGTTGCCCGTGCCCGGCGCAAGCTGCGAGACCACAGAACCGATGGCTGCGCCAAGGTGCTGGAAAGCTCCGGGAAGGCCGCCCTCGGAGGCCGCAGCCGCCGTCGCCCCTCCTGCGAGGGAAACGGCTACGGCCAGGCCGGCGATCGCCGTGCGGCGCTTCCTCCTCCGGCGCGCAGCCAACTCATCGATCGGGGCATCGTGCACCCCACGGGCTGGCTCGTCGGCCGGCTCCTCAGCAGGGGCGAGCTGCAGCACGGTGGTCGCGGGACCGCCAGCCATCAGAGCACGGACGGCATCGGACGGCATCGGGGCGGTGTTGGCCAGGGAACGGAGCTCGAGAAGTTCCGTGCGAAGATCGCTGTTGCCCTCCAGCCCGGCGTCAGCCAGCAGGGAATCGACCACCTGCTGGTCATTGCCGCGGCGGGGTGCGGTGTTTTCGCTCATGATGTGCCGTTCCTTAGTAGCGCACGTTTTTTCAGTGCGCCCAATGCCCTGCGCTGCAGTTGTTTTACGGCTCCTTGGGATTTACCCATGATCTCCGCTGTTTCTTCCACCGACAGGTCGGCAACGACCCTCAGTGCCAGGACCTCGCGGTAATCCTCGGCGAGGTCCTCCAAAATTTCCGTAACCCCTAGGCCGGATGCCCTGCCGAAAGCCTGGTCTTCCGCCGACGGCGAGCGCCGGGCGTCAAAATCCGCTTCGTAGGGGGTGGAGTCGGGGGTCCGTTCACGCTTGCGGTAGTGGTCCACCAGGCGGGCATGCGCGATGGTGAACAGCAAAGTCCGCGCGCCCTGAAGCCCGCCCTGGAGCGTGTCCAGCTTGGGATAGAGGGCAAGAAAAACATCCTGCGTCACGGCCTCGGGATCGTCCACGCCGCGCGCTTTGAGATACCCGAGGACCGGACCGGAGAAGGCGTTGTAGGCAGCCGTGAAGAGCAGGGCGGGATCATCATGATCCGCCTGCACGTACTCCTCAGCCAAGGGTTCAAGCACCCGTGGACGCCTCCATCCCGCGTTATGTAGCAGGGCTCCTTGTCATCAAGCCAAGGAGCCCTGCCGTTAAACCGTAGCCGCTGGGGGCTTAGCGGACAGAATCGACGGGTGCGTCGTGAACCACCGGAACATCAGTGGGAACCTGGGTGGGCAGCGACGGGACGGCGGGAACTGCCGGAACAGCGGGCACGGCAGGCGTGGCCGGAACAGCAGGCACGGCGGGGACAGCCGGAACCGCCGGCGTGGCCGGAAGCTCGGACGACACGGAAGCGTCGGCGTCGGCGTTTGCCTTGGCGTTGCCGTCAGCCTTCAGGCCGGCAGCCTTGCCGGCTTCCACCACGGCGGTGCAGTGTGCGTCAACGTTGGCTTCGCCACCGGCAGCAATGGCCAGGGACTTGAAGCCGGGAACCTTGGCGTCGGCCTTGAGTCCACCGTTGAGGAACGCGGTGCAGAGACCGAATGCTTCAGGGGACGTGGCGTCTTCCAGTGCAGCCTTGGCATCCTTGGCGGCGGCTGCGGCGTCCGTGGTCTTGGCCTGGCCGGCTTCTGCGGCATCCTTCGCCGTTGCCTGGGCGGTCTCTACGGCGTCGGCTGCCTTGGCCTTGGCGGTTTCGGCCGCGTCGGCTGCATCAGCGGCCTTCTGCTCGGCGATGGGGGCAGGGGCGCCGACGACGTCGTGCGCGGTCTGCTGGATTTCAGTGGGAAGGGCGCCATTGAAGGCGGCGACGCCGGTTCCGCCGACAGCTACAGCTCCGGCAGCCAGGACGCCTGCGGCGACTTTGCTGGTGGCAAGGACAGTGAACAAGGACATGAGACCCTCCGACAAACGATTTTGGGATTGCCCCGGCAGCTGTTGGAAAGCTGCCGGATGATCAGCGTGCGGACGTGGCCCGCACTCCCTTTACATCGCTGGGGGCGTCGGTGAGGTTACGCCTTTGCGGAAATTTCTTTTGAAGCCAGTGCCCGGGCTTGTTCGATCAGCTTCAGAACCTCTACCGGGCCAGCCGGATCCACCGGTGCGGGGCGCTGGGAGGCGGTGCCGCCGTCGTCGAGCTTTTCCGCGAGGAGACGGTAGAACTCCGGGTAGGCGCCGCGCTCGGTGGGAAAGGTTGTGCGCTGACCGTCCACTTCCAGCGTGCCGGCGTTTTCGGGAGGTTCGACGCCGTACTCGGGGTCCGTGGGCAGCCCGCCTCCCAGGACAAACGGCTCCTGGGGGTCGGTGCCGAACTTCGCGAATGCGCCCTCGGTGCCGAGGATGCGGAAGCGCGGACCGTGGAGATGGCTGGTGAGATTGAGGGTGACATGGGTGAGGACGCCCGAATCGTGCTGGAGAACCATGAAGACGTCGTCGTCAGCGTTTTCCTGGGGTCGGCGGGCGGCGATCTCTGAGTAAGTGACGGTGGCCGGGCCGAAAAAGCGCAGGGCGAGGTCCAGCACGTGGGTGCCGAGATCGAACAACACCCCGCCGCCGTCCTCAGCGGCGGCACTTGCCTTCCAGGCCTTGGCAATCTCCGGCGCCCAGCGCTCCATCCCCACCTCGAACCGGGTCACGGTACCCAACGTGCCGGCGTCGAGCAGTTTCTGCACGGTGAGTGCATCGCCGTCCCAGCGCCGGTTCTGGTAGACCGTGAGGACGCGGCCCAGATTGGCGGCGAGTTGGATCAGCTCCTCGCCTTGCGCGCTGTGGACGGTGAACGGCTTATCGACGACGACGTCGAGCCCGGCTTCCAGCGCGGCTTTGGCCAGCGGGAAGTGGGTTGCGGGCGGTGTGCCGAGGACGATGAGATCCAGCTGTCCGGCCAGGGCAAGGATGTCTTCCGGCGTGTCCACTACCTGCGCGCGGGGGTACCTTTCCCGGGCCTTGGCTTGCCGGGATTCGTCCGAGGTGGCAATGACGGCCAGCGCGTAGGCTGGATTGCTGGCGATGAACGGGGCGTGGAAGACGCTGCCCGACAGCCCAAAACCTGCGACGGCGGTACGGATCGGCTGTGAAGTCATGACCCAAGGCTAGATCAGTAGGCCTCGCGGCGGGCAGCCCGGAAAATGATGACGACGAGTTCGCCGTCGTGGATCTCGTAGAGGACCCTGTAGTCTCCGATGCGGATCCGCCAAGCGTTCGACTCCGCGGAAAGCTTCTTCACGCCGTCAGGGCGGGGGTTGGTCTCAAGTTCGGCTATGGCCAGCAGCACCTTGCGGCGAACGGGCGGGTCAAGCTTTCGAATTTGCTTTGCCGCCAGGGTGCTGAACTCCACGCGGTATTGGCTCACCGAGCGATTCCGTTTTCCTCCAGAAGGTCATCCAGACTCACCCGGGCACCATCATCTTCTGCTTTGGCGGCATGAAGAGCTCTAAGATCCGCCTCATCTTCGAGACGTTCCAGCCGCTCAAGATCCTCAGCACTGATGAGCACCGCAGCAACCTTGCCTCGCCGGGTGATGCTGATCCGTTCATGGCCGTAGGCGGCGCGGTTGATCGTGTCTGAAAGATGAACACGGAGGTCAGCGACACTCACGACGTAGTCTGCGGCACCCATGTATCCAGACTACGCAGTTCTGTGCTTTATGTACATCTCGTACATTATGTACACGTGCAGCGGGTTGCGGGTGCGGGAATGTGAGCGAGGGTCTGGGGGAAGGGGGTATTACGTGAAGGAGCGTCCGGGGGAAGGGGGGTGTAAGTGGGAGAGGGTCTGGGGAAAGGGGTATTACGTGAAGGAGGGTCCGGGGGAAGGGGCGTGTAAGTGAGAGAGCGTCGGGGGACGGCGAAGGCCGGGGCCCTTCCGAACCGATGAACTGGTTCGGAAGGATCCCGGCCTTCAGGAAACTACAGCGGGACGGCTACTTCTTGGTGCCCTTTTCCCAGCCGAGGGTGGTCCAGTCAGGAACGTTGGAGAGGCTCTTGAAGAGGGACGGGCCGTAGTTGGCCAGACCCTTCTGCACGAACTGGATCTCCGGGCCGTTCAGGACCGTTCCCATGGAGAAGTACTTCTCCATGTGCTTCTTTTCGACGTCCATTGCCGCCTTGTTGCGCTCGGTGTCATCGGCGATGGTGGCGAGGCGCTTGATCTCGGCGTCGAGCTCCGGATCGCCCAGGCCGTTCTCGTTGGTGGTGGAGTCGTAGTACTGCTTCACGGCGTCAGTGGCATCGGCGCCCACCGTGTAACCGGAAATGGTTACATCGAAGTCGCGGGTACCAACAACCTTGCCGAAGTCAGCGTCACCGCGCTGGTCAATGCCGACGTCCATACCAGCTGCCTGGAGCTGCTTCTGGAGGGTCTGCGAGGTGGCAGCCGTGGTGGGGTCGTCGCCGAAGTTGGTGATCTTGAAGGCAACCGGAACACCGTCCTTCGCCATGATGCCCTTGTCGTTCGGGGCGTATCCGGCGTCGGTCAGGACCTTCTTGGCTGCGTCAGCGCCGGTGTCCTTCACGGGGTAGTTGTCCTGGTAGTACTCGGAGAACGGCATGAGCATCATGGAGCCCGAGCTCTCTTCGGACCAGTTCAGGCCATTGAAGCGTACGTCGCGGATGGCTTTGCGGTCGACGGCGGTGAAGATCGCCTTGCGGACGGCCACATCAGTCAGCGCGGGCTTCTTGGCGTTGAGGTTCAGGCCGCCGGCGAAGAGACGCTGGCCACGACGAACGTCGGAATCCTTGGTGCCTTCGAGCTGCTTGTAACGGCCGAGGGTACGGCCGCTGGTTGCGTCGATTTCGCCGTTCTTGAAGGCGGCGATGGTTGCGCTCGGTTCCATCTGGCGCCAGATGACCTTGTCCAGGACCGGCTTCTGGCCCCACCACTTGTCGTTGGGAACCATGGTGACGGTTTTCGCTGTCGTGTCGTAGTTGTCGATCTTGAACGGACCGGCCATCCACTCGGGGTGCATTTCACCAGCGAAACCCTTGTTGAAGATGTCCGGAGTGTTGATCGCAGGGTGGATCAGGCCGAAGAACAACCCCTCCAGGGGGTAGACCGGCTGGGTGGTGGTAACGATGACTTCCTTGTCATTGGCACCGGCCTTGACGGAGTCAACGAAGGCGTAAGCGCCCGCAGTGACGATGTCGATGGACTTGTCCTCGCCCTTGAGCATGTTCCACGTGTTCTGGAAGGTCTTCACGTCGATCGGCGTGCCGTCGTTCCAGGTGGCCTTGTCGTTCACCTTGATGGTGATGGTCTGCTTGCCGTCCTTGACTTCGCTCTTGACGTCTTCGCAGAAATCCTTGTTTGGCTCGGCCTTGCCGTCGAAGTCGAGCTTCCAGCAGCCGCCAATGCCGCCACTGCTGATGGCCGCCGTGTTCACTGGGGTCATCAAGGCGGACGTGTCCGCACTGTTGCCCACGTTGGAGAATCCATTAAAGTCCGGGCCGATGCTGCCTACAGCCAGGGTAACCGTGCCGCCCTGGTCCAGGTCCTTTGTTTCCTTGGCGTTGACGCTGATCAGCTTGCTGATGTCACCGCCCGCTTCTTCGGCCTTCTGGGAGGCCGGACCCGACGGCGTTCCCCCGCCGCAAGCGGTCAGCATGAGTGCTGCTGCAACTGCCACGCCGCCGATCGTCGTGTACTTCATCATGGTTTGCCCTTCATGTTTACGACTGGAAAATCATTTGCGAGTTGAATAACAGGGTTTCAATCAGTTGAGTCATATGTCGTCAGGCATGCACCACCAGCATGTCGGCATCCAGCTCTCCGTCCGGGAAGAAGCAGGCGAAGTCCTGTGTGCCTTCCTTCTCCGGAGCAAGTGGCGGCTCCAGAGTAAGGCACTTCTCCTGCTTTGCGGCAGGCAGCGCGGCGAACACGGGACAACGCGTAGCAAAATTGCATCCCTTGGGCGCATCGAGCGGACTGGGAAGATCGCCCTGCAGGATGATGCGTTCACGGGTGCGTTCCAGCTCTGGGTCGGGCACCGGGATGGCGGACAGCAGCGCCCTGGTGTACGGGTGCCGGGGATTGTCAAAGACGTCGTCCACATCGCCGGTTTCCACGATCTTGCCCAGGTACATCACGGCCACGCGGTCGGAAATGTGCCGGACCACCGAGAGGTCGTGGGCCACCATCAGGTAGCTGAGGCCAAGTTCGGCGCGGAGCTTGTCCAAGAGGTTGATGACACCGGCCTGGACGGAAACATCCAGGGCAGATACGGGTTCGTCCAAGACCACGAGCTTCGGGTTGACGGCGAGGGCCCGGGCAATGCCGATGCGTTGGCGCTGTCCACCGGAGAACTGGTTGGGGAAGCGGTTGACGTGGTCCGGTTGCAGGCCCACCAGCTTCATGAGCTCCATGATGCGCTTCTTGACGGCGGCCTTTGGCATCCCCAGGTTTTCCAGCGGCTCGGCAAGGACCTCGTACACGGTGAAGCGCGGATCCAGGGCGCCGGTGGGGTCCTGGAACACCATCTGCATTTCTTTGCGCATGGCCATCTTGGTCTTGTGGTCGGTGGCTACCTTGTTGCTGACGCCGCCGATGACCACCTCGCCCACCTGGTCCGGGTGGAACTCCATGATTTCCAGAAGCGTGGTGGTCTTTCCGCAGCCGGACTCCCCCACGATTGACACGCACTCGCCCTCGCGGATGTCGAAGCTCAGCCCGTCCACCGCCTTGACCGTGCCGATCCGCCGCTTGATCAAGGCACCCTTGAGCAGCGGGAAGTGCTTCTTTACGTCCTTGAGTTCCAGGACCTTTTCGCGCTCGAGGCGTTCAACGCCGTCGAACTTTGATACTGGCTTGGGTGGCGCGTGGAAGATCTTGTGCGCGTCCGCGTTGCCGGAAAGCTCATCGGATTTGATGCAGGCTGCCTTGTGCCCCAAGGTCTGGGCTTCGGATCCCGGCACGGACACCAGCTCCGGTTCGCCGTGCAGGCAGGCGTCGCTGACCATCGGGCAACGGGCCGCGAACGAGCACCCGTTCACTGGCAGCGCGAGGTTGGGAGGCGTTCCCTCGATGGGCACCAGCGACTGTTTGGTGGCGGTGTCTACGCGGGGCACTGCCCCGAGCAGGCCCAGCGTGTAGGGCATCCGCGGGTTGTAGTAGATGTCCTCCACGGTGCCGGTTTCCACGGGTTTGCCCGCGTACATCACCATGATGTCGTCGGCCATGCCCGCCACGACGCCGAGGTCGTGCGTGATCATGACGACGGCGGCCCCGGTCTCCTCCTGCGCGGTGTGCAGGACTTCGAGCACCTGCGCCTGGATGGTGACATCGAGCGCCGTCGTGGGTTCATCGGCAATGAGTACCCGCGGATCGTTGGCGATCGCAATGGCGATCATGACGCGCTGGCGCATACCGCCCGAGAACTCGTGCGGGAAGGCTTTCAGCCTGTCCTTGGGGCTCGGGATGCCCACCATCCGCAAAAGTTCGACGGCGCGGGCTTCTTTGGCCTGTTTGCCCATGTTCGGGTTGTGGACCGTCAGCGCCTCGATGATCTGCGTGCCCACGGTGTAGACGGGCGTCAGCGAGGAGAGCGGGTCCTGGAACACCATGGCGATGTCGCTGCCGCGATGTTTGCACATCGCTTTGTCGCTCAGTCCCAGGAGCTCCTTGCCTTTGTAACGCACGGAACCTGTGATGTCCGCCGTTTCGGGGAGGAGCCCCATGATGGCCATGGAGGTGACGGATTTGCCGGAGCCGGATTCACCCACGATGCCCAGCGTCTTGCCCGGCATGAGGTCGAAGTCCACGCCACGGACAGCGTGGACCACGCCGTTTTCGGAGTTGAACCGGACGTTGAGGTCGCGGACGCTGAGGACTGCTTCGCCGGGGGCGTAGAGTCCGGCGTCGCGGAGGCGCTCGGCAGGGTTCTGGGAGATGTTGGTGCTCATTTGTTGGTCACCTTTGCGGTCTTGTTCTTCGCCCGGCCAATCGAGCTGGAGCTGGGGTCGAAGGCGTCGCGGAGGCCGTCGTTCATCATGGCCAGGGATCCGGTAAGCAGGAACATCACGGTCAGCGGTACCCAGAACATCCAGGGGAACGAGGACACCTGGCCTGTGGCTTGCCCGATCAGCACACCAAGGCTGACATCGGGGAGTTTGATGCCGATGCCGATAAAGGAGAACGCAACTTCGGCAAGAATCGCACCGGTAATGCCCCGGGTGAAGTCCAGGACCAGCAGCGAGCCAATGTTCGGAACCAGGTGGCGCCACACGATCCTGCGGGACGGAACGCCCATGTACTTGGCGGCCTTCACGTAGTCCCGCTGCATGAGCGACATGGACAGGGAGCGCACAAGCCGGGCCGTGCCCATCCAGCTGAAGAACAGCAGGACAACGATCAGCAGGAGCCAGCTGGGCAGGTTCTTGAGGCCGCCGCTGCCGCTGGTTGCCACCGCCACCACCAGGATGGCGGGCATCATGATCAGCGCTTCAAGGATGAACAGCATGGTGGCGTCCACTTTGCCGCCAAAGAACGCCATGGTGCAGCCGTAGACGGCTGAGATCAGCACGGACACGCCGCCCACGATCAGGCCAATGAGGATCGACGTCCTGGTGCCATCGACAATGAGCGCCATCAGGTCGATGCCTGCCTGCGTGGTGCCGAGCAAATGGTCCGGCGACGGCGGCATGCCGATGTTCAAGGGGTCAAGGGTTTCCTTGTCCCACGGCGTCAGGAATCCGCCGAACAGCGAGAAAAGGAACAGCGCCACGAAAATGAACAAGCCTGCGACGGCGGTCCGGTTGCGCATGAAGCGACGGAAAATGATGCGGGACTTGCCGATCACGACGTCCTGGTCGGCAACCCTTGTCTCATCGATCTCTGCGATCGGGTCAATGATGTTTGTCATTACTGGACCCTCACTCGTGGATCGACCAGCGTGGTGGCGAAGTCGGCCAGAATGGCACCGATCGCGAAGATGACTGAGCCGTAGGCCAGCGTTGCGGTGGCAACATTGACGTCCTGCAAGCCGATGGACTGAATGCTCCAAAGGCCGATACCGGGCCACGCAAAGATGGCCTCGGCGAAGAACCCTCCCGTGAAGATCGCGGGGATGGTGAAGGCGATGCTCTGGGCCACCGGAATGAAAGAGACCCGCAACGCATGCTTCCGGATGGCCTGGTTGCGGGTGAGTCCCTTGGCCCGGGCGGTGCGGACAAAGTCGGCATTGACGTTGTCCAGGAGATACTGCCGCTGGGCGATCTGGTAACCCGCCCAACCGAAGATGGTCATGGCAAAAGTGGGCACGGCGTAGTGGGCCACAAGGTCAACGAAAGCCGGCCAGCCGGGGTCAATTCCCGGCGTCGAAATTCCCGTCACGAAGAAGATGCGCTCGCCGACGGTCTCATTGATGCTGATGGCGCCCAGCTGCACCAGGAAGTAGGCGATGGGCGCGGGAAGAATGTGGACCAGGTAGCTGTAGGACGTTATGACGCGATCCTGGAATTTGTACTGGCGTGCGGCGGAGTAGACACCCAGCGCCACGCCGATGATCAAGGTCAGGATGATCGAGGCGATGAACAGGCGGGTGGAGACAAGGACACGATCGGCGAACTCCGCATTGACGTAGGCGCCGTTCGGGCTGCGGCCCCAGTCCCAGCGGGTCACGATGCCGCCCAGCCATTCGACGTAGCGCTCCCAGGCGTTCTTGTCCGGGTCCAGACCGAGGCCACGGAAGGACGCGGCGACCTGTTCGGGGGTGGGCCGCGGAATCTTCTCTTGCTCCAGGACAGCCGGTTTGAGGGAGGAGACTGCCAGGAAATACCCGGCGCTTGTGGTCAGGAAGATCATGATCAGGTAGATGCCTGACCGCTTCAGCAGATATTTCAGCATGTCGGGTGGCTGCCCCGAATCGTGGCAAAACTCAAAGCTCGTCCTTCCGCGGTTCCCGGCTGTGGCCGGCGTCAGCTGCGAATTGGCGCAGCGGGTGGTTTGGCTCCCCCAGCGCCCCTTCAGTGATCACCGGGCCGTGTATGGCATGGGTCACATTCAAGAGGAAACTACCACAATAAGTGCTTCACGTTTTGCTTCCACGACGCCACTTTGGCGCCTGCAGCCAGATTGTTATGTGCAAGGTGCGTCACGAAAACGACGACGGCGACACTTAAGGCCCACCGCTTGGGACCTTTGGCGGGAGGTCGGGCTAGGAAGCCTTCAGAAGGCGGGTGATCAGTTCCCGCCAGGAGTCCGTGAGCCGGCGAGGCGAAATGCCCCGGACCCGCACGTCGTCGACGATCCTCTCGGGGTCCAGAGCGTAGGTAAGGGACATCGCCATGACCCAGGGGTCGGCAATTCCGGCCTCGCGAAGCAGTACCTCCATGTGCCGGTGCGAAAGCTTCGTCGCGGGGACGTCAAACCTGTTGCGCGTGGCAGCGCCCGCGGCTTTGAGCAGCTCACCGTTTTCGAGGACAAAGTAGATCCGGCCCTCGCCGAAAGCCACCAGGCGGTCGGCAGGGGAAGCGCCCGGGCCCAGCGGCGGCGGCCCGAACATGAAGCCACGCTGGAATTCCGACTCAGCGTCACTGAGCAGGGTCATCATGAGCCCCGCCCTGCTACCGAAACGCCGGAAGACCGTCCCCTTGCCAACCTTCGCCTTGCACGCCAGAGCATCCATGGTCAGGGCTTCCGCGCCGAACTCGTCCACCAGTTCACGGGCAGCACACAGAAGGCGCTCGCGGTTCCGGGCGGCGTCGCTGCGCTCGTGCGGCAGCCCGGGCGTCCCCAATGGCGCGTCGGGCTGGAGGGGGATGAAGCTCACAAGAACATTCTAGACCCGGGAATAGAAACCGGACCGTAGTCCGTTTAGTATCGATGAAGGCTCCAAAGCCCGGAAACCGCAGGCCGGATCTCCCCAGACCCGGCCCGACACAAGGAGACACCATGTCCAAGAGCACCGTTCTGACCCTCGTCGGCAGCCTGCGCGCCGATTCGCACAACAAGAAGCTCGCCGAAGCCATTCAGCTGAATGCCCCGGAGAACGTTGACGTTCAGATCCACGATTCCCTGGGCAACATCCCCTTCTACAACGAAGACATCGACGTCGAGGGCCAGGTTCCTGCCGAAGCCGCCGCCCTCCGTGCCGCTGCAAATGACGCAGACACCATCCTCCTGGTCACCCCCGAGCACAACGGCACCGTGCCCGCATCCCTGAAGAACGCCATCGACTGGCTGTCCCGCCCGTTCGGTGCCGGCGCCCTCTCGGGCAAGCCGACCGCCGTCGTCGGAACCGCTTTCGGCCAGTACGGAGGCGTTTGGGCGCAGGACGAGGCCCGCAAGGCAGTCGGCATCGCCGGCGCCAAGGTCCTCGAGGACGTCAAGCTGGCCGTCCCGGGCTCCATGATCCGCTTCGCCGAACTGCACCCCAAGGACGACGCCGAGGTCGTAGAGCAGATCAAGGGCATCTTTGAGCCGCTGACCGCCGTCCAGGACGAAGAAGCAGCAGCCTAGTCTTTTCCCGGATGCCCCCGTCCCGCGTTTCGCGGTGCGGGGGCATTTTTCTTTCCGGCAGGTACGCCCGGGGCGTGACCAACTCTTGTCCGAACCGTCACCGTAGCGGCATTTCGCGCCCCGGGATCCCGTCCTAACGTTGGAGATACAGGTGGACGGACAGGAGCGCGGGGCTGTCATGCATGCCGGACCAGTATCAATGAGTACGACGACGATCGCGGCCGCCTGCCTCCTCTTCAGTCTCTTGGTGGCTGGCTGCACGCAATCCGCGCCTTCCCAGCCGGGCAACCCCCTACCCACCCTTTCGGTGCCGACGCCTACGTCTTCAGGGCCCAGTATCCCGGCCACCCCAGGCGGGGCGACCCCGACGCCGGGCGTACCCTCCGTGGCTGTCCCCGCCGCGCCGCCACCCCTCGCGAGCCCGGCACCTGCTTCATCGGCTTCGGCGACGCTTGCTCCGTCTTCAGCGCCCGCCAGCAGTCCGGCACCGAGCACGGGCAAGCCGGTTCCCGTCGTCGAGCCTTCGCCTGCACCCGGCACCAGCGCGCCGGAACCTTCAACAACGGCGTCCGTGGTCCCGGTGGCGCGGGA